>JADMJJ010000044.1 GCA_018780645.1 Burkholderiaceae bacterium
GCCGCTCGAAGGCCGCGGCCACTTCGCGCAGGATGAAGATGGCTTCTTCTTCCAGATGGTCGAGGTGCCGGTGGTCCAGGTCGGGCAGCAGCTTGTCAATGTTCACGGGGGCATTCATGCCGTTGCTCCAGTCGTCAGTTCTTCATTGGATTGCGCCTTGTGCAGGCCGCATTCCTTGGCATTCTCGTCTTCCCACCACCAGCGGCCGGCGCGGAAGTCCTCGCCGACGGCGATCGCGCGGGTGCAGGGTTCGCAGCCTATGCTGGGCATGAACTGGTCATGCAGCTCGTTGAAGGGCACATCGAAGGTCTTGATGTAGTGCCACACGTCGGCCCAGCTCCAGTCGGCCAGCGCGTTGAACTTGACCCGGCCCTGGCCATCGAGCTCATCGAAGGGCACGACGGCGCGGTTGGCCGATTGCTCACGGCGCAGGCCGGTGATCCAGCCGGTGCGGTTGCTCAGCATGCGCGACAAGGGCTCCAGCTTGCGGATGCCGCAGCATTCCTTGCGCAGGGCCAGGCTCTCGTACATCGCCTTCTCGCCGCGCACGCGGACGAAGTGGATCACGCTGTCATGGACCGGGCTGAACACATCGACCTTGCGGCCATAGCGTGCCTCGATCTTCGGGATCAGTGCCAGCGTTTCGCTGTGCAGCTTGCCGGTGTCCAGCGTGGCGATGGCGATGGGCAACTGGTGCCGCGCGATCAAGTCGGTGATGACCATGTCTTCGGCGCCAAGGCTGGTGGACTGCACCAGGCCGGCGCCATGCCGGGCCGCGGCGGCCTGCAGGCGCTCAACGGCCGAAGCCAGGCGCTCGGCAAAGCCGGCGGTCTCTCGGGCGTAGAGGCCGATGGCCGAGGCCGTGGGGAGCGGGCCGCCCAGGGGGGAGAGCATCGAAACACCGTCACTCATCACTGCACCTGTGCTGCTGCTTGCTCGGCCGACTTCAGGAACCAGGGCCGGTTGTCCTGCGTGTCGCCCTGGTAGTGGGCCGGGAAGAAGCCCAGGGCGCGCTGGGCCGCGTTGACGCTCTGGTCATGGCGCAGCACCACCGCGTCGAAGCCGGTGCGCTGCAGCAGTTGCAGCATGTCCACCAGCACGTCGCCGATGGCGCGCACCTCGCCGGCATAGCGGTAGCGCGAGCGCAGCAGCCGGGCCTGGCTGTAGGCTCGGCCGTCAATCCACTTGGGGAACTGCAGCACGATCAGGCTCAGGCGGGGCAGGTCCTGCTCCAGGGTCTCGATGTCGGCGTCATTGGGCACGATCACGCCGGTGGCCAGGCCCGCGGGCCAGTGGTCGCGCACGGCATGCCATTGCTCCAGGCTCAAGAGCAGATTGGGGTGCGGGTCCGGATCGGGCTTGGGACCGTCTTCGCCAATGACCTGGTGCCAGGCGTCTTGATGGGTATCGATGAATTTCATGTCGTGATCCTTCAGACGGTGACCGCAGCGGCGGCAACATGGCTGGCCGCCCCGGTGGAGGTGCGCACGGCGTTGGCCGGTGCCTTGAACGGCTCCAGGCCGATGCGGCGCACGGTGTCGATGAAGCGCTCGCCGGCATTGCGTTGGGCGCGGTAGGTCTGAACCACGGCCTCGATCACGTCAGCCACCTCGTCGGCAGCGAAGGACGGGCCGATCACCTTGCCGGGCACCGAGCCGCCGCTGAGGGTGGAGCCGTCCGAGCCGCCCAGCGAGACCTGGTACCACTCCTTGCCGTCCTTGTCGACACCGAGGATGCCGATATGGCCGCTGTGGTGGTGGCCGCAAGAGTTGATGCAGCCGCTGATGTGCAGGTCGATGTCACCGATGTCGTAGAGCTCGTCGAGGTCTTCGTAGCGCGCGGTCAGGTCGGCAGCAATCGGGATCGAGCGGGCGTTGGCCAGCGCGCAGAAGTCGCCGCCGGGGCAGGCAATCATGTCGGTCAGGAGGCCGATGTTCGGCGTGGCGAAGCTGGCGGCCTTGGCGGCCTGGAACAGCTCGGCCAGATCGCTCTCGCGCACCCAGGGCAGGACCAGATTCTGGTCGTGGCTGACGCGCAACTCGCCCTGGCTGAAACGGTCGGCCAGGTCGGCGGCCAGCTCCATCTGCGTGTCGGTGGCGTCGCCCGGCGCCTGGCCGGTGCGCTTCAGCGACAGGGTCACCGAGCGGTAGCCGCTGACGCGGTGGGCGTGGACATTGCGCTCAATCCAGCGGCGGTAGGCCTGCGTCGCGTCGGCGCTCAGCAGTGCAATGGAAGCCTGCGGCTGCACGGCGGCGGGCGTCACGAAATGCGCGGCCACGCGGTCCAGCTCGGCCTGGGGCACGATGTGGGCGGCACCCTGTTCGTCGCGCTCCAGGATGTTCTTGAATTCGATGTGCACGGCGTCGATGAACTTCTGGCCCTCGGCCTTGACCAGGATCTTGATGCGCGCCTTGTAGGCGTTGTC
>JADMJJ010000085.1 GCA_018780645.1 Burkholderiaceae bacterium
GGGAGTAGGTGCGCTAAAACGCGCCTCGAGGGTTCGAATCCCTCCGTCTCCTCCAAAGATGTGCAAGAAAAGATGTGCAAAAAGCCGTTGATGACCTCAACGGCTTTTCTGTTTGCGCGTCTCTTTCTTTGTCCGCCGCGGCTACAGCCAGCGCCACAGGCTGCGCAGCCAGGCCGGCAGATGCACGGCGGGCGCGGGGCGATAGGTCTGGCGATAGCTCTGGACGAAGTCGTGGCGCATGGAAGGCTCCTCGAATACTGTTGATAAACACAGTATATCGAGCAGCCTCCCATTTGCAATGACCCAAGCCCTGCGGAATACCCGGGGACTACGCCGCGCTCACCAGCCCATCCGCCTTGAACATTGCCTTGATGCCGCGCACCGCCTGGCGGATTCGGCTCTCGTTCTCGATCAGTGCGAAGCGCACATGGCCGTCGCCCTGGTCGCCGAAGCCTATGCCTGGCGACACGCAGACCTTGGCCTTGTCCAGCAGCTGGCGCGCGAACTCCAGCGAGCCCAGCTCGCGGTAGGCCTCAGGAATGCGCGCCCAGATGTACATGCTGGCCTTCGGGGCATCGACCGCCCAGCCGGCCTCGGTCAGGCCCTTGACCAGCACATCGCGGCGGCGCTGGTAGGTGGCGGCAATCTCCTGCACGCAGCTCTGGTCGCCTTCCAGGGCGGCAATGGCAGCCACCTGCAGGGGTGTGAAGGTGCCGTAGTCGTGATAGCTCTTGATGCGGGCGAGAGCCGCCACCAGGTCCGGGTTGCCGACCATGAAGCCGATCCGCCAGCCGGCCATGTTGTAGCTTTTGCTCAAGGTGAAGAACTCGACCGCCACCTCCTTGGCGCCCTTCACCTGCATGATGGACGGGGCCTTCCAGCCATCGAACACGATGTCGGCATAGGCCAGGTCATGGACGACGAGGATGTCGTGCTTGCGGGCCAGCGCGACCACGCGCTCGAAGAAGTCCAGCTCCACGCATTGCGCGGTCGGGTTCGACGGGAAGCCGAACACCATCATCTTCGGCTTGGGATAGCTGCCGCGTATGGTCTTCTCCAGCTCGGCGAAGAAGTCCACGTCGGAGGCCACCGGGATGGCGCGGATATCGGCGCCGGCAATCACCGCGCCGTAGATGTGGATGGGGTAGCTGGGGTCGGGCACAAGCACGGTGTCGCCACGGTCCAACGTGGCCAGCATCAGGTGTGCCAGCCCTTCCTTGGAGCCAATCGTGACGATGGCCTCGGTGTCCGCGTTGATGTCCACTCCGTAGCGCTTGGCGTACCAGTGCGAAATCGCCCGGCGCAGCCGCGGTATGCCCTTGCTGGCGGAGTAGCCGTGGGTGTCGGGCCGCTGGGCGACCTCGGTCAGCTTGGCGACAATGTGGGCGGGCGTGGCCCCATCGGGGTTGCCCATGCTCATGTCGATGATGTCTTCACCGCGCCGGCGCGCCGCCAGCTTGAGCTCGGCCGTGATGTTGAAGACGTAGGGTGGGAGGCGATCGATGCGCGCAAAGCGGCGCTTGCCCGACGAGGAGGCAGTCATGGATGGAGCTTTCACGTAAGCGCCCGGAACCGTCCGAGCGACGTGCCCTGCAATGAGGCGGGGCCGGTGTGATGCTAACCCAGGATTGGTGCCCAGCACGCCGCCAGCCTTGCCACCGCCGCTGCAATGTCCTCGGGCGGCACGCCGGCAAAGCCCAACATCAGGCCCGGCCGCACCGGCGCCGCCGTGTTCGCGCCAATCTGGCTCAGCCGCCCCACTTCCACACCGCGGGCGAGGGCGCTGTCGGCCATCGCCTGCTCCAGTTCCAGGCTGTCAAGTGGAAGGCAGGCATGCAGGCCGGCCTCGGTGACCGGCAGAGGCAGTCGGGCGCCAAGGTGCCGCTGCCAGGTCTCGTGCAGGGCGTCGCGGCGGGTGCGGCTGACACGGCGCATGCGCCGCACATGCCGGCCGAAATGACCCTCGGCCATGAAGTCGGCCATCACCACCTGGTCGGCAATCGGGGCGTGGCGGTCCAGCGCCGAGCGCAGCTTGGCCAGCACCGGCAGCCAGGCCGTGGGGGCGACAAGATAGCCCAGGCGCAGGCCGGGAAACATGAGCTTTGAGAAGGTGCCGATGTAGAGCACCCGGGCCTGGATGTCCAGCGAGGCCAGGGGCTGCAGCGGTGCGCCGCTGTAGCGGTATTCGCCGTCGTAGTCGTCCTCCAGCAGATAGGCGTTCTGCGCCCGGGCCCAGGCCAGCAGATCGAGCCGACGCTGTAGTGACATCACGGCGCCGCTGGGGAACTGGTGCGAGGGCGTGACATAGGCCAGCCGGAAGGTGCCCAGGCTTTGCAGCGCCTGCACGCGCAGGCCCAGCGCATCGACCGGCACGCCGATCAGCTCGGCTCCGGCCAGGCCCAGCGCTGCCGCCGCGGCGCGGTAGCCGGGTGTTTCGACGGCCACCCGGTCGCCCGGGCGCAGCAGGGCCAGCGCGCACAGCGAGATCGCCTGCTGCGAGCCGGTGGTCAGCAGCACCTGAGAGGCCTCGCATTGCAGGCCTCGCGAGCTGTTCAGATAGGTGGCGATCAGCTCGCGCAGACGGGCGTCGCCGGCCGGATCCGAGTAGCCCAGGGTCTGCTGCTGATGGTGCCGCCAGAACCGCGCCTGCAGCCGGGACCAGACCTCGAACGGGAACAGGTCCATCGCCGGCACGCCATGGCGGAAGGCGCGCACCGGGCCGCCGTGCGCCGGGTTCGGAAGCCAGGCCTCAAGTCGCGACCACAGCGCCGAGTCCGGGCCCCGGGGCGTTGCCACGCTGCCCGGCATGAAGCTGGGCTTGGACCGGACGGGCGCGACAAACGTGCCGGCGCCCGGACGAGACTCGATGCAGGCCTCGGACAGCAGCTGCTCGTAGGCCCGCACCACGGTGTTGCGCGACACCCCCAGCGCGTGCGCCAGCTCACGCGTGGTCGGCAGCCGCAGCGAGGCTGCCAGTTGTCCCTGCAGGATGCGCGCCTTCAGCTGGGCGTGGATCTGCTCGCTGAGGCCCAGGTTGCGGTCGAGTTGCAGGCCGGTGAGGTCCAGGTTCAGCGCGGGTCTCTGGCGTGCATCCATTGGTCCGGTCAGATTGGTGATTCTTGGATCTTTCATCGTACCAGTGTGGCGTTTAGCATCGGTCCGTAGCAACCTCAGCGCCGCACCCCGACATGTACAACCCGAGCCGATTTGCCGTCACCGACCTGAAGCTGGTCCACCAACTGATTGCGGAGAATCCGCTGGCGCTCCTGATCGGGCCGGATGCCGAGCAGAAGTCCTTTGTCACCCATGTGCCGCTGACCGTCATCCCCGACGACGAGGGGTGGCTGCTGGAGGGCCATATGGCGCGGGCCAATCCGCACTGGGCCTGGCTGTCACAGCAGAGCGAGGCGCTGGCCGTGTTCAACGGCCCCAGTGCCTATGTCTCGCCCCGCCACTATGATGATTTGAAGCAGGTGCCGACCTGGAACTACCTGGCCGTGCACGCCTACGGCAGCCTCGGCCTGATCGATGACCCATTGGGCAAGGACCGTCTGCTCAAGCGGCTGATTGCCCAGCATGAACCGGCCTATGCCCAGCAATGGATGGAGCTGCCCGAGGACTTTCAGCAGAAGCTGCTGGGGGCCATCGTCGGCTTTCGGCTGCGCGTGACGCGCTGTGAGGCCAAGTTCAAGCTGAGCCAGAACCGCAGCGCGGCCGAACGCACGCGGATCCAGCAGGCCTTTGCCGGAGGCGCTGCGCAGGAGCGGGCGATGGCTGCCTGGATGCAGCAGCTGGGGCTGTGATGATGACGATGATGATTGTTGAACCGGTGGTGTTGCAGGGTCGTCACGTGCGCCTGGAGCCCTTGAGCCTGGACCATCTGGACGGCCTGATCGCCGTCGGCCTGGACCCCGACCTGTGGCAATGGATACCGACACCGTTCGACAGTGCCGACAAGATGCGGCTCTACGTCGAGTTGGCGCTGGACGAGCAAAAACGCGGCGTGTCGCTGCCCTTCGCCAAGATGGATGCCCGCACCGGCCAGGTCATAGGCTGCACGCGCTTCGGCAATATCGAGCGCCAGCACCGGCGACTGGAGATAGGCTGGACCTGGATTGCACGCTCGCATCAGCGCAGCGGCGTCAACACCGAGGCCAAGACCCTGCTGCTGAGCCATGCCTTCGAGACGCTGGGCGCACACCGGGTGGAGTGGAAGACCGATGCGCTGAACCTGCGCTCGCGCGCTGCCATTGCGCGGCTGGGGGCCACGCAGGAGGGCATCTTCCGCCGCCACGTGGTTTGCGCCGATGGCCGGGTGCGCGACACCGTCTACTTCTCGATGATTGACAGTGAATGGCCGGCCGCCAAGGCCCGGCTGCTGGGGATGCTGGAGCAGGGCGCGGCAGGCAAGACCTGACCCGCCAGGTTTTTGCAGCAAGCGGCACCGGTCTGGTGCCCGCGGTGCCCACACTGGGGAAAGCACTCTCCGGACTTTCCCTGGTTTGGTGCGAAATCGGCTTTTGCCGGATTCCTTGGCCCCCTACACTGCGGTTCAGTTTGATGAATGGCGTTCAGCCGGTTGAACATTTGACCGTTTGAGCTGCCTATCGCTGCAAATCGCTCGGTCTGCCCGGTGTCACGCCGGTCGGACCGCTGTGCCAGTCTGTCTGAGCCGGAGTGTTTGTGTCCCCTGTCGCTGCCTCTGCATCCAGCACATCAGCCGTGCCCGCGGCCAAGCGATCGGCCCTGGTCCCGGCGGTGACCCGTGCCTTTGCCGTGCTGGACCTGTTGGCCCAGGAGCGCACCGCGATGTCACTGGCTCGCCTGGCCGACAGTCTGGAATTGCCCAAGAGCAGCGTCCACGGCCTGTGCAACACCCTGCTGGCCCTGGGCTATCTGCGCCGCCAGAGCGATGGCGCCTTCTTCATCGGCCCCAGTGTGATGACCTTGGCCGAAGCCTTCGTCGCCGGCACCAATATCGCCCAGGAGTTCGCCACCCTGTGGAGCGAATCACATGAGCCGCAGGAGACGGTGATCCTGTCGGTGCTCAGCGGCACCGAGGTTGTCTATGTGGCGGCGCGCAATGGTTTGCGGCCACTGGGCCTGGCCTTCAATGTGGGCATGCGCCTGCCGGCCCATCTGGCGGCTTCGGGCAAGGCGATGCTGGCGTTCCAGTCGGTCGAGCGCGTTCGCGAGCTGTTCGGGCGCAAGCCGATGCCTGGCCTGAGCCGCCGGCCGGCGCCAACGCTGGACGAACTGCTCGCCGAGCTGGACCAGGTGCGTGCCCAGGGCTTCAGCATCGACGACGAGGGCGTGCGAGAGGGCGTGCATTGCATCGGCGCGCCTGTGTTCGACGCCTCGGGCCAGGCCGTGGCCGGCGTCGGCATGTGCATACAGAAAGCCAGGCTGGACGAGTCCTGGCGCGAGACCCACCGCGAGCTGGTGATGCAGGTGGCGCGCCAGCTGACCGAACGCCTGGGCGGCATGCCCTTTGTTGAAGCGGCGAGTGATTCGACCGGAAGCAATCCATGAAATCAGACCATATTCTCGAAACGCGCAAGTTGACCAAGGACTTCAAGGGTTTCGTGGCGGTCAACCAGGTGGACCTGCAGGTGCGGCGCGGCACCATCCACGCGCTGATCGGACCCAATGGTGCGGGCAAGACCACCTGCTTCAATCTGCTGACCAAGTTCATCACGCCGAGCTCGGGCCAGATCCTGTTCAATGGGCAGGACATCACCGGCGAGGCCCCGGCCCGCATCGCCCGGCGCGGCATCATCCGCTCGTTCCAGATTTCGGCCGTGTTCCCTCATCTGACCGTGCTGGAGAACGTGCGCGTGGCGCTGCAGCGCAAGCTGGGCACCTCGTTCCACTTCTGGCGCTCCGAGTCCTGCCTCGACAGCCTCAACGAGCGGGCGATGGAGTTGCTGCGCGCTGTCGATCTGGAGTCCTATGCGCCCTCGGTCACCGTCGAGCTGAGCTACGGCCGCAAGCGCGCGCTGGAGATCGCCACCACCCTGGCCATGGACCCGGAGCTGATGCTGCTGGACGAACCGACCCAGGGCATGGGCCTGGAAGACGTGGACCGCATCCGCCAGCTGATCAAGAAGGTGGCGGCGAACCGCACCGTGCTGATGGTGGAGCACAACATGAGCGTGGTCTCCAGCATTGCCGACACCATCACCGTGCTGCAGCGCGGCGCCACGCTGGCCGAGGGCCCATACGCCGAGGTGTCCAAGAACCCGGCCGTGATCGAGGCCTATATGGGCAGCGCCAACACAGAACTCCAGGGAGCGCATTGAGATGAGCGACGCATTTCTCGAGGTCCGCGACCTGCACGCCTGGTACGGCGAATCGCATGTGCTGCACGGCGTCAATTTCTCGGTGCAGGAGGGTGAAGTCCTGACCCTGCTGGGCCGCAACGGTGCCGGCCGCACCAGCACCATGCGCGCCATCATGGGCCTGACCGGCAGCCGCAAGGGCTCGATCAAGGTGCGCGGCGTCGAGACCATCAAGATGCCGACCTACCGCATCGCCCGCCTGGGCCTGGGCTACTGCCCCGAGGAGCGGGGCATCTTCTCCAGCCTATCGGCCGAGGAGAACCTGATGCTGCCGCCCGAGCTGGCCAAGGGCGGCATGAGCGTCGAGGAGATCTACGAGATGTTCCCCAATCTGGCCGAGCGCCGCCACAGTCAGGGCACGCGCCTGTCCGGCGGCGAGCAGCAGATGCTGGCGGTGGCGCGCATCCTGCGGACCGGCGCGCGCCTGCTGCTGCTGGACGAGATCTCCGAAGGCCTGGCGCCGGTGATCGTGCAAAAGCTCGCCGAGATGGTGGTGATGCTCAGGAAGAAGGGTTACACCATCGTCATGGTTGAGCAGAACTTCCGCTTTGCCGCACCGCTGGCCGACCGCTTCCTGGTCATGGAGCATGGCTCCATCCTGCAGGAGTTCACCCAGGCCCAGCTGCCTGACCGCCTGGCCCAGCTGCACGAGACGCTGGGTGTTTGATACCCCTATTTTCCCCGCTAGACCTGACCCCATCCAACAGGAGACTGCAATGAAACTGAACAAGCTCACGACTCTGGCAACGGCCGCCACCCTGGCCTGCGCTGCGGCTTTCAGCCCGGCCCAGGCACAAGTGTCGGGTGATGTGATCAAGATCGGCATCATCACCGACATGTCCGGCCTGTACTCCGACATCGACGGCCAGGGCGGCGTGGAGGCGATCAAGATGGCGATTGCCGATGCCGGCGGCGCGATCAATGGCAAGAAGATCGAGCTGGTCTTCGCGGACCACCAGAACAAGGCCGACGTGGCCGCTTCCAAGGCCCGTGAATGGTTCGACACGCAGGGCGTCGACATGCTGATCGGCGGCACCAACTCCGGCACCAGCCTGGCCATGGCCAAGGTGGCCGCGGAGAAGAAGAAGATATTCATTCCGATCGGCGCCGCATCGGCTGCCCTGACCAATGAGCAGTGCAATGCCTACACGGTGCACTGGGCCTATGACACGGTGGCCCTGGCCAAGGGTACGGGCAATGCGGTGGTCAAGGCGGGTGGCAAGTCCTGGTACTTCCTGACCGCCGACTATGCCTTTGGCGCGCAGCTGCAGAACGACTCCTCCACCGTGGTCAAGGCCGCCGGCGGCACCATCGTCGGTTCGGTCAAGCACCCGCTGTCGGCCAGCGACTTCTCCAGCTTCCTGCTGCAGGCACAGAGCAGCAAGGCACAGATCCTGGGCCTGGCCAACGCCGGCGGCGACACCATCAACGCCATCAAGGCCGCGAATGAGTTCGGCATCACCAAGACGATGAAGCTGGCCGGCCTGCTGATGTTCATCAATGACGTGCACTCGCTGGGCCTGAAAGCCACCGAAGGCATGTACCTGACCGACAGCTGGTACTGGAACCGCGACGCCGACACCCGCGCCTGGGGCCGCAAGTTCTTCGAGAAGATGAAGCGCATGCCCTCGTCGATACAGGCCGGCGACTACTCGGCGACTCAGCACTACCTGAACGCGGTCAAGGCCATCGGCAGCGATGATGCCGACAAGGTGCTGGCGCAGATGAAGAAGACCAAGGTCAACGACATCTTTGCCAAGGGCGGCTACATCCGCGAAGACGGCCGCATGGTGCACGACATGTACCTGATGCAGGTCAAGTCCCCCAAGGAGTCCACCGAGCCCTGGGACTATTACAAGGTCGTCGAGACCTTCAAGGGTGACGCGGCCTGGACGACCAAGGCCGAGTCGAAGTGCGCGCTCTGGAAGTAAGCCGGGCCTGAGCCCCGCTCGCGCGGCCGGCAAGGCCGCGCGGGGCTGGGCTGCCTCCATGGAAGAAGAATCATGAGTGAAACGCCATGAGCGAAATTTTTGGCATACCGGTACAGGCCTTTCTAGGCCAGCTGCTGCTGGGCCTGGTGAACGGCTCGTTCTACGCCATGCTGAGCCTGGGCCTGGCCGTCATCTTCGGCCTGCTGGGCATCGTCAACTTCGCGCATGGCGCGCTCTACATGATCGGGGCCTATGTGGCCTGGGTCAGCATGGAACACTTCGGCCTCAACTACTGGGCGGCGCTGGTGCTCGCGCCGCTGGTGGTGGGCGCTCTGGGCGTGCTGATCGAGCGCACCATGCTCAAGCAGCTCTACAAGCTGGATCCGCTCTACGGTCTGCTCTTGACCTTCGGCCTGGCGCTGATCTTCGAGGGCCTGTTCCGTGACCAGTTCGGCGTGTCGGGCCAGCAGTACGCGGTGCCCGATGCGCTGCAGGGCGCGACCAATCTCGGCTTCATGATCCTGCCCAATTACCGCGCCTGGGTCGTCGTGGCCTCGCTGACGGTCTGCCTGGGCACCTGGTTCGTGATCGAGAAGACCAGCCTGGGCGCCACCCTGCGCGCTGGCACCGAGAACCCTTCGCTGGTGCAGGCCTTCGGCATCAATGTGCCGGTGATGGTGACCCTGACCTATGCGGGCGGCGCCGCGCTGGCCGCGCTGGCCGGTGTGCTGGCCGCGCCCATCATCCAGATCACGCCGCTGATGGGCTCGAACCTGATCATTGTCGTGTTCGCGGTGGTTGTGATCGGCGGCATGGGCTCGATCCTGGGTTCCATCCTGACCGGCGTGATGCTGGGTCTGGTCGAGGGCCTGACCAAGGTGTTCTACCCCGAGGCGTCCAGCATCGTGGTGTTCGTGATCATGGCCATCGTGCTGATGATTCGCCCGGCCGGCCTGTTCGGCAAGGAGAAATGATGAGCTCGACCAAGAATTCGGGCCGCATGGCTTGGGGTGTGGTGCTGGCGCTGCTGATTGCGGCGCCCTTCATCGGCCTGTATCCGGTGTTCATGATGAAGGCGCTGTGCTTCGCCATCTTCGCCTGCGCCTTCAATCTGCTGCTGGGCTATACCGGCCTGCTGTCTTTCGGCCACGCGGCCTATCTGGGCGCCGCGGCCTATGTCACCGGCTGGCTGGTGCGCAGCGCCGGCTGGTCGCCGGAGATGGGCCTGCTGGCCGGGGTGGTGATTGCCGCTGTGCTGGGCCTGGTGGTCGGCCTGATCGCCATCCGTCGCCAGGGCATCTATTTCGCGATGATCACGCTGGCAATGGCGCAGATGATTTACTTCGTCTGCCTGCAGGCGCCGTTCACCGGCGGCGAGGACGGCCTGCAGGGCGTGCCGCGCGGCACCCTGTTCGGCGTGCTGCCCTTGGCCAACGACACGGTGATGTATTTCTTCGTGCTGGCGGTGTTCGTGGCCGTGTTCCTGGCCATCATGCGCATCGTGCACTCGCCCTATGGCCAGGTGCTGAAGGCGATACGCGAGAACGAGCCCCGCGCCATTTCGCTGGGCTATCACGTCGACCGCTACAAGCTGCTGGCCTTTGTGCTGTCCACGGCCATCGCCGGCCTGGCCGGCTCGCTGAAGACCATCGTGCTGGGCTTTGCCACGCTGTCCGACGCGCATTGGTCGCTGTCCGGCGAGGTGGTGCTGATGACGCTCCTGGGCGGCATGGGCACGTTCGCCGGTCCGGTGGTCGGTGCCTTTACCATCATCGGCCTGCAGAACTTCCTGGCCGACCGCGTCGGCGCCTGGGTGACGGTGATCATT
The DNA here is from genome assembly GCA_018780645.1 of Burkholderiaceae bacterium. Taxonomy (GTDB): domain Bacteria; phylum Pseudomonadota; class Gammaproteobacteria; order Burkholderiales; family Burkholderiaceae_C; genus Paucibacter. The sequence continues at coordinate 10,101 of JADMJJ010000085.1, forward strand.
GGCGTGATCTTTGTCTTCTGCGTGCTGGCATTCCGGCGCGGCATCGTCGGCGAATTGCTGGCCTGGACGGAGCGTCGCAAGAGCCGGTGACTGCTGCCGACCCCTTCAGAAACAACAAAGCCCGCCGAAGCGGGCTTTGTTCATTCTGCGAGCGTCGTTCGATCAGCCCCGCTTGCGGCGGCTGGCGGCGAACAGACCGGCCAGCGCGACGCCGGCCAGCGCCAGGCTGCCGGGTTCGGGCACGGCGCCGGTGCCGACGATCACGGTGATCTCACTGCGGGCGAGCACAGCGCCTTGGGCACCTATGGCTTCGAGGAAGAACGAGTAGTTGCCATTGGCATTCGGATTGAAGGAACCGTTGTCGAAGAAGTCCAAATTCCAGGAGTTCTGAACTAGGTTGTTCGCGGCCTTCAAGCTGTTGTAGTCAGCCAGGGCAGCAGCCAGTGTGCCGCCGGTGGCCTCGGTACCGTTACCTTGGGTGGTTCCATTGTTGCCGAACGAGTGATCCCACAGTGCAAGACCTCCTGCGGCGGGGTTGGGGTTCACGTCATTGATCAGATCGAAGGTCGTGAAAGTGGTGCCGAAACCAGCGTTGTAGTCAATCCCGATTCGATAGGAATATGCGCTGATGTTGGCCGTGCCACTATTGATCGACCATTCGAAATTCCAGGCCGCACGGGTGCCGCCGAGAGCGCCACCGGACGTGTAGCCACCGGTCGCATGGTCGTAGGTGCCGTCGCCATTGCTGTTGAAGACATTGGCCGGCAGGGCGTAGCGCTGCTTGGCGCGCAAGCCGAGCTCGATGCCGGAGCCGGTGCCGACGGTGAAGCCGCCGTTGGCATTGCCACCGCCGAAGATCACGGCATTGGTCACGTTCTGGTCGTAGGCCAGCGCCGCATGGGCGCCGGTGGAAAGTGCCGTAACAGCAGCGAGCGCGATTGCCTTGAGGAACAGGTTCTTCATTCTTTTGGCCCCGATTGAGTGGTGGGTTGAGGACACCGCTCAACTGCAAGGCGCGGTTCCAATTCGGTGCCCAAGCACGAACAGGCTCAGGCACTGACTCTGGACGCATAAATCGAGCCAAGCACTCAAGTGCTTGATTTCAATAGATTTCTACTTTTTGGCACGACGACACCGTAAACAATGCCGACAGTCCGAGTTCGGGTTTTCCTTAGCTGCCCAAGGTCTTCAGCAACTGCGCCACTTCCTCCTGCCGCGGGTAGCCCTTGCCAAGCGCCGACAGCTTTTTCAGCTCGACCCGGGCCGCCGCTGCGTTGCCGGACTGCGCATGCATCCGGGCCAGGCCCAAGCGGTAGTCGGGCACCTCTGGGGCGAGGGCAACGACCTTGGTCTGCAGGTCCACGGCCTTGCTGAAGTCTTTGGCGTCGGCGTAGCTGAGCGCCAGCGTGTCCATCAGCGCCGCGCGATCCGGGGCCAGCTTGACCGCTTTTTCCGCCAGGGCCACGGCGCCGGGCTTGCCTTGCTTGACCAGCAGATAGGCGAGATTGTTGAGGGCCAGCACGTTGTCGGGCATCAGCCTGATCACCTCGCGGTAGCGGGCCTCGGCCAGCGCGAGCTGACCCTGACCGAGTGCGACGTCGCCCAGGTGAAGGGTGAACCGCGCGTCGTCAGGGTGGGACTTCAGCCAGGCCTCGGCCATCTGCTGGGCCTCGGCGGTCTTCTTGCCGGACTGCAGGGCCTGATGCAGGCGGGGTGCCAACTCCGCCGAGCCAGGTTTGGTCATGGCTTTGCGGAAGGCCGCCGCGGCCGCGTCGTGCTTCTGCTGGCTCAGCTCGATCTCGGCCTCGAACACATAGCCCAGCGGCACGTCGGGCAGCTGCGCCTGCACCCGCCGGGCAATCGCCAGCGCCTGCGCCGGCTGCTTCTCGCGCATGGCCAGCGCGATGCCGGCGCGCTGCACATCCAGATTGCCGGGTGCCAGCTCCATCGCCCGGCGCACGCTGGCGGCGGCGGCCACGCCATCCTTGGCCGCCTGATGAGCCTCGGCTAGGCGCAGCTGGGGTCGTGGCGATTTGGGCTCCAGCGCGGCCATCTTGTTGAAGGTCGAGACGGCTTGGTTCAAGTCACCGGCGAGTTGCTGCGCGCGACCGAGACGGTCCATCAGCTCAAGGTTGTTGGGCACCGCGGCGACGGCGCTCTGCGCGGCCGACAGGGCGAGCTTTGGGTCGCCGGCAGAAGCATAGAGGTCGATCAAAGCGGCGCGTGGCGCCACGGCACTGGGTTGGGCCTTGATGGCCACGTTGAGCCGGGCGACGACCTCATCCTGGCTGCCACCGCTGCGCGCCGTCAGTTCGGCCAGCGCCATTTGCGCATGGACATTGCCCGCCTCGCGCTGCACCACGGCCTCCAGTCGGGCACGGGCCGCATCGGGCTTGCCTTCACTGACATCGAGCGAGGCCAGGCCGAGGATGGCCGGGAAGAAGTTGGCATCCTTGCTCAGGGATTGCTCGAAGCTCTTGCGTGCGGCGACGCTATCCTGGCGTTGCAGCGCTATGCGGCCACGCAGCAGGTCGGGCAGGGCATGCTTGGGACGTTTGGCGGCCAGCGCATCAACGGCCTTCAGCGCCCCATCGAACTCCCGCTTGCGCATGCGCTCGCTGATCAGGGCCAGGTCGGCACTGGTGCCGGCGTCGGACTTGGCGATGCTCTCCAACTCGCCCAATGCGGCCGCTCCCTGGCCCTGGCCCAGCCTTGCCATCGCAGCCGAGGCCTGAATGCGTTTGTCGTCGGGCTTGAGCTTGGCCGCGCGCGAAAAGCTTGCCTCGGCCGCCTTGGCATCGCCCGACATCAGCTGCGCCCGACCCTGCAGCACCAGCAGGCCGGCATCCGAGGACTCGTCGGCGCCGAGCAAGGGCTTCAGCGTGGCCAGGGCCTTGTCCGCCTGGCCGCTGCCCAGATAGAGCTGGGCCAGCAGGCTGCGCGGCGGCACGGCCTTGGGCGCGGCCTGGACGGCTCTGACGAGCAATACCTCTGCCTGGGGTATGGCCTTGAGCTTGACCTCCGCCTGGCCGGCCAGCATCAGCACATGCGGATTGTTCGGCGCGCCGCGCAGCAGGGCCTCGGTGATCTCGCGCGCCCGTTTGGCATCGTCTTTGCGCAAGGCCTGGGCGGCCTCGAAGTACTGGGTCTGCGGATGCTGGGGCAGGACCTTCTTGAGCTCCAGCAGTTGGCGGTCGGCGGCCTCGAAGTCGCGCTGCTCGAGCAGCATTGACAGCAGGGCCGCATGGGCCTGCGCCAGATCCGGTTGCAGGCGCAGCGCCTCGCGGTAGGCGGCCATCGCTGCCGCCGCATCGACGGGCACGGCCTGGGCCAGCAGATCGCCCTTGAAACCCCAGGCCAGGGCGTGGGTGGGTTTGGCGGCCAGCAAGGCGTCGATCAGGGTCAGCGCGGCCGCGCTGTCGCCCTGAGCCGCGGCAAAGCGGGCCTTGAGCATGATGGCCGGCGGATAGCCGGGTGCGCGTTTCAGGGCACTCTCGATCGCTGCGTCGGCGGCCTTGGCCGCTTCCGGGAGTTTGCCGGCCTGGTGGCCGGCCCGATGGGCGATGGCCAGCTGAGTGTGCAGTTCGGCGGCGGCAGCCCCGTCTTTCAGCTCCTCCTTGCCGTACTGCTGCAGCAAGGGCGCAAAGGATCTTTGCGCGACCATCGCGGCGGCCAGCAGCGGCAGCACCTCATCCCTGGGATGGCTGGCCTCCAATGCGCGGCGCAGCTCGATCTCGGCGCCTGCCGCATTGCCGGTTTGGAGCAGCACCTTGCCCAAAAGAAAGCGACCGGCGGCGGATTTCGGATCCTTCTGCAGCAGGTTCTTCAGCTCTATCGTCGCCGCGGCGGTGTCGTTCTTGGCCAGGTAGCCGTTGGCCGAGGCGAGCAACTCCTTCTCCGAACTGCCCCCGCAGGCCGAGAGGATCACGAGCATGCTGAGCAGCAGCGTCTTGCCTGCCCGAAGTGCGACGGTCATCGAAACTCCCTGTTGTTGGTTCCCTTCGCGATTGTGGGAGCAAAACATCCCCGACCGCACCACCCAGGCCGGGGAGGGACTCGGGGTTTAACCTGTTTTCAGGCTTCGCCGTGCGGTTTGCCACGCCGCATCCGAAAGCCCATCACGCAGATGCCGGCCAGCAGCAGGCTGGCGATGCCTGGCTCGGGCACAGGCATCGGTGTGAAGTGCAGCATCAGGTCATTGCCCTGGGCGTAGACGCTGAAGGTGCCTCCGTTGATCGGGTTCAGGAAGGCGCTGGTGTCGATCTTGAACACATTGGCGTCAAAACCGGTGATGCCCAGGGCGCTGTGTATCAGCACGAAATCCTGCAGCTTGCTAGGGTCGAAGTTGAGCGCCTGGCCGGCCGTGTTGCCCAGATTCAGGGTCGCAATCTCGAGGCGGAACTGGGTCGAGGGGGTGGTGCCGGCCTCGATGGTCAGCTCACCAAGATTGTCCACATAGTCGTAGCCCACGCCCGGTGCGCCGTTGACGTCATTCAGCTCGTAGCGGTAGCTGCCACCCTCGCCGATGATGAAGCCGTTGACGATGGCCAGACCGGGGCTGTTGCCCGGCGAGAAGGTGCCGCCCTCGGTCACGTTGACGGCGCCGAACACGCCGGAGCCATGCAGCACGCTACCGAAGTTGACATTGGTGCGGCCGCTCATCTTGCCGTTGTTGACGAGCAGCGCGCCGTTCAGCTCGAAGGTCGTGCCGCTGGCCGTGCTCATCGTGCCGCCGGCGTAGACATAGGTGCGCGAGCCGCCGCCGAGCACCATCGCGCCGCCGCTATTGGCCAGCGTGCCGCCGCTGTTGACCTTGATCACGCCGTCGCTGGTGAAGTCCACCGTGGACAGGGTGCTGTTGACCAGGATGCTGCCGCTGCTGGTGTTGCCTCCGCCGTTGATGCTGGCGGCCGCGCCGTTGACCAGCTTGCCGCCGTTGCTGAAGTTGCTGAACTGGGCCGCACCCAGCTGCTGCAGGGTGGTGCTGTTGTAGGTGGTGACGGCATTGAAGGCATTGCTGCTGCCGGCCATCAAGGTGTGGGTGCCCGGGCCGCGCAGAAAGCCGTTGTTGACGGTGGCGTTGCTGTACTCCGCCGCGCCGCCGGTGGCCACCACCACCGCGCCGCTGCCCAGCGCCATCACGCCATTCTCGAAGCGCAGCGTGGCGCCATTGCCGGCCTGATAGCCGGTGCCGTTCGAGTTGCCCTGCAGCACCAGACGCCCGGCATTGACGGCAAAGCTGCCACTGAAACCCGACGCGCCAGTGAGAACCAGCTCGCCGGCACCGTTCTTGATGAAGCTGCCCGCGCCGGCCAACAGGCCGCCGTAGCTGCCGTTGCCGGCCTGGGCCACCGTCAAGCTGCCGCCGGCCAGGTTGACGCTGCCGCCATTACCGGCCAGGCCGCCGATGGTTTCGCTGAAGCCGTTCAGATTGAACGCGCCGCCGCTCAGGGTGACGACGCTGCTGTCGGCCATCTGGTGGCTGCGCGCCAGCGACGCGATGCCGCCGTTGATCTGCAGTGCCCCGCCCAGCGCGTTGGTGCCAACGGCCTTGTTGAAGGCCAGGGTGCCGGCGTTCACGGTCATGCCGACGCCGGTGCTGGTGTTGTGGTTGGTGGTATCCGTCACGCCGTAGCCGATGGTGAGTAGGGCTGTGCCGTTCTTGGCCAGCGTGCCGGTGCCGTTGAACGCGCCCTGCAGGACGCTGTCGGCGTTGCCGTTGCCCACGCCCAGCGTGCTGCCGGCGGTGAAGTTGAGGCTGGAGACCGACGCGCCGGACAGGGCGGCGAAGCTCTGGTCGAAGCCGATGTGCAGGGCCGCGCCGGCACCGCTCAGCTGCACGCTGCTGTTGACCGGAGCGCCATTCAGCGTGCCGATGCGCAGACTGCCGGCCAGCACGTCGATCAGGCCGGTGAAGTCGCCGCCGCCGGCCATCGTGAACTGGCCGGAGCCGACCTTGTTGAGCTTGCCGCTGCCGGTGACGGCACCGCTGTAGGTGTTGCTGGTATTGGCCGAGCCGAAGGTAATGGACCCGGTCGAGACGGCCACGATGCCGCCGCTGCCGCTGAGCGCGGCCAGCTTGACGTCCTTGCCATTGGCATCGAGCATGCCGCCGTTGACGATGTGGCTGCTGGCGGCCGAGAAGCTGCCGTTGTTGCCGGCGCGCAAGGTGCCTGTCTGCACCGTGGTCAGCCCGGTGTAGGTGCTGGTGCCGTCGAGTATCAGCGCGTCGGGCCCGGCCTTGACCAGGCTCAGCACGCCGCTGGCACCGTTCTGTATCGTCCCGGCAAAGGTCGTCGGCGCATGGTTGACACCGCCGTCATGGGTCAGATACAGCGTGGCGTTGCCGGTGGCGCCTTCAATCACGCCGGTGCCGGTGAGTTCGGCCAGATTGGCGTTGTGGCCGTTCAGGCGGAAGGTGCCGTCGAGGTCCACCACCGCAGCCTGGGAGAAGCCGCCGCCCTGCATATTGAACAGGCCACCGCTCGACACCGTGATCTTGCCGACCAGGGTGCCGCCGTTTTGCAGATTGAAGACACCCAGTCCGCCGACGACCAACTGGCTCATGCTCAACGATCCACCGCCCAGCGAGTAGCTGCCCTGTGCCAGGCCATCGCCGACATAGACCGAGCTGGCCGTGACCACGCCGCCGCTCTGGTTGAAGTTGCCGGTGCCCTTGAGGGCCACCGTGATGGTGTCGCCGGCCAGCACGCCGCCCGACATGGCGTAGGTGCCGGAGCTGCCGGTCTCCATGCCCAGGTTCAGATAGGCCGGTGAGTAGCCGCCAGGAAAGCCGTAGCCGCCCTGGTAGTACTGGCCTTGGTTGTAGACCGTACCGCCGGTCTGGGTGAAGGTGCCGCCACCGGCGACGCCTATGTTCAGGTCCCAGGCGCCTATGCTGCCGCCATAGAGGTTGTAGAAGTTCTGGGTCGAGGCCTTGCCGACATTTAGCGTGTTCAGATTCACCTCGCCGGCATGCTGGTTGTAGCGGTTCATGATGGACGTCGAGCCCACCGTCAGCGTGTCGGCCCGCAGTTTGGACGCCGCATTCGTCTGGTTGACGATCATGAAGCCGTTGATGCCCGACGAGTTGAGCGTCACCGAGTTGAGGCTGTTGTTGGCGTCGTAGGCGGCATTCAGATTGACGTTCAGGTCTATCGTGCCCGGCGTCGGCGAGTGAAAGCCGAGGAACACATCGTCGCCTCCGGTCGGGGCGCCGCCAGGGTTCCAGTTGCTGCCGGTGGCCCATAGGCCGTTGTTGGCGCCGAAGTAGGTGCGAGTGGCGGCCGGGGCGGTGGAGCAGGCCAGCAGCAGGGCGGGGATCAGGGCCAGGCGGTGCACGGTCTGGGAGCGGAGCAGGTGTTTGGATTTCATGGTGAGCTTTTTCGGGTCAGGGGTTGATGGACGTGATGCGGCCGGGGGCGGGCGTCGCATCCAGCGTCGCCTGTTGTTGCTCGAATGCCAGACAGGCCAGCAGGGCCTGGCCATTCGCGAAGTCATGGCGCCTGCCGCTCAGCACATGCTCGAGCCGGCCGGCCAGACGATCGGGATGTTGCGGGTCTATGGCCAGCAGCTTGATCGCGTAGACGCAGGCGCTGGGCAGTACGGGGAGGGCGCTCATGGACTGGCCTGGTTGGAGTGAATGGACAGACGCTAGTGTTCGCAAGGCGCCCGGCCGTGTCGTCAGGCAACGGTGCCGTTTCGGTCACAGTCCGGTGCCAGCCGCTACATTCGAGGCATGACCCGTCCCCCGCCGTCCGCCGTCCCGTTGCTGTTCGGACCCTTCAAGCTGGACCTCGCCGCGGCGCAGCTGCTTCGTGATGGCCAGGTCTTGCCCCTGAGGCCCAAGGCCTATGAGCTGCTGGTGGCGCTGGCCAGCCGGCCCGGCGAGCTGGTCACCAAGGACGAGCTGCTGGACGCTGTCTGGGGCCGGCGCTTCATCACCGAGGGAGTGATCAAGGCCGTGGTGGCCGAGCTGCGCAGCGCGCTCGGCGACGACCCCAAGGCACCGCGCTGGATCGCCACCGTGCCGCGGCGTGGCTACCGTTTTGCGGGTGCCGCGCCCGAGCCGCTTGCCGCGCCGGCGCTGCTAGCGGCGACGGCAGGTGCGGGCAATGTGCCGCAGGGCCTCGAACCTGCGATCGGGCGCGCGGACGAGCTGGAGGCGCTGTCGCAAATGCTGGTCGGCCATCGCCTGGTGACCCTGGCCGGCCCTTCCGGCATTGGCAAGACCCGCCTGGCCTGGGCGCTGGCCCATGCCCATAGCCAGAGCGGGGCCTGGTCCGATGGCGTCTGGTTTGTCGAGCTGGCGGGGCTATTGCCGGAATCCAGCGATGACGCCCTGCTGTGCGCCACCATCGCCCAGACTCTGCAACTGGGCGCCGGGGCGGCCGGGGACGGGGCCTCGCTGGCCCGGGCGCTGCGGCCGCTGCATCTGCTGCTGGTGCTGGACAACGCCGAGCATCTGCTGCCCCAGCTGGCACCGTTGCTGGCCGCGCTGCTGCCGCAGGCACCGGCGCTGCGCATCGTGCTGACCAGCCAGGAGCCGCTGCGCATCCCCGGCGAACAGCTGCTCAGGCTGGAGCCGCTGAGCCTGCCGCCGGCCGCGGACGATGGCGATACGCAGCGGCTGATGAGCAGCAGCGCGGTGCGATTGTTCGTCGAGCGGGTGGCCGCGCGCATGCCGGGTTTTGCGCTGGCGGCTCAGCAGCAGCAGGCGGTGGCCGATATCTGCCGCGCGCTGGACGGCCTGCCGCTGGCGCTGGAGCTGGCCGCCGCGCGCGTGCCTCTGCTGGGCGTGCATGGCATTGCCGACCTGTTGCTGGGCGATGACGAGGGCGCCCGGTTGGCACTGCTGAGCCAGGGGGCTCGCAATGCTGTGCCGCGCCAGCGCAGCCTGCGCGATGCGCTGCAGTGGAGCCATGCGCTGCTGGACGAGACGCAGCGCCGCGTGTTCCGGCGCCTGGCGGTGTTTAGGGGTGGCTTCGGTCTGGCCGCCGCGCAGATCGTCTGCAGCGACCAGGAGTTGGGCGCGGCCGGAGCCGCCGGGTTAGAGGACTGGGGCGTGCTTGATGCGCTGCATGCGCTGGTGGACAAGTCCCTGCTCGCACCCGCCTCTGAGCCCGGCGCCACGTCGCGCTTCAAGCTGCTGGAGAGCCCGCGCGCATTTGCGCTGGAACAGCTGGGCCAGTCCGGCGAGCTGGCCGCCACGCAGCTGCGCCACTGGCATGCCATGTGCATCTACTGGGCCCAGGCCGATGCGCGGGCGCTCAGCGACCCGGCGCTGGACTGGATCGCCCGCCACCTGCCCGAGCTCGACAATCTTCGCGGCGCCCTGCGCTGGGCCTGTGCCCAGCCTGAGGCCGCCCCGGCCGACGCCGGCCTCAGGCTGCTGGGCCATACGCCCCTGCTGTGGCACCGCGCCGGCTTTGCCACCGAGGGCCGAAGCTGGTGCGAGCAGCTGCGCGGGCAGGCGCTGAGCAGCACCGACGAGTCATTGCGCGGCGGCTTCGAACTGGTGGTGGCGGCGCTCAGCTCCTATGCCTCGGCCTATCCACCGGCCCAGGGCATCGCAGCGGCACGCCTCGCGGTGCAGGTGTTCGAGGCCAGCGGTGATGCGGTGCGGGCCTATTTCTCGCTGTATCTGCTGAACCAGTTCACGCAGGCGCAGGCCGGCACCGGGCAGGACGACCTGTTGGTGCGCATGAGTGGCTGGGAGCAGGCCGGCTGGAGCGAGCTGTTGACGCGCTACGGCCGCATGGCACGTGGCTACCGCTCCCGGCTGACAGGCCGCAGCGAGGACTATCTGGTCTTCTGCCGCAGCGAGTTCGCGCGTTGCCGGCGCCTGGAGGCCCGGGCCGAGAGCTGGGGTGCGGCCCAGGGCCTGATGCTGGCCGAGCACGATGTTGGTGCCGTGGGCGAGGCACTGCGGGTGGGCCGGCAGACCCTGACCGAGATCCGCGCCGCCGGCCAGTTGCGCCAGCATCCGGCCCTGCTCGCGGTGTGGACCACGATGCTGGCTCAGAGCGGCGACAGCGCCGGCACCCGGGTGGCGCTGAGCGACGGCCTGCCCGCGCTCAGTGGCGCCGGCACGGCCTGGATGGCCCATGTGGCGCTGGCCTGGCTGGCCGCCCACGAAGGGCGTCATGACGATGCCGGTCGATTGCTGGGCTGGCATGATGCCGCCCAGCGCCTGCACAGCCGCCCCGCCGCCGGTGGCTACATCGCCCGTTCGCTGCAGGCGCTGGATCAGCATCTGCAGCAGCGCCTGGGCGGGCCGGCCTTGCTGCAACGGCGCGCTGCCGGGGCCACGCTGGGCGACGAGGGCGCGCAGCGCCTCGCCCTGCAGGCCTGATGAAGGCCCGGCCGACTCAGGTCTTCCTGATCGCCGGCCGTATCAGCGTGCGCTGGAACCAGGCCTCGTTCATGCGCAGCAGGAAGGGCGCATTGATCGGATAGCCCGACTTGTCGCCCAGCACCGCCTCGTTGCCGCAGCGCGGGCACATGGCGGTTTGCTGCTCGACGGCCGCCGGGTCGTCCACCCGGTCGAGGTCCAGCCCTGCCCAGGCGGTGATCTCGTCCGGCGGGAAGATCTGCATGCAGTTGCAGCAGCCACAGGCCTTGCTGGCCTGGATCTGGGCCCAGTTGTTGGTGGTGTAGCGATAGGCGGCAAGAAGCTCGTTCATGGTAGTCGCCGATATTGCAAAGGGCTGTGGCAGCTCAGTGGACTCGATTGACCGCCTTCGGTCAAGTCGGGCGTAGGCCGCGCTCGTCGTCTTTCTGCCGGCGGCGGGTGCAGTGCCACACACTCCCGATACACTCCGTCGCACAGAGCCCCCAACGGGCCAGTTTCAGGGAGATTTCATGCGTGAATCCGTAACACCGACCCGTGCGGGTCGGCGAGTGCTGTCGTCGATCGTTCTTTCGGTCTGCTTTGCCGTACTGAGCGCCTGCGGTGGGGGTGGTGGCGACAGCCCGCCGACGCCGCCCCAGCCGCAGCCGGCGGCGCTGCCAGACAGCGTTTCCATCACAACCGCGACGGCGGCAACCGACATCGAGGCAACGTTCCAGTTCAAGCCGTCGAACGACACCAGCGTCGCCGGGATCAACTATGCCTGGACCTTTGGCGATGGCGGCAGCAGCGCGCTGCCCCAGCCCAGCTACAAGTACGCCAAGGCAGGTGACTACAAGGTCGAGCTGAAGATCAGCAACTCGGCCGGCCAGAGCCGCTCGGCCACGTTCAGTGTCTCGCTGGACAACAAGTCCCATCTGACTGGCCTCAGCTGTGACGAGGCCCAACAAGGCGGCTGGTGCCGTGTCTACCCGAAGGAGCAGCGCGCCGAACTCGTCGCTGTGCGCTTTGCTGATGCGGCGGCAGGTTGGGCGGTCGGCGAGAAGGGCAAGATACTCCGCACCACAGACGGCGGCGCCTCCTGGATTGAGCAAATCGGCGGCGCCACGGTCACTCAAGCGGAATTCGAGTTTGACAGAGTGCTGATTTTCGACCGATCAACCGCCTGGGCCCATTCCAACTATGGCAACCTGCACTACACAAGCGATGGAGGCGCAAGCTGGAGGCTGATTGGCAGCAGCTATGTCAAAGTCCCCGGAGAACACACAAAATACCTAGGCGAATTTATCGTGCAGGGCCGCCTCGGCCTCATTGGCTACGAAACCGACAACCCAGAAAGACCCGCCTTCGTCAGCCGCGACGGAGGCGCCTCCTGGTTGCCCATTGATCCCGAGGTCCAGTGGGCGCAGCCTGACGGTACGCTTTGGCGGGTTGACGAGGGTCGGGTATCTCGCTCGGTTGACTTGGGCACCAGCTTCCATCCAACCGGACTCACGGTTGGTGCTGGCGCAAGGTTGATTTTCGTGGCCCATGACAATCAGTACCTGTCTGTGTTCGAGGTAGGGGATGGTTTCTACACGCTCTGGCGTTCGCGGGACGGCGGCTCGACATGGGTTCCGCTCAGAGTCTCGTTCCCGATGAACTACGGCGCCTCCAAGCTGTACCAGATCGGCCCCGACGCCTATCTGGCGCGGCTGGGGGGTGGATTGTTTCGCAGCGTGGATGGCGGACAAACGTTCGTGGCGCAGCCGCCGGTCGTGAAGTACAACTACACCGACGTCACGGTGCTGTCCTACAACGTCATCGTGGTGCCAACCTGGCTTGGTGCCATGATCAGCGGGGATGGCGGTGCGACCTGGCAGTCCATGAATTCACCTGTTCCCAATCAGGCATTCGACGCGGACCGCCCGGCCTACACCTACCCTTACCCCAAGTTTCAGCAGATTGACGTCAACACGCTGATCAGCTGGGGCTGGCCGGATAACCCGGGCGTCTACAGCTCGAAAGACCACGGCCAAAGCTGGCGGCTGATCGTCGGCCAGACGCCCAACGAGTCTGCAGTGCTGAAGTCGTTCCTGGCACTGACGAGTACGCGCCTGCTGGCCATCACGGACAAGGGGGCCCTGCGCCTGAGCACGGACGCCGGCCGTACCTGGGCAACCAAGTTGCAAGGCACTGCGGGAACCGCAGCAAAACTCCTGCGCAGCGGCGATGGCGGCACTGTCTGGCTCAGCGGCAGTTTCGATGCCTGGTTACCGAGCCAGAGCCTGAAGCGCAGCATCGACGGCGGTGATACCTGGCAGGAACTGCCTGTCGCCGCCAGCTTGTACGATTTCAACTTCATGAACGCGAAGTTCGGCTGGGCGCGCAGCGCCACGGGCATGTCGACGACGCGTGATGGCGGCGAATCATGGATCGCAATCTGTCAGGGCGACAGCTGTCCGCCAGCCGCGACGGCGCTCAGCTTTCGAGATGAGCTGAACGGGGTGGCCGTCTCTCGCTCGACCAGCTACAAGACCCGCGACGGTGGCAAGACCTGGACCACCGCTTCCCTGCCCAGCAACCTCGTTACATCAGGCTATAAGTCGCTGGACTACCGGCTCGCGCTCGCCGGAGAGGCGGGGGCCTGGGCCAGCCTGCTGGCCTGCGATTCGCAGGGATCACATCTGCCTTGGGTTTGCAGCACGGCGTTGCTGCAGTCCAGCGATGGCGGCAGCACCTGGGCCAGGGCCGAGCTTGCCATTGACGACGAGGCCGTTAACGTGATCGGCTTCTTTGACGCCCAGCATGGCTGGGTGCATACGCCCAATCGCCGCCAGATCAATTTCACCCAGGACGGGGGCAAGACCTGGACCCAGCGCGCGGTGCCGTTCGTCTCATCCGCCGGCATCCAGTTCAACGATATGCGCACGGGCTGGATGCTGAACCAGGACGGCGAGCTCTTCGCCACGGGCACCGGCGGGGCGACGGTGCCACCGGCAATGGCAGCCGGTCCGCGCTAGGCCGGCTGCGCGGGGTTTATAGTCTTTCTGCCGAAATGCGGATCGCGCCCCGGCCCATCGATCAGGAAGCTCAGTGCTGATAGAAAGAATCATGGCCCAGGCGCAAGCCGCGCCGCAACAGCCCGCCCTTGTCCACAACGGTGTGGCTTGGAGCTATGCCGAATTTGTCCACCGCCTGTTGCAGGCCCGCGGATACTTGTCGCAGCAGCTTGCGCCTGCCCGGCATCCGTCCGCGCCCGGCGTGGCCGTGTTGTGCGTCGAGCACCTGGCCCAGGCCTGGGTGTTGGGCATCGCCCTGCGCGATCTGGGGCTGACCACGGTATCGGTCGCGTCGGCCCAGGAGATTGACGGGCTTGGGCTCGACGACATTCGCTGCGTGGTGAGCTGGGCAGGGGAGAACCCGCCGAACCTTGCGGCGCTGACCCTCCGAACCGGTTGGGCCTGGATCAAGGTGCCCGAGGATCTCGGCAACGCCACGGTGATCGACGAGCCGGCATGGCCAGGCTCAACAGCGCACGCTGCGGGCCACATCATCCAGACCTCTGGCACCACCGGTGCCTACAAGAAGATTCTGCGCGATGCGGCGGTGGAGACGAGCACGCTGGACCTGCACGCCGACATCAACGGCATCGATGCCTCATCGCTGGTCTTTGTGCGCGACTTCCCGCTGTGGACGGCGGGTGGCTACCGTTGGCCGCTGCTGAGCTGGCACCGGGGAGCGACGGTGGTGTTCCAGCAGTGGCGGGACTTTCACGAGCCTCTGCTGTCGCAGCCGCTGACCCATGTGTTTGCCACGCCGATGACGCTGATGTTTGTGGGCGACCCGGAGCTGCCGCTGCGCCGCAATGACGCGATGCGCTTGCTGGTCACCGGGGGCGCCATGCCTCGGGCCCTGGTGGCTGCGCTGCAGCAGCGGCTGACACGGCAGGTCTACACCGTGCTGGCCTCCACCGAGGCGCTGACGGTGGGTGCCACGCTGGTCGAGAAGCTGGACGATCTGGCCTGGCACCGCGTCCACCCGGCGCGCGAGGCGCAGGTGGTGGATGAAGCTGACCAGCCGCTGGCAGCGGGGCAGGTCGGGCTGCTGCGTATCCGCATACTGGATGGCGTGAACGGCTATCTGGGCGACGAGGCGGCGTCGCGGGAATTCTTCCGCGACGGCTATTTCTACCCCGGGGATCTGGCCGTGTTCCATGCGGACGGTCGCTTGGCCCTGTGCGGACGTGTCACCGACGTCATCAATGTGCTGGGCAACAAGATCGCCACCGCACCGATCGAGGCGGCATTGCAGACCCGGCTGGAGGTCGATGCGGTGTGCCTGCTGTCGCTGCCCAAGGCCGGCGCCGATGACGAGGTGCACATCGCCATCGAGTCCGGCCGAGCGCTGAGCCAGGCAGAACTGCAGGCGGCGGCCAACGATCAGCTGAAGATCTTTGGCCAGGTGCACTTTCACCTGCTCAAGCAACTCCCGCGCAACCGCATGGGCAAGGTGCTGCGGTTGGCCCTGCGCCAGCAACTGCTGGCGGGCCAGGCCTGACGCCTGGGCCTTACATCCCCGCGTAGTTCGGCCCGCCACCGCCCTCGGGCGTGACCCAGACGATGTTCTGTGTCGGGTCCTTGATATCGCAGGTCTTGCAATGCACGCAGTTCTGCGCATTGATCTGCAGGCGGTCGCTGTTGTCGGCGTTCTTGACGAACTCGTAGACGCCGGCCGGGCAGTAGCGGCTCTCGGGCCCGGCGTACTGCGCCAGGTTGATGGCCACCGGCACGCCGGAGTCCTTCAAGGTCAGGTGCGCCGGCTGGTTCTCTTCGTGATTGGTGTTGCTGACGAAGACCGAGCTGAGGCGATCGAAGGTTAGCTTGTTGTCGGGCTTCGGGTAGTCGATCTTGGGCATCTCGGCCGCCGGACGCAGGGCCAGATGGTCGGGCTTCGTGCCGTGCAGGGTCCAGGGCGGCACCTTGACGCCAAGCTTGGGCAGCAGCCATTGCTCGATGCCGGTCATCAGATTGCCGATCAGCTTGCCCTTCTTGAACCAGAGCTTGAAGTTCTTCGTGCGCTCCAGCTCGGCATGCAGCCAGCTCTGCGCGAAGGCCACCGGGTAGGCGCTCAGCTCGTCCTGCGCGCGGCCTGACTGCAAGGCGTCGAAGGCGGCCTCGGCAGCCAGCATGCCGGTCTTGATGGCTGCATGGCTGCCCTTGATGCGCGAGGCGTTCAGGGTGCCGGCATCGCAGCCGACCAGGCAGCCGCCGGCGAACACCAGCTTGGGCAGGGCCTGCAGGCCTCCGTTGTTGATGGCGCGGGCGCCATAGCCGATGCGTTTGCCGCCTTCGATATGCGCGCGAATGGCGGGGTGGGTCTTCCAGCGCTGCATTTCCTCGAAGGGGCTCATCCAGGGGTTCTGGTAGTCCAGTCCCAGCACATAGCCCAGGGTGACCTTGTTGCCTTCGAGGTGGTAGAGGAAACCACCGCCGAAGCTGTCGTCGGTGAGGGGCCAGCCGGCGGTGTGCACCACCTTGCCCGGCTGGGCCTTGTCGGCGGGCACTTCCCACAGCTCCTTGATGCCGATGGCATAGGTCTGCGGATCGCGGCCCGCGTCGAGCTTGAATCTGGCGATCAGCTGCTTGCCCAGGTGGCCACGTGCGCCCTCGGCGAACACCGTGTACTTGCCGTGCAACTCCATGCCCAGCTGGAAGCCGTCATGGGGTTGGCCGTCCTTGCCCACGCCCAGATTGCCGGTGGCCACGCCGCGCACCGCGCCGTCCTCGCCATAGACCACTTCGGCGGCGGTGAAGCCCGGGAAGATTTCGACGCCCAGGCCCTCGGCCTGCTCACCGAGCCACTTGGTCACGGCGCCCAGCGAGATGACGTAGTTGCCCTCGTTGTGGAAGCACTCCGGCACCAGGAAATCGGGCGTGCGGGTGCTGCCGGTTTCGTTCAGGAAGAGGATGTCGTCGCTGGTCACCGGCTGGTTCAGCGGTGCACCCAGCTCTTTCCAGTTGGGCAGCAGCTCATTGAGGCCGCGCGGGTCCATCACCGCGCCGGACAGGATGTGCGCACCGGGCTCGGAACCCTTTTCCAGCACCACCACCGATACCTCCGCGCCCTTGGCTGCGGCGAGCTGCTTGAGCCGGATCGCGGTGGCCAGGCCGGCGGGGCCGGCGCCGACGATGACGACGTCGTATTCCATCGCTTCACGGGGGCCGTACTGCGCAATCAGTTCCTGGTTTGTCATGGAGTTCCTTGAGGGGCTGCCGGTGAAGGCTTGCGCGGCATTCTAGCGGGGAAAGCGGCAAAAATAGAACGATCGTGCTTTTGTGCGAGGCACCCCGCGGCCGGGCCGTTTCTGGCGTGGCCGCAATGGCTTCGTGCTATCGTGAAAGCAAGCTATCCAACCCCAAAAACATCATGAGCTACAGCATTGATCTATCGGGCCGCGTGGCCCTGGTGACGGGCGCTTCCAGCGGCCTGGGCACGCAGTTCGCCAAGGTCCTGGCCCATGCCGGCGCGGCCGTGGTGTTGGCCGGTCGCCGCACCGAGAGGCTGAAGACCCTGCGCGCCGAAATCGAGGCCGGCGGCGGCGACGCCCATGTGGTCGAGCTCGACGTCACCGACCACGACAGCATCAAGTCGGCCGTGGCCCATGCCGAGACCGAGGTCGGCACGCTGGACATCCTTATCAACAACTCCGGCGTCAGCACGACGCAGAAGCTCGTCGACGTGAGCCCCGACGACTACGACTACGTGATGGACACCAACGCCAAGGGCGCCTTCTTCGTGGCCCAGGAGGTCGGCAAACGGATGCTGGCGCGGGCGCGCGGCGCGGCACCTGGCACGTACTTGGGCGGACGCATCGTCAACATCGCCTCTATGGCCGGCCTGCGCGCGCTGAGCCAGATCGGCGTCTATGCGATGAGCAAGGCCGCCGTCATCCACATGACGCGCGCGATGGCGCTGGAGTGGGGCAAGTACGGGATCAATGTGAACGCCATCTGCCCGGGCTATATCGACACCGAGATCAACCACCACCACTGGGCCACCGAGCAGGGCCAGAAGCTGATCAGCATGCTGCCGCGCAAGCGCGTCGGCCAGCCGCAGGATCTGGACGCGGTGCTGATGATGTTGTGCGCCAAGGAGAGCCATTTCATCAACGGCGCGGTGATTCAGGCCGACGACGGCTTCGCCGTTTAAGACGATGCGCGAGTTGTCATTGTTGGAGGCGCGCGTGCTGGGCGTGCTGATCGAAAAAGCCCATACCGTGCCCGACAGCTATCCGCTGTCGCTGAACTCGCTGGTCGCCGGCTGCAACCAGAAGACTGCCCGTGACCCGGTGCTCAACGCCACCGATGCCGAGGTGCAGGTCGCCGTCGATGCGCTGAAGGGCCTGAACCTGGCCTTCGAGTCCAGCGGCTCGCGGGTCAGTCGCTACGAACACAATATGGGCCGGGTGATGGGCCTGCCCTCGCAGTCGGTCGCTGTGCTGGCGCTGCTGATGCTGCGCGGCCCGCAGACCAGCGCCGAGTTGCGTGCCAACACCGAGCGCCTGCACCGCTTCGCCGATGTGTCCTCGGTCGAGGGTTTTCTGGACGAGCTGGCCGAGCGCAGCACCGAAAAAGGCGGGCCGCTGGTCATCAAGCTGCCGCGGGCGCCAGGTGCCCGCGAGTCGCGCTGGATGCATCTGCTGTGTGGTGCCATCGACGTCAGTCAGATCCTCACCAGCGCCGCACCCGAGGACTTTGTCGCCGCCAGCGAACTGGCTGCCCTGAAGGCGAACCAGGACCGGCTGACGCGCGAGGTCGAGGACCTGCGAGCGCTGGTCGAGCGGCTGTACACCGAGCTCGGCGTCAGCCGATAGCACCATGCGCATCGACATTCCGGAACAGAAAAAGCTGGTCCACGAGATGCGTATCCCCATTCGCTGGGGCGATATGGATGCGATGGGCCATGTCAACAACACGGTCTACTTCCGCTATCTGGAGATCTCGCGCATCCAGTGGCTGCATGAGCTGGGCGGCGCACCCGACCCCTCGGGCCAGGGCCCGGTGATCGCCAATGCCTTCTGCAATTTCTACAAGCAGCTGGAGTATCCGGGCGAGATCGTCGCCAGGCACTACGCCTGCAACCCGGGCCGCAGCAGTTTCGACACCTACATCACGCTGGAGCGGGTCGATGAACCCGGCGTGATCTATGCCGCCGGCGGCGCGACCACCGTGTGGGTGGACTTCCCGCAGCAGAAGTCGGTGCCGCTGCCGGAGTGGCTGCGCGCGGCGGTGTCCTGACCAGGGATTCTCCTCAGCCCCTTGACAAGCGCTCTTGCACACAATGCGCTTGGTGCAGCGGCCCCGTTAGCGGGCCGCGCCCTAACAGGGAGAATCCATGTCGTTCAGCAAGACATCTTTATTGATACTGGCCGTGCCGCTTTGCCTGGGCCTGCCGGCCTGCAGCAGCGTGCCCGAGGCCAGCCCCCAGGTGGCCAAGGCCGAGCCCTATGAGCCGCCCGAGCGGACCACCGGCAGCAATATCGCCAAGCGCTCGAGAGAGCCGGGCACCGGCGTCAAGGTGTTGTCGCCCGAGGCGATGGAGGCAGAACGCAACCGCATCAGCGAGGCCTTCAAGCCCAAGGGCAATTGAAGGTGGCAGCGTTCACGCCGACAGCAGCTTGTTGACCAGCTCCGGCGTCGTTGCCGCGGCGTACTTCTTCATCAGCCGCGCGCGGTAGATGTCCACCGTGCGTGGGCTGATGGCCAGCCGCTTGCCGATCAGCTTGCTGGTCAGACCCTCGATCAGCAGCGCGGCGATCTCGCGCTCCCGGGCGGTCAACTCGACCTTCAGCTGGCGCTTGGCCGACAGGTCCTCGAAACTCCAGATGCCCTCGGCGTGGGGGTCGGCCGGGTCCAGGGCGCGGCCCGACACATGGCACCAGAACATCTGGCCCGAGCCGACGCGCTTCATCACCCGGTCATCGGCGTAAAAACCCTCGGAGCCCACCGCATCCAGAGTGGCGACGATGCGCTCGCCGGTGCGCTCGAACTCGGCGAAACTGGGGTAGAGCACCTCGAAGCTCTGGCCGATCAGGTTCTCGCGCTCGGTGCCGAACATGGCCAGCAGCTGGCGGTTGCAATCGACGATCAGCCGCTTGCGCGACAGCACCAGGCCGATGGGCGCCATCTCGAAGGCGGTGCGGTAGTCGAGCGTCATCGGCCAGGTCAGAGCAGGGCGTAGGTCGTGGTCGCCTGCGCGGCCAGCCGACCATCGGGGTTGGCAATGTCTATGCTGCCGAAGGCCAGGGTCTTGCCACTGCGCAGCACGGTGGCGGTGACCAGGCAATGGTCGCCGGAGACCGGGCGCAAGAAGCTGGTCTGCAGCTGCACCGTGGTCATGGGCCGGAACTCGCCCAGCTCCACCATCATCGCCAGCACCATGGCCGTGTCGGCCGCGGCCATCGCCGCCTGGCCGCACATCACGCCGCCAACATGGACGAACTCGCGCTTGACCGGCAGTTTCAGCAACACCCGGCCGGGGCCTGTCTCCAGCACCTCCAGGCCCATGGCGGTGATCCAGGGGGCGAAGATGCGAGGAATTTGTTCCTGTAGCTGAGCTGCATTCATGGTGAGCGGGCCGTGGGCCGGGGAAGCGGGAAATGAAGCATAGCCGGCCCAGGGCCGCACCTTAGTCAAATCTACCTACTGCTCTGCGCCGGCGTTCCGGTGTACGCTTTGGCGCGTTTTGCTTCACGCACGAATACCTCTACCGGAGACAACGATGAACAAGCTCTATCCCAGCGCGGCTGCCGCGCTGGAAGGCATCACCCAGGACGGCCAGTTGCTGGCCGTCGGCGGTTTCGGCCTCTGCGGCATTCCCGAGGCCCTGATCGCGGCGCTGCGCGACAGCGGCGCCAAGAACCTGACGGTGATCTCCAACAATGCCGGTGTCGATGGTTTCGGCCTGGGCCAGCTGCTGGAAACCCGCCAGATCAAGAAGATGATCTCCAGCTATGTGGGCGAGAACAAGGAGTTCGAGCGCCAGTACCTGGCCGGTGAGCTGGAGCTGGAATTCACGCCCCAGGGCACCCTGGCCGAGAAGCTGCGCGCCGGCGGCGCCGGCATTCCGGCCTTCTTCACCCGCACCGGCGTGGGCACCATCGTCGCCGACGGCAAGGAACTGCGCGAATTCGACGGCTCGACCTATGTGATGGAGCATGCGCTGCTGCCCGATGTGTCCCTGGTCAAGGCCTTCAAGGCCGACAAGAGCGGCAATCTGGTGTTCCGCCGCACGGCGCGCAACTTCAACCCGGCCGTGGCCATGGCCGGCAAGATCACCGTGGTCGAGGTCGAGCAACTGGTCGAGGTCGGCGAGATCGATCCGGACGATGTACACCTGGCGGGCATTTACGTGCATCGCATCGTGGTGAACGCCCATCCGGAAAAGCGGATTGAAAAGAAGACCATCACCGAGAAGAAGGGAGCCTGATCATGGCCTGGACACAAGACCAAATGGCGGCCCGCGCGGCGCAGGAACTGCAAGACGGCTTCTACGTCAATCTGGGCATAGGCATCCCGACGCTCGTCGCCAATTTCGTGCCCGCCGACAAGGAAGTCTGGCTGCAGAGCGAGAACGGCATGCTGGGCATCGGCCCGTTCCCGACCGAGGACGAGGTCGACGCCGACCTGATCAACGCCGGCAAGCAGACGGTGACGACGATCCCTGGCTCCAGCATCTTCGGCAGCCATGACAGCTTCGCGATGATCCGCGGCGGCAAGATCAATCTGTCCATCCTCGGCGCCATGCAGGTCAGCGAGAAGGGCGATCTGGCCAACTGGATGATCCCGGGCAAGATGGTCAAGGGCATGGGCGGCGCGATGGACCTGGTGGCCGGCGTCAAGCGCGTGATCGTGCTGATGGAGCATGTGGCCAAGAAGAAGGACGGCACCACCGACCTGAAGATCTTGCCCAGCTGCACCCTGCCGCTGACCGGCGTGGGCGTGGTCAACCGCATCATCACCGACCTGGCCGTGATGGACGTGACGCCGCAGGGCCTGAAGCTCGTGGAACTCGCCGAAGGCGTGAGCCGCGAGGAAGTGCAGGGCAAGACCGGCGTGCCGTTGATCTAGAGTGAAGCACCCCCACGTTCCCTTCGGTCACTGCCCCCCGAGGGGGCGCTCAGCGCCCTTCGGGCGGCCGGGCGGGCACTGAGTGCTGTACGACCCGTCCAGGCATGAGCCCCTGGTGGGGCTGCCCTGGAGCGACGACGCGGCCCGAGCGCAGATCGAAGGCATTGCCGACGATCTGCTGGCCGCCTTTTCGTCGCGGGATCTGTGGCCCAACCACCCGCTGGACCTGGACTCGAACGAGGCGGATCTGCCGCGCGCCAATCTGTATTTCGGCGCCGGCGGCGTGATCTGGGCGTTGCAGCGCCTGAGGCGCCTCGGCGCGATCACCTTCGAGCAGGACTTCGGCGCGACCATCGCCTCCCTGCCTGAGCGCAGCCATGTCTTCACCGACGAATGGGGCATGGGGCAGACGTCCTGGCTGATGGGCGAGACCGGCCTGCTGCTGATGCAGTGGCAGTGCGAACGCAGCGAGGCTGTGGCCGATGCGCTCTACGCCAGTGTGCAGGCCAATCTGCACCACCCGGCACTGGAGTCGCTGCTGGGCTCGCCGGGCAGCATGCTGGCGGCGCTGTTCATGGCCGAAGCCAGCGACGATGCGCGCTGGCCGGCGCTGTTTCAGCAGGCGGTGCAAATCGTCTGGGACAGCATGACCTTTGATGCCGAGCTTGGCGTCTGGCAGTGGACGCAGGATCTGTACGGCCGCAAGAGCCAGTACCTCGGCGCCGCCCACGGCTTGGTCGGCAATGTGTTCCCGGTGCTGCGCGGCGCGCACCGGTTGCCGCCGGACCTGGTGCAGGGCTATCTCGAACGCACGGTGGCCATCCTGGCGCGCACGGCGCTGCGTGATGCCAAGGGCCGGGTGAACTGGCCCACCACGCCCTATGCGGCCCAGAACGGTGCCAAGCTGCCCCTGGTGCAGGACTGCCATGGCGCGCCGGGCATCATCTGCCGGCTGGCCGGGGCCCCGGCACACGCCGAATTGGATGAGCTGCTATTGGCCGCCGGCGAGCTGGTCTGGGCCACAGGGCCGCTGATCAAGGGCCCGGGCCTGTGCCATGGCACGGCCGGCAATGGCTATGCCTTGCTGAAGCTCTACCGCCGCAGCGGTGACGAGCGATGGCTGGAACACGCCCGCGCCTTCGCGATGCATGCCGCGCAGCAGGGCGAGCAGATGGCGGCAAAGTATGGTCGCCGGCGCTACACGCTGTGGAACGGCGACCCGGGGCTGGCGCTGTTCCTGCAGGCTTGCCGCGATGCCGATGCGGCCCTGCCCACGTTCGATTGCTTCTAGCCTGTCAGGCTGGATTCACGCGTGCTTCAAGGCACGCGCGCACTCGGGCACCAGCTCCGGCCCGCGGTAGATGAAGCCGGTATAGACCTGCACCAGGTCGGCGCCGGCCGCGATCTTGGCCCGCGCGTCGTCGCCGCTGAGCACACCGCCGACACCGATGATGGGGTAGTTGTGGCCCAGTGCCGCACGCAGCAGGCGTATCACCCGGTTGCTGGCCTCGAACACCGGCTTGCCGCTCAACCCCCCCATCTCTTCGGCATGGGGCATGCCCTTGACTGCGTCGCGGGCGATCGTTGTGTTGGTGGCGATCACGCCATCGATCTGGTGCTTCAGCAGGGTGGCCGCAATCACCGCGACTTGCGCCTCGTCCAGATCGGGGGCGATCTTCACGAAGATGGGCACCGAGTGGCCATGTTTCTGGGCAAGCGCCGTCTTGCGCTGCTGCACGGCACCGAGCAGCGCGTCCAGCGCGTCGTCGCTCTGCAGCTCGCGTAGGTTCTTGGTGTTGGGGCTGGAGATATTGACCGTCACATAGTCGGCGTGCGGGTAGACGCCGTCCAGGCAAATCAGGTAGTCATCGACCGCGTTCTCGATCGGCGTGGCGGCGTTCTTGCCGATGTTCAGACCGATCAGGCCGCCAGCGGCGCGAAAGCTGCGCGCCCGCTGCACATTGGCCAGAAAAGCATCCAGTCCCTCGTTGTTGAAGCCCAGCCGGTTGATCAGCCCTTTAGCCTCGGGTAGACGGAACATGCGCGGTTTCGGATTGCCCGGCTGGCCCTTGGGCGTGACCGTGCCGACCTCGATGAAGCCGAAACCCATCGCGCCCAGGCCGTCGATGCAGCGGCCGTTCTTGTCCAGGCCGGCGGCCAGGCCGATGCGATTCGGGAACTTCAGCCCCGCCACCGTCACCGGATCGGCCACCCGGGTCTGCGACCACAGGCACTGCGCCGGCGTGTTCTGCAGCCTGGCAATGCTGCCCAGGGTCAGCTCATGGGCTTGCTCGGGGTCCAGGCCGAAGAGGAAAGGGCGGGTGAGGGCGTAGGGAATCAGGGCCATGGGCATGCGGGAAGTGAGGTGCGAATTGTCGCATTGCGGCTCTCGAGGTCTGGCGGCCGGGCACGCAGAGGACAATAGCCCTATGGCCAAACTATTCTTCCGCTACGCCGCCATGAATGCCGGCAAATCGACCGCCTTGCTCCAGGTTGCCCACAACTACGAGGAGCGGGGCCATCGCGTGCGCATCTTCACCTCCGCCACCGACAACCGTTACGGCCAGGGTTTCGTGACCTCGCGCCTGGGGCCTCAACGCGAGGCCGAGCTGTTCTCGCCCGAGACCGATTTCGCGGCCATCTTCGACGCTGCCGAGCGGGTGTCCTGCCTGCTGATCGACGAGGCGCAATTCCTCACCGAGGCCCAGGTCTGGGCCCTGCACGCCATTGCCCACATCAAGGGCACGCCGGTGATCTGCTACGGCCTGCGCACCGATTTCCGTGGCCAGCTGTTCCCCGGCTCGGCCACCCTGCTGGGCCTGGCCGACGAGATGGACGAGATGAAGACGATCTGCCACTGCGGCCGCAAGGCGACGATGAATATGCGCGTCGACGAAAACATGCGGCGCGTCACCGAAGGTGCCCAGGTCGAGATCGGCGGCAATGCGCGCTACCGCGCGGTCTGCGGCCGCTGCTTCCACAGCCTCTGAATCGATAATGCCCTGAACAGCCTCTGGAGTACACGATGAACACCCTGGACGACCATCAACACGACCGCGAAGTCGGCTCGCGTGACGGCACGCATGACACGACACGCACCGACGACACCCGCATCGGCGCCGTGCGCCCGCTGATCTCGCCGGCGCTGCTGCTGGACCAGCAGCCGATTCCCGACGAGGCGCTGTCCCTGGTCGAGCGCACGCGCTATGAGATCAGCGACATCCTGCACGGCAAGGACGACCGCTTGCTGGTGGTGGTCGGCCCCTGCTCGATCCATGACCATGACCAGGCGATGCAGTACGCGCAACTGCTGCGCGATGTGCGCGACGGCCTGTCCAAGGACCTGCTGCTGGTGATGCGTGTGTACTTCGAGAAGCCGCGCACGACGGTGGGCTGGAAGGGCTATATCAACGACCCGCGCCTGGACGGCAGCTTCCATATGAACGAGGGCCTGCGCCTGGCCCGCCAGCTGCTGCTGGACATCACCGCCCTGGGTCTGCCCTCGGGCACCGAGTTCCTGGACCTGCTGTCGCCGCAGTACATCGCCGACCTGATCGCCTGGGGCGCCATCGGCGCGCGCACCACCGAGAGCCAGAGCCACCGCCAGCTCGCCTCGGGCCTGAGCAGCCCGGTGGGCTTCAAGAACGGCACCGATGGTGGCATCAAGGTGGCCAGCGACGCCGTGCTGGCCGCCAGCGCCAGCCACGCCTTCATGGGCATGACAAAGATGGGCCAGGCGGCCATCTTCGAGACCCGCGGCAATGCCGACTGCCATGTCATCCTGCGCGGCGGCAAGGCACCGAACTACGACGCCGCCTCGGTGGCCGCGGCCTATGCGGCGCTGCGCAGCGCCGGCCTGCGAGAGCAGGTGATGATCGACTTCTCCCACGCCAATTCGAGCAAGAAGTACGAGCGTCAGGTCGATGTGGGCCGTGATGTGGCCGGGCAGATTGCTGGCGGTGATGCCGGCATCACCGGCGTGATGATTGAAAGCCATCTGCAGCCCGGACGCCAGGACCTGGCCGAGGGCCAGACCAAGGCCGATCTGAAGCTTGGCGTGTCCATCACCGATGCCTGCCTGGGCTGGGATCAGACCCTACCGCTGCTGCAGGAACTTGCCGCGGCGGTGCGCAAGCGCCGCGCAGCTCGGCCCATCTTGGATAATGGGCGCAGTCTCCAACAAGGGCCCACTTCCTCATGACACAAGACGAACTCAAGGCGCTGGTCGCCCAGGCCGCCCTGGCCTATGTGGTGCCGGGCACCGTGGTGGGCGTTGGCACGGGCTCGACGGTGGACCACTTCATCGACGCGCTGGCCAGCATGAAGGACCGCATCGTTGGCGCCGTGTCCAGCTCGGACCGCAGTACCGAGCGGCTGCGCGCGCGGGGCATCAATGTGGTGGACGCCTCCAGCGTCGAACGGCTGGCGGTCTATATCGATGGCGCCGACGAGATCGACCACGACGGCAATATGATCAAGGGCGGCGGCGCGGCGCTGACGCGCGAGAAGATCGTTGCCGACCTGGCCAATGACTTCATCTGCATCGCCGATGCCTCCAAGCTGGTGCCGGTGCTGGGCAGGTTCCCGCTGCCGGTGGAGGTGATTCCGATGGCGGCCACCCAGCTGGCGCGGCGTTTTCAGCGCATCGGCGGCCAGCCCACGCTGCGTGACGGCGTTGTGACCGACAATGGCTGTCATATCCTCGATGTGCGCGGCCTGCAGATCACCGATCCGCTGGCCTCGGAAATCGAGATCAACCAATGGCCTGGCGTGGTCACGGTGGGCATATTTGCCCGCCACCGCGCCAGCGTGTGCCTGCTGGGAACGAGCGAGGGCGTGAAGACGATGCGCTTTACACAGAATGTTCCCGGCGTGCGCGACACGGCTTATCCGCCGGTTTAATCTGCTTCATCCATACCGGTCCCCCGAATTCAACCAGCGGAAACTTCATGGCAACACCGAATTACTCCTACGAAAAACGTCAGCGCGAACTCGCCAAGAAAAAGAAGAAGGAAGAGAAGGCCAAGAAGAAGACCAGTGACCATGGGCCAGGCGATGGTCAGGGCAATGACGGCTCTGCCGGTCAGGACGCGCCAAAGCCTGTCTGACTTTCTTCAGCCAGCTTGCTCCCTGGCCAGTCGCGCATCGAAGCGCGCCGGGTCTATGGCATCCAGCAAGCTGGCTTCCACCGGGCAGGGTGCTCCTGTGGCCAGCGATGCCAGCACCTGGCCGCTCAGCGCGGCCCAGGTGATGCCTCGGGAGGCCATCGCGGTGGCCACCAACAGCCCGGGCTGCCGGACGATGAAGCGGGGCTGATCGCGCCTGGCTTCCAGCGCCGCGAGATCGGGCAGGGCGCCCACCAGCGGCAGCCGGTCCTCGGCAATCACCCGCCAGCCGACACGGCCGCGCAGCGAGTTCAGTTGCGCCACCTCGATTTCGGCACTGCTCAAGCGCATCAACTGGGCGATGTTGTGCCCGTGGTCGGCTTCGCGCAGGCTGGGATCCAGATCGTGATCCTGGGCCGTGGCACCGCACCAGACATCACCAGCTGAATCTGTCACCGCGTAGCCGGTGCCGGCCACCGGTATGGCGGGTACGCGCAGGCCTCTGGTGGCGGCCGGCAAGTGGGTGATCTGCCCTCGCTGCAGCCGCAGCGGCCAGCCCTGCGCTCGCAGCAGGTTCAGGCTGCCGGCGCCGGCGCTGATCACCAGTAGCGGGATGTCGGCCAGCACCTGACCGGCTTCGCCCAGCAGCTGCCAGGCGTCGCCGGCCCGGCGCAACTGCTTGACCGTCTGGCCCGCGCAAATCCTGACCCTGTCGGCTGGCGCGGCCTCAACAAAGGCGCGGGCGAGGCTGGGTGGCGACAGTGCACCGCCACCGGGGTAGTACCAGGCCGGGCCTTGATGCAGCAGGCCCGAGTGTGCACCGGCCTGGTGGGCATCCAGCGCTTGCACATAGTCGGCGGGCAGGCCCAGTTCGGCCAGCAGCCCCTGCATCTGCTCCAGGTTGCGGGTGGACTCGGTGCGCAGCAGGCCGTCGATGCGCCAGGGCAGGGGCAAGGCCGGCAGGATGCGGCGCAACTCAAGCGCCGCGGCGCGGTTGAAGCGCGCATGCAGGCCGTCATCCGGGTTCAAGGTGCCGTGGAACAGGCCGACCGCATTGCCCGAGCCGGCCTGGGCCATCGCGGCGCCCTGATCGAACAGGCGCACCTCCAGGCCCTGCTCGGCCAGCGCCCAGGCCGCCGCGCAGCCGGCCAGACCGGCGCCCAGCACGATGGCCTGTCTGGCGTTCGGCGCTACCGGCATGCGCGCGGCCGGCCTCTGGGCGATGAAGCGGGGTTGGTAGCGGGCCAGGGTCAGGTCGTCGTCGCGCCGCAGTTGGAAGCCGGCCTGGGTCAGCAGGGCATCGTTCCGGCCGGGCATGACCAGGGTGGCACCTTGGGCTGCCAGCTTGGTCAGCGACTTGAGTCGGTAGCGGTCCCAGCCGTCTGACTGATCCAGCACGAAGGCATCGACGCTGGCGACCAGTTCGCTGAGCCAGGGCGCGACCTCGCCGAAGGCCAGCAGCAGTTGCACGCGGCCTTGCTCGAAGCTCAGGCGGTGCAGATTGTGGGTCAGCGGCGGCCAGGCGGCGTGCAACTGGCGGGCCAATTCGGGAGCGCCTGCCTGGGCCATATCGCTGCGGTTCAGCGGGCGGTCCTCGATGGCCATGAAGACCAGGCGCTCGCAGCGCTGCGGGTCCGCCTTCCAGGCCTGCCAGGCCGCCAGGAACTGCGCGCCCCGGCCGAAGGCGGTCGCCAGCAGCACGAAGCGCTCACGGCGCGCCCAACGGTCTGGCAGCCCGCTACCGCGCAGGGCCTGCTCGGCCGTGCAGGCGAGGGGGCGATCTGCCTGATCCAAGGTGCCGGGCCGTAGTGCGCTTGTTTTCATCCGCAGACTGTAGAACTCAAAAGCAAAAGGGCACCGAAGTGCCCCTTTTTCAGTCCGTAGCGCCGATCAGACGCGCTTGCGGTACTCGTGCGTACGCGTGTCAATTTCAATCTTGTCGCCCTGGGCCACGAAGATGGGCACGGGGATCTCGAAACCGGTCGCGATCTTGGCAGGCTTGAGCACTTTGCCCGAGGTGTCGCCCTTGACGGCGGGTTCGGTCCAGGTGACTTCGCGCACCAGCGAGGTGGGCAGCTCGACCGAGATGGCCTTGCCGTCATAGAACACCACTTCGACGGACATATTGTCTTCGAGGTACTGGATGGCATCGCCCATGTTCTCGGCTTCCACCTCGAACTGGTTGTACTCGGTGTCCATGAACACATACATCGGGTCGGCGAAGTAGGTGTAGGTGCACTCCTTCTTCTCCAGGATGATCTGGTCCATCTTGTCGTCGGCCTTGAACACAACCTCGGTGCCCGAGTTGTTCAGCAGGCTCTTGAGCTTCATGCGCACGGTGGCCGAGTTGCGGCCGCCACGGCTGTATTCCGTCCTGAGCACGACCATGGGGTCCTTGCCGTGCATGATCACGTTGCCTGCGCGAATTTCCTGAGCGATCTTCATGAGTGTTCCGTAATGGGGTGTCTGGGGGTGTCTTTGGGTGACCAGAGTGGTCGGGAATGCGTTGTGCAGCCTGCGCCCGGACTCCCCTCAGGCACGGCAAAGCCCAATATTTTACCCCGGGTTTGCAACGAAGCTCAGCAGCTGGCTGCTCAAATCGGCTTGAATCAGCAATTGTTGGCGCCATTGGGTGGCCGCTTCCTGACCTTGTTCAAGCAGGCTCCATGCCCCAAGACCCTGGGCTGGCGCGCCTTGCAGGCCATTCCAGGCGCGCCAAAGTGCGCGGGTGCGTGCGGCAATCGCATCCGGTGTCGCGGCCAGGTAGAGACTCAGAAAAGCCCCCAATTTGGCGGCGTGGGCCTCGTCATGCTGCGGGTAGATCTGCCAGATGAAGGGTTTGCCGGCCCATTGGGCGCGCACGAACGAGTCCTCGCCGCGCACCAGATTCAGGTCCGAGGCCCACAGCAGGTGGTCGAATTCGGGCTGACTCAGCAGCGGCAGCAGATGGGCGCGCAAGCGGCCCTGGCGCAGCTCCGGGCCCAGCAGCGCTTGCACCTGGCGCGCTGCAGCGCCGGCCGTGACCAACAGCAGGCAGGGCCGCTCAGCCAGCTCGGCCAACAAGGCGGGCAGGCCAGGGTTGTCGTAACAGAACAGCGTCACCACCCGCTCATCCGCCGCCCGCCGCAGGCCGAGGCCGGCGAGCCAGGCCTCGCGATCGAAGGCGGCCTGCTCGGCCATCAGACCCGGCGCGCGCAGCAAACCGCCGGTGCGGGTCGTGAAGCCGGGATAGAAAAACCATTTGTCCAGGCCCGCCGCCGGCCCGCTGAACTGCGGCGAGCGCAGCCGGTGCGAGCGCTCGACGTAGGCCTGGGCGCTGAGATATTCGAGATTGATCCAGACGGGCGCATGGGGGCGTCGGGCCATGCGCTGCAAGAATGGCTCGGGCAGCTCGCAGCCAAAGGCCTCGATCACCACGTCGCCCGGCTGCTCGTCGCCCAGCGTCTCGGGCCAGTCGCGGACTTCGACGCCGGGCGCGCCCGGCACCACCTCAGGTGCCATCCAGTCCAGCGCTGAGCGGTCGTCCAGCCACAGCCGCACCGTCTGGCCGCGGCCGGCCAGGTCGCGGGCCAGGCGCCAGCACACGCCGATGTCACCGAAGTTGTCGATGACGCGGCAGAAAACATCCCAATGCAGAGCGGGGTTGGTCATGGGGCGCGATTATCTTGCTTGCTGAAGAGCGTCCGGGCTTGGGCACAATCGAGGCCTTATGACATCCGATGCCGTCCATCCCGAATCCGCGCCGCCGGCCGCCGACGCGGACCGCGCGCGCCTGCTCGCCGAGGTGGCCGCCTTGCCGGCGTTGCCGGGGGTCTATCGCTATTTCGATGCCCAGGACCAGGTGCTCTATGTCGGCAAGGCGCGCAGCCTGAAGAAGCGGGTCACCAGCTACTTCCAGCGCGATCATGCGGGCACCCGCATCGGCCAGATGGTCAGCCGCATCGCGCGTATGGAGACCACCGTCGTGCGCACCGAGGCCGAGGCCCTGCTGCTGGAAAACAACCTGATCAAGACGTTGAATCCGAAATTCAACATCCTGTTCCGCGACGACAAGAGCTATCCCTATCTGAAGATCGCCGCGCATGCCTATCCGCGCCTGGCCTACTACCGCGGCGCGGTCGATCGCAGGCATCGCTACTTCGGGCCCTACCCGAGCGCCTGGGCGGTCAAGGAATCGATACAGCTGATACAGAAGGTCTTCAAGTTGCGCACCTGCGAAGACTCGGTCTTCAACAACCGCTCGCGGCCCTGTCTGCTGTACCAGATCCGCCGCTGCTCAGGCCCCTGCGTGAAGATCATCTCCGACGCCGACTACGCGCGCGACGTCGAGAATGCCGAGCGCTTTTTGCTCGGTGACACGCAGGAGGTGCTGAGCAGCCTGCAGACCAAGATGATGGCCTTCTCCGATGCACTGGCCTTCGAGCAGGCGGCCGAGGTGCGCAATCAGATCTCGGCGCTGTCGAATGTGCTGGCCCAGCAATCGGTCGAGGAGAACAGTGCCACCGGCCGCGATCGCGATGTGGACATGCTGGCCGTCGAGGTGCGCGGCGGCCGGGCCTGCGTGAATCTGGCGATGGTGCGCGGCGGTCGGCATCTGGGTGACCGCAGCTATTTCCCTGCTCATGTCGAGGAGGCGACGGCCCTGGGTCAGGAACAATTGGATGAGCGCCTGGAAGACCGCCAGGCCGCCGCGGCCCCCGAGGTGCAGGTGCTGGAGGCCTTCATCGCCCAGCACTATCTGGAGTCGCCGGTGCCGCCCTTGCTGGTGCTCAGCCATGCGGTGGACAAGGGATTGATCAACGCCTTGGGCGAGCAGTCCGGCCTGCGCGTGCAGGTGCAGCACCAACCGCGCGACCAGCGCCGCATCTGGCTTGACATGTGCATCAAGGGCGCCGAGCTGGCCATCGCGCGCCTATTGGCCGAAGAGGGCTCGCAGCAGGCCCGCACCCGGGCGCTTGTGGAGGCCTTGGAGATCAGTCCCGAGAACCTGGATACGTTTCGCATCGAGTGTTTCGATATCAGCCACACGGCGGGCGAGGCGACCATGGCATCCTGCGTCGTGTTCGAAGCTCACCAGATGCAGGCATCTCAGTACCGGCGCTACAACATCGATGGCATCACCGGCGGAGACGACTATGCTGCGATGCGCCAGGTCTTGACCCGCCGTTACAGCAAGCTGGCCGAGGCCGCCCAGCTGGGCACGGGCCGCCTGCCCGACATCGTGCTCGTCGATGGCGGCAAGGGGCAGGTCAGCATGGCGCGCGAGGTCTTCGTCGAGCTCGGTCTGGACCTGGCTTTGATCATCGGCGTCGAGAAGGGCGAGGGCCGCAAGGTTGGCCTTGAAGAATTGGTGTTCGCCGATGGCCGCGAGAAGGTCTACCTCGGGCGCGACTCGGCCGCGCTGATGCTGGTGGCGCAGATCCGTGACGAGGCCCACCGCTTCGCCATCACCGGCATGCGCGCCAAGCGTGCGAACATTCGCACGGGCGGCAGCCGCCTTGAAGACATTGCAGGCATAGGCCCCAAGAAGCGCGCGCAGCTGCTGCAGCGCTTTGGTGGCGTGCGCGGCGTGGCCAATGCCAGCGCCGAAGAAATTGCCACTGTCAAAGGCATATCCAAAGAACTGGCCATGGAGATTTACCGTGCCTTGCGTTGAACCTGTTGTACCCGCTCCCGCCGGCCCTGGCCAGCGTCTGCCCTCGCTGCTGCTGGCGGCCTCCTTGCTGAGCCTGCTGTCGGCCTGCTCGGGACCGAAGCCCCCGGCGCCTCCCGGTGTGGCTGCAACGCCGGCGCCGCCGGCCGCCCCGGTGGAGGCGCGCCAGGTGCCTGCCGACGGCCGTGCCCCGGGCCCTGCCGCCGGCCTCAAGCTGCAGCCGCCCAAGCCGGTGCGCAATCAGGAGGCGCTGCGCCAGCAGGCGGCCGAGCGGCTGGTGGCTGCCAATCCGCAGCGCACCTATCTGGGCGAGGTGCCCCAGGTGTTGCTGGCCATCCCGGTGCTGGAGATCGAGCTGCATGGCGATGGCTCGGTGCGCCGCATCGACGTGATTCGCCATCCGGGGCAGGCGCGAGACACGACCCAGCTGGCCATCGACGCGGTGCACCGCGCAGCACCGTTCGGCGATGTGACGCGCATGCCCAAGCCCTGGAAGTTCACCGAGACGTTTCTTTTCAACGACGATCGCAGGTTCAAGCCGCGTACCTTGGACAACTGATTTGCGCCCGGCGCGTCGCGAAGCACCTTTGTTGGGCACAATCCATCCATGTTTCTGACGCTTCCCACCCTGCTGACCTGGGCCCGCATCCTGGCCATTCCGCTCATCGTGGGCGTGTTCTATCTGAAGATCTCGGCCCCGATGGCGAACCTCGTCGCGACGATCCTGTTTGTCACGGTGGCGCTGACCGACTGGCTGGATGGCTATCTGGCGCGCAAGCTCAATCAGACATCGGCCTTCGGCGCCTTTCTCGATCCGGTGGCCGACAAGATCCTGGTCTGCGCGGCGCTGCTGGTGCTGCTGGAGCTGGGTCGCGTGAATGCGTTGGTCGCCCTGGTCATCATCGGCCGCGAGATCGCGATCTCTGCGCTGCGCGAGTGGATGGCGCAAATCGGTGCCTCGCGCAGCGTGGCCGTGCACATGGTGGGCAAACTCAAGACCATGGTGCAGATGGTGGCCATCCCCTTCCTGCTCTATGACGGCACGCTCTTCGACCTGGTCAACACCCGCGTCTGGGGCACGGTGCTGATACTGGCGGCGGTGGTGCTGACGATCTGGTCTATGGTCTATTACCTGCAGAAGGCCATTCCCGAGATTCGCGCCAAGGCGCGCTGAGCATGGCCTTGGGCGCCGGCGTCTCGCCGCTGTTCTGGCGGGCCATGCCCGCGGCCTTTGTGCTGATCTGGAGTACGGGCTTCGTCGTCGCGCGCTTCGGCATGCCCCATGCGCCGCCGCTGAGCTTTCTGGCGCTGCGCTTTGCGCTGTCGGTGCTGACCTTCCTGATCTGGATCAAGCTGTCGTCCGACGTCGGATGGCCGCGCAACCGCCGCCAGTGGGGGCACCTGGCCATGGTGGGGGCGCTGACCCATGCGATCTACCTCGGTGGCGTCTGGGCCGCCGTCAAGGCCGGCATGGGTGCGGGCACGATCGCCTTGATGGCCGGACTGCAGCCGGTGCTGACGGCGGTGTGGCTCAGCGCCACCGGCACCCAGCATCGTGTCAGCGGGCGGCAATGGGCCGGCCTGCTGCTGGGGCTCAGCGGCCTGGTGCTGGTGCTGTGGCGCAAGCTGGGCCTGGGCGAACTGAATGCGGTGAATCTGTCGCTGGGTGCCTGTGCCCTGCTGGCCATCACCACCGGCACGCTGTACCAGAAGCGCTTCGTCGCGCCCTGCGACGTGCGCAGTGCCGTGCTGATCCAGCTGCTGGCGGCCTTTGTGCTGACCCTTCCGTTCGCCCTGCTTGAGCAGGAGCTCATGGTCTGGCATGTCGAGTTGCTGGGCGCGCTGGCCTGGTCGGTCCTGATGCTGACCCTGGCGGGCAGTTCCATGCTTTACCTGCTGCTGCAGCGCGGTGCGGCGACCCGGGTCACCAGCTTGCTGTACCTGGTGCCACCCTGTGCGGCGCTGCAGGGTTGGCTGCTGTTCGGCGAGTCGATGAGCGCCCTGGTCTGGCTGGGCATGGGGTTGACGGCGGTCGGTGTCGGCCTGGTGGTAAGTCGCGACTGAGCGCGCTTTCGGCACAGAATATTGTCAGCGAATGTGCACAAGTTGCAGACCCGCGCAGCTTTTGTATCCGGACTTCTCCCTGCCTGGATGGGCGCCTGAATCCGCATAGAATCCATCCTCCCGCCAACGCTGTGCAGGCAGCAGGAAAATGCCGCAGGAATTGCCGCACCAACGGTCGCAACAGAGCGGCCCGGCGCCCACAGCGGACGGACCCGACATCGCGCATCCATCCGAGACCTATTTGAGAGGGGGAACTCCCGTGAACAAGTCAGAATTGATCGAGCACATCGCCAAGCAGGCGGACATTTCCAAGGCCGCTGCGGGCCGTGCGCTCGAGGCCCTGATCGGTGGCGTCAAGACCACCCTGAAGAAGAACGGCACCGTGTCGCTGGTGGGCTTCGGCACCTTCAGCATCACCAAGCGTGCCAGCCGTACGGGGCGCAACCCGCGCACCGGCGATACAATCAAGATCAAGGCTGCAAAGGTTCCGAAGTTCCGTCCCGGCAAGGCATTGAAGGACGCAGTCAACTGAGGTTCCGACTGATCGCGGTCGGCATTCAGGGTGCTTAGCTCAGTTGGTAGAGCGTCGCCTTTACACGGCGTAGGTCGGGGGTTCGAGCCCCTCAGCACCCACCATCAACTTGGCAGACGTCCTGCCAGGTCAGAATGCCGGCGCTTTCTCGGCACTGCCGAAGCACTCGGCTAGAATGCAAGTCCACGCAAAGGCGAACCCTGGTTCGCCTTTGTTGCGTCTGCAAGTCAAGCAGTCCAGCCAAGCACCGGCGATGTCAAGCCGGATGATGCTTAACCACGCGCAAGCTTTGGCGTTGCGCGTTGCCCGCCTGAGGTTTCTCGATGTTTGATTTCGTCCGCAAGCACACCAAAGTGCTGCAGTTCATCCTGCTGCTGCTGATCTTCCCTTCGTTCGTGCTGTTCGGTGTTGAAGGCTACTCGCGTTTCACCGAGGGTGGGAACGCCAAGGTGGCCGTGGTCGATGGGCAGGGCATCACCCAGGCCGAGTGGGACGTTGCGCTGCGTGACCAGTCCGAGCGCATGCGCCGCCAGGCGCCCAATGTCGACCCTAAACTGCTGGACTCGCCCGAGGCGAAGCGCGAGGCGCTTGATGCCCTGGTCCGCGACAAGGTGATGCAGATTGCCGCCGGCAAGCAGCACTTGGTGGTCAGCGACGAGCGCCTGCAGCGCCTGTTCCAGGCTGATCCGCAGTTCGCCTTCATGCGTCTGCCCGATGGCAGCCTGAACAAGGGGATGCTGGCCGCTCAAGGCATGAGTTCGGCTTCGTTCGAGCAGCGACTTAGGCAAGACCTGACCCTTCGTCAGGTGCTGCAGGGCGTCAGTGGTACCGCATTCGCCTCAGCCGCCAATTCGGCCGCCGCCTTCGACGTGCTGCTGCAGCAGCGCGAGGTGCAGGTGCAGCGCTTCAACGTCAAAGACTATCTGAGTCGCATCACCCCCACCGATGCCGAACTGGACGCCTATTACAAGGATCCGGCCAATGCCGCGCAGTTCCAGTCGCAGGAGACCGCCAGCATCGAGTATCTGGTGCTGGACATCGAGGCGCTGAAGAAGGACGTCAGTGTGTCCGAGGACAAGCTGCGCGAGTACTTCAAGACCAACGAGTCGCGCTACACGGTGGCCGAGGAGCGCCGGGCCAGCCACATTCTGATCAAGGCCGAGCCGTCGGCGTCGGCCGACGACAAGGCCAAGGCGAAGGCCAAGGCCGAGGCCCTGCTGGCCGAGGTGCGCAAGACGCCGGCCACGTTTGCCGATATCGCCCGCAAGAACTCGCAGGATCCGGGCTCGGCCGCACAAGGCGGTGACCTTGACTTCTTCGGTCGCGGTGGCATGACCAAGGCCTTCGAGGATGCGGCCTATGCGATGAAGCCGGGCGAGATCAGCAATGTGATCGAGACCGAGTTCGGTTACCACATCATCATGCTGACGGCCGTGCGCGGCGGCGACAAGAAGGCCTTCGACAGCGTGCGTGCCGAGATCGAGGAAGAGGTGCGCAAGCAACTCGCCCAGACCCGTTATGCCGAGTCGGCTGACCAGTTCAGCAACCTGGTCTATGAGCAATCCGACAGCCTGAAACCGGCCGCCGACAAGCTCAAGCTCACCGTCCAGACCGCCACCGTGCAGCGCAAGCCGCAGCCCGCTGCAACCGGCGTGCTGGCTTCTCCCAAGCTGCTGGACGCCGTGTTCGGTGTCGAGGCCCTGCGCAACAAGCGCAACACCGAGGCGCTGGAGACCGCACCCAACCAGATGGTGTCGGCCCGTGTCGTCAAGCACGACCCGGCCCGTTTGCTGCCCTTCGCTGAGGTGAAGTCGTTGGTGCATGACCGACTGCTGAAGAAAATGGCCGTGGCTCAGGCCAAGAAGGATGGCGAGGCTCGTCTGGAGGCGCTGAAGAAGGGCGCCGACACCGCCGGCCTGGAGCCAGCGCAGATCGTCTCGCGCGTCCAGGCCCGTGACCTGACGCGCACGATGGTCGAGGACATCATGCGTGCCGACGCCAGCAAGCTGCCGGCCTGGTTGGGTGTCGATGGTGGTGACGCGGGCTATGTCGTGGTTCGCCTGATCAAGACCCTGCCGCGCGACCCTGCCGTGATCGACGCCAAGCGCGCCGACCAGCAGTATGCGCAAGCCTGGTCCACGGCGGAAGCAGCGGCCTATTACGCCGCGCTGAAGACCCGTTTCAAGGTTGAGCTCAAGCCGGCGGCACTGGCCGCATCCGCGTCCACGCCCTGATCCCTGAAAGGTCCGTGCGCGCCTAGTCCGGGCGCACAAAAAAGTAGGCTATAATTGTTGGCTCTGCGGTGGCTATAGCTCAGTTGGTAGAGTCCAGGATTGTGATTCCTGTTGTCGTGGGTTCGAGTCCCATTAGCCACCCCATCATATTCAAAGGCCTGACGTCGAAAGACGCCAGGCCTTTTGTCTTTCAGCGCCTTGAACTTCCAAAGATCAGAATTCAGGTTCGCTCAAACGTGCAAGAGCAGGTGCTCCCGCTCCCAGGGCGAGATCACCTTCATGAACTCGTCGTGCTCGATCTCCTTGACCGCCGAATAGACGGTGATGAAGTCCCTGCCCAGCACATCGTGCAGGTCCTTCTCGTTGGCCAGCAGGCCCAGTGCCTCGCTTAGCGAGCGAGGCAGCTGGTACTCGGCCAGATAGGCGTCGCCGGTGCATTCGGGTGTCGGGTCGATACGGTTCTTCATGCCCAGATAGCCGCAGGCGAGTGTCGCAGCCAGTGCGACATAGGGATTCGCGTCGGCGCCGATGACGCGGTTCTCCACCCGCCGCGCCGCAGGCGTGGCCACCGGCGAGCGAATGCCCACGGTGCGGTTGTCGGTGCCCCACTGGATATTGATGGGCGCAGCGGTCGAGCGCGACAGGCGCCGGTAGCTGTTGACGTAGGGGGCGAACAGCGCCATCGCCGCCGGCGTGTACTTTTGCAGGCCGCCGATGTACCAGAAGAATTCCCGGCTCGGCGAGCCGTCCGCATTGCTGAAGATGTTCTTGCCGGTGGCGGCGCTGACGATGCTCTGGTGCACATGCATCGCGCTGCCGGGTTCGCCGGCCATCGGCTTGGCCATGAAGGTGGCATACATCTCGTGACGCAGCGCGGCCTCGCGTATCGTGCGCTTGAAGAAGAACACCTCGTCGGCCAGGCCCAGCGGATGGTCGTGGAAGAAGTTGATCTCCATCTGGCCAGCACCGACCTCGTGTATCAGCGTGTCGACGTTCAGCTCCATCGTCTCGCAGTAGGCGAAGATGTCCTCGAACAGTGGGTCAAACTCGTTCACCGCGTCTATCGAATAGGCCTGGCGCGAGGTCTCGGCCCGGCCGCTGCGGCCGCGCGGCGGGCGCAGCGGTGTGTTGGGGTCGCTGTTGCGCTCGATCAGATAGAACTCCAGCTCGGGCGCGACCACCGGGTTCCAGCCCTCGGCCGCGTACAGACCGCAGATGCGACGCAGCACCGAGCGCGGTGCGTGCGGCACCAAGTTGCCGGCGCGGTCGAAGCAGTCGTGTATCACCTGGGCGGTCGGGTCGGTGGCCCAGGGCACGATGCGCACCGTGCTGGGGTCGGGCCGCAGGTGCATGTCGCGGTCGGTCGGGTGGATGACGTCGTAGTAGGGGCCGTCGTCGGGGAAGTTTCCGGTCACCCCTAGCCCGACGACGACCTCGGGCAGGCGCATGCCGCGGTCCTCGGTGAATTTTTCGCGCGGCAGAATCTTGCCGCGGGCCACGCCGGTGAGGTCGGGCACCAGGCATTCGATTTCGGTCACGCGGCGTTCGTCGAACCACTGTTCGAGATCGACGAAGGAGAATTGGCTTTTGTCCAGCATGGGAGTTACCTGAGGGGCGTAGAGGCGCCGCCGCGTCGGGAAGACGGGCGCGCGAATAAAGAAAGTTCAGCGGCGGCTCAGCAGCCGTCAGGGGGCTCGGGTTCGTGCTGAGACACCCGATGACGATCACGCCGCGGCGCGAGGCGGATGTGCTTCACAGCAGATCCTTCAAACGGTAATAGGCCATGCCCGCCACCAGGGCCGGCGTGCGCAGCCAGCGTCCGCCCGGAAAGGGTCGGTGGCGCAAGCGGGCGAAAATGTCGAAGCGCTGCGCGTCACCGGCCATCGCCTCGGCCACAAGGCGGCCGGCCAGACCGGTCATAGCCAGGCCGTGGCCTGAGAAGCCTTGCAGGTAGTAGACGTTCTCATGCCCACCCGGCAGGCGGCCGAAGTCCGGCGCGCGATTGATCGTCACATCGACGAAGCCGCCCCAGGAGAATTCGATGTCGGTGCCGGCCAGCTGCGGGAAGGTCGTGGCCATGCGCCGCTGCATGCTGGCCTTCAGGTTGACCGGCGTTGCCGTGCTGTAGCTGACCCGCCCGCCGTAAAGCATGCGGTGGTCCGGCGTGGGACGGAAGTAGTCGAGCACGAAGTTCGTGTCGCAGACGGCCGACTGCGACGGAATCAGCGAACGTGCCAGCGCCGGGTCCATGGCCTCGGAGGCGACGATATAGGTGCCCACCGGCATGATGCGGCGCTCCAGCGCCGGCGCCACGCCGCCCAGATACACATTGCCGGCCAGCAGCGCATGGGCCGCCCGCACCTCGCCCTCGGCCGTGCGCAGCCGCACCGTGCGGCCGGGCTCCAGCGCGGTGACGGCCGAGTGCTCGAGGATCTGCACACCGAGGCTCGCCGCGGCGCCCGCCAGGCCCAGGCTGTACTTGAGTGGATGCAGATGGCCGCCCAGCGGGTCGTACACGCCGCTGTGGAAGCGCGGACTATCTATCCAGCCGGGCAGGTCCTCGGGCGCGATCCATTGGGTGCGGTAGTCGTAGCGCTGCGCCATATCGGCCTGCCAGCGCTGCAGCGCGGCACCCTTGCGCGCATTGACGGCCAGGCCGAGGTAGCCCGCCTGCCAGTCGCAATGGATATTGAACTGCGCGCAGCGTTCGCCGATCAGGCGCAGCGCCTCCAGCGTCATGTCCCAGATCGCCTTGGCGTCCGTGAAACCCAGCTGCTGTTCGATCAAGCCATGGTCGCAGGCCAGCCCGGCGATCACCTGCCCGCCATTGCGGCCGGAGGCGCCCCAGCCGACCTGCCGTGCTTCGAGCACCACGACCTTGAAGCCGCGCTGCGCCAGCTCGATCGCCGCCGACAGGCCGGCCAGTCCACCGCCGACGACGGCCACATCGCAATCGACAGCGGAACGCAGCGGCGCGAACCCCGCCCCACGCGGCGTGGTGGCCACGTAGTAGGAGTTGCGGGTCAGCTGCTGATCGGTGCGCAGCAGGCTCATGTGCGCGGATGACGGCGGAACCAGCGGTCCAGCTGCTCGATCAGGTCCAGCCAGTGGCTGGGGTGCCACTCGAGGCTGTGGTTGTTGTCGGGGTAGCGCACCAGCGCTGCCTCGACACCGCACAGCTTCAGCGCCGTGTAGTACAGCTCGGACTGCGCGACCGGCGTGCGCCAGTCGTTCTGACCACAGGCCACCAGCGTCGGCGTGCGCACATGGGCTACCTTGGCCAGCGGCGACTTGCTCCACTGCAAGGCCTGCATGCCGGGTGCCCAGGGCGGCTCGGGCATCCAGTAGTAGCTGAAGTAGTCGGGTCTATCGACCGTCACGGCCTGGCTGGTCCAGTCCATCACGCCGTAGATCACGGCAGCCGAGGCGAAGCGCTGGCTTTGGCCCACCAGCCAGCTGGTCAGCACGCCGCCGCCCGATTCGCCGGCCACATGCACGCGCTGCGGGTCTATGCCGCCGCGGGCCACGGCCGCCTCCACCATGTCCAGCAGCTGCAGATCGTCCTCACCCGGGAAGTCATGCTGCAGCTCGTCGGTGAAGGCCTCGCCATAGCCCAGCGAGCCGCGCGGGTTGACCATCAGCACGGCATAGCCGCGCGCCGCCCATATCTGCGGCAGGATGGCGAAGTGCGGGCACCAGGCGAGATAGGGCCCGCCGTGCAGCCAGAGAATCATCGGCAGCGGCTCATCAGCCGGCAGGCCGGCCGGGCGCACCATCCAGGCCTGCCACCGCTGGCCCGGCTTGCGCGTGGGCAGCCACAGTGCCTCAATCGGCGCCACCGCGCGCTGATCCAGCCAGGCGGACTCCCGCGTCAGCTCGGGGCCGGCCTGCCCATCGGGCTGCAGGGTGGCCACCTCGTCGGTGCGCGTGGTGCTGCCGCGCAGATAGGCGATGCGGCCATCCTGCGCCACCGAGAAGCCCTTGCCATACATCACATAGCCTGAGGCGGCCGAGCCGCCGACGTCGCGCGTCAGCTCGGTCCATGCGCCGGCCAGCGACACGCGCATCAGGCAGCCATCGCCGTGATGGGGCCTGAGCACCAGCAGGCCCGAGCTGTCGGGCAGCCATTCGATGTTCTGGTGCACCTCGAAGTCGCCCGGGCAGGGCAAGGCGCGCGGCGTGCCGCCGGCGCGCGGCATCACATGCAGCACAAAGGTGTGGAAGGACCGGCGCCGGTTGCGAAAGCCCACAAAGGCGATCCACTGCCCGTCCGGCGACACCACCGCGCGGCAGACGGCACCGCCGAACGCGGTCAGCTGGCGCACCGCGCCGGTGGCCACCTCGAACTCGAACACATTGGCGGCGATGGTGTCTTCGGGATTCAGCGGCCCACGCTGCGGCGCATTGCGCTGCATCGACATCACGATGTGCCGGCCGTCCGGCGTCCAGGAGATGCGCCCGGCCAGCGCCATCTTGGTGACGTCCGCCAGCGGGCCGCCGTGCTCGAACGGGCCGTCGGACAGCTGCCTGATGGCGCCATCGGCCGGGCTCAGCAGAAAGATGTGGTGATGGCCTTCGGGCACCTCGCCATCCATGCCTTCGACGCGGCGCACCAGCTTCTCACTGTAGACGCCAGGCTTGGCCCACTGCTCGGTGCGCAGCCGCTCCCATGCCGGCGCGGCGGCAGCCACTGGCTTGGGCGGCACGCGCTTGACGAAGGCGAGTTGCGTGCCGTCAGGCGACCAGGCCAGCGCGCTGGGCGACTCTGACAGATCGGTGATCACCTGACGCTTGGCCGTGTCGCAAAACCAGCGCTCGATCAGATGGTTGGCACCGGCAGAGCGCACAAAGGCAAAGCTCCGGCTGTCCGGCGCCCAGCGGGGCTGGCTGCCGCTGCCCAGTTCATGGCGTGCGCCGGTCGCCATCTCGATCACGCACAGCTCGTTGACCCAGCCATCGGCGGCGATGTCGGCGCGCGTGCGCACGTAGGCGATGTGGCGGCCGTCGGGCGAGATCTGCGGGTCACCGGGCAGGCTCAGCGCGAGGTGGTCTTCTGCCAGCATGGCGGTCTTCTGGTCGCTCATCGAGCGTCTCCTGGAATCAATTCTTGGATGGGGGGATGGCTCAGGGTCCGGCGTGCGCCGCGCCAGGCCAGGGTCAGGTGCACGAACAACATCACGCCGAACAGCTTGACGATCAGCATCGCGTACTTCAGCGATTCATGGCCCAGGCTGGGCTGCAGCAGGTCGCTGAACAGGCCTATCAGCAGCGGGCCGCCGCCATCGCCGAGCAGGGTCAGTGCGAGCAGAAAGACCGAGGCGCCCAGCACGCGCAGCGAGCGCGGCACGGCGGTGTGCAGCATCGACAGCACCGGCCCGTTGGGCATGGCGCCGAACACGGTGGCCATCACATGCGCAGCGAAGGCGACCTGCAGGTTGGGCGCGAACAGCACGCCGAGGATGCAGGGAAAGGTCAGCAGGTAGGTGATCATGCAAAACGTCAGCAGCCTGTCCTGCCGGCCCGAGCCCAGCTTGTTGCCCAGAATGCCGCCGAGCAGCAGGCCCAGCAGCGCGCCGCCGGCATAGGCACCGCCGAAGAAGGCGGCGGCCTCGTCGGGTGCCAGGCCGAACTGGCGGTTGTAGAAGCTGGGCATCCACTTGGCCAGGCCCGAGACCGCGAACGAGGCCCAGCAGAAGCCCAGCATGATGTGGACGAAGCTGCGCACGCGCCACAGCGCGCGCAGGCCGTCGGCCCAGTGCAGGCCGGCTGCGGGCTTTTCGTCATCCGTGGTCGCGGCTTCAGTCGGCCGATCTGGTATCAACCAGCGTTGCAGCAGCGCGCTGACGATGATGGCCCCGGCGAAGATCATGAAGGCCGCCCGCCAGCCGTGGTTGACGGCGATCCAGCCGCCGACCACCAGGGGCACGGTGCTGCCCAGAAAGTCACCCGCGGTGTAGGTCGCCATCGCGCCGGCGCGGCGCTGTGGCGGATACAGCTCGCTGACCAAGGCCTGGCCCAGCGGCCAGGCGGCGGCCGGGCCGGTGCCCGCGACCAGGCGCACGCCGATCAGCTGCCACAGTGAGCTGCAACCGGCGGTCAGCGCATTGGCCAGCCCGCAGACCAGCATGCACAGCGCCAGCACCTGCGAGGTGCCGTAGCGCGCCGCCCAGTGAGAGATCGGCAGGGCCAGCAGGGCCATGGACAGCACCGAGCCGTAGCCGGTCAGCAGGCCCAGCTGGCTGTCGGAGAAACCGAACTCGGCCTTGATCAGCGGCAACACGGCCGCCAGCAGCGTGCCGCCGGAGGCGGCCATCGCGTTGATCACCGTCAGCAGGCCCAGGGCAACCAGCAGCTGCACCTTGGTCCGTCGGTCGCTGGGCTGCTCAGTAGTCATAGCGCAGGCTCAGGCCCAGGGTGCG
This sequence comes from Burkholderiaceae bacterium, assembly GCA_018780645.1. Lineage (GTDB taxonomy): Bacteria > Pseudomonadota > Gammaproteobacteria > Burkholderiales > Burkholderiaceae_C > Paucibacter. Next base: position 53,570 of record JADMJJ010000085.1, read on the forward strand.
CGGACGTATCGGGTACCACTGCTGGTAGTTGATCGCGCCCGGGTTCAGATAGGTCGAGTAGTTGACCATGGCCGAGGACTGGCCGCGCTTGTCGGCCAGGTTCTGCACCGAGGCCGTCAGCTCCCAGTTGCTCCAGGCAAAGGCCAGGCGCAGATCGACCGTAGTGTAGGCCGGCAGCTCCAGGTCGGCGTCTAGCTGGGCCTTGCGGGCGCCTACGTATTGCAGCACGGTGCTGAAGCTGCCGCTGCTCTCCAGCGGTCCGGCAAATCGGTAGCTGGCATCCACCGTGCCCTGGAAGCGGGCCACGCCGGCCAGGCGGGTGCCCGGGTCGATGTTGCGGCCGTTGGCGGAGACGAATGGGGCCTTAATCTTGGCATCGGTCAGCGCCACCGCTGCGTTGAGGTTGAAGGCCTGGGCGGGTCGCCAGCCCAGCGTGGCCTCCAGGCCGTTGCTGCGCGCACCCGCCACATTGCTGACGATGATGAAGCCGTCTGCGTTGCTGCTCGAGACCTGGATGTCCTTCCAATCGAGCGTGAAGGCGCTGAGGTCCAGCGACAGCGTGCGCGAGGGCTGCAGCCGCAGGCCGGCCTCGTAGTTCCACAACGAGTCCGACTTGTAGGGCAGCGAGCCCACCGTGTTGATGCCGCCGAAGCGGTAGCCGCGCGAGGCGGTGGCATAGGCCGCGATCTCGGGCGTGAACTGGTAGCGCGTGCTGAGCTTGGGCGTGGTGCCCTTGTCGGCGTCCTTGAAGGTGGTGAACGGGCCGCCGTAGTTGGAGCGCTCGAACTCGACCTTGGTCTTGAACCAGCGGGCGCCGGCGCCGACCGTCCACTGCGGCGTGACCTTCCAGTCCAGGTCGACGAACAGCGAGTTCTCGACCGCCTGGCCGCGGCGCAGTGTCTCGAAGTAGATGTCGTCCGGCGTGTTGACCGGGTCGTTGGCGCCGGGTAGCGTGACCAGCTGCGTGCGGAAGAAATTGGCCCTCTGGTGGAAGGCACCAACCAGCCAGCTGAGGTCGCCGGCCGTTGTCGGCGCGATGCGGAACTCCTGCGTGAACGAGTTCGAGTGGCGGCGTTCGAAGTTCAGCGCGCGGTCCACTTGCGGGTAGTTGACGCCGCCGTAGATCGTGTAGTCGGGCACCAGGAAGTAGCTGATGTCGGCGTCCTGGTCGCGCCGCTTGGTCTGATAGCCGGTCAGCGAGGTCAGCTTGAAGCCGGCGATGTCCCAGTTGGCCTGCACCGTGCCAAGGTCCAACTTGGAATCGATCCGCGCATCGCTGGGTGCGCTGACCGTCAGCCGGTCGGGGCTGGGCGCCACGCCGCCGTCGCCGTCCTGCTGGCTGTGCTGGCGCATATAGGTGGCGGTGATGTCCAGATTCGACATCGGCTTCAGCGCCAGTATCAGGCGGGCGGCTTCGGCCTTGCCGGTGTTGATGTCCTTGCGGCCCGTCTTCAGATTGTCCACATAGCCCGGGTCCTTGCGCTCGGTGACGACGACGCGCAGCGCAGCCACGCCCGCAGACAGCGGCATGTTCGCCATCGCGTTGACGGTGTGGCCGTTGCCGCCGCCCGAGACACTGGATATGCCGGTCAGCAGGCTGAACTGTGTCTGGCGCAGATCGGGCTTGGCGAACAGATAGCGCACCGCGCCGCCCAGCGACGACGAGCCGTACAGCGCGCCCTGCGGCCCGCGCAGCACCTCGACCCGCTCCAGATCGAAGGGCGCCACATCGGGGCTGGAGATGTAGACGTAGGGATCGGTGAAGGGAATGTCCTCGATGTAGATGCCGGTCGGCGCCTGGCCAAAGATCACATTGTCCGAGGTGGTGTTGGTGCCTATGCCGCGGATGCTGTACAGCGCACCATCGGCATTGCCCTTGTTGAACTGCACGCCAGGGGCGAGCTTGAACACGTCCTCGGCGTCCACCGCGCCCAGCTGCTCCAGCTTGGCTCCGGACAGCGCCGTCACGGTGCCGGCCAGCTCGCTCTGCTTTTGCTTGCGCTTGGCTGACGTGATCTCGACCACCGGCAGCTCCAGCGTGGCGGAGGCCTTGGGCGAGTCGTCGGCAGCGGTCTGGGCAGTGGCCGGCGGGCTCGTCGCCATGAAGGCCATCCAGGCGGCCAGCGCCACTGCGGTGGGCGTCAATCGATGTGGCGAACGGTAGAACGAAGTGCTGATCAAGACCATGGGTACTCCTTCGAAGAGGGCGGCACGTTGGAACGCTGTCGCGACGGGCTGGGCCACATCGGTTGACCCGAGGTTAGAAGGGGGCGCCCGCCTCGACAATATCCCGGCCGGAATAGGTAGCCGACCCGGCCCCCCACGCAGCGGGATGGCAATACCTATGCCTTGACGGGTATGGGCGGGCCTGCGGCCCCGGCCTAGCATCGGCGACATGCCCAGCTTCCAAACCGCGACCGACACGACCGACGACCTGTTCTACGCCACCTACAGCACCGCACGCCAGGCCTGGCGGGAGGCGGTTCAGGCCCGCGGCGGCGCCATCGACAGCCAGCAGCATCCGCTCACCGGCCCCGAGGGCGAGCCGCTGTGGATGGACCTGGCCCGTTTCGGTGACCCGCTCGCGGGCCGGGCGCTGGTGATCGCCTGCGGCACCCATGGCATAGAGGGCTATGCGGGCTCGGCCGTGCAGACGGCCTGGTTGCGCCTGGGCGGGCCGGGTGCCTTGCCTGCGGGCTGCGCCGTGCTGCTGATCCACGCGGTCAACCCCTGGGGCTTTGCTTACCGCCAGCGGGTGACCGAGAACAATGTGGACCTGAACCGCAACTTCACCGGCTTCCCGCGGCCAGCCGGCTCGGCCAACAGCGGCTATGCCGAGCTGCACCCGCAGTTGCAGCTGAGAGACTGGAGCGAGGCCGAGATCGCCCGTGCGTTCGCGGCGATGGATGCCTTCAGGCTGCGCGTCGGCGAGAAGGCCTTCTCCGATGCCTTCAACGGCGGGCAGCACCTGCACTGTGACGGCATTTTCTACGGCGGTAGCGCACCGGAATGGTCCAACCAGGCACTGCGCCGGCTGCTGCGCCGCCATCTGTGCGATGCCCGTCAGGGCCTTTTCGTCGACCTGCACACCGGCATAGGCCCCTACGGCCAGCCGTTCTTGATCAACTTTGACGCGCCTGGCTCGCCAGCCCGCGAACGCGCGCTGCGCATCTGGGGCGAGGAGGCCTTGAGCGGCAAGGGCTCGACCCATGCCGCCTTCGCCAGCTTCCAGGGCGTGCTGATCGATGCGCTGGCTGAGGAGCTGCCCGGCTGCGAGCTCTCCAGCGTGGTGGTCGAGTTCGGCACGCACGAGCGGCGCCGCATGCAGCGCGCCCATCTGGCGCTGATGTGGCTGCGCCGGCAGCGCGGCAATGGCGAGGCCGTGCAGCGGGCCAGGGCCGAATACCTGGAGGCCTTCATCCCGGCCGACCCGGCCTGGCGGCGGTCCGTGCTTGATGGCGGCGTGGCCCTGTGCGCGCGGGCCTGCGCGGCGCTGCTCGACGAGGCCGGCGCCTAGGACGATGCGACAAGGCTAAACTTTGCCGGATGAAAGCTGGCACCCGATGAAACCACCCCGGCGGCGCACGCGCTTCGCGCTCGCGCTGGACGCCGACGGCGTTGAGCAGCTGGGCGCGATGTCGGCCTCCATAGGCCTGCCCGGTTTCTACGACCTGGCCGTCAGCTTCATGCGCTCGCTGATCGACGCCGAGTTGGGCGTTGCCTTTCTCTACTCGCTGGACGAGCGGCCCAAATACCTGGCCGTGCAGGGCGCAGCGGCGCGCCAGCGGGGCGCGCGCGAGGTCGTCTATCTCGCCGGCCCCTACATCCTCGACCCGGTCTACCAGATGTTCCAGAACGGCAAGGCCGACGGCGCCTATGCGATGGCCGAGTATGTGCCGGACGACTTCTATGACAGCGAGTTCTACGACTGCTTCTTCCGCAACACAAACCTGGTGGACACCATCGACGTGCTGTGGCGGATAGACGCGCGTAGCTCCATCGCTCTGTGCCTGGGCCGCGAACATGGCACGTCGCCGTTCGAGGCCGGCGATCTGGCCCTGGTGCGGCATGCGCTGCCGCTGCTGTTCGCGTCACTGCAGCGGCATCAGCAGCTGGCCGCTCCGCCCCAACGCGACGAGGATGACACCCTCGTGCACCGCAAGTTGCAGAGCACGATGGAGCACTTTGGTGCCTCGATGCTGACCAAGCGCGAGCGCGAGGTGATCTTCTACATGCTCAGCGGTTATTCCTCAGAGCAGACCGCCCAGCGCCTGAACACCGCCGAGGGCACGATACGCATACACCGCAAGAACATCCACCGCAAGCTGGAGACCGGCTCACAGGCCGAGCTGTTCTCGCTGTTCATCCAGTGCATTCCCTTTGCCGATCCTGACCAACCCTGCGATCCGCTGGAGCGGTATCAGAGCACTGGGTCGGAACTCAGGCGCTGAGAGCAGCCTGCGCGATCAAGGCCGCGTCACGTCCAGCCCGCGGCGCTCCGGATTCAGCTTCTGGATATGGATGTCGCACAGGATGCCGGCGCCGGGCTGGGCCTGCCAGCGCACGCTGCCGCCGAGCTGCTTGACCCGCTTGCGTATGCCGCCCAGGCCAAGGCCATGGGTCCACAGCTCGGGCGCCTGGCCCAGGCCGTTGTCCTGCACGCGCAGGGCCAGCTGACCCTGCTCCAGATTCAGCTCGATGCGCACCACCGAGGCCTGGGCATGGGCGATGGCATTGCTGACCAGCTCGCGCAGGATGCGCGTCAGGGCCGACCATTGCACCACCGTCAGTTCGAGGTCCTGATCCCAGCCGGCGAACCACTGCAGCTCGCAGTCCACCGCCGCCAGGCGCTGGGCCATGTCGGACTTCCATTCGGCGCAGGCAAAGGACAGGCTGTGGTTGCTGGCGGCCAAGCCGCGGGTCAGCGTCTTCAGATCCTTCAAGGTGTGCCGGATGTACTCTTCCATCTCCGGTGTGGAGGCCTTGTACATCAGCGTCAGCAGGCGTGCACCGATGTCGTCATGCAGATCCTGGGCCAGCCGCAGGCGCTCTTCGCTACGGCCCTGTTCGACCGCCTTGTCGAACAGCACGGCGCGGCGGATCTGCTCGATGATCAGATCGGCCAGGCGCGCGTCTTCCAGCGTGAACAGGCGTCGGCCGGACTGCGAGCCGTGCAGTATCAGGGAGGTGCGGCTGCCGGCACGCGGTGGCTCCCCGCGCTGCAGGCTGGGCAGGGGCACGATCATGCCGGTGCCGTCGCGCACGATCAGGCTGCGACGCAGCTCCCGCTCCAGGGTCTCGACCTTCAGCGGAGCGAACATGCTGGCCAGCAGCGTGGTCACTGCGGCCTGGGCCTGTTGCGGCTGCGTGTCCACCAGGCGGATGGTGCGGTAGAGCTCATCGAACAGCTGGGCAGCGCGCAGCGGGCGGCGCTCGAACACACGGTGAATCAGCCACCAGCGGGCCACCACGCCCAGCGCAATCGCCGCCAGCACGCACAGGGCCAACACGGGCAGCGGCATGCGGATGCGCGTCGCCGTCCACAGCAGCGCCACGGCGAGACTGCCCAGCGCCAGCGCCGACCAGAGAATGACTTCGCGCGCCACGCGCTGCGAGCGGGCCATGAAGGGCAGGGCAAGGAACAGCACCGTCATGCCCGCGGACCAGATCTGCGGCGCGACCTCGCGCAGCGCATGGGCCTCCTCGGGCCAGGCGTCGGTGCTGATGACGGCCCAGGTGATCAGGGGCCAGATCAGCACGGCGGGCAATGTGAAGCGGGTGAACAGCGTCGTCCAGGGATGTGGCTGCTGGCGCTGCGAGCCGTACTGCACCAGCAGGGCGGCCGTGCCCGCCAGCTGTACGCCGGCCTGCGTCCAGTACCAGGCCTGCGGCAGGGCATCAATGCTGAGCAAGAGCGCCAGCAGGCCCAGGGTCAGCCAGCACAGGATGTTGATGCGTTGCGCCAGCTGTCGGGCTGCCATGTGCAGGCAGCTGGCCTGCACGATGGAGCCGACCATCGCCAGCTCGGCCGTGCTGCGCAGGTTCAGCTCCAGGCTCAGGAACGCCATGGGCATCGGGGTGCCCAGGCCCGCATCCAGCGCGTCCAGTGCCACCAGCACCGCCTGGCAGGCGGTCAGCAAAGCCAGGGCCCGCCGGGCCTGCGGCACCGGCACCAGCAGCCAGGCCAGGGCCGCCACCACCAGCGCACTGGCCACCAGCGCGCGCAACCAGAAGCCGCTGGGCAGGCTTGAGAGTCCGGATGGTGATGCCGGCAGCGCCAGCACCGTGCCGTCGCTCAGCTGCAGGCTCAGCGCTCCGGCCTCGGCCATGCGACGCAGCTGCTGCTGCTGCGCCAGAAAGAGGCTGCGCTGCGCGTCTTCGGGAAGCCAGCGGGCCGAATGCTCGGCGAGCAGGCCCGAGGGGGCAATCAATTGCTCGCGCTCGCCGCGAATGGCAAGAATTGCCTTGCCCTGGTGAGCCTGCAGCTCGGGCAGGTGGCTGGCCTTCAGCAGCAGCTCGTGCTGGGCGCTGCCGGCCAGTTGCAGCGGCAGCCGTGGCATCTTGCCCAACCACTGGGCCGCGCTGAACCACAACAGACCGCTCAACAGCAACAGAATCAGCAGGGGCACCAGGGGTGGCCGCGGCCAGCCGGGCAGGGCCGGGCCGGGTGGCTCGACCTTGACCGGCGAAGGCCCCAGATTGAGGCTGGACTCGGTGAAGTCGAGGCTGCTCTGACCGAATTGACTGGGAGGGGCGCCGCGCATGGCTCGATGAATGACTCGGGCAGGCGTTCAGCCGGGCGGAAGGCCACTCGCCCGGCGAGGGTTCAGACCAGACCCTGCTTGCTGGCCAGCACGGCCGCTTCGGCACGGCTGGACACATTGAGCTTCTTGTAGATCGATTTGATGTGGTCGTTGACGGTGAACCACTTGATGCCCATCAAGTTGGCGATTTCCTTGATGGTGAAACCCTTGCTCAGATAGGTCAGCACTTCGCTCTCGCGGGGCGTCAGTCGCTCCCACTCGGGCGCCGGCTCCATCCAGACGGAGCGTGAGTTCGGGCCGCCCGGCGACGCCGCGCTGCCACCCAGCGGCGCAAAGCCGGAATCCAGTGGCGCCATGCCCGAGTTGGGACTGCTGGCGGGGCGGAAATGCGAGAGCAGGCGCCGTGCAATCGCCGGAGACAGCGGTGGTTGGCCGCGCACGATCTTTTGCAGCTCCTCGACCAGCACCTCGAAGCGGTCTTCCTTCAGCAGGTAGCCATCGGCGCCGCACTGCAAGGCAGGGAACAGGTGGTCGTCATCGGAATACAGCGTGGTGACGATCTTCACCGCCGGGTAGCCGCTGACCTCGGTCAGCAGCTCCAGTCCGCTGCCATCGGGAAGCTCCAGGTCAACCAGGATGAGCTTGAACACATGCTGGCTGTCCTGCTCGGCCTCGAGCTTGGCCTTTTCAAGCTGACGCCGAGCGCCCAGCAGATCGCCGACTTCGGTGATCTCCATCGGGTCGCTGAAGCTTTCCTTGACGACGCGGTTCAGAAAACTTCTGGCAACCGGGTTGTCTTCGACGATCAGAACTTTGACAGCCATTGAATGTGCGCCTCCTGCGCAGCCGCATGTTAGCTCAGGCCGGGGGCAATCCCATGCCCCGACCCCTAATTCGGCGCAGGGTGTTGCACCGAGTTCAAGCGTTGACCAGCACCAGCTTGCCCACCACCTGGCGGCTGCCCATGCGGGCAAAGGCCTCGGGCAGCTGCGACATGGCCATCACCTGGTCCAGCACCGGCTTGACCTTGCCCTCGGCATACCACTGCGCGAGCTGCTGCAGCGCCGCGGCATTGCGGCGCGGTTCGCGCTTGGCAAACTCGCCCCAGAACACGCCGACGACGGAGGCGCCCTTCAGCAAGGCCAGATTCAAGGGCAGGGCGGGGATGGAGCCCTGGGCGAAACCCACCACCAGATAGCGGCCGCGCCAGGCGATCGAGCGGAACACCGGTTCGGCCAGGTCGCCGCCGACCGGGTCGTAGACCACGTCCGGGCCCTTGCCGCCGGTCAGCGCCTTCAGCTCGTCCCGGAGATTGGCCCTGGCATAGTTGATGGTTGCATCGGCCCCGATCGCGACGCAGCGGGCGCACTTTTCATCGCTGGAAGCGGCAGCAATGACGCGCGCACCGGCGGCCTTTGCAATCTGGATCGCCGCCGTGCCGACGCCACCAGCGGCACCCAGCACCAGCACCGTTTCACCTGGCTGTAGAGCGGCGCGGTCGATCAGCGCGTGGTGGCTGGTAGCGTAGGTGCAGATGAAGGCCGAGGCGTCCTCAAAGGAAAACCCTTGCGGCAGTGGCATGGCCAGCATGGCATTGATGTTGGCATGGGTGCCAAAGCCGCCGGTGCCCGAGAAGGCCGCGACCATGTCGCCTACCTTGAAACCCTTGACACCCTCGCCAATGGCGTCAACCACGCCGGCAAACTCGGTGCCCGGCACAAAGGGCAGCGGCGGCTTCATCTGGTACTTGTTCTGCACGATCAGCAGGTCCGGGAAATTCAGGCTGGCGGCCCTGATGGCCACGCGCAGCTCGCCCGGGCCGGGTGGCAGGTCGGGCAGGTCCTTCCAGCTCAGCGCCTCGACGCCGATGGGGTTTTCGCAGAGCCAGGCTTTCATTGGGTGTCTCCAAAGTGAACAGCGCATGATAGGCAGCACTTAAAGTTGCGCGCGTCACGTTGGCGACGCGGGCCGGGTGCCTACAATGGCCGCATGCGCATTCTGATCGCCAATGATGATGGGTACCTCGCCCCGGGCCTGCTGGCCCTGGTCAAGGCATGCGAGGGCCTGGGCGAGATCGAGGTGATTGCGCCCGAGCAGAACGCCAGCGGCACTTCCAACGCGCTGACACTGAACCGGCCGCTCAACGTCTACACCGCCAGCAATGGTTTTCGCTATGTCAACGGCACGCCCTCGGACTGCGTCCATGTGGCCTTGACCGGCCTGCTGGAGCACCGGCCCGATCTGGTGATCTCGGGCATCAACAACGGCGCCAATATGGGCGACGACACCCTGTACTCGGGCACCGTGGCGGCGGCCACCGAGGGCTATCTGTTCGGCATTCCGTCGATCGCCTTTTCACAGGCCGAGAAGGGGTGGACCCATCTCGAGGCTGCCGCGCGGACGGCACGGGCCATCATCGACCAGGTGCTGGCCAGCGGCGCCCAGGCGCCTTACCTGTTGAACGTCAATATCCCCAACCGCGCCGATGCGCCGAGCCTGCAACGCGTCGTCACTCGCCTGGGCCGGCGTCATGCCAGCGAGCCGGTGATACGCCAGAGCAATCCCCGCGGCGAGACGATTTACTGGATAGGCCCGGCCGGCGATGCCCGCGAGGCCGGGGAGGGCACAGACTTCCACGCCACGGCCCAGGGGAGGGTCTCCATCACGCCGCTGCAGGTGGATCTGACCGAGCATGCGGGCCTGGGCGCCTGGTGTCAGCGTCTGGGTGGTGCCTGACCATGAGCGAAGGGCGCGCCAAGCGCTTCCCGCTGCCACTGAACAAGATTTCGCAGCCGGCGGCCGGCCCGGTGCGCACGGTGCTGCGTCCGCAGCTGCATCTGCAGCAGGCGGCCGATCATGCCGCCCGCCAGAGCGCGCCCACCGGCCTGGGGTTGGATTCGGCCGGTGTGCGCCTGCGCATGGTTCAGCGGCTGCAACAGGAGGGCCTTCGTGACGAGCGCGTGCTGCAGGCGCTGAGCGCCGTGCAGCGCCATCTGTTCGTTGATACCGCGCTGGCCACCCAGGCCTATGAAGATACCAGCCTGCCCATCGGCCATGGCCAGACCATTTCCAAGCCCTCGGTGGTCGGGCGCATGATCGCGCTGCTGCTCGGCGGCGCCCAGGCGCAGGCCCGCGGCCAGCTTGGCAAGGTGCTGGAGATCGGCACCGGCTGCGGCTACCAGGCCGCGGTGCTGGCCCAGCTGGCGCGCGAGGTGGTGTCGATCGAGCGCCTGCGGCCGCTGCACGACAAGGCGCGCGAGAATCTGGCCGCGACGCGGGCCCACAAGATTCGTCTGATCTATGGTGATGGTCGACTCGGGCACAGGCCCGGCGCGCCCTATGACAGCATCATTGCCGCCGCTGGCGGCGACGACCTGCCGGCCGAGTGGCTGGCCCAGCTGGCGCCCGGCGGCCGACTGATTGCACCGATGTCACAGGCCACCGGTCAGGGTCAGGTCTTGGTGGTGGTGGACCACGTGCTGGAGCGAGGCGTTACAAGATTTGTGCGCAACGCCTATGAGGCGGTTCACTTCGTCCCCCTAAAATCAGGCGTCATGTAGGTGGTTCATGGCGTCCGACAAGACCCAGAATCGCCATTCAGTACAGCCCCGCGCGGGGCGCAACGACAGGCTATGACCCAATCCGTGAACTCCGCTGTGAAATCACCCCCGCTGGCAGCCCTGCTTTCCGGTCTGGCGGCCGCTGCCCTGTTGTCAGCCTGCGGCTCGACGCTGAACCGCGCGCCGGTCGAACAGCGCCCTACCGGCCCGGTGGCGACCAAGCCGGCACAAAGCACCGCACCGAACGCGACTCCGGCCGCGACGCCGGATGCCGGAAAGGTGTTGCCCGGCGTCGAAAACGCCGGCAAGCCTGGCTATTACACGATCAAGCCCGGCGATACCCTGATCCGTATCGGCCTGGACAACGGTCAGAACTGGCGTGATCTGGTCAAATGGAACGGCCTGGACAACCCGAATCTGATCGAGGTGGGCCAGGTGCTGCGCGTGCTGCCACCGAATGTGGACGCTGCCACTGCCAGCACCCGTGGCGTGAACAGCGCCAAGGTGGAGACCCGGCCCCTGGACGCCAAGCCTGGTGCCGCGGCCGCCTCCGGCTCGGCGGCCACCGTCGGTGCTGCCGCTTCGGCGGTTGCCGCCGCCGCACCGGCGCCAGTTCCGGCCAAGGATGGTGACGAGGATGTCAACTGGGCCTGGCCGGCCTCGGGCAATCTGCTGGCCGGCTTCGACGAGGCCCGCAACAAGGGCCTGGCCATTGGAGGCAAGCCCGGTGACCCGGTGCTGGCCGCGGCCGACGGCCGTGTCGTCTATGCAGGTTCCGGCTTGCGCGGCTACGGCAATCTGGTCATCATCAAGCACAACACGACCTACCTGACAGCCTATGCTCACAACCAGACTTTGCTGGTCAAGGAAGATCAGGCGGTGCGGCGCGGACAGAAGATTGCCGAGATGGGATCCAGCGACGCCGATCAGGTCAAGCTGCATTTCGAAGTGCGCAAGCAGGGCAAGCCGATAGACCCGGCCAAGCTCCTGCCGGCACGCTAGCCGACGAGGCCCAGGTCACAGAAGTGGAGCGCGACGATGAGTGGTTCAAAGCGTGCTGCACCCAAACCGGGCCTGCCCTCCGCCCCCGCCTCCACGCATGGGCCCGATCTTGACGGCATGACCCAGGCCCTGGGCAAGGTCGATCTTGATGACCTGACGCCACCGGCCTTGGCGCAGATGGAGGCCACCGACAACGTCACCGGCAATGCCTTGCAGAGCTATCTGCGCGACATTCGCCGCACACCCCTGCTGACCCCGCAGCAAGAGTACGACACCGCACTGCGTGCCCGCGCCGGTGACTTCGAGGCCCGGCAGGCGATGATCGAGCACAACCTGCGCCTGGTCGTCAGCATCGCCAAGAATTACCTCGGCCGAGGTCTGCCGATGAGCGATCTGATCGAGGAAGGCAATCTCGGTCTGATGCACGCGATCGGCAAGTTCGAGCCCGAGCGCGGCTTTCGCTTCTCGACCTATGCCAGCTGGTGGATACGCCAGAGCGTCGAGCGCGCGCTGATGCACCAGGCCCGCCTGGTGCGTCTGCCGGTGCATGTGGTGCGCGAGCTCAACCATGTGCTGAAGGCACGCCGCATGCTGGAGGCGGCCCACGGCCATCGAGGCTCCAGCAGCCTTGACGGTGCCGACACGGTGCCCGATCTGAATGCCCCGGACGGCGGCGAGGGCGCGGTGCGCGCCGAAGACATTGCCAAGCTGCTGGGTCGCCCGGTGGCCGAGGTCGCCGAATTGCTGACCTATGCCGAGTACCCGACCTCGCTGGATGCGCCGCTAGACCGCAATGGCGGCGAGGGCGGCGAGTCGATGCTGGACCTGGTGGCCGACGAGCATGCGCTGGACCCGCTGGGCCTGACCCTCAGCCACGAGCTGGACCTGCTGCTCAAGCACGGCATGGAGGGGCTCAATGACCGCGAGCGCGAGGTGCTGTCCGGCCGCTACGGCCTGGCCGATCGCGAGCCCGAGACACTGGAACTGCTGGCCCTGCGCCTGGGCCTCACCCGGGAGCGCATCCGTCAGATCCAGCAGGAGGCGCTGGTCAAGCTCAAGCGCAATATGGTCCGGCACGGCGTCGACAGAGACGCCATTTTCTAGCGCTGTCGCGCGTCGGATCGCCGCCTCAAGGCAGGCTCAGCACCTGCTTGGTGAACTCCAGCGTCGCGCGGAACAGAAATGTGGCGTTGACGCTTTTCTTGAAGCCATGGCCCTCATCCTCGGCGGCCAGAAACCACACCGGCGTGCCGTTGCGCCGCACGGCCTGCACCATCTGGACGGCCTCGTTGTAGGGCACGCGCGGGTCGTTCATGCCATGCACAATCATCAGCGGCTTGCGGATGCGATCGGCGCGCGTCAATGGCGAGATGTTTTGCTGGAACTGGCGCATCTCCGGGATGCGTTCGTCGCCGTACTCCAGGCGCCGGTTGTCCCGTCGGTAGCTCTCGGTGTGCTCCAGAAAGCTGACGAGATTGGACATGCCCACGCGCGCGATGCTGCCGGCGATGCGCTCCGAGTAGAGCGTGGCCACGGCCAGGGCCATATACCCGCCATAGCTGCCACCCTGGACGAGCACCCGGCTGGCATCTAGCTCGGGCTGCAGGGCGATCCAGTCCAGCAGCGCGCCTACATCCTTGATCGCATCCTCTCGTTTGCGGCCGTTGTCCAGGTCCTGGAAGCTTCTGCCGTAGCCGGAGGATCCGCGCACATTGGGATAGATCAGGGCCACCCCCATCTGTGCCGGATAGGCATTCATTCGGCCCAGGAATCCCGGCCGCGACTGTGCCGCAGGCCCGCCATGCAGGCTGATGATGACGGGCCGCTTGCCTGGGAAATGGGGGCCTGCCGGATAGTAGAAGCCGCTGATCTCGCGGCCATCAAAGCTGGCCCACCGTATCAGGCTTGGCTCCGCAGGGCCATGGCTGCTGATGCGCGAGCGGCGCCCCGTCCAGGCGACGAAATTGCGCTCGGTGTGGTTGTAGACAATCACCTCGCCCGGACTGCGCGCCGAGCTGTGGGTGAAGGCCAGCAGGGAGCGCTGCGCGTGCCATTGCGGATTGCTCATGATGCCGGCCGGCAGATCCAGCTTCAGCGTTGGCAGGAAGCTGCTGCGCTGTGGGTCGAACAGGCGCAGCCGCGAGATGCCGCCCTGATTGATCAAGGTGGCCACCGGCTGTTCCGGATGTCGGGGGCTGGCCACGGCCTCCACGTCGTAGGGCTGGCCCAGCTCGAAGCGGCGCTTCTCGCCGCTGACGAGGTTGAATACCTGCAGCTGCTGGAACTCCACGCCCGGCGCACTGGACCACAGCTGATTGTCGAAGGCCTCGGGCCGGTCCTGCTCGGCCGCGTCATCGGCAGCGGCAGCGGCGACGAGGCGTGACAGCCGGCCATTGCCCAGATCCACCCGCCATCCGCCGCTGGATGACCCGCCTTCGGAATGGATAAACAACAGCGACTTGCCGTCGGGGCTGAATTGCAACCCGGAGAGGCGCTCCTTCTCGACCTTCAGCAACAGGCGCTGGGACTGCGAGTCCAGCGGGTTGAGCAGGCGCAGCTCCACATTCGCATGGCGTGCGCCGCCCTCGGCTTCCGTGTTGCTCGCGTCCAGACTCAGCGAGGTGTAGGCCAGCCAGCGGCCGTCGGGCGACATCCTGTAGTCACCCACCTTGCGACCACGCTCGCTCAGGGGCTCGGTACGACGGCTGTCAGGGTCGAGGCGGAACAGCTGATAGGCCTCGTCGCCCCCTTGATCCCGGGTGAAGACGATGAAGCTGCCGCGCTGGGGTTCGTAGCTGGCCGAGGCCACCGGGTCGGCGCCTTCGGTCAGTGGCTCCATGCGACCCATGGGCTGGCTCAATCGATGCAGCTGGCGGACATCTCCATGAGGCGCCAGCACCAGCATCTCCAGCCTCGCCGGATGCCAGGCCACAAAGCTGTGGGGCGTCAGGTCCTGGTACTGCTGCAGCAGAGGCTCCGGCCGGGCCGACAGCGCCGGCAGACCCTCGGCGCGCATGCCTGCGGGCACCGCCAAGGCCTGTGATTGGGCCGGCCCGTGCAGGAGCAGGCCACACAGGCCCAGGGCAGCAAGACGGTTGAGCATGGATCGGATCGTTCTTTTCGGCAATCGTTTGGAGCGGGATTATGAAGACCTGCCGCCCCGGCGGCCACCTGCAAGCCAGGGGGCAGCGATAATTGTGCTCATGACGACAGATCAAGAATGGCTCAACGTAGAGTCGCTGGACCTCGAAGCCCAAGGTGTGGCCCACAGCAGCGAGGGCAAGGTGGTGTTCATCGAAGGGGCGTTGCCGGGCGAGCAAGTCCAGGTCAGCGCCGGACGGCGCAAGAAGAATTGGGAGCAGGCCACGATGACGGCAATGCGGCGCGAAAGCTCGCAGCGCGTCGAGCCCGGCTGCCCGCATTTCGGCCTGCATGCCGGTGCCTGTGGTGGCTGCAAGATGCAGCATCTGCATGTGGCCGCCCAGGTGGCCGTCAAGCAGCGGGTGCTGGAAGACAATCTCTGGCATCTGGGTAAGGTCAAGGCCGAGACATTGCTGCGCCCGATCGAAGGCCCGGCCTGGGGCTACCGCTACCGCGCCCGCTTGTCGGTGCGCCACGTCCACAAAAAGGGCACGGTGCTGGTCGGCTTCCATGAGCGCAAGAGCCGCTACGTGGCCGATATGCAGAGCTGCGCCGTGCTGCCCGAGAAGGTCAGCGATATGCTGATGCCCTTGCGCGCGCTGGTGCGGAGCATGGACCAGATCGAAAGGCTGCCGCAGATCGAGCTGGCCATGGGCGACCAGGTCATCGCCCTGGTGCTGCGCCATCTGGAGCCCTTGACCGATGGCGACCTGGCCCGTCTGCGCGCGTTCGCCGCCGAGCACGGCGTGCAATGGTGGCTGCAGCCCAAGGGCCCGGACACCGTCCATCTGCTCGACGAAGGCGGCCCCGAGTTGGCCTATTCCCTGCCCGAATTCGGCGTCGTGATGCCGTTCAAGCCAACCGACTTCACCCAGGTCAACCACTCCATCAACCAGGTGCTGGTGGGCCGGGCGCTGCGCCTGCTCGATGCGCAGAAGGACGAGCGCGTGATCGACTGGTTCTGCGGGCTGGGTAACTTCACCCTGCCGATTGCCACCCAGGCCCGCGAGGTGCTGGGCATAGAGGGCAGCGAGGCCCTGGTGCAGCGCTCACGCGAGAACGCACAGCGCAATGGCCTGAGCGAGCGCACCCGCTTCGTCGCTCGCAATCTGTTCGAGATGACGCCGGAGCTGCTGGCCGCCGACGGTGTGGCCGACAAGTGGCTGATCGACCCGCCGCGCGAGGGCGCGTTTGCGCTGGTCAAGGCGCTGGCCGATCTGCACCAGAACCCGGACCTGGCGCCGGGTTGGCAGCCACCGAAACGCATCGTCTATGTCAGCTGCGGGCCGTCCACCCTGGCCCGCGATGCCGGCCTGCTGGTGCATCAGGCCGGTTACCGCTGCGTGTCGGCGGGGGCGGTGAATATGTTCCCGCACACCGCTCATGTCGAGAGCATGGCGGTGTTTGAACGGATCTAATTGCTTGCGTGCCGGACCTCGCCGTACTCGGCGAGTTCGGGTACCAATTGACTAAAAAAAAGGGGCCCTCGGGCCCCTTTTGCTTGGGAGTGACGGCGATATCAGTCGCGGTCACCACCAAAGATGCCCAGCAGGGCCAGCAGGCTCTGGAACACGTTGTAGACGTCCAGGTACAGGGCCAGCGTTGCGCTGATGTAGTTGGTTTCGCCTCCGTCGATGATGCGCTTGATGTCATACAGCATGAAGGCCGAGAACACGGCAATCGACAGCACCAGCATCGTCAGCATCAGCGCAGAGGACTGCACGAAGATGTTGACCAGGCCGACCACCAGCAAGATCACCGCGCCAACCATCAGGAACTTGCCCATGCCGGACAGGTCGCGCTTGATGACCGATGACAGTGAAGCCATCGCAAAGAACACCCCAGCCGTGCCGCCAAAGGCCGTCATGATCAGCGAGGAGCCGTTCTTGTAGCCCAGGATCACGGCCAGCATGCGCGACAGCATCAGGCCCATGAAGAACGTGAAGCCCAGCAACACGTAGACGCCGGTGCTCGACTCCTTGGTTTTCTCGATCGCGTACATGAAGCCGAAGGCGCCGGCCAGGAACAGGATGGCACTCATGCCATTGCCCATGGTGGACAGGATGCCGGTGCTCACGCCGACCCAGGCGCCCAGCACAGTGGGCACCAGGGACAGGGCCAGGAGCCAGTAAGTGTTTCGCAGCACGCGCTGGCGCTGAGTCGCGATCGACCCGGCCGATGCGTTGCCACCCATGACGGTGTGCAGGCTTTCATTCATGAAAGAAACCTCCTATGTGAGAGAGCGGGCCGTGTCACGGCCCCGGCGGCATTCTATGGCGAAGCCGTTCGCCTGTAGATGAGGTCTTATCGGTAGTTTCCAAGGGCTGGGCCACGCGGCAAGAAGCAACAAGGCTGCAACAGCTTTGCGTTCCAGGTGCCCAAAGGACCTCGCACCTTGTCGTAGAGTGCACTTTTCCCTTCGAGTTCAACGCCATGAATCACAAACCCGTTCTGACCCTTGCCGATGTGCGCAGCATCGCCGCCGCAGCCGAAGCCGAGGCGGTGACCAATCAGTGGGCCGTCAGCATTGCCATCGTCGACGATGGCGGCCATCTGCTGTGGCTGCAGCGCCTGGATGGAGCGGCACCGATCTCGGCCCAGATCGCCCCGGCCAAGGCCCACACGGCAGCTCTTGGCCGCCGCGAGAGCAAGGTCTACGAGGACATGGTCAACCAGGGCCGGGTCTCCTTCCTCAGTGCGCCCGGTCTGCAGGGCCTGCTGGAGGGTGGCGTGCCAATTCTGGTCGAGGGCCACTGCGTCGGTGCGGTGGGTGTCAGCGGTGTCAAATCCAGTGAAGATGTGCAGATCGCACGTGCCGGCATTGCTGCGCTGCAGGGCTGATTCACTGCAGTTCTTGCTGTCATGCCCCGGTCATGAAGTGATGTTTGCTGTGGGTGTCGGCTCCGGACTAACCCTGATCGGTTAGAATCCACAGGTTTACCCGCCAACACCCACGCACTCAGCGAAACTCCCGTCGTTTCCTCACCGGACTCAGGCTCATACGGACTCAAAGTCGGAGCAGAGCTGGGCGCGCACAACCCGGAGTTTCCCGTGCTGCCTGTTCTGCCCCCCGCACTCCTCGCACTTGCAGACGGCACGGTCTTCAAGGGCACCTCGATCGGCGCCGCCGGTCATACAGTCGGCGAAGTGGTGTTCAACACCGCGCTCACCGGCTACCAGGAAATCCTCACCGACCCGAGCTATTGCCAGCAGATCGTCACCCTGACGTATCCGCACATCGGCAATTACGGCGTCTGCGATGAGGATGTCGAGGCCTCGAAGACCTTTGCCGCCGGTCTGATCATCAAGGATCTGCCGCTTCTCGCCTCCAACTTCCGCATGAGCCGCACGCTCTCGCAGTATCTGAAAGACGAGGGCACGGTCGCGATTGCCGATATCGACACCCGACGTCTGACCCGCCTGCTGCGCACCACCGGCGCCCAGAACGGCTGCATCATGACCCTGGCCGCCGGCGAAACGCTGACCGACGCCCATGTGGCCGACGCGATCGCCAAGGCGCGCAGCGCCCCGAACATGGTCGGCCAGGATCTGGCCAAGGTGGTGTCTTCCAAGGAAGGCTATGCCTGGACGCAGACCGAGTGGCAGCTGGTGGGTGGCTACGGCGAGCAGACCGAGCCCAAGTTCCACGTCGTGGCCTATGACTTCGGCGTCAAGTACAACATCCTGCGCATGCTGGCATCGCGCGGCTGCAAGATTACCGTGGTGCCGGCGCAGACGCCCGCATCCGAGGTGTTCAAGCTCAAGCCCGATGGCGTATTCCTGAGCAACGGCCCGGGTGATCCGGAGCCCTGCGACTACGCGATCGCTGCCGCGCGCGAGATCATCGAGTCCGGCATCCCGACCTTCGGCATCTGCCTAGGCCACCAGATCATGGCACTGGCCAGCGGCGCCAAGACCTTCAAGATGAAGTTCGGCCACCACGGCGCCAACCATCCCGTCAAGGACCTGGACGACGGCCGTGTCAGCATCACCAGCCAGAACCATGGTTTCGCGGTCGATGCCAACACCTTGCCCGCAAATATGCGCGCCACCCATGTGAGCCTGTTCGACGGCACCCTGCAGGGCCTGGCCCGCACCGATAAGCCGGCCTTCTGCTTCCAGGGCCACCCGGAAGCCAGCCCCGGCCCGCACGATATTGCCTATCTGTTTGACCGCTTCATCGGTCTGATGACCAAGGTCTGACGGAGACACCCATGCCAAAACGTACCGATCTCAAAAGCATTCTCATCATCGGCGCCGGCCCGATCATCATCGGCCAGGCCTGTGAGTTCGACTACTCCGGTGCACAGGCCTGCAAGGCGCTGCGCGAAGAGGGTTACAAGGTCATCCTGGTCAACAGCAATCCGGCGACCATCATGACCGACCCGGAGATGGCCGATGTGACCTATATCGAGCCCATCACCTGGCAGGTGGTCGAGAAGATCATTGCCGAGGAGCGCCCCGACGCGATCCTGCCGACCATGGGCGGCCAGACCGCGCTGAACTGCGCACTGGACCTGCACAAGCACGGCGTGCTCGACAAGTACAAGGTCGAGATGATCGGTGCCAACGAGCACGCGATCGAGAAGGCCGAGGATCGCCTGAAGTTCAAGGACGCGATGACCAAGATCGGCCTGGACTCGGCCAAGTCGGGCATCGCGCACTCGCTGGAAGAAGCCTGGGCCGTGCAGAAGAGCATTCAGGCCGACATCGGCGGCAGCGGCTTCCCCATGGTCGTGCGCCCCAGCTTCACCCTGGGCGGCACCGGTGGCGGCATTGCCTACAACCCGGAAGAGTTCGAAGAGATCTGCAAGCGCGGCCTGGACCTGTCGCCGACCAAGGAATTGCTGATCGAGGAGTCGCTGATCGGCTGGAAAGAGTACGAGATGGAAGTTGTGCGCGACCGCGCCGACAACTGCATCATCATCTGCTCGATCGAGAACCTGGACCCGATGGGCATACACACCGGCGACTCGATCACCGTGGCCCCGGCGCAGACCTTGTCCGACAAGGAATACCAGCTGCTGCGCAATGCCTCGATCGCCATCCTGCGCGAGATCGGCGTGGACACCGGCGGCTCCAATGTGCAGTTTTCGATCAACCCGGCCAATGGCCGGATGACGGTGATCGAGATGAACCCACGCGTGTCGCGCTCGTCGGCCCTGGCCTCGAAGGCGACCGGATTCCCGATCGCCAAGGTCGCCGCCAAGCTGGCCGTGGGCTACACGCTGGATGAGCTGCGCAACGACATCACCGGCGGCGCCACGCCGGCCTCGTTCGAGCCCAGCATCGACTATGTCGTCACCAAGATCCCGCGCTTTGCGTTCGAAAAGTTCCCGGCCGCCGATTCGCGTCTGACGACGCAGATGAAGTCGGTCGGCGAGGTGATGGCCATGGGCCGCACCTTCCAGGAATCGTTCCAGAAGGCCCTGCGCGGCCTGGAGACCGGCATCGACGGTCTGAGCGAACGCTCGACGGACCGTGAAGAGATCGTGCAGGAGATCGGCGAAGCCGGCCCCGAGCGCATTCTCTTCGTCGGTGATGCCTTCCGCATCGGCATGAGCCTGGATGAGGTGTTCGAAGAAACCAAGATCGACCCCTGGTTCCTGGCCCAGATCGAGGACATCATCAAGACCGAGAAGGTGGTGGCTGCCCGCACGCTGGAAAGCCTGAGCGCCGACGAGCTGCGCTTCCTGAAGAAGAAGGGTTTCTCCGACCGCCGTCTGGCCAAGCTGATGGGTACCAACCAGCATGTGCTGCGCCAGAAGCGCCATGCGCTGGGCGTGCGCCCGGTCTACAAACGGGTGGACACCTGCGCGGCCGAGTTCGCCACGCAGACCGCCTACATGTACTCGACCTATGACGAAGAGTGCGAGGCCGAGCCGACCAGCAACAAGAAGATCATGGTGCTGGGCGGCGGGCCGAACCGCATCGGCCAGGGCATCGAGTTCGACTACTGCTGCGTGCACGCGGCGATGGCGATGCGCGAAGACGGCTACGAGACCATCATGGTCAACTGCAATCCGGAAACCGTCTCGACCGACTACGACACCTCCGACCGCCTGTACTTCGAGCCGGTGACGCTGGAAGACGTGCTGGAAATCGTCGCGAAGGAAAAGCCGGTTGGCGTGATCGTCCAATACGGCGGCCAGACGCCCTTGAAGCTGGCGCTGGACCTGGAAGCCAATGGCGTGCCCATCATCGGCACCTCGCCGGAGAGCATTGACATCGCCGAAGATCGCGAGCGCTTCCAGAAGCTGCTGCATGAGCTGGGTTTGAAGCAGCCACCGAACCGCACCGCCCGCACCGAAGAGCAGGCGCTGATACTGGCGCAGGAGATCGGCTACCCGCTGGTCGTGCGCCCCAGCTATGTGCTGGGCGGTCGGGCGATGGAAATCGTCCACGGTGACAAGGACCTGGAGCGCTATATGCGAGAAGCGGTGCGCGTCTCCGAGAAGTCGCCGGTGTTGCTGGACCGCTTCCTGGACGACGCGGTCGAGGTCGATGTGGATTGCATCGGCGATGGCGTCGATGTGATGATCGGCGGCATCATGGAGCACATCGAGCAGGCCGGCGTGCACTCGGGTGACTCGGCCTGTTCGCTGCCGCCCTATGCCTTGTCGGCCGCGCTGCAGGACGAACTGCGCCGCCAGACCAAGCTGATGGCCAAGGCCTTGAAGGTGGTCGGCCTGATGAATGTGCAGTTCGCCATCCAGGGCGAGCGCGAGAACGCCGTCGTCTATGTGCTCGAAGTGAACCCGCGCGCCTCGCGCACCGTGCCTTTCGTTTCGAAGGCGACAGGCCAACCGTTGGCCAAGATTGCCGCGCGCTGCATGGCCGGACGCAAGCTGGCCGACCAGCTGAGCCCGAATGGCCGGGTGCCGGCCGAGGTCGTGCCGCCGTATTTCAGCGTCAAGGAAGCGGTGTTCCCGTTCAACAAGTTCCCGGGCGTTGACCCGGTGCTTGGCCCTGAAATGCGCTCCACCGGCGAGGTCATGGGGGCCGGGCGCACCTTTGGCGAGGCGATGTTGAAGAGCCAGCTGGGCGCCGGCTCGCGCCTGCCCAGCCAGGGCACGGTGCTGATCACGGTCAAGAACGGCGACAAGGCACGCGCCGTCGTCGTCGCTCGCGATCTGGTCGCGCTGGGCTATAGCGTGGTGGCGACCAAGGGCACGGCCGCGGCGATTGCCGAGGGCGGCGTGCCGGTGCGCACGGTCAACAAGGTCAAGGACGGCCGGCCGCACATCGTCGACATGGTCAAGGGCGGCGAAATTCAGCTGGTGTTCACCACGGTCGATGAAACCCGCACCGCGATCGCCGACAGCCGCCACATCCGCCAGGCGGCTCTTGCCAACCGCGTGACCTACTACACCACCATGGCCGGCTGCGAGGCCGCCGTGGAGGGCATGAAGCACCAGGACGATCTGGTGGTGCAATCCCTGCAAGAGTTGCACGCCGAACTGCACTAAACTCGCGGTCAGTCTCCAATACCGCCGCCGGTGCCAGGCAAATGCCTGCCGGGCGGCGGTTTCATTTTGTCTCAGTCAGTTGAGGTCAGAGCACGAGGTGGTCTGACCCCAAGTCAAAGGTTTTTCGATCATGGCCACCATTCCTATCACCAAAAACGGCGCCGAACTGCTCAAGGAAGAGCTGCACCGGCTGAAGACCGTCGAGCGCCACGAAGTCATCAAGGCCATTGCCGAGGCACGGGCCCAGGGTGACCTGTCCGAGAACGCTGAGTACGAGGCCGCCAAGGACAAGCAGGGCTTCATCGAAGGCCGCATCCTGGAAGTGGAAAGCAAGCTGGCGGCGGCCCAGATCATCGACCCCAGCACCCTGGATGCCGGCGGCCGTGTGGTGTTCGGTGCCACCGTTGATCTGGAAGAAGAAGAGTCGGGCGCGGCCGTGACCTACCAGATCGTCGGCGAAGACGAAGCTGACCTGAAGAAGGGCAAGATCTCGATCGGCTCGCCGATTTCGCGCGCCATGATTGGCAAGGAAGTCGGCGACGTGGCCGATGTGCAGGCGCCGGGCGGCGTGAAGCGCTACGAAATCATCCAGGTCCGCTATCTCTGAACCATCGCTGACCATGCTGCTGCTTAGGCTTCGCGGTCTGCTCTGCGCGGCCTGGTTGGGCATCGTGCTGTGTGTCGCGGCCTTTGCCGCGCCGGCCGCGTTTGCGGTGCTGGAGCGTGCCGATGCGGGCCGTTTCGTCGGGCGCCTGTTCGCGATGGAGGCGGCGGCCAGCCTGGCGATTGCCATGTTGCTGATACTGATCGAGCGGCGGCTGACCCGCGATGAGCCCAAGGTCATCACGGCCGAGTTCTTGTTGGCCGCCGGTGCCCTGTTCTGCACCGTGGCCGGTTACTACGCTCTGCAGCCGCAGATGGAGGCGGCGCGGGCGGGGCAGGGCAGCCTGAGCTTTGGTGCCCTGCATGCCATGTCCAGCGCCTTCTTCGCCTTCAAGGGCTTGCTGCTGATCACGCTGGCATGGCGTGCCAGCGCGCCGCGGCCTACTGCTCCTGAACGTTCGACTTCTTGATGCTGCCGATACGTTTCTTGGCGCGCTTGATCTCGCCGCCCTGGGCCACGCGCTGGTTGCCCAGCACCTGGACCTTCTTCACCTGAGGGCGGTTGTTGCCGCTCTTGGAGAATTTGACGATCTTGACCGTGCGCGGCCCCGGCTTGCGGTTTTCGTCCTCGGTGGCCACCGGGTCGGGTATAGGGCGCCACAGCACCAGCAGCTTGCCGATGTGTTGAATGGGGGCGGCACCGAGTTGATCGCACAGCTGTGCGAACGCGGCCTCGCGCCCATCGCGGTCATCGGAGAAAACGCGCACCTTGATCAGGCCATGGGCCTTCAGGGCGGCGTCAACTTCCTTGACGACATTGGGGGTGAGTCCATCGGAACCAATCATCACCACCGGGTCAAGGTGGTGGGCATCAGCGCGTTTTTCCTTGCGCTGGGCAGGGTTCAGTTGAATTGCAGACATACCGCTATTATCGACGCAGCATGAAGATCGACACAAAAAGCAAGAAAGTAAACAAGGCCTGGATCAATGAGCACCTGTCGGACGCCTATGTCCGCATGGCGCAAAAAGACGGCTACCGTGCCCGCGCGGCCTACAAGTTGAAGGAAATTGACGAGACCTTGCAGCTGATTCGGCCCGGCCAGGTGGTCGTCGATCTGGGCGCCACGCCAGGCGCCTGGAGCCAGTATCTGCGGCGTCGCTTTGCGCCCAAGGAGGCCGGCGTGGGCGGTGCGGCGGTGGGTGGCCTGAACGGCACCATCATCGCGCTGGACATCCTGGAGTTCGAGCCCATCGAGGGTGTCGTCTTCATCCAGGGCGATTTCCGTGAAGAGTCCGTGCTGGGCCAGCTGGAGGCCGAACTGGCCGGCCGGCCGGTCGATCTGGTGGTGTCGGACATGGCGCCCAATCTGTCGGGGATCGAAGGCGTGGACGCGGCACGGATTTCCCATTTGGTGGAACTGGCGGTCGAATTCTCGGTCTCTCACTTGAAACCCGAGGGTGTGCTGGTCAGCAAGGTCTTCCACGGCAGCGGCTACAACCAGCTGAACGATCTGTTCAAGAAGACCTTCAAGCGCGTCAAGGCGATCAAGCCCAAGGCCTCCCGAGACCGTTCGTCGGAGACCTTCCTGGTCGGCCTCGGTCTCAAGTAAGGATCAAGCGCGGCCGAAACAGCGACAAATTGCGTTGCGCCAGGTCAATGTGCGCAATCTCCCCGGGGGCGCAGGGTCTTAACCCGTGATTGCCCCTACTTGACTGCAATAGAATCAACCCCATATGCCGTGAACAGGCCGAAGTTGCGTGGCAACAAGGCACAGCCGGCAATAGACAGGAACAAGGAGTCGCGGTGAACAATCAATGGTTCTCGAAGGTAGCTGTTTGGCTGGTGATAGCGTTGGTGCTATTCACCGTGTTCAAACAGTTCGATCGAGGCGCGACCACGGGTAACCAGATCGGTTACTCGGACTTCCTGGAAGAAGTCCGTGCCAAGCGTGTGAAGAGCGTGGTCATCCAGGAAGGCCCTGGCACTGTCGAGATCAGCGCCGTCACCATAGATGACAAGAAGCTGCGCACCATCGGTACCTACACCGACCGCGGCCTCACCGGCGACCTGCTGGCCAGCAATGTCAAGTTCGAGGTCAAGCCTCGCGAAGAGCCTTCGCTGCTGATGAATATCCTGGTCAGCTGGGGCCCGATGCTGCTGTTGATCGGCGTCTGGGTGTACTTCATGCGCCAGATGCAAGGCGGCGGCAAGGGCGGCGCGTTCAGCTTTGGCAAGTCCAAGGCGCGCATGCTGGACGAGGCCAACAACACCACCACCTTTGCCGATGTCGCCGGTTGCGACGAGGCCAAGGAAGAGGTCAAGGAACTGGTCGACTTCCTGAAAGACCCGCAGAAATTCCAGAAGCTTGGCGGCCGCATTCCCCGCGGCGTGTTGCTGGTCGGCCCTCCGGGCACCGGCAAGACCCTGCTGGCCAAGGCGATTGCCGGCGAGGCCAAGGTGCCGTTCTTCAGCATCTCGGGTTCCGACTTCGTTGAAATGTTCGTCGGCGTGGGCGCGGCCCGCGTGCGCGATATGTTCGAGCAGGCCAAGAAGAGCGCCCCCTGCATCATCTTCGTTGACGAAATCGACGCGGTCGGTCGCCACCGTGGCGCCGGTCTGGGTGGCGGCAACGACGAGCGCGAGCAGACCCTGAACCAGATGCTGGTCGAGATGGACG
>JADMJJ010000002.1 GCA_018780645.1 Burkholderiaceae bacterium
CCTTGTAGACCATGCCGCCCAGCGAGATCACGCCGACCTCGGTGGTGCCGCCGCCAATGTCGACGACCATCGAACCCGAGGCCTCCGACACCGGCAGGCCGGCACCGATGGCCGCGGCCATCGGCTCCTCGATCAGGTAGACCTCGGAGGCACCGGCGCCCAGCGCCGACTCGCGGATCGCCCGGCGCTCGACCTGGGTCGAGCCGCAGGGCACGCAGATGATGATTCTCGGGCTCGGCTTGAGCATCTTCGAGTCATGCACCATCTTGATGAACTGCTTGAGCATCTGCTCGGTGACGGTGAAGTCGGCGATCACGCCGTCCTTCATCGGGCGGATGGCCTCGATATTGCCGGGCACCTTGCCCAGCATGGCCTTGGCCTCGCGGCCGACGGCCTGGATGGTCTTCTTGCCATTCGGGCCACCTTCGTGGCGGATGGCAACCACCGAGGGCTCGTCGAGCACGATGCCCTTGCCGCGGACGTAGATCAGCGTGTTGGCGGTGCCCAGGTCGATGGCCAGATCGGTGGAAAAGTAGCGGCGCAGAGATGCGAACATGGTGTGTGGGTTGGCGCAAAGGCCTCGGCAAAGCGTCTTGGGAGAGAGTCGCCGTACAGCCTTTGCAGCGTGATTGGGAAGGTGGGTTGGCGGCCGAGATGCACAGCGCCGCTTGAGTATGTGGATAACCGTAGATAATACCCGATCACCCCGCTATTTCGACCGATCAGGCGCTCTAAGTATCGTAAGCAGGAGCGCTTTGTTTTTGAACTTCTCCGACTGCATCTCCATGGCCTTGACCCCGCAAGACGTCAGCCGCATCGCCCATCTGGCCCGCCTGGAACTTCAGGACGCCGAGGCCGCCGCGATGCTGACGCAACTGAACGGTTTTTTCTCCATCGTCGAGCAAATGAGCGCGGTTGACACCAGCGGCGTCGAGCCGCTGTACACCCCGCTGTCCGCCGTGCAGGCCGTGCATCTGCGCCTGCGCGACGACGCCGTCACGGAGAGCAACCAGCGCGAACTGAATCAACGCAGCGCCCCGGCCGTCGAAGACGGTCTGTTCCTCGTGCCCAAGGTGATCGAATGAGCAAGCCGCTGCACCACCTGGGCGTGGCCGAGATCGGCCAGGCATTGGCCGCCAAAACGCTGTCCAGCGTCGAGATCACGCAACATCTGCTGACACAATTTTCCAGCCATGCCGGCCTCGGTACGCTGTTGGCCGGCAACCCTGAGCTCGCCTTGGCCCAGGCACGGGCCGCCGATGCGCGGCTGGCTGCCGGCGAGCGCGGCGCGCTCTTGGGCGTGCCTTTGGCGCACAAGGACATCTTCGTCACCCGGGACTTGCCGACCACGGCCGGCTCGAAGATGCTGACCGACTACAGGAGCCCCTTCGACGCCACCGTCGTGTCGCGCCTGGCCGCGGCCGGCACGGTGACCCTGGGCAAGCTGAACTGCGACGAGTTCGCGATGGGCTCGGCCAACGAGAACTCGGCCTATGGCCCGGTGCTCAACCCCTGGGACCGCACCCGCGTGCCGGGCGGCTCGTCGGGCGGTTCGGCCGCGGCGGTCGCCGCCCGCCTGCTGCCCGCCGCCACCGGCACCGACACCGGCGGCTCGATCCGCCAGCCGGCCAGCTTCACCGGCATCACCGGCATCAAACCGACCTACGGCGTGTGCTCCCGCTACGGCATGATCGCCTTCGCCTCCAGCCTGGACCAGGCCGGCCCGATGGCCCGTTCGGCCGAAGACTGCGCGCTGCTGCTGTCCGCCATGAGCGGCTTCGACGAGCGCGACTCGACCAGTGCCGAGCGCCCGCCACAGGACTTCCATGCGCAGATGCTGCAGCCGCGGGAAGGCGCCACTGCCGCGCAGCCGCTCAAGGGCCTGCGCATCGGCCTGCCCAGGGAGTTCTTCCCGGCGGCGCTGGCCGCCGATGTGAACGGTGCCGTGCGCTCGGCACTGGCCGAGCTGGAGAAGCTGGGCGCCACGCTGGTCGATGTGAGCCTGCCCCGCACCGAGCTGTCGATTCCGGTCTACTACATCATCGCCCCGGCCGAGGCCAGCTCGAACCTGAGCCGCTTCGACGGCGTGCGCTACGGCCACCGCGCCGAGCAGTACGGCGATCTGCTGGACATGTACAAGAAGTCGCGCAGCGAGGGATTCGGCGCCGAGGTGAAGCGCCGCATCATGATTGGCGCCTATGTGCTGAGCCATGGCTATTACGACGCCTACTATCTGCAGGCGCAGAAGCTGCGCCGCATGATTGCCGACGACTTCCAGCAGTGCTTCCAGCAGTGCGATCTGATCGCCGGCCCGGTGGCGCCCACCGTCGCCTGGCGCTTGAGCGAGCAGGGCGATGACCCAGTCAAAGCCTATCTGGCCGACATCTTCACCCTGCCCGGCTCGCTGGCCGGCCTGCCCGGCATGAGCATCCCCGCCGGTTTCGGCGAAGGTGGCATGCCGGTGGGCCTGCAGCTGATAGCCAACTATTTCAACGAAGGCGGCCTGCTGCACGCGGCCCACGCCTTCCAGCAGGCGACCGACTGGCACCAGCGCGCGCCGGCAGGGTTCTGAACATGAGCACAAACAGCAAACTGATACGCGGTTACGAGGTGGTGATAGGCCTGGAGAACCATGTCCAGCTGTCCACCCAGTCGAAGATCTTCAGCGGCTCTTCCACCGCCTTCGGCGCCGAGCCCAACACCCAGGCCTCGCCGGTGGACCTGGCCCTGCCCGGCACCCTGCCGGTGCTGAACCGCGGTGCGGTCGAGCGGGCGATACGCTTCGGCCTGTCGGTCGGCGCGAAGATCGCGCCGCTGTCGATCTTTGCGCGCAAGAACTACTTCTACCCCGACCTGCCCAAGGGCTACCAGATCAGCCAGTACGAGATCCCGGTCGTGCAGGGCGGCAAGCTGGAGTTCTTCGTCGGCGACAAGAAGCACACCGTCAACCTGACCCGTGCCCACCTCGAGGAAGACGCGGGCAAGAGCCTGCACGAGGACTATCACGGCCTCACCGGCATCGACCTGAACCGCGCGGGCACGCCGCTCTTGGAGATCGTGTCCGAGCCCGATATGCGCTCCGGCGCCGAGGCCGCCGAGTACGCCAAAACCCTGCACGCGCTGGTGATGTGGCTGGGCATCTGCGACGGCAATATGCAGGAAGGCTCGTTCCGCTGCGACGTCAATGTCTCGGTGCGCAAGCCCGGCGCGCCCTATGGCACGCGCCGCGAGATCAAGAACCTGAACAGCTTCCGCTACATCCTGCAGGCGGTGGACTACGAGGTGAACTGGCAGATCGACGAGATCGAGGACGGCCGCCAGGTGCAGCAGGCCACCATCCTGTTCAACCCCGACACCGGCGAGACGCGGGCCATGCGCAGCAAGGAAGACGCGGCCGACTACCGCTATTTCCCCGACCCCGATCTGCCGCCGCTGGTGATCGCCCCCGAGTGGGTGGAGCGGGTGCGCGGCGAGATGCCGGAACTGCCGGCGCTGATGGCGGAGCGCTTTCAGAACGACTACGGCCTGCCCGCCTATGACGCGGCGATGATGACACAGAGCGTGGCGCTGAGCGGCTTCTTCGAGACCGCCGCCAAGGCCTGCGGCCAGCCGAAGCTGGTGGCCAACTGGCTGATGGGCGAGGTGTCGCGGCGCCTGAATGCTGAAGAGAAGACCATCGCCGACAGCCCTGTCGATGCCGCCACGCTGGCTGCCCTGATCAGCCGCATCAGCGATGGCACGATCTCGAACAACGGCGCCAAGCAGGTGTTCGAGGCCCTGTGGAGCGGCTCCGGCGAGGTTGACTCGCTGATCGACTCGCTGGGCCTGAAGCAGATGAGCGACACCGGCGAACTCGAACGCATCCTCGACGAGGTGCTGGCCGCCAACCCGAAGTCGGTCGAGGAGTTCCGCGCCGGCAAGGAGAAGGCCTTCAACGCGCTGGTCGGCCAGGCGATGAAGGCGACCAAGGGCAAGGCCAATCCGTCGGCCGTCAATGAATTGCTGAAGAAGAAGCTCGGCGCGTAGCCCGGATGCAATCCGGGGACATGACGGCCACAAGACCCCCGGATTCCATCCGGGCTACTTCTTGGCTGGAGGAAGACTGCCTGGCGCCGCGCCGCCCCACAACTGCTTCAGCCGCGCCAGCTCCACGTCGTACAGCGCGGTGATGCGCACCAGCTCGACCTTCTGGTTTTCGATCAGCTCGCGCTGCGCCTCGGCGGCGGCGTCATTGGCATCGAGCTGCTGCTTGAGCTTGGGAGGCAGGGGTTTGCCCTTGTAGAACTCCTGCTCATTGGTCAGCGGTACCCGCTCCTGGGCCAGTTCCTTGAGCCGGTTCTGCGAGATGCGCATCGCCTTGTTGATATCGTCCAGCGCGGCGTCGCGCACCTTGCGGTGGGCGGCCTCGTTGGGGTAGCGCAGCATCAGATTGCGGTCGCGGCGCTGGGCATCGGCCAGGGCCAGGCGCTCGGCATTGCGCTTGCGATCCAGAATTTCCTGTTCGGCCCGTTCCTCGGGCGACATCAGCGGCGGCACCACCGCCTTCAGCGAACCATCGCTGTTGAGCACCCGCTGCTCGCGCGCGGCGCACTCGGGAATGATGCGATCCGAGGTCAGCTTGCGGCCGTCGGGGGTGGTGCAGGTGTAGATGCCGGTGATGGCGGCCTGGGCTGATGGAGCAAGTACGGCGCAGCACAGCAGGACCAGGCCCGGTCCGACCCATGCGCCAATCACCCTGCTCCTGAACAAAACCTGCATCAGATTCCGTAGCGCTGACGGTAGGCGTCAACGCGCTCCACATGCTCTCCCAGCGCCGAATTGCTGCCGGAGCGCAGATACTGGAGCAAGTCGGTCAAGGTCGCAATGGGAACCACCGGCAGGCCCAGCTCCCGGGTGACGTACTGCACAGCCGACCAGGGTTTGTCCACCCCGCCCTCGGCCGCCTTCTCCTGGCGGTCCAGTGCGATCGTCACGCCGCAGGGCGCGGCGCCGGCGGCCTGGATCATCGCGATCGACTCGCGCACCGAGGTGCCGGCCGAGATCACGTCGTCGATGATCAAGACCCGACCCTTGACCGGAGCACCAACCAGGGTGCCTCCCTCGCCATGGTCCTTGGCCTCCTTGCGGTTGTAGGCGTAGGGCACGTTGCGGCCCATGCGCGCCAGCTCCATCGCCACCGCCGCGGCGAGGGTGATGCCCTTGTAGGCCGGGCCGAAGATCATGTCGAACTGCAGGCCTGACGCGATCAGGGTCTGGGCATAGAACTGCGCCAGACGCCCCAGCTTGGCGCCATCGTCGAACAGGCCGGCATTGAAGAAGTAGGGGCTCAGCCGCCCGGCCTTGGTCTTGAACTCGCCGAAGCGCAGCACGCCGGCCTCGACTGCGAAGGCTACGAATTCCTGGGCGACGGCGGGGGAGGTGGTCATGTGGGTATTAACGCGTGAGGGAGCTCGGGGGATTGTAGGGGCGAGGTAACAGAATGAAAAAGGCCCGGGTTCTGGGGGGAACCCGGGCCTCGAAGCGTGGAAATGACTCAGCCAGTCGGATCAGAAGCTGGCTTTGAATTGCACCCCAAAGCTGCGCGGCTCATTGATGATGCCGGTCAGGTTGTTGAAGTCGATGGCGGCAATCACCTGCTGGCGGTTGGTGATGTTGCGCACATAGCCGGCCACCTCATACTTGCCATTACCCCAGCCGTAGCCGACGCGCAGGCCGCCCTCGAGCATGGACTTGGCGCGGTACTCGACGGCCTCGTACAGGAACATGTTGTACTGGTCCTTGTAGGCCCAGTCGGTCAGCACATAGAGGTCGCCGTTGGCGAACTCGGTGCTGTACTTCAGCGTCCAGTTGGCCACCCACTTCGGCGCGCGCGGCAGCGGGTTGCCACCGATCAGCACCGTGCCGGCCACCGGGCCCGGCTTGTTCAGGACCGTGCAACCGGTGTTGGGCTGCAGGAACTGGAAGGTGGCATTGCCGCAGGGCGTGACGAACAGTGCGTCGTCCTTGATCTTGGTGTCGTTGTAGCTCAGGCCCAGAGTGGTCTTCCAGTCGCGGGCGATGATGGCCTGCGCATCGAGCTCGAAGCCCTGGCCGGTGGCCTTCTTGGCGTTGACCAGACGATTCTGGTTGACGCTGCCGCTGCCGGCGGTGAGCTGCAGATCATTGACGCGGTAGCTGAACACGGTGCCGCTGATGCGGGCGCTCTTGTCCAGCACATCGGCCTTGAAGCCGGCCTCGAAGGACAGCGCCTTCTCGGCCTTGGCCACCGAGATCGGCGAGGTGCCGGCCGGCACGACAGAAGCGTCAAAGAACAGCACGCGGCCCTGGATGCTGGGTGCCCGGTAGCCGGTGGCCACGCGGGTGAACAGCGACACGTCCTTATTCAGTGTGTAGTTCGCGCCCAGATCCCAGCTCCAGTTGGTGGACTTGGGGTTGGTCGTCACAGTGGCGATGTTCGGCAGGAAAGGATGCTGCGTGCGCGAAGCGTCGAAGTCCTTCTTGTCGTCGGTGTAGCGCAGGCCGCCGCGCAGCTTGAAGTCCGGCGTGACCTGATAGTTCAGGCTGCCGAAGGCGGCCCAGGACTTGGAGGTCTGGTGCTGCACGGCGTAACCGTTCTGCGGATCGCCGGGGGCGAACGAATCGTAGTTGAAGCTGTCCACCTGCAGCTTCTCATTGAAGTAATACAGGCCGCCAATCCACTGCAAGGCTTCCTTGGTGCTGGACTGGACGCGGAACTCCTGGGTGATCTGCTTCAGCTCGGGCAGGCCGTCGGCGGTCTGCGCATCGAAAGGCACCAGGGCGGCCTGGCCAGGATAGTCGGGGCCGTCCTTGATGCCAGCAAAGCGGCTGCCGAAACCGCCATCCACGTCGGCGCGGCTGTAGAACTTGGCCGTGTCGTAGGCGGTGATCGAGTGCACGGTCATACCGTCCAGATCCCAGCGCAGGCGGGCGCTGGCGCCGCTGGACTTCAGCGTCTGCACATTGACGCCATCGGTCGGGTAGTAGCTGGCGTCGAAGCCATCCACCAGATCATTGGTGCCGCGCTTCATGATGTTGGCGCGGAACGTCGTGGCGCTACCCTTGTAATCGCGGCCATGAACATTGAACAGGCCGTAAAAGCCGCCGTTCTTGTAGGCGGCCTGCACACGGGCGGCCTTGTCGTTGTAGCCCTCGAGGTCTTTCTCGGCATCCGGCAGCGGGTTGTGAACGCGATCGCTGGCGCGCTGCATCAGCACCGAGGCGCGCAAGGACCAGTCCTCGCTCAGCGGCGCATTGACCATGGCCTCAAGATTGACCGTGCTGTAACGGCCGAAGCCGATCTGCGCATAGCCCTCGCGCTTCTTGCCCGGCTTGGCCGAGTCGAACTTCATCACGCCGGCCGGCGAGTTGCGGCCGAACAGGGTGCCCTGCGGGCCGCGCAGCACTTCGACCTGCTCGACGTCAAAAATCGGGAAACCCTTCAACATCGGGCTTTCCTGCACCACATCGTCATAGACCAGGCCAACCGGCTGCGAGGCATTCAGGTCGAAATCGGTATTGCCCAGGCCGCGGATATAGAAGCGCGGGAAGGTGCGGCCGAAGTCCGATTCGATGTTCAGGCTGGGCACCCGGGCCGACAGCGCGCGGATGTCCTGGCCGCTGGCGGTCAGGTTGTCCAAGGCCTCGGTGTTGATGGTCGAGATCGACTGCGGCACTTCCTTGACGTTTTCCGCGCGGCGCGTAGCGGTCACGATGACGGCTTCCAGCTGCGTGGCGCCGGATTTCTTGGCCTCGGGTGCTGCGGGCTCGGCGCTCTGCGCCAGGGCCGAAGACACAGGGAACGCGGCAATGAGCGCGAGCGCGATCACTGTAGGTTTAACGCGGTGGTAGTTCATCACTGTCGCCCTTCCGTTGGGTGGTTGCTGAGCCAATTCCGTTGTCACCGAGCACAGGCCTTGCCTGAGGCCGTCGCGCCAAACGCCGATACCTGAATCCCAGGTCCAGCCTGCCGGGTCAAGAGGCCCGCGGCGTCACTCGGTTCGCACTTCCAAATCCACTGCATACAGCTTGCGCAAACAACGCGCAAACGTTTGCGATTCTTGGAAGTTTGAACTTTATCAATTCGTTCAAAAAAATGTCACCTCGCTGTGCAGTGCAACATTGGACTGTTGCCAAAACACTGCAGACCAGAAGAAGCCGGGGCGCTGCGATACTGACCACTTTCGCCAACACCATCGGGACACTCGCCGTGCGCTTCATCACTGCCAACTTGAACGGGATCCGCTCCGCCGCCAACAAGGGCTTTTTCGATTGGTTGCCACAGCAGCAGGCCGACGCCGTCGGCGTGCAGGAGGTCAAGGCGCAGGACGAACACGTGGCCGGCGTGTTCTGCAGCCCGGACAAGCTCAAGGGCCACTTCCACTACGCCCAGAAGAAGGGCTACTCGGGCGTGGGTCTTTACACCCGGGAAGAGCCCAGCGAGCTGATCATCGGCTTTGGGGTCGAAGAGTTTGACAACGAGGGTCGCTGGATCGAGAAGCGCTTCGACAAGCCCGGCCGCCGCTTAAGCCTGATCAGCTGTTATTTCCCCAGCGGCTCCAGCGGGCCCGAGCGCCAGGAGGCCAAGTTCCGCTTTCTCGCCGCGATGTTTCCGCATCTGATGGCGCTGAAGGCCGAGCGCGAGTTCATTCTCGTCGCCGATGTCAATATTGCCCACAAGGAAGCCGACCTGAAGAACTGGAAGGGCAATCTGAAGAACAGCGGCTTCCTGCCCGAGGAACGGGCCTGGATGACGCAGCTGACCGATGCCGCACAGGGCGGCCTGGTGGACGTCTATCGCGCGCTGCAGCCCGACACCACCGACGCCTGCTACACATGGTGGAGCAACCGCGGCGAGGCCTATGCCAAGAACGTGGGCTGGCGACTGGACTACCACCTGGCCACGCCGGGCCTGGCGGCCCTGGCCAAGCGCGAGTCCATCTACAAGGCCCAGAAGTTCAGCGACCACGCGCCATTGACGATCGACTACGACTTCAAACTGTAGCCGCATCGGCCTGCTTGCCGGCGGCACGAGCTCGCCCCAAGACCCCCGCCTCTCCCATACCGCTTGCTGCCGCTCCGCCGGGCGCAGCGTGCACGCCCCCGCGCGTCGCGGCTTGATTCAACTCAAGCCAACGCTTGGCGCTCGCCTGCCCGCGGGCCAAATGCTGCCGAGACTTTCTACCGCAAAAGTGCGAAAACCTGCATCAATGACCGCGGTCGGGTCGCGGCAGCTGGGGTTTTCACGGGGAGGTTAGGTATTATTTGTCCTAGACAAACAGCGGACAAGCATTGAATTTCTTTGCCGCCGGCTGTGGGACTCGCTGCCTTATCGCGGCATTCCTGTCTGAATGCAAACCGGAAGCGACTACTTCGATGAAGATTGACCAGATGTCTGTGGGAAAACGCCTCAACCTCGGGTTTGGGCTCGTGCTGTTGATACTCGTGGTCGTCACCACCGTGGCCGTGGTCAAGGTGAATGCGATCAACGCCGCCTTGCATGCCAATAGCGATGTCCACGCCTCGATCCAGCGTTTTGCGATCAACTTCCGTGGCTCGGCGCACGACCGCGCGATCGCCGTGCGCGATGTGACGCTGAGCACCAGCCCGGCCGACCGGCAAAAGGAACTCGCCACCATCGACGCACTGGCCCGGTTCTATGCCGAGTCTGCCAAGCCGCTGGAGGCCCTGCTTGCGAAGGCCGAGGACAAGCCGGAACTGGACAAGCTGTATGGCGCCATCAAGGATATCGAGGCGCAGGCCATCGCGACCACCCAGTCCGTCGTGAAGATGGTGGAGGCAGGCGACGCCCCCGGTGCGCAGTCCCTGCTCTGGTCGCAGGCCAAACCCCAGTATGTGCAGTGGTTGGCGGCGATCAACAAGCTGATCGACTACGAAGAGGAACGTATCCAGTCCATGAGCAAGATCGCGCTGGACCAGGCGGACGGCTTCCTGACCGTGATGCTGTCTGCCTTGGCCTTGTCGCTGCTTTGCGGCGCAGCGCTCGCCTGGGCGCTGTCGCGCAGCATCCTGCGCCAGCTGGGTGCCGAGCCCCAGGCCCTGGGCGACGCCGCCCGGCGCGTGGCCGAAGGTGATCTCAACCCGGTGCCCGGCGCCTCCCAGGCGCCCGCTGACAGCGTACTCGCCTCATTGAGCGGCATGCGTGCGAGCCTGGCAGGGATCGTTGCACAAGTACGGCAAGCCTCTGACTCGATTGCAACCGGATCGGCAGAGATCGCCACCGGCAACGCGGATCTGTCCAACCGCACCGAACAGCAGGCATCGAGCCTGCAGCAGACGGCCTCTTCGATGAGCGAGATGAACGCCGCGGTCAAGCTCAACGCCGATACCGCGCGCCAGGCCACGCAACTCGCAGCACTGGCCAGCGCCGCGGCCGCCAAGGGCGGCCAGGTGGTGGGGCAGGTGGTGGCGACGATGGACGACATCAGCGCCAGCTCGAAGAAGATTGCCGACATCATCGGCGTCATCGACGGCATCGCCTTCCAGACCAACATCCTCGCGCTCAACGCCGCCGTGGAGGCCGCACGGGCGGGCGAGCAGGGCCGAGGTTTTGCCGTTGTGGCATCCGAGGTCCGCAGTCTGGCTCAGCGCAGCGCCGAAGCGGCCAAGGAGATCAAATCACTGATAGGCGCCAGCGTCGTCAAGGTCGAGGCGGGCACCCTGCTCGTCAGCGATGCCGGCGCCACCATGGACGACATCGTCAGCCAGGTGAAGAACGTGTCAGAGCTGATCAACGAGATCGGCGCTTCGACGCAGGAGCAGACCGCCGGCATCGGCAGGGTCAGCGGTTCGGTCTCCGAACTGGACCGTAGCACGCAACAGAACGCCGCACTGGTGGAACAGAGCGCGGCGGCAGCCGAGAGCCTGAAGCAGCAGGCCACCCGCCTGGCCGAGGTGGTCCGCATCTTCCGGCTCGAGCAACGCGAAGCCGGACGGTAGCGGTTCAGGCCCTGCGTCGGGCTGACGCCGGATCGGCCAGCCCTCAGCGCGTCGGCATCGAGAAACGATAGTCGAGGCCCAGGGCCAGGTTGTCGGCACTGAAGCGCCCACCCGAGGCGCTGCGGGCCACGATATGCCCGACGCTCATATTCAAGGCCATGCGCTCGTTCAGGATGTAACGCAGGCCTGCACTGGCCTTGGCGGCCTTGCCATGCACATTCGCGCCAGCCATCAGCTGGCCATAGGTCTGCAGGCGCTCGCCCGGCAGCGCACGTGTCTGCAGGCCTATGCCGCCCAGTATCTCGGCATAGCCCGGGTAGCCGAGATACGCCGTATAGGCCCCCGAAGCCTGCAACGGCAGGTACCAGCGCTGCCCGATCGGCAGATCAAGCTGCAGGCCCACCATCTGCAGCGGCGCGCGGTCAATGTCGCGGTAGCGCAGGTGATAGCCCGTTTGCTGAAACACCGAAAACCGCAAACCTCGGTAGCTGGGCGGGCCGGCAGCGTCGGCGGTCTGGCCGGAGCGCAGGTGATGGGTCAGGCTCAGGCCATAGGTCTGGTTGCGCGAGCTGCCCTTGGGTGCCGCCATATGGCCGAGCGACAGCGCCAGCCCCAGGTCCCGGGTCAGCGCGTACTCAGCCACCAGCTTCGGATACACCAGCAGCCCGGAGCTGGTGTCGATCTGCTCGGGTGAGTAGCCGCCGGAGCCCAGGCCCAGCTGCCCATACAGCGTGATCTCGGGGGTGAGCCGCAGGCGCCGCCCCAGCCCGCCCAGCAGCTGGTTGTACAGGGGCATGCCGTGATAACCCATGCCCAGGGCAGCGAACCAGTAGGTGTCCGGGGCAAAGAAGTGCGCATACTGCAGAT
The DNA here is from genome assembly GCA_018780645.1 of Burkholderiaceae bacterium. GTDB lineage: Bacteria > Pseudomonadota > Gammaproteobacteria > Burkholderiales > Burkholderiaceae_C > Paucibacter. Next base: position 11,845 of record JADMJJ010000002.1, read on the forward strand.
CGGCAATCCCTATCGTGTCCTTGCTCGTGCCCTTGGGGTCGAGTTGGCGGTAGTTGTCCTGCGCCAAGGTCAGCATGTTCTCGCCCATCTCCTGCCCGGCGCGGTGATCGTCCGACGGCGATAGGGGCTGGTCATGGCCAGAAAACGGCCCGGTGAGGTAGCTGTAGGGAACCTCGATGAAGAGATTGGCCTGGGTGCCGTCGATGATGGCCTTGCGGAATTTCAGCTTCGAGACGGTGGCGCCCAACGTAAAGCTGCCGAAATCGTAGCCCAGGCCGACATAGCCCTTGGCGAATCCGCCGCTGCCCGAGAGCCGCTTGCTGTGCTCGACGCTGCGGCCACCACCGCCGCCGCCGGCCGACAGGCCCGCGATGCCCCACACAGGCCCCGCCAGGCGGCGCCGGACATGGGCGCCAAGGTCTGCGGCCACAAAGCCGCCGTACTCGCCCTTGAACAGCGGCGCATAGAAGCCGGCGCCGAGGTAAACCCCGTCGAACACCTTGTGATAAAGGTGAAAACCCATCAGGTCGATGGGCCGGTCACCGGGCACCTTGATGGTCTGGTACTCCAGCGTGAGCAAAGCCTCGTTGGCGCGCAGGCCGCTCGGCTCAGCGGTCTGCGCAGGCGCGCTGCTGACTGCAAAACAGAGAGCCAGGCAGGCGCCCAGGATGATGTCGTGTCTAGACAAGGTGCAAAGCATGCAGATGGTCTGATGGTCTTGTTGGCCGGCGGCTCGTATTGTGATGCGCCGTGTGGAGAAGCCCATCGCATAACTTGCTGATGGAGGGAATTCCCGTGGTGCATGCCATGCGCCGCTCGACTCGTCGCCGTTCGTCGGCGCCCGGCGTGCCTCGGTGGCAACCTGTCGCCGCCGGTCGCGCTGCCGCACAAGAACGGCGCCAGCTTACGCAGACTCGGGCTCCTGATCCACCACCGAGGCTTTCCCGATGAGCGCCATCCTGACGCCCGCCCTCCCCACCCAGCCCACGCAGAGCGCCGCCAAGGCCTTGGCGCGCACAATGGCTGCCTGGCTGGGCGTGGCCCTGCTGGGCCAGCTGTTCTTCGTCACCTACGTCCTGGGTTTCTACGGCCGCCATGCTGCGCAGGGTCGGCCCGAGCTGTGGAACAAGGTGCTGCCACATGGCTGGGTGGCAGGCGATGTGCTGGGCAATGCGGTGCTGGCCGGGCATCTGCTGTTCACCGTCGTGATCCTCTTGGGCGGCGCCCTGCAGCTGTGGCCGCTGTTGCGGCGCCACGTCCCGGCCCTGCATCGCTGGAACGGGCGGCTCTATCTGCTCTCGGCGCTGCTGCTGAGCGTCGGCGGGCTGGTGATGGTGTGGACGCGCGAGGGCGTGGGCCTGGGTGGCACCGGCCAGCGCCTGGGCATCAGCCTGAACGCGCTGCTGATTGTGGCCTTCGCCTGGTTGGGCTGGCGGGCCGCCCGCACGCGCCGCTTAGACGCGCACCGCCGCTGGATGCTGCGCCTGTTCCTGGTGGTGGCCGGGGTCTGGTTCTTCCGCATCGGCCTGATGTTGTGGCTGATCGTCAACCGGGGGCCGGTGGGCTTCGACCCCGAGACCTTCGAGGGGCCCTTCCTGACCTTTCTGAGCTTTGCCCAGACCCTGCTGCCGCTGGCGGTGCTGGAGGCGGTGCTGCGCGTCCAGGCCTGCGGCCGGCCGGCGCTGCAGGCAGCCACCGCGGCTGGCCTGGCGCTGCTGACCTTGGCGACCGCCGTAGGCATCGCCGCGGCCGGGATGCTGATGTGGTTGCCGCGCATACAGTGAGACCGGCTATGGTTGCGGCATGAACCCTTCCCGCCCTCCCTCAACAGACAAGCCGCAAGGCCTGGCCCTGCTCTTGAATGCGCGCCGGCTGCGGGTCAGCGGCATCGCCACGCTGCTGCTGGCCCTGCCGCTGAGCCTGAGCTGGCAGGACCCGGCCTGGACCTTCTTTCTGCGCGCCTTCGCGGTGGGCTTCGGCGCGATGCTGGCCTATGGCCTGTTCGAGCAATGGCCACGCCGGCTGCCGCCCTGGCTGGCCCGCTGGGCCCTGCAGGTGCTGGCCGTGGCGGTGGCGATTCCGCTGACCACCGTGATCATCTATGTGCTCAGCACCGCGCCCGGCGCGCCACCGTTCTGGAAGGTGCAGGGCCGGCTCGCGGGCTTCGCCATCCTGACCCTGCCAGCCCTGCTGATCGCGCCCTGGGTCGCGCTGTCGGCCCTGGTGCGCCAGCGCGAGGCCTGGGCGCGCGAGCAGGCGCTGGCCTTCGAGCTGGAGCGCAGCGAGCTGGCCCGCCAGGCCTTGGACGCGCGCATGCGCCTGCTCAGCGCCCAGGTGCAGCCGCACTTTCTGTTCAACACACTGGCCAATGTCCATGCGCTGGTGGAAACCGGCTCGCCCCGCGCGGCACCGGTGCTGGAGCAGCTGATCGAGTACCTGCGCGCCGCCGTGCCGCGGCTGGACGAGACCCACAGCCCGCTGAGCCAGGAGCTGGACCTGGTGCGCGCCTACCTGGGCCTGATGCAGATGCGCCTGCCCGACCGGCTGGCCTTCGACATCACCGTCGAGCCCGGCACCGAACGCCTGCGCTGCCCGGCAATGACGCTGCTGACTCTGGTGGAGAATGCCGTGCGCCATGGCATAGACCCGAGCGAGGAAGGCGGCCGCATCGACGTCTCGGTGCGGCGCGAGGGCGGCCGCTGCCTGCTGCAGGTGCGTGACACCGGCGTGGGCCTGCGCGCCAGCGGCAGCGGCCTGGGCACCGGCCTGGCCGGACTGCGCGAGCGGCTGGCGCTGGTGTTCGACGGCGACGCCACGCTGACCCTGCGCGAGGTGCAGCCCCATGGCGTGTGTGCCGAACTGACCCTGCCCGCCCAAGAGATTGCCAGATGAGCGAACGTCGACCCACCGCCCTGATCGCCGATGACGAGCCGATGCTGCGCGAGGTGCTGCGCCGTCGCCTGGCCGAGGCCTGGCCGGCGCTGCAGATCGTCGCCGAGGCGCGCAATGGCCGCGAGGCGGTCGAGCAACTCGAAGCCTTGCAGCCGGACATCTGCTTTCTCGATGTGCACATGCCCGGCGTCTCGGGCGTGGAGGCGGCGCGACGCATCAGCCGGCGCGCCCATCTGGTCTTCGTCACCGCCTTCGAGCAGTACGCGCTGCAGGCCTTCGAGCATGGCGTGCTCGACTACCTGGTCAAGCCGGTCACCCCCGGTCGCCTGGCCGAGACGGTGCTGCGCCTGCAGGAACGCATGGCCACGGCCCAGCCGGTGGTGCACTCGGACGCGCTGCTGCAGCAGCTGGCCGTGCAATTGGCACGGGCCGCGGGCGTGGCGGCGCCGGGTGTCGAGCCGCTGCGCTGGGTGCGGGCCACGGTGGGCGGCGCGCTGCGCATGATCCCGGTGCAGGCGATTGTCTATCTGCGTGCCGATACCAAGTACACGCTGGTGGCCTGGAACGACGACGATGGTGCGGCCGCCGAGGCGGTGATACGCCTGTCACTGAAAGAGCTGCTGGCCCAGCTGGACCCGGCCCAGTTCGCCCAGGTGCACCGCGCGGTGGTGGTGAATCTGGGCGCCGTCCAGCGCGTCACCCGCGGCGACAATGAGACCGCCGAGATCGCGCTCAAGGGCCGGCCCGAGCGGCTGCCGGTGAGCCGCAGCTATCTGCACCTGTTCAAGGAGATGTAGGGCTCAGCCTGCCGGCTTGTATCGCCGTCAGGCCTTCGCCAGGCGGGCCAAGGCTTCCACCTTGTCCGTCCGGGCTCAGTCCGGCCCCGGCAGAGCTGCGCTCAACTCGGCGGCCAGCTCCAGCGCCAGACTGGCGGCAGGTGACAGGCTGCGTCCGCGCAGCCAGATCGCGTGGAGCTGGATGCTCATGCCCGGCGGCTTGCCGGCCAGTTGCAAGCGCCGCAAGCCGGTGGCCGCCAGTGCCACCGCATGGGGCAGCAGCACCAGCACATCGCTGTCCTGGGCCAGGCGCGCCAAGGTCGCGAAATCATCGCACTCCAGCCGTATCGGCAAGGCCTGGGTCGGCGCCAGGCCGAAGCCCTGGCGCAGCATGTCGCGCAGCGTCGGCGAGGCGGACACGGTGGCAATGCCGTGCTCCAGCAGGTCGGCCAGCGACAGCTCGAGCCGGCCGGCCAGCGCATGGCCGCTGCGGCAGTACAGCCCGCCATGGATCGGGCCCAGCAGCCGCGCCTGCAGTCGTGGGTCGGCCGGCAGCATGCGCGGATCGGCGATGAAGAAGTCGATCTGCTCGGTGTGCAGCAGGGCCAGCAGGCTTTCGCCATGGCCGCTGCGCACCCGGGTCATCACATCGGGCTGCCGGCGCTGCAGCACCACCAGCAGCGGCGGCACGATGGTGGCCGCCGGCACCGGGCCGACGCCGAAGCTGAGTTCGCCCAGCGCGCCGCTGCGCAGCAGCTCCAGATCGCGGGCGAAGCAGCGTTGCTCGAACAGCAGCTGCCGCGCGCGCTCCACCACCACGCGGCCGGCCGGCGTCGGCTGCGCGCCCTTGGGGCCGCGGTCGAACAGGCGCAGGCCGATGCTGGCCTCCAGCGCCTGGATGCTGCGGCTGAACGCCGCCTGGCTCAGGTGCACCTGCTCGGCCGCCGCAACAAAGCGGCCGCAGTCGGCCAGCGCGATCAGGTGCTTCAGCTGGCGCAGATCCATCTTGCGCTCCACGCAATGAATGACGATTCATTATGCATTGGACATTGGGGGCTTCCGGCCCGAAGCTGCGGCTCGGAGGGCATCGGCCCGACGGAGACATCAATGACAAAGCCTCACTCACTCGCCCTGCTGACCCTGATGGCCGCCACGCTCTGCGCCTGCGGCAAGCCTGGTGGCATTGGCGGCGCGGCCAGTGAGGCCGCGACCAGCACCCTGGCCGCCAACGCGCAGATGGCCAAGGATCTGCCGCTGGCCGATCAGCAGGACTTCGAGGACGCCAGGCGCGGCTTCATCGCGCGGCCCGGCGGCAAGGTGCTGGGCCCGGATGGCGAGGTGCTGATCGACTTCGACGCCTTCAAATTCGTCGAGGGCCAGGCGCCGGACACCGTCAACCCCAGTCTGTGGCGCCATGCGGCGCTGAATGCGCAGATCGGCCTGTTCAAGGTGGTGGACGGCATCTACCAGCTGCGCGGGTTCGACATCGGCAATATGACCCTGATCGAGGGCAAGACCGGCTGGATCGTCGTCGACACGCTGACCGCACGCGAAAGCGCCGCCGCCGCCCTGGCCTTCGCCCGGCAGCACCTGGGCAACAAGCAGGTCTCGGCGATCGTGTTCACACACAGCCATATCGACCATTTCGGCGGCGTGCTGGGCGTGGCCACGGCCGAGGAGGTCGCGGCGCGCAAGATTCCGGTCGTCGCCCCGGCCGGCTTCATGGAGGAGGCGACCAGCGAGAACGTGATGGTCGGCACCGCGATGGGCCGTCGCTCCAGCTACCAGTTCGGCAAGGACCTGGAGCGCTCGGCCAAGGGCCTGGTCGACACCGGCCTGGGCAAGAACGTGGCCTACGGCAGCTTCGGCATCCTGCCGCCCAACCAGCTGATCACGCAGGACACGCAAGAGCTGACCCTGGACGGCGTGCGCTTCGTGTTCCACAACGTGCCCGGCGCTGAAGCCCCGGCCGAGCTGAGCTTTCACCTGCCGGACCTGAAAGCCTATGGCGGGGCCGAGAACCTGGCCCAGACCATGCACAACCTGCTGCCGGTGCGCGGCGCCAAGGTGCGCGACGCGCTGCGCTGGTCGCAGTACATGCAGCAGGCGCTGGAGCAGGTCGAGGCCTCGGCGGCCGAGGTCTATTTCGGCCAGCACAACTGGCCGATCTGGGGCCGTGAGCGCATCACCGACTTCATCACCAAGCACCGCGATGTCTACAAGTACACGCACGACCAGACGGTGCGGCTGATCAATGCCGGCCTGACGCCGCGCGAGATTGCCGACGCGATCAAGCTGCCCCCATCGCTGCAGACCCACTTCGGCACCCGCGGCTACTACGGTGACCTGCGCCACAACGTCAAGGCGGTCTATCAGCACTACCTGGGCGCCTATGACGGCAACCCGGCCAACCTGAATCCGCTGCCGCCACAGGAGTCGGCCAAGCGCTATCTGGCCCTGATCGGCGGCGCCGACAAGGCGGTGGCCGCCGCGCAGGAGGCCTTCGACAAGGGCGAGTTCCGCTGGGCCGCCGAGCTGCTGAGCCAGGCCGTGTTCGGCGCGCCCGAACACCAGGGCGCCAAGGAATTGCTGGCCCGCACCTACGAGCAGCTGGGCTACCAGAGCGAGGCCTCGACCTGGCGCAACAGCTACCTGACCGCCGCGATGGAGCTGCGCAGGGGTGCGCCGGAGAAAGGTGTCAACCGCGCCAGCTTCATCGAGATGCTGGCCCAGACGCCCACCGAGCGCTTTCTCGAGGCGATGGCGGCCGGCCTCAACGGCCCCAAGGCCGAGGGCATCAATCTGACGATCAACCTGGTGCTCAGCGACAGCAAGGAATCCTATGTGCTGTGGATAGAGAACGCGGTGCTGCATCACAAGCGTGGCGAGCCGGCGCCCAACGCCAACGCGACGCTGACGCTGACCAAGCCCATCTTCATCAAGATGATGGCCGGCACCGCCGGGGTGAAGGACACGCTGCTGTCCGACGATCTGAAGACCGCCGGCAGCAAGATCGATCTGATGCGCTTCTTCAGCCTGATCGACAAGGCGCCGGGCACCTTTGCCATCGTCACGCGATGAAGCTCGCCGCCATCGTCGTCCTGTTGTTGAGTGCTGCGGCACAGGCAGCGCCCGCCCCAGCCGGGCGCCCCAACATCGTCTTCGTGCTGATCGACGACGCCGGCTTCGGCGACCTCGGTCCCTACGGCAGCGAGATCGCCACGCCCAACATCGACCAGATCGCCCAGGCCGGCGTGCGCCTGACCAACTTCCACACTGCCTCCACCTGCGAGGCCACGCGGGTGATGCTGCAATCCGGCGTGGACAACCACCGTGCCGGGGCCGGCACCCTGCAGGTGGCGATGGCCGAGTCGCAGAAGGGCAGGCCCGGCTATGAGGGCCATCTGAGCGACCAGGCCCACAGCCTGGGCCAGCTGCTGAAGGACGGTGGCTACAGCACCTATTACGCCGGCAAATGGAACCTCGGCTTCGGCCTGGAGCGCAGCCCCGGCGCCAGGGGCTGGGACCGCTACATCAGCCTGGAGCTGACCGGCGCCGACAACTTCGAGGCCAAGGTCTATGCCCCCTTCAACACCGAGGCCATCTGGTGGGAGGACGGCCGGCGCGCCACCCTGCCCAAGGACTTCTACTCGAGCCGGACCTATGTTGACAAGCTGATCGGCTACATCGATCAGGGCCGCAGCCAGGGCAAGCCCTTCATGGCCATGCTGGCCCTGCAGGCGGTGCATTCACCGCTGCAGGCGCCCGCGGCCGACATCGCCAAATACCTGGGCCGCTACCAGGCCGGCTGGGACAGCCTGCGCCAGCAGCGCTACCAGCGCCAGGTCGAGCTGGGCCTGATGCCTGCCGGCCTGAGCCTGCCCCAGGCCTCGGCTCGCCGCCCCTGGGAGAGCCTGAGCACCGCGCAACGGCGCGAGTTCGCCAGGAAGATGGCCGTGTTCGCTGCCATGCTGGACAACGCCGACCAGCAGATCGGCCGCCTGCGCGAGCATCTGCGCCGCAGCGGGGAACTCGACAACACCGTCTTCATCGTGATGTCGGACAACGGCGCCGACGGCTTCGACCTGTCGCAGCTGAACCTGCCCTTCCGGCTCTGGTACCGGGCGAACTTCGCGCTCGGTTTCGAGCAGATGGGCGGCCCCGGCAGCTATGTGCACTACGGCCAGGACTGGGCCGAAGTCTCCAACACCCCGCTGGCCGGGTTCAAGGGCACCTCGGCCGGCGGCGGCATGCGCGTGCCCTTCATCATCAGCCATCCGTCGCGGCTGAAGCCGGGCGGCAGCAGCGCCGCCTTCGCCTATGCGACGGACTTTCTGCCGACCATTCTCGACATCGCCGGCATTGCCCAGCCGAGCGACGAGTACCGAGGCAAGAAGCTGCACCGCCCCACCGGCCAGAGCCTGATGCCTCATCTGGAGGGCCGGACCCCGAGTGTGCACGGACCCGACCAGGCGATAGGCTTCGAGAGCACCGGCGGCCAGGCCCTGATACGCGGCGACTACAAGCTGATGCGCAATGGCGCCCCTTACAGCGACAACCGCTGGAAGCTCTACCGCCTCAGCGACGACCCGACCGAGGCACGCGATCTCTCGAACCAGGAGCCGGCGCTGATGAAGACGCTGCTGGCCGAGGTCGAGGCCTACAACCAGCGGGTCGGCGTCGTCATGCCCGAGCCCGGCTACAACCCGCTGCGCCAGGTGCTGGTGAACAACTGGCCGGTCCTCGTGCAGCAGCTGTGGCCGCTGCTGCTGGTGGCAAGCCTGGCGCTCGCCAGCCTGGTCTGGCTGGGCCTGCGTCTGTGGCGGCGCAGCGCCGCGCGCTGAGGACGGCGGGGCCGCTGCTGGCGGGGCTGCTGTTGGTCTGCCTGTGGCTGTTGCGACCCGCTGGCGAGAGCGGCACGCCACCTGCCCCGGCCGGCCCGCAGCCCGAGGTCCGTCATGTCGGCTCATCAGCCTGCCAGCGCTGCCACACCGCCGAGTACCAGGCCTGGCAGGGCTCGCAACACCGGCGGGCGATGCAGCCGGCCGACGCCCGCCACGTGCTCGCGCCGTTTGCCGGCGAGCGCTTTGCCAGCAGCCGTTTCAGCCGGCGCGAGGGCCGCTTCTTCGTCCGCACCGAGGGCCCGGACGGACGGCCGGCCGAGTTCGAGATCCGTCATACGCTGGGGCTGGCGCCGCTGCAGCAGTACCTGATCGCCATGCCCAACGGCGGCCTGCAGGCGCTGGACATCGCGTGGGACACACGGCCCAGGTCGGACGGCGGCCAGCGCTGGTTCCATCTGCAGGGCAGCGAACATCCCAAGCCCGGCGACGAGCTGCACTGGAGCGGCCGGCAGAACAATGCCAGCTTCATGTGCGTGGACTGCCATGCCACCGGCTTCGAGAAGAACTATGACCCCGCCACGCAGCGCTATGCCAGCCGCTGGTCCGAACCCGGCGTGGCCTGCGAGGCCTGCCACGGCCCCGGCTCGCGCCACATCGCCTGGGCCGAGGGCGGCCCGCCCAGATTGCGCGACGACAGCAAGGGCCTGAGCCTGCTGCTCGACGAGCGCCGCGGCATCAACTGGCGGCTGGACCCGGCCAGCGGCAACGCCAGCCGCAGCCAGGCCGGCAGTGTGCAACGCAAGGAGCTTGAGCTCTGCGCCCGCTGCCACTCGCACCGCAGCCAGATCGCCGACACCCCGGCCGCCGGCGCGCCGCTGCTGGACAGCCACCTGCCCTCGCTGCTGGCGCCCGATCTCTTCTGGCCCGACGGCCAGATGCGCGCCGAGGTGTACAACCACGGCTCCTTTCTGCAGAGCCGCATGGCCGCCAAGGGCGTGAGCTGCAGCGACTGCCATGAGCCGCACGGGCAGGCGCTGCGCGCGCCCGGCAATGCGCTCTGCGGCCAATGCCATGCACCGCAGCGCTTCGAGCAGGTCGAACACCTGCGCCATGCCAGCGGCAGCAGCGGCGCGCAATGCGTGGCCTGCCATATGCCCACGCGAATATTCATGCAGATCGATCCGCGCCACGAGCATGCGATCCGCGTGCCGCGCCCCGATGCCTCGCTGAGGTTCGGCACGCCCAATGCCTGCACGCAATGCCATGGCGACAAAAGCAAGCACTGGGCTGCCGAATGGGCCAGACGCTGGTATCCGAGACTTGGTGAACGACCGCTGCCGCTGGCCGAGGCGCTGCAGGCCAGCGACCGGGCCACGGACGATGCGCTGCCGCGGTTGCTCGCCCTGCTGGGCGATCTGCAGCGCCCCGCCATCGAGCGCGCCACGGCGCTGGCGCGGCTGCCGCTCAAGGCCCTGCCGCCCGCCCAGCTGCAGGCCGCGCTGGCCAGCGACGATGCGCTGCTGCGCCACAGTGCGGTCGAGGCGCTGGCCCAGGCGCCGGCCGCGGTGCGCGTGGCACGGCTGCCGGCGCTGCTTGACGACCCGACCCGCGCCGTGCGCATCGCCGCCGCCCGCGCACTGGCCGGCACACCCGAGGCCCTGCTCGACCCTGCCCAGCAGGCCAGTCTGGCACTGGGCCTGGCCGAGTACGCCAGGGTACAGCGCCACAACGCCGACCGTCCCGAGGCGCTGAACAACCTTGCCATGCTGGAGGCCGAGCGCGGTGATCTGGTCGGCGCCGAGCAGACGCTGCGCCGGGCCTTGATGCTGGCGCCGGACCTGGCGGCAACGCAGCTCAATCTGGCCGATGTGCAGCGCGCGGCCGGCAATGAACAGCAAGCGGAGGCCCAGCTCAGGGCCGTGCTGAAGCGCGAGCCGGGCCATGCGGCGGCCTGGCACGCGTTGGGCCTGTCACTGCTGAGGCAGCGGCGCGGCGACGAGGCGATCCGGGCCCTGCAGCGTGCCGGCGAGCTGGCACCGGGCTCGGCGCACTTCGCCTCGGTGCTGGCGGCTGCCCAGGCCGCTCACCGGCTCAGACAAAGGCCTTGACCGCCGACACCAGGCCGGACACGGCGGTGTAGGCCGTGCGTGTGGTGTTGGCCACGGTCAGCACGCCGCCCGCACCGGCCATCACCTTGCTCGAGTCCAGGCCGCGCACCCCCGCCACAAAGCTCTTGAGCTTGTCCAGCGTGGTCGAGTCGTCCACGGCGATGTTCAGCGCCTGGATCTCGGCCTTGGCGTTCTCGGCATAGGTCTCGCGTTCGCGGAAGTAGTCGATCGCCTCCTTGCAGGCCGTCTTCAGCTCCTGCAGCTTGGGCCAGGCCTTGACGGCCTCGTTGATCGACGATTCGCGGAAGGTTTCCATCGCCTTGGTCATGGTCTCGAAGTGCTTGTCCAGCGCGTTCAGCAGTTTGCCCAGCTCGACCAGGTAGCGAAGCCGCACCGACTCGGGCTCCTGGGCCACATCCTTGCCGGTGAGCTTCTTGATCTTGGCGGTGATCTTGTCCTGCGCCAGCGAGGCGGCGTCGCCCAAGGTGCCGAGGGTGCCCAGCACCGTGCCGGACTTCAGCTTGTTGTCCTTGAAGGCCTGTTCGACCTCGGCCAGCAGGTCATTGGCACTGCGCTTGTACAGGTCGATGGACTTGTCCAGCTCCGCGGCCGCCGCCTCCTCGGTCTTGGCGAAGTCCTTGATCAGGGAGTAGATCGAAAAGCCGCAGGTGACGATGCTGCCGTAGGCGGTGACGTCGGCGCCATGGCTGGCGGCCAGGCGGGCAAAGGCGGTGGCCAGCTTGATGGTCGTGATCACGGCCGTGCAGGCGGTCTTGATCTTCCATTCCTTGACATGCTGCTTGAGGTTGGAGTCCTTCTGCGCCATCGCCACGACGGCGGCCTCGAAGGCCTTGGCCACCGTCGCCTGGTCGAACAGCTTCTTCAGCTTGGTGTTGGCGTCGTCGGCAACCTCTTGCAAGGTGCGGCCGCTGCGCACGGTCAGCTTGGACAGCGTGGTGGCGGCCTCGTCGGCAATCACCTTGGCCTGCTTCTGGTAGTCCTCGCAGAAGCGCCGGTGTTCGTCGGTGACACGGCCCTTGAGGCCGGAGTTCTCGGCCACCCCCTCGACCTTGATTTCCAGGGTGATCTTGAAGCCGTCGCCAACGTCGAGATACTCGTTGAGCAGGGGCTTGCAGTCGCCGCTGGACAGCGCGATATAGGTCGGGAACTTGATCGTCTCGGTCACCTTCGCCGGCTCGGCCGCCCCGGCCTTCTTCAGCTCGCACTTCTTCAGCAGCAGCGCGTCCTGCTGGGCATAGCCGAGGATCTGGGCAATGCCCTTCTCCTTGGCCTTGACACGCAGCACCAGATCGCTGCCGATCAGGCCGATCTTGAAGTAGGTGTCCTTGACGGCATCCTTCTTGGCAATCGCCGCCTTGATCAGCTCATCGGCGTCGCGCGTCTTGATGCTGTCGAGATCGCCATCGACAAAGGGCAGCAGGATCTTGTCCAGCTGCCCCTTGATGCCGGCCCACATCGCCAGCTTGGCATGGCCGCCGGGCGGCCAGACCACGTTCTTCTTGTCCATCGTCTTGCTGGAGGTGTCTGCCATGGCGCTGCTCCATCTTGGATTTGCGCGATCTTGCCCGATCAGGGTCGCTTAAGCGAGATCAATTGCAGCCCCGCGAGCTGCGCCTGCAGCATCGGCGCCAAGGTCTCGCGCAGCAGGGCTTCGCGGCCGCCTGGTGGCAGCTGGCTGTCGAACTGCCCGGCCAGGGCCAGATGGGCAAAGCCGTGCACGACCGACCAGACCGACAGCAGCGCCTGCATCTGCGCCGGCGCCAGCGGCCGGGGCGAGGGCACGTCGCAAAGCTCGCGTATGCCCTGCTCCAAGGTCAGGAAGGCGGCCCGCCCGCTCAGTTGCAGCGCCTCGCCCCGGTCGACGCCGCAGCGGAACATCAGGCCGAAGCGCCCCGGATGGGCCAACGCAAAGCCGACATAGCCCAGGCCCTGCTCGACGAGGCGCTCCAGCGGGTCGTCACCGCCGCGCGCATTGCCGGCCTGCAGCGCCGCGGTCAGGCCGTCGAAGGCCTGGGTGGCCACGGCCTCCAGCAGACCGGCGGCATCGCCAAAGTGATGTGCCGGGGCCGCCGGCGATACCCCCGAGCGGCGCGCCACCTCGCGCAGCGAGAAACCCTCGACGCCACGCTCGGCCAGCACCGCCTCGGCGGCCTCGATCAGCGCCTCGCGCAAGGCGCCGTGGTGATAGCCGTCGCGATGCGTGGCCGCGACAAGGCTTGAGCTGGGTTTGGGCATGGCGGGAAGCCTCTCATTGAAGTCGAACTTGACAGCGTTTAGATGATACTTTATCGTTTATCTAAACAGTGTCTAGATAAACCGCCGGAGTCACTACCCATGCCAACGCTGAACCACGCCCATCCGCCCCACACCGCCGCCTGGCTGCCACTGCGCCCCTGGCTGACCGAACTGCTGGCCCGCGAGCGCCGCTTGGCAATCTACGGCGTGGCGCTGCTCGCGCTGCTGCTGCCGCTGGCCCTGGCCTGGGGCATCGACGAGCGCCTGCTTCGTGGCGCCAATGTCTGGATCAAGCCGATCAAATTCACCCTGTCCATCGCGGTGCTGGCGCTGACCACCGCCTGGTTCGTCGGCCATCTGCCGGCAGCGCAGCGCCAAAGCCGGGCCATCGACCGTGTCGTCTGGCTGCTGATAGCCGCTGGCAGCTTCGAACTGGCCTACATCACACTGCAGGCCGCGCTGGGCCAGGCCTCGCACTACAACGTGGCCGACGCCTGGCATGCCGCGATGTACACCTTGATGGGCATCGGTGCGATGGTGCTGACGGCCACCCAGCCGCTGCTGGCCTGGCAGCTCTACCGCCATCCTGATACCCGCCGGCCGGCCGCCTACCGCCTGGCCGTGCTGCTGGGCCTGGTGCTGACCTTTGCCTTCGGTGCCGGTGTCGGCATGCTGCTGGGCGACCGCCAGCCGCCCGATGGCGGCGCCACCCTGCCGCTGCTCGGCTGGGTGCTGGACGGCGGCGATCTGCGCCCGGCCCATTTCGTCGGCATCCATGCCGGGCAATTGCTGCCGCTGATCGGACTGGCTGCCGCAGCCCTCGCCGGACGGTTCGCCAGGCCGGCGATCTGGGCCGCAACGCTGGCCTACGCGACGCTCTTTGCCGCGCTGGTGGCCTGGGGGCTTGGCGCGCGCCCCTGAGGCCGGCTCGGTCAATGAGCTTTTTGCGATCGAGGTCTGGCGTAAGGGAATACGGGTCGTGCAAGACGGCCTCATGCGTCCAGCCAACCTCAGGAGAGCCCCATGTCCAGCAAAACGCCCCTCTTCCCTGCCAAGCGCAATATGCAACATCTGGCCGCCCTGATGGCCAGCGTGGCCCTGGTGGCCTGCGGTGGCGGTGATCCGGACCCAGCACCGGCGGCTCCGGCTCCGGCTCCGGCTCCGGCTCCGGCTCCAGCGCCTACGCCTACGCCTGCACCTGCTCCCGCGCCAACGCCCGCCCCTGCGCCCGCACCCGCACCCGCGCCGGCACCGGCACCGGCCCCGGCTCCAACACCCGCTCCAGCCCCCGCACCTGCGCCGACACCGGCTCCCGCGCCGACCCCTGCTCCAGCTCCAACACCCGCGCCCGCACCGGCCCCAGCTCCAACCCCGGCTCCCGCACCGGCACCCGCGCCGACTCCGGCGCCCGCACCGGCACCCGCACCGTCGGGCAATGAATGCGCGCCGCTGGTCGCCAAGGCCGGTGACTCCGTGACCTATAGGCAGACCAGCTCGATCAGCGGATCAACGCCCTACACGGTCAAGTACGACTTCACGTCGGGCAGCTACAAGGGCGCAGCCGCCACCGTGGGCACGGTCACCGTGACCGGCGTGACGGCGGCTTCGGCCGGCCTGTCCACCTTCTATCTGGACCCGGTCACCGGCGCGGCGCTGGGTCAGGACGCCGTGGCCGGCGGTGCAAACGACACCATCACCACCTACGAGCCGGCCGACTGGCAGCAACGGCTGACCAATGCCGGCATCGTCAACGGCGGCAGCGGCAAGATCGCCGTCACCGCCACCATCACCGGCAAGAGCGTCACCGACGGCTTCGCGGCCCTGGGCGGTGCCACCGCCATCGTCATGAAGTACGAGTTCGCAATCAACCGCGACGCCAACGAGACGGTGACCACCGCCGCCGGCAGCTTTGCCAATTCGTGCAAGTTCCGCGTCGAGTTCCAGCTCAAGGACTTCCAGGTGCAGGGCCCGGCGGCGTCCAGCCCGCTGCTGGCCATGACCCTGCCGCTCTTGCAGTCCAGTTTTGCCGTGCCCACCAACATCAGCCTGTGGACGACCAATGCCGTGCCCTTCATGCTGCCCAAGAGCGTGACGGTGACGACGCTGCCGGCACCTACCGGCGCGGTGACGACCACGCAGGAGCTGATTGCGGTGACGAAGGCTGCGCGCTAAGCAGCTTGCTGCGGCTCATGGCAGGCGCAGGCCTCGCCATGGGCCGCAGACACCAGCTCGTGCAGGATGCCGCAGGCATGCTGGGCATGGTTGGCGTCGCACTGGGCACGCAGCGCCACCAGTTGCTGCTCCAGCGCCTGCATGCTCTTCAGCCTGGCCTGCACCCGCTGCAGTTGCTGCTCGATCAGCCGGTCCACTCCGTCCGGATTGGCGCCGGGCTGATCGACGCAGGCCAGCAGTTGGCCGATATCGGCCAGCGACATGTCCAGCGCCCGGCAGTGGCGGATGAAGGCCAGCCGCTCCAGATGGGCGTGGGTGTAATCGCGGTAGCCGTTGTCGCTGCGCGCCGGGCCCGGCAGCAGGCCCTGCTTCTCGTAGAAACGTATCGTCTCGATGTCCACGCCGGTGGCCTGGCTGAGGGCGCCTATGCGCATGGAAACCTCCTTGAATAGAGCCGCAGACTAGCAGTTCGCATGTGCGATCCCGCGTTCGCCCGGCTGTCGCCGGGACGCGCGCCGGGTTAGAGTCTGCCCATCATTCCAACGGAGATAGCCACCATGCAACGCCGCAATTTTGTTGTGGCCGGCAGCGCCCTGATTGCGCTGCCCGGCTTTGCCACTGCCCAGACGGTTGAAAAACCAAAGGTGACGATCGCGGTCGGCGGCAAGAACCTGCTGTACTACCTGCCGCTGACGATTGCCGAGTCGCTGGGCTACTTCAAGGCCGAGGGCCTGGACGTGACGATCGCCGACTTCGCCGGCGGCTCGCGCGCGCTGCAGGCGGTGATAGGCGGCAGCGCCGATGTCGTCTCCGGCGCCTTCGAGCACACCATCAATATGCAGGTCAAGGGCCAGCGCCTGCGCGCCTTTGCGCTGCAGGGCCGGGCGCCGCAGATCGTGCTGGGCGTCAATCCCAAGACCATGCCCAACTTCAAGACCGTGGCCGATCTGAAGGGCAAGAAGCTGGGCGTCACCGCGCCGGGTTCCTCGACCAATGTGCTGGCCAACTTCGTGCTGGCCAAGGCCGGACTGAAGCCGAGCGATGTGTCCATCGTCGGCGTCGGTGCGGGCAGCGGTGCGGTGGCGGCCATGCGCTCCGGCCAGATCGATGCGATCAGCAACCTCGACCCGGTGATCACGCTGCTGCTGCGCTCAGGCGACCTGAAGATCGTCTCCGACACCCGCGTTGTCGCCGATGCCGACAAGATCTTCGGCGGCCCGATGCCGGCCGGCTGCATGTACGCGCCGCAGAGCTTTCTCGACAAGAACCCGGGCACCGCCCAGGCGATTGCCAACGCCATCGTGCGCGCCGACAAGTGGATACAGCAGGCCGGCGCCGGCGACATCATCAAGGCCGTGCCGGAGAGCTTCCTGCTCGGCGACCGGGCCGTTTACATCGATGCCTTCCTGGCCGCCAAGGGCGCGCTCTCTGTTGATGGCATGTTCCCCGAGGCCGGCCCGGAGACGGCCCGCCGCGCGCTGGCCAGCATCGACAAGGAGATCGCCGGCGCCAAGATCGACCTGGCGGCGATCTATACCAATGACTTCGTCAAGCGCGCCAATGCCAAGTATCCCAAGGGGTAAGCAATGACCACCCCCGCGCTGCAGCTCGACAACGTCGCCTGCACCTTCGTCTCCAAGGACGATCCCAGCCAGCGCTACACCGCCGTGCGCGAGGTCGCGCTGACGGTAGGTGCCGGCGAGTTCGTCTCGGTCGTCGGTCCCACAGGCTGCGGCAAGAGCACCCTGCTCAACGTCGCCGCCGGGCTCTTGCAGCCCAGCACCGGCAGCGTCAAGGTGTTCGGTGAGCCGCTGGTCGGCATCAACGCCCGCGCCGGCTATATGTTCCAGAGCGAGAGCCTGATGCCCTGGCGGACGGCGCTGCAGAACGTGACGGCCGGCCTGGAGTTCCGCGGCGTGGCCGATGCCCGCGAGCAGGCCGAGGAGTGGCTCAAGCGTGTGGGCCTCGGTGGCTTCGGCAACCGCTACCCGCACCAGCTGTCGGGCGGCATGCGCAAGCGCGTCAGCCTGGCACAGACGCTGGTGCTGGACCCCGACATCATCCTGATGGACGAGCCCTTCTCCGCGCTGGATATCCAGACCCGCCAGCTGATGGAGAACGAGGTGCTGGCGCTGTGGAGTGCCAAGAAGAAGGCGGTGCTGTTCATCACCCACGACCTGGACGAAGCGATCGCGATGAGCGACCGCGTCGTTTGCCTCAGCGCCGGCCCGGGGGCGCGGCCCATCGGCGAGTTCGCCATCGACCTGCCGCGCCCTCGCGACGTGGCCGAGGTGCGCGTCATGCCGCGCTTCGTCGAGCTGCACCAGGCGATCTGGTCGGTGCTGCGCGACGAGGTGCTGAAGGGCTATCAGCAGCAGCTGGCCGCCTAGGAACCATACCCATGTGGAAATTCATCAAACCCCGCCAGAGCAATCTGCTGGCCTGGCAGGTCGGCCTGCTGGTGGCGATCTTCGTGCTGTGGCATGTGGCCACCAAGCCCGGCCTGATACCGCCGATCGTGTTCGAGAACGATCAGCAGGCGGCCTTCTTCTTCGGCGAGCCGTTGAAGATCTTCGGCCGCGTCTGGGCCTGGTTCGTCACCAACGCCGACATCTACCAGCATCTGTGGGTGACCCTGCTGGAGACGGTGCTGGCCTTCGGCATAGGCACCGGCCTGGGCCTGGGCTGCGGCCTGTGGCTGGCGCTGAGCCCGATGGCCGCCGCGATCTGCGACCCCTATATCAAGGCACTGAACAGCATGCCCCGCGTGATACTGGCGCCTATCTTCGCCGTCTGGTTCGGTCTGGGCATCGCCAGCAAGGTGGCACTGGGCGTGACCCTGGTGTTCTTCATCGTCTTCTTCAACGTCTACCAGGGCGTCAAGGAAGTGAGCCCGGTGGTGCTGGCCAATGCACGCATGCTCGGCGCCTCGCAGAAACAGCTGCTGCGCCATGTCTACCTGCCCAGCGCCACCAGCTGGGTGTTCAGCTCGCTGCACACCAGCGTCGGCCTGGCCTTCGTCGGCGCGGTGGTCGGCGAATACCTGGGCTCGTCGCGCGGTGTCGGCTATCTGATACTGCAGGCTGAAGGCTCCTTCGACATCAACACCGTGATGGCCGGCATCCTGGTGCTGACGGTGTTCGCCCTGGCGCTGGACGCCGGTGTCGGCAAGCTGGAGAAGCGGCTGATGAAGTGGCAGCCGAAGTCGGGGGAGACAGAGAAACTCTAGCTGTTCAAACCCAGGGCTGGAGAACCGACTCCTGGACCACTTCGATGCTGCCATCCAGCACAAGGCAGGCATGCTCATAGCCTTGCTGCTCGATCTCGTCGAAGCGCTTCCACTGCAGCATGCCGACGCGGTCCAGCGGCGGGTTCATATAGATGTCGGTCAGCTTGCGGGCCTGCCGCTGGCGTGAGGTGCTGTACAGAATCGTCACGTTCATCAGATACGTCGCCAGCGAGGGCAGGCGGTAGCGACGCTTTGCACGCGGGCGCAGGCGGTCGCGCAGCAGGGCCCAGGTGCCGGGCATGTCGGCATGGTCCATGCGGCGCAGGCGCTTGAAGCTCAGGTCCACGCCTATGACCTTGCCGACACCGCGCAGGCCACGCATCACGTCTACGGGGAAGTTGTTGAAGGTGCCGCCATCGCAGAGCAGATCGCCGTCGTGTATCAGCGGCGGCAGCGCGCCGGGGATGGCGATGCTGGCCAGCATCGCGTCGAGCAGCGGGCCGCGCTTGAGCACCTGCTCGCTGGCCTGCGAGTAGTTGGTGGCCACGCAGTAGTAGCTCTTCCACAGGTCTTCGATCTGCGTGTCGGTGCCACTCAGCTCGTGCAGCGCATTGCCGACGATGCGGCGCAGGCGCCGGCCCTTGATCAGCGACAGCATCGGGATCAGGTTGAAGTCGCTGGTCGGGCCGCCGGCAAAGGCCTTGCGCACGGTCGCTGTGACGGTGGCGACGGGTTGGTCCAGCGCCACCAGGGTGGCCATCACCGCGCCTATGCTGGTGCCGCCAACGACATCGATCTCGATGCCACGCTCCTGCAGCGCGCGAAACACACCTATGTGCGCCAGCCCCCGCGCGCCGCCGCCGGCAAACACCAGGCCGACGGCGGTGCGGCTGATCAGCCGCGCCAGCCGCGCCAGGTCACGCTCCAGCGCCGGCCGGATGTGCACCGGCTCGACCAGCGGACGGTGCTTCAACCAGGCCTTGGTGCCGGTGGGCATGTGGCGCTCGGCCGGGTGCAACAGCACCAGCATCTGGGAGGCCTCGCTGGCCTGGCCGTACGGTGCGCGGCGCACCAGGCACTCCTTCTCGATTGCATGCAGGCGCACCGGCTGATCGGCATCGGCCAGCAGCAGCAGTTCGTCGCAATGGCGGCTGCAGCGCGAGGTCCAGGGTGTGGGCGTGGCGTCGCCCAACAGCAGCACGAAGTCGTGGGCAGCCTCGATCGCATCGAGCTGCATGGCGATGCGCCGGTTCGCGTCGGCATCGCTGGCCGGCCGTTCGGTGATGCCGGGCTCGCCCATATGGGCATCGAGGCGCGCGCGGTCGAGCACCGCAACCCGGCCATGGCGTCGCAGCTGCACGGCCAGCAGCTCGGCAAAGCCGCCCAGGTCCGTGCCCTCGGTGATGGGCAGCAGCCCTATCGTGACCGGCCGATCATTGGTCGTCGGCGCGCTCTCGGTCTGCAGGCGGCGGATGATCTGCCTTGTGAGCGCGATCGAGACCTGGGCGCTGATCGAAAGCAGGCGCTTGAACTCGGCCTTGGACAGCCGCACCAACACCGAGTCGCGTATCGCCACCAGGGTGGCCGAGCGGGGCTCGTCGGTGTACAGGCTCATCTCGCCGACGACCTGGCCCCGCGTCACCTCGCGCACCATGCGCTGGCGGCCATCTTCGTCGGCGATATAGGTGCGCAGCCGGCCGCTGACGGTGATGTACATCGCATCGCCGGGCTCGCCCTGGCGCATCAGCGTCTCGCCGCCGGCCAGCTCCACCCATTGCAGATGCTCCAGCAGCAGCGCCATCGCGCCGGGCTCCAGCTCGCCCAGAAAGGTGCGCAGATGCTGCTGCAGCAGGGCGTCGAGGTACTGAGGGCGGCTGTCTGAGACCTGTTCCATGAACCCGGTGAGTCGTCACAATCGCGGCCGCGCCGCATCTCGGACTACTGTAACCGAGCCCCCGGGCTCATGACCGCCAATCGTGGCTCAGTTGGCGCGCGGATTCTCCACCCGCGGCCAGTAGTTCAGATCGCGCGCCTTGTACTGGATATTGGCAAAGTCCGGCGTGATCGCACCAGGCGTGGCCACATAGATCACCTTCGTGGCAATCGGAGCGAACTCGGCATGGAAGTGCTGGGTGGACTTGACGACGATCAAGCGCTTGTCGGCCAGGCTCAGGCCCAGGCCGGTGAAGGCGTCGGTGCCGAACACCTGGCTGCGCACCGAGCACAGCAGCAGGTGCACATCGTTGGCCGCCTCGACCCAGACGCCAACGCCGAACGGCGCGCGATTGCCCATCGCGCTCTGCTCGTGCTCGTTGACGATGGCGCGCACCGTCACGCGCAGGTCGACCGGGTCGCCGGAAGCAGGTCCGCACTTGCCGCCGACGCGCAGATCGACGACCGCACCGATGCCTGCATCCTTGCAGATCTGGATCGCGCCGAGGTCCCAGAACGCGCCTATCACCGCATGGCCGACACCGCGCTCCAGCAAGCGCTTGAGGATGAAGGTGCTGTCGCCCGGGGCGCCGCCGCCGGGGTTGTCGGCCACATCGGCCAGCACCGCCGGGCCCTCGGGCAGGGCCAGCGCCTGGTCAATCGCCGCATCGACGCTGACCGTGGTCGACAGCGTCGCGTCGCGCAGCGCCCAGAACTCGCGGCCCAGCAGATCGGCCACGGCCTGGGCCTGAGCCGGGTCGTTGTCGGTCACCACCCACAGCTTGGCGCCGGACTCGGGCACATCGCCCCAGGGAAAACCGTGGCCCAGCGATACCGACAGCACGCCGTCACGCCCCTCGAAAGCCTGCATCCGTTTAACAAATCCCATCATCGGCTCGCGCGTGGTGTGCCACAGGCCCACCATCTTGCAGTCGAACACGGCCGTGGTCGGGCGCACGCGCCTGGCGACGGTGTCCTTCAACAGCTGGTAGAGCTCGCGCGCCCGGTCCTCGCCGTCGATGTGCGGGTACTCCTTGAAGGCGATGATGATGTCGGCCGACACGCGCATCAGCTCGGTGAAGTGGCAGTGCAGGTCGAGCTCCACGCCAATGGGCACGCCCGGGCCGACGATCTCGCGCACGCGGGCAATCACGTCGCCCTCGCAGTCGTCATAACCCTCGGCAACCATCGCGCCATGCAGCATCAGCTGCACCGCATCGACCGGCAGGGCCGCGCGCAGATCGGCCAGCATGCGGTCGCGCAGCTCCTCGTAGACCGCGCGCACCGTGCGGCCCAAGGGCTGGGCAAAGGCGCAGACGCTCTCGACCATCTCGTTGCCGTCGGCTTCGATCAGGTCGCGCAGAAAGCGCATGAAGGCGCCGGTGCTCTCGGGCACCCGCGTGCTGGCATCGCCGAAGTGGATGCCGTACTCCTCGAAGCCGCCGCGGCCGGTGGGTGCATAGGCAAAGGTGTTGGTCTCGGTGGCCAGCTGGCTGACGAAAATCTTCATGTCTTGATCCTTTGGGGCAATAGAAGCTCAGGCGGCAACGCGCTCGAACAGCACATGGCGGGTGCGCGGCGTGTTGACGCGGAAGCCCTTGACCACGCCGTTCACGCGCTCGATGCTGAGCACGCCGCGCAGCGGCAGATTGCCGGCGTCCGAGATGGTCCAGCCGAAGACCTCAGCCGAGAAGGCCGTCAGCTCCATCACATTGGTGGCGAACGCACCGAAGACCTGCAGCTGCAGCTTGTCGCCGACGAAGCCGATCTGCGCGTCGGCATCCAGATCGCCTGCGCGGTAGCGGCCGACCAGCGGCTCCCCGACCTCGGTCAGCGCCGGCGGGGTTTCGGGCAGGCGCTCAAAGCGCAGGGTCCGGCCGGCTTCGGTGATCTGCAGCGAAGCCGGTGCAGCCCCCTCACCGGCCAGATCGGTGGCCTGCAGCACCAGTTCACCGGTGGCCATATCCTCGAAGCCCAGCCGCAAGGTCGCGCCCTCGTCGCGCAGCGGCACGGCGGCCGGGCCGTTCAGCACCTCCAGGCCCAGCTTGCCGCCGGCATCGGCAAAGCCGACGACAAAGCCGCTGGCCGGTGCGACGTAGCGCGCACCCAGCATCCGCTTGAACCGCTCGCTCGGCGCCTTGGTTTCTGCCGCGCCCAGCGCGGCCTCGCCCAGCATGGTGTCGATGATCTGATTGGCCAGTTCGACCGGGTTCACCATCGCTCCATTGGTGATGATGATGATGTCCAGCCCATGGCTGGGCACCGTCAGCATCTGGCAGGTGCCGCCGATCACGCCGCCCGCATGGTGGATGACCTCGACGCCGCGGTAGCCGTGGCGCATCAGCCCCAGCGCATACGGAGCCTTCAGGCCGTTGTTCAGCGTGGCCGTCGTCAGCATCTGCTGCCAGGTCGATTCACTGCCCACGGTCTTGGGGCCACGCAAATGGGCCAGCCAGCGCAGCATGTCATCGACGGTGGAGATCATTGCGCCCTCGCCGCGCACCTCCTCGGTCGGGAAGATGCCGCGGCGGTAGCCGCCTGTGGGCAGCGGCACATGCAGGGTGGCCATGCCGCGGTGGATCTCGAAGTCGCTGGGCACCGAGTCGGTATCCACCATCGCCAGCGGCGTGAAGATGCGCTCCTTCAGGAACTGCTCGAACGGCAGGCCGCTGACCCGCTCTATCACCAGCGACAGCAAGTGGTAGCCGCCATTGCAGTACATGATGTTCTCGCCCGGCGGGAAGTTCACGTCCACCTGGCGCACCTGGGTGGCCAGGGCCACGCCCTTGGGCTTGATGGCCATGCCGTCGGCCAGAAAGCCGACGTCCAGATAGCAGCGGTAGCCGCCGGTGTGCGACATCAGCTGGCGCAGGGTCGGCTCGCGCTCGGCCTTGGGCAACTCGGGCAGATAGGTGCGCACGCTGGCGTCCACATCCAGCTTGCCGTCCTCGGCCAGCAACAGCGCGGCCAGGCAGGTGAAGTGCTTGCTGGTCGAGCCAATGCGCATGCGTGTCCAGGGCGTGTTGGCCACGCTCAGCTCGACGCTCGCCAGGCCGAAGCCACGGCGGTACAGGGTCTTGCCATGCTGTGCCACACCGACCACCAGGCCGGGGGCATCACTGCGGTTGGCGGCCTGGAACAAATCGTCGAGGGCGGCCACGCCGGTCTTGGCGGGAGGGGTTGCGGCCTTGCTGCTTGCTTCGCTCATGATGATGAAACTCCTGGTTGAGTAAGAGGGACTGTCAGTTCAGATCAGCTCGGGATGAAAGGTTTTGACGCTGCGCACAAAGGCGGCCTCGGCGGTCTGGGTCAGCGCCGCGGCCAGCAGCAGGCTGACGGCGCCGACCACGGCCACAGCCGTCAACAGGCCCTGCGGCGAGGCCTTCAGCGCGTCCGACAGGGTGCCCACCAGCACCGGGCTCAGCGACTGCAGCGATACCATCACCACGGTGCCGACGGCGATTACCCGCGAGCGCAGCATCGCCGGGGTCATGTCTTGCAGCAGCGTCGGGGCCAGCACGCTGCCGGCGAGCAGCGCGGCCACCTGCAGGCCAAACAGCAGATAGAGTTCGGCGGCACTGCGCGCCCACAGGAACAGCAGCCCCGCCACCGCGGCGCCGGCCAGGCCGATCACGATCACCCGTATCGGTGTGGCCACGCCCAGCCGTCGGCGCAGCAGCTTGACGCCGCCGACGCCGACCAGTGCGCCCGCCACCGTGCCCAGCAGATAGGCCGCGCCAACGCCCTGGCCCACCTCCACGGCCGATGCCCCGAAGCTGCGCGTGGCGATGATGGGCACCCAGTTGCCGCTGGCCGCCAGGCCCAGGCCGGCCAGGCCGACACCGCCGAACACACCTACCATGGTGCGCAGATGGACGCGCACATAGTCGGTCAGCGACGCGTCTGAGGCCTGCACCTGTTCATGCGCGGTGGCGCGCTGCGGATGCAGCCGTATCAGCAGGATGGCGGCCGCGACGAGCGGGCCCGGCAGGGCCACGGCCAGAAAGGCCAGGCGCCAGGATTCGAGTCCGCTCAGACTGACCGGTAGCAGCGGCCGGATGGCATCGAGACTTTGAATCAGGGTCCCGCTCAGGCCTATGCCCAAGCCGGCGCCCAGTATGGCCGCCAGCGCGTAGATGCCATTGGCCAGCACGCGGCGGCGCTCGGGCACGATCTCGGGGATCAGGCCGTAGACGATGGGCGCCAGGCCCGCCTCGCCTATGCCCAGACCCACTGCGGCCAGGAACAGCGCCGGAAAGTCCTGCGCCAGCCCGCAGGCGGCGGTGGCCCCCGCCCACACCAGCACGCAGACGGCCAGCAGCAGGCGCCGGCCGTAGCGGTCGGCCAGCCAGCCCAGCGGCACGGCGGCCACACCGGCGAACAGGGTGATGCCCACACCCTGCAGCAGGCCCAGCTTGGTGTCCGACAGCGCCAGCGAATGGCGCATAGGCTCGGCCAGCAGGACCAGGATCTGCCTGTCGATCGCACCGAACACGGTGGCGACGATCAGGACCAGCAATCCATACCAGGCTATCCAGCCGGTGCCGCCACGGGCGGTCGGCAGGGCAGCGGGCAGCCCGCGCAAGACAAGAGGTTCCATCGGGGGGTCAGTCTTCAAGGGTCGCGCCGGAGGGCGCGGAACGGTGCACCGAGGCACCGGCGGGAACGCGGCGTCAGAACGTCAGGTTCAGGCTCGCGCCCAGGGTGCGCGGCTGGGCCATCACCACCCACTGCGGTCCGCCCAGCGGCACCAGCAGGCTGTTGGCCGAGACCTGCGCCCGGGCATCGAACAGATTGCGGGCGAACAGCGACAGGCTGAGCCGCTTGAAGGCGATGCCGGCCTGCAGGTCAGTCAGCGAGTAGGCCGGCACCTTGTAATTGGGTACGGAGATGCTGCCGTCGAAGCCGGCATTGCGCTCGCCGACATAGCGCTGCGTCAGGCCGACATAGGCCGGGTGCCCCAGCCAGGCAAAGCTGTAGTTGGCGCTCAGCGACGCGGAGAAGCGGGCGCTGCTGGGCAGCCGGGCACCGGCACTGGCGCCCAGGCCCGGCGCGTCTTCGCTGAGCTTGGCATCGATCAGGGCGCCATTGGCGGCCAGGGTCCAGTGCTCGTCGGGCCGGTAGTTCAGCGACAGTTCGGCCCCCTGCACCTTGGCTCTGCCGGCATTGGTGATGACCGAGATGCCGTTGGCGAGGAAGAACTGCTGCAGGTTCTTCCAGTCGATTCGGTAGGCCGCGGCCTCCAGCGACAGCCTGCGGTCCAGCAGATCGGCCTTGTAGCCGAGCTCGTAGCTGGTCAGCGAATCGGGCTGGAAGGTGGGCGCCGCCAGCGGCACGCCGGTGACCGGATCGCGGGCCACCGCGTTCGGCCCCCCGGGGCGGTAGCCGGTGGCGGCGCGCAGGTGGACGCCGCTGGTCGGCGTCAGCGCATAACGGGCGGTCAGCAGCCAGGTCTTGCTGGTGTCGCTGGAGTCGGCCGCCAGCGAGGTCTTGCCGCCCACCAGCAGGCCATCGCCCTCCTGCTCGAAGTGCTGCCGGTTGCGCGCGACGCGCAGGCCGCCGGTGACGGACCAGGGCCCGGTCTTCCAGGTCAGATCGCCGTAGGCGGCCAGTTCCTTGTAGTCGGCGGGCAACGAGGCGATCGCCAGGTCCGGCCCCGGTGAGCCATCGGGCAGGAGGCTGTCCACCCGCTGGTGGTTGCCGGTCTGCTCATGGGCGTAATAAAGCCCGGCCAGCCACTCCCAGCGCTTGTCGGCCTTGGAGGTGAGGCGGAACTCCTGGGTCAACTTCTTGTTGTCGTTGCTGAACCGGGCGGTGGCCGCGGCGAGGTTCAAGCCGAAGCCGGCGAGCAGGGGCAGATAACCGGCGCTCAGATCGTTGGCCACGCCGACGACCTGCTTTTGCTGCGCGGTGATAGCGTTCAGGCGCATCCAGCCAAAGTCGTACTCCAGATCGGCGGCGTACAGATTCACCTTGTTGGCATAGCTCTCGGCGGCGAACAGCCGGCGCCTCAGCTCCCCCTCGACCGGCAGGCCGGTCTTGCCGTCGTAATCGACGAACTCGACGCCGTCGCGCCCTACCTTCTGCGTCGTCGCGGTGAGGCGCACCTTGAACTGCCGGCTCGGGGCGATCAGCGCCGAGGCCCGCAGGCCCGTGGTGTCGCCGCGGTCGGCGTCGGCGCGGGCGGCGAGACCCACCGCATCGACATAACCGCCAACGCGGTCCTTGAAGGCCGACACGCGCAGGCCGGCCACATCGTCTTTCAGCGGAATGTTCAGCACCGCGCTGGCGGTGAGGCCGGGCCGGCCGTGGCGGGTGCTGGAGGCGGTCAGCGTGCCGGAGCCCGAGAACTCGCTGGTGTCGGGCTCGTTGGTCACGTATTTCAGCAGGCCGCCCATCGCGCCGGCGCCGTACAAGGTGCCCTGCGGGCCACGCAGCAGTTCGATGTGGTTCAGGTCCAGCAGGGCCATGTCCAGCGCCAGCTGCGCGCCCTTGGCGAAGGCGGTGTTGGAGCCGACCGAGACCTCGTCGACATAGACCCCGACGGTGGCGATGGTCTGGTTGCCGGTGGTCACGCCCCGCATGCTGATGCTGCCGACGCCGGCGCTGCCAAAGCTGTTCAGATCGACGCCGGCCTCATTGGACAGATAGTCCTTCAGGCTCTTGGCGCCCGAGCGGTTCAGCTCGTCGGCCGACAGGACGTTGACCTGCATCGGCACCTCGCGCACCGGTTCGCGGCGGCGGCTGGCCGACACCACCACGGTGCCCAGCGCATGGGGGCCCTCGTCGGCCTCGGCACGCTTGTCGGGCTTCGGCCCGGCATCGACATAGATCACCACCGCGCCCGACGGGTCGCGCCGCACCTTCAGCGCGGTGCCGTCCAGCAGCAGGGCCAGGGCGTCCTCGGCCGAGGCCAGACGCTTGAGGCCCTTGCTGGGCAGGCCCTTCACGTCCTCGATCTTGTAGATGAGCTGCGCGCCCGATTGCGCGGCATAGGCGTCGAGCGCTGCCTTCATGTCGCCGGCGGCGATGTCGAAGCTGATCACCTGGGCCTGCGCGCTGACGCAGAACATCAGGGCGCCCGCGGCGCAGACCGACAGTCGGGGCAGATTGCTGAAGCGTGTCATCAAAGTCATCGTCGTCTCCAGTATGGCGTGATTGCCTCTTGCCAACCAAGACGAGGTCGCCGCAGCAATCCGGTACGGCCCAGCGCCGATCCGGGGGTATTCACCGACGCGATTTCCGCGAGGCCGACGATTTACGATGTTTGCTGCCGCGCGGATACCGGATTCTTCGCGGCGCTTCGTCTTAACAGTTGGCGCAACATCGCCACACAGAAGGAGCCGGTTTGACGCAAGATGAGTTGAGCGCATGGTTTGTGGACGAGGTCCTGCCCCTCGAGCCCGTGCTCGAGCGCTTCCTGCGGCGCAACTGGCGCGATGTGGACGAGATTGCCGACCTGCGCCAGGAGGTCTATGCCCGGGTGTTCGATGGCTGCGCCAATAGCCGGCCCGATTCGGCCCAGGCCTTTGTGCTGTCCACCGCCCGCAACCTCTTGATTGACCGCGCGCGGCGCGCGCAAATCGTCTCGATCGAAACCTATGCCGATATGGATGCCCTCACCCCCACGGTGGACCACCTGAGCCCCGAACGCCACAGCGCCGCGCGCAGCGAGCTGCGCCTGCTGCAGGCGGCGCTGAACCTGCTGCCGCTGCGCTGCCGCGAGGTCATCGAGCTGCGCAAGATTGAGGGCCTGTCGCAGCGCGAGGTGGCCACGCGCATGGGCATCACCGAGGACACGGTCGAGCGCCAGGTCTCCAAGGGCGTGCGCGCCCTGGCGCTGGCGCTGTTGCAGACGGGCGCCGGATCGAAAGAACAAAAGCCCGAGTCCACACATAGCGCCGGGAGGGCTCTGTCATGACAGCCAATGACTTGATCGAGAGCCAGGCGGCCGACTGGCTGGCGCGCAAGGATGGCGAGCGCTGGACGCCCGAGCAGCAGCAGGCGCTGGACGATTGGCTCGCCGCCTCGACCCTGCACCGCGTTGCCTATCTGCGGCTGGACAGCGCCTGGCAGCGCGCCGACCGGCTGCGCGCGCTGCAGTCGGCCGAGCGCCCGCAGCCCGTGATGCCCCAGGTGCCCGCCGCCCTTCTCGCCCGCCCCTGGGTACGCCGCTCGCTGGGCGGCCTGGGTGGCCTGGCCATTGCGCTGATGGCCTGGGTGCTGGTCGGTGACTTCAATCTGGCCAAGCCCGACACCGAGCACTATGCCACCGCCGTGGGCAAGCGCGAGGCGGTGGCCCTGGCCGACGGCTCGCGGCTGACCCTGAACACCGCCACCCGGGTACGTACGGCGGTAACGGCGCAGGAGCGCAGGGTCTGGCTCGATCAGGGCGAGGCCTTCTTCGACGTTGCGCACGACGCCTCGCGGCCCTTTGTCGTCATCGTCGGCACGCAGCGGGTCACCGTGCTGGGCACCAAGTTCTCGCTGCGCCGCGACGGCGAGCGCCTGCGGGTGGCCGTGCTGGAGGGCCGCGTCAAGGTGCAGTCCGACGGCGCCCAGGCCACCGTGCTGACGCGCGAAGACGCGGCCGTGGCCGACGCGCGCAATCTGCTGGTCACCAAGAAGACGCCGCAGCAGCTGCAGGCCTCGCTGAGCTGGCTGCAGGGCAAGCTGATCTTCGACCA
This sequence comes from Burkholderiaceae bacterium, assembly GCA_018780645.1. Classification (GTDB taxonomy): domain Bacteria; phylum Pseudomonadota; class Gammaproteobacteria; order Burkholderiales; family Burkholderiaceae_C; genus Paucibacter. The sequence goes on from JADMJJ010000002.1 coordinate 40,741, forward strand.
GATCAGCCTGGCCGAGGCCGCCCAGCAGTTCAACCGCTACAGCCACCGACAGCTGGTCATCGCCGACCCGGCGGCCGCGCAAATCCGCATCGGCGGCAGCTTCGACGCTGGCAATGTCGAAGCCTTCGCCCGGCTGCTGCACGTGGGCTTCGGCCTCGAGGTCCAGCTGCAGGGCGACGAGATCAGAATCTCCAGCCCGGCCTCCTGAAAACTCCTTTTCCTAGAAAACCCCCATGACAGTTGATTGCGACTTTCTCGTCATCGGCGCCGGCATGGCCGGCGCCTCGGCCGCGGCCCATCTGGCTCTCGAAGGCAAGGTGATAGCGCTGGAAGCCGAGGACCAGCCCGGCTATCACACCACCGGCCGCTCGGCGGCGCTTTTCTCCGAGATGTATGGCAACGACACGATACGGGGCCTGACCCGGGCCAGCCGCGCCTTCCTGTTCGAGCCAGCGGCCGGCTTCGCCGAGGCGCCGCTGGTCTCGCCCCGGCCCACGATGTACTTCGCCCGCGCCGACCAGATGGCGGCCCTGCACCGCTTCCGTGACAGCCCGGACGTGGCGGCGGCCACCGAGCTCTTGAGCGCCGAGCAGGCCCAGGCGCTGGCGCCGGTGTTCGCGCCCGGCTATCTGGCCTGCGCGGCGATTGAGCGCGGTTCGGCCGACATCGATGTGCACGGCCTGCACCAGGGCTTTTTGCGCCAATTGCGCGCGCGCGGCGGGGCGCTGCAGCTGAAGGCAGGTGTGCAGGGCATGGCGCGGCACGGCGGGCGCTGGGTGGTGACGACACCGGTCGGTGAGTTCAGCGCGCCGGTGGTCATCAATGCCGCCGGAGCCTGGGCCGACCACGTGGCACAGCTGGCCGGCGCACGACCGGTGGGCCTGAAGCCCAAGCGCCGCACCGCGCTGCTGATCGAGGTGCCCGAGGGCCTGGACGCCCATGCGTGGCCGGCCGCCGTCGACATCGACGAGCAGTTCTATTTCAAGCCCGACGCCGGCCTGCTGCTGCTGTCACCGGCAGACGAGCATGACAGCCCGCCCTGCGACGCCCAGCCCGAGGAGCTGGACGTGGCCGAGGCGGTGGACCGCTTCGAGCAGGCCAGCGGCCGCAGCGTGCGGCGCGTCAAGCACCGCTGGGCCGGGCTGCGGGTGTTCGCTGCCGACCGCACGCCGGTGATCGGCTTCGACCCGGAGGTCGAGGGCTTCTTCTGGCTGGCCGGCCCCGGCGGCTATGGCATACAGACCGCTCCGGCCCTGGGCCGTGTGACGGCCGCGCTGGCCCAGGGCCGCGAGCTGCCGGCCGATGTGGCGGCGCTGGGCGTGACGGCGGCGGCTCTGTCGCCCGGGAGGTCGGGCTTGACTCTGGAGTGACTACAGGGATTCTAATGGGAGCCAGAAAGGTTGCTCCCGCCGATGTCCCACGCTCCACACGATCACGCGCATGACCACTGCTGCCATGGCGCGCCTGCCGCAGTGCCGCCGGCCCCAACCGACCTGCCGGCCGGCACCCAGTTCAGCCTGCTGCGCATCGCCGCGATGGACTGCCCGACCGAGGAGGCCCTGCTGCGCAAGACCCTGACGCCCATGTCCGGCGTGCTCGCGCTGGACTTCGATCTGATGGCCCGCACCCTGCGCGTCGCCCACGAACTGAGCGATACCAAGCCCCTGCTCGACGCCGTGGCCCGTGTCGGCATGCGGGCCGAGTTACTGCAGCCCGGCACCCCGGCGCCCGCGCTGGAGACCGGCCCCAGCGTGCCGATCGCGCAGCGCTGGCGTATTGCTGCTGCAGGCCTGCTGGCAATCTCCAGCGAAGCCATCGCTTACATCAGCGGCAACGAGACCAGCCTGCCGGTGGCCCTTTTTGCGCTCGGCGCGGTCGCGCTTGCCGGCCTGCCGACCCTGCGCAAGGGTTGGATCGCCCTGCGCAGCCTGGCGCTGAACATCCATCTGCTGATGAGCCTGGCCGTGCTGGGTGCACTGGCCCTGGGACAATGGCCCGAGGCGGCGATGGTGATCTGGTTGTTCGCCGTGGCCGAGATGCTGGAGGCGCTGAGCCTGGACCGCGCGCGCAACGCGATCCGCAGCCTGGTCTCGCTGGCGCCGGCCCAGGCGCTGACTTTGCAGGCCGATGGGCAATGGGCTGAACAGGCCGTCGCCCAGCTGAACGTTGGCGCCAGGCTGCGCGTGCGCCCCGGCGAGGCGATCGCGCTGGATGGCAGGGTCGTTGCCGGAGCCTCCAGCGTCAACGAGGCCAGCATCACCGGCGAGAGCCTGCCGGTGCCCAAGGCGGTGGGCGATCCGGTGCTGGCCGGCACCGTCAACCAGCAGGGCCTGCTGGAAGTGGACGTCACCGCCACACAGCAAAACAGCCTGCTGGCCCGCATCGCCCAGTCGGTGCAGCAGGCCCAGGGCCAGCGGGCGCCGAGCCAGCGCTTCGTCGATCGCTTCGCCGCCATCTACACGCCGGTGGTGGTGGTGTTCGCGCTGCTGCTGGCGGTGCTGCCGCCGCTGCTGCTGGGCCAGCCGTTCGCCGAATGGGTGTACCGCGCACTGGTCATGCTGGTCATCGCCTGCCCCTGCGCGCTGGTGATCTCCACGCCGGTCACCGTCGTCAGCGGGCTGGCCGCCGCCGCCAGGCGCGGCATGCTGATCAAGGGCGGGCTGTATCTCGAACAGGGCCGTCAGATCAAGACCCTGGCGCTGGACAAGACCGGCACCCTGACCGAGGGCAAGCCGCGGCTGACGGACCTGCTGCCGCTGGGCGACGTGCGCGGCGACGATGTGCTGCACCTGGCCGCCAGCCTAGATGCGCTGTCCAGCCACCCGGTGGCAGCGGCCATCGTTGGCGCGCAAACCGAGCGCGCGCCGCAGCAGGCTCTGGCCGACGTCGCTGATTTCGAAGCCCTGCCCGGCCGCGGCGTGCGCGGCCGCATCAAGGGCGAACTGCTGCAGCTGGGCAATCACCGCCTGCTCGAAGAGCTGGGCCTGTGCACGCCGGCCATTGAGCAGCAGCTGCAGGGCCTGGAGGCCCAGGGCAAGACGGTGATGATACTGAGCCGCGAACAAGACGTGCTGGGCCTGCTGGCCGTGGCCGACACGCTGCGCCCGCACAGCCGAGAAGCCATCGCCCAGCTGCAGGCCCTGGGCATCAGGACCGTGATGCTCAGCGGCGACAACCAGCGCACGGTCGATGCCGTCGCCGCCCAGCTGGGCCTGGACGATGCCCGTGGCCAGCTGCTGCCGGACGACAAGCTGCAGGCCATTGCCGGCTTCTCGGCCCAGGGCGTGGTGGCCATGGTTGGAGACGGTGTCAATGACGCGCCGGCCCTGGCCCGCGCCGACATCGGCATCGCCATGGGTGCGGCCGGCAGCGCCACCGCGCTGGAGACGGCCGATGTGGCGCTGATGCAGGACGATCTGCGCAAGCTGCCCGAGTTCATCGCGCTCTCCAGGCGCACCGCGGCGGTGCTGCGGCAGAACCTGGTGCTCGCCCTGGGCCTGAAGGCGGTGGTGTTCGTGTTGAGCCTGATGGGCCTGGCCACGCTGTGGATGGCGGTGTTCGCCGATGCCGGCGCCAGCCTGCTGGTGGTGCTGAATGGCCTGCGGCTGTTGCGCCAGGGACGCACTCGATGACGGGCCATCGGTTACCCTAGCCGGCTGACATTGCCTGCGACCTGACATGACCTACTGCGTTGCCATGCGGCTTGATGAAGGCCTGCTGTTTGCCTCCGATTCGCGCACCAATGCCGGGGTGGACCATATCGCCACCTTCCGCAAGATGACGGTGTTCGAGCTGCCCGGCGAGCGGCTGATCGTGCTGCTCAACTCGGGCAATCTGGCCACCACGCAGAGCGTCATCAGCCTGCTGCGCCAGCGCCTGCACGGCGAGGGCACGCATCTGATGAATGTGCCCACGCTCTATGACGCGGCCGAGCTGGTGGGCCGCACGATCAAGGAGGTGCTGGCCCGCGACGCCGAACCGACCCTGGACCAGGGCGTGGACTTCGGCGGCCACTTCCTCGTCGGCGGCCAGATCCAGGGCGAGCATTGCCGCTTGTTCCATGTCTATGCCGAGGGCAACTTCATCGAGGCGTCGAAAGACACGCCCTATTTCCAGATCGGCGAGTCCAAATACGGCAAGCCCATCATCGACCGCGTCGTCCAGCACGACACCTCGCTGGCCGAGGCCGCCAAGTGCACCCTGATCTCGTTCGATTCGACGATACGCAGCAACCTGTCGGTCGGTTTGCCGATCGACATCCTGCTCTACCGCGCCGGCAGCTTTGCCGCCGCCCGGCCGCAGCGCATCACCGGTGACGACCCCTATTTCAACCGGTTGCGCCGCGGCTGGGGCGAGGGCCTGCGCAAGGTGTTTGCCAAGCTGCCCGAGGCCAAGTGGTTCGAGCAGGAGAACGACTAGGAGCACACGATGGACGACATCCACATCCTCATCATCCCCGGCAGCCTGCGCCAGGACTCGCTCAATTCAACGCTGGCGGCCTTCGCGTCCCGGCAGGCCCATGTGCTGGGTCTGAAGACGACGCTGATGGACCTGCGCCGGCTCAAGCTGCCGGTCTATGACGGTGACCTCGAGGCCTCGAGCGGCGTACCCAAGGAGGCCCTGCAGCTGCAGCAGGCGATCGCCGGCTGCGATGCGGTGCTCGTCGTCACGCCCGAGTACAACGGCTTTCCGACGCCGCTGGTCATCAACGCCTTCGACTGGCTGTCGCGCATCACCGCCACCGAATCGCAGACGGCGGGCCTGTCGACCACGGCCAACAAGCCGGTGGCCCTGATGTCGGCATCACCCGGGCCGGGTGGCGCGCTGCGCTCGATGAACTTCCTGCGTCAGTACCTGCAGATGGCCTTCCAGATGATTGTGGTGCCGCAGCAGTTCGCGCTGGGCCGCGCCCATGAGGCCTTCGACGAGGCCGGCGAACTGAAGGATGCCCGCTCGGTGCAGTCGGTGAAGACGGTGCTGACGGCGGTGGCCGCGCTGGCGGGGGCGCTGCGGGCGGCACGGCAGGCGGAACAACACTAGGACAAGCCGATGAGTACCCAAACCTTCGTCGTCCGCAAAGACCGGCTTCAGTCCTCCGAACTGCGTTCCCTGCCCGCCGCGCCGCTGGCAGAAGGCCAGGTGCGTGTGCACATTGACAGCTTCGCGCTGACCTCCAACAACATCACCTATGCCGCCTTCGGCGAGGCGATGAACTACTGGCGCTTCTTTCCGGTCGTCGGTGCCGATGGCGCCGCCTGGGGCTGCATCCCGGTGTGGGGCTTCGGCACGGTGGCCGAATCGCGCCATCCGGACATTGCCGTCGGCGAACGGCTCTACGGCTACTTCCCGATGGCCTCCAGTGTCGACCTGACCCCCGCCCGCCTGTCGCCGCTGTCCTTCAGCGACAGCGCGCCGCACCGCGCGGAGCTGCATCCGGTCTACAACCAGTACACCCGCTGCAGCGCCGACCCGTTCTACACCGCCGAGTCCGAGGATCTGCAGTCGCTGCTGCGGCCGCTGTTCACCACCTCCTGGCTGATCGACGACTTCCTGGCCGACAACGACTACTTCGGCGCCGCCGCCGACCCCAACACACATCCTCTGATGCTGCTCTCCAGCGCATCGAGCAAGACGGCCTATGGCACGGCCTTCCAGATGGCCCAGCGCAGCGGCATCGAGGTCGTCGGCCTGACCTCGGCGCGCAACGTCGCCTTCTGCGAGAGCCTCGGCTGCTACAGCCGCGTGCTGAGCTACGAGCAGCTCGGTGAGATTGCCGCCGACGCGCCGGCCATCTATGTGGACTTCGCCGGCAATGCGGCCCTGCGCAAGGCGCTGCACGCCCATTGCACGCGCCTGGCCTACAGCAGCTCGATCGGCGGCACGCATGTCAGTGAGCTCGGTGGCGGCCGTGACCTGGCCGGCCCGAAGCCGGTGCTGTTCTTCGCGCCGGCACAGATCAAGAAGCGCAGCGGCGAGTGGGGGCCGCAGCTGCTGGGTCAGCGCCTGGTGGAGGCCTGGCAGCAGTTCCTGGCTACCGTCGGCGACAAGCAGCGGCCCTGGCTGCAGGTGCAGCGGCACAGCGGCGAGGCCGCGGTGGCCGCGGTGGCCGCGGCCTATCTTGAGGTGCTGGCCGGCCAGGGCGATCCGCGCACCGGGCACATCCTGTCGCTGTGATGCGGGGCGATTAACCCATCAGCCGGGGCATATTGCCCATGGCCGGCATGATGCAGCTGCGCAGCCTGGCCAGGATGGCCAGCTTCTCGGTATCGGCCTCCGCCTTCGCCACCTCAGCCACCATGGCGGCGAAGGCATCGAGCCGCGATGCGCGCATCCATTGACGCAGCGCCTTGTCCTGCGACCAGTGGTATTGGTTCATCATGCTGACCTGCATGGCACGGGCATAGCCCGCCAGGCTCTTCGGAAACGGCACCGGCGTGCACAGCCGGTTCTTGTGCGCATCGTCGTCGCCGTGCACCTCAACGTAGGCCGTCAACGCCGCACTCAGCACCACCAGCGGCGCGCGCAGCAGCTGGATCAGGATGCGATCGCCCTGGAACACCGGCTCGTTGGGCCGTTGCTGGATGGCCGAGGCCGTGCAGTCAACGAACAGCGTGTCCGGCGCAACGGCCACCCGACCCTGCTCCAGCGCCACGGCGTCGGGTTCCAGTGCCAGCACCCGACCCAGACGAACCACCCGCGTGATTCGGCGCAGCAGCTCCACCTCGCCGGTGGACAGCGTGGCATAGTGAAACATCGTCGGCATCTGCGTCGGGTCGATGCGCAACATCTGACCCTTGGCCTCGAGCCGCAGGAACAGGTCGTCGATAGACGTCGCCTCGGCAAAGGCCGCCAGCTTGTCGGCCTCGCCGCCGATGCTGTCGCCGAAGAACTCCAGCCCGGGCTGGGTCTGCAGGCGATTCTGCACCCAGGAGTCGCGCGGCACGACCCATTGAATGGCCTCGGGCAGGGCGCCGTTGCGCAGCAGCCAGACGGCGGCGTCCATGGCGGTCTTGCCGGCGCCCAGAATGCAGAACTGCTGCGGCGTTGCCGCTGCCGATCGCTGTGACCAGAGGCGGGGCAGGGCATTCGGCGGCACCAGGCGCAAGCCGTCCGCCACCTTGAACTGGGGCCTATGGGTGGCGGGTATGGCCGGCGACATGAAGGTGGCATCGACCGTCTTCCTGCGCACGGCCAGCTCGGTCTGCGCCCCCGACAGCAGGTTGACGATGCGCCCATCCCCCAGGTACTCGCTCATCGGATGAAAGCTGACGCGGCCACTGGGCAGAAAGCGCCGCCCCATCACCTGGTCGAAATAGGCGCTGACCTCGGGGCCGCTGGCCAGCTCGTACATGCCGGCGTTGGGGCCATGGTCGTCCTTGCGGCGACTGCCCAGCTCGATCGAATTGACCCCGTAGTAGGCCGAGGGCTGGTGCAGGCCGACGAAGGCGTAGGCATCGTTCCAGTGCCCACCGGGCGCCGCGCGGCGGTCCACCAGCGTGATGTGCGCATCACTCTCGTCGAGCAGGGTGTCGGCGAAGGCCATGCCGACCGCGCCGCTGCCGATGATCAGATAGTCTGTCTCCATCGCCACCTGCCTCCTGCGTTGCGCCCAGTGTACGGCGGCAGCTGCCGGTGCGGCGACGGACGATGGGCGGTGGCCTGACATGGCGGACGAGGCGGCATCTGCATCCCGTCGATGCATCAAACGCCATACCATCCCGGGTAGAAAGGGCGATACCCATGAGCCGACCCGACCTCAACCTGCTGTTCACCCTGGATGTGCTGCTCGCCGAAGGCAGCGTCGCGGGCGCCGCCCGCCGGCTGCGGCTCAGCCCCTCGGCCATGAGCCGGGCGCTGGCGCGGCTGCGCGAGGCCACCGGTGATCCGCTGCTGGTGCGGGCCGGGCGCGGTCTGGTGCCCTCGCCGAGGGCGCTGGAGCTGCGCGAAGGGGTCAGTCAACTCGTCCACGAGGCGCAAGCCGCGCTGCGCCCGGCCGCGGCGCTGAAGCTGGAGCAACTGGAGCGAACCTTCACGCTGCGCACCAGCGAAGGCTTTGTCGAGAACTTCGGCGCCCGGCTGATGACCCGCGTTGCTGCCGATGCACCGGGCGTGCGCCTGCGCTTCCTGCCCAAGCCCGACAAGGACATGGCGGCGCTGCGCGACGGCGGCGTCGATCTGGAAACCGGCGTGGTGGGCAAGACGGCCGGCCCGGAAGTGCGGGCCCAAGCCCTGTTCCGCGACCGCATGGTGGGCGTCGTTCGGGCCGAACATCCGCTGGCCGAGGGAGACATCACCCCCGCCCGCTATGCCGCCGCGCAGCACATCCTGGTATCGCGGCGGGGCCTGGACAAGGGCCCCATCGACGAGGCACTGGCAACGCTCGGCCTGCAGCGGCGGATTGCCGTCACCGTGGGCGGCTTCTCGGCCGCATTGGCGCTGGCCCGCGCCTCCGATCTGGTCGCCAGCGTGCCGGAGCGCCACACCGGCGACCTGCGCGCCGGCTTGCACAGCTTCGCCCTGCCGCTACCGATGGCGTCGATCACCGTGTCCCTGCTCTGGCATCCGCGCATGGATGGCGATGCGGCGCATCGCTGGCTGCGGGCTTGCGTTCGCGAGGCCTGCGCCGAGGAAGTTCGCTACATTGGCCGCCAGTTCGATATGCCGCTTCCCGCCCCCAACCCAGCCCCCCAGCCATGAGCCTGCGCTACCACACCGTCCCCGTCACCGCCTTCCAGCAAAACTGCTCCATCGTCTGGTGCGACGAGACGCTGGAGGCGGCGGTGATCGACCCCGGCGGCGACCTGCCGCGCATACTGCAGGCCGTCGAGGAACGCGGCCTGACGCTCAAGCAAATCCTTCTGACGCATGCGCACATCGATCATGCCGGCGGCACCGGCGCCTTGGCGCGCGAGCTGGGCCTGCCCATCATCGGCCCGCAGGAGGCCGATCAGTTCTGGATCACCGGCCTGCCGCAACAGAGCCAGATGTTCGGCTTTCCGCCGGCCGAGACCTTCACACCGACGCGCTGGCTGCACGACGGCGACAGCGTGAGCGTTGGCCATTGCACGCTGCAGGTGCGCCACTGCCCCGGCCACACGCCGGGCCATGTGGTGTTCCACTCGATCGAGGCCAGGCGCTGCTTCGTCGGCGATGTGCTGTTTGCCGGCGGCATCGGCCGCACCGACTTCCCGCAGGGCGACTTCGACACCCTGATTGCCAGCATCACCCGGCGCCTGTGGCCGATGGGCGACGACACCGTCTTCATCCCCGGTCACGGCCCGGAAAGCACGTTCGGCGCCGAGCGGCGCAGCAATCCCTTCGTCGGCGGCACCTGAGGCGGTCAAACCGGGAAAGGTGAATTTCGCACAATCGGCGCGGCGCATATTCACCGCCACCGGCCGGCATCAACTCCTACTCTTGCTCCTGTAGCGCTGACACATCCGCGCTCGGCAGTTCACAGGAGCAGCACCATGTTCGACACACTGGAAAAGCCTCAGACCGCCCGGCCGTCTGACGCGCCCGAGCTCGGCGAATCGTCCTACCGCGGCCCCGAGCGCCGCGCCGGCAACGGCCTGCGCAACGAGCCCTGGCTGACCCTGATGCTGGACGAGATCGACTACGGCATGCTGGTGCTGAGCCCCGACGGCCACCTGCTGCATGCCAACCACACGGCCCGGGCCGAGATGGACGCCCACCACCCGCTGCAACTGCTGGGCACCGAGCTTCGCGCCCGCCACAGCGCCGACGTGGCGCCGCTGCGCGAGGCCATGCAGGGCGCCGCCGAACGCAAGCTGCGCCGCCTGCTGACCCTCGGCCCGGCCTCGCAGGCCTTGAGCGTGGCCGTCGTGCCGCTGGCCGCCCGCGGCGACGAGGCCGTGACGATACTGATGGTGTTCGGCAAGCAGCGCGTCTGCCAGGAGCTGTCCACCCACTGGTTCGCCCGACAGCATGGCCTGACCCCCACCGAGACCCAGGTGCTGCAAGGCCTGTGCCGCGGACGCCTGCCCGGCGAGGTGGCGCAGGAACACAGCGTGGCCCTGTCCACCGTGCGCTCCCAGATCAGCAGCATCCGCGCCAAGACCGGCGCACTGAACATCCGCGATCTGGTGCAGAAGGTGGCCTCGCTGCCGCCGCTGGTCAGCGCCTTGCGGGTGGGGATGCATTGAGGCTTCGGCTCAAGAATGAGCCGAACATAGTTAGTGGGATGTACGTATATTCGGCCCCTTCAGCACATCGTGAGATACGTGGCCGGATCAACGGCAATGACTTCTTACTTGGTTACAGGAGGCGATATGACTTTTTCAGCAAAGCGTCCCAGTGTTGTGCAGCCGAAGCAATCAATATCTGATCCCAAAAGGGTGCGATTCGGAAACGGTAGCTTGCCCGCAAGCATCGTCAAACGGACTGAACCAGCGCTGAAGGATTCCACCAGGGCTCGGGGGAAGACCTGATCAAGGAATGATGCGATGCGCGTCAATCGCGCATCGCCTGCGCGTGATCAGGAAATGAATGCTTTGGTGCCAGCAGTGAACAACGAGCCACTCGTAACCTTCTACCGCCTCATTTCCTCCGCACGGATACCTATTCGAGCTGACCGCAGCGCGCTTGGCACACTTCCAGCGTCCGCTCACCAACACTGCGAGGCAGTAGCAAGTGCCTCTGCCCTAGGCTGGTATGCGTTCTCCCCGCTTGACTTCACCGTGCAGTGGGATGGCTCCGAAGTGATTTGGACGTTCGCCGGCGAGGACAATTGGTTTCCTTTGGAAACCGCCCAATATCCAGGGTTTTCGGACTCATTCGACGAATGCGCTCCGGCCCATCTTCGTGGATTCGCTCCACCATTTCTAAGCGCAACCTCTCAACCTGGACTACTGCAGGTCTGGACTGGACTATTTGTCCGGACGGCACCGGATTGGAACCTGCTCATTCGCCCTGTCGTCAACTACCCTCCGAGCAGAAACTACGACCTGTTCGAGGGGATCATTGAAACAGACCGATGGTTCGGGCCTCTGTTCACCAACCTTCGCCTGGCTCGCCGTGACCATCCTATTCATTTTGGAACTGAGATGCCATTGTTCCAGTTGCAGGCAATCCCGCGAGGGGCATGCTCCGCGGCTGCACAGGCCAGCACCGCCGGAGTCGAGGGGCTGGTGAGCCTGTCGGAGGCCGACTGGTCTGACTACGAGTCAACAATAGTGAAGCCCAACCTCGATCCTCATCGTCAGGTTGGTGCCTACGCTTCGCGCACTCGCAAGCGACGGCACTCGTAGCCAAAAGTTCAGGATTGCGCCAAAGCCTCATTGGCACCGCTATTGGCTGTGCGTACCACTCAGTCGATCGGCCGCCTTTCCGGCCGCAGCAAGTCTTCATCATGCTTTGAAGGCACCGGTACCTCGCGACCGGCTCGCCTGGGGATTTCTGGCATGCTGAACTTGAAACCGGCCTCGACAATCCGCCGCGTCGTGAAGGCCGCCGCAACGCTGGTACCGGCCAGGCGGACCTTGTCGGTGCCCATCACGGCAGCCGCGGCAAATCCGGGCGTGGTCAGGCTTTCGTCGCTGGGTGCCAGCACTTGTGGTCCGCGCAGCTCCGTCGTCACCACCGCGCTGCGGTCCCTGACGACATCGCGGCCCGGGCCGGTGCCCGAATAGGTCGCCACCCGAGGTTGCTTGCCCAGCACATAGCCCCCCACTACGATGGTTTCCCTCCCATGAGCAAGGCTGTTGAGCGTGTGAGTTGAGTCCACCTGTGCATCGGTGTCCAGGCCGTTGACGAAACAGGATTGGCGCGGCACACCCTCGGTGCCGAAGGCTGCGTCATCCCGCTCGCACCAGGCATGGACCTCAACCGGCGCGCCACCGCTTTCACCACCGCCATTGCGAACTTCGATGTTCCAGCGGCCATAGGGGCAGGTACGGCGTGCGCCACCGAACTGGCTGGGAGCAAAGGCGACCAAAGCCATACTGCCCCGACTCGACTGACAAACCTCCTCAGCATAGACCACGGCTGCCACCACGGCCGAGTCACGAATATAGGCCCCAGTCTCGCCCGCTGCCACCCATGCGCCAGGTGGCGAGCCATCGGGAGGCAGCAGACGCAGTTGCATGGCCTTAGCCTGCGGCGGGAACCAGACCTCGACAAAGCTGTCCGTCGGGTCCTCCGGCATCGTGTCCAGCAGAAAGCGCGAGCTTCCTCCGGCCGGTATGGCCGCCACCGCATGCAGCCTCATGTCATGCGAGTTGCCGCTTGGAATGACCAGGTGCAGTTGGCGCTGGGGATTCTTTTTGCGTTCTTTCGCCAGATACCAGTCCATCGCCTGCTCCAGCACCGAACTGCCGTCATGGGGGCCGCCATAGCCGCCATAACTCAGATTGATCACGACATCGGCCTTCGGCCCGGCGCGCTCCACGATATAGCGCACCCCGTCATAGACATTGGCACGCAGCATCCCCCCCACCTGGCGACCATTCAATTGACGCGGCAGCTGCACAAATATGATATCGGCGTCATGGGGCGCCGCACCGTCCGGTCGCAGCCCATTGATCCCCGCCAAGGGGCTGGGATAGCCGGTCGCAACGTCCATCATGTGGGTGCCGTGGGTGGCACGCTTGAGCACGCTGCGATAGTTCGAAAATTCGTAGCAGCGTCCCTCGTCCAACTGGCCCTGCGGCGCCCATTGAGCAATGTAGCCGTCGAGGTCCAGCGTTTTGCCCTCGATGCATTGTCCGCGCAGCGTCTCAGCACCATAGGGGAAGGCCCCCGAGAAGCTCCAATGCAGCGGCAGGCGGCCAGGCGGCAGTTCCACGGCCGATCCGGCCATATGCGCCTGGTCCCAAAGCGCAGCCACCCGGGTCTTCAGGCTGCGACGCCCCCCATCCCAGACTCGGAACTGGCGATGCGCAAATGCACAGCCATAGTCGATGAAGCCGATCACGGCCTTTCGCTCAGCACCGGCATCATCGCTTTTCGGCAATTTTTCCTGCAAGGCATTCCGGCGCACCGGGGACTGAAAGCCATCGGGGTTCAAGGTGGGCACGGCAAGTTCGAATCGTGTCAGCTCGCGCTTTTGCAGAGCCAGGCACAGCGCTTCAATCTCGTCGCGACGCCACGCTTTGCTCCGAAATTCTGAGCCCTCCCGGTAGTCGACCATGGTTGGGATCAGGTTCTGCGCCTGACCGGGTGCTTGAACCCCGCCGAACCCCGTCAAATCGAACCAGACCAGATAGGGGTCGATGTACTGCAGACGGGTCCGATCGCTCCAGTCGAGGCCGCTGCACTGACCCAGCAGCTCCGCGTCAGCCCACTTCATTGGGCCGCCTGCGGATGGACATCGAAGCCCAGCGCCTTCAGTTCATCTGTGGCCCGGGCCCACATATGCTGAAGCAAGGGATTGGGAGTCACGGCGCCGCCGGGCTGGCTCTTGATATAGGTGCCCGCAGACGGGTCGAGCGGGTCGTCAATGTCCAGATCAAGCGCCTCCGGCACCACCGAGCCGACAAACTCCCGGCTGCGCCAGTCCGAGCCGCAGCAGATCGCCGCAACGTACTCGGCCAGGGTGTCACCCAACACCCTGCCAGCCACTCCGTCGATCGGATAGTGCACACCGGCATAGACCCGATTGTTGGCAATACTCACCGCCTGCATCTGCAGGGTTCTCCACAGCTGGGTCGGCTCATCGCCAGCATCCACCTCGTCTTGGCCAAGCAGGCGCAGCATCAGCTTGGCAAACATGAAGGCCTCGGTGGCGTGACCACTGGGCAGAGCCGACCAGCCCGGTGTCTGCAGCAGAGGCTGCACCAGCGGCGACAACTCCGATGGGCGTGACACCGCCAGCGCATGCTTGAAGCGATGCGTCACCTCCATGCCGAACTTCAGGGCAATGCCGATCAGCTCATAGGTGTGGGGGGTGCGCCAGGGCGACAGCGGCACGACCGAGGCCCAGAACGGCACTTGCGGCACCACCTGGGCCAGTATTTCCGAAGCTCGGCTACGCCGCAGATCGGAGTCGGCATGCGCAAGAACCATCTCCAGCTGCCTGTCAAAAACGGTCCGTTTCGGTCGTTCGATGCGGGCCACCTGGATGTTCCTCTGAAGTAGCAGGTTCCCGTTGCTGGTCGCCGCACCCAGCTGCCCGAGCGCGGCTTCAGAGAGTCCAAGGCCCGCCAGCGGCACCCTCTGCGTCTCCGTGCGCACCAAACGCATCGCCGGGCACTCGGCGACGCTCTCATCCGGCTCAAGGCTCAAGCCCAGTTGCAGTTCCTGGGAGCAGATATGTCCGCGGACATCTGCTTGCCACCACTTCAGATGCTCGGGCTGGTTGAAGCCAGGCAACGCAGCAGCAACATAGTCCCCACTGCGAAACCAAGGGGTCTTGAGTACCTCCCGGTCGGCCGTGTTGCGCGCGCGGGAGGTAATCAGGGCCTCAGCCACCAGGGGATCGTTGTTCAGCGCAGATAGGCCGGCAAGCGCCACCGCACTGCCGCGTCCGGTCATGCTGGTCATGGACGTCATTGAAGTCATCGACGTCATGGAGGTCATCGATGTCATGCTGGTCAGTTCGCTCATGGCTTCTCCCCTTGGTATTGCTGATGCATCAGTTGGGCAATCCGGCCTCGCGCAAGGCGTCGGCGTACAGGCTGGCGTGCACATGCCCCGCACCCGGATAGCGTTCGAGATACAGCCCCACTGTCAGATGTGGTTCGAAGGCCAACATGCGCTGTATCGTTTCGCGCGCGGCACCGCCATCGCCGGCCAGCATCTGCGCAATGGCGAGCACCCGATAGGTGGGTGTATGGGAACGGTTCAAGGACAGTGAGCCCAGGCAAAGCTCCCGCGCTCGGTCGTACTGCTGGTTGGCCAGAAATCCCGCCGCCGCCAGTGACTCGTAGTAGTAGCGCATCGGGTCCAACGGTGACAGCAGCAAAGCCTTCTCGGCCGCCGCGGCCGCCTCTTCACCCCTGCCCTGCCAGCTGCGCAGGGTGGCGGTGAACAACCAGGCCAGCGGCTCGTTGGGGTTGTGCTGCAGGGCGGTGGCATAGGCTTGGTCGGCCTGCGGCAGATTTTTTCCCAGAAACCCGTACACCAAGCCACTCAGCGACCAGGCAATGGAGCTGGTCGAGTCGCGCTCCAGAGCCTGCTCAATGCGCCAGACCGCCTCGTTCTTCTCACTCTGCGGCGAGGCCGTAGTGCCGCGGATAATGCGCAGGCAATGCCACTTCGCCAGCCAGGCAAACGCAGCGCCATGGCGCGGCACGCGCTCCGCCAGCAACTCGAGGCCGTCTCGGGCGCGCTGGAAGTCGCTGGCCGTGGCTCGATGCAGCAGCCCCACCGAACCGGTCAGCAGCGAATAGCCTTCAAGCGTGGGCAACGGTTGGGTCAAGGCGCGCCTGGCCTCAGTGTTCAGAATCGCTTCGTGGGCCTGGTTGGCGATGCGCTCCAGCGG
Organism: Burkholderiaceae bacterium; assembly: GCA_018780645.1. GTDB lineage: Bacteria > Pseudomonadota > Gammaproteobacteria > Burkholderiales > Burkholderiaceae_C > Paucibacter. The sequence continues at coordinate 56,183 of JADMJJ010000002.1, forward strand.
CGGGCTTGGAGCCAGCAGCAGTTCTGCACGCGAGCAGTTCTGGCGATCCGCCCAGATCACCGAGCCGCTCTTGACCTCGATCAACTCGGCACTGATCAATAACATCTCATTCGCGGCAAAGAGACTGCCGGAAAGGATGTAGGCCGCGCCGGTCACAGAGGCCACAGTTTCCATGGGCAGCGCGCGGGTGCGCAGCAGCCGAGTGGACAGATGCGAGATCACCTGCAACTCGGGGCTGCGTGACAGCTGGGCGATCACACCCTCGGCAATGAGCTCGCCGATGACCCTGTCGTCCGGGATGGACTGGCCCCGGCACTCGAACGTGATCACCGCAATCGTCGCGTAGATCCGTTCGGTCAGCGCAGGCGCTGCAGGTCTGCGCTCAGGTACGGTCGCCGGTATGAATCCGGGAGGACGTAGCTTGGAGCAGTGGACCGGTTGATCGATATGCTTGAGCCAGCACTCACCCATGTCCTCGATACGAGCGTCCACCTGGGCGATCAGTTCGTCGGCTACCGCCATCGACGCCACGACCTCATCGGCGTCGGCCAAGCCGGCCAGGCGCGCGGCGAGGTTCACCCCCGGACCATAGACATCGAGTTCGTCTCTGACCACTTCGCAGACATGCACGCCAGTGCGCACCCGTAGATGCGCAGCAACTGGCCGCCCCAGGTTGTAGGCGGCCAAACGGGACTGCATATCGAATGCTGACGCGACGGCGAGTGGCACGCTTTCGAACTCCAACAACATGCCGTCGCCCAGGCTTTTCACCATCCGGCCACCCTGTGATGGCAGAACCTGGACGCGGACCTCCTGCACAAAGCGCCGCCAGCGGTCGATGACATCGGACTCGTAGGCCTGCATCAGGCGCACGGATTCGACGACATCGACGATCACGATGGTTTTGGTGGCCCGAACCAGTTCGGGCCAGTCCTCTTCCCCTGAACCGGCGCTGCTCATGGTGGTCACGCTTGTTGTTGTTCGCATCCCTATTCTGTGGGATGCAAGTTACAAGTGTGTCGGTATTTGCGCGTGGTCAGCCCCGTTCGGCGGGGCGAGGGATCAGCAACTCAACCCGCCGCCGGCCCCTGCTGGCTTGGCGCCACCTCAAACCGCTGCGCCGGCTTCTGAGCCCGCTCGAACAGCGGCTGCACCTTGGCCAGATTGGCCTCGATGTCGCGGATGCGGGTCGGGCCGGCCGGGTGGGTGGACAGCCATTGCGGCGGCGCGCCCTTGGACTGGGCGCCCATCTTCTGCCACAGGGTCACGCCGGCGCCGGGGTCGTAGCCGGCGCGGGCGGCCAGTTCCATGCCGACCAGATCGGCCTCGGACTCATCTTCGCGGCTGAAGGTCAGGGTCAGCAGCTGGCCGCCCATATTCAGCAGCGCATCGCCGGTGTTGCCCAGGCCCAGCAGGCTGGACAGCACATTGGCGCCGATGCGGGTGGCCGCCGTCTTGCCCATGCGCTCGCGGGCATGCTCGCGCAGCGCGTGGGCCACCTCATGGCCCATGATCATCGCCACCTCGTCGTCGGAGAGCTTGAGCTGGGCCAGGATGCCGTAGTAGAAGGCAATCTTGCCGCCGGGCATGCAGAAGGCATTGAGCTGCTTGTCGCCGAGCAGATTGACCTCCCAGCGCCATTGCTTGGCGCGTTCATTCCAGGGCATGGCGACCGGGATGATGCGCTTGGCGATCTCGCGCAGACGCACCAGCTGCGGGTGCTTGTCGGGCGCCAGGCCGCGCTGCTGCGCCGCCTGCTGCATCATCTGCCGGTACTGCTGGGCGGCGGCCTGCTCCACCTGCTCGGCCGGCACCAGCTTGGCGAACTTGGAGGTGCCGCCGACCTCGACGCCCTCGCGGGCCAGCGCCGGCATGGCGGCCGTCGCACCGCCGGCCAGCAGCAGGCCGGTGAACAGGCGGCGCGAATGCAGGGCGCAGCTGCAACTGGGCACGTGGGGCAATTCAAGATCGCCGTGCGGTTCGAAATCGGGTGTCGGGTACATGGGGCGTCAGAGCAAAGTGGGGGCGGTCGGTTCCGTATTTTGGGCCGGCGCATCAATCCTCAAGTGCGGCGGCGCCCGCGGGCACCTCCAGCGCGCGCACACTGTCACGCAGCAGCCACAGCAACACCAGGGCCGGCAGGGCGACCACGGTGGAGGTAATGAAGAAGCTGGGCCAGCCTATCGACTCGGCCAGCACACCGGCCAGCGGCCCGACCCAGACCCGGCCCACCGAGGCAAAGGCCGACAGCAGCGCGTACTGGGTGGCAGTGAAGCGCTGGTTGCACAGGCTCATCAAGAGGGCCACAAAGGCCGCCGTGCCCATGCCGCCCGAGATGTTCTCGGCCGCGATCACCATCAGCAGACCGCCATCGACCGGGGTGGCCTGCGCCAGCTTGACGAAGCCCCAGTCGAAGGCCGGCACGGTCAGCCCACCCATCGCGCCCTGACCGTGCACCGCCAGCCACCAGAAGCCGAGATTGCTGAGCATCTGCAGCACGCCGAACAGCAACAGCGCACGCCACAGCCCCAGGCGCAGCATCAGCAGGCCGCCCAGCAGCGCGCCACCAATCGTCAGCCACAGGCCGATGACCTTGTTGACGACACCGATCTCGGCCGTGCCATAGGCCATGGCCTTGATCAGGAACGGCGTCATCAGCGAGCCGGCAAAGGCGTCGCCGAGCTTGTACAGCACGATCAGCGCCAAAAAGGCGCCCGCACCGGGCATGGAGAAGTAGCTGCGCAGCCCGCCCAGCAGCGTCTCGAAGCGGGCCCGGCGCGCCGCCCAGGCGGCCAGCGGCAGGGTGAAGCCTATGCCCAGCATCAGCGCCAGCAACTCCACCCAGCGGCCCTGCAGCGCGGGCGGCAGGCTGCTCTGCTGCAGCAGCGGGCCCAGCAGGGCCTGGGCAACGCTCAGCCCGAACAGGTCGCTGAGCTTGTAGCCCACCACCACGGCCGCCAATACGGCCAGGAAACCGAGGATGTCGTTGCGCGCCACGCTGCTGGGCGGGGGTACGGTCTTGAGCTTGGGCAGACACAGCGCCGAGACCACGGCCGCGCCGGCCATCAGCGCGGCCATCACGCGATAGACCTCGGGCCAGGTCCAGCCCCCGCCCTGGGTCGGGTCGACCCAGATGAAGGCAACGCCGCCGGAAACGATCATCGCCAGCCGGTAGCCCAGCACATTCAGCGACGAGCCGATGCCGCGCTCGCGTGGAGCCAGCAGGTCGGTGCGGTAGGCGTCGATGACCACATCCTGCGAAGCCGAGATGAAGGCCACCAGCACCGCCAGCAGCGCAAACGCGCGGGTCGCCTGCGACGGCGAGGTGGCGGCCAGCAACAGCAGCGCGCCGGCCATCAACAGCTGGGTCAGCACCAGCCAGCCGCGCCGCCGGCCCAGCCAGGGCAGGTCGAAGCGGTCCATCAGCGGCGCCCACAGGAACTTGAAGGTGTAGGGCAGGCCGACCAGGCTCAGAAAGCCTATCGTCGCCACATCGATGCCCTCGACGCTGAGCCAGGCCTGCATCGCCTGCCCCGTCAGCGCCAGCGGCAGGCCGGATGCAAAGCCCAGCACGATCACGACGGCCAGCCGGTGCAAAGCGGTCAGGCGCTGGGTCAAGGATAGGGGCACAGGGGCAGGCACGGGGAGCTGGGGCATGGCGCGATTCTAGGGACGCTGGCCAAAACACCGACAATGCCTCCATGACTTCGCCCGGATCAGCCCCTCCCCTCCCCACCGACGCCGCGGCCACCGAGGCTGCATTCAGCGCCAGCGACTTTCGCGCCGCCCTTGGCATGTTCGCCACCGGTGTGACCGTCGTCACCGCGCGCGGGGACGATGGGAGCCTGGTGGGCCTGACCGCCAACTCGTTCAACTCGGTCTCGCTGACCCCGCCGCTGGTGCTGTGGAGCCTGGCCCAGCGCGCCGGTTCGATGCCGGTGTTCAGCCGCGGCTCGCACTATGCGATCAACATCCTTGCCGCCGACCAGAAAGATCTGGCCCAGCGCTTTGCGATGCGCGACATCGACCGCTTCGCCGGCGTGGCCTGGCGCGAAGGCGCGGGCGGCGCGCCGGTGCTGGAGGGGGCGGCGGCGGTGTTCGAATGCGCCAACCGCAGCCAGTACCAGGAAGGCGACCATGTGATCTTCGTCGGCGAGGTCGAGCGCTGCAGCTGGGCCGCCAATGCCTTGCCGCTGATCTTTCACGGCGGGCGGTATTACACCGAGCTGCCCTTGTAAGACTTGCGGGACAGACCTTGCCGTCAGGCAAGCTCTGTCCCCAACTGACTAGAACCGGTAGCTGGCCTCAACGCTGAAGCTGCGCGGCGCCATCGGCAGATCATTAGGGATTCGCCCCGGCGCCAGGCTGGGCTCGCGAATGTCGGCGTCCAGCGCATTTTGAATCTGGGCGGCCAGGGTCCAACGGGTGCCCGGCAGGGCCAGGCGCAGGCTGAGGTCCAGGGCCGTGTAATCGGCCACCGGCGGGCGGGCATCGCCAGCGGGCCGGGCGCGGCCGGCCACATGATTGACCTGGGCGCCCAGGCGCCAGGCGCTGCTCAGGCGCCAGTCGGCCAGCAGGTAGCCATGGTGGTGTGGCGCATAGCCGGCATCGACGGCGGTCGCGTCATCACGCGAGCGCTGGTAGCTGTAGCTGGCCTGCAGGCGCAGCGCCTCGACCGGCTCCCAGCTGCCGCTGAGCTCGAAGCCCTTGCCGCGCTGATCGCCGGTGTTGTTGAAGGTCGTGCCGGTGCCGGCCAGGGCATTCGGCGTGGCGCGGATGATGTCATCCATCTTGTAGCCGAACACCGACAGCGCCAGCTGCGCCGCACGGCTGGGCTGCCAGATCAGCACCGCCTCGGTGGTGCGCTGGGTCTCGGGCCGGATGTCGGGGTTGCCGCGCGACACCGGGTTGTTGATGCTGTACTGCTCGTTGAAGGTCGGCGCGCGGAAGGCTCGGCCATGCAGGAACTTGAGGCTCAGGTTGTAGGCCGCCTCCCAGACCAGGGCGACGCGCGGGTTGACGGTGCTGCCGAAGTCCGAGAAGCGGTCGGCGCGCAGGCCCAGGGTCAGTGCCCAGTCGGGCGAGATCTGCCAGTCGTCCTGCACATAGGCGTAGGCGACGCGGCGGCGCTGCGGTCGCATGAAGGGGTCGGTGGCGGTGTGGTCGCTGATCTCGGGCTGCGGGATCGGCAGGCCATTGGGCGCGAAGCCGAAGTTCTTCAGCTCGCGGGTACGGTAGAGATCGAGATCCTCAAGACCCAGGCCGATGCGCAACTGGTGACCCTTGAAACCGGCGTAGGTCAGATGGCCATGCCAGCGCCATTGCCGCTCCCAGGTCTCCGGGGCGCCGAACATTCCGTTCGGGAACACCCCGGTCGGGAAGCGCACGCCGGCCGGATAGATCTGCAGCGGCCGCGGAAAGGTCACCGCATAGTGCATCGCGCTGAGCGTGAAGCCGGCGCCGAGATCCGGCGCCAGCTGGGTGTCGGCCCAGGACAGGTCGCTGACCAGGCGCTCGGTGCGGTACAGGCCGGTCGGATCCAGCGCCTGTGACACCCCGGCCGCAGCGCCCAGCTCGCGCTGCTTGTAGTTGAAGCGCAGCCGCCAGTGGGCCAGCGCCAGATCAAGATTCGCGTCAACGCTTTCGTTGCCCTGGTTCATGCGGCCGGGGGCCAGGCTGGCGGCCGAGCCGAAGGTGCGGTCGTTGAAGCTTTGCGCGTCGGATTCGATGCGCGAGCCCGGGCCGTCGCTGCTGTAGCGGCGCAGGAAGGCCGCCAGCTGCAGCGGGCCCCAGCTGCCGCCATGCTGAACCCAGGCCTCGCGGCTGCCGAACGAGCCCAGGCGCAGGCCGGCCTCGGTACCGGCGATGTCCTGTGCGTTCTTGGTGATGATGTTGATCACGCCGGCGTAGGCGTCGGCGCCGTACAGGGCCGAGCCCGGACTCAGCATGACCTCGATGCGGGCGATGTGTTGCACCGGCAGGCCGCCCCAGCCATTGCCGCGGTTGCCGACGAACAGGGTCGTCATCGGCACGCCGTTCTGCAGCACCAGGGTCTGCGGGTTGTAGGCGCTGTAGATGCCGCGCACCAGATAGAGCGTGGGGTAGCTGCCGGTGCTGCGGCCCACATGCAGGCCGGGCACACGTTCCAGTACCTCGTCGAGGTCGTGGGCCCCCATGGCCAGGATGTCTTGCGCGGTGATCACCGTGGCCACCGCCGGCGCGCGCAGCAGGGTCTGCGCGGTGCCGGAGGCAATGGTCAGCGTCGCCTGGTCGCCATAGACCTCGGCCAGTTCCTGCTCCTCGCTGCCCTGGGCAGCCGCCACGGCCCGCCATGACAGACTCAACAAGGCGATCCAACTCAGCCTCTGCATGGCCCGCATCCTTTGCAACGATCGCTGCCCGGGGGCATCTTGCTACGCACCGGGAGGGCTGTCCAGCACCGTCGCGCCCTCGTCGGACGGACCCGGTTGCGGCGCCTGTGGCGCCTGGCGCGGCAGGCTGATCAGCACGCGCGTGCCAGCGCCCGGCTCGCTCTCCACCTGAACCCGGCCACCCAGCAGCCCGGTCACCAGGCTGTGGACGATCTGCATGCCCAGGCCCGAGCCGCCCTGGCCCAGCTTGGTAGTGAAGAAGGCCTCGAACACACGCAGGCGCACCGCCTCCGTCATACCCTCGCCGTCATCGCTGCAAATGATCTGCACACGGTCATCGCCCAGCGCGTGGCACTGCACCGTCACCCGCCCCTGGTCGCGGCCGGCGAAGCCATGCAGCAGTGCGTTCTGCACGACATTGCTGACGACCTGGCCCAGCGGGCCGGGATAGCTGTCCATCCGCAGGCCGGGCTCCAGCTCGACCGCCAGCTCGTAGGGTGAATGACGGAACATCGGCTGCAAGGTGGCCAGCAACTCGCCGATGACCTCGTGCGCCAGAAAGCTGCGGCGCATGTCGGTGGTCTGGTCCAGCGCCAGCTGCTTGAAGTCGCGGATGATGTCGGCGGCACGCCGCACATTGCTCATCACCAGGGTGTTGCCTTCGATGGTCTTGCTCAGCATGCGGTCGAACTCGGACTTGCGCAGCTGCCCGGCATGCATGGCCTCGGACAGCTGGGTCTGCTCGGCCTGCATCGTCGAGGCCGCCATCAACGCATTGCCCAGCGGCGTGTTCAGCTCATGGGCCACGCCGGCCACCAGCCGGCCCAGCGAGGCCAGCTTTTCGGCCTCGATCAACTGCCGCTGGGTGTCACGCAGGGTGTCCAGCGCCTGCTGCAGCTCGCGGTTGGCGCTGCTCAGCGAGCCGGTGCGCTCCTCCACGCGCTCCTCCAGGGTCAGCGCATGGCGGGCCAGCTCCGCGTTCTTCTGCTGCAGCTCCTGCTCGCGAAGCTCCAGGCCGTGCATCATGCCGTTGAAGACCTGGGCCATATTGGCAATGTCACGCGGCCCCTCGACCTGGGCACGCAGCCCCAGCTGCCCCTCGCCGGCATGGGCCATCACCGCGGCGAGCTCGCCCAGCGGCCGGGTCAGGCGGCGCGCCAGCTGCCGCAAGGCCCACAGCAGCAGGGCCGAGAGCGCCAGGCCGACGCCGAAGTTGATCGCCACCAGCCGGCCGACCAGTTGCACCAGCGCGGCCTTGCCCTGGGTGACGCGCACAAAGCCCAGCAACTCGGCCTGCGCCGTCGGCGCTTCGAACGGCGAGGCCTCGCCGGGGTGCATGCGCACGGGCGCGACAAAGGTCCAGGCCGCACCGGTCTCCGCCTCCAGATAGGGCGCCAGCGCACCGGCCATCGGCGGCACGGCCGCCGCCGGTGCTGCGGCGCCACGTGCCAGCAGAGCCCTGCCATCGGGGCGCAGCAGCTCCACCCGCAGCACATCGGGGAAGGACAGCGCCCGCTCCACCGGCTCGCGGGCATTGTCGGCCCCCTCGGTTAGCAGGGCGAGCTGGCTTTGCTGGGCCAGGCTGGTGGCCAGGTTCAGGCCCTGACGCACCAGGGTTTCGCGGACCTGCAGGCTGCCCTGCCACGACGACAGCACAGCCGATACGGCGGCCACCCCCAGCACGCCACCGGCCACCGCCAGGGTCAGCTGACGTCGAAAGGTCGCGCCTCGCAGGCGAGCGCTCCAGCGCGCCAGCAGTCGACTCATCGCTCAGGCAGCAGCAGCTCGAAGGCCCGCTGCAGTCGAGGGCTCAGATCCAGGCCCAGATGGCTGGCGGTGCGGGTGTTCAGCGCCGCGTGCACATCGCGAAGCGGCAGGGCATAGCGCGGCCCGGCAGTGCCCGCCAGACGCGCCAGCGCCGAACCACCCAGGCTGCGCCCCAGTTCCAGATTGTTGGGGTAGAGCGCGAACAGCGCGCCTCGCCGCACATGGCCAAGGTTGCTGGAAAACAGCGGCACGCCGTGGTTCCAGGATTCCTGCAGCACCAGCGGCAACACCGTCGACTCATCGACCGACAGTGGGTCTTGCGGTAGCCACAGCGCATGCTGCGGTGAGGCCTGGGCAAAGAACTCCTGGTAGTGGCGCAGCGCGGCCTTCAGGTCGCCAACCTCCTGGGCCTGCAGTTCGAGACCCAGCTGGCGCGCGGCGTCCTGGGCGAAACGCATCAGCCAGGCGCTGTGGCGCGCCGAATAGGCGACGCTGACCCGTTTGACGCCAGGCAGCAGGCCCTTCAGGCGCTGCATCAGCAGCAGCGGATCAGGCGCCAGGCTGTGCACGGTGGCGTCCCGCGCCTCGGCCTCGCTGGGGCTGATCACGCCGCCGGCAACGACCTCGATGCGGCGGTCCAGCGCGCTGGCCAGGCGCAGTCCGGCGCGGCCCAGGGCGATCACCAGCTTGGGTTCGCGCCGCTGCATGTCCGCCGCCAGGCCCGCCATGTCGGCCTCGGCCGGCACCGCGACCCTGAGGACGCGGGCCTGCAAGCGGTCGTCTATGCCTTCGAGAATCTTGGCGAAGATGGCGCGGAAGGGCTCACCGATATCGGGGTACAGCACGGCCAGCGATTCGGCCCGCGCGCCCTGTGCCCGCGCGCCGATCCAGGGGCCGCCGACGCACAGCGCCACTGCCAGGCGCTGCAGGCAGGCACGCCGGCCCTCGCCCGTCGCTGATCCTTGCAATGCTGCTGTGTCCACAAGCCTTCCATGAGCCCCGGGTCCGCACCGGGTGACCGGCGGCGCCGATAGCGCAGCCAGAGGGCAAGTCTAACGGGGCCGGCGGCCACGCGCAGCATCAAACTCAGGCGGCGGGTACCGCCTCGGCTGCGGCCTGCAGGCGTCGGTCCAGCTGCGAACGCCCACCATAGCCCCAGGCCGAGGCCGGCAATTGCTGAACCACCGCGTAACTGGCCGGATGCAGGGCGCCGAGCTGCTCGCCCAGCAGCCGATGCACGGCCTGCAGCCAGGCGCCGATCTGCGCCTCGGTATTGGTGCCGGCCGTGACCTGCACCTCCAGGTGGTAGCTGGCCAGCGCCTGCTCGGCGAGCGAGCGCCGGGCGACGAACCAGTCCTGCGCCGGTACGCGGGCGATGCGCACGGCGGTGAGGTCGGGGTCCTTGGCCAGATGCAGGGCCGTCAGCTCGGTCAGGGCCTGGGCCAGCTGGGTGTGATCGGGATGCCGCCCGGGAACCGGGCTGAGGCTAAGGTGCAGATGGGGCATGGGGTTCTCCGTTCAGATCAGTAGTAGCGTTGGCGCAGTTCAACCGTCCGCCAGCGCGCCTCGCTGCGGGCGATCCAGGCGGCGATCCAGCGATCGAGCAAGGCACGGATCGAAACGCGGGGGGGGACAAGGGGCAGTTGCATGGCGCACTCCGGTGAGGTGATTCGGTGCGCCCATGGTATGTTTGCAAATTCGCACCAACAACTGCGCAAACTGCACTCCAAGTTTGCAAATTTGCACATGAAAGCGACACACTGCACCGGCTTGCCCGACTGGGACGATTTGCGCTATGCCCTGGCCATTGCCGAGCAGGGCTCCTTGAATGCCGCGGCCCAGGCCCTGGGCGTGCGCCACACCACGGTGCTGCGGCGCCTGAACGCGCTGGAGCAGGACCTCGGCACGCGTCTGTTCGAGCGCCTGCGCCAGGGCTACCAGCCGACCGAGGCCGGCGCGCTGCTGGCGCAGCAGGCGCGCGAGATGCAGCAGGCGATTGGCGAAATGCAGCGCCGCATCGTCGGCCGCGACCTGGAACTGCAGGGCGTGCTGCGCCTGACCACCGCCTTCGTCGCCACCCTGCACCTGCTGCCCGAGGCGCTGGCCGCCTTTCGGCGCAGCCACCCCGGCATCATGGTCGAGGTCAGCGAGAACTCGGCCCTGGTCGATATGTCGCGCCGCGATGCCGATGTCGCCCTGCGCATGAGCCGCCTGGTGCCCGAGCACCTGGTCGGGCGCAACCTCGGCGACCTGCGCATGCGTGTCTATGCCCGGCGTGGCTCGGCCACCCTACCGCAGCGCATCACGCCGCTGCCGGAGCTGTGCCAGGACCATCCCTGGATAGGCTTCGACAGCGAGCGCCGCACGCGCTTCTTCGACCGCTGGATGCTGGATCATGTGCCGCCAGCGCAGGTGGTGATGCGCCTGGATCTGCTGCACCCGGCCGTGGCCATGGCCCGCACGGGCCTGGCCCTGGCCCTGCTGCCGACGGTGATCGAGGCCAGCGAACCCGAGCTGGTGCCGGTGTCCGAGGTGCTGGCCGATGTCAGCACGCCGGTCTGGCTGCTCACCCACCCGGACCTGCGCCACACCGGCCGGGTGCGCGCCTTCATGCAGGAGGTGGGCGCGGCACTGGAGCAGCGGCTCAAGGCCGCGCCTTGAAAAGCGCGCCGGCCGCCCAAGATGCGAGACTGAGCACCAAGGAACCCCGATGCTGATCACCTGCCCCCACTGCCAAGCCAAGAACCGCGTGCCCGACGAGCGCGCGCAGCAGGACCCGGTGTGCGGGCGCTGCGGCCTCGAACTGCTGGACGGCCAGCCCATCACCCTGAGCGACGCCAGCTTCGACGCCGTCGTCAAGGGCAGCGAGTTGCCGGTGCTGGTGGACTTCTGGGCCCCCTGGTGTGGCCCCTGCCGGCAAATGGCGCCGCAGTTCGAGCAGGCCGCCGCCCAGCTCAAGGGCCAGGCCTTGCTGGTCAAGGTCAATAGCGACGAGAACCCGCGCCTGGCGCAGCGTTTTGCCATCCGCAGCATCCCGACCCTGGTGAAGATTCGCCAGGGCGTCGAGCAGCAGCGGGTCTCTGGCGTGCTGCCGGCGGCGCAAATCGTCGGCCTGGCCCGAGGCTGAACGGCAGGTCAGCGGCCCATATTGCGCCCGGCCGGCAGCGCCTGGGGCCAGGTCTGCAGCCGCCGCCAGCGCCAGCGCAGCAGGATCAGCCAGACCGGCAGCGCCAGCGGCAGGGCCAGCCAGCGGCCCCAGGCCAGCGCGTCCAGCACCACCGCCAGGCTGATGGCCAGCGCAATGCCACCGCCGACCAGGGCCACGTACCAGACCTCGCGCGGCAGACCGCGCCGCGACCAGTCCACCCACAAAGAGACCGACAGCAGCAGCCCCACGGACACCATCAGCGCCCCATTCTCCAGCGCATGGGGGCCGAGCAGGAGCTGCAGCAGCCCCAGCACCATCAGCAGCGCGCCAACGGCGTGGCACAGCTGGCGCCGCGCCAGCGCCCGGTTCAGCGCAGCACCGCGCGGCATGCCCGGCAGCAGCAGCAGCAGGGCCTGCTCGCGCCGCGACTGCCAGAGCGCGGCGGGCAGACCGATCAGCGGGCTGAAGCAGGCGCTCATCACGCCTATGGTCAGGCCGGAGGCTCCCTTGCGCGTGATCTGCTCCCAGGTCACCGGTGTCCATATCAGCACCCCGATCAGCAGCAGCGCGACCAGCGCCATCACCAGCAGCACCCCGCCGAGGTGGGCGCTCCAGTGCGAACTGCCGTACAGCGCCAGCTCGGCGCGCGCAAGCACGCTGCGCGCCTGCGGCCGGGCGCGGGCCAGCAGCCAGCCGCGCCACAGGCCGTACAGCCAGTTGAAGGCGCTGCCCGCACCACCGGCGCCCGGCGTCTCGGCCACGCTCCAGCGGGTCGAGCCGATCTTGCGCCGCCAAGCGGCCGCGCGGGCCTGGGCACGCCGATGGCGCGCTCCCCCGGCCAGCACGACACGGCTCAGCAACCAGGGCAACAGCAGCAGCGCGCAGGCGGCCAAGCTCAGCGGCTGCTCGACGTACCAGCGGCGCATGATGCTGCTGAGCAGGCCCCAGACCAAGCCATCCGTCCACCACCAGGCCGTGGACGGCACGATCCACACCCACCACCAGATCTCGGGCCAGCGCACGCTGAAACCGATCAGCAGCAGGCAGCCCGCGGCGCCCAGGGCCCAGGCCAGCGGTTCGCCCAGCGCCGCACCCGCCAGCAAGCCGCAGGCCGGTGCCAGCACCAGCATCAGTACCGCGGCACAGGCTCGCAGATGCTGCAGATGACCGGGCACCAGCCGCGCCGCATGGGGATGGTTCTGCTGCACCAGACTGATCAGCAGGGTCAGGCCCAGCAACTGCAGATAGACCACCGCGATCAGCAGCCCCAGCTGGGTGGCAGCATGTGTGCCCTTGAAATAGGCCAGCATGGCCACCGGCAACAGCCAGCCGCCGGCCATCAGCAGCGGCCAGACACGGCGCGAGGTGGTGCCGGCCGACCACCAGTGGCCCAGCAGTATCTGCCCCTGCGGCAGCGCCGCCAGCCCGCGCATCAGCTGAGCTCCATGAACAGGTCTTCCAGATTCAGCGCCCGCAGCTGTGAGCTGACCGGCGCGCCTTGGGTGAAGCGCAGCAACCACTGCTCGCGGCCCGGAGCCAACGGCTGCTGGCGCAGCAGCTGAGCGCCGTGGGCGACCTGCAGCGCCAGCAGCTCGGCCGGTGCGCCGACGGCGATGCGCACCTGGTCCAGCAGCTCCTCCAGCGGCGCCTGGCAGGCGATGCGCCCCTCCTTCAGGAAGGCGACATTGAACGCCACGCGCTCCAGGTCCGACAGGATATGGGTGGAGAACACCACCGTCGTGCCGCGGTCGAGCACGCGCTCGACCAGCTCGCGCAGGAAGTCGCGCCGGCCCGCGGGGTCAAGACTTGCTACCGGCTCGTCCAGCACCAGCAGATCAGGCTCATGGGCCAGTGCGCGGATGATGGACAGGCGTTGCTGCTGCCCGCCCGAGAGCTTGGCGATGAGCCGGTCGCGCGGCACCTCCCAGCGCGACATCAGGCCCTCGACCTTGGCCTCGTTCCAGCGCGGATAGAAGCTGCGGAAGTAGGCCAGCAGCTGGGCCGCGGTGAAGCCCTCGAACAGGTCTGACTGCTGCGGCACATAGCCGATGCGGGCACGCAGGGCATCGTCCAGCCCGGTGACCGACTGGCCGAACAGGGTCACCTCGCCGGCATCGGGCTCGCGCAGGCCCAGCAGGCTTTCCAGCAGGCTGGTCTTGCCGGCGCCGTTGCGGCCCAGCAGGCCTATCACCTGGCCCGGCTGCAGGGCCCAGTCCAGGCCCTGCAGCACGGCCTGACCGCCGTAGCTCAGACAAAGGCCGCTGAGCTGCACCGAGGCGGCCGGCGCACCGGCGTGCAGGGAAAGACCGCCAGCGGCGGCGATTGACAAGCTTGTGCTCATGACTGCGGCTCCTCCGCCTGAAGAATCTCTTTGAACAGGGCCAGGGCCTGCGTCGTGGACAGCTCCAGCTGGCGCGCCTCCTGGGCGGCACGCTCCAGGCTGGGCCGCAACAGCTCGGCCCGGTCCAGCGGGGCCTGGGCGCGCCGATGCTGAGCGGCCACCCGCATCGCCAGGCCGCGGCGGCGCTCCAGCAGGCCCTCGGCCTCCAGCAGGCCATAGGCCTTGGAAATCGTCATCGGGTGCACGACCAGGCCCTGGGCCAGCTCGCGCACCGAGGGAATCTCGTCGCCGGCCTTCAGCTGCCCGCTGGCCACCAGCCGCCGCACCAGCTCTACCAGCTGCCGGTAGATCGGTTCGGTGGAGCCGGTGTTGATGTGGAAGAGGTCCAGGGCAGGCACGAGTGGCATGGGTTACGTTGGTGTACCAATACAGTAGTACACCTAGGTGCCGCCTGTCAACAGGTGCGCAGATTTGGCTCCACTCCCTGTTTCGCCGCCGGATGGCTGAAACTGCGGCCATTCACGCCAGCATGTCCGCCGACTTGACCCTAGATTGGCGGAGCCCTTCACTCCTTCGCAACAAACCCCCATGCATCAGCAAGCTGCCCCCCACTGCCCGGTGGAGTCCGCCGATCCAGACCCCTTGGAAAGCGCCGAATGGCGCGATGCACTCGCGTCGGTGCTGCAGGCATCCGGGCCGGAGCGTGCACGCCAGCTGCTCGACATGCTTGCAGCAATGGGGCGCGACCCGAAGATCGCCTGGCAGCCCGCCCGCGGCACACCCTACGTCAACACCATTGCCGAACATCAGCAGCCGGTCTTCCCCGGCGATCTGGACATGGAAGAACGCCTGGCGTCCCTGATACGCTGGAACGCACTGGCCATGGTGGTGCGCGCCAACCAGGCCTATGGTGAGCTGGGCGGCCATATTGCCAGCTATGCCAGCGCGGCCGATCTGTTCGAGACCGGCTACAACCACTTCTTTCAGGCCCGCTGTGACGAACCCGGGCGCCGGCAGCTGGGCGATCTGGTGTTCTTCCAGCCGCACAGCGCGCCGGGGGTCTATGCGCGGGCCTATCTCGAGGGCCGGCTGAGCGCCGAGGACCTGGGCTACTACCGGCAGGAGCTGACCGCACCGGCGTCCACGGGAGGTCAGGGGCCGCGAGGACTGTGCAGCTACCCCCACCCCTATCTGATGCCGGACTTCTGGCAGTTCCCGACCGGCTCGATGGGCATAGGCCCGATCAGTGCCATCTACCACGCACGCTTCATGCGCTACCTCAGCCATCGCCAGCTGCTGGACTGCTCGGCGCGAAAGGTCTGGGGCGTGTTCGGCGACGGCGAGATGGACGAGCCCGAGAGCATGAGTGCGCTGACCTTGGCCGCCCGCGAGAAGCTGGACAACCTGGTGTGGGTCGTCAATTGCAATCTGCAGCGGCTCGACGGGCCGGTGCGCGGCAATGGCCGCATCATCGACGAGCTGGAGCAGCTCTTCGCCGGCGCGGGCTGGCATGTCATCAAGCTGGTCTGGGGCAGCGACTGGGACGGCCTCTTTGCGCGGGACCTGACCGGCGCACTGGCCAAGGCCTTTGCCAACACCGTCGATGGCCAGATGCAGACCTTTGCCGCCAAGGACGGGCGCTACAACCGCGAGACCTTCTTCGGTCAGAACGAGGCGCTGGCGGCCCTGGTCCGCGGCATGACCGACGAGCAGATCGACGGTCTGAAGCGGGGTGGCCACGACATGGTGAAGATCCACGCCGCCTATGCCGCCGCGGCGCAGCACCGGGGCCAGCCGACGGTGATACTGGCGCACACCAAGAAGGGCTACGGCATGGGCAGTGCCGGCCAGGGCAAGATGACGACGCACAGCCAGAAGAAGTTCGACGAAACCGATCTGATCGCGTTCCGCAACCGCTTCCAGCTGCCGCTGAGCGATGAGCAGGTCACGTCACTGAGCTTCTACCGGCCGGCGGCCGACAGCCCGGAAATGCAGTACCTGCAGGCGCAGCGGCACAAGCTGGGCGGCTTCCTGCCCAGGCGCTACACCGACTGCGCCGAGGTGCCGGTGCCGGACCTGGCCAGCTATGCCCAGTTTGCCCTGCAGGCCGAGGGCAAGGAGATGAGCACGACGATGGGCTTTGTGCGCATGCTGGGCAATCTGCTCAAGGACCCGGCGCTGGGCCCGCGCGTGGTGCCCATCGTGGCCGACGAGGCCCGCACCTTCGGCATGGCCAATCTGTTCAAGCAGGTCGGCATCTACTCCAGCGTGGGCCAGCGTTATGCGCCCGAAGACATCGGCTCGGTGCTGAGCTACCGCGAGGCGATGGACGGGCAGATTCTCGAGGAAGGCATCTCCGAGGCGGGCGCCCTGGCCAGCTGGACGGCGGCGGCCACCAGCTACAGCGTGCACGGGCTGGCGATGCTGCCCTTCTACATCTACTACTCGATGTTCGGCTTTCAGCGCGTCGGTGACCAGATCTGGGCGGCCGCCGATCAGCGGGCGCGCGGCTTTCTGCTCGGCGCCACCTCGGGCCGCACCACGCTCGGCGGCGAGGGGCTGCAGCACCAGGACGGCAGCAGCCATCTGATGGCCGCGACGATCCCCAACTGCAAGGCCTATGACCCGGCCTTTGCCGGCGAGCTGGCCGTGATCATCGACCAGGGCATGCGCGAGATGCTGGTCGAGCAGCACGACGTCTTCTACTACGTCACCCTGATGAACGAGAACTATGCCCAGCCCAGCCTGGCCGTCGGCGTGGCCCAGGATGTGATTCGAGGGGGCTACAGGTTTGCGAGCTACCTGGGCACCGCGGATGAGGCAGGTCGTGTGCAAGCATCGGGCGAAGTGACCCTGATGGGCTCCGGGGCGATCCTGCTGGAGGTCATCAAGGCCGCGCAGCAGCTGGCCCGGCAGGGCATCTCGGCCACGGTGTTCAGCGTCACCAGCTGGAGTGAGCTCGCTCGCGAAGGGCAGGCCTGCTCGCAGCCCCTGCCCTTCGTCACCCGCCTGCTGCTCGAAAGCGGCGGGCCCATCATCGCGGCCACCGACTATGTGCGTGCCGTGCCCGAGAGCGTGCGCGCCTTCATCCCCGCGGGGCGCGACTACCTCACCCTGGGCACGGACGGCTTCGGCCGCAGCGACACGCGCGCCGCGCTGCGCGCCTTCTTCGGCGTGGATGCGGCCAGCATCGTCAAGGCGACACTTGCGCAGCTGGCCTAAGGCAGACTGCGCGCGATATGGCGGCGGCACAGGCTTACAAATTCCTGGGCCGCGCGTGATTGAGCCTGTCGGGGATTGAAGGCCAGCAGGGCGCGAAACGTCAGGTCGAACGTCAGCGGTACGCAACGCAGGCCCAGCGCGATGTACTCGCGCGCCACCAGCGGGTTGGTCACCGCCAGGCCCGCGCCGGCCAGCACCAGCGCGCACTGGGTGGCGCTGTAGGGCGTTTCAATGGCAAAGCGGGGGGCGATGCCGGCCTGCGCAAACGCTGACTCCAGGCGCTGCTGCGCCGGGTCCCGCGACGACAGGCCGATCAGCGGCACCTCCCGCAGATCATGGATCTGCAACGCTGTCTTGCGCGCCAGCGGATGGGCCGCCGGCATCGCGCACACGGCCGGCACCTCGTAGAAGACCGAGGAGTTCAGGCCACTGGTGTCGGCCTCATCGCCAAGAAACGCCAGGTCCACTGCGCCCTGAAACAGGGCCTCCCGCAGCGCCTTGGAGCTGTCCACCAGCAGCTGGCAGCGGGTTCTGGCATAGCTGCGCTGGAACTCGGCCAGGGCCCAGGGCATGACGCTGGCCGCCAGCGCATGCAGCGCGCCCACCCTCAAGACGGTTTCTTCGTGGGACTGCAGCGCGGCGATCTTTCGCTGCACCGCATCCAGCCCCAGATAGACCCGCTCGACCTCCTCCATCAGCGCATGGGCCTCCGGCGTCGGTACCAGCTTGCCCCTGGCTCGCTCGAACAGCTTCAGCCCCGCGCGGGCCTCGAACTGCTGAAGTATCTGCGTCACCGCCGGCTGGCTGACGTGCAGCGCGGCCGCAGCACGGTTGGTGGTGCCGAGCCGCATGACCATGCGAAACACGTCTATCTGTCGTGCACTGACGTCTCTCAGGTCCTGCATCAGTCGGTCCACTCAATAAGTTTTACTTATTTTGATCGACAAACAGATGAAACCACAAGGGGGTCAAGCTTCCTACTATTCGTTCATGAATCAACTTTCTTCCACGGTCGGCACGGACCCGCTCCCACGGCCTCCGATACGGGTCAATGCATCGATGCACGGCCTGCGCTGCATAGGTTGCGGCGAGGAGTACCCGGTCCAGGAGATGCCGACGGGTTGCCCCCGCTGCGCGGACATCGGCACGCCGGCCAGCGTCGAGGCAACGTTTCGCGAACTGCCGACATCACTCGGTTCCGCCAGCTCAGGCTATAAGTTTGGCGCCTGGCTGCCCTACACCCACGGCCTGACCCTGAACGAGGGGAACACCCCCTGCCTGGACCTGCCCAGGCTGGCGGCCGAGGTCGGCATCCGGCAGCTGACGGCCAAGCATGAGGGCATGAACCCAACCGGCTCGCACAAGGACCGCATGTCCGCTCAGGGCATCAGCCGTGCGCTGGATATCGGCGCCCGGACCATCGTGCTGGCCTCCAGCGGCAACGCGGCGGTTTCGGCAGCAGCCTATTGCGCGGTGGCCGGCCTGCGCTGCCAGGTCGCCACCTACGGCCATATGCCGGAGCCCTATGCCCGTGCCCTGCATCGCTTCGGAGCCAAGCGCGTCACGTTCAAGCGCAGCCTGGACCGCTGGAGCTATGTGCGCCAGCAGGTGGAGCGAGAGGGCGCTTTTGCGCTCACCAACTACTGCGTCCCGGCCGTCGGCAGCCCCGTATTCGGTGTGGAGGGCTACCGCGCGGTGGCGCTGGAGCTGGCGGCCGACGGCTGTGTGCCCGATCACATCCTGGTGCCGACCTCGCGGGGCGATCTGCTCTGGGGCCTGTACAGCGGCCTGCGCGACCTGCTCGCCGCCGGCCTGATCCCGCACATGCCGCGGCTCTGGGCCATCGAACCCTTCCCGCGCCTCAGCCGCGTGCTGGCCGGCGCCTCGCTTCAAGCGGAGTTCGAGGGGCAGACCGCGCAGTTCTCGATTGCCGGCAGCACGGTCACGCTGCAGCAGAAGCTGGCGGTCGAAATGTCTGCGGGCGGGGCCGTCGCCACCAACGACGCGGAGGCCGCCCGAGGCGTCGTTCAGTTGGCCGGTCAGGGCTTGTGGGTCGAGCTGTGCGCGGGCGCCTGCCTTGCGGCGCTGCGCAGCCTCTTCGACCGGGGACAGATATTGCCCTCGGAGCATGCCCTGCTGCTGCTCACCGCCAAGGGCGACCGCGACACCTTCGACGTCGCTTGTTGAATCCACTTCTTTACCGTTCAATGGGGAAATCCATGCTGACCCGACCGCTCCAATCCCTTGTTCTTGCCGGCGCCCTGCTGAGCGCAAGCGCGCACGCCGCCTATCCGGACAAGCCCATCCACCTCATCGTGCCCTGGGCGGCGGGCGGCAGCACCGATGCCGTGGCCAGGGCCATCGCCCAGCGCATGGGCGAGACCATGGGCACCACGGTGGTGGTGGACAACCGTTCCGGTGCCTCCGGCCGCATCGGCACCGAGGCGGCCGCCAAGGCGCCGCCCGATGGCTACACCATCAACATCATCGAGTTGCCGCACGCCATCGCGCCGGCGGTGCTGCTCAAGGTGCCCTATGACCTGCTGCGCGACTTCACGCCTGTCTCGATGATCGGCACCTCGCCACTGATGCTGTTCGTCAACTCATCCCAGTACAAGACCGGCGACATCAAGGGCTTCATCGCCGACGGACGGGCCAGCAAGAAGCCCTGGCCGATCGCGCACAGCGGCAACGGTTCCATCAGCCACCTGTCCGGCGAGTTGTTCGCGGCGGCGTCGCGCATCAAGATCGACGCCATCCCGTACCGGGGCTCGGCACCCGCCCTCACCGACGTGGCGGCGGGCCTGGTGGTCGGCCATTTCTCGACGCTGGCCAGCGGGGCCTCGCTGCTGAGCGCCGGCAAGCTGTCGGCATTGATGGTCACGGGCTCGTCCCGTTTTGCCGGCATGCCCGACGTTCCCACCGCATCCGAAGCTGGCATTCCGGGCATGCAGTTCAATCAGTGGTGGGCCGTGGTGGCCCCCGCCACCACGCCGGTCGAGATCGTTCAAAGGCTCAACAAGGAGGTGCTGGCTGCACTGGCCCATCCGGGCACGCGGGAGCGTCTCAACGCGCTGAACATCGAACTCAAGGGTTCCAGCCCCAACGAGCTGCGCAGCTTCATGCGCAGCGAGGTGGCGCACTGGGCAGAGGTCGCGCGCAAGGCCGGCGTCATTCCTGAGTAGGGGCACTGCCATGCAAAAGAACTTCTTGGAAGTCGCCATCATGGCCATGGACGGCGTTCAAGCGCTGGATGTGGCCGGCGCCATGGATATCTTCGCGGCGGCCAACACCCACGCGACCGCAGATCTCAGACCCTACAGGCTCACCCTGGTCACGCCAGCCGGGGGCCAGATCTCGACCCGCTCGGGCCTGCGTCTGGCCAGCACCTTGCCCATGGAAGCGCTGCCGGATGAGGTCGACACCCTCATCATTGCGGGTGGCAGCCCGGATGCGATGCGCATCGACGCCTCGCCCACGAGGGTGGCCTCCTGGCTGAAGCGACGAGCCGCTGCGTCGCGGCGCGTCGCCGGCCTCAATTCCGGTGTCCGGCTTCTGGCCGATGCGGGGTTGCTGGGCGGCAGACGAGCGACCTCGCACTGGAGTCTGTGCCCCTTGCTTCAGACGGGGCATCCTGCCATCACGGTCGATGCGGACCCGATCTTCATCGCGGAGCCGCCGTTCTACACCTGTGCGGGCATGACGGCGGCGACCGACTTGTGTCTTCAGTTCGTGGAGCAGGACCGAGGCCGCAACGTCGCATCGGCCGTCGCAAATGACCTCGTGCTGTTCATGCGAAGGCCTGGCGGCCAGTCGCAAATCAGCGTCGGACTGCGGGCCCAGGCGAACGCGGCCTCCCGCCTGTTGACGCTGCTGTCCGAGATCGTCGACCAGCCGGCGGCCGACCTGCGCGGCCCCGTCCTGGCCGACCGGGTTGGCATGTCTGAGCGAACCTTCTCGCGCAGCTTCAGAAAGGCCACCGGCTGCACCCCGGCCCGGTTTGTCGAAGCGGTGCGTGTGGAGCGCGCCAAGGCCTATCTGGAGTCGGCCGCCTGGCCCCTGGCGAGAGTGGCCCAGCGCGCCGGCTTCGGCAGCTCCGACGCACTGCATCGTGCCTTCATGCGGCAAGTCGGGTCAACGCCCGGCAGCTATCGCGCGCAGGTCGGCACCGGCACCTGAGCGGCGGTAGCCATATGCAAGAACAGCCGCTTTGTTCAAGCCGCCCAGCCGGGTTTTGCGAAGAATCACGCTCAACAAGCACTGCATAGTGACACTCCGATGAACACCTTCTCACAGCGCATCCGCCCATTCGTCCAAGTCGAACTCGATGCGGCCCGTACCCTCGAGGCTCGCGGCGAGTTCGCTTCGGCCTTTCGCCGGCTCGAGCGCGCCCACGTGCTCGGTCAGGCGAGCACCCGCGAGCATGTACGCGTGCACGTGGCGATGCTCGGCTGGGCCGTTCGTCAACGCGTTGGACCGGAGGCCTTTGGTCAGCTGCTGCGGATTCTCGGCGCTGCCACCAAGACGGCGTGGGGCGCGGTGCCGCGGGGCAATACCGGCGGCGCCAACGTCAGCGCGCTCAAGCCAATGCCCACCCCTCCGGATCTGCAGCACCTGATCGACGCTGCCGGCTGACCGGCTCGCGTATCGCACTTTTTCCATGGCCGCGCTCCGCTCGGCTGGCGATTCGACGCAGCAGCCACCGCTGGCGGCCGCACGGTTATGCGCACCTTTATCGCGTTATCCATCCGTCACAGGAGTCATCACCATGCTTCGTCGTTCCATTGCCTTCTCCCTGTTCGCGGCGGCCGCCACCGGTCTTGCCGTCACCCTGGTCGCCTGCAGCACGGCGCCGAACGATCTGGACCTGAGCCTGCGGCACCCGAGCCTGCAAGGCCGCTTCGTGGTCGATATCGAGCCACCAGCGCGCGGCCCGGTCATAGGGCAGATGCACAGCTGGACACTCAGGGTCGCCACGCCCGACGGCCTGCCGGTGAGCCAGGCGCGCATCGGCGTCGATGGCGGCATGCCGCAGCATGGCCATGGCCTGCCGACGCAGCCACGCATCACCAGGGAAACGACTCCCGGCACCTATGTGATCGAGGGCATGAAGTTCAGCATGACCGGCTGGTGGGACCTGCGCCTGGACATAGACGCCGCCGGCACGCGCGACAAGGCCGTGTTCAATCTGGTGCTGGCCGATGGTGGCCTGAAGCGCTGAACGTGGTCGTGAGCAGGAGAAGACATCATGCAACGAATGACACAGGTCGGCCGGGTGGCAATCCTGGCCCTGGCCGTGATGCTGCCCGCCCTCCTCGGTTTCGGCTGGAGCCAGGATGGCGTCACCTTCCGCATCGACCGCTGGTCATCGGCCGAGCGTGAGGTGCTCGCATCCATGAGTCTGGACCGGCTGCCACCACCCCCGCCCGACCCGTCCAACGCCGTCGCTGACCGGCCGGACGCTGCCGCGCTGGGCAGGCAGCTGTTCGTCGACACACGCCTGTCCCGTGACGGCAAGGTGTCCTGCGCCAGCTGCCATGACCCGCAGCGCCAGTTCCAGGATGACAGGCCGGTGGGCCGGGGCGTGGGCACCGGCCTGCGCCGGACCATGCCCGTGCCGGCGACGGCCCACGGCCCCTGGCTCTTCTGGGACGGCCGCAAGGACAGTCTCTGGTCACAGGCGCTCGGGCCCCTGGAGGATGGTCTGGAGCACGGCAGCAACCGCACGCGCCTGGTGCAGCAATTGCAGGCCCATCACCGAGCGGACTACGAGATGGTGTTCGGGCCATTCCCGATGCTGGCCAAGCTCCCGGCCGATGCCGGCCCCCTCGGCACGCCCGAGGAGCGAGAGGCCTGGGCACGCCTGAGCGAAGCCCAGCGCGAAGCCGTCAACCGGGTCTTTGCCAACCTTGGCAAGGCCATCGGCGCCTACGAGCGCACCCTGTCCTACGGGAGATCGCGCTTTGACCGCTATGTGGAGGCAGTCCAGGCAGGCGATCGTGCGGGGCAGCAGACGCTGACGCGCGACGAGGTGCAAGGCCTGCGCCTGTACATCGGCAAGGCACAGTGCGCGACCTGCCACAACGGCCCGCTGTTCAGCGACCAGCACTTCCACAACACCGGCGTGCCGCCGCGCGACGCCCATAGTCCCGATCGCGGACGGGCGCTGGGCCTTGCCAAGGTGCAGGCCGATGAATTCAACTGCCTGGGGCGCTACAGCGATGCACCGGCCGAGGCCTGCGCCGAGCTGCGCTTTATCGCCGCCACCGATGCGGGCATGGAAGGCGCGTTCAAGACGCCGGGGCTGCGCAATGTGGCCCTGAGGCCGCCGTACATGCACGCCGGCCAGCTGGCGACGCTGGACGAGGTGGTCGCGCACTACCGGCGCTCTCCGGCCGCCGCGACCGGGCGGACCGAGCTGGCACGCGACGGCGCGTCCGTGGCCAATCGCCAGCCGATCCGCCTGTCGGACGAGGAGGCACGCCAGATGGTCGCCTTCCTGCGCAGCCTGGCAAGTCCGATAGTGGAGCCCGGGACGGGCCGAGACGCCCCGTAGGAGATCGGCCGCTGCGGCGGGATATCAATGCCGCGGCGCCAGCCGCAGGCTCAGCAGCACGGCTTGGGCCTCGGCCAGCCGGGTGGGGTCGGGCGTCTGGGCCAGCAGCGTCAACCGGATCGGGCCCATCACCGAGTCTCCGACCTGGGGCAGGTGCAGACCGATGAAGTAGCGGGCGGGCGCCGGATGTTCGACCCGCCAGCTGACCATGCGCGCCGGCCGGCCATCGACGACCACGGCGCGCTCCTCGCGGCCGCTGATGCCATCGCGCGGCTTCAGCGGATCGGCATGGATGCCCAGGTCATAGTCGATCCGCAAGCCATCGCCGATCAGGTGACCGGCATGGGAGTCAATGCCGCCGGCCTGCTGCACCACAGCGGACGGCAGCTGCAGCGAGAAGCCGCCCAGCTCGCGGCGCACCGGCGGCTGGGCCATGACCAGGGTGGCCATCAGCAAGGCCGGCAGCAGAAGGTGAAATCGTGCCATCAGGTGCGCAGGCCCCTGCGTCGCGAGCGGGCCACGCCGGCCACTACCGCGCCGCCCAGCAGCAACAGGGCCCATTCGGCCGGCTCGGGAATGGGCGCGGCGCCCAGCACCGCAATCGGCTGGATGGTGATGAACTTGCCCGCCCCGTCGATCTGCACCAGGGCGCTGGCGAGGATGGCGGTGATCTGGCCGGCCGTCAGCTTGGAGCTGGTCGAGATCGTCGGGTTCATCAGATTGCTGCCGTCATCGGGCAGCAGATGCTCCAGACTCAGGTTATGCGCCAGTTCATGGCCGGCCAGATTGCCGCCATAGGTGGCGTTGGCCGCCCAGCTGGAGTCCAGTGCCAGCACATTGCCCGGGGTCTTGGCGCAGCCTATGGTGGTCAGCGAAGGATCGCCGCACCACAGGATCTTGTCCACGAAATACATATTGACCATCGGCGAGGCCAGGTTGCCGGCCAGACCGTTGAGCTTGGTCCAGTCGGCGGCGTCGTCAATCGTCGTCAACGCGGCATCGACGATGCTGGTCTCGCGGTTGAAGCGGATGTCGATCTTGTCGGCGGCGGCAAAGCCGGCCTGCGAGAAGATCGTCTCCAGCTTGGCTTCGTTGGTGGTCACATAACCATCCGCAGCCATGGCGCTGGCCTGCAAAGTGAGCAGTGCGGCCGCGGCGGCGGCCAAACGCAGACCCAGTGTGAAAGTGAATGCCTTCATGCGGCCCTCCGGCAACTCGAAAGTGAACGATGCCAACCCCGAGAGTTCACACTAGGTCGCGTATTGAGCGAGGTCAAGGCCCTCAAGCTGGGGGGTCGAAGCGCAGCGCCGCCTCGAAGCCCAAGCCCTGCTGCAGCGGCGAACGCAGGCTCAACCGGGCGCCGGACTGCTGGGCAATCTTGCGCACCAGGGGCAGGCCCAGCCCGGAGCGCCCCCGGGCCGGTGCCAGCCCCGCGTTCAGCTGCTGCAGCGCCTGCGCGTCCATGCCCGGCCCGTCGTCGCAGACCCGCAGCCCTGTCGGCTCGACGAACACATCGACATGGGCACCTGGCCCGCCATGGTGCAGCGCGTTGTCGACCAGATTGCGCAGGGCGATGCCCAGCGCATCGAGATCTGCCTGCACCACGCAGTCCTGCTCGCCGGCATGCAGGCGCAGGCGGGCGGCCTGCCCATCCGTCGCAAACTCGTCCAGCACCATCCGCGCCAGCAGCCGCAGATCGACGGCCTCGCGGCGCAGCGCCAGACCGGCGTCGACCCGCGCCATCTGCAGCAGGCGGCTGGCCAGCGCGGTGACGCGGTCGATCTGGCGCAGCAGCACCTGGGCACGCTGACGGGCCTGCCGGGCGTCGGTCTCGCCCAGCAGGCGCTGGGCATGGGCGCGCGCCGCGGCCAGCGGCGTGCGCAGCTCATGCGCCATCTGCGCGGCGAAGGCGCGCTCGGCTTCGACCTGGTCCTGCAGGCGCCGGCGCATCTCGTTGACGGCACCGAGCAGCGGCAGCAACTCCTCGGGCATGCCCTGCAGCGGCAGCTCCTCACGCCGCTCCAGCGCCTGCCGGGCCGGACGCAGGGCCCCGAACACACCGCGCAACACCCGGTGCAGGGCCACCGCGCCCAGCGGCAACACCAACAGCAGGGGCAGCAGCAGCCACAGACAGGTCTCCCAGATGACCTCACGGCGGTGAGCCAGCGGCTCGGCCACCAGCACACGGCGCGGACCAGCCTGCAGCGCCGCCACCCGCCAGCGGCCCTGCTCGCTCAAGCCCGCGGCCGGCAGCGGCGCCAAGGGCTGCAGCGGCGCCTGGTGCGAGCGCAGGCGCATGCGGCCCTGGCCGTCGAACACCTGGTAGACCAGATACTCCCGATGGGGGCCGAAGCCTGCCGGCACCCGCCCCTCGGGGCCGGGGTCGAATGCGGCATCGGGCAGGCCGAGCAGGACCTGGGCCGTTTCGATCAGGGCGCTGTCCAGCACCTCGTCGGTTTCCTCCTGCACGCTGAACAGCGCCAGGCCGGTGCCCAGGGCCCAGGCCGCGAGCAGCAGGGCCGCCAGACGGCCGCGCAGGCGCCGCTCCAGGCGCCAGGTGCCGGGACCCTCAGCGCTCAAAGCGATACCCCAGGCCACGGTGGGTGCTGATGCGCCGCGCCCCCAGCTTCTTGCGCAGGCGGCTGATCATCACCTCCAGCGAGCTGCCGCCGGACTGGGCCAGCTGGTGCGGCGCCAGCGCCTCCTCCAGCTGCCCGCGCGGGCAGATGCGTCCGGGCGGCGCGGCCAGCACGGCCAGCAGGGCCCACTCCATCGCGGTCAGCTCCACCGGCAGGCCCTCGCGTCGGGCCACATGCTGGCCCAGGTCCAGGGTCAGATCGCCCAGTTGCAGCAGCGGCAAGGGGCGGCCACGGCGCCACAGGGCCTCGACGCGGGCCAGCATCTCATCCAGATCAAAGGGCTTGACCAGATAGTCGTCGGCGCCGGCACGCAGGCCGCGCACGCGGTCGGATATCTGGTCCCGCGCGGTCAGCACCAGCACCGGCAGGCTTAGGCCGGCGCTGCGCCAGGCGCGCAGCAGGTCCAGGCCGTCGCCATCGGGCAGGTTCAGGTCGAGCAGGGCCAGATCGGGCGGACCGGCGGCGCCGGGCGCCTGGGCCAGCAGCTTGCACCAGTGCACGCCATGGCCGGCCGCCTCCAGGTGCTCGGCCACCGCCTGGCCCAGATCGATATCGTCCTCAAGCAGCAGGATCTGCATGCCGCGATCATCGCACCGCAGCGGCAGGGCTGGCTCTAGGGCGTCAATGGCGCTCGGCCCGTCCGCGCCGCCGCAGCAGTCCCAGGCTGCCCAGGCCCAGCGCCAGCAGCAGGCCCGTGGCCGGCTCGGGCACGGCAGGAATATTGCCGTTCAGGTTGATGGCAGCGTTCTGCGCGCCCATATAGTCGCCGATCTCGCTGGGGTCCGGATGGGAGTCGCCGAACATCGGCAGGGCCTCGTTGTCTTCGGCCTTGAGCGCACCGGTGTAGTGGAAGAACTCGTAGCGCCGCACCACCGCCTCGGCATGCTCGCCGATGGGTGCCAGGCCGCCGTTCTCCAGCACGCCCGAGTCGGGGTTGCCGGGGTCGGTCTGCAGCAGCTGCCACTCGATCTCGGTGTGGCTCTTGGCGATCTCGATCTTCTCGCCATTGCCGACCAGCTCTTCGAGGCCCACCGGGCCTTCGGTCTCGGTGGTGTAGACCTTGACCCAGATCGGCAGGCCGAACTGCGGCTCGCCGGGTTCGACCTTGGGCGCCTGTATGCGCGCCACCACGATCGGCGGCTGGGCAGGCAGCGGCGAGGGCGTGACCACCCACAGCGGCGCCGGCAGCGCGGCGGCCACCGGCGTCAGCAGGCCCGCGCCGGGCGCGGCCTCGACCAGCCAGCTGTAGCCGACCTTGCTGGCATTGCCCACGGTGCCGACACCGAAATGGTCGCAGGGCGTGTCGGGCCCGTAACCGATGCCGCCGCCGGTCCAGCAGCTCTCGCCGGGCGTGTTGAACACGCCGCTGGGCGTGCCCACATTCCACACGCCGCCGGCGAACGTGGCCCTGTAGGTGACGTGCACGCCGAACACACCGCCCAGGCTGTATTCACTGACCTCGGGCGAGCCATAGCGCTCCACCGTGGTCGGGAAGCCGCGGCCGGCGCCGCCGAAGGTGTCGGTGATGTCGGACAGATGCAGGCCCTCAAGCTCGATCTCGAAGCCGTGGGCCGTGTGGCCGGTGTCATTGACGACGTCGAAGTTGCCCAAGGTGCCGAACACCGAGGCCTGGGCCATCAGCGGCAGCAGCAGGGACATCGCCGTCAGCGATGCGAGTGGGTTGAGTCTGGGCATAGGGCCTCCGGGTGCGGTACAGGGTGGGCGCCCAGCATGCGCAGCAGAGGTGAACCGAAGCTGAACGGGCGGGCGGCCCGTGGCCCGGGTTTGATCAGGGTCAAAGCCCGGCGCGCTGCGCCGCAAACGCCACGAACCAGTCCACGCATTCGGCGTTGGCCATCGCGTCGCGCTTGAGCACCGCGTCGGCGCTGGCGCCCTGCAGCAGCTTCTTCACCGGCAGCTCCATCTTCTTGCCCGACAGGGTGCGCGGAATCGCCGCCACCTGGAAGATCTCGTTGGGCACATGGCGGGCCGACAGCGCCTGCTTGATGGCCTCGCGCAGGCGGCGGGTCAGTGCCTCGTCGAGCACCAGGCCCTCGCGCAGCACGACGAACAGCGGCATATAGCTGTCGCGGCCGAGATACTCCAGATCGACGACCAGGCTGTCCAGCACCTCGGGCAGGGCCTCAACGGCGCGGTACAGCTCGGCCGTGCCCATGCGAATGCCATGGCGGTTGATGGTCGCATCCGACCGGCCGTAGATGATGGCCCCGCCCTCGGGCGTTATCTTCAGCCAGTCGCCATGGCGCCAGATGCCCTCGCCCCGCTCGCCGCGGTACATATCGAAGTAGCTCTCCAGGTAGCGTGTGTTGCAGGGATCATTCCAGAACATCAGTGGCATCGACGGCATCGGCCGGGTGCACACCAGCTCGCCGACCTCGTCGATCAAGACCTGTCCCCTGCCCTGCGCATCAGGCTCACCGAAGGCCTGCACGGAAGCACCCAGGCAGCGGCATTGCATCTGGCCGCGGTGCACAGGCAGCGTCGGCACTCCGGCGAGGAAGGCCCCGGCAAAGTCGGTGCCGCCCGCGATGCAGGCAATCCAGATCGGCCGCCCCTCGACCTGGGGCAGGCTGCTCCAGATCCAGTCATAGCACTCGTCGGCCAACGGCGAGCCGGTCGAGCCGACGGCGCGCAGCCGCGACAGATCGGCGCCCTGCTGCGGCCGCACGCCGGCCTTCAGGCAACTGGCATAGAAGGCCGCGCCGGCACCGAAGAAGGTGACCCCGGCCCGCGCGGCGAAGCGCCACAGCGTGCTCCAGTCCGGATGCTCGCGCGTGCCGCCCGGGTTGCCGTCGAACAGGCAGATCGTCGTGCCGCCCAGAAGGCCGGCGATCTGGCAGTTCCACATGATCCAGCCGGTCGAGCTGTACCAGTGGAAGCGGTCACCGTCCTGCGCGCTCGCGCCGAGATTATTGTGCAGCGTGCCCATCTTCAGCGCCTCCAGCACCACACCGCCATGGCCGTGGACGATGGGCTTGGGCAGGCCGGTGGTGCCGCTGGAGTAGACGATCCACAGCGGGTGATCGAAGGGCATGGGCTCCGGCGCCAGCAGCGGCAGGCCCGGTGCGACCAGGTCGGCAAAGGCGTGCGCCGCCCGCGCCGGCCCGGCCAGCAACTGTGCCTCGGCCTGGGCGTCCAGACAGGGCAGCAGCACGACATCGCGCACGCTGGGCAGGGCCGCCAGCAGTTGCCGCAGCAGCGGCATGCGGTCGAAGCCCTGGCCGCCATAGGCATAGCCATCGACGGTGATCAGGGCCTTGGGCTCGATCTGGGCGAAGCGGTCCAGCACCGCCACCGGCCCCATGTCCGGAGAACAGACCGACCAGATCGCACCCAGGCTGGCCACGGCCAGGAAGGCGACCACGGTCTGCGGGATATTGGGCAGATAGGCGACGACGCGGTCGCCACGCTGCACGCCCAGGCGTTGCAGCGAGGCGGCCAGGGCACCGACCTGGCGGCGCAGCTCGGGCCAGCTCAGCTCGCCCAGCGCACCGGACGCGCCCTGCGCCAGCATCGCCTCGTTGGCCCAGACGATGGCCGGGTGGCCGGCCGCCTGGGCCGCGTCCGCATGGCGCAGCACCTGGGCCGCGTAGTTCAGGCTCGCCCCCTCGAACCATCGAGCGCCGGGCATCTTCTCCTCGCACAGGGCCAGCTCGAAGGGCGTGGCCGACCGCAGCTCGAAATAGTCCCAGATGCTGAGCCAGAAGGCGTCCAGCTCGGTGACGGACCACTGCCACAGCGCGTCATAGCCATCGAAGTGCAGGCCGCGGGTGCGGGCCAGCCAGTCCTGGTAGCGGGTGATATGGGGGATGGGCAGCGTCATGCACTCAGCTTCGCGCCCGCCGCCGCGCCGGTCAAGCGGGAAAGATGCTGCTTGTGCTCTCACCGTACAGCCCCGACACCCTGCCAACCTAGGGGGCCGGCGAACTGGCATTTTTGCGACCACGGTCGTACGCTCCGCCGCTGGACTTGCCACTTGTTTGCCGGGAGACGACATGAAGCGACTGATTGGACTTACCGCGCTGGCCGGATCGCTGCTGGGGACCACGGCCTCGGCCGTGCCGGTGATCACCACCTTCGAAGCCGCAGGCGCCAACGCCGCGGCCATCACGGCCACGCGTGACGCCTTCCGTGTCGCCGTCGGCGGCGGCGCCGTCGCCGGGGCCAACGGCTCGTTCGGCGGTCTGCGGCGCGAGATCAACTGGGACGGCGTGCCCGCAGGCAGCAGCGACCCGAATCCCTTGGCGGCCAACTTCTTCAACGTCAACTCGCCGCGCGGTGCAGTCTTCAGCACACCGGGTACCGGCTTCCTCGTCAGCGCCAATGCGGGCGGGGCCACGCCGGCGCTGTTCGGCTTCGCGGGCGACTTTCAGGCCTTCAGCGCGCAGAAGCTGTTCACCGCCATCAACAGCAACATCACCGACGTGAACTTCTTCGTGGCCGGTACCGCACAGGCGGCCACCACCACGGCCTTCGGCCTGGTCTTCGTCGATGTCGAGGTCGGCGGCCTGAGCAAGCTGGAGTTCTTCGACACCAACAATGCACTGATCTACTCGCGTGACGTGATGGTGGCCGGCAACCAGGGCCTGAGCTTTCTCGGCGCCACGGTCAGTGGCGGCACCATCAGCCGGGTGCGCATCACCTCGGGCCTGAACACGATTGTCGCCAACGGCCTGCTCGGCAACCCGAATGACGATGTGGTGGTGATGGACGACTTCCTCTACGCCGAGCCGCTTGCGGCCGTGCCGGAGCCGGCGACCGCCCTGCTGGCCGCTGCCGGCCTGGCCCTGGTCGGCGGGCTGGCCCGGCGGCGTCAGACCAAGTCCACGTAGCGCCAGTAGTCCCGCGCAAACGGGTGCCGCATGAAGCCGCGCACGCGCGGCTGGCACAGATCGGTGTTGATCGTGTGCAGATGCGGGATGTAGGGCATATAGGCCAGCAGCAGCTTGTTGGCCTCGTGCATCAAGGCCAGGCGCTCGGGACCGTCGGGCAGACGGCGCTGGCGTTCGTAGAGCTTGTCGAAGGCGGGCAGGCGGAAGCGGGCGTCGTTGGACTGCTCGGCATTGGGCCCGTAGCCCATGCCCAGGAAGAAGTCGCCGTCGGGGGTGCCGGCCGTCCAGGTGAAGCCCCACATCATCAGCTTGCCGGCCAGCGCCCGCTTGATCAGCTCGCCGAAGGTGCCATCCTCGAATTGCATGCGCAGGCCCACCGCGTCCATGCTCTTCTTCCACAACTCGTTGATCTGCCTCTGGCGCTGGCTGCTGGTGGCGGCCATACG
The DNA here is from genome assembly GCA_018780645.1 of Burkholderiaceae bacterium. Classification (GTDB taxonomy): domain Bacteria; phylum Pseudomonadota; class Gammaproteobacteria; order Burkholderiales; family Burkholderiaceae_C; genus Paucibacter. The sequence continues at coordinate 87,526 of JADMJJ010000002.1, forward strand.
CAGTGTCAACGGGCTGCCGTCGGGGTTCTCGCGGTAGCCGTCGCCGTCCTGGTCGGCATAGCCGTAGAGGTCCAGCAGCGCATTGGCCCGGGCCCGGTCGCTGCCGCTGAGTTCGGTCTTCAGCCCAGGCTCATAGCCATAGGTGTGCGGCACCAGCAGCGACTGCGCGGCCACCGCCCGCCCCTGGTAGACCCGCTGCGCCTCGGTCGGGGCGTCGTAGGCCAGGGCCATGGCACGGCGCAGCGCCACCTTCTCCGGCGTGTAGCCGCCGACCTGCGGGTCGTCGAAGTTGAAATAGCTGTGCTTGATCTCGGCACCCACCTGGCTGCGCGCCTGCACACCGCGCTGGGCCAGATAGGGGGCCAGCCTGCCGCCTGGCATGGCCAGCGTGGCGAACTCGGAGGGCAGCAGCAGCTGGTCGAGTTCGCCGCCCAGAAAGGCCAGCCAGCGCGGCTGACCCTCAATGATGATGCTGACCTCGATGCGGTCGACCAGCGGCAGCCGGCGTCCGCGCAGATGAGTGGCCATGGCCTCGGCCTGAGCATCGCCAGGCGGCGCCAGGCTGTCGAAGATCTGCTCGCGAAAACCCGGGTTGCGCTCCAGCACCACGCTGGAGCCACGCCGCCATTGCTTCAGCCTGAACGGCCCGGTGCCGACCGGATGGGCCATCAGCTCTTCGCCATAGGCCTCGACCACCTCGCGCGCCACCGCGCCGCTATAGCCCGGCGCGGCGAACACATGGATGAAGCGCGGGTCGGGCTCGGCCAGATTGACCTCGAAGCGGTAGCGGTCGAGCAGACGCAGGCCGGCCACCGGCTCATCGTACGGAAAGGGCTGCTTGCTCTTTTGCACCCGCCGGCGCAGCTCGGACAGGCCGAGCAGCTTGGCATTCTCGAACTGGTACAGATGCTCGGTGCGCACCTGGGGGTCGTAATAGCGCTTGATGCTGTAGATGTAATCGGCCGCCACCAGCTCCCGTGGCTTGCCCTTGAAGGCCGGATCGTCGGCAAAGAATATGCCCGGCCGCACGGTGAACACCAGGCGCTTGAAGTCGCCAGACACCTCGGGCAGGGCGGCGGCCGTCAGCGGTCGCAGCAGGGCCGGCCGGGCCAGGCAGTCATAGGTCAGCAGCGGCTCGAAGATATGGGCGTTGATGACCACCGAGGCCTGGTCAGAGACCAGCGGCGGATCGAAGCCGACCTCGCCGGTGTTGAAAGCCACGCGCAGCGTCTTCAGGCCGGGCTCCCTGTCGCTGCCTGCGGCGGCCCAGCCGCTGCCCAGCAGGGCCGCGCCACCGGTCAAGAGCTCGCGGCGTTGCATCGAGCGCTTCAGTTGCGGCGCAGGCTGCTGTCGATGTCGACGTACTGCCACCAGTCGTACCAGGCCACGCCGCGGCGGTAGCCGATCACCCAGGGCTGGGTCAGATCGTTGCTGAAGCGGTGCACGGTGGTCTTGTAGGGCATATAGGCCACCGACAGACGCTTGGCCTCGTGAAACAGCGCCTCGCGCTCGGGTCCGTCAGGTAGCAGTGACAGCTGCTGGTAGATGGCGTCGAAGGCCGGCAGCTTGAAGCGCGCCAGGTTCTGCGAACCGGCCTCCGGGCCGTACATCCGTGCCAGGGCGCTCTGCCCATCCAGACCGGCCGCCGAGGAACCCAGGGTCCACAGCATCAGCTTGCCCGCCCGCGCCGCCTTCAGCTGCTCCGGCCACTTGCCCGCAAAGAACTTCACGCGCAGATTCACCGCCTCCATATTCTTGGCCCAGAGTTCATCGAACTGGCGCGACAGTGCATCGGGCTGGGTGGCGACCTCGATCACCAGGGGGCTGCCGTCGGGCAGATCGCGCCAGCCGTCGCCGTCCTTGTCCACATAGCCATAGAGGTCCAGCAGGGCCTTGGCCTTGGCGGGGCTGAATTCGCCGTTCTCGGAACGGAACTTGGGGTCATAGCCGCTGGTGTGCGGCACCATGATGGACTGCGCCACGATGGCCTGGCCGCGTCGCACCTGGCTGATCTCGCGCTGCACATCCATGGACAGCGCGACGGCGCGGCGCAGTGCCACACGCTCAGGCGTGTAGCCGCCCATCACCGGGTGCTCCATATTGAAATAGGTGAAGGCGGAGTCGGCATTCACGACACGGAAGGCCTGGATGCCGCGCTTGGCCAGATTCGGTGCGATCCGCCCATTGGGCATGGCCAGGGTGACGAACTCGCCGGGTACGTTGATGAAGTCGATCTGCTCGTTCAGGAACGACAGCCAGCGCGGCTGCGACTCCTCGATGATGGACACCTCGACCCGGTCCACCATGGGCAGGCGGCGGCCCTTCAGCCGGGCCAGCAGGGCCTGGCCCTGCGCATCGTCGGCCGCCGGCCTGGCGTCGTACAAGACCTCGCGATAGTCGGGATTGCGCTCCAGCACGATCAGCGAGCTGCGCCGCCACTGGGCGAGCTTGAACGGGCCCGTGCCCACCGGGTGCTCCGCAATCTTGTCGCCATAGGCCTCGACCACTTCCCGCGCCACGGCACCGTGCAGGTCGCTGTCGCTGATCAGGTCCAGAAATCGCGGCCGTGGCTCCTTGACCTTGAACTGGATGGTGTAGCGGTCGAGGGCGCGAAGGCCTTCGATCTCGCGGTCGTAGTCGAAGGGCTTCTTGCCTTGCTCAGCTTCGGCACGCAACTCGTTCAAGCCGAGGATGTTGTACTGCTGCATGCCGCTGACGGTGGGACTCTTGTTGGCCGGATCCAACGGGCGCTTGAAGGCATAGACGAAGTCCTGCGCCACCAGTTCTCGCTTCTTGCCCTTGAAGACCGGGTCATCCGCGAAGTAGATGCCCGGGCGTATCTTCACCGTCCAGGTCTTGAAGTCGTCCGAGTGCACGGGCATGTCCTGCGCGATCAGCGGGCGCACCACTGGCGGGCGGGCCAGATGGTCATAGGTGTACAGGCCCTCGAAGATGTGGGCGGTGACTATGCGCGAATAGACGTCCACGATCTGCGCCGGGTCAAACCCGGTCTCGGCAATCGGGAAGGCATAGCGCAGCACCTTGGGCTCGGCGGCCTGCGAGCCCAGCGACTGGGCGACCAGCAGCAGAGCGACCAGGGCCAAGCGCAGGCTCCGGCGGCTTGAATTCACGACGGACATGGCTAACTCCTCCGCTCTGCTTCTTATTGCTGCTTGGGCTGGGCCGCCGTGTCGATGTCAACGAAGCGCCAGAAATCGCGCATGAAGATATTGCGCTGATAGCCCTTCACCCAGGGATGGGCCATGTCGGTGAAGGTGCGGTGGGCATGGACCTTGTAGGGCATATAGGCCACCATCAGCTTCTTCGCATCGGTCATCGCCTGCAGGCGTTCGGGTCCATCGGGCAGAGCGCGCTGCCTTTCATACAGGCCGTTGAAGGCCGGCAGGTCGAAGCGCGCGTGGTTGGCCTGCCCCTTGTTGGGGCCATAGCCCAGGGCCAGGAAGGTGTCGCCATCGGGCGCGCCGGCGCTCCAGCCCACGCCCCACATCATCAGCTTGCCGGCGCGCGAGGACTTCAGGTTCTCGGGCCATTTGGCGGTCTTGAATTCGATCTTGATCTTGATCGCATCCATGTTCTTGCGCCACAGCTCGTTGGACTGGCGCGAGACCTGGTCGGGCTGGGTGTGATAGGTCAAGAGCAGCGGTGAGCCATCGGGCAGGTCGCGCCAGCCGTCGCCGTCCTTGTCTACATAGCCGAAGGTGTCGAGCAGGGCACGGGCGCGCTCCAGGTCGTAGTCGCTCATCTCCGACTTGAAGCCAGGCTCGTAGCCCCAGGCGCCGGGGCTGATCACCGACTGGCCGGGTATGGCCTGGCCGCGGCGCAGGATGCGGATCTCCTTGTCCAGGTCAATGGCCAGCGAGATCGCGCGGCGCAACGCCACCTTGTCGGGCGTGTAGCCGCCGACCACCGGATGCTCCATGCCGAAGTAGGACACCGACACATCGGCGCGCGGGTAGCGCACCATCTGTATGCCCTGCTTGGCCAGGTTCGGCGCCAGCTTGTTGTTCGGGATGGCGATGGTGGCGAACTCGGCGGGGAGCTGATCCAGCAGATCGCCCTGCTTGTTCAGAAAGCTCAGCCAGCGCGGCTGGGCCTCTTCGATGATGGAGATCTCCACCCGGTCCAGCATCGGCAGCTTGCGGCCCTTGAGCTGGGCGACCTGGGCCTTGATCGCGGCCGGCGCGTCATCGGGCACCTGCTCGTCGTAGAACTCGTCGCGGTAGTTCGGGTTCTTCTCGAGCACGATGCGCGAGCTGCGGCGCCAGTCGGCCAGGCGCCAGGCGCCGGTGCCCACCGGGTGGGCCATGATCTTGTCGCCATACATCTCGACCACCTCGCGCGCCACGGCGCCGGTGAAGGAGCCATCGGCGAAGTTATATAGGAAGCGCGGCGTGGGCTCGCCTAAGCGGATCTGGAAGGTATAGCGGTCGATCAGCTTCAGACCCTCGACCTCGCGGTCGTAGTCGAAGGGCTTCTTGGCCGCCATCAGCTCCTTGCGCAGCTCTGACAGGCCGAGGATCTTGGCGCTCTCCAGGATGTAGAGATTGCCGCTCTTCCACTGCGGGTCGTAGTGGCGCTTCAGCGCGTAGATGTAGTCGGCCGCCACCAGCTCACGCTTCTGCCCCTTGAAGGCCGGATCATCCGAGAAGTAGATGCCGGGCTTGATCTTGAAGGTGAAGGTCTTGAAGTCGGGCGAGATCTCGGGCATCTCTGCCGCGGTGGCCGGCTTCATGCGGAAGGGCCGCGCCAGATACTCGAACTGCAGCGGCGCCTCGAAGATGCCCGAGGCCACGGTGCGCGAGTACAGGTCAGTGATCTGGGCCGGATCGAAGCCGGTCTCGGCAATCAGGAAGGCATAGCGCAGGGTCTTGGCGGCCGGGGCCTGATCCTGGGCCTGATCCTGGGCCTGGCCTTGGGGCCAGGCCGGCGTACCGGCGGCCAGCATCAGGCCGCCGACCAGGGCGCTGAGCACTTTGTTGACACGAGCTCGCATTACTTCATCATCCTTGTCCAGGGTCGCGCCTCGTGGGCGCGTTCATCCGGCTGCGGCCATTTTGCTGGCTGCGCTTACCGTCCAAGGCGCGGAGTCTAGTGCCCCCGCGGCCCGCCGCCTACGCCGTGCAAGCCCTTAGGCCATGGCTGAGGGGCATTATTTGGGGCCCAACGTCCCTCATCTAGGGTGTAACCCGTAGCCATTGCGGGCAAACGTGAGTGGCTGCCGCGGGCAACTGGTCTAGACTCGCGCCTGCTTAAATCTTGCCTGCCCGGATGCCACAAGCTGCCGGGCTCGCAGTCTTGTCGAAACCACGACGTCCCTTTGGAGACCCGACAGCAATGGCGGCATACCTCATACGACGCCTGTGGCAAATGATCCCGACCTTGCTCGGCGTCGTGCTGCTGGTGTTCTTTCTTTTCAAATATTTCGGCGGCGATCCTGCCGAAATCCTCGGTGGCCTGAACGCCTCGCCCGAGCAGATCCAGTCGATCCGCGAGCAGCTGGGCCTGAACAAGCCGGTCTGGGAGCAGCTCTGGATCTTCATCCAGCAGATCGTGACCTTCGACTGGGGCAAGAGCTGGGCCACCAATGAATCGGTCGCCAGCCTGTTCTCCAGCCGCCTGCCGGCGACGCTGACGGTAATGATGCCCATCCTGATCCTCGAGGTGCTGGTGGCGATTCCGCTGGCCCTGGGCGTGGCCTATGTGCGCGGCTCGCTGAGCGACCGTGTGGTGATGATTCTGACCACCGTCGCGGTGTCGATCTCGCTGCTGGTCTACGTGATCGTCGGCCAGTATGTGTTCGCCTTCCGCCTGGGCTGGTTCCCGGTGCAGGGCTGGACCGACAGCTTCTGGACCAACCTGACCACCTATGCGCCGCTGCCGGTGCTGGTGGCGGTGTTCGTGGCGCTGTCGCCCTACACGCGGCTGTACCGCACCTTCTTCCTGGACGAGATCGGCCAGGACTATGTGCGCACCGCCCGCGCCAAGGGCCTGACCGAGAAGACCATCCTGCTGCGCCATGTGCTGCGCAACGCGATGATCCCCATCCTGACCAATGTCGCCGTGGCCCTGCCGGGCGTATTCGTCGGCAGCTTCCTGCTTGAGGTGTTCTTCTCGATCCCGGGCCTGGGCCGCGAGATCCTGCTGGCGGTGAACCGCAGCGACTATCCGGTCATACAGGCATTTGCGATCTATATCGCCGTGATCACGATGGTGATCAATCTCTTGACCGACGTGATGTACAAGCTTGTTGACCCGCGGGTGGTGCTGAAATGAGCGCAGTTCTGTCTACCAACACCCCGGTGCCGAGCAATGGCTCGCAACGCTCGGAGGGCGTGTGGCACGCCGCCTGGCGCCGCCTGCGCGCCGACAAGGTGGGCATGTTCAGCATGGCCATCGTCGGCGCCTTCATCTTGCTGATGCTGCTGGCCGGCACCGGCCTGGTCGCGGCCGACTGGACCAAGGAAGTGGCCGTGCCGAATGCGCAGCCGAGCTTCATGGGCCCGACCCCCAAGGACGCCACCGGCACCATTGCCGTGCCGACCGGCCCGAATGTCGATCTGACCGACATCGACCCGCTGGCCCCCCGCTACAAGGAATGGGCCGAGCGGGCCGCGAAGTTCAAGACCACCGACAGCGTCAAGGCCGACACCCTGCCCTTCGGCGCCGACCGCCTGGGCCGCGACGTGCTGGCCAAGGCCGTCAAGGGTGCCGAGGTCTCCATCCTGGTGGGCCTGCTGGCCGCCCTGCTGGCGACCCTGATCGGCACCGTGCTGGGCGCCATCAGCGGCTTCTTCGGCGGCAAGATCGGCGACCTGCTGGAGTGGGTCTACAACGTCTTCACCGCCATCCCCGGCATTCTGCTGATCTTCGCCTTCGCGGTGATCTTCGGCCGCGGCGTGATGTCGGTGGCGCTGATACTGGGCCTGGCCGGCTGGACCGGCATCTACCGCCTGATTCGCGCCGAGTTCCTGAAGCACTCGGTGCGCGACTATGTGCGCTCGGCCGAGGCGATTGGTGCCAGCCAGATGTCACGCATGTTCAAGCACATCCTGCCCAATGTGTCGCATGTGGCCCTGGTGCAGCTGTCGCTGCATGTGGTGGGCTTCATCAAGTCGGAGGTGATCCTGTCCTATCTGGGTCTGGGCGTGGGTGTGGACCAGGTTTCCTGGGGCACGATGCTGGCCGAGGCGCAGTCGGAGCTGATCCTCGGCCACTGGTGGCAGCTGGTCGCCGTGACCGCCTTCATGGCGGTGTTCGTGACGGCCTTCTCGCTGTTCACCGATGCGCTGCGTGATGCCTTGGATCCGAAGCTGAGGGGCTTGGAGTGATCGTGCGTAGCCCGGATGCAATCCGGGGCCGCATTTGATACGCGCCAAGACCCCCGGATTTCATCCGGGCTACAAATGCTGATTGGAACGACTATGTTGCTGAGTATCAAAGACCTGCGCGTGCAGTTCCGCATGGGCAAGAACGATGGCGTGCAGACCTATGCACAGGCTGTGGGCCGTGGCGATGTTGGCGTGAGCTTCGACATCCCCGAGAACGGCACCGTCGCCCTGGTCGGCGAATCGGGTTCGGGCAAGAGCGTCACCGCCATGTCCATCCTGAACCTGCTGCCGACCAACGCCGAGCGGCTGGGGTCGATCGACTTCCAGGGTCGCGATCTGCTGAAGACCTCGCTGGCCGAGTTGCAGGCGCTGCGTGGCAAGGAGATCGCCTGCGTGTTCCAGGACCCGATGACCTCGCTGAACCCGGTCTTCACAGTCGGCGACCAGATCGTCGAGACCCTGGTGCGCCACCTGGGCATGAACCGCCGCGAGGCGCTGGCCAAGGCGGAGAGCCTGTTCGCCGAGGTCGGTCTGCCCGAGCCGAAACGCCGGCTGAAGGCCTATCCGCACGAGCTTTCGGGCGGCCAGCAGCAGCGCGTGATGATTGCCATGGCCCTGGCCTGCGAGCCCAAGCTGCTGATCGCCGACGAGCCGACCACGGCCCTGGACGTGACCATACAGCGCCAGATCATGGAGCTGCTGGCCAAGCTGAAGGACAAGCACCGCATGAGCATGCTGTTCATCAGCCATGACCTGGGCGTTGTCGGCGAGATTGCCGACCATGTGGTGGTGATGCGCAGCGGCACCGTGCGCGAGCAGGGCGCGGTCAAGGACATCTTCAACAACCCGCAGGACAGCTACACCCGCGCGCTGCTGGCCTGCCGCCCGACGCTGGACAACAAGGCCGCGCGCCTGATGGTCATCGACGACCATATCGCCGTGCAGCAGGGCGGCGCCACCGCCGCGGCCATACAGGGCAAGGCCAAGGATGCAAACGCGCCGGTGCTGGTGGAGGCCACCGCGCTGACCAAGAGCTTCTGGCTGAAGAGCGGCGTGTTCGGTCGCAAGGAATTCAAGGCCGTCGGCCGCGAGGGCCGGGGCGTGAGCTTCCAGCTGCGGCGCGGCCACACGCTGGGCGTGGTCGGCGAGTCCGGTTCGGGCAAGACGACGATGGGCCTGGCCCTGCTGCGCCTGCACGAGCCCAATGGCGGCGCGGCCGGGGGGCAGGTCGTCTTCCACGGCGCCGAGGGTTCGCATGACCTGATGAAGCTCAGCAAGGCGGCCTGGCTGCCGATGCGCCGGCGCATACAGATCGTGTTCCAGAACCCCTATGCCTCGCTGAACCCCCGCTTCACCGTCGGCCAGACTCTGATCGAGCCGATGCAGATCCACAACATCGGCGCCAATGACGCCGAGCGCGAGCAGCGCGCCCGCGCGCTGCTGGTCAAGGTCGGGCTCGACGCCTCGGCGATGCACAAGTATCCGCACGAGTTCTCCGGCGGCCAGCGCCAGCGCGTGGCCATCGCCCGCTGCCTGACCCTGGACCCCGAGGTGCTGGTGCTCGACGAGGCGGTGTCGGCGCTGGACGTGTCGGTGCAGGCGCAGGTGCTGAACCTGTTGAAGGATCTGCAGGACGAGCTCGGTCTGGCCTATATCTTCATCAGCCACGACCTCGCCGTGGTGCGCTTCATGGCCGACGAGGTGCTGGTGATGAAGGACGGCGAGGTGGTCGAGCAGGCCAGCGCCGAGGAGATACTGGCCCACCCGAAGCAGGACTACACGCGCCGGCTGCTGGGCGCGATTCCGCGCGGTTACCAGCCGGCTCAGGCGGCCTGACCGGCACCGGGCAGGAACAAAGTCACACTTTGCGTCAAAGGGCGGCTCCGGCCGCCCTTTTTTCGTCTTTTTGCCGATTTTCGCCTGTGCGGCGCGTCAAGAATCGGGAGCCAGGGCCGATAGAGACCTGACTTGCCTCAGGGGCTTTCCCGAGGCAGCGTCCTTCACCCTGAACAACCCCCGGAGACACACCATGAAGACCCTAATGCGTTGGACCATTGCCGGCTTGGCCTGCGTGAGCTTGAGCACCGCTGTACTGGCCCAGGAACGCGGCAGCAAGGAAGAAGCCAAGGCCATGGTCGATGCAGCCATAGAGCATGTCAAAAAGGTCGGCGGCGATCAGGCCATGAAGGATTTCAGCACCGACAAGGCCAAGTGGTCGAAGAAGGACCTCTACGTCTTCGTCTACGACATGAAGGGCATCAGCCTGGCCCATGGCGCCAACGAGAAGCTGATCGGCAAGGACATGAGCCAGGTCAAAGACTCCAATGGCAAGCCGATTATTGTGGAAATGATCAAGCTGGTCAGTGCCGGCAAGGATGGTTGGGTCGACTACGACTGGGCACACCCGGTGACCAAGAAGATCGAACCCAAGTCATCCTATGTGCGCAAGCTGACCAATCCGGACGGCTTTGTCGGCGTCGGCATCTACCGCTGATCGGAGCGCGCCGCGGCGACGCGGCGCATGAGGATTACCCCCGATTGAAGGTCGAAAGCCAACCCCTATCCCCCGCATTCCATGAGCACACTGTTTCGTAACGCCCCTGTCGGCGTGAAGGTCTCGCTGGCGCCGCTGTTCGCCATCCTGTGTCTGGCCCTGGTGGCGATGATGTCCATCATGGGCACCCGCAACCTCACAAGCGAGCTCAAGGCCGTGGGCGGTGAAGGGGTCGAGCGCATTCTCAATGCCCAGGCGCTGAAGGAACAGCTACAGGGCCTGCAGATCCAGCTGATGACCAGCCTGACCTGGGAAGCGATCGGTCAGAATCCGGCCAAGATCAAGGCCCTGGACGATGGCCTGGTGAAGGAGCTTGACGCCTTTGCCAAATCGGTTGGGGCGAGTGCCGAAGACACCGCGCTGGATCCCGCGCAGCGCGACATCCTGAAGCGCTTCTCCAAGTCCTACGCCACCTATGTGAAGGCGGCCAAGGACACGTTGGACATCAAGAGCGCCGGCGTGGCCACCGCGGCCAGCTTCGTTACCACGATGGACGCCGCCTACAAGGACTGCATGGACGCGGTGCAGAGCTTCGTTGCCGGTGAGCGCAAGCGCACCGAGGCAACCGTGGAGGAGGCCGGTACCATGGCCTCGCGCCAGACCACGCTGATGGTTGGCACCTTCCTGCTCGCCCTGGCCCTGGCGGCCGGCCTGACGGTGGTCTGCGTGCGTGCCATCAACAGACCGCTCAGCGAGGCCTCGCGCATCGCCGGCGCAGTGGCCCAGGGTGATCTGCGCCCGCAGGAGGTCGATGCCTCGACCGATGCGACGGGCCGCGTGCTCACCGCCCTGCAGGATGTGGCCGGCGGCCTGAGCGGCATTGTCAGCAATGTGCGCACCACTGCCGACCAGATCAGCACGGCCTCGAACGAGATCGCCAGCGCCAACGCCGATCTCTCTTCGCGCACCGAATGCACCGCGTCGGCGCTGGAGGAAACGGCCGCGTCGATCGAGCAGCTGTCGGCCACGATCAAACAGAGCGCGGAGAACGCCCGCGAGGCCAATCGCCTGGCACGCGATGCCTCCAGCGTGGCCGCCGAAGGGGGCACGGTGGTGGCCGATGTCGTCACCACCATGGGCGCGATCAATGCCCAGGCCAAGAAGATCGGCGAGATCATCGGCACGATTGATGGCATCGCCTTCCAGACCAATATCCTGGCCCTGAACGCGGCGGTGGAAGCCGCCCGCGCCGGCGAGCATGGCCGCGGCTTCAGCGTCGTGGCGCAGGAGGTGCGCACCCTGGCCCAGCGCAGCGCCGGTGCCGCCAAGGAGATCCGCACCCTGATCAGTTCCTCGGTCGAGCAGATCGACTCCGGCGTCGGCAAGGTCCAGCAGGCCGGCCAGACCATGGGACGCATCGAGCAGGCGATCTCGCGCGTGACGCAGACGGTGGACGACATCGCCCGCGCCACCGAGGAGCAGGCCCACGGTATCGCCCAGGTCAACGAGGCGGTGGCCGAGATGGACCGCTCGACCCAGCAGAACGCCGCCATGGTCGAAGAGGCCGCCGCAGCCACCGACTCGATGAAGATGCAGGCGGCGAATCTGGTGCAGTTGCTGACGCGGTTTCAAACCCGTTAGGCGGTGCAAACCCTCCTGCGAAAAGGGGCTGCGGCCCCTTTTTTCATGCTGAGCTTGCTGTTTCGCACGATCGTGCTAAATTACGCTCCATGGAAGCCAAGACCCAACGCAGCGAACTCACCCAGCAGGCCATTGTCGATGCCGCGCTGGTGATGGCCTGCGACGAAGGGCTGGAGAGTCTCAGCATCGGCGAGCTGGCCAAGCGCCTGAATCTGTCCAAGAGCGGCGTGTTCTCGCGCATCGGCTCCCGCGAGACGCTGCAATGCGCGGTGCTCGACGAGTTCAACCGGCGCTTCGTCGCCGACGTGATGGAGCCAGCCCTGCAGCAGCCCCGTGGACTGCCCCGGCTGGACATGATGGTGCAGCGCCTGTTCCGCCGAGCCGTCGATGCCGAGGCCTATGGCACCTGCCTGTACTGCTCGGGCGCCTTCGAGCTAGACGATGTCGAGGGGCCGCTGCGCGAGTTGCTGCTGGGCAATCTGCTGCGCTGGCGCCAGGCCTTGCTGCGCACTGTGCAGCAGGCCATTGGCGAAGGGCATCTGTCCGCCGACACCGACGCCGAACAGCTGGCCTACGAGCTGGACGGCATATTCGTGGCGCTGATGCGCGAAGCCCGCTTCATGCGCAATCCCCAGGCGCTGGAACGCTCGCTGCAGGCCTACCGCCGCCTGATCGGCACCCGCCCGGCCTGATCATCAAGGAATGACCCGATGCACCTCTCGCTCGAAGCAATTTCGCACGGTCGTGCTCAAATCAACCCACTAATTTGCTGCGCCGCACAAAAGCTGGCACGACTCTTGAATGGTCTGGATACCTACTGCCGCTCAAGGAGCACCACCATGGCCCCACTCTTTTTCATTTTCCTGGGTTTCTCCGCACTGGCGCTGCCGGTGGTGGCCCTCAGCCGCCTCAACCGTCTGATGACCGGCGTACCCGACAGCAACGACGACTTTGTACTGGATTGACCATGCCTGCCACCCCTGCGAATCCGAGCACCCTGTTCTATGGCGCCAACCCGCTGGCGCGGGCCCTGGCGGGCCTCTTGCGTGCCAGCCAGGCGCTGGGCACCAACGCCGCCAGCGGTGCGGCGCTGAAGCTGTTCTTCACGCCGCTGCCAAGCAAGTGGGCGGCACGGCGGCGCCCGGTGCCCACCGTCTGGCGCGCCAGCCAATGGCTATTCGAGGGCGTGTCGCTGACCGCCTGGCAGCGCGAGGCCGGGTCCATCGAGGGGCGCCCGACCGTGTTGTTGGTGCACGGTTGGGCCGGTGACGCACAACAAATGCGCCCGCTGGGCGACGCACTCTGGGCTGCCGGCCTCAACCCGGTGATGCTGGACCTGCCCGCCCACGGTCGCAGCCGGGGCTGGAGCAGCACCCTGCCGCAGTTCGCCCGGGCCCTGCATGCCGCCACCGCCCGCCTCGGCCCCCTGCATGGCGTGGTCGCGCACTCGCTGGGCGCGGTGGCGGCCATGCACGCGGCCGCCCTGGGCTGGCCGGTACAGCGCCTGGTGCTGCTGGCCCCCTCATCCGCCCCAAGCCAGGTGTTGACGTGGTTTGCCCAGGCCTTCGGCCTGAAGCCGGCGACCTTGCAACACATGGTGCAGAAGATCGAAGCCCGCGAGGGCGTGCCCCTGCAACATTTCGAGCCCGCCTGGCTGGCCCAGCGCCTGAGCCAGCCGACCTTGATACTGCATGATGAGCAGGACCGCGCCGCGCCGCTGGCCAACTCTAGGCTGATCGCCCGCAGCCTGGCGCAAGCACATCTGCAAATCACCCAGGGCCTGGGGCACCGCCGGTTGCTGGCCGATCCGCAAGTGGCAGCGGCCGTGCTGGCCCACCTGCACCCTGCCTACCTCGGGTAAGCGCATAGGCGAATGAGCCATCGCTCCTGAGACAATCTGCACAAATCGATCCGCGTCACTGGCTCAAGTCACGCCGCAGGGGCGTCGATAAAACCTGATGCTAAGGGTCTGGGTGCGTGCTTTGGGGTGGACAAAGGGTTCGGGCTTGAGCGAGTCGCTGTGCTTACAACGCCATCTGCGTAGCATCGTCATCCTCTGCTCGGCGTGGCTGGTGGCCTGCAACCCTGCGCCCGACACTCCGGCGGCCGGCCAGTTCGACGCCGGCCCGCCCGAGCTGGAGCAGTTGGAGCGCACCGGCACCGCCGCCCCGGAGGCCGCAGCCGAGAGGGCCAAGCTGCTTTATACGAGGGCCCCGCCGGGTAGCTTCGGCGCCCTCGACATCCTTAGTGTGCGAGGCGCAATGCTGGCCGAGGCGCGCGATGATGCCGCCCTTGTCGACGTCATTGCCACGCTGGAGAACTGGCCCAATCCGCAGCTGACCGGGGCCGCACGGGCGACGGTCAGCTTTGTGCGCGCCCGCCAGCTGTGGGCGGCCAACAATCTGCGCGAGGCCGAGGTGCAGATGGACGCCATTGACAAGCAGCAGCTGAGCAAGGCCCCGCCGCCGCTGCGCATGCGCTTCCTGCGCGCGCTGGGCCGGCTCAAGGACGGCTCGGGGCGCATCGAGGACGCGATTTCGCTGCAGTTGCAGGCGCTGGCACTGGCCGAACTCAGCGGCCAACGCTGGCTGCAGGCCTTGTGCCGCGGTGAGCTGGCCCAGGCCTATCTGCATGCCCAGCAGCCCGACCGAGCACTGTCCATGGTGGACGAGGCCACCCGGCTGGCGGAGCTGGACCGAGACCCCATCACCCTGCTGAGGGTCTACACCCTGCGCGGGATTGTCTATGCGCAACTCGACAAGGCAGAAGAATCGCAGCGTTCGGCCGAGGCAGCGATCCGCTACGCACGCGAGGCCAACTCGCCACGGGACTTGGCGCTGAGCCTGGCCAATCTGGCCGACAACTATCTGCGCAAGGCCGACTTTACGCACGCCCTGACGCTGTCGGAAGAGGCCCTGCCGCTGGCCCGCCAGGCCAAGGATCGCACTGGCGAGCTCGTGGCACTGACCAATATCGGCCTGGCCAAGATCTCGCTGGGCCAGATCGCCGAGGGCAAGCGCTTCGTTGAGCAGGCCATGGTCATGGACAAGCAGGGCGGTGGCGTCAGCTCGGTCGGCGACACCCTGAACGAGCTGGGCATCTACCTGGAGCGTGCCGGTGACGCCGCCGGGGCGATCGAGGCCTATCACGCCTATCGCCAGATCTCCGACGAGGACCTGCAGCAGGAGGACCGCAAGGCGATTCTGGAAGCCCAGGAGCGCTTCGACAGCGAACGCCGCGCCAAGGAGATCGAGCTGCTCAATCGCGACAACGGCATCGCCGCCGAACAGCTGCGCCGTGGCAATCTGCAGATGCGTCTGTGGGCCCTGCTGGCCGGCTGTTTCGTCGTCTCTGGCATTCTGCTGGCCCTGCTCTACCAGCGCGTGCGCAAGACCAATGCGGCGCTGGCCACCAGCAACGAGCAGCTGAAGATACAGAGCGAGATCGACCCGCTCACCGGCCTGGCCAACCGCCGGCACTTCCAGCTCGCCATCAAACGCCTGGCCGACGACGGGAAGTTGCGCGGCACGGTGTTCCTGATCGACATCGACCACTTCAAGCGCATCAACGACCGCTTCGGCCATGCCGCCGGCGATGCGGTGCTCGTCGACGTCTCGCACCGCTTGCGCGAGGCGGTGCGCGCCGACGACCTTGTGGTGCGCTGGGGCGGCGAGGAGTTCCTGATCGTCGTCGAATCACGCAGTGCCGAGACGGTGCAGGCCCTGGCCCAGCGCCTGCTGGACATGATTGGCAAGCCGCCGGTCAGCTACGCCGGCCAGGCGATCACCGTCACGGCGTCGATAGGCTTCGCCAGCTTTCCCATTGCGCCCCATGACCTGGCGGTCAACTGGGAGCGAGCCATCAATCTGGTTGACACTGTGATGTATATGGCCAAGGCCCATGGCCGCAATCGCGCCTACGGCATCGACCAGCTCGACGTGCAGGACGAGTCGGCGCTCGATGAACTGGCCCAGGGCATGGATGCGGCGTGGCGCGAGGGCCGCGTCGGCCTGCGCGCGCTGCAGGGCCCGCAGACCGAGGTACCGACATGATGCGCCGCTGCTGGCAAGGCGTGCTGATGCAGGCGGCTTGGTTGGGCCTGCTCCCGCTGGCCCATGCCGATGCCCATCTGGAGGCCCGGCTTGATCGCCTGGTGCTCTTGGGCAACGACCAGCCGGAAGTCGCGCTGGCCCAGTTGCAGGCCCTGCGCCCGGAGCTCGACCGCGAGCCACACACCCAGCGCATGGCCTGGTATGCCCAGGCGCAGATCGAGGCCTCGCGCGGCAGCGGGGCGGCCAAGGCCCGGGCCCTGGCCGACCGGCTACGGGCCCAGTCCTCGGAAGCCAAACTGCCGGCGCTGGCCGCCTGGGCCGATCTCGTCGGCGCAATGGTGGCGGAGACCGCCGGGCTGATTGACACCACCGGCGGGCTGTCGGAGCGGGCGCTGGCGGTGCTGGAGCCCGACTGCGGCGGCACCGGTCCGCTGCCGCAGACCTGCGACTACCGCTCGGTCTGGCGCGCGCTGCGCATGTCGGAACGCTTTCGTGCCAGCACCGGCGCGCGCGCCCAGTCAGATGCGCTGCTGCTGCGCTCGCTCGCGCTGGCCGAGCGCGCCAAGGATGACCTGCGCCTGATTCAGTCGCTGGGCGCGCAGGCGGTCGCGCTACTGCGCCAGCACGAGAATGCCGCGGCCGAGAACCTGATGGTGCGGGCCCAGGCACTTGCCGGCGACGATCCTCACGCGCTGGCCCTGGTGAAGATGTCACAGGCGCTGATGAGTGACTTCAAGGGACAGATCGAAGCCAGCCTGCGCGCCCGACTGGAGGCGGTGAGCCTGGCGGAGAAGGCCGGCGCCGTGCGGCTGGCGGCCATGCAGCGCGTCAACGCAAGCGACAACTACCTCAAGCTGCACCGGCCGGCCGAGGCGCTGAGCGAAGCCCGGCGGGCACTGCCGGTGGTGCAAGAATTCCAGGACCAGCGCGTCGAACGCACCCTGCGCCTGAACATGGCCATGTCCTATACGGCCATGGGTCAGATCGCTTCGGCCTTGGCCGAGATGCACAAGGGGCGCTCGCTGGGTGACCCCGGCAAGGCGGTGGACCGGCAGGCGCTGGAGCTGCGCGAGCTGGGCCAAGCGATGGCGCGGGCGGGCCAGCACAAGCAGGCATTGGCGCTGTACCACGAGGAGCGCGCCCTCAGCGCCAAGGCGCATGAAGCCCTGAGGGCGAGTGCCATGCAGGAACTGGGCATCAAGTACGACCGCCTGCGCCTGGCCACCGACCTCGACCTGCTTCAGCGCGACCATCTGCTGCAGGCCGAAGCACTGGTCAACCACCAGCTGGCCCGGCAGGCCTGGATGGCGGTGGCCTTGCTGATGGCGCTGTCGGTGGTGCTGGCCGTGATCATGGTGAAGCGCGTGCGCGAGGCCAACCGCCGCCTGGCGGCCAGTCATGCGCTGCTGCGCGCGCAAAGCGAGCGCGATCCGCTCACCGACCTGGCCAACCGCCGCCACTTCATGGCGGTGATGGAACAACAGGCCGCCGAGCACTTCGAGGGCGCGCTGCTGATGGTGGACATCGACCACTTCAAGCATGTCAATGATCGTCACGGACATGCCGCCGGCGATGTGGTGATCTGCGAGGTGGCCAGGCGTCTCAATGAGGCGGTGCGTACCGAAGACCTGGTGGTGCGCTGGGGCGGCGAGGAGTTCCTGATTTTCGCCCCGGCCGTGCCCGCCGACCAGCTTGAGCTGCTGGCCGAGCGCGTGCTGTTCAAGATCTGCGACACGCCGGTGAAGCTGGACACCGGCCCGCTGGACATCACCGTGTCGATCGGCTTTGCCCGCTTCCCGCTGCCGCCGCACCAAGTGCCGCTGCGCTGGGAGCAGGCCGTTAATCTGGTGGACATGGCGCTCTACACCGCCAAGAGCCAGGGCCGCAATCGCGCCATCGGCATCAGCAGCGTCCATGTGCACGAGGCCGCCAAGCTGCAGGCCATCGAGTCGGACTTCGAGCAGGCACGGCAGAACGGCCTGGTCGAGCTGCAGCAGATCGTCGGGCCGATGCGCAGCACGCTCAGCACGAGTTGGGCAGTCTAGCTTCGCTTTTCTGCCACTGCCATCCCGCGGCAGAACGCCTCCTCGAACACGGAATAGCCGGCCAGGTCGGCATGGGCAAAACGCAGCCGGCCCCTCAGCGCAGACAGCGCCTGCAGCGCCGCATCGGTATGCAGGCCCGGCACCGGGATGCTCATCGCGTGGCCATAGCGCATCAGGTCGACACGCTCGGTCTTGGCCGGCAGGTCCGGATGCATGCCGCGCAGGTCGGCCATCACCCGCCCGGCCCAGGCGGACCAGGGCTGGCTCAGCAGATCGCCGCGCTGAGCGGCGGGTAACGCGTGATAGGCCGTCAGCACCGTGGGCCCGGCCTGCGGCTGCAGGCCCTGGTGCGAGGCATCGACATAGCCCAGCGCAGTGGCACCGCCGGCGTAGGCCACGTTGTCCCAGGCCGGGGCAGCGCCGATGCGTTGCAGCAAGGGCTCACGCAGGCGCAGATTGGCCACCAGCCAGGGCGCATAACGCATTTTTGCAGCGGCTGAATGAAGCGCAGGAAGCGGCGATCGCAGCAGCCGAGCGGCGATGAACAGCGGCAGCGCGAACACCACCGTCTGCGCCGTCCATTGCTCGACGCGCTGCGCCTTCTCGTTCCAGACCAGCACCTCGACCTGGTGGCGCTGCTCGTCCACCTGCAGCACCGTCATGCCGCTGTGCAGGCGCTCGCGCTGCGGCACGGCCAGGCGTTCGGTCAGCCAGGCATTGCCTTCTGGCCAAGTCAGCACCGGCTCGGGCTCTGACTCGTCGCCGGGCGGATGAAAGCCGTGGCGGCTGGCGAAGTAGTGCAGGCCGGCCCAGGCTGAGACGGTCTCGGTGCCGGCACCATAGTCGTCGCGGCAGCAGTAATCCAGGTACCAGCGCAGCTTGGCGTCAACCAGGCCCTGGGCCTGCAGCCATTGTGCGAAAGGCATGGCATCGAGCCGCGCCCGCCCGGCCGAGTCGCGGGCGCGCAGGCTGGGCATCGCAAAGCTCAGTTCGGTGCGCACCTGCTCGACCAGGCGCGCAAAGCGCCGGTACTGAGCTAGCGTGGCGGCATCGCCCTCGGCCGGCGGCAGCAGACCCTCGACCCAGGCACCCTGGTAAAACAAGCGCTCCTGCGGGCTGTGGCAGAGATGGCGCTCGTCATAGACGCGGCGGCCGGACTCCAGCCTCGACAGCCCGAGTTCCTCCAGCAGCTCGACCACCTCGGGCGCCTGCTCCCCGGGCAGCGGCAGGTAGTGCGCGCCCAGCGGGCAGCGCAGGCCACCGATCTGGTGGCCGCGGGAATTGCCGCCGGCCTGGTCCTCCAGCTCCAGCAGCTGCGCATCGCTGACGCCGGCCCGCGCGAAGCCGCGCGCGGCGGCAAGACCTGATACCCCGGCACCGAGTATCAGCACCTGGGCGCGGTGCTGCGCCTGCGGCGCCGGCAGCGCGCCGGACTTGAGCTCGCGCAGCCGGTGGCCGCGTCCATGCGCGGCGCCGACCCATCCGCCCTCCAGTGCTGCGGCTTCCGGGCGGCAACCGAGCAGACCTGCCGCCGTGCCCAGCAGCAGGCCACGTCGGTTGAGATTCAATGCACCTTCCCCCACTCTTCCTCGAAGGTGTGGACCAGCACCTGGCTGGACAGGCGATTCGCCTCGGCCGGCACGCGCTCCATATCGGGCGGAAAGTCGAACAGCGAGGGCAGACCGGCCAGGGTGACGAAGCGCAGACCCTCGGGAAGGGCCGCCGGCTGGTGCCAGGGCCGGTGGCTGGCCAGGATGAAGCCCCACTCGCCAAAGCTGGGCACATGGGCGTGATAGGGCGTGGCGCTCAGGCCCACCGTCTCTATCGTCGTGGCCACGGTCCAGAAGCTGCGGCGCGCAACCAGCGGCGACGTGGTCTGCACCACCGCATAGCCATCGGCCGAAAGGTGCTGGTCGATCAGCTGGTAGAAGCTGGTGGTGTAGAGCTTGCCCAGCGAGAAATTGGTCGGGTCCGGGAAGTCGATGACGATCACATCGAAGCTCTTCTGGTGCTGCTCCAGCCAGGTGAAGGCATCGTCATTGACGACGCGGACCTTGGGCGAGCGCAGGGCGTCCGCATTCAGCGCACGCAGTTGCGGCTGCTCGGTGAACAGCCGCGTCATGCGGGGGTCCAGCTCGACCAGGGTGACCTGCTCGACGCTCTTGTACTTGAGGATCTCGCGCACCGCCAGGCCGTCGCCCCCGCCCAGCACCAGCACCTGGCGCGGCGCGCCATGGGCGGCCATGGCCGGGTGCACCAGGGCCTCGTGGTAGCGGTATTCGTCGCGCGAGTGGAACTGCAGATTGCCGTTCAGGAACAGGCGCACGCCGGCCGGGCCGCTGGTGACGACGATGCGCTGGTAGTCGCTGCTCTGGCGCAGGATGATGTTCTCGCCATAGAAGCGGTCCTCGGCCCAGGTGGTCAGACGGTCGGCCCAGACCAGGCCCAAGCCCAGCACCGCCGCCGCCGCCGCGCAGGCCAAGGCATGGCTGCTGAAACGCCGCAGCTCGCCGCGGAACAGCCACAACGCCCACACCGCCACCGCCACATTGAGCAGGCCGAACAGCAGGCCGGTGCGTATCAGCCCCAAGTGCGGCACCAGCAGCAGCGGGAAGGCCAGAGCCACCACGAGCGCGCCCAGATAGTCGAAGGTCAGCACCTGCGAGACCAGATGCTTGAGCGCATAGCGTTCGCGGAAGTGGCGCTTCAGGATGCGCATGACCAGCGGAATCTCCAGCCCGACCAAGGCGCCGACCAGCAGCACCAGCCCATACAACAGCGCCCGGAAGGCCCCCGTCGCCCCGCTGGGCAGGAGGCTGTGCGCGGCAAACAGCGCCGCCGGCATCAGCCCGCCGATCACGCCCACCAGCAGCTCGATGCGCAGGAACTGCGCCACCAGCTGCCGCTCGACAAAGCGCGACAGCCAGGAGCCAATGCCCATGGCGAACAGATAGGCGCCAATGACGGTGGAGAACTGCAGCACCGAATCACCCAGCAGATAGCTGGCCAGCGCACCGGCCGCCAGCTCGTAGATCAACCCGCAGGCCGCGATGACGAAGACGCTGGCGAGCAGCAGCACCTCGGGCAGCGAGGCCCGCGCGGGGCTGGCGGGGGCCTCGCCCGCGTCGTCGGCCACCGGCGGCACCAGGGCCTCCTCAGCCATGTATCGCCGCGGCCACGATCTGCCCGATCGAAATGCACATCGCGCCAACGACGATGGCCAGGGCGACGTTCTTGTGGTGGACGATCTCGTCCCACAGCTTGTAGGGGGTCAGCTTGTCGATGATGATGAAGCTGATCCAGAACACCAGCACGCCGATCAGGGCGTAGAGGATGGAGCCCAGCACGATGCCGGGTTTGAGCCATTCAAAGCCTTCCATGGTCGTCTCCTTGAAAATGTCTTTGGTTGAACGCTATTTGTGGCCGCCGCCACCGCTGCTGAAGCCGCCGTAGGAGCCGCCGCTGGTGCGGGTGCCACCGCCACGCTGGCACTGCTTGTATTCGGCGCTGTCGGGGCCATAGGTATCGCGATAGGCGTCGCAATCGTCGCTGCCGCAGCGGGTGACGGCGATGATGACGATCACCAGCAGGCCGAAGATCAGGAACGGCTTCAACAGGCCGCCGGCCGAGCCCATCAGGTCGCCAAGGCCGGAGGGCGTGGCGTCGCGCTCCAGGGCGGCCAGCCGGTCGTCGGGCAGCTTGAACGCCCGGGCAATGACGCCGGCATCGAGCTTCTCGCCGGCTGACCAGGTGACCTCGCTGCCGGTCTCCTCGCGGTTGAGCTGCTTGCGCGCGGCGCTGCCCGTGCCCTGGTAGTCGGTGTTGAGGCTGCGCTGGTCGCGCGTCACGCGCCAGTAGAACTCACCCAGCACATAGCTCACCTTGGCCGGGTAGGTGTAGCGCTTCTGGTAGCTGTCGCCCTCGAACTGCAGGCGGTCGCCGCGGCCGGTGGGCGTGCCGGTCAGCGGCCGCACCCAGGACCAGCCGTCCTCTGTGTCCACCAGAAAGGCAAAACCGGCACGCTGGTTGTAGAGCAGGTACTCGCGCCAGAAGGTCTGCTCGTCGTCGCCATCCGGCACATCGCAGCGCTCCATATAGCCAACCACCTGCCAAGGCAGCGGACCCAGCTTGCCAAAGGTCAGTACGCCGCTGGCGCCCAGCGGCAGCAAGGGCTCCAAGGTGTTGGCGGCCTGGGCGTAGTGCTTCAGATCGGCACCGATACCCTGCGACAGGTCGACCACCGCATGGCACTGCTGGCAGACGATGGACTGGGTGCTGTCCAGCGTGATCTGCAAGGAGGTGCCACAGCTGGGGCATTCGGCCGAGCGGCCCTTCAGCGTCTTCTCGGTGCCCTCGGCCAGGCCGGTCATCGCCAGCTCGGACAGGGCCACCGCCCGGCCCACGCTCCAGGTCGGCTGCACCGGATCGGCATAGTCCAGCGTGCCGACCTCGGCGCGCTCGTTGCGCAGATCGGCGACGACGAACTCGCCGCCCTGATCCGGCGGATGCGGCAGCTCGCCCTGCGCCGCCAGCAGCTTGGCGCGGGTGACCGAGGCCACATCCCAGGCAAGACCTGCCACCAGCCGGCGCTCGCCAGCACTCAGCTCCTCGGCGGTCGGCACCTCGCCGCTGAGCGGCGCCTCGAAGCTGAGCACATAGGCGCCGTTGTCCTCCGACAGCCAGGCCGATTTCTGCACTCCACCGCTGTCGAACAGCGCATGCCACTCGTTCCAGGTGCCCTCGGCATAGCCGAACTGAAGGCGACCGACCAGGGTGAAGGCCGCGCCCTGGTAGCGGCCCGAGGCGCCCAGCTGCAGCGGCGAGTGGTCATCGAACAGCTCGGCGCTCTGGCCGATGCGGCGCAGGACGTCGCCCTCGCGCAGCAGCGTGCTGCGGCAGAAGCTGCAGACGGCACTGGCCGAGGCGGCCGAGCGAAAGTCCACCGGCGCCCCGCAGTTGGGGCAGGCGGCGCGGTAGCTGCGTTGCGGAGACGGTTCGGTGGCCAAACGCCAAACCTCAGACGAGTTTCTTCAACAACTCCGCCTTCTTCGACGAAAACTCTTCCTCGGTCAGGATGCCCTTGCTTTTCAGGTCGGCCAGTTTTTCCAAGGTAGCCATGACCTCGTCGGGCCGCAGGCTGGCCGGTGCCGCAGCCGCGGCTACAGGCGCGCCCTGCAGGCCCTGATTCAGCTGCTGGGCCATCACCTGCCCCAGGGCAACACCTGCCCCCAGGCCCATCGCATCGCCAACCACGCCGCCGCCGGCCGCGCCTTCGGCGAACTTGGGCAGCGACTGCGCGGTCTGGTACTGCATGAACTTGCCCATGTCGTTGCCGACCATGCCCATGCCTATCTTCTGGTCAAGGATCTTCTGCAGCTCCTCGGGCAGCGAGACGCTTTGCATCGTCACCGCGTCCAGGCGCAGGCCCAGCTTGGCGAAGTCGGCCTGGGTGGCCTCCAGCAGCTGTTTGGCAAACTCGACCTGATTGGCGGCCAGGTCCAGGAAAGGAATGCCGCTGCCCGCCACCGCATCGCTGATGTGCTGCAGCATCAGGCCGCGCAGCTGGCCTTCGAGGTCGGCCACCGTGTAGGTGTCGCGGGTGCCCGAGATCTGGGTGTGAAACAGCTTGGCATCGACGATGCTGTAGGCATAGTTGCCGAAGGCACGCAGACGCACCGCGCCGAAGTCCTGGTCGCGTATCGTCACCGGCTGGGTCGTGCCCCAGCGCTGGTCGATCTGCTGGCGGGTGCTGATGAAGTAGACATCGCTCTTGAACGGCGACTCGAACAGCTTGTCCCAGTTTTTCAGATAGGTCAGCACCGGCAGGGTCTGCGTCGTCAGCTTGTGCATGCCGGGGCCGAACACATCGGCGACCTTGCCCTCGTTGACGAACACCGCCAGCTGGGACTCGCGCACCGTCAGCGATGCGCCATACTGGATTTCGCGGTCGGCGATGGGGAAGCGCCAGGCCAGCACACCGTCGCCGCTCTCCGTCCATTCGATGATGTCGATGAACTGCTTCTTGATGAAATCCATCAGTCCCATGATCCACTCCCTGAACCACCCCGGAAATTCGGGTGCGGCCAATAATACGCGTCCTTGAATGCAGCGAGATGTCGGATGAGCACCCTGCTTGAAACCCTGCCCGGATCCCTGCCGGAGTCCCTGCATGACGCCGCCGCGATGCGCATTGCCGTGATCGGCGCCGGCCCGGTCGGACTGGCCCTGGCCCTGCACGCGGCCAGCCAGTTGCCTGAGGCGCAGATCAGCCTGTTCGACGCCCGGTCGCTGAGCAAGGACATGTCCGGTGATCCGCGCACGCTGGCCCTGTCGCTGGGCAGCGTGCAGTTGCTGCAGCGCCTGGGCGCCTGGCCGGCGGAGCAGACCCAGGCGATACGCGAGGTACGGGTCTCGCAGGCGCCACCCACGCCGCGCCGCCTGCTGGGTCTGGAACTCGGGGAACCGGAGGTGCGCATCACTGCGCTGGAGCAGGCCGTGCCGCAGCTGGGCGCCGTGCTCAGCTACGGTCAGCTGCTGGCGCCGCTGCAACAGGCCTGGCTGGCCCTTCAGGCACAGCAGCCGCAGCGCCTGATCAATCGCTTTGGCGAACCGGTGCGGGGGCTGAAGGCCAAGGCCGGCGGCGTCGAGGTCGATGCAGGCATTGCCGAGCCGTTCGAGCTGGCCATCGTCGCCGAGGGCGGTGTGTTCGCCGAGCAGGCGCGCAAGGCCATCACCTATGACTATCAACAGACCGCCTGGGTCGGCACGGTCACTTTGGCGCCGGGCAGCCCGGAAGGCATAGCCTACGAGCGCTTCACCCGCCAAGGCCCGCTGGCCCTGCTGCCGCTGAAGCCGCTGGATGGCCAACAGCGCGCGGCCCTGGTCTGGTGTGTTGATGCACGCGATGACGATGTGGGTGAGCTCAGCGACACCCAGCGCTTGACGGTGCTGAACCATCTGCTGCATCCCAGCACCGGCCGGCTGACCGGCATCAGCCCCTTGAAATCGTTCCCGCTGGGCCTGAACGCCGAGCGCAGCCTGGTGCAGGGCCGCACGGTGCGCATCGGCAATGCGGCGCAGACGCTGCACCCGGTGGCCGGCCAGGGCATGAACCTGGGCCTGCGCGATGCGTTTGCGCTGGTCCATGCGCTGAAGCGCTCGGATGTTGATGCGGCCCTGAGAAGCGTCGAGTGGCAGCGCGCACCCGACCGCTGGAGCACGCTGCTGGCCACCGACTTTCTGGCCCGCAGCTTCACCTGGCGCTGGCCCGGCCTGCCGGCCGCGCGGGGCCTGGGGCTGGCGGCGGTGCAGGCCTTGCCGGGGCTCAAATCGACGCTGGCGCGGCAGATGATGTTCGGGCGACGTTAGGTCGTGGCCCCGGATTGCATCCGGGCTACGAATGCCGCGATGCAATCCGGGGGCCACGACAAGTCTTCCGTAGCCCGGATGCAATCCGGGGGCCTACACACTCAAAGGCAAGTCCAGCACAAACACCGCCCCCGCGCCTGGGCTGCTTTCCACGCTGAGTTGCCCCTGCAGCAGCGAGTTGACGATGTTGTAGCTGATGCTCAGGCCCAGGCCGCTGCCGCCCTGGCCGAGGCGCGTGGTGAAGAAGGGTTCGAACACCCGCTTCAGATGCTCGGTGGCAATGCCGCGGCCATCGTCGGCAAAGCGCAGCTGCACGCGGCCGGGCTCGCGCACTTCGGCAGTCAGTCGCATCCGGCCCGGCACGTCCTCTGCAAAGCCGTGGATCAGGCTGTTGTCGATCAGGTTGTTCAGCACCTGGCTGAGCGGGCCGGGATAGCTGTCCAGGTCCAGCTCGGGCGGAATGTCAACGCTCAGTTGGTGGCCGGCCAGCCGCACCCTGCTGGTCAGCGACTTGGCCACATCCAGACAGGTCTGCTGCAGATTGAACCGGCGGCGCTGCTCGCTGGTCTGGTCCACAGCCACCTGCTTGAAGCTGCTGACCAGGCTGGCGGCACTGCCCAGGCCGCGCATGATCAGCTCGAAGCCCTCGGTGGCCTCGCTGACAAAGGCGTGCAGATCGGCGCGCTTCAGGTTCGGGCCCTGGGCCATGCCGGCCAGCTGGTGGGTCTTGTCGCGCAGGCTGCTGGCAATCAAGAGACCATTGCCGATCGGCGTGTTCAGCTCATGGGCCACGCCGGCCACCAGGGAGCCCAGCGCGGCGAGCTTCTCCTTGTCCACCAGCTTGTCGCGGGCCTGGCGCAGCTGAGCATGGGCATGGGCGTTGTCCAGCGCGATGGCAGCATAGGCGCACAGCGTGCGACAGACCAGGCGTTCGCGCTCGCCAAAGACCTGGCTCGGCAGCGATTTCAGCGCCATCACGCCCAGCAGACGCTCGCCGATCAGCATCGGCGCCAGCAGGCGGTGACCGTCTTCGAGCAGCAGTTCGCGCCGCTCGCGGGCGCATCTTGCGGCGGGCTGGGCAGGGTCGTCCAGGGCCAGCCGGGTGGCCACAGCGGCCTGTCCGGCTTCGATATGGAAGGCCGCTTGCAGGTGACGGCCGTCGGCCTCGGGCAGGTAGATGGCGAAGGCATGGGCATCGAGCAGCCCGTGGACATGGCGGGCCAGGGTCTGCACCACTTCGGCTCCCTCGAGGTGGGCGGTGATCTCCTGGCCCACGGCGCCAAGCCGCTCCAGGGTGGCGCTGGTCTGCTGCAGCACCGCCGCGCGCTGCGCCTCGGCCATGGCCAGCGCACGGTGATGTTGCAGCTCGACCTGGGCCCGCTCGGTCTGGTGGCGTATCTCCATCGCCGTCGCCCGTTTGGTGGTGTTGCCGCCATGCAGGGCCAGTACGGTCTGGGCCATGCGCTCCATCAATTCGTAGGCGCGCTGATGCTGGCCCAGCCTGGCATGCTCGCGCGCCGCGGCCTGCAGCATCTCGGGCTTGAGCTTGATCCCGGCCTGCGAGTCGGCCAGTGCCATCGCCTCGTCCAGGTAGACCAGGGCCAAGCCAGCTCCGGACATGGGGCCAGACCCATCGGCGGCGGCTGGCTGCGCATGCAGTTCGGCCAGCACGCCAAGCGCGGCAATCTGGCGTGGGACATCGGCGCCCTGACGGGCCAGATCCAGGCTTTGCTGGGCGAGAAGCAGGGCCTGCTCGGGCCGCCCGAGCAGGGCCAAGGCACGGGCCTGGCCGCCGCGGCAGGCGATCTGGAAATCCACATAGCTCCCGGCATCGGCCTGCAGCTGTACCTGCTCGAAGCGGCGCAAGGCCACCGAGGCCTCGGCACGGTCCATTGCCACCTCGGCCAGGTACATGGTGGCCATCGTCGCCAGACGCGACTCGCGCAGCGGCTCCAATGTCTGCAGCGCATCGCTCAGCCAGGTCTGGGCGGAGTCGAGCCGACCCAGCATGCGCAGCGTCTCGCCGGCCTGCATCAGGCTCAGGCCCATGCTGGCGGGCCAGGCCGTGGGCCGCGCCAGCTCCAGCGCGCGCTGCATCCAATCGAGCGCCGCCTCGTGGTCGCCGAGGGTGTTCAGACCGGTGCCGATATTGGTCGCAATCAGGACCGCACGCTGCAACTGGCCGCTCGCACGCGCCGCCTCGAAGGCGGCCGACAAGCAAGCGGTGGAGCGCACCAGATCGCCGTTCTGCGCCGCCAGCAGGCCATGGAAGTCCAGCACCCAGGTCCGCAGAGCCTGATGGCCATGGAGCCCGGTGGACTCCGCCACGGCCCAGCGCTCGCCCCAGCGCGCCTGCGCCGCGGCCGGATCGCGCAGCACCGAAAGCCGGGCTTGGGCGGCCTCGATCACTTCGATGCGAAGCTCATCCCCGGCGGCCAGCGCGTGATCATGGGCTGCCTGCAGCAAGGAGTCGC
Organism: Burkholderiaceae bacterium; assembly: GCA_018780645.1. GTDB lineage: Bacteria > Pseudomonadota > Gammaproteobacteria > Burkholderiales > Burkholderiaceae_C > Paucibacter. The sequence goes on from JADMJJ010000002.1 coordinate 114,949, forward strand.
GGCCGCGCACATCGCCGGCGTCGGCACAGACAAAGGCCAGCAACCAGCAGGCATCGGCACAGCCGGCGGCATCCTGGGCGGCGGCAAAGCCCTGTTGAGCCGCCCAGGCCAGATCGCGCGCCTGATCGAGCCGCGCCCCCAGCCAGGCCGACTCGGCGCGCACCAGGCCCAGGCGAGCCGCTGGCACCGGGTCGGTCGCAGGCGAAGCCCCGAGCAGTGCCGACTCGGCCTCATCACAGAGGCTCAGCGCACGGCGCATATCGCGCTGGCGCAACTGCCAGGCCAGGCGAACCAGGACGCTGGTGCGTTCGCGTCCGCGCAGGCCCGTAATGGCCGTCGAAAGGGCAGCCACAACATCATCGGGCACAAACATCTCGACTGCTTCGTTCATGCCTTTGCTCTGGCTGCTGATTCAGGACCGGGCCCGCCCCCCCCGAATCGGGTGCGCCGACACAACCGCTTGACCACACAAGCCTGAAGCCCTTGCCGGCAGATGCGCGCCTCGCATGCCGCACGCCAAAGAATCATCAAAACAGTTTAAGTCCTGCCCTATTTCTGTCAATTTTTTTCAATTTCACTCAACTCACCGAGGGAAAGATCCGAGTCGCGACCTGTTAAGGGCGTCAAAACCTGGTGTTTACCCTATACGCCATTCGTCACAGGCCCGTCATGGACCTCATGGTTTACTCGGTAAAGCGCTGCGGCGTGAACCGCTATAACGGCCAGATCCGTGCCATTTTGCACAAACGACAGGCACGATTCACCGGCGCCCCAGCACCGGAACCCACCCACCGGCCACGCCTTGCCGCACTGGTCTCCCCAAGCCACTCAACCATCGGTCCCGTCAATGAAACTCAAACCACTTGTCTCACTTCTCGCGGCCGCCTTCGCGGCGCCCGCGGCCTTGGCCTCGGCCAATGGCCTGGTCATCAGCCAAGTCTATGGCGGCGGCGGCAACAACGGCGCCACCTACCGGAACGACTTCATCGAGGTCTTCAATGCCGGCGCGGCGCCGGTCAGCGTGAGTGGTTGGTCGGTGCAGTATGCGAGCAGCAGCGGCACGACTTGGCAGGTCACGACCTTGCCTGATGTGCTGCTCCAGCCCGGCAAGTACCTGCTCGTGCAGCAGGCCGCAGGCGCCGGCGGCACCACCGATCTGCCCACCGCCGACAAGATTGGCACCATCGCAATGTCGGGCACCCAGGGCAAGGTGGCCCTGGTGTCCAGCACCACGGCCCTGAGCGGCAACAATCCGGTGGGCGGCAGCGTTGTCGACCTGGTCGGCTTTGGTGGCGCCAACGGCTTCGAGACCGCACCCACTGCGGCCCTGAGCAATAGCACCGCAGCCATTCGCAATGCCGCAGGCTGTACCGACACCGATGCCAACAGCGCCGACTTCGCCATAGCAGCCCCGACGCCGCGCAATTCTTCATCGCCAGCAAACGTTTGCGGCGGCGTCATCGTGGATGCGCCCATCGTGCCGGAATGCCCGGCTGGCTCGGCGGCAGCCGGCAAGCCCGGTCTGGTGACCGTCACGGCCAAGGATGCCGACAGCATCGTCAACGGCGCCACCAAGGTGGGCACCTGGCCGACCGGCTTCAGCCTGGACGAGGTCACGCCCGCAGCCGCCGACGGCGGCTCGGCGACGGCCAAGATCTCGGTCGCCGGTGACGTGGCCATTGGCAGTTACACGATGGACCTGCTGTGGTCCAACAACGAGGCCCAGAGCGCCAGCTGCAGCATCAATGTCGCCGTGAGCGGTGCCACGCCGATCTACACGATCCAGGGCAGCGGCAGTCAGAGCCCGATGAAGGACCAGACCGTCAGCACCGGTGGCGTGGTCACCAAGCTGATGGGCAATGGCTTCTACCTGCAGGACAGCGATGGCGACGGCGATCCGGGCACCTCGGACGGCATCTTTGTCTTCACCAGCACGGCGCCCACGGTGACGGTCGGCCAGAAGATCTCGCTCAGCGCCAAGGTGGCGGAGTTCAACACCGGCGCCAGCGCGCAATCCGCCGCCAACCCGGTCACCCAGCTGACCACGGTCAGCGGCATCTCCGTGCAAAGCTCGGGCAACGCCATCACCCCGGTCGAGGTCGACCTGACCCAGCTCGGCGCCGATGGCCTGGAGCCCTACGAGGGCATGCTGGTCAAGCTGACCGGACCCTTGATGGTGCAGCAGAACTTCTTCCTGGGCCGCTATGGCCAGCTGACCGTGTCGGGCGGCGAGCGCCTGATGTCACCCACCAATCTGCTGCGCCCCGGCGTCGACGCACAGGCCCTGCTGACGCAGAACCTGCGCCGCACGGTGATACTGGACGATGGCAGCTCGGCGCAGAACGTCAACCCGACGCCCTACATCGGCGCCGACAACACGGTGCGCGCCGGAGACACGACCGACACCATCGTCGGCGTGGTCGACTATGGCCTGGCAACCTCCAGCAATACCGGCGCCACGATGTACCGCATCCAGCCGGTCGCCACCCCGGTGTTTGCCCGCAGCAACCCGCGCACCGCAGCCCCCGAATCGCCCGGCGGCAATCTGCGCGTAGCCGGCGCCAATGTGCTGAACTACTTCACCACATTCACCAACGGCCAGAATGTGCTGGGCCAGAGCGGCCAGGGCTGCACGCTGGGTGCCAGCACCTCGGCAGGCAACTGTCGCGGTGCCAACAACCTCGCCGAGTACGTGCGCCAGCGCGACAAGATCGTGGCCAATCTGCGCGCCCTCAATGCCGACGTGATCGGCCTGATGGAGATCCAGAACAACGGCAATGCCGCCACCCAGACCCTGGTCGAGGCACTCAACACGGCCATCGGCGGCACGGTCTATGCGGCCGCTCCGCTGCCGGCCGACACCGGCACCGACGCGATCCGCGTGTCCCTGATCTACAAGCCGGCCACTCTGGGCCTGATCAGCGGCTCGACGCTTTCTGACCCGCATCCGGTCAACAACCGCCCGACCTTTGCGCAGGGCTTCGTCGCACCGAACGGTGAGCGCTTCGCGGTGGTGGTCAACCATCTGAAGTCCAAGGGCAGCTGCCCCGGCGCTGGCGACCCGGACGCCGACCAGGGCGATCTGCAGGGCTGCTTCAACGCCACCCGTGTCGAGCAGGCCCAGCAGCTGCGCAGTTTCGTGACCCAGGTGCAGGCCGCTGCCGGCACCCAGGACGTGATACTGCTCGGCGACTTCAACGCCCTGGCCCAGGAAGACCCTATCCACACGCTGACGCAAGACGGCTTCGTCATCGACCAGCTCGGCCGCTTCAACCCCAGCGCCTACTCCTATGTCTTCGACGGCATGGCCGGGCGTCTGGACCATGCGCTGGCCACCCCGTCGATCACACCGAAGATCGTCGGCGCCAACAACTGGCACATCAATGCAGACGAGCCGACCATCATCGACTACAACCAGGAGTTCAAGCAGCCCGTCTGCGCGACCTGCGGCCCGGACTACTACACGCCCACCGCCTATCGCTCATCGGACCATGATCCGGTCATCCTCGGCCTGAACCTGGTCAAGTCGGTGACGGGCACCGGCGGCCGCGACGCGATCGTCGGCACCGATGGCGACGATGTGATCGAGGGCGGCGCCGGTGGCGACACCTTGACCGGCAAGGGCGGACGCGACCAGTTCGTCTACAGCAGCGTGCTCGACGGCGGAGACACCATCACCGACTTCCAGCCGGGCGTTGACACGCTGGTGCTGACCAAGCTGCTGCAAGGCCTGGGCATCGTCAGCGCCGACCCGCTGGGCCAGGGCTTCGTGACCTGCGCCATGTCGGGCACCAGCGCCGTCGTCGGTTTCGATACCGATGGCGCCGCCGGCCCGAACCGGAGCCGCCCGCTCGTATCCCTGAAGAACGTCAGCTGCGCCGCGATGAATTCCAGCAGCTTCAAGTTCTAAACCATTCACATCTCGAGGACTATCAACATGATCCGCAACACCCTGCTGGCGCTGGCCGCCACCCTGGCCCTGGGCGCCGCCCAGGCCGCCACCTTCAGCTTCACCGGCATCACCGAGGGCAACGGCCCCCTGCCCAATTCGGCCTTCAGCGGCAGCTTCAGCTATGACGAACTGGCGCTGACCAACAGCGGCGACGAGACACTGGCACTGAGCGGCTGGACGCTGAACGCCTTTGGCCAGGTCTTCTCGTTCGCCGGCGCGGAAGCCGCACCGATCGCCGTGTTCACTGACGGCATGTTGCTGGGTGTCGAAGTCAGCTACTCTGGCAGTACCCCCGCCCTGTCCATGGTCAGCAGCCCCTTCGGCATCGCCGATGCCTATCTGTCCTACACCACAGCCAACGGCATGGGCACCGGCAGCTACACCCTGACCGCCGCCGTGCCCGAGCCCGAGAGCTACGCACTGATGCTGGCCGGTTTGGCCGCCATGGGCTTCATGGTCCGTCGCAAGAAGGCCTGAGCGCCGGCCAGCCCCGGCTTCGGCCGAGGCACAAAGCAAAACGGGGGCAGCGCATTACGCACTGCCCCCGTTTCATTTGCGGCGCAAGTTCAGCCGTTCTTCAGCGCCGGCAATGAGTTCGCCGTTCCCGGCGTCAGCAGCCCGACCTGCGAATAGGTCATCAGCTTCTCGCGCGTGTCGACGATGTCGAGATTGCGCATCGTCAGCTGGCCGATGCGGTCCTGCGGCGTGAAGGCACCCTCGACCTTTTCCATGCTCAGGCGCTCGGGCTTGTAGGTCAGATTGGCCGAGCGGGTGTCGAGCAGCGAGTAGTCGTTGCCGCGGCGCAGCTCTATCGTCACCTCGCCGGTGACGGCCCGGGCCACCCAGCGCTGGGCGGTCTCGCGCAGCATGATGGCCTGGGGGTCGAACCAGCGGCCCTGATAAAGCAGGCGGCCGAGCTTGCGGCCGTTGTCGCGGTACTGCTCTATCGTGTCTTCGTTGTGGATGCCGGTGATCAGGCGCTCGTAGGCGATGAACAGCAGAGCCAGGCCCGGGGCTTCGTAGATGCCGCGGCTCTTGGCCTCGATGATGCGGTTCTCGATCTGGTCGCTCATCCCCAGGCCGTGGCGGCCGCCGATGCGGTTGGCCTCCATCAGCAGATCCACCGTGCTGGCAAAAGTCTGGCCGTTCAGTGCCACCGGCATGCCCTCTTCGAAGCGCACCGTGACCTCTTCGTGCTTGATCGCCACGTCCTCGCGCCAGAAGGCCACGCCCATGATGGGGTTGACGATCTTCATGCCGCTGCTGAGGTGCTCCAGGTCCTTGGCCTCGTGGGTGGCGCCCAGCATGTTCGAGTCGGTCGAGTAGGCCTTCTCGGCCGACATCTTGTAGCCGAAGCCGGCCGCCGTCATGAAGGCCGACATCTCGGCGCGGCCGCCCAGCTCGTCGATGAAGAGCTGGTCGAGCCAGGGCTTGTAGATCTTCAGCGCCGGGTTGGCCAAGAGGCCGTAGCGGTAGAAGCGCTCGATGTCATTGCCCTTGTAGGTGCTGCCATCGCCCCAGATATTGACCTCGTCCTCCTTCATCGCCTGCACCAGCATCGTGCCGGTGACGGCACGGCCGATCGGCGTGGTGTTGAAGTAGGTCGCACCGGCGGTGGTGATGTGGAAGGCGCCGGCCTGCAGCGCGGCAATGCCCTCGGCCACCAGCTGCGAGCGGCAGTCCACCAGCACCGCCTTCTCGGCACCGTACTGCATCGCCTTGCGGGGAATCTCGTCGTAGTCCGGCTCGTCGGGCTGGCCCAGATTGGCCGTGTAGGCGTAGGGGATAGCCCCCTTGTTGCGCATCCAGTGCAGGGCCGCACTGGTGTCCAGGCCGCCGGAGAAGGCGATACCGACCTTCTGGCCGGCGGGAAGGTTTTGAAGTATGGTTGACATGGGCAGGAGATGGCGAAGTTGGGGAGGCGATTCGGGTTCTGCCCCCTATTTTCTGTCAAATCGCAGATCGCACCGATCCCGCCCACCCGGCTTACGAAATCCCGCCCGCCGAAGGTCGGTCAGGGCGATGCCGCACGCAGCGCCTGGAACTGCGGCGCCGGCAGCGCCTCGCTCCAGCGCGAGGGCAGGGCCGCCGGGCGCCGCAGGCCTGCCGACACACGCAGCCGCAGCAGGCGCTGCGCGCCGGGCCAGCGATGGAAGGCGAACGGCGCATCCTGCGGCCAGAGGATCTCGGCCCGCGCCGCCAGATGCAGCAGATCGCCGCTGGCATAGTCGACGAAGAGCAGGCCGGCCAGGGGATGGGCATTCAGATTGCCCAGCGTGTTGAAGAACTGGTTGCCGGGATAGTCGGGCAGGGTCAGCACCGTCGCGCCATCCGACGGCTCGATCTGCACAAAACCCGGCTCGCCGCCGCGGTGTGAAACGTCTACCCCCTCGCCGCCGTCCATGCCGGGCCGGGCCCCCGAGGCGCTGGCGATGAACAGCGTGTCGCTGCGGCCTATCAGCGCCAGGGCCGTGGCATCAAGACCTGGCCCCAGAGCCAGTGTGCGTGCTTGATCCGTTGGTGCGTGAAAACTCAGCGGCTCGCGGGCCTGGATGTATTTGGGACAGTTGCCGAAACTCTGCCGCACCTCGATGCTCAGGCCGTGTTCGTCGATGGACGCTATCACCCCATTCATCCGGTTGCGCCGCCGCGTGTGCGGCTCCAGGCCGAGCACGCCGATGGCCGCGCCGAACTGCAGCTGTTGCAGCACCGGGTCATCGCCGCGGCGGCCCAGCTCGATCCGCATCTGCCTCGCATCCGGTGTGCTGACGAAGCCCGGCGCGCCGCCCAGCATCGTCGCCCAGGGCTGGCCCTGCGCATCCAGCGCGCCCAGCAGCAGGGTCGGCAGCTTGTGGAACAGCTCGCGGTGCTGGTCCGGCATGTAGTCGCGCATGAAGCTGGCCGCGCCGCGCTCCAGGCGCTCGCGCACGCCCACCCGCTCCTGCAGCGCCTGTTCACCGGCATGAAAGAGGGTGCCGCTCATGACAGTGCGCTTGGCAAGGGGATGAAGCCGGGCAGCACCTCGACACGGGCCAGCCAGGCGCGAATGTGCGGATAGTCGGCCAGCGAGATGCCCCCGATGGGTGCCTGCGAGGTGTAGCTGTATAGCGAGATGTCGGCCAGACTGCGGGAGCCGCCGACGAGGAAGGGATGCACGCTCAGCTCGGCCTCCATCAGTGCGAACAACTTGTGTCCCGTGGCCTGGCTCTGCGGCGTGACCTCGCGCCCGATCAGCGCACCGAAGCGTGCCGTCGCCGGCCCCTCGTCCAGCAGGCTGGCGGCGAGGCTGAACCAGCGCTGCTGCCGGGCGGCTGCGGCCGGGTCGCTGTGCAGCCAGCCGGCATCCGGCGCATAACGCTGGGCCAGATAGACCAGGATGGCATTGCTGTCGCTGAGCACCAGATCCTCATCCTCCAGCACCGGCACCTGGCCCAGCGGGTTCAGGGCCAGGAAGCGGGGGGACTTCTGCTCGCGCTTGAACAGATCGACCTCCACATTCTCGTAGGGCAGGCCCAGCAGCGACAGCATCAGCTCAACGCGATGGCAGTGGCCGGAGATGGCGAGGCGGTGCAGACGCAGCGGAGTGTTCATGAGGCGAGGCTCCAAGGTGTTGACATGACAAGGCCAAGCTTAGGTATTGCATGTCTTGATTGGAATCCTCATAGTCAGCCATTCAGAATTACAGGATTTGCATCAATGGACCATCTGGACAGCCTGCGTTGCTTTGTCGCCGTGGCCGAGGCCCAGGGCTTTGCGGCGGCGGCGCGGCGGCTGGGCGTCTCGGCCCCGGCCATGACACGCGCCATTGCGGCGCTGGAGCAGCGCCTGGGCGTGTTGCTGCTGCAGCGCAGCACCCGCAGCGTGCGCCTGACCGACACCGGCGAGCGCTTTGTGCACGACTGTCGCCGCATCCTGGCCGATCTGGACGAGGCCGAGGGCGCGGCCTCGGGCGTGCAGAGCGAGGCCCGTGGCGTGCTGGCGCTCACCGCCTCGCAGATGTTCGGCCGCCTGCATGTGGCGGCCATCGCGCAGGACTTTCTGCACCAGCATCCCCGCGTGCAGCTGCGCACCCTGTTCGCCGACCGTCTGGTCAATCTGCTCGACGAGGGCATGGACGTGGCCGTGCGCATCGCCCAGCTGCCCGACTCGGGGCTGACCGCGCTGAAGGTCGGGGCGCTACGCCGCGTCGTCGTCGCCTCGCCGGACTATCTGGCGCGCCATGGCCGGCCGCAACAACCGCAAGACCTGACCCGTCACCGGGCGATAGGCTTCTCCTTCGATGGCGTGGTCGCCCAGCCCTGGCAGTTCGGTTCGGGCAAGGCGCAGCAGACCGTCACACCGACGATAGACTGGGTCAGCAACCTCAGCGATGTGGGCATAGGCGCCGCACTGGCCGGCCACGGCCTGACCCGCTGCCTGGCCTACCAGGCGGCCGAAGCGGTGCGCCGCGGCGCCTTGAGCATCGTGCTGGCCGAGTTCGAGCCGCCGCCGGTGCCGGTGCACATCGTCTACCCGGCCGGGCGGCGGGCACCGGCCAAGGTGCGGGCCTTTGTGGATTTTGCGGCCGAGCGGCTGCGGCGCGAGCCTATCCTGCAGGGGGGCGGGCTGGAGCCTGTGTCCGGCCCGGCGCCTCAGGGCGGGGTCAGGCCTTCTTGACCGCCACCTTCTTGGCCGCCACCTTCTTCGCAGCAACCTTCTTGGCCGGCGCCTTCTTCGCCGCGGCCTTGGCCGGCGCCTTCTCCTCTGCGGCGGCGGTCTTGGTGGCGGGCTTGGCCGTGGTCTTCGCCCCCGGCTTGGCCGCCCGCGGCTCGAACTCGAAGCTGACCTTGCCCTCCTTCTTGTCATAGGCCAGGAAGGCCTTGAACTTGCGGCGGGTCTTGTTGGAGACGAAGTTCTCCAGCAGATCAGTCTTGCCGGTGGTCAGGAGCTTGTGCACCTGGGCATGCTCGATCGGCTGGGTCAGGATCACCTTACCGGTCTTGAAGTCGCAGGTCACGTGCGCGCCGACGCTGTGCTCGCAGACATAGTTGCTGCCATGCTCGAACACACGGCCCGCGCACTTGGGGCAGGCGCCCAGGCTCTCCTGCGCGCTGAAGTCCACCGGCTCGCCGTCGCCCTCGGCCTTGCGGGCGTCTTCGCCGAAGTCGAACTCGAGCTTCCAGTTCTTGATTTCGTCATCGAACACCAGGGCCAGCTCGGCGGTGAAAGGCCAGCCGGCCTTGGAGCGGAAGCCCTCCAGCGGGCCTATCTTCTTGTTCGTCAGGAATTGCTCGATCTCGTGCAGTTCGAAGCTGCGGCCGCCGGGGATCTTGCCGACCGAGAAGCCGCAGCCCTCGGCCGCGACGCCTTCAGCGTCGCTTGACAGGTCAGCGGTTTTGCCGACGCAGGTGAAGCGCCGGTAGTTCTCCTTGACCACGCCGCCGCAGTTCGGGCAGGGGGCCTTCAGGGTCGCGTAGTCGCCGGGGATGGTGTCGCGGTCGTATTCCTTGGCCTTCTGCACCACGCGCTCGGCGATTGCCGCGATCTCGGCCATGAAGACCGCGCGGTTCAACTTACCCTTCTCCATCTCGGCCAGCTGGTGCTCCCAGTTGCCGGTCAGCTCAGGTCTCGTCAGGTCCTCGATGTCCAGGCCGCGCAGCAGCGTCATCAGCTGGAAGGCCTTGGCGGTGGGGATCAGCTCACGGCCCTCGCGCAGCATGTACTTCTCGGTCAGCAGGCCTTCGATGGTGGCCGCCCGTGTGGCTGGCGTGCCCAGGCCCTTCTCGGCCATGGCCTCGCGGAACTCGTCGTCATCGATCAGCTTGCCCGCGCCCTCCATCGCCGACAGCAGCGTCGCTTCGGTGTAGCGGGCCGGCGGTTTGGTCTGAAGCGCCTTCACGTCGACGCTCTCGGTACGCACCACTTCGCCCGGTTGCACCGGCACGAGGTTGGCGCCGCTGCCATCGGCGGCGTCATCGGTCTGCGACTCCTTGCCGTAGATGGCCAGCCAGCCCGGCTTGACCAGCACCTTGCCATTGGTCTGGAAGTTGTATTCCTGGCCCTGGGCCTTGATGGTCGAGATGCGCGTCGTGACCTGGAACTCGGCCGCCGGGAAGAACACCGCCAGGAAGCGCTTGACCACCAGGTCATAGAGCTTGGCCTCGATCTCGCTGAGGCTGCGCGGCGCCTGCAAGGTCGGGATGATGGCAAAGTGATCCGAGACCTTGGCGTTGTCGAACACCTTCTTGGTCGGCTTGATATAGCCTTCCTTCAGCGCCTTCCTGGCGTGCATCGCCAGCTCGCGCAGCGGTCCCGGCAGGTCCTCGCTGGCAATCATCTCGGCGGTCTGCTTGGCCACGGCCAGATAGTCCTCGGGCAGATAGCGCGAGTCGGTACGCGGGTAGGTCAGCACCTTGTGCTTCTCGTACAGCGCCTGGGCGATGCTCAGGGTGGTCTTGGCCGAGAAGCCGAAGCGGGAGTTGGCCTCGCGCTGCAGCGTGGTCAGGTCGTAGAGGCCCGGGCTGGCCTGGGTGCTGGGCTTGCTTTCCTCGGTGACGGTGGCGGGCTGGCCCAGCGCGGCGGCGGCGATTGCGTCCGCCTCGGCCTGGCTCCAGACGCGGTCGGCGCGCTGTTCGGCATCGTCCGGATTCTTCTTCCACTTGGCATCGAACCACTTGCCGATGTACTGGCCGGCCTGCGCGTCGAAATTGCCGCGCACCTCCCAGTAGTCGCGGAAGATGTGCTTGCGTATCTTCTCTTCACGTTCGACGACGATGGACAAGGTCGGCGTCTGCACCCGGCCCACGGTGGTCAGGAAGAAGCCGCCGTCGCGCGAGTTGAAGGCCGTCATCGCCCGCGTGCCATTGATGCCCACCAGCCAGTCGGCCTCCGAGCGGCAGCGCGCGGCATCGGCCAGCGGCAGCATCTGCGCGTCGCTGCGCAGCTTCTCGAAGCCGTCGCGGATGGCGGCCGGCGTCATCGACTGCAGCCAAAGCCGCTGTACCGGCTTGTTCAGCGGGCCCTTGGCCGGCTCGGCGTACTGCACGATCAGCCGGAAGATCAGCTCACCCTCGCGCCCCGCGTCGCAGGCATTGATCAGGTCGGTCACGTCCTTGCGGCGTATCAGCTTGACCAGTGCGTTCAGGCGGCCCTTGCTCTTGTCGATCGGGTTCAGGTCGAAACGCGGCGGTATCACCGGCAGATTGGCGAAGCTCCACTTGCCGCGCTTGACGTCGAATTCTTCCGGCGCCTTGATCTCCACCAGATGGCCGACGGCCGAGCTGACGACGTATCGATCATTCTCGAAGTACTCGTCGTGCTTGTCGAACTTGCCCGATGTGGTCGTGAGTGCGCGCACGATGTCCTGCGCCACCGAGGGCTTTTCCGCAATGATGAGTGACTTGCTCATGTTTCTTTCTATGTGATCAAACCGGTGTCTTTCCAACACCTGCCTACAATCCGGGCTCTCACGCGCACGCACACGCACGCGCGCACCCATGATTTCAATGTACCCAAACAAGTCGATGACGCAAGCAGCCTCACGAAAAAGCCTGGTCCTCCAATCTCCGGTTGCCCCGTCCACCGGAGGGCGCCGCATCCAGGTGAGGCGCTCCGGCGTGCATGGTAAGGGCGTGTTCGCCCTGGCCGCGCTGCAGCGCGACGAGGTCATCATCGAATACAAGGGCCAGGTGATCGACTGGCCCGAGGCGCTGCGCCGCCACCCGCACGACCCCAGCCAGCCCAACCACACCTTCTACTTCCACATCGATGACGAGCGCGTCATCGACGCCAATGTGGGCGGCAATGCGGCGCGCTGGATCAACCATGCCTGCCAGCCCAATTGCGAAGCCGACGAGGCCGACGGCCGTATCTTCATCAAGGCCTTGCGCGCCATCAAGCCGGGCGAGGAGCTGTTCTACGACTACGGCCTGGTGATCGACGAGCGCTACACCCCTAAGTTGAAAAAACAGTTCGAATGCCGTTGCGGAGCAAAGAAGTGTCGTGGCACCATGTTGGCACCCAAATCATGACGACACGCGCCCGCCCAGCATGACCGAGTCCCAGTATCTGCCGCCACCGCACCAGCACTGGGGAGGCGAGGCCCTCTGGCAACAGCTGGAACCGCTGTTGCCGGGCCTCAGCGTCGAGGTCGTGGCCCGCACCGAATCCACCAACTCGACCTTGATTGAGCGCGTCCGCGCCGAGGGCCGCAATCCCGGCGAGGCCCAGCCCTTCGGCCGCCGCCAGCATGATTTGCAGCCCTGCCTGCTGGTGGCCGAGCACCAGACCCATGGCCGCGGCCGCATGGGCCGGGCCTGGCATTCCAGCAGCGGCGCCTCGCTGACCTTCTCGCTGGCCGTGCCGCTGGAGCTCAGCGACTGGTCGGGCCTGTCCCTGGTCGTTGGCGTGGCCCTGGCCGATGCGCTGGAGCCCTGGCACGAGGGTCGAGGCGATGAAGCCCCGCGCCTGAGCCTGAAGTGGCCCAATGACCTGTGGCTGGACGGCCGCAAGCTCGGCGGTGTGCTGATCGAGACCGTGCCTGCCGGCGGCCACCGCATGGCGGTGATAGGGGTGGGTCTGAACATTGCCCCGGCCTGGCGCGACACCGACAGCCTCAATGCGCTGAGCAGCGGCTTTGCCTGCATGCAGGAGCTGGACCTGGATGCCAGCGCCCCGCAAGTCCTGGCCCTGATCGCCAAGCCGCTGGTGCAGGCCCTGCTCGACTTCCAGGCCCAGGGCTTCGCGCCCTGGCTGGCGCGCTACCAGCGCCGCGACGCGCTGAACGGCCGCGCCATCACCGCCGGTGCGCTGGAGGGAGTCGCCCGTGGCATCTCGCCCCAGGGCGAACTGCTGCTGCAGACCGCGCAGGGTCTGCAGGCCCTCAACGGCGGCGAAGTCAGCGTGCGCCTGACCCAGACGACGCTGTGACGCAGATGCTTCGAGGCCTGGTGCTGATGCTGCTGGTGCTGAACCTGGGCTTCCTGGCCTGGAGTTCCGGATGGCTGGAGCAGATCACCGGCCAAGCGGCCCACGGCGGGCGCGAGCCCGAGCGGCTCAAGCGCCAGCTGGCACCGGACTCGATCAAGGTGGCTCCGGCACTGCCGGCGCCGCCGGTCGTGGCCCAGCCCATCTGCCTGGAAACCGCCCTGCTCAGCGGCGAAGACGCCTTGCGCAGCGCCACCGCCGCGCTCGAGCGTGCCGGCGTGCCCGCCGGGGCCATCGCCGACCAACGCACCGAGCGCCCGGGGGTCTGGGCCGTGCTGACGATCAAGATGCCCAGCCGCGACTTCCAGACCCGCAAGGAAGAAACGCTGAAGCGCATGCGCGTGCCCTTTGAGCCACTCAAGGGCCTGCCGGCCGAAGATCCCAGCCTGCTGATCAGCAAACATGACTCGGAGGCGGCGGCGGAGAAGGCCATGGAAGCGCTGAGCCAGCGGCTGATCAAGGGCCTGCGGGTGATGCAGCTGAGCCCCGCCCTGACCCAGCATCAGTTGCGCCTGGCGCAGGCCGACCCCGCCTGGTTGCCCAAGCTGCAGGGGGCAGGTTTTGCACGCTGTGAGGCGGCACCCGCGGTGGCGGCTGCCTCCGCAGCTGCCAGCCGCTGAACTTTTCCCGGATTGCATCCGGGCTACAAATGCATACGTAGCCCGGATGAAATCCGGGGCTGGCAACTACGAAACCCTGCGCTGCAGGCCCATGCCCAGGGCGGCCAGCGCCAACCCCAACAACCAACCCAAGCCCATCGCACCACCGCCGCCCGAGGAGGTGGCCGGCGGAGTGACGACCGGGGGCACGACCACCGGCGCGGCGACCACCGTGATGCTGGTCTCACTGGTGGTGGCAGCGCCCTGATCGTCGGTGATCTGCAGGCGCACCGTCACCATGCCGGCGCCGGTGGCTGCGGCCAGGGCGGCGGTGCTGGCATTGGTGGCGCTGCTGAAGCCGCTGACGATGCCGCCGCCGCTGACCAGGGTCCAGGCATAGCCGGCGATCGTGCGGCCGGTGGCGGCCGCGCTGGTGCTGGCGCTGAGCTGAATCGCGTCACCGGCCTGAGGCGTGGCGGGGGTCGAGGTGATGCGGGCCTGCGCGGCCGTGGTGACGGCAGCCACCGCGGCCGCGGCATCCAGCATGCCGGCGCCGCAGGTGGTGGTGGTGCAGTAGCACTCGAGCTGGTAGTTGCCATTGGGTACCACGCATTGGGGCACATCACTACCATCGGCGTTTTTGGAGACCAAGCTTGGGAAGGCCCTGGCCGTACTCTTGAGCAGGCTGATGACCTCGGCCGGAGCCAGCGTGGGCTTTTGCGACAGCATCAGCGCGATCGTGCCGCTGACCAGCGGTGCCGAGAAGCTGGTGCCGTAGGCGGCACGGAAGCTGTCGGTGTAGATGGATGCGCCGGGCGATGTCGTGCCGGCATTGAAGGTGCTGAGCATCGGGTAGAGGCAGGCCTCGCCGACGCCCAGTTTGACGCAGTTGCCGCCCGGCGCGGCGATCGTGATCTCGGGCCCGAGGTCAGAAAATCCGACCTTGCTGCCGAGGTGGCGCAGCGCAACCACGCCAATCACTCCAGGGCAGTTCGCCGGAAGGCCGACCTCACGACCGCCAAGGATGGGATCCCCATTACCTGCGGCCACGACGACCACCGCGCCCTTGGCGGAGACGGCGGCGATGGCCTCGCGGTAGAGCGTGGCCGTTCTGCCGGCCTCCGTACTCGGCGTTGGGTCGCAGCTGGCGGGGCCACCCAGACTCATGTTCAACACCCGGGCCGGGTTCGGATTTGCAGGCACGCCGGGCACGGCAATGCCGGCCGCCCATTGCATGCCGGCGATGATGTCGGTGTCATAGCCGCCGCACTTGCCCAGCACCCGCACCGGCAGGATCTTCGAGCCCCAGCTCACGCCGGCCATGCCCACGCCGTTGTTGCTGGCCGCACCGATCAGGCCGGCCACCTGGGTGCCGTGCCAGGAGCTGTTCTCGACCTCGCAGTCCTTGTAGAAGCTGTTGGCGGCCTTTTCGGCGCTGGTGAGCCAGTCGCCGGGGTCGCTGGCATCGCTGTCGCGGAGGTCGCCATCATTCGACACCAGGTTCTCGCTGATCATGTCGTAGCCCGGCAGCAGCTTACCGGCCAGGTCCGGATGGTCGTAGCGCACACCACTGTCGAGCACGGCCACGACGATGCTGGCGCTGCCGGTGGTGCGCTCCCATGCGCCCAGGGCATTGATGCTGGAGGAGATATTGCCGTCTGGACGCGCAGCACCGCCCGCATCCGGCGCCTTCAGATACCACTGACCACTGGTGGGGCCGCCGCTGCCTGTCGGCACGGTCTCGAACAGGGGGTCGTTGGGCGCGGCATAGTGCTTGCGGCGCTGATCGATAGCCACCCATTCGACCTCGGTATCCTGGCTCAGGCGCTTGACCAGGGCGGCACCATCGACACCGCTGGCGGTGACGACCTGGGTGCGTTCGTCCACAGCGCGGCCACCGGCCAGGGTGACGCCCATGCGCTGGCCAAGGCTCAGCGCCCGGCTCTGGGTGGTGGTGGCCGCGTCGCTGGCGCTGGCGCTGGCCGACAGGGCCTTGGCGCGCACGCTGGCGGCCGTGGCCTTGAAGCGCACGATCAGCCGCGCGTTGCTGGTGGCCGTCATCGTGGTGGCCGCCTGAGCGGCGACTGTCGGCACGGGCAGCAGGGGCAGCATCGCGGAAACCGCGGTGCCGAGCAGGAGTGAGCGCAGGAGCTTCATAGTGAAAGGCCCTTCCGGTGACGGGTGGAGTGGCTGCTGAGGCGCAGACCACGATCATCCTCCCATCAGACCCGAGTCGGCGCCGCTTTGGAAGCCAAAAAGCGCCAAATAAGAGGCGCTTTACCTCTGTTCACACAATGGCTACAGGACCGTACATAGGTGACAAAGCTCGCTCACTCTGCACCGCCCTCCACCGGCAGCGCCTCGGCCCGCCAGCGCAGCATGCCGCCGGCCAGATTGGCGACCCGCTTCAGGCCGGACTTCTGCAGCAGCACCGTGGCCTGGGCCGAACGGGCGCCGGAGCGGCAGACGGCAACGACGGGGCGCTGGGCATCCAGCTCGCCGACGCGCGCCGCCAGTTCCGACAGCGGCAGCAGGCGGGCCTGCGGGATATGGCCCAGCACATCGGTGAACTCCTGCGGCTCGCGCACGTCGACGACCTGGATCTCGCCCGCACCGGCCCCGGCAATGCGCTCGGCCAGCACCGTGGGCTGGATCTCCCAGATGCCGCTGAAGGTGCAGGTTAGCGCCGCCCAATCGGCACTGTCACCCCCCTGGCCCTCGGCCTCGGGCCTGCCGCAGCGCAGATTGGCCGGCACGGCGATGTCCATCAGCTTCGGGTGGGGCAGACCCAGGTGGTTCATATAGCCGGTGAAATCGACCTCGTCGACATCGCCGCCCAGGCGCGGGTTGAAGCGCCGCTCCTCGGCCACGCTGGTGACGGTGAGGCCGCGGTAGTCATGGCCCGGATAGAGCAGGCAGGCCGCCGGCAGCGACAGGATCTGCTCATGCACCGAGTGATACAGCCGGCCCGGGCTGCCCTGCTGGAAGTCGGTGCGGCCGCAGCCGCGTATCAGCAGGCTGTCGCCGGTGAAGGCCATGCGCTGATCGTCCAGCACATAGGTCAGGCAGCCGCTGGTGTGGCCCGGCGTGGCCCGCACCTCCAGATGGCGGGTGCCGAACTTGACGTGATCGCCATGTGTCAACAGGCGGTCGGCATTCTCCGCCGCGGCGGCCTCGGACAGCAGGATCTGGCTGCCGCAGCGCTGCTTGAGAAGCCATGCGCCGGTCACATGGTCGGCATGGACATGCGTGTCCAGCGTAGCGACCAGACGCAGACCCAGCTCGCGCAGCAGGGCCACATCGCGGCGCTCATGTTCGAACACCGGGTCGATGATGACGGCCTCGCCGGACGCAGAGTCGCCAAGCAGATAGGTGTAGGTCGACGAGGTCGGGTCGAACAGTTGGCGGAAAATCAGCATCGCGGCCTCCTAGGCGAAACAGTCATGGGCCCACATGCCCAGCAGCATGGCCGGCACAAACAAGCAGGCGGCCGGCAGCCCGCTGCTCAGCGACACCAGGGCCGGACCCGGGCAGAAGCCGGCAATGCCCCAGCCGACGCCGAACAGCAGTCCACCGGCGATCAGGCGACGGTCGATCAAGGTGCCGGGCGGGATCTCGAACGGTTCACCGGTCCACGAGCAGCTGTGGCGCCTGGCCAGTGCGAAGGCAAGCACGCCCACCGCGATGGCACCGCCCATCACCAGGGCAAGGCTCGGGTCCCAGGCGCCGAACAGATCCAGAAAACCCTTCACCTTGGCCGGATCGGTCATGCCGCTGGCGATCAGGCCCAGGCCGAAGACAAGGCCGCTGACGAGCGCGATCAGATAGTGTGTCATGTATCAGCCTCAGAACGCGTGGCGCAGCAGGAACACGGTGACGAAACCCGCCCCCATGAAGGCCAGCACATTGACCAGCGAGCGCAGCGAGAAGCGGCTCAGCCCGCACACACCATGGCCGCTGGTGCAACCCTGGCCCATGCGCACGCCGACGCCGACCAACAGCCCTGCCA
Organism: Burkholderiaceae bacterium; assembly: GCA_018780645.1. GTDB lineage: Bacteria > Pseudomonadota > Gammaproteobacteria > Burkholderiales > Burkholderiaceae_C > Paucibacter. The sequence continues at coordinate 132,473 of JADMJJ010000002.1, forward strand.
CCACCAGCGCCAGCGGGCCCACATCGACAGCTGCCGCCGGCAGCGGTGCAGCCATCTGCCAGATCCAGGGCGCCAGCAGCAGGCCGGCGAGGAACAGCAACTCCGTCGGTTGCGCCAGCAGCTTGGACTGCCCCAGCAGCGCACGCAAGGGCGTGGCAACGATGCCGGAAATCCCCGCGATCCGCCCGACCCCCAGAAGATACAGCGCCGCCGCCAGTCCGATCAGCAGGCCGCCGACAAGGGCAGCTCCCGGGGTGAAGAGATTCCAGGCAATGATCATGGGCGTGGGTTGGCGTGCAGGGATGGGTGAAGTGAGCATCTTAGCCCCGCCGCACCATGAAAAAAGGCCCCGCGAGGGGCCTTCGAGCATGCCTTGATGGCAGGCCTGGGTATCACTTGGCGATGACGCGCACCATCTCCAGCACCTTGTTCGAGTAGCCCCACTCGTTGTCGTACCAGGCCACCAGCTTGACGAAGGTCGAGTCCAGCGCAATGCCGGCGTCGGCATCGAAGATCGAGGTGCGGGCGTCGCCGCGGAAGTCGGTGGCCACCACCTTGTCTTCCGTGTAACCCAGCACGCCCTTCAGCGCGCCTTCGCTCTGGGCCTTGAACTCGGCGCAGATTTCCTTGTAGCTGGCTTCCTTCAGCAGTTCGACGGTCAGGTCGACCACCGAGACATCCGAGGTCGGCACGCGGAACGACATGCCGGTCAGCTTCTTGTTCAGCTCAGGGATCACCACGCCGACGGCCTTGGCGGCGCCGGTGCTCGAGGGGATGATGTTTTCCAGGATGCCGCGGCCGCCGCGCCAGTCCTTGTTCGACGGGCCGTCAACGGTCTTCTGCGTCGCCGTGGCGGCGTGAACGGTGGTCATCAGGCCGCGCTTGATGCCCCACTTGTCATTCAGCACCTTGGCCAGCGGGGCCAGGCAGTTGGTCGTGCAGCTGGCGTTGGAGATGATGGCCTGGCCGGCATAGGTCTTGTCGTTGACGCCGAACACGAACATCGGGGTGTCGTCCTTGCTTGGTGCGGACATCACGACCTTCTTGGCGCCTGCGGCCAGATGCTTCTCGCCACCCGCCTTGTCCAGGAACAGGCCGGTGGCCTCGATCACGATGTCGGCGCCGACCTCGTTCCACTTCAGATTGGCGGGATCACGCTCCTGCGTCAGGCGGATCTTCTTGCCGTTGACGACCAGCGTATTGCCATCGACCGAGACTTCACCGTCGAACTTGCCGTGCACCGAGTCGTACTTCAGCATGTAAGCCAGGTAGTCGGGCTCGAGCAGGTCGTTGATGCCGACCACTTCGATTTCCTTGAAGTTGGCAATGGCGGCGCGGAACACCATGCGGCCGATGCGGCCGAAGCCGTTGATACCGATCTTGATCGTCATCTGAGTCTCCTGAGAACAAAAAATAGAAACCTAAGAAAAAAGGGGCGCCATGCACCCCTTCGAAATCAACGCTTCTTGCCCAGCGCCACCTTGACCGTGGCCGCCACGTTCTCGGCCGTGAAGCCGAAATGCTTAAACAGCGCCGGGGCCGGGGCCGATTCGCCGTAGGTATCGATGCCGACCACGGCGGCGCAGCCATACTTCCACCAGTAGTCGGTCACACCCGCCTCGACGGCGATGCGCGGCAGGCCGGCGGGCAGCACGCTCTTCTTGTAGGCCGCATCCTGGCGGTCGAACACCGAGGTGCTGGGCATCGAGACCACGCGCACGGCGATGCCGTCCAGCGCCAGCAACTCTTGCGCGCGCATCGCCAGCTGCACTTCGGAGCCGGTGGCGATGATCACCGCCTTGGCCTTCTTCATGCCGACTTCGCTGGGCTCGGCCAGCACGTAGGCGCCCTTGGCGATTTCGTCCAGGCCGCGCTTGGGCGCATAGGGCAGGTTCTGGCGGCTCAGCAGCAGGGCGCTGGGGCGGATGCTATTGCTGATGGCCATGGTCCAGGCCACCGTGGTCTCGGCCGTGTCGGCCGGGCGCCAGACGTCCAGGCCGGGGATCAGGCGCAGGCTGGCGGCGTGTTCGATGCTCTGGTGCGTCGGGCCGTCTTCGCCCAGACCGATGGAGTCGTGGGTGAAGACATGGACGACACGCAGCTTCATCAACGCTGCCATGCGGATCGCATTGCGGCTGTAGTCGCTGAAGGTCAGGAAGGTGCCGCCGTAGGGGATGTAGCCGCCATGCAGGGCCACGCCGTTCATGATCGCGGCCATGCCGAATTCACGCACACCGTAGTTGATGTGACGGCCGCCGTTGGAAGCGCCATCGGCCTCGAAGCGTAGGGCCGGCGTGTGGCTGGTGTTGGTCAGGTTGGAGCCGGTCAGGTCGGCGCTGCCGCCCAGCAGCTCGGGCAGGGCGCCGGTGAAGGCTTCCAGCGCGATCTGACTGGCCTTGCGGCTGGCCACGGTCTCGCCCTTGGTGTGGGCGGCGACGACCGCATCGACGGCGGTCTGGGCGAAGTTCTTCGGCAGCTCGCCGTTCATGCGGCGGTTCAGTTCCAGCGCCAGCTCCGGGTAGGCCTTGCCATAGGCTTCGAAGGCATCGACCCAGGCGCTCTCGGCGGCCAGGCCGGTGTGGCGGCAGTCCCAAGCCTCGTAGGCCTGTTCGGGAATGACGAAGGGCTCGTGCGTCCAGCCCAGCGCTTCGCGGGTCAGCTTGATCTCTTCGGCGCCCAGCGCCTCGCCGTGGGCCTTGGCCGTGCCGGCGCGGTTGGGCGATCCCTTGCCGATGGCTGTCTTGCAGCAGATCAAGGTCGGCTTGTCGCTGCTGGCCTTGGCCTTGGCGATCGCGGCATCCACGGCGTCGACATCATGGCCGTCGACATTGGCGATGACGTTCCAGCCATAGGCCTCGAAGCGCTTGGGCGTGTCGTCGATGAACCAGGGGGCGACCTTGCCGTCGATCGAGATGCCGTTGTCGTCGTACAGAGCGATCAGCTTGTTCAGCTTCCAGGCGCCGGCCAGGGCGCAGGCCTCGTGGCTGATGCCCTCCATCAGGCAGCCGTCGCCCAGGAAGGCGTAGGTGTGATGATTGACGACGGCGTGACCGTCGCGGTTGAATTCCTTGGCCAGCAGCTTCTCGGCCAGCGCCATGCCCACCGCATTGGTGATGCCCTGGCCCAGCGGGCCGGTGGTCGTTTCCACGCCCGGAGTGATGCCCAGCTCCGGGTGGCCCGGGGTCTTGCTGTGCAGCACGCGGAAATTGCGCAGTTCCTCGACGGGCAGGTCATAGCCGGTCAGGTGCAGCAGCGCATAGATCAGCATCGAGCCGTGGCCGTTGGAGAGCACGAAGCGGTCGCGGTCATGCCACTGCGGGTTGGCCGGGTTGTGCTTCAGGTGACGGCGCCACAGCGCGACGGCGATCTCGGCCATGCCCATGGGCGCGCCGGGATGGCCGGAATTGGCCTGTTGCACGGCATCCATGGCCAAGGCGCGGATGGCGTTGGCCATCAAGGAAGTGGAACTGTCAGCGGTTTGGCCCATGGGAGATCCGTGTTGGGGTTGGGGAAAACCACTGATTTTAAACGGGGAAGCTCGCCAACCCACTTGGCATCGGTCAAGTCCCCGGCAGGCCCGATAGACTCGGGCCGATGCGAGCACTCATTTTGGCGGCCGGCCGGGGCGAACGGCTGCGCCCGCTGACCGACCATACCCCCAAGCCGCTGCTGGTCGTGCGCGGCAAGCCGCTGATCGAATGGCATGTCGAGGCCTTGCGCGCCGGCGGCGTGCGCGACATCGTCATCAACACCGCCTGGCTGGGCGAGCAGTTCCCGGCCCGGCTGGGCGACGGCAGCCGGCTGGGCGTGCGCCTGCACTATTCGGACGAGCAGGCAACGTACGGCGGCGCCCTGGAGACGGCCGGCGGCATTGCCACCGCGTTGCCGCTGCTGCAAGCCGATGACGACGAGGCCTTCTGGGTGGTCTCCGGCGATGTGTTCCTGCCCGAGTTCCGCTTCGAGGCGGGCCGTGCACAGCGCTTTGCCGACGGTCAGGACGACGCCCATTTGTGGCTGGTGCCCAATGCCCCGCACCACCCGCAGGGCGATTTCGCGATCTCGCCGGCCGGCCGGGCCGCACTGCAGGGCGAACAGCGCCACACCTGGGGTAGCGTCGGATTGTTTCGCGCGGCGATGTTCGGCAGCATCGAAGCCGGCACGCGCATGGCGTTGCGGCCGTTGCTGGACGCCGGCATTGCGGCCGGCCGCATCGGTGCGGAGCTCTATCCGGGCCCCTGGACCGATGTCGGCACCGTCGAACGCCTGAACGCCCTCAACAACTCTTGACACTGGCACTCACCGATGACGACCACCGATCTCTCGCCGCTGCTGCGCGCCCACCGCTCGATCCGCAAGTACAAGAGCACGCCCATCGAGCCGGCGCTGATAGACGAGGTCTTGAGCGAGTCAATTGCCGGCAGCTCCAGCTCGGGCAATCTGAACACCTTCAGCATGGTGCTGACGCGCAATGAGGAGCGCCGCAAACGCCTTTACGAGCTGCACCTGGAGCAGGACATGGTGCTGCAGGCGCCGCTGGTCATCACCTTCAATGCCGACACCGCACGCACACGACAATGGCTGCAGATGCGCGAGGCGCGCGACAACTTCAACAACTTCCACGGCTTCATGGTCGCGGCCTTCGACGCCATCATCCTGTCGCAGACGGTGGCCCTGGCCTTCGAGGCGCGCGGCCTGGGCATTTGCTATATGGGCACGACCTTGAACCAGGCACCGGCGATCGCCGAATTCCTGCAGCTGCCCGAGACGGTGTTCCCGGTCACCAGCCTGGTGGTGGGATACCCCGACGAGGCGCCCAAGGCCCGTGACCGCCTGCCGCTGCGCGCCTATGTGCACGACGAGGTCTATCAGCCGCACAGCGAGGCCGAGATCGATGCGCTGTACGAGGCCCGCGAGGTCAGCGGCTGGAACCGCTATCTGAGCATGGGCCCCGATATGGCGGCCCGCTTCGCCGAGCATGACATCAAGTCACTGGCCCAGTTCTACACCAGCGAACTCAAATACAGCCCGATCGCGATGGGCAAGATCTCCTGCGAGCTGCAGGCCCTGCTGCTGCAGCAGGGCTTCGATCGCAATATCTAGTCAGTTGGGGCCAGAGCTTGCCTGGACGGCAAGGTCTGGCCCGCAAGTGCATCAGACTGCCAGCGGCTTGGCGATCGCGTCGATGCGGGCCAAGACCTCGGGCGTCAGCTTCGGCGTCAGTTCCAGCGCGCCGAGGTTGTCCTGCAGCTGGCTGAGCTTGCTGGCGCCCAGAATCACCGTGCTGACGCGCGGGTTCTTGTTCAGCCAGGCAATTGCCAGCTGAGCGACGTTGCCACCCAGCTCGGCGGCGATCTCGGCCAGCTGGGCCACGGCGGCGTTCTTGGCCGGGTCGGTCAGGCCGTCGCGCAGAAAGCTCATGCTCTCCATCGCGCCACGGCTGCCCTCGGGCACGCCCTTGATGTACTTGCCGGTCAGCAGGCCCGAGGCCAGCGGGCTCCAGGTCGTCAGGCCCAAGCCGATTTCGTCGTACAGCCGTGCATATTCCTGCTCGACGCGGGTGCGGTGGAACAGGTGGTACTGCGGCTGCTCCATCACCGGCTTGTGCAGGTGGTGGCGCTCGGCGATTTCCCAGGCGGCGCGGATGTCAGCGGCGCTCCACTCGCTGGTGCCCCAGTACAGCGCCTTGCCCTGGCTGATGATGTCGCTCATCGCGCGCACCGTCTCCTCGATCGGCGTATGCGGATCGGGGCGGTGGCAGTAGATCAGGTCGATGAAGTCCAGCTGCATGCGCTGCAGGGAGCCGTCGATGGCCTGCATCAGGTATTTGCGGTTCAGCGTGTCGCGGCGGTTGGTGGCATGGCCGTCGCGGTCCAGGCCCCAGAAGAACTTGGTCGAGACGATGTAGTTCAGGCGCGGCCACTTCAGGGCCTTGAAGGCCTCGCCCATCACCACCTCGCTCTGGCCCTTGGCATAGACCTCGGCGTTATCGAAAAAGTTGACGCCGGCGTCGAAGGCGGCGGCCAGCATCTCGGTGGCGGACTTGGTGTCAACCTGATTGTGATAGGTCACCCAGGAGCCCAGCGAGAGCTCGCTCACTTGCAGGCCGCTGCGGCCCAGACGTCGGTATTGCACGGTGGTTCTCCAAAGATTCGAGCGCGCAGCCTACCCGAAGACGCGCGGCTATAGTGCCGCATGCCGCACAAGCCCTTAACTGGTTGACGCCTTATGCAAGGCCTGCACCTGACCGCCGATCTGCACGGCTGCCCGGCCGGCCTGGCGCCGCTGACCGACGTCACCGCGCTGCGCATGCTGTGCCTAGCGGCCGTCGCCGAAGCGGGCCTGCTGGCCGTCGGCGAGCTGTTCCACCGTTTTCAGCCCGCCGCGGAGGGCCAGGTCGCCGGCATCACCGGCGTGGTGCTGCTGGCCGAGTCGCATCTGGCCATCCACACCTGGCCCGAGAAGGCCGCCGTCACGCTCGATGTCTATGTGTGCAATTTCGGCGGCGACAACTCGGCCAAGGCGCAGCGGCTGATGGCGCGGCTGGAGGCCTCGTTTGCGCCGGAGCGGGTCACGCGTCAGCAGTTGTTGCGGGGGGATTGAGCCCCGGATTCCATCCGGGCTCCGGTAGCCCGGATGCAATCCGGGGGCCACCGTCAATCCAGCGTCTGCCGATATCGCTTCAGCGCCACCGCACCGGCCAGCAATAGGAAAAGCAGCATCGGCCACAGCTCCGGCAGCAGCTGCGCAGCCTCATTGCCCTTGAGCAGGATGCCGCGCACGATGCGCAGAAAGTGCGTCAGCGGCAGCGCTTCGCCGAGGTACTGGGCCCATTGCGGCATGCCGCGGAAGGGGAACATGAAGCCCGACAGCAGCATCGACGGCAGGAAGAAGAAGAACGTCATCTGCATCGCCTGCAGCTGGTTGCGGGCCAGCGTCGAGAAGGTGAAGCCGACGGCCAGATTGGCCAGCATGAAGACGCCTATCATCGCCATCAGCAGCGCGAAGCTGCCCTCCATCGGCACCTCGAACAACAACCAGGCGGCGCCGAGTATCACGCCCAGCTGAACATAGCCGACCACGACATAGGGCAGTATCTTGCCCACCATCACCTCGGCCGGACGCACCGGCGTGGCGAGCAGGTTCTCCATCGTGCCGCGCTCGCGTTCGCGGGTCATGGCCAGCGAGGTCAGCATGACCATGGTCATCGTCAGGATGGTGCCTATCAGCCCGGGCACGATGTTGTAGCGCGACAGGCCCTCGGGGTTGTAGCGGCGGTGGATGCGCAACTCGAAGGGCGGCGCCTGCTGCTGCAACTGCGCCAGCGGCCCCTTCAAGTCGTGGCGCAGTGCCTGCTGGCTGAGCTGGTTCAGCGCCGCGATCGCATTGCCCGAGGCCGAGGGGTCGGTGGCATCGACCGAGACCAGCAGCACCGGCTTTTCGCCGCGCACCAGGCGCTGCGAGAAGTCCGGCGGGATGACGATCATGAACTGGACCTTGCCGTCATCGACCAGTTGCTCGGCCTCGCGTTCGCTGCCGCTGACCGCGGTGATCTGGAAGTAGCCTGTGTTCTGCAAGGCGGCCACCAGGCTGCGTGCCATCGGCGCGTTGTCCTGCGCCACCAGCACCGTCGGCAGGCCCTTGGGGTCGGTGTTGATCGCATAGCCGAACAGCACCAGCTGCAGTATGGGCACGCCGACCGCCATCGCGAAGGTCAGGCGGTCGCGCATCATCTGCTGGAACTCCTTGATGAACACGGCCCACATGCGCGGCCAGGAGTAGCGGGCGCTCATGGGCTTGCCTTCGCAGCGAAATTATCCGGTGCCTGGGCGATCAGGCTGATGAACACATCTTCGAGGTTCGCGTCTGCGGCGGTGATCGTCAGGCCGGGCTTGGCGCGCAGCTGCGCCAGCGCCTGCTCCAGCAGCGCCGCATCCTGGCCGGCCACGTGCACCGAGTTGCCGAAGGCGGCCACGCTGAGCACGCCCGGCGCGGCTTTCAACCCATCGACAAGGCCGTTGAGCGCGCCTTGAATCGACCAGACATGCAGGCCGGCCTGCTCGATGATCTGCGCCTCGGTGCCGCGCGCGAGCACCTTGCCGTAGGCGATATAGACCAGCTCGTGGCAGCGCTCGGCCTCGTCCATATAGTGAGTCGACACGAGCACGGTGATGCCCTGGTCGGCCAGGCGGTGGATCTCGTCCCAGAAGTCGCGCCTCGCCTTCGGATCGACGCCGGCGGTGGGTTCGTCGAGCAACAGCAATTGAGGGTCGTGCAGCAGGCAGGCGGCCAGGGCCAGGCGCTGCTTCCAGCCGCCGGACAGCGAGCCGGCCAGCTGCTGCTGGCGTTCGACCAGGCCCAGGCGTTGCAGCGCTTCATCGACGCGCCGCTTGCGCTCCGGCAGCTCGAACAACCGTGCGACGAAATCCAGGTTCTCGCGTATCGACAGGTCTTCGTAGTAGCCGAACTTCTGCGTCATATAGCCGACCTGGCGCTTGATCTGCGCCGCCTCGCGCTGAATGTCCAGGCCCAGGCATTGACCCTCGCCAGCGTCAGGCGTCAGCAGGCCGCAGAGCATCCGTATCGTCGTTGTCTTGCCGCTGCCGTTGGGGCCCAGAAAGCCGCAGATGCGGCCGCGCCTGACCTGCAGATCGACCTTGTCGACGACGGCGCGGCCGCCGTAGATCTTGCTCAGGCCGCGCACGTCGATGGCGAGATCGCTCATGGTGCAGCCCTGCGCACATCGACCGGCAGCCCGGGCTTGAGCTTGCTGGCATCCGCGCCCTCGGGCAATGCCTCGACCATGAACACCAGCTTGCTGCGCTGGGCGTTGGAGTAGATCACCGGCGGCGTGTACTCGGCCTGGGTGGCGATGAAGCTGATGCGCGCCTTGATGGCGGCGCCGCAGCCATCGCAGCCGACGTTCACGATATGCCCCGGCGCGATGCCGGCCAGCTCGGCCTCGGGCACGAAGAAGCGCAGCTTCACCTGCCCTGCGGGCAGCAGGGCCAGCACCGGCTGGCCGGCCGGCACCCATTCGCCGACGCGGAAGAAGGTGTCGGCGACCAGGCCGGCGGCCGGCGCGCTGCGCTGCTTCTGCTGCTCGCGCCACAGCGTCTGCTGCAGACCCTGGCGGGCGGCCTCGCCCTGGGCCTGGGCGGCGCGCTGCTCGTCCACGCGGGCCGGCAGCTGCGCGACCTGGAGGCTGGCGCTCAGTTCTGCCACCCGGGCCTGGGCGGCGGTGACCGCCGCCTTCGCCTCGTCGATACGAGCTGCCGAGACAAAGCCCTGGGCCACCAGTTGCTGCTGGCGCTCCAGCTCGCGCTGGGCCAGGCCGGCCTGCGTGCGCGCCTGGGCCAGCTGCGCCTGCACGACCCGGATCTCGTCGCTGCGCCGGCCCTTGCCGGTGTTGGCGGCCTGGGCCTGGGCGGCGTCCAGCCGGGCCCGAGCCTCGGCGCTGGCGCCACGCTCCAGCTCGGCGTCGAGGGTGAACAGGGCCGCGCCCTGGGCCACCTGCTGGCCGCGCTGCACATTCAGCGCCTGCAGGCTGCCGGCTACCGGCGATGACAGATAGATGTACTCGCCCTCGGCATAGCCGGACCAGGCGGGCGCCGCGGGCTTGCCGCAGCCGGTCAGCGCGATCAGGGCGCTCAGGAGAATCAATCTACGCATGGGATTTGCCTTTGGAACGGGGTCCGGGTCCGGTGGGCGCCAGCGCCTTCAGGGCCAGGGCGATGCGGGCCCGCAGTGCGTCGTCGGACAGCACTTGCGGCTCCAGCATTCCGGCCACGGCGACGGGCGCCACGCCCAGATTCGCCACCCCACCAGCGATCAGGATCGGCGCCAGCACCGAACTCATCAGGAACACAAAGCGCTGCAGGCCAGGCATGGCGGCGATCGCGCCGTCGCGCTCGGCCTCGTCCAGCAAACCCATCAGCAGGAGCAGATGGCGCGGTGCGTTGGCGCGCATGAAGTCCAGCGCCACCGCCTCGCCACCCTGGGCATCGGCCCAGACGCGGGCGATCACGCGCCGGTTCGCGCCGAGAAACCGCCCCACGGCGAGCAGGCTTTGTTCCAGCCTTTGCAGGGCCGGGCCTTCATGGCTGGCTTCGAGCTGCAGCGACTCGAACATCTGCTCGTAGATCTGCTGCAGCAAGGTGCGCAGGAACAGGTCCTTGCTCTTGAAGTGGTAGTGAAACATCGCCGGGTTGACGCCGGCGTGTTCGGCCAACTTGCGCACCGACAGGCCGGCACAGCCGGCATCGGCAAACAACTCGCGGCCGCTTTGCAGCAGGGCCTGGTCCTGGGCTTGTGAAGGGCGTGCCATGGCGCGATTATTGGTCACTTGCCCAGTAATTGCAAGTCGGGTCGGATTGCCAAATGCCGAGAGGGCTCTTGGCTATACTCCGTTCCCACAGCGCCGATTTGTTCCGAATTGCGGGCGCTCTAAAAATGCCGCTAAAGAGGGATGCCACGAATCACGCCGGCGTCCGCACCTCAGCAGCGGCGCCGGTTTTGTTTTTCTGGAGGCATCCCATGGAAAGCCTGGGTCATGTGAAGCCGCAGTCGCTGCGCTTCGAACAGCCGCTGCCACTGAAGAGCGGTGCGCAGCTGCCAAGCTACGAATTGGTCTATGAGACCTATGGCCGGCTGAATGCCGCCAAATCGAATGCCGTGCTGGTCTGCCACGCGCTGAACGCCAGCCACCACCTGGCCGGCACCTACGAGGGCCAGGACAAGAGCGAGGGCTGGTGGGACAACCTGATCGGCCCGGGCAAACCGCTGGACACCGACAAGTTCTTCGTCATCGGCATCAACAACCTGGGCTCCTGCTTTGGCTCGACCGGCCCCATGCATCTCAACCCGGCGACCGCCAAGGTCTACGGCGCCGACTTCCCGGTCGTCACCGTGCAGGACTGGGTCGATGCGCAAGCCCGCCTGCTCGACCACCTCGGCATCGGGCAACTGGCTGCTGTGCTGGGCGGCTCATTGGGCGGCATGCAGGCGCTGGACTGGTCGCTGCGCTATGCCGATCGGCTGCGCCACTGCATCGCCATTGCCACCGCACCGAATCTATCTGCGCAGAACATCGCCTTCAACGAGGTCGCGCGCCGCGCCATCATCACCGACCCAGATTTCCATGGCGGCCACTTCTACGAACACGGCGTGATCCCGAAACGCGGCCTGCGCGTGGCGCGGATGATAGGCCACATCACCTATCTGTCCGACGATGTGATGGAGCAAAAATTCGGCCGCGAGCTGCGCGCCACCGAACTCGGCTACAGCACCCAGGACATCGAGTTCCAGATCGAGAGCTATCTGCGCTACCAAGGCGACAAGTTCAGCGACTACTTCGATGCCAACACCTATCTGCTGATCACCCGCGCGCTTGACTATTTCGATCCGGCGCTGGAGCATGGCGGCGATCTGAGCCGCACCTTTGCCAGCGCGCGCTGCAAGTTCCTGCTGGCCAGCTTCACGACGGACTGGCGCTTTGCCCCGGCGCGCTCTCGCGAGATCGTCAAGGCCCTGCTCGACAACAAGCTCGATGTGTCCTATGCCGAGATCGACGCGCCTCATGGGCACGACGCCTTCCTGCTCGAAGACCCGCGCTACCACGGCGTGCTGCGCGCCTACTTCAAACGCATCGCGGGGGAACTGGCATGAGTGATCTGCAGGTGATGGAGACGATAGCCGCCCTGGTGCCCGAGGGCTCGCGCGTACTCGACCTGGGCTGCGGCACCGGCGAGCTGCTGGCCTATCTGCAAAGGCACCGGGGCTGCAGCGGCTACGGCGTGGAGCTGGATGACGCCAATCTGCTGGCCTGTGTGCAGCGGGGCGTCAACGTCATCCAGCTGAACCTGGAGGATGGCCTGTCTATCTTCGAGGATCAGAGCTTCGACGTCGTGCTGCAATTGGAAACATTGCAGCATCTGCGCAATACCGAGGCCATGCTGCGCGAGACGGCGCGGGTCGGGCGGCTGGGCATCGTCAGCTTCCCGAACTTCGCCCACTGGCCCAACCGTCTGCAGGTCATGCTGGGCCGCATGCCGGTGACACGTGTGCTGCCCTATGAGTGGTACGACACGCCCAATATCCGCGTCGGCACCTATGCCGACTTCGAGATACTGGCCCACAAGAACCGCCTGCGCATACTCGACAGCTTCGGCATCCAGAATGGCCGCAGCGTGCGTCGCATGCCCAATCTGCTGTCCAGCATGGCAGTCTTCAAGTTCGAGCGGGGCTGAGCCTCGCCGACCGGCACCGATGCTATGCTGACAGGAACTCCAGAAGGCGGCGCATCATGCACAGCCCACCCGTCAAATACCTGATTCTGATCGAGGCCGCCGGCGCCATGCAGGCACGGCTGTTCGACGCGCAGCGCCGCCATGTCGCCGACCTGGATTCCGCCACCGAAGAGATCCCCGGCATGCTGGCCGGACTCAGGCCGACGCCTGGCGCGGACCCCGAGCTCTGGGGCTCGGCACTGAAGGGCCATAGCGAAGCCGAGTGCCGCGAGGCCCAGGTCTACACGCTGCCGGTTTGAAGCACATCGTTCCACAGGAGACTCCGATGATCGGCTACACAACTCTCGGAACCAATGATCTGCCGCGCGCTGCGGCCTTTTACGACGCGCTGTTTGCCGTCATCGGCATCAAGCGGATGATGGACTTCGGCCGCGGCTACGCCTGGGGCGCGGGCATGGACAAGCCCGGCTTCGGTGTGATGATTCCGTTCGACGGCCAGGCGGCCACCGTGGGCAACGGCGTGATGGTGGCCCTGGCGGTGGACAGCCAGGACAAGGTCAAGGCGCTGCACGCCAAGGCCCTCGCCCTGGGGGGCAAGGACGAGGGCGCACCGGGCCCGCGCGGCGAGGGTTTCTACGCAGCCTACTTCCGCGATCTCGATGGCAACAAGCTCAATGCCTTCTGCATAGGCTGAATCAGTTCTCGAAACGCCCCAGCCGCACCCGCGTCGTGCCCGGCTTGGCGTTGTTGAGCGAGGGCATCACCATCACCGTGTTGTCATAGGGCGTGACCCAGACCTGTTCGCCATCCTGGGCGAATGGCGTGCCGGCCTTGGGAATCACCTCCAGGCCCTGGAAGGCGCTCAGGAAACGGAAGAAAGCGGTGCGCGCCACCACCGGCTCGGTGACGCGAATCACATGCTGCCTGGCCGGCAGCGGCAGGCGCTGGTTCGCGTCGGCCCACGCGGACTCGACCATGCCGGTCAGGGCCAGGAAGCGCACCACGCTGTCCAAGGCCACATCGGCCGAGCTTTGCTCCCAGTGCTGACCGCATTCGATCAGCAGCGCGTTGCGCAGGCTCAGCGGGTCGCCGAAACCGCCGCGGTCGCGCATGCGCAGGCCCGAGGGGTGGCCGGTGTCTATCAGCAGATCGCCGGGCATGCCCAGACGCTTGGCAAAGGCCGCGCCCTTGTCCTGCATGCCGCAGACCATCAGCGGGCGGCAGGCCTCCTGCATCGAGTGGATGTCCAGCAGGTAGTCCGCCGCGTCGATGAAAGGCACCAGCGCGCGGGCGCGCCGCAGCTCGACCGAATCGCCTTTGCCGAACAGCACATCGTCGGCCCAGACGCGGTTCAGGTCTTCGTCGCAGAAGCGCGAGCTGGAGGGGTTCTTGGCATCGAAGCGCGCATAGGCCTCGACATTGGCAAAGGCCAGCACCAGCTTGCCCTGCAGCGGTGTGATGTTCTGCTTGAAAAGCCAGTCCAGCGCGATCGCGCCGCAGAGCTCGTTGCCGTGGGTCAGCGCCTGAATCATCACCGTCGGGCCGGGCTTGCCCGAGTCCAGGCAATGCACATAGTCGACGCCGGTATTGCCGGCGCGGTAGGGGGCGATGTCGGGTGGCGTCAGTTCAACCCTGTACTCAGCCATGCTGCAACTCCTGGCGGCGCGGCTGCGTGCCCTGGCCGGTGAAGGCGATCAAGACCTGGATCATCTCCATCAAGTCCTTCTGCACCTGCGCAAAGCCGGCCGTCTTGGCGCGGGTGGTCTCGTCCATGTACAGGCGCTTGTTGACCTCGATCTGCAGGCTGTGGCGGCGCTGTGCCGGGTTCGAATAGGCGCGCACCAGCTCCACACCCTTGTAGGGCTTGTTGATGGCCACGTCATAGCCCTTGGCGCGCAGCTGCGAATAGACCAGCTCGGTGAAGGCTGCACCGCAGCTGCTGCCGTCGCGGTCGCCGAGCACGAAATCGGCTCGGGGTTCGCCAACCTGGCCCACGCCCATCACCCCGGCGCTCGAGGCCATCGAGTGGCAGTTGATATGGAAGACCTGGCCATGACGCGCCATGCTGGCATTGAGCAGCCGCTGCAGTGCCTCGTGATAGGGCCGGTGGTACTGGGCAATGCGCTGCAGCACCTGCTCGGGCCGCAGCCGCGCTGCATAGATGTCGCGGCCGTCGGACAGGGTGCGCCAGATCAGCGCCTTGCCGATCTCGGCCTTGCCGCTGGGCCGCAGCTCATGGGGCCAGGCGCCATCGAGCAGGGCCAGGTCGATATCGCCCTCGTGACGGTTGACGTCGATGAAGGTGCGCGGGAAGTTGGCGGCCAGCAGGGCCACGCCCTTGGTCGTGGCCGGCAGATAGAGCTCGTCGACATAAGTGTCTTCGCTCTCACGCAGATCGTACTCGCCGACCTGGGCGCCGAAGTCGGCCGGGAAGTGGTGCCCCGAGTGCGGGGAGTCCAGCACCACGGGCACGGCGGGCTCGGCGGGGCCGAGCAGGGAATAAACGGCGGAGTTGTTCATCTGGGGCCCAAAACGACGGATGTGCCGAGTCAATGCGCCGGCCTCTCGGGCCAGTATAGGAATTCGACGGCCGCCCGCCCATAGGGGACTGTGCGGGTGGGCGAATGCCGAGCCGGCGATCTCAGGGGTGACCCACCTCGGCCAGCGGTGCGAAGTCCGCAGCCTGCTTGCGCTTCCAGGCTTCGATCGCCTGCGCCATCTCGGCGGTGTCGAAGATCGCACTTTGCAGCACGCTCATATGCTGCAGGCTGGCGGCCGTGCCGTGGTCGCGGGCATGGTTCAACGCCAGCTTGGAGCCGGCAATGGCCAGCGGCGACTTGGTGGCAATGCTGCGAGCCACCTTCATTACATGGACCAGCAGCGCATCGGCATCGGGCAGCAGGGCGTTGACCAGGCCCAGGCTCAGCGCCCGTTCGGCGCCCAGGCGCTCGCCGGTGAAGGCCAGCTCGCGCGCCACGCCGGGCGGTATCAGCTTGGGCAGGCGCTGCAGCACACCGAGATCGGCGACCATGCCGATATTGATCTCCTGCA
This sequence comes from Burkholderiaceae bacterium, assembly GCA_018780645.1. Classification (GTDB taxonomy): domain Bacteria; phylum Pseudomonadota; class Gammaproteobacteria; order Burkholderiales; family Burkholderiaceae_C; genus Paucibacter. The sequence continues at coordinate 147,769 of JADMJJ010000002.1, forward strand.
CGCAGAAGAAGGCGTCGCCGGTCGCATAACGCAAATCGCACGCGGCCGCGAGATCAAGTGCGCCGCCAATGCATCCGCCCTGGATCGCACACAACACAGGGAAACGGGCTTCGTCGAGCGCGCTGAAGCAATCCATCAAGCGGCGCAACGAGTCCTGGAAGCTCAGCCGGGCCCGCGCCGAGCCGGTGGCCAGCATCGCGTCGTCGCCGGCAAAGGTGTCCAGCGCCATGCCGGCCGAGAAATGCTTGCCGCTGCTGGAGATCACCAGCGCCCGGGTGCTGCCCTGGTCGTGCAGGGTGCGCACCACGTCGCGCAGCGCCGGGAAGAAGGCCGGGCCCATGGTGTTCATGCGTTCCGGGCGGTTCAATTGCAGATGGGCAAGACCTGGTTCCGACTGGTCGAGAGAGAAGTAGTCATTCATGGTGGTTGTCCATCCCTAATCTGTTGGGTACAGCGCACTTTGTCACTGTCAGCGCGCATGTCAATCATGTAGGCGACATCGGCCTGCGACCACAACCCCGGGCAAGCACCGGGGGGCGGTGGCGATGGCCCTGCCTACACTGCAGCGCATGAAAACATTGAGCACCGAGGACGGGCTTCAATTGCATCTGCGCCAGTGGGCGCCAGTCTCGGCAACCAAGGGTTGCGTGCTGTTGGTGCATGGCCTGGGAGAGCATGTCGGGCGCTACGACCATGTGGCGCGATACCTGAACAGTCAGGGCTGGCTGGTGCTGGCCCATGACCAGCGTGGCCATGGTGCGTCGGGCGGTGCGCGCGGCGATATTCCGCATCCGCTGCAGTTGGTCGAAGACCTGGGTCGGGTGATCCAGTTGGTGCGCAGCGATGTGCAGCTGGCCGCGCGGCCGCTGGTGCTGCTGGGCCACAGCATGGGCGGCCTGGTGGCGGCGCGCTATGTGGCCGAGGGCGTGGGCGCCAATGTCGGTCAGGCCATGCCCAACTGGTTCCAGGCCGTCGATGGCCTGGTGCTCAGCTCGCCGGCACTGGACCCCGGCATGAATCCGCTGCAAAAGCTGGCGCTGGCGCTGCTGGGGCCGATCGCTCCACACCTGGCGGTGGGCAATGGGCTGAAGCCGGCCTGGATCTCGCGGGATCCGGCCGTCGTTGCCGCCTACCAGGCCGACCCGCTGGTGCACAACCGTGTCACACCGACCCTGGTGCGCATGATCGCCGACCAGGGCGAGGAAGTGCTGGAGCTGTGCCCGACCTGGCGCGTGCCGACGCTGCTGATGTGGGCCGGGGCCGACCGCTGCGTGGACCCGCGCGGCAGCGCCGCCTTTGCCGCTGCCCTGCCGCAGACCCTGCTGCAGGCGCGCTGCTTCGACGGCCTGTTCCACGAGATCTTCAACGAGCCGGAGCAGGCCCAGGTGCTGGCTCAGCTGGGCGATTGGCTGAACACCCGCTGGCCCTGAGAGCGCAGGGAATTGCGGGGAGGCATAAACTTCGCGCTCCATGACCGTTGATCGACGGAGACGCCCCCATGAATGCCCGTGACCCTTCCCTGCCCCTGCAAGCCGACGAACTCGGCGGCCTGGCCGACTTTGCCGCCCGTGCCTGGGATGAAGAAATCGTCCCTGCACTGACCGACTACATCGCCATCCCGGCCAAGAGCCCGATGTTCGATGCCGATTGGGCCAAGCACGGCCATATCGACCGGGTGATACGCGATGCCGCGGCCTGGGTCGAGAGCAAGAAGGTGGCCGGCCTGAAGCTGGAGGTCATTCGCGTCGAAGGTCGCACGCCCGTGATCTTCTTCGAGGTGCCGGCAACGAAGTCCGGCAGCACCGACACCATCTGCCTCTACGGCCATCTCGACAAGCAGCCCGAGTTCAGCGGCTGGCGCAGTGATCTGGGCCCCTGGACGCCGAAGTACGAGAACGGCCTGCTCTACGGCCGCGGCGGCGCCGACGACGGCTATGCGGTCTACGCTTCCATCACCGCCATCCTGGCGCTGGACAAGCAGGGCATCCCCCGCCCGCGCTGCGTGGGCATCATCGAGAGCTGCGAGGAAAGCGGCTCAAGCGACCTGCCCATCTATATCGACCTGCTGCGCGAGCGTCTGGGCAATGTCAGCCTGGTGGTCTGCCTGGACAGCGGTGCCGGCAATTACGACCAGCTCTGGCTGACCACCTCGCTGCGCGGCATGGTCAGCGGCGTGCTCAAGGTCGAGGTGCTGACCGAGGGTATCCACTCCGGTGACGCCTCGGGCCTGGTGCCGTCGAGCTTCCGCATCCTGCGTCAGGTGCTGGACCGGCTGGAAGACAGCAAGACCGGCCGCCTGCTGCCCGACAGCTTCCACTGCGAGGTGCCGGCCGCACGCGTGGCCCAGGCCCGCGCCACCGCCGCCATCCTGCAGGACGAGGTCTGGAAGCGCTACCCCTGGTCCTGCGGCGCCGATGGTGCATTCACTTTGCCGACCACCACCGATCCGGTCGAGGGCCTGCTGAACCGCACCTGGCGGCCGACCCTGAGCGTCACCGGCGTCGAGGGCTTCCCCGACCTGGGCAATGCCGGCAATGTGCTGCGGCCCTACACCGCCTTCAAGCTCTCGCTGCGCCTGCCGCCGCTGATCGACGGCAACGAGGCCTCGCTGAAGCTCAAGACCCTGCTGGAAGACAACGCCCCCTACAACGCCAAGGTCACCTTCGTGCCCGACGGCCGGGCCGGCGCCCTGGGCGCGACCGGCTGGAACACGCCCGAGCTGTCGCCCTGGCTGGACAAGGCGCTGAACGAGGCCTCGCAGGCCCATTTCGGTGCGCCGCTGGGCTATATCGGCCAGGGTGGCACGATTCCGCTGATGAGCATGTTGCAGAAGGGCTTCCCGAAGGCTCAGATGATGGTCTGCGGCGTCCTGGGCCCGAAGAGCAATGCCCACGGCCCGAACGAGTTCCTGCATGTGCCCTATGGCAAGCGCCTGACCGCCGCGGTGGCCCAGGTGATGGCCGCTCACCCGTAAGCGATCCATGGATCGCCTGCAGTCGATGCGCGTCTTCGCCAAGGTGGCGGAGTTGCGCAGCTTCTCCGGTGCGGCACGGGCGCTGGACCTGTCGCCGGCCGTGGTCACCCGGCTGGTGGCCGATCTGGAGGAACACCTGGGCGCGCGTCTGCTGAACCGCACGACGCGTCGCCTGGCGCTGACGCAGACCGGCGAGCTCTACCTGGTGCGCGTGCAGGACGTGCTGGAGCGCATCGAGGAGGCCGAGCAGGTGGCGGGCGACGCCACCAGCACGCCGGCCGGCCGGTTGCACATTGCCGTGTCGCCGTCTTTCATCGTCAACCAGTTGGCCAAGCATCTGCCGCGCTTTCGCGAGCGCTATCCCCAGGTCACGCTGGACATCACGGCGATACGCAACCCCGATGTGCCCGACGAAGACCATGACCTGACGATTCTGCTGGAGGGCTTTCGACCGCTGTCCGGTGACTTCGTCGCCCGCTTGCTGGCCCAGTCCGAGGTCGTGCTGTGCGCCGCCCCCAGCTATCTGAAACGCCGCGGTACGCCGAAGCTGGCCGAGGAGCTGGCCGAGCATGACGGCCTGGTGGTGGACCTGCCCGATGTGCCCAAGCAATGGAAGCTGCGTCGCAACTGCGCCAGCCATGCCATAGGCGCCGCCCATCTGGACGACGGCGATATGCAGGAAGCGCCGATGATGCAGGCGGTGCTGACCTCCAGCCATCCGGACACCTTGATGGCCTCGGCCATCGCCGGCATGGGCATCGTCGCGCTACCGAGCTTCATCATCGAAGACGCGGTGCGCTCGGGCAAGCTGGTGCGCGTGCTGCACGAGTGGAGTCTGGTCACCTACAGCGTCTACGCGGCCCTGCCGTCACGGCGCTATCTGCCGCAGCGCACCCGCGCCTTCCTGGACTTTCTGGTCGAAACCTTCGGCGGTCTGGCCCAGGACCCCTGGCTGATCGCCGCCGGCTGCCCGACGGCGATGGCCAAGGCCCAGGCGATGGTCACCGCCGAGCAGGTCAGCTAGAAATAGGCCGTCCGCAGCGCATCGCCCGACAAGGGCTCGATCAGTGCCAGCAGCGGTTTCAGCGGCTGGTAGCGCAAGGCCACCTTGGTGGCATAGGCAAAGAAGCGCGGCAGATCGGCGCTGTAGCGCGGCTTGCCGTCACGGTGCTTGAGGCGGCAGAAGATGCCCATCACTTTCAGATGGCGCTGCAGGCCCATCCATTCCAGCGCCCGCCAGAACTCGCCGAAATCGGCGTCGAGCGGCAGACCGGCCTTGCGCGCCTGCTCCCAGTAGCGGATCGCCCAGTCGAGCTCGCGCTCCTCGTCCCAGGACAGGAAGGCGTCGCGCAGCAGGCAGGCGATGTCATAGCTGATGGGGCCGCGCACCGCGTCCTGGAAGTCCAGGATGCCCGGATTCGGCTCGGTCACCATCAGATTGCGCGGCATATAGTCGCGGTGCACCGGCACCTGGGGCTGGGCCAGGGCGCTGTCGACCAGCAGGCGGCAGATCTTGTCCCATTGCTCGCGCTGGGCGGCATCCCAGGTCACGCCGAACTCATGGGCCACGCACCAATCGGGGAACAGGGCCAACTCGCGCATCAACAGCGCCTCGTCGAAGGCGGGCAGGCTGCTGCCGTCCAGGCGAGTCTGCCAATGCACCAGCGCGTCAATGGCGTCGCACATCAGCCTGTGAGCCTGGCCCGGCGAGGCCTGCTGCAGCTCCTGCAGATACAGGCGTTCGCCGAGGTCGGCCAGCAGCAGAAAGCCGCGCTCCAGGTCCCGGGCCAGCACCGCCGGGGCATGCAGGCCGGCATCGGTGATCAGGCCCGCCACGTCAACGAATGGGCGTGAATCCTCCAGCGCCGGCGGGGCATCCATGATGATGTAGGACCGGCCGTCGCCAGCGTCTATGCGCAGATAGCGGCGAAAGCTGGCATCGGCCGAGGCCGGGCGCAGGCTCTGCGGCAGCAGGCCGTGGGCTTGCACCAGCGGCGCCAGCCAGGCCTCGAAGTCTTGGCGGCGGGAGTCATCGGGCCAGGCGATTGCGGTCATGAAGGGGGCGGGTGAGGTGGATACGGAAAGGGTACAGGGCGCGCCTGCCGACAAAACAACAGGCCTCATGGATAATCAATTCTACAAACCCCCGGTTTGCCCACAGGCTCCATGGCCCGGCGAATCGTTCCCTTGACCCGGCCGACCCGCTCGCGGCGCCGAAACCGAACCGACGCTGCTGCTGACGTGCTGCGCCCCTTGAAGACCCGTTCCAACGCCTCCTCCCTGCCCGCGCCCACGCCGCTGGCCCTGGCCGCCTGCCTGATGCTGTGCGCAGCGGGCAGCGCCTGGTCACAGGGCCAGTCGCAGGTGGGTACCGAGGTACGCCAGATCGCACGACCGGCGAGCAAGACCCTGTCGCGCGCCGAGGCCGACAAGAACCAACCGGTGCTGCTCGATGCCGCCAGCCTGAGCAGCCGCCTGGACCAGGAGACCCGAGCCGAGGGCGATGCGGTACTGCGCCGTGGTGACCTGACCCTGAAGGCCGACACCCTGAGCTACCACCAGGCCACCGACCTGGCCACGGCCAAGGGTTCGGTCAGCATCGAGCGTGACGGCAACCGCTTCACCGGCCCCGAGCTGCGCCTCTTTGTGCAGCGCTTCGAGGGCCAGTTCCTCAATCCGAGCTACTTTTTTGCCAGCAATGGTGCCGGCGGCAAGGCCCAGCAGGTCGATTTCATCGACGAATACCGCAGCCGCGCCCTGGCCGGCACCTACAGCAGCTGCCGTGCCGATGACCCGGACCACGCCCCCGCCTGGGAGCTGAGCACGCGCAGCATACGGCTCGATTTCGAAACCAATGAGGGCGTGGCCGATGGCGCCGTGGTGCGCTTTTACGGCGTGCCGATACTGGCCGCGCCGCGGCTGAGCTTTCCCCTGGGCGACGGCCGCAAGTCCGGTTGGCTGCCGCCCAAGTTCAATCTGGACAGTCGCAGCGGCGTCGAGTTCGGCGTGCCCTACTACTGGAATATCGCGCCGCAGCGCGATGCCACCTTGACCCCCAAGATCATCACCCGCCGCGGCCTGGGCCTGGACAGCGAGTTCCGCTTTCTGGCGCCGAGCTACCAGGGCCAGGTGTCGCTGGATGTGCTGCCCAATGACCGCATCACCGGCCACACCCGGTGGGCATGGGGGCTGAGCCAGACCGGCACGGCGGCGATGGACTGGCGCTACCAGGTCAATGCCGAGCGGGTGTCGGACGACATCTACTGGAAAGACTTCCCGCACGGCATCACCAGCCTGACGCCGCGCCTCCTGGCCACCGACCTGGGCGCCTCGCGCACCTGGACGCCTGCCGTCGGCGAGCTGCGCCTGTATGGCCGCCTCCAGCAGTGGCAGGTGCTGCAGGACCTGGACCCGGCCGCGCGCATCGACACCCCCTACCAGCGCTCGCCACAGCTGGGCGCCCGCTGGAGTGCCGAGCGCTTGCCGCGCGGCTTCGACGCCGGCCTGAGCCTGGAGTACAACCGCTTCGATCTGCCACGCAATGCCGCGCCACTGCCCCTGCCCACGGGCACGCGGGTGCACGCGCTGGGTCATCTGGGCTGGACCCTGGGTGACACCGGCTGGTGGCTGAAGCCCCGTATGTCCTTCAACGCGGCCAGCTACCAGCTGGATCAGTCGCTGGCCGATGGTCGCCGGTCTGCCTCCCGCGTTGTGCCGACCTTCAGCATCGACCAGGGCTGGCTGTTCGAGCGCAAGACCGAGTACTTCGGCCGCGCGCTGCTGCAGACGCTGGAGCCACGGCTGTTCTATGTGCGCACACCCTTTCGAGACCAGCTGGGCCTGCCCAATTTCGACGCCGCGGCCAAGGACTTCAATTTCGACTCGATCTACACCGACAACTCGTTCTCGGGCGTCGATCGGGTCTCCGACGCGCACCAGCTGACGGTGGGCGTGAGCTCGCGGCTGACCTCGCTGCGCGACGGCAGCGAGCTGCTGCGCCTGGGGGTGGTGCAACGCGTGCTGTTCCGTGACCAACGCATCACGCCCGAGGGCACGCCCAACACGCAGAAGCTATCCGATCTGCTGCTGCTCGGCTCGGCGCACCTGAGCCCGCAGTGGTGGGCCGACGGCGCGATCCAGTACAACTCGGACCTGAACCGCACCGTGCGCTCGGTGATGAGCCTGCGCTACTCGCCGGGTCCCTTCCGCACCATCAATGCCACCTACCGACTGGCCCGCGGCCAGAGCGAGCAGGCCGAGCTGGGTTGGCAATGGCCGCTGTCGGGCCCGGCGGCCGGCAATCGCACCGAAGGGGCCGTGCGCCAGGCCACGACCGGCGGCAGCTCCTGCTCGGGCAGCTGGTACAGCGTCGGCCGCGTGCTCTACAGCATGCAGGACCGCCGCATCACCGATTCGCTGGTCGGCTTCGAATACGATGCCGGCTGCTGGATAGGCCGCGTGGTGGTCGAGCGCCGCTCCACCGGACGCGCCGAAGCGAACACGCGCTGGATGTTCCAGCTCGAGCTGGTGGGCCTGGGCCGGCTAGGGAATAACCCCCTGAATGTCTTGAGGGACAATATCCCTGGTTACCGCTTGCTGCGCGAGGATCGCGCGGCGCTCACAGATGCCTCCTATGACTGACCTGCCGACCTCTCTCAAGCCCGCTCTTATTGCCGCCGCCCTGGCCGCCCTGTTGCTGGCGCCACTGGCGCAGGCGCAGTCCGCCAAGGTAGCCACCCGCCCGGCCGACTCGATTGCCGCCATCGTCAACCAGGACCTGGTGACCGAAATCGAGGTCCAGCAGCGAGCCGAGCGGGCCCGCGAGGAGGCCAAGCGGCGCGGCGAGAGCCTGCCATCCAGCATCGAGCTGCGCAAGACGGCGCTGGACAGCCTGATCAACGAACGGGTCGTGCTGACCTATGCCCGCGAAGCCGGTGCCAAGATCGACGAGGTCGAGCTGGACCGCGTGGTCGCCAATGTGGCAGCCCAGAACAATCTGAGCCTGCCCGAGCTGCGTGAGCGGCTGAAGACCGAGGGCATCGAGTACCGGCGCTTCCGCGAGAACCTGCGCGACCAGATGATGGTCGAGCGGGTGCGCGAGCGCGAGGTGCAGGGCCGCATCCGCGTCAGCGAGGGCGACGTCGAGGAGTTCCTGGCCAAGAAGCGCGAAGCCGGCAAGGTCAATGCCCAGTACAACATCGCCCAGGTGCTGGTGATCGTTCCCGAGGGCGCCAGCGCCGCCGTGCTGGCCGAGAAGCGCGCCAAGGCCGAAGCGGCGCTGGCTCGCATCAAGGCCGGCGAGGCCTTTGACGTGGTGGCCAAACAGGTCTCCGAAGACGCCTACAAGGACAAGGGCGGCGAGCTGGGCCTGCGGCCCGCATCCAAGCTGCCGGACGCCTTCCTGGCACATGTCAAGGACCTGAAGGCGGGTGAGGTGGCGCCCGAGCTGATGCGCTCCGGCGCCGGCTTCCATGTGCTGAAGCTGATCGAGAAGCAGGACGGCTCCGATGGTTCGGTGGTGCAGACCCGCGCCCGCCATGTGCTCTTGCGCGTGTCGCCGCAGCTGACGGCCGAACTGGCTGCCCGCCGCCTCGCCGAGTACAAGCGCAATATCGAGGCCGGCAAGATCACGTTCGAGGCCGTGGCCCGCGAGAACTCCGAGGACGGCAGCGCTTCGAACGGCGGCGATCTGGGCTGGTCATCGCCAGGCGGCTTCGTGCCCGAGTTCGAAGAGGCGATGAATGCGCTGAACCTTGGCGGCATCTCGGCGCCGGTGGTGTCGCGTTTCGGTGTGCACCTGATCCAGGTGCTGGAGCGCCGCAGCACCATCCCCGACCCCAAGCAGGTCCGGGCCCAGGCCCAGGCGGCCCTGCGCGAGCAGAAGTACGAAGCAGCCTTTGCCGACTGGGTGAAAGACCTGCGTGCGCGCGCCTTTATCGAAATGCGCGGCGAAGCCTCGCAGTGAGCGGCCTGTGACCCACCATGTCGCGCGCAAGCGCTTCGGTCAGCACTTCCTGACCGACCGCATCGTCATAGAGGACATCGTCCAGGCCATCAAGCCGCAGGCAGGCGACGCCATGGTCGAGATCGGCCCGGGCCTGGGTGCGATGACGATGCCGCTGCTGGCCTACGTCAACCCGCTGACCGTGATCGAGCTGGACCGCGACCTGGCCGAGCGGCTGCGTCAGCGGCCCGGCCTGAACGTGATCGAGTCCGACGTGCTGAAGGTGGACTTTGCGGCGCTGGCCGCAGAACACGGCAAGAAGCTGCGCGTGGTCGGCAACCTGCCCTACAACATCTCCTCGCCGATCCTGTTTCACCTGCTGGACTTCGTCGACCAGGTGCAGGACCAGCACTTCATGCTGCAAAAAGAGGTCGTTGACCGCATGGCCGCCGAGCCCTGCTGCAAGGACTATGGCCGGCTGACGGTGATGCTGCAGTGGCGCTACCAGATCGAGTCGGTGCTGGACGTGTTGCCCAGCGCCTTCGACCCACCGCCGCGGGTGGACTCGGCCATCGTGCGCATGCTGCCTCTGCCCGTGCCGGCGGCCGTCGATCAGAAGCTGCTTGGCGAACTGGTCGCCGTGGCCTTCTCGCAGCGCCGCAAGATTCTGCGAAACACCCTCGGCGCCTGGCTGGAGCAGCGCGGCTTTGCCGGGAAGTTCGATCTGCAGCGGCGCGCCGAGGAGGTGCCGGTGGCGGAGTATCTGGCGCTGGCGCTGGCCGTTTCCTGATCCCGCAATCCAATCTAGCCAACAAAAAAGCGACCCAAGGGTCGCTTCTCTGTTGCTGGCACTGACCGTAGGTCAGGCCGCGTTCAACCACATCGCGGTGTCGAACGCACTGCTCATCATCGGCATGTTCATGCCGAACATGGCATTCGCTGCTGCCTTTGATGTATTTTTCGGCGCCGGCTTGTCGCTGACGCTGGGGGCCACCTCAGTAGCCCGCTCCCATGACCCATTTTCTTGAGAGCGGGCTACTGAAAAGAATAGAAACACCTGAACTGTATCTTTCGATCCGCCCAGTAGTCGGCGGCATCTCGGAATACATCGAGCAGTTGTTCCCTGGCCTCGCGGTCGAATTTGACGCTGTCGGGAATCTGCTCCAGCACCACCACAAAGCCGGGTTGAGCGCCCGATTTATGGACCAGGTCGGTCATGCAGTCGTACAAGGCATCCAGATTCTTGCCAAAATGCGCCGGGAACAGAAAAGACTGGGCGATGCCCTCCAGCACATCCTGTTTTGACTGGGCTGAAGTCAGATTGGCATAGAGGAAATGTTGGCCGGCCTCTTGGGCCGCCTGCATCAAATCCTCCACTCGATAAGCCCGTATGGACTGCACGATGTTTGGACGGACGGTCTGCAACAGCATGGTCACGATCCTCCTTTAGTCACGAAAACTTGTTCACGAACTCGACACCCCGCCGACTCACGGCCGCACGCGCTTGAAGCTTGCGTAGTGGTCATCGGTGTAAAAACATGCCTCAGGTTTCGTGGGTGGCTGGCCGCCGCATACCAGCCGACGAGCGCCCCGGTTGCGGGCGCCTTTCGTGGGCACGGTATATTCGCGGTAGTACCCTCTGGTCTTGGCGGGTAGCAGACGTTCACGATTGCCAAAGGCCGTGCCGTCCTTGCTGTAGGGGAAGGGTCCCCCGGCCAATACCAGGCGGTGAGTGGCTTGCGCCTCAACCGGAAGTGCTGCCAAGGCCACCGTCTCGTCTGCTGCCACTCCCTTGGCCTGGGCCACGCCGACCAAGCTGCTGGCGAGCACCAGGGCGATGGTGACGCTGAGCTTGCGAAGGCCTGACCGCGCTGGGGGTCTGTTGAGCAAAGACACGGGTTTACCCTGAATCCTGAAAGCAACATGGTACAGAATGAGGGCGAAAAGCTCAAGGCTGTCCTGCGCCAAACCCGGAAATACGGTGCTTGTGAGTAGGCGCACACAGTTCCTAAAAGCGAGTGCCTTCCATCACTTCATGGAGCTGTCACCGTCGGGTAAGCGTTCGCAAACAAATTTTACCCAAGGCGACCGTCAATGAAAAAACGCCCCAAATTGGGGCGTTGTCTCGCGCTGCTTGAGTGGTTCAGCGGGCCGCGTTGGCGTCCGCCACGGTCAGCGCCGTCATGTTGACGATGCGCCGCACGGTCGCCGACGGAGTCAGCACATGGACCGGCTTGGCCGCGCCCAGCAGCACCGGGCCGATCGCGATGCCGCCGCCCGCCGCCGTCTTCAGCAGGTTGTAGCTGATATTGGCGGCGTCGATATTCGGCAGCACCAGCAGATTGGCCTCGCCCGTCAGCGTGCTGCGGGGCATCAGTTCGGCACGGTACTTGGCGTCCAGGGCGGTGTCGCCGTGCATCTCGCCGTCCACTTCCAGCCAGGGTGCGCTCTGCTGAATCAGCGCCAGCGTCTCGCGCATCTTGATCGCAGAGGGCTGATTGCTGGAGCCGAAATTCGAGTGCGACAGCAGGGCCGCCTTGGGGCGCAGGCCGAAGCGCATCAGCTCCTCGGCGGCCATGATGGTGATCTCGGCCAACTGCTCCGCCGTGGGGTCGTAGTTGACATGGGTGTCCACCAGGAAGACCTGGCGCCCCGGCAGCATCAGGCCGTTCATGCAGGCAAAGGTCTTGACACCCGCGCGCTTGCCTATCACCTGATCTATGTACTGCAGGTGCATGGCCGTGTTGCTCCAGGTGCCGCAGAGCATGCCGTCGACCTCGCCCTTGTGCAGCATCATGCAGCCGATCAGGGTCAGGCGGCGGCGCATCTCGATCTTGGCCAGCTGCTGGGTCACGCCCTTGCGTTCGGTGAGGCGATGGTAGGTCTGCCAATAGTCGCGGTAGCGCTCGTCATGCTCGACATTGACGGTGTCGTAATCGCGGCCCTCCTTCAGGCGCAGGCCGAAGCGCTCGCAGCGCTGCGCAATGATCTCGGGGCGGCCGATCAGGGTCGGGCGGGCCAGGCCCTCGTCCACCACCACCTGGACTGCGCGCAACACGCGTTCTTCCTCGCCCTCGGCATAGGCCACACGCTTGTTCCTGGCGCGCTTGGCCTCGGTGAAGATGGGCTTCATCGTCGTGCCCGAGGCATAGACGAAGCTCTGCAGCTTCTCGCGATAGGCCTCCATGTCCTGGATCGGACGGCTGGCCACGCCGGAGTCCATCGCGGCCTGAGCCACCGCCATGGCGATCTTCATCATCAGCCGCGGATCGAAGGGCTTGGGGATCAGATATTCCGGGCCGAAACTCAGATTGGCGCCGGCATAGGCCGCAGCCACCACCTCGCTCTGCTCGGCCTGGGCCAGCTCGGCGATGGCGCGCACCGCGGCGATCTCCATCTCGTCGTTGATCGTTGTCGCACCCGAATCGAGCGCGCCGCGGAAGATGTAGGGGAAGCACAGGACGTTGTTGACCTGGTTCGGGTAGTCGGTGCGGCCGGTGGCCATGATGGCGTCGCTGCGCACCGCATGCACATCCTCCGGCAGGATTTCCGGGTTCGGATTCGCCAGGGCGAAGATCATCGGCCGCTCGGCCATCGTCGCCACCATATCGGCCTTCAGCACGCCGCCGGCCGACAGGCCCAGGAACACGTCCGCGCCCTTGATCACCTCACGCAGGCTGCGCTGATCGGTCTTCTGGGCGAACTGCTCCTTGTCCGGGTCCATCAGCTCGACGCGGCCCTCGTAGACCACGCCGGCCAGGTCGGTGACCCAGATGTTCTCGCGCGGCAGGCCCAGCTTCATCAGCAGACCCAGGCAGGCCAGGGCGGCGGCGCCGGCACCCGAGGTCACCAGCTTGACCTGGGTGATGTCCTTGTTCAGCACCTTCAGGCCGTTCAGCAGCGCCGCGCCAACGACGATGGCCGTGCCGTGCTGGTCGTCATGGAAGACCGGGATCTTCATGCGCTCGCGCAGCTTGCGCTCGACGTAGAAGCAGTCCGGCGCCTTGATGTCTTCGAGGTTGATACCGCCAAACGTCGGCTCCAGCGCCGCGATCACATCCACCAGCTTGTCGAGGTCGTTCTCCTGGATCTCCAGGTCGAACACGTCGATGCCGGCGAACTTCTTGAACAGCACGCCCTTGCCCTCCATCACCGGCTTGGAGGCCAGGGGCCCGATATTGCCCAGGCCCAGCACGGCCGTGCCGTTGGTGACCACGGCGACCAGATTGCCGCGCGAGGTGTAGCGGAAGGCGTTCGCCGGGTCGGCGACGATCTCCTCGCAGGCGTAGGCCACGCCCGGCGAGTAGGCCAGGGCCAGGTCACGCTGATTGACCAGCTGCTTGGTCGCGGCGATGGCGATTTTGCCCGGCGTCGGAAACTCGTGATACTCCAGCGCCGCTTGACGAAGTTGGGCGCTCTTTTCTTCTGAGTTGATCATGGGGCGTGGCTCGCTTGACGGCAGGGAGAAGGATTGTAGGAGTCTCGTTCATATCTGCGGGCCTGTGGGTACGCGGAACTGCGCATGCCGCACCGGGCTCGCAGGCAGATACTGTCAGCTCCCCCTCACAGTCAAGCGCATGCCCAGCCCCCGCCCTTCCGAACCCCTGCTTGGCCGCGCCCGGCGCTGGCGCAGGCCGCTGCTGTGGGCCGCACTGGTGGGACTGCTGCTGATTGCCCAATCGCTGCTGGTGGCCTTGACGCTCAGCTATGAGGCGACGCGCTCGCAGGAGCAGGTCGAGCAGGTGGCCGGCGAGGTGGCCGGGCGCGTCAAGCAGGGCGCCTCACGCTATCTGCAGGGCCTGCAGGCGCTGATGTGGTTGCGCGAGCCCGGCCCGGTGCTGTGGCGCAGCCACGCGGCCGAGCTGCTTCGCGAGCACCGGCCCTTGCTACGCATCGAGCAGCGCAATCTGAACCTGGGCGTGGATGAGGCGGTGGACAGCCCCTTCGCCCAGCCGCTGTTCACCCTGCTGCCGCGCGATGCCATTGGCCTGGAGCCCGAGCTGGCCTGCGTGGCCGCGCGCCGCCAGGGCTCCCAGCTGTATTCGCGCAGCTACTTTGTGCCCATGGCCGGCGGCGAGGGCCTGGAGGTGGTCGATCTGTGCCTGCCGCAGATGCGCGCCGGCCAGATCGCCGGCTATCTGGTGGCAACGATCAGCCTGCGCATGCTGCTGGAGGAGTCGGTCGCCACCGACCATGCGCGCGGTCATGAATTCAGCTTTGTCGAGGGTGACGGCACGCGGCTGGCACGCTCCGGCCTGACGCGCGGTGCCGGCGTCTATCTGATGGAGCGCCTGGTGGACCTGCCCGGCCTGACCCTGCAGCTGCGCGTGGACAGCGGCGCCGGCGCGCCGCGGCTGATCCCCAACCTGGCCACGGCGCTGGTGATGGGCCTGTCGCTGGCACTGTTCGCCGTCGTGCTGCTGCTGGCCCGCGATGTGCGCCGTCGCGCCCAGGTCGAGGCCGCGCTGGCCGAGGCGCTCGCGTTTCGCAAGGCGATGGAGGATTCGCTGATCACCGGCCTGCGCGCCCGCGATCTGGACGGCAACATCACCTACGTCAACCCTTCCTTCTGCACCATGGTCGGCTTCAGCGCCGAGGAGATGCTGGGCAGCACCGTGCCGCCCTACTGGCCGCCCGAGTACAGGGAGTCGTACCAGGAGCGCTACAAGAATCTGGCCCGCCGGCTGGAGGCCCAGCAGGACCCCCGTGCCGGCTTCGAGACCGTGTTCATGCGCAAGAACCAGGAGCGCTTTCCGGTGCTGCTGTTCGAGGCGCCGCTGCTCGACCCGCAGGGCCGGCATCGCGGCTGGATGAGCGCGGTGCTCGACGTCAGCGCGCAACGCCGTGTCGAGGAGATCTCGCGCCAGCAGCAGGAGCGCCTGCAGGCCACGGCCCGCCTGGCCACGATGGGCGAGATGGCCTCGCTCTTGAGCCACGAACTGAATCAGCCGCTGGCGGCGATCGCCAGCTATGCCACCGGTTCGCTGAACCTGATTGAGCGCGAGGCCAACGACGCACAGACCCCGCAGATGCTGCACCAGGCGCTGGGCCGCATCGCCGAGCAGGCGGAGCGGGCGGGCCGCATCATCAAGAGCGTCCACGACTTTGTGCGCCGCCGCGAGCAGGCCCGCGAGCCGGTCGGTGCCGATCAGTTGGTCGAGGCGGTGATGCCGCTGGTGCGCCTGCAGGCGCGCAAGAGCGGCGCCCGGGTCGAGCTGGATCTGCCGACACCGGTGCCACGCATGCGCTGCGACCGCACGATGCTGGAGCAGGTGCTGCTGAATCTGACGCGCAACGGCATCCAGGCGATGGATGGCGAGGCCACGCCGCTGGCCAAGCGCGTGCTGACCCTGCGCGTGCGCCAGCAGGGGCGCTGGGTCAGCTTCTTCGTCACTGATCGCGGGCCGGGCATCGCGCCCGATGTCGCCAAGCGCCTGTTCACGCCCTTCTTCACCACCCGCAGCGAGGGCATGGGCCTTGGCCTGAGCCTGTGCCGCACGGTGGTCGAGCAGCATGGCGGCGCGCTGGACTTCGAGAGCCGCACCGTCGCCACCGAGCACCGCCCGACCGGCACCGAGTTCCATTTCACCCTGCCCGCGGACATGCCCACCGATGTCGCCAAGGCCGAGGCCGAGCCAATGAGGAGCGAGGTATGAGCACCCCCCATGTGAACCCCGTCATGGGCCTGCCCATGGTCTATCTGGTTGACGACGAAGACGTGGTGCGCGAGGCCCTGGCCTGGCTGCTGCGCTCGCGCCGTCTGCTGTCCGAGGGCTTTGCCAGCGGCGAGGCCTTCGAGGCGATGCTGGATGGCCGCGCCGACACCCGTGCCGGCGGCGACTGGCCGCAGGCCCCGTCCTGCCTGGTGCTGGACATGCGCATGCCGGGCATCAGCGGCCTGGTGCTGTTCGAGCGCCTGGCCGAGCGCGGCCTGACCCCGGTGCTGCCGGTGATCTTCCTGACCGGCCACGGTGACGTGCCCACCGCAGTGGCGGCGGTGAAGAGCGGCGCCTTCGACTTTGTCGAGAAGCCGTTCTCCGACAACGCGCTGGTGGACCGCGTCGAGCAGGCGCTGGCCGCCAGCGGCCAGGCGATTGCGCGGCGCCAGGCGATGCGGGCGATGGGCCAGCGCATGGCCGAGCTGACCGAGCGCGAGCGCGAGGTCATGGCCCTGGTCGTGCAGGGCCTGCCCAACAAGCTGATCGCGGACAACCTGAACATCAGCGTGCGCACGGTCGAGGTGCACCGGGCCCGCGTGTTCGAGAAGATGGATGTGAAGTCGGCGGTCGAGCTGTCGAATCTGCTGCGCGAGGCCTGAGCCGGCGGCTCAGGGCCGGCCGGTGGACAGACTCAGCCGGTCCACTCTTGCGCTGGTCTGGTTCAGGCCCGGCTTGCGAGCGCCGCCCAGCACGTAAAGCCGGCCATCCAGGCTGACGACGCCCAGGCCGTGGCGGGGCTCCGGCATCTCGGTGACGATACGCCAGCGGCCCTCGGTGGCGTCCAGGCATTGCACCTGGCTCAGCACCCCGCCGCCCTGCTCGGCAAACTCGCCGCCCACGCTGCACAGGCGATCACCCAGCAAGCCCAGGCCATGGGCGGCCTGGGCAAAGGCCAGCGGCGCCTGGGGCAGCCAACGGCCCGAGGCCGGATCGAGCCGGTGCACGCTGCTCAGATTGGCGCCGTTGTAGCGCCGGCCGCCGACCAGATAGGGGGAGCCCTGGAACAGCGCGGTGGCGGCGCTGCTCTTGCGCTCGGGCCCCGGGCTCAGCCGACGCCAGCTGCCGCGCTCGGGGTTGAAGACCCAGTGCCCGTCGACGTCGCCATGGTCGCCCCATTGCCCGTTGGCCACCCCACGCGGGCTGCGGCCGCTGACCAGGTGCAGCTCGCCCGCCAGCACAAAGGCGCCGGTCTCGGTCACGGCCTCGGGCAGCTCGGCCAGGCGCTGCCACTGCGTGCTGCCGTCCTTCAGCGCCAACAGATCACGGCTGGCGCACCAGTCGCCCTGCGCGCAACGCACAAAGCCGCCGATCAGATACAAGGTGTCACCCAGGCTCAGCAGCTGGCCATGGTGGCGGCCCTCGGGCAGAGCCGGGCCCAGCGACCAGCGGTCGTGCATGGGCTCATAGATCTGCAGCGCGTTGGTGAGATGCCCGGCCGCGGCGGGCAGTTCGCTGCTGAGCCCGCCGGCCACGACGATGCGGCCTCGGTGCGCGGCCGGATAGATCTCCTGCACGCCTATGGGCATGGGCGCCAGGGTCTCCCAGTGCGTTGTCTGTGGCGCCGCCAACAGGGCGGCGCCGACCCCCAGCAGGGCCGCGCTCAGCCCTGACTTCATCCACCTCAACATTCGGTCTCCTCGCTGTATGGCGCCCTGTACTTTCGGGCGGCGCGAGCATAGCGCCGGGTGGTTTAAGGCTTCATGAAGAGAACAGCGCCGCCGCCCGCTCGCGTGCCCGCGCCGGCACGCTGCCGGTCAGCGCAACCGCCAGCGGCCGTTGCGGGTCCAGCATGTAGGCAAACACGCCGTGCACATCCTGCGCCGTGACCGCCTGCAGATGGGCCAGCCATTGCTGCGGGTCGCGCAGTCGGCCGAAGGTGAACAGGTCTTGCGCGGCCGTCTCCAGCTGGCGCGACGGCTGCTCCAGCGCGCGCAGCGCCCGCACCATCAGCTGCTTGCGGGCCCGCTCCAGACCCACGGCATCGATGCCGCCGTCGGCATGCTGGCGCAGCAGGCCGGCCACCGCGACCAGAAACTCCTCGGCATGGGCCGGCGCCGTCGAACCTTCGATCACGAACTGCCCGGCCAGCGGTCCGATATCGGCCGTGCAGGCGGCGTGATAGGCCAGGCCGCGGCGCTCGCGGATCTCGTCCAGCAGCGGCGAACTCATGCCCTCGCCCAGCAGGGCGGCGGCCAGCACATAGGGTACGTGCTGCTCACCATCGTCCAGCGCGGGGGCCTCAAAGCCCAGCACCGCCTGGCACTGCCCGCTGCCGGCCATGCGGCGCGTCTTCAGCCCGCCCAGCCAGGCCGGTGCCGCCACCGTGTTCGGCGCACCGGCAGGCATCGCACCAAAAGCGGCCTCGACGGCGCGCACGAAGGGATCGAACTGCACCGGGCCGGCCACCGCGACCACCACATTGCTGGCCGTGTACTGGGCCTGCGCATAGTCCAGCAGGTCCTTGCGATTGAAGCGCAGGATATTGGCCTGCGTGCCTATGATGGGCCGCCCGGCCGGATGCGCCGCTCCGTAGCAGGCGCGGTCGAACAGCTGGAAGGCGACCGTGGTCGGGTCATCGTCGAACTCGCTGAACTCCTGGGCGATGACGCGGCGTTCGCGCTCCAGTTCATCGGCCGGAAAGCTGCTATTGAGCACGATGTCGGCCAGCATCGCCACAAAGGCGTCCAGGTCGCCAGGCATCCCCTCGAGATGGAAGGCCGTGTGGTCCTTGTCGGTGTGCGCATTGACCTCGGCGCCCAACGCTTCCGCATCCAGATTGATGCGCTGGCAGTCCCGCGTGGCCGTGCCCTTGAACGCCATATGCTCGACCACATGGCTGATGCCGTTCAGCCGCGCGCTCTCGTGCAGACTGCCGGTGCGGATGAAGACGCTCAGCGACACGGTGGCGCGCCAGGGCATCTCGATGGCGACGGCGCGCAGGCCGTTGGGGAGGGTGGCAAGGCGGGGGACGGTGAGATTCAAGGTGGATCTGGGATGAGGGATAGCGGTCCAATAGTGTCGTCGCTCTCGAATGCCCAGGCTTTCGTCAGGTTTGCGGCTCGCCAAAGGCCGCGAAGAACTCTTCGACAAAGCGCGGCGAGCCGGTCAAGGTCAGGGTGACGGCATGCCAGCCACCGTGCTCGACGCTCACCTGCAGGTCATGGTCCCAGTCCATGCCTTCATCGACCGGCCCATGCGTGTGCGGGAAGCTGCGCCAGGCCCAGTCCAGCACCTGCTGCACCTCGGCCATCACCGCTGCATGCTGTTCCTCTGAGGTGGAGGCCAGCGCTTCCAGGGTGGTGACGCCTTCGGTGTCTTCGCTGAGGTCGAAGGTGAGGTAATCCATGGATGCGGGTGCGGGTGGGTTCGGATTGGCGAATTAGACCGCAGCCGGCCGTAGCGGGCATTCATCACTGCCGCCTTGCGGGGACAACCCAACCAATTCGATCTGCTGACGTGGATGAAGCCAGTCGACAGCTGTGCCGCGGGACGCAGCAGCTACTCGTCGTGCCCCAAGTGCGCTACTGGCTATGTAAAGTCGGCACCCGTAACCTGAATATCTAGCGTTTCCAAGGCTCGGAGGATCAATGAAAGCATTCGAACTGCTGAAGGCAATCGGCGGACGCGTGACCGCGTCCAATTGCAAGGTGCACCTGGCCTGCTTCAACGGGTCCGACGATCCGATGGACGAGTATCACGCCGGGACGTTCGACGATTGGCAGGCGTGGCAGACAAGGCGCAACTTCTCCAAAGAAACCGTGATCTCCGTCATCCGTCTGCAAGAGCCAGACAAGTGGCTTTTTGTGGGTTGCTACGAAATCCGTGGCTGCGTCCAGAACACTGACAAGGTTGGCGTGACTTACGACATGGCGCGCATTCCTGAATATGAAGTGCTCGTGGGCCGCCTGGTGGTTGGTTTCAGACGCTCCGGGAGGCAGTCCTACATCTTAGGTTCGACCGCTGCGCCGGATATGACGGTGCTCGAACTCAAGGCTCAGCCGTTGACCGTGCCTGATTTCAACGGGTTCAAGAATGTGCGCTTGCCATTCAGGGCTCTGGAGGCGGTCATCGAGTGCGAGGCGCCCGCGTGGAGGAGCGCACTGTCGAGCGTATCCGGCGTCTACTTGATCACCGACCCGCTGGCTGGCAAGCTCTATGTGGGCAGCGCATCTGGTTCTGGGGGAATCTGGCGGCGGTGGTGCGACTACACCAACGGACACGGCGACAACAAGATGTTGCGTGAGCTGGTTAGCGCTGACGGCATTGCCAGGGCACATCAGTTCACTTTTTCAGTTCTTGAGGTTGGCGACGTCAACACCGACATGGTGAGCCGTGAGAACCATTGGAAGGGGGTCTTGTTGACTAGGACTGAGGGCTACAACGCTTCTGAAGGAAAACGCAAGTTGCCGGCTGATGCTGCAAGCGATGAAGCTGCGAGTTGAGTCATCAACTGATGAAATGCCGCCGCCCGTCCTTGACGCTCACCTGCTGGGCAGGGCCCCAGTCCATCCCAACAGTACATGTGCCGGGCCCGGCGTCAGGCTCAGCCCGCACTTGTTGCACCTCGGCCATCACCGCAGCGTGCTGCTCGGCCGAGGTAGATGTCGGCTCTTCCAGGGTGGTGACGCCTTCGGTGTCTTCGCTGAGGTCGAAGATTAGGTAGTGCATGGGCTGGTGTAGGTCATGCAAAGGGAAACAGATCGCTTCAGTCGTTTGGTTACTCGCACGAACGTCGGCTATCCTGCCACTTGCCCACAACAGGCGGTGGCATGCCGACGCTTTTGCTTAGGCTTAGGTCGAGTTGCAGTCGTCTTTGTTGCAGAGGCCGCTCCGGTATGGCCGCCCGGCGCTTCAGTTGATTTCATGTGAAACGGACCTCGATTGCCCGGGTTCAGCGTGTTGGCGAATGTCACTTCTCATGGCGTATGCAGGTGGGCGAAAATTTGAACGAACGGAGCGAGAGTGGCGAGTCGAGGTTCAACTGGAAAAACTGCAGTATCTCCGTCTAGGGAACGGTGGATATCTCTTGGCGCGGATACTGCACGACTACCTGAAAGGCTCTTGCTTGCTCACGCCAAGGGCGAGATCCTGTTCATTACGGGAGCGGGCACGTCACGACCGGCCGGTCTTCCAGATTTCAGGCAACTTGTGCTGCAGGCCTATCAACGTCTTGATCCCTCTGTTCACGAGGTAATGAAGGTTGATGCGAAGTCACGGACTACTTCTGCAGGCCTGACAGACAATCAAAATGCTGAGGTGCAGCGATTTGACCGTGGCGACTTCGACGTTGTGCTGGGAATGCTTGAGCGCCGGATCGATGGCACCGCGACAACGAGGGGCAAGGTCCGTCAAGAGCTATTGCAACTTGTGCGGACCGTTTCCGTCAATGGGAAAAGCGAAATCCCGAGGCCGGCCCCAATTCATCGATCGCTGATTCGGCTTGCTGATCGAGGTGCAGCGGTTTCCATTGCCACCACGAACTTTGATCGACTTCTTCAGGCAGCCAGTGCCAAGCCCGTCGAAACACATTCGCTTGGCGCGATTCCGAGGCCAAGTCTTAGGGACGATTTTTCGGGGGTTCTCCACATTCATGGGGTGCTGAATGCCGACGCGCGCCAACCCTCGGATGTCGTGGTCACGGACCGAGACTTCGGAGAGTTCTATTTGCGGCGCCGCATCGTTCCGGATTTCATCTATGACGCTGCACGTCTTTACAACCTAGTCCTCGTTGGCTACAGCGCCAACGATGCACCGATGCGGTACCTGCTCAATGCCGTTGCAGCAGATGGTTCACGATTCCGCGACTTGAGGGAGCGATATGCGTTCGTCAATCTCAAGGAAATTGACGGTTCGATCGACTTAGAGGACTGGCGCGGCCGAGGCATCACACCAATCCCATACGACTCAGCAGATTTTCACAAAGAGTTGGCGACTACTCTAAGTCGATGGTCAGATTTGTCCGCCGTGAACGGGACCCCAAAGAAGGTCGAAACACTGATGCGGCGTCTAGTAAAAAAATCGAGAGCAATGACCGCTGAGCCTGAGCGCGACCTATTCGATCACCTGTTCAGACGTAGCAACTTTGCTGAGCGGCTAAAGATTGCGTCTAACGTATCTAGTGCTAGAGCTGATGTTGATTGGTTGGATGCAATGAACAGTATCTCGGCGGAGTCGGATCATGAGGGGCTAGGTTGATGAGATTGTGGGAGCAATTTTCTGATACGGATGAACGAATCCTCAGGACAACAGTCGCGTTTGTTGACGGGCGATTGAATGAATTCCAAGTGATCGACTGGGCAGCAAGACTGCGGCCAGATGAGTTGGCGAAACGGACGGCAATTCTCAGAAGCCTGGATAGGTCTGGAAACTTGCTCCAAGAACCTTGGAAGTCGGCATGGCGTTTTATTGAGGAATATTGGGCGGGGAATATTGACGACCGCAGCCAATCGATGGCGGTATTTGATGCCGCGGCTCGCCTAAAGAGCGGTGAACGGACCGGTTCTTTGGTCGATGCCCTGGTATCACTTGTCAAGCCGGGGGTTAAGGTCCGCTCGATTCACGCGAACGCATTTGCTACAAGGAAGCCGCGCCTGCGAGCGAAGTCGGTTCACGACTTGTTGTCGCTCTCGTTGACAAGCGGCGGAGTCCTTGATCCTGAGGAGATTGGGATAAACGAGATCAATGAGGTTCGTTTTCTTCTAGAGTTGGCAAATGCACTGGACGCTGCTGTACTTCGTGGCGTGGCAGCAGTGCACCGCATGTTCGGTGAGTTGAAGACCTGGAGGCTTGGCGAGATTCGTCGTGTCTATTTCCTGCCTGCGGCAAGCAGGCCTGAAGGTGAACATGAGCCCGACGAGTTCCATCATGGAATTGCACCGGCGGTGAAGCTGCTCTATGCCGTAGTCAGGCGCATGTGTACGATCAGTAGTGAGGCGAGTTTGCCGATCTTGCGGCGATGGCGTGAATCATCAATGCAAATACACGTCCGCATGTGGGCCGCAATCGCGCGAGACCCGCTCGCAGTCTCGAATTCCGAGGTTGCAGAGTTCATCGTCAGTGCAAATGACGATGACTATTGGGATCTGCATCGATTCCCAGAGCTTGCGGAACTTCGGGCTACTCGGTTTGCATCGCTTTCACCACACGATCAGGAACGGACGATCCGGCGCATCCGACTTGGCCCACCAAGAAGTCAGTGGCCATCCAAAGCAGATCGGATACGAATCGACGAAGCGAGGTGCCTTGCTACGCTTACCGAATTGCGTCGAATTGAATTGGGCGGGGGAGTGCTTCCGGCTGAGGAATCCACATGGCTTGTCAACGAGGTAAATCGGTTTGAGAGTCTCCAGCAGATGTCGCGCGTAGACGATGGCTTTCTAGGGACCCCAAAAGCGCAATGGGTTACTCCTAGGCCCGATGCTAAGTTTGACCTTCTGGAAGGTCAGGCGCGCCTCAGCGCTTTGGAGACCGCCCTCACAACGTCGCAGGCCAACTGGACCGATGACCCTTCCCAACGAGCTGCTGATTGGATTCGCGCTCCAGGCAATTCCGCGCTGCTGATTCAAGACTTTGAGTCCGCACCAAATATTGGCGCAGAATTTCCACATGTTTGGGATCGCTTCGGATGGGCGCACGCACTCCTTGACGCCGGGCAAATGTCCTCGGAAGGGTTGTCCGCACAAAACCAAGTGACAGAGCCGAAAGCCGTGCTAAAGCTCTTGGAGCGGCTACCTGACGGCACGGTTTCGAAAGCCATTGACGGGATATCGCATTGGCTCAGCATGTTGGGTGCGCGAGTGGCATCGATGCCGTTGTCAAAGGCGGTTTGGTTGCGGCTTTGGCCCCTAGCCGTTAAAGCGACAAATGCGCAAGAGGTGTCCGATGACACGCGGTCTCTCAGCGTTGTTGCCGAGGTTCAGGGAGACGATGAGCCACATGACCTCGATACGCTGAATACGGCCGCAGGCAAGTTCGTTGGAATGTTCCTGAGAATGTGTCCCAACGTCAAAAATGGGGATGCGCCATTTGATGACGCAGGGCTAAGGGCAATTCGAGACGCCGCGATGGTGGCCGAAGGGCGGACATCGCTGATCGTCCGTCATAGGCTGATAGAACAGCTTCCTTACTTTCTACAAGCTGATAGGGCCTGGGCAACGGAGTATCTGGTTCGACCGTTAGTGGCCGACACTCCGCAATCAGTCATCCTGTGGCGAGCGGTTGGCCGCCGAACTCGTTTCAAAGATGTCTTGATGTCCATTGGAGACGAGATGGCCCGGCGGGCCGTCGATACTCGTCTGGGTAGGAGGACGCGCCAGTCGTTGGTATTCAGCCTTGTTGCAGAAGCTTTGCATTCGTTGCTAGAAGGTCGACTACCAGTGGTTCCATTTCACTCGTTGCAGCAAACATTTAGGGCGCTGGACGACGAGGTTCGTGTCTCTGCTGCTGGTGCAGTTCAGCAGTTTGTGCAGGAGATGGCTGGGCGTCAACTTGATGGTGAACCCGACTCAAGCCCCGAGGGAGTATTTCAAAGAGCTGCGAAGCCTTTTCTTGAAACGGTTTGGCCGCAAGAGCGATCGTTAACAACTCCAGGAGTCGCGCAGGCGTTCGCCCACTTACCGTCTGCCTGCGGCCAAGCCTTTGCCGAAGCTGTATCGACAGTTGAGCGATTCTTGGTCCCGTTCGTATCATGGTCTTTGAATGACTACGGGTTCTATGGTGAGGATGAACATGGTCCCAAGCTGGCCAGAATCGACGATGCAGACAAAGCCGCTGCATTCCTGAGATTGTTGGATGCGACGATTGCACCGATCGATGGGGGCGTGATTCCAATGGACCTCAGTTTGGCGCTCGACCAAATTCAAACTGTCGCGCCCAGGTTGGTTGATGAGCAGGCCTACCGAAGGCTTGCGACGGTCGCGCGACGCTGAGGATTCGTATCTGAAATGAATTGATTCATCCAAACAGAAGCTGTTCATGGCTGCATTCCCCTACATCTGTCGTCGGCAAGCGGCCACCGTTGCCTAGCCTGCGAAAGGCTGTGCGAATGCAGGATTATCCGCCCCGTGCCCGCAGGCGCAACGCGGCCTGCGGCACCATACTGAGATCCGCCCCATCGATCCGAGGATCCCGCCATGACCCAGCTCCTGTCGCGTCGCCGCCTGGTCCTGTCCGCCGGTCTGGCGCCCTTCGCCGGTCTGACGGCCTGCTCAAGCACGGCCTCCCCGCCGGCTGGCGCCCGGGCTGCATTGGCGCCCGGCGGCCGGCTGCGCGCCTGCATCAACCTCGGCAACCCGATTCTGGCCAGTCGCAGCGGTGCGGGCGTCGTCAGCGGCGTGTCCGTGGACCTGGCAACCCTGCTGGCCGAGCGCCTGGCAGTGCCGCTGGAGCTGGTGGTGGTGGAGGCGGCGCTGAAGTCGGTGGACACGGTGAAGGCCGACCATGCCGACATCGGCTTCTTCGCGATCGACCCGCGGCGCAGCGATGGCATCGGCTTCACCGCGCCCTATGTGCTGATCGAAGGCGCCTATCTGGTCCGGCACGGCTCGGACCTCACCGACAACGCCCAGGTCGATCGCGCCGGCACACGCATCATGGTCGGGCGCGGCAGCGCCTACGACCTCTATCTGTCGCGGGAGCTGAAAGCCGCGCAGCTGATGCGCACGCCGACCTCGCCCACGGTCGTCGAGCGCTTTCTGGCGGAGAACGCGGACGTCGCCGCCGGCGTTCGGCAGCAGCTGGAGGCCGATGCCGCGCGCCTTGGCGGGCTGCGCCTGCTGCCCGGCCGCTTCATGGTCATCGAGCAGGCGATGGGGCTGCCCCTGAGCCGTGGCGCCGCGGCCAGGGCGCTGCTGGCCAGCTTCGTCGAGGAAGCCAAGGCCAGCGGTTTTGTCGCGCAGTCGCTGGCGCGGCACAGCATCCGTGGGGCCATCGTTGCGCCGACCTCCAAATGAGGTTGCGCAGCGGTTGCTGATCTGCGCGGCCGCGCAAGGCCGGGTCAGCGTCCGACGAGGTCGAAGCGATCCAGGTCCATCACCTTGCTCCAGGCCGCCACGAAGTCACGCACGAATGCCGGCTGCGCATCGCTGCAGGCATAGACCTCGGCGAGGGCGCGGAGCTGGGCGTTGGAGCCGAAGACCAGGTCCACGACGGTGCCCGTCCACTTGAGCGCGCCCGTTGCCCGGTCGTGCCCTTCCAGCACGCCTGCGGTGGTGGCGGACTTCTGCCACTTCGTTCGCATGTCGAGCAGATTCACGAAGAAGTCATTGCTCAAGGTCTCGGGCCGTTCGGTGAACACGCCATGGCTGGACTGACCGACGTTCGCATTCAGCGCACGCAGGCCGCCGATGAGCACCGTCATCTCGGGAGCGGTCAGGCGCAGCAGCTGTGCCCGGTCCACCAGCAGTTCGGCTACCGCGCCCTCGGCCCCCTTGCGGGCGTAGTTGCGGAAGCCGTCAGCGATGGGCTCCAGCACGGCGAAAGAGTCCACATCGGTCTGCTCCTGTGAGGCGTCCATGCGCCCCGGCGAGAAGGGGACCTGCACCTCGGTGCCTGCCCGC
This sequence comes from Burkholderiaceae bacterium, assembly GCA_018780645.1. GTDB lineage: Bacteria > Pseudomonadota > Gammaproteobacteria > Burkholderiales > Burkholderiaceae_C > Paucibacter. Next base: position 173,962 of record JADMJJ010000002.1, read on the forward strand.
TTTGCCGCGGCCTCGACGGCAGCGGCACCGCCCAGCACGATCAGATCGGCCAGCGACACCTTCTTGCCCCCCGTCTGGGCGCCGTTGAAGTCCTGCTGGATCGCCTGCAGCACCTGCAGCGCCCGTGTCAGCTCGGCCGGCTGGTTGACCTCCCAGTCCTTCTGCGGGGCCAGGCGGATGCGCGCGCCATTCGCGCCGCCGCGCTTGTCGCTGCCACGGAAGGTTGAGGCCGAGGCCCAGGCCGTCGCCACCAGCTGCGAAATGGACAGGCCCGAGGCAAGGATATGGGCCTTCAGGGCGGCCACATCGTCCGCGTCGATCAAGGCATGGTCGACGGCGGGAATCGGATCCTGCCAGATCAAGACCTCTGCCGGCACCAGCGGTCCGAGGTAGCGGGCGCGCGGGCCCATGTCACGGTGCGTCAGCTTGAACCAGGCGCGGGCAAAGGCATCGGCAAAGGCCTGCGGGTTCTGCATGAAATGCCGCGAGATCTTCTCGTAGGCCGGGTCCATCCGCAGGGCCAGGTCGGCCGTGGTCATCATCGGCGCATGGCGCCGGGCCGGGTCATGGGCATCGGGCACCGTGCCCGAGGCGGCGGCCTCCTTGGGCGTCCACTGATGGGCACCGGCCGGGCTCCTGGTCAGCACCCATTCGTACTTGAACAGGATGTCCAGGTAGTCGTTGTCCCACCTGATCGGGTTGGTGGTCCAGGCCCCCTCGATGCCGCTGGTGATGGTGTGCATGCCCCTGCCGCTGCCAAAGCTGTTGCTCCAGCCCAGGCCCTGCTCCTCGATACCTGCCCCCTCCGGCTCGGGCCCGACATACTGGCCCGGATCGGCAGCGCCATGGCATTTTCCGAAGGTGTGGCCGCCGGCCACGAGGGCCACGGTCTCCTCGTCATCCATGGCCATGCGGGCAAAGGTCTCGCGGATGTCACGCGCCGAGGCGACCGGGTCCGGCTTGCCATTGGGCCCTTCCGGATTCACATAGATCAGGCCCATCTGAACGGCGGCCAGCGGGTTCTCAAGCTCGCGGTCGCCGCTGTAGCGCTGGTCCCCCAGCCACTGGCCCTCGCTGCCCCAATAGATGTCCTCCTCCGGCTCCCAGATGTCCGGGCGCCCGCCGGCGAAACCAAAGGTCTTGAAGCCCATCGAATCCAGCGCGACGTTGCCGGCGAGCACGATCAGGTCGGCCCAGGAGAGCTTGCGACCGTACTTCTGCTTGACCGGCCAGAGCAGGCGCCGTGCCTTGTCCAGGCTGGCGTTGTCCGGCCAGCTGTTCAGCGGCGCAAATCGCTGCGCGCCGGAGCCCGCGCCGCCACGGCCATCGGAGACCCGGTAAGTGCCGGCGCTGTGCCAGGCCATGCGGATGAAGAACGGCCCGTAGTGACCATAGTCGGCGGGCCACCAGTCCTGCGAATCGGTCATCAGCGCATGGAGGTCCTTGATCACGGCGTCGAGGTCCAGGCTCTTGAACTCGGCAGCATAGTCGAACGCCTCGCCCATGGGGTCGGACAGCGACGAGTGCTGATGCAGGATGTTCAGCTTGAGCTGATTGGGCCACCAGTTCGCGTTGGACCGGGCGCCCGCAACGGCGTGAGGACGGGCGTCGCCCGAGAACGGGCACTTGGCTTCTGATGACATGAATCACTCCTTTGAGCGTTGGCGATGAGCTGATGGCTCCAGTCTAGAGTTCGGGCGCCGCGTCATGGGCGATATTTCTCTATGGCCGCCATAGCGCACGCACTCGCCGCAGGCTGAGACAATCCCCCCATGGGTGAATTCGATCTGATCAAGCGCTTCTTCACGCGACCCAGCACCCAGGTGCTGGGCGTCGGCGACGATTGCGCACTGCTGGCACCGACGACCGGCATGGAGTGGGCCGTCTCCAGCGACATGCTGGTCGAGGGCCGGCACTTCCTCAGCACCGTGGCGCCCGAGCGCCTGGGCCACAAGGCGCTGGCGGTCAACCTCAGCGACCTCGCGGCCTGCGGCGCCACGCCCCGCGCCTTCACGCTGGCGCTGGCCCTGCCGGGTGTCGACGAGGCTTTTCTGGACGGCTTTGCGCGCGGCCTGTTCGCGCTGGCCGATGCCCATGGGATCGAGCTGGTCGGTGGCGACACGACGGCCGGGCCCTTGAACATCTGCATCACCGTGTTCGGCGAGGTGCCGCCCGGCCTGGCCCTGCTGCGCAGCGGTGCGCGGGCCGGCGAGGACGTTTTCGTGAGCGGCACGCTGGGCGATGCGCGGCTGGCGCTGGAGGTATTTCGCGGCACGTTGAGCCTGCCCGGCGACGGGTTCGACCATGTACGCCGGGCGATGGAACTGCCACAGCCGCGCGTGGCATTGGGCCGGGCGCTGCGCGGCCTGGCCAGCAGCGCCGTCGATGTGTCGGACGGCATGCTGGGCGATCTGGGCCATATCCTGCAACGCTCTGGGGTGGGCGCCACCGTGCAGGCCGACAGCCTGCCGCGCAGTGCCTGGCTGCAGACCCTGCCGCTTGAGCTGCAACGCCAGTTCGGCCTGGCCGGCGGCGATGACTACGAGCTGGTGTTCACGGCGCCGGAATCCGCGCGCTCGGCCGTCGAGGCCGCGGCAGCCGGGGTCGGCGTGGCGGTGACCCGCGTCGGCCGTATCGATGCCGAGCCGGGCCTGCGGCTGACGGACGCGCAGGGCCAGGTCTTGCCTGTTCGCTACGGCTCCTTCGACCACTTCAAGTCATGAGCAGCCCGGACGAAGACGCTGTTCTCACCGGCGCGCCGCGCCGCGCCACCGGCCGCTTCATGCTGGGCCACCCGGCGCACTGGATCGCGCTGGGCTTCGGCAGCGGCCTGTCGCCGAAGGCGCCGGGCACCGTGGGCACGCTGTGGGCCTGGGTGTCCTTCCTGGTGCTCAACCGCTGGCTCGACGATGTGCAATGGGCCTGGGTGCTGGCCATCGGCACGCTGATTGGCTGGTGGGCCTGCACGGTGACCGCGCGCAACCTGCGCACACCGGACCCCGGCTCAATCGTCTGGGACGAGGTGTTGGCCTTCTGGCTGATACTCTGGCTGGCCATGCCCATCGGCTTCTGGGGCCAGGCCATTGCCTTCGGCCTGTTCCGCTTCTTCGATGCCGCCAAACCCGGCCCGGTGGGCTGGGCCGATCGGCTGTTCAAGGGCCGGCCAGGTGTACCGCCCGGCTGGGCCCAGGGCTTCGGCATCATTTTTGACGACCTGGTGGCGGCCCTGTGCACGCTGCTGGTGATCGCGCTGTGGAGAGCCATCTGATGAATGATCTGTTGTCTGCCCTGGCCACCACCCTGCGCGCCGGGGGCAAGACGATGGCGACGGCCGAGTCCTGCACCGGCGGCATGATTGCCGCGGCCTGCACCTCGCTGGCCGGCTCCAGCCTGTGGTTCGAGCGCGGCGTGGTCAGCTACAGCAATGAGGCCAAGGCCGAGTTGCTGGGCGTGGACATGGCGCTGATCAAGGCCCATGGCGCGGTCAGCGAGCCGGTCGCATTGGCAATGGCCAGCGGCCTGCTTGCGCGAGCTCCGGTTGATTTCACCGTCGCCGTCACCGGCATCGCCGGGCCCGATGGCGGCTCGGTCGACAAGCCGGTCGGCACCGTCTGGCTGGCCCTGGCCGGCAAAAGCGGCGTGCTGCGCGCCTGGCGCGAGCAGTTCGGCGGCGACCGCACCCAGGTGCGCGAGGCCACGGTGATCAGCGCGCTGCAGGCCCTGCTCGATCAGGCCCAGGCGGAGCTGCGACCATGAGTGTCCTGTTCATCGGCAGCTGGCAGCGCGGCAATGCCAAGGACGAGGCCGAACGCACTCAATGGCTGAAGGTCCTGCAGCAGGCCATGCCCGACGAAGACTGGGTCGAGCAGGTCACTGCCGGCCAGGAGGCGCAGATCGAGGTGGCCGTGGTCGCCAACCCGCCGCACGGCAGCCTGCTGAACCTGCCCAAGCTGCGCCTGATCCAGTCGCTATGGGCCGGGGTGGACAAGCTGCTGACCGACACCAGCCTGCCGGCCGAGGTGCCGCTGGCCCGCATGGTGGACCCGGCGATGAACGAGGCGATGGTGCAGACAGCGCTCTGGGCGGTGCTGGCATTGCACCGCGGCTTCTACGATGTGCAGCGCCAGCAGCAGCAGGCGCTGTGGCAGGCCCCCGCCCAGTGCCGCGCCCATGAATGGCGGGTGCTGATGCTGGGTCTGGGCGAGCTGGGCGGCCGTGTCGCCGGCACCCTGGCCGGGCTGGGTTATGCGGTCAGCGGCTGGAGCACGCGTTCGGCCTCGATTGACGGCGTACGCACCGGCAGCGGCGAGGGCGAGCTGGCCCGGATGCTGGCCGAGGCCGACACGGTGATCAATCTGCTGCCACTGACCGACCAGACCAGGGGCTTCTTCGCAGCCGCAAGATTTGCCGCCATGAAGCGGGGCGGCACGCTGGTCAATCTGGCCCGGGGCGCCCATGTCGTCGAGGCCGATCTGCTGGTGGCGCTGGACAGCGGCCAGCTGAGCCGCGCGGTGCTCGATGTGTTCAGCGTCGAGCCCCTGCCTGCGGCCCATCCGTTCTGGGCTCACCCCCGGGTGACGGTGCTGCCGCACACCGCCGCGCAGACCGATCCGCGCAGCGCAGCCGAGGCGGTGAAGGCCAATCTGGCGGCGCTGCGCGAGGGGTTGCCGCTGGCGCATCTGGTGGCGCGCAAGCGGGGCTATTGACAATCAGCGCCGTAGCCCGGATGCAATCCGGGGGCTGTCGGCCATGCTGGCCCCGGATTGCATCCGGGCTACCGCTACCTGACCTACGCGAGCTTGGCGAACGCACTCTCCAGTGTCTCGTCCTCCAGCGCCGGCGCCTGCCAGGCCTGTACCCAGGCGACGAACTCCTGCTCGGGCATGGGCTTGGCGATGAAGTAGCCCTGGCCCTCGTCACAATGCAGCGCATCCAGCAGCTTCCAGGCCTTGGCCGTCTCAATGCCCTCGGCAACCACGCGCAGGCCCAGGTTGTGGGCCAGGTCGACGGTGGAGCGCACGATCTTGGCGTCGTCCAGATCGCGCTCCATGGCCATCACGAAACTCTTGTCTATCTTCAGCTCATGCACCGGCAGACGCTTCAGGTAGGCCAGCGACGAGTAGCCGGTGCCGAAGTCGTCGATCGACAGCTTGAAGCCCAGCTCGTGCAGGCGCTCCAGCGTCTGCTGGGCACGCTGCGGGTCGTCCATGATGGCGCTCTCGGTGATCTCCAGGCACAGCACCTGGGCGTTCATGTCATGGGTCTTGATCAGCTGCTCGAGCTTGGCGGGCAGGTCCTGGTCGAGCAGGTCGCGGGTGGAGAGGTTGATGCTCAGCCGCAGGTCAAGACCATGCGCGTACATCTCGCGCCAGGCCCGGGCCGACTGCTCGATGATCCAGGTCGTCAGGGTGCGGATGAAGCCGGTCTGCTCGGCAAACGGAATGAACAGCATCGGCGGGACCAGGCCGCGCTGCGGATGCTGCCAGCGCACCAGTGACTCGGCGCCGAGAATGCGGCCGGTGTGCAGATCGACCTTGGGCTGCAGATACAGGCGCAGCTCGTTGTGCTCGACCGCACGGCGCAACTCGCTGAGCAGGGACAGCGACTCCTGGCTGTGCGCATCCAGCCCCGGGTGGTAGACCATGGTGCCGCTCTGCTTTTGCTTGGCGGTGTACATCGCCAGCTCGGCGCGGCTGAGCAGCAGTTGCACCTCGTGGCCATGCTGGGGGCAGCCGACGATGCCAATGCCGGCGCCCAGGTCCACCGTGTTGTCGTCAATCGTCAGCGGCTCCTCAAAGGCGGTAAGGATGCGCTGGGCCACCTCGACCGCCTGCTCGAGGTCGGCACCATCCAGCAGCACGGCAAACTCGTCGCCGCCCAGGCGGGCGATGAAACCCTCCTTGCAGACCGCCGGACGCTGCAGCCGGGAGGCCACGCCGCACAGCAGGCGGTCGCCAAAATGGTGACCCAGCACATCGTTGACATGCTTGAAACGGTCCAGGTCCAGCATCAGCACGGCACAGGCGCGGCCGGTGTCGCGTTCGCTGTCCAGGCTGCGCTGCAGCCTCTGGGCAAACTGCTCGCGGTTGGGCAGGCCGGTCAGCGTATCCCAGTAAGCCAGGCGCTCGACCTGCTCTTCGCGGTTGCGTATGCCCTGGCGCATGGTCTCGAAGGCCAGGGCCAGGTCGCCGACCTCGTCCCTGGCCTCGATGCGCACCGGCGTCGCGTAGTCGCCCTGGCCGAGGCGCTCGGCCGAGCGCGACAAGGCCGTGATCGGGCCGGTGATGCGCCGCGCAAACAACACGCTGCCCAGCGCGAACACGGCCACGCCTATGGCCGTCAGCCCGAGCAGGGTCAGCTGCAGCTGACGGTAGGGCGCCACCGCCTCGTCGAAGGAGCGCAGCAGCACCGCGCCCAGGGCCATGCCCTGCCCTTCACGGGGCTGCGCCAACTGCACATAGCGAGCGCGCTGTTTCTCGCCGCCCAGCATCATGGAGAAGCTCGGCTCGGTGGTGCTGATGCGGCCCAGGTCGGGATCGGCACCGGACTGCGCCAACGCGCGCAGGGCAACGCGCCAGTCGCCGTTCCCGGCCCGTGTCAGCACCAGACTGTGCACCGACGACAGCTCGGCCAGGTCCTGCAGCGGCTCGGCGCCGAGGCGAAAGCCCATCAGCACCCAGCCCACCAACTGCGGCGCCCGCACCGGCGCGGCCACCACCTGGTAGGGCTCGCCGGCAATCAGCACAAGGTGGGCCCTGGCCATGCCCGGATTCGGGGCCGGCGCGGAGGCGCCGACGGCCGGCCTGGCCTTCAGCGCCGCCTCGATCGCGACAATGCGCTGTGCCTCCTGGACGAAGGGGCCGGCGTTGTCATGGGTGGCGGCGATCAGCTGGAACTGCGGATCGGTATAGGCCGCCACCGACACGCCTATGCGCTCGCCGTAATTCAGCAGCGCATCCTTGATGGTCTCGATATCCTGCGCCGACGAGCGGGTGGCGATGGTGGTCAGAAAACCGTAGTCGGCGGCCAGCAGGCGGGCGGCATCGGTGCGCGTCTCGGCCTGCTGCGCCAGCAGACGGTGCAGCAGCTTCTCGCCATTGCGCAACTCGGCCGTGATCGAGGCCTGGGCATTGCCCTCGATGCTGTTGCGTATCAGGCCGAAGCTGAGCAGTTGCACGACCAGCAGCAGCGACAGGAACAAGGCGACGATGCGCCCCTCGAGGCGTCGCAGATTCAGAAAGCCCGGCCAGCGCATTGCAGGGATCACTTGACGGGCAGGCCCACGGTCGCCTGGCCGCCTCCGGCCGCCACCGTGACGGTCTGGCTGAGCATCGCCGCCTCGGGGCCCATGCCGCCATGCCAGGCCTTGAGCTGATGCTCGCCGGCCGGTACATCGAGCTGCACCAGGCCCTTGGCATCGCTGCGGCCGAACAGTGGCGTATCGACGACGACGATGTAGGCGCTCATGCGGTCATGGATATTGCAGCCCAGGGCCGCCACGCCGGGCTTGTCAAACACCACCGGCGCGGTCGGCGTACCGGCGTAGAGCTTGATCTCGAAGGTCTTGATGGGCGAGAACGAGTAGACATGGTGGCGCACGGTGTCGAAGTTGGGAAAGTTCACCGCACTGCCAGTTTGTATCACCAACAGCATGGGCTGGAACTCCCGGTCTTTTTGGGACATCTGTGCAACCGTGCTGGCGACAGCGGTGCGGCGCGCGCCCCGGACCTCGACGGCCACCACCGCGTCGGCCAGCGGCTGGCCCTGGCTGTTGCGCACCTGCACCGTCAGCGGTGCGGCAAGCAGCGGTGCTCCGGCCGCAGCCAGCCATGCGGCACTGGCGAACAGCGCGACCCAGCGTACCGGGTGATGGGCGGGAGCTCGCATGGTCGTCACCTTCAGGCGTTTGGCGTGGCGAAATCGTGCTTCATCGGTGCCAGCATTCTGAGCAGCTGGCTCTTTGCCGCGGCGCCGGCCCCGGCCTGATCCAACTCGTCGCGCAGGATGTCCACCAAGGCATCGAACTCCGAGGCTGAGAACGACAGCCCCTTGAGCGTGCCGCTGAGTGTCTGGTCCTGGGCGTTGCAGCCGCCACCTGCCAGCGAGCAAAGCTGGACGCGCAGATGCTGCTTGAACGGCGGCAGGGTGACGCCGGCCAGGCCGCGCCGGGTGCGCGGGTCTTGCACCGCGCGGGCTATGCTGCGATCGACCAGGGTCGTCAGCCCCTTCTCGCCGCCGAGCCGGGCATACAAGCTGGGCGCTTCGCTCGAGGCGCAGGCCAGCATCAGGCCGCTGAGGCCAAGCACCAGAAAAACGGAGGTCAGACGACGGGGCAAGGTGGACAGAACGTTCATCGCAGAGAGCAGGCTGACGGGGCGCAAGACCGCGCCTACCGCTCGGTATCGGCCCATCTTATGCCCGTCTTGAACCGCGGCTGCCGGGATCTCGGCGGTTTCCGTTGAGTTGTGGGCGAAAGCCGCAGCTTTCTGTCGCGATGAAGCGCAATGTCTTCTAGTGCGCTCCGACTTGGCGCGGTGCCCCCGCCTGCTTGTTCGGGTGCTGGGTGCAGCGCACCAGCATCAGCGCCAAGCGCTGCAGCGCGGCCCAGGGATCATGGGGCCACTCGGGATGCTTCAAACCCTTGACGATGCCGTCGCAGATCTGAGCCGCCTCGACCAGCGGGGCCAGGCTCAATGGGCTGAGCAGCGGCACGGCCCGCTCGAACAAGCGCTCCTTGACGCCCCAGACGCGGGCCTCGCGCAGGGCCATCGGCATGGGCTTGCCCTGGTCGACGGCGTCTCTCACCCGCTTCAAGGCGCGTATGTCCTCGGCCAGCGTCCAGTGCACCAGCACGGCGGCCTCGCCCTCGGCCTGCAGGCCGTCGAGCATGCGCATCACGCGGGGCACCTGGCCCGCGAGCACGGCCTCGCTGAGCTTGAACACGTCGTAGCGGGCGACATTCATCACCGCCGCCTCGATCTGCTCGAAGGTCAGCTCGCCCTTGGGGTAGAGCAGGGCCAGCTTCTGCAGCTCCTGGTGGGCGGCCAGCAGATTGCCCTCGACGCAGTCGGCGAAGAAGGCCAGGCAGCGCTGGCCGGCCTCGCCGGCGGGCACGCGCTGCTCCTGCCGGGCCAGGCGCTGGGCAATCCATTGCGGCAGGGCCTGGCGGTCGACGGCATCGACGCGCAGCACCACGCCGGCACCGTCCAGCGCGGTGAACCAGGCGCTGCTTTGCTGCTGGCGGTCGAGCTTGGGCAGGGTGATCAGCGTCACCACATCGTCGGGCAGATGTTCGCAATAGCGCTGCAGGGCCTCGGAACCGTCCTTGCCGGGCTTGCCCGAGGGGATGCGGATCTCGATCAGCTGGCGCTCGGAAAACAGGCTCATCGCCTGCGCCGCGGCCAGCACCGGACCCCAGTCGAAATAGGCACCGGCCACGGTGAAGACCTTGCGCTCGCTATAGCCATCGGCCCGGGCGGCGGCGCGCACCGTGTCGCCGGCCTCCTGGGCCAGCAGGGCCTCGTCGCCATGGACGGTGTAGATCTTGCGCAGGCCCTTGGAGAGGCTGGCGGCAAGCTGATCGGCTCTCAGTTGCATGGTGTCAGGAGGGGCGCGCCGCGGCCAGCCGGCTCATCACCTGCGAGACCACATCGGCCTGCATGGCGCGGAACAGCAGCGCCTCCTCCTGCTCCTTGGCCAGCGCATCGCGCTCGTTGTAGTTCATGTCTCGCTTGAGCAGCAGCTCGGTGCGCGGAATCAGTTCCTTGCCGGCGGCACTGCGCAGGCTGAACTCCAGCCGAACGCGCAGCTGCAGCTCGCGCACCTGGCCGGCGGCCGTCGAGGCTGCCACGACCTTCTCGCGCAGATCGCGGTGCGCCTCGAACACCGCCTCGGCCTGGGCCGGGCTGTCCACCACACGGGTGTTGGCGCTCAGGCCCAGCTGGCGACGCAGCTCCAGGCCCAGCGGCGAGTCGGGCCTGAAGCCCAGCAGTGCCAGCCTGTCGAAGGGCAGCACCGGCGGGCGGCGCAGCTCGAAACCGCAGGCCGCGAGCAGGCCCGCGCCCATTGTGGCGATGACGGTGCGGCGCGAAGTGATGGCCATCAGACGACGACGTTGACCAGACGACCCGGCACGATGATGACCTTCTTGGCCGGCTTGCCCTCGCCGAAGCGGATGAACTCGGGGTGGGCCAGTGCGGCCGCCTCGATCGCCGCCTTGTCGGCCGCGGCCGCCACCTTGACGGCGCCGCGCAGCTTGCCATTGACCTGCAGCATCAGCTCGATCTCGTCCTGCACCAGGGCGGCCTCATCGACCTGCGGCCAGGGGGCGTCGAGCAGGTCGCCCAGCTCGGTCGCATAGCCCAGCTGCTGCCACAAGGCATGGGTCAGGTGCGGGCAGGCGGGGTAGAGCACGCGCAGCAGCACCGAATAGCCTTCACGGACGGCGGCGTCCTGGCCCTGAGCCTTGAAGCCCTCCAGCGCGTTCAGCAGCTTCATCGTGCCGGAGACGACGGTGTTGTACTGCAGGCGCTCGTAGTCGTAGCTGACCTGCTTGAGCACCAGATGGACCTCGCGGCGCAGGGCCTTGCCCTCGTCGTTCAGCGCGGCGAAGTCACGGCCGGCGGCCTGTATCCCCTCGGCCTGCTTGGCGCCATAGGCCCAGACCCGCTTCAGGAAGCGGTGCGCGCCCTCGACGCCGGCATCGTTCCACTCCAGCGTCTGCTCGGGCGGCGAGGCGAACATCACGAACAGCCGGGCCGTGTCGGCGCCGTACTGATCGATCAGCTGCTGCGGGTCCACGCCATTGTTCTTGGACTTGGACATGGTCGTCATCTCATAGTCCAGCGACGTGCCGTCGGACTTGAGCTTGCCGCCCACGATCTGGCCATGCTCGTTGGTCTGGACCTCGACCTCATGCTCCCAGTAGTAGTGCTTGCCGCCGCCTTCGGGCTTGTGCGAGAAGGCGCCCTTGAGCACCATGCCCTGGGTCAGCAGCTTGGTGAACGGTTCGTGGATGTCGACCAGCTTCAGGTCGCGCATCACCTTGGTCCAGAAGCGGGCGTAGAGCAGGTGCAGGATGGCGTGCTCGATGCCACCGATGTACTGGTCCATCGGCATCCAGTACTTCGTGCCCGCGCCGACCATCGCTTGCTCGTTGCCGGCATCGCAATAGCGCATGAAGTACCAGGACGAGTCCACGAAGGTGTCCATCGTGTCGGTTTCGCGCTGGGCCGGCTTGCCGCAGGACGGGCAGGCCACATTCAGGAAGGCCGCGTGCTTGTTCAGCGGATTTCCGCTGCCATCGGGCACCACGTCCTCGGGCAACACGACCGGCAGATCCTTCTCGGGCACTGGCACGGCGCCGCAGGCATCGCAATGGATGATGGGTATCGGCGTGCCCCAGTAGCGCTGGCGGCTGACGCCCCAGTCGCGCAGGCGCCAGGTGGTCTTCTTCTCGCCCAGGCCCTGGGCGCCCAGCAACTCGGCGACCTTGTCGACTGCCGGCTTGTAGGCCAGGCCGTTCAACACGCCGGACTCGACGCAGGCGCCGCGCTGTTTGTCGCCATACCACTCGGCCCAGGCCTCCAGGCTGTAGCTCTGACCTTCGACGGCCACCACCTGCTGGATCTTCAGACCGTATTTCTTGGCGAACTCGAAGTCGCGCTCGTCGTGCGCCGGCACGCCCATCACGGCGCCGTCGCCATAGCTGATCAGCACATAATTGCCGACCCAGACCTCGACCTGCGCACCGGTCAGCGGGTGGGTCACGAACAGGCCTGTGGCCATGCCCTTCTTTTCCTGCGTGGCCAGTTCGGCTTCGGTATTGCCACCGGTTTTGCATTCCTCGATGAAGGCGGCCAGCTGCGCATTGCCGGCGGCCGCATGGGTGGCCAGCGGATGCTCGGGCGCCACGGCGCAAAACGTGACCCCCATGATGGTGTCCGCACGGGTCGTGAACACGTAGAGCTTGCCGTCTTGTATCAGCTTGCCGTCGGCGCCAGCGATCTGGTGCGGGAAGGCGAAGCGCACGCCCTCGCTCTTGCCAATCCAGTTCTCCTGCATCAGGCGCACGCGCTCGGGCCAGCCGCTGAGGTAGTTCGGGTCTTCCGGATTGGCCACGGCCGACAGCAGCTCGTCGGCGTACTTGGTGATGTTCAGGTAGTAGCCGGGGATCTCGCGCTTCTCGACCAAGGCGCCGGAGCGCCAGCCGCGGCCGTCGATGACCTGCTCATTGGCCAGCACGGTCTGGTCGATAGGGTCCCAGTTGACGACCTGGGTGCGGCGCTCGGCCACGCCGGCCTCCAGCATCTTCAGGAACAGCCACTGGTTCCATTTGTAGTAGCTGGGCTGGCAGGTGGCGACCTCGCGCGACCAGTCGATCGCCAGGCCCATGGCCTGCATCTGGCCCTTCATATGGGCGATGTTGTCGTAGGTCCACTTCGCGGGTGGCACCTTGTTCTTGATGGCCGCGTTCTCGGCCGGCAGGCCGAAGGCGTCCCAGCCCATGGGCATCAGGACGTTGTAGCCCTTCATGCGCAGCTGGCGGGCCAGCATGTCGTTGATCGTGTAGTTGCGCACATGGCCCATGTGCAGTTTGCCGCTGGGGTAGGGCAGCATCGAGCAGGCGTAGAACTTGGGCTTGCTCTGGTCTTCGCTGACGCGGTAGGCGTCCAGCTGCTGCCAATGGGCGCGGGCGGCGGATTCGATCTCGGAGGGGCTGTACTTGTCGTTCATGGTGGGCTGCCGGCCGCAAGGACTTGCGGCAATCTGTGCCTCCGATTGTAGGAGGCGTTTGCCCGACAGCCCTTGCCGGGCTCATCCCAGTCGCTTGTATCGCGCCTGGGCCTTCGCCAGGCACAAACGCCTTCCGGCCTTTGTGTCCGGGCTCAGCGCTCGCCGGGCTGGGCCACGAAGGCGACGCGGTTCAGGCCCACGTCCTGGGCCCAGCCGATCAGCTCGGCCACCTGACCGTAGGGGACGCTCTTGTCGGCGCGCAGCTGCAGCTCGATGCCGGGCGTGCGCTGGGCGGCCTGGGCCAGGCGCTGGCGCAGCTCGGCCGCCGCCATCTTCTGGTCGCCGAGGTAGAGGGTGCCGTCGGGCGTCAGCGCGACGATCAGGAACTGCGGCGCATCGCTGGGCGTGGCCGCCTCGGTCTTGGGCAGGTCCAAGCGCAGGCTGGAGCTCATCAGCGGCGCGGTGATCATGAAGATCACCAAGAGCACCAGCATCACGTCGATCAGCGGCGTCATGTTGATGTCGCTCATCGGCGTCGGGCCGGTGGTGCGCTCAAGCCGACCGAAAGCCATGCTGGCTTACTCCGGCCGGGCCAGGGCGTCGTCGCCCAGCATTTCACGCAGATCGTGGGCAAAACCTTCCAGCTCGGCCTCGCAGGCACCGACCAGCTTGCCGAAGATGTTGTAGGCCAGCACGGCAGGAATCGCCACGGCCAGGCCGGCGGCCGTCATGATGAGCGCCTCGCCGACCGGGCCCGAGACCTTCTCTATCGTGATCGTCCCGGCCGTCGAAATGCTGACCAGTGCGTGGTAGATGCCCCAGACGGTGCCGAACAGGCCGATGAAGGGCGCGGTGCTGCCGATCGACGCCAGCATTACCTGGCCAAACTGCAGCTGCTGCAGCACACCGTGCAGCGCGTCGCGCAGGCGGCGGGTCAGCTGCGATTCGCGCCTGCCCGAGGTTTCAAGCGTGCCTTTCGGCGCAGTTGCCATGCCGGCGTCCAGCAGCGGAGTCAGCACCGACTCGCGGTCGAAATTAGCCAGCGCCTGGCGGCCATCGGCCAAGGAGGCTGCGGCCCAGAAGGCCGGAATCGCGCGGTTCAGGTCGCCGCGGGCGCGGTTCAAGACCCAGCCCTTCCAGAAGATCACGACCCAGGCGCTGACCGACATCAGCAGCAGCAGCAGGGTGACGCTGTGCAGCACCCAGTCGCCCTGCTCCCAGAAGGTGGAGAAGCCGCTCATTCCCTTGTCAGCCCAGGCCCAGGACCTGGTCCATGCCGAACAGGCCGACGCGCTGGCCGCTCAGGAAGCGCGCCGCACGCAGGCTGCCCTGGGCATAGGTGGCGCGGCTGGAGCTCTTGTGGGCGATCTCGATGCGCTCGCCGGTGCCGGCGAACAGCACCGTGTGGTCGCCGACGATGTCGCCGCCGCGCACGGTGGCAAAGCCGATCGTCGACGGGTCGCGCTCGCCGGTCACGCCTTCGCGGCCATAGACGGCGCATTCCTTCAGATTGCGGCCCAAGGCCGAGGCCACAACCTCGCCCATCGCCAGCGCCGTGCCGCTGGGGGCATCGACCTTGTGTCGATGGTGGGCCTCGACGATCTCGATGTCGAAGCCCTCATTCAGCGCACGGGCCGCCATGTCCAGAAGGCGCAGCACGACGTTGACGCCCACGCTCATATTCGGCGCCATCACCAGGGCGATGTGCCTTCCATGCTCGGCGATCTGCGCCTTCTGCTCGTCGCTGAAGCCGGTGGTGCCGATGACGGCCTTGACACCCAGCTCGCGGCACACGGCCAGATGGGCCAGGGTGCCCTCGGGGCGGGTGAAATCGATCAGCACATCGGCGCCGGCCAGGCCCTGGTGCAGATCGGCGGTGATCAGCACGCCGCTGCTGCGGCCCAGAAAGGCGGCGGCGTCCTGGCCCAGCTCGGGGCTGCCAGGCAGGCCCAGGGCGCCGGCCAGCTGGCAGTCATTCGCCTGAGTGACCGCCTCGATCAGCATGCGGCCCATGCGGCCGTTCGCCCCGGCCACGGCAATGCGCAAGGGCGAGGCGCTCACGACTTGGGTTCCAGCGGTGGGTAGCTGCGCACGGCGCCGACCGGCTCTGCCGCGGGTTGGGCCACCTTGGCCGGGATCGGCAAGGCCTTGCGCTCGTCTTCGGTCAGTGCCAGCTTGGGCAGGTCGCCGCGGCGCTTGAAGGTGGTGATCGAGGCGACAAACTCGCTTTCGCTGGGCAGGTCACCCGGCACGTCAAGCGATTTCAGATTCTCGCCTTCGAACAGGGCGATGACCTTGCGGCTCTGCGGCTCGGCACCCTGGCGGCGGATGGTGAACACATAGTCCCAGCGCTCGGCATGGAAGATGTCGGCCAGCAGCGGCGAGCCCAGCAGGTCACGCACCTGGCTGCGGTTCATGCCCGGCTTGACCTGGGCGACCATTTCCTTGGTCAGCACATTGCCCTGCACCACCTCGACCTTGTAGGGCGTCACGATGCCCAGCACCCGGTCAGCGGTGACCGAGGGCATATAGGAACAGGCGCCAAGAGCCGACAACGCAAGAGCCGCGCCCAGCAGGCGCGCACAAGAAGCAAATCTGGAGAGGGGTTGCATGGCGTGTGGCTTTGGGCGCCCGGGGCGGGAGCAAGCTGGATATGATGGGCCCATTCTAGCGGCAGGCCCGTGGGGGCCGCCTGCCTCCATCACCGCCCGCCCCGCCCACATATGAACCGCACCGAAGAAATCAAGAACAGCGGCCTCAAGGCCACCCTGCCGCGCATCAAGATCCTGGAAATCTTCCAGAAGACCAGCCAGCGCCACATGACGGCCGAGGACGTCTACAAGGCGCTGCTGCTGGAAGATGCCGACATCGGCTTGGCCACCGTCTATCGTGTGCTGACTCAGTTCGAGCAGGCGGGCCTGCTGTCACGCAACCACTTCGAGACCGGCAAATCGGTGTTCGAGCTGAACCAGGGCCACCACCACGACCATCTGGTCTGCCTGGACTGCGGCCGGGTCGAGGAGTTCTTCGACGCCGAGATCGAGCAGCGTCAGCACGCCATTGCCGAGCAGAAGGGCTTTGCGCTGCAGGAGCACTCGCTGGCCCTGTACGCCTCCTGCCAGACCAAGGACTGCCCGCACCGCGGGGCCCGGTAACGCCGGTCTTTACCGATCCGGGTCGGGCTGCGTCATGCTGCGCTGGTGGCGCTCGACGAACTCGCTGTAGGTGTCTATGCCCCGCAGCTGCAGTATGGTGTTGCGCACCGCTGCCTCCACGAGCACGGCCAGATTGCGGCCGGCGTCCACCGCGATCACCACCTTGCGCACTGGCACATCGAGAATGTCCTCGTACAGCGGCTCGTAGGGCAGGCGCTCGAAGTCACGCTCCAATGTTTCCTTGCGCACCAGGTGCACGATCAGCTTGAGCCGCATCTTGCGGCGCACGGCGGTCTCGCCAAAGATGGCCTTGATGTCCAGCAGGCCGATGCCGCGCACCTCCAGCAGATTCATCAACAGCTCGGGGCAGCGGCCCTCCAGCGAGATCTGCGAGACGCGATACAGGTCCACCGCATCGTCGGCCACCAGGCCATGGCCGCGCGAGATCAGCTCCAGGCCCAGCTCGCTCTTGCCCAGGCCGGACTCGCCGGTCAGCAGCACGCCCAGACCCAGGATGTCCATGAACACGCCGTGGCGCGTAGTGCGGTTGGCGAACAGATGGCTGAGGTGGTTGCGCACCACGTCGATCACGTGGCCGGCCGATTCGGCGGTGACGAACAGCGGGATGTCGGCGCGGTCGCACATCGCCACCAGGGCATTCGGCGGCGCCTGCTTGTCGGCGACGATCAGCACCGGTGGCTCCAGGGTCACGATGCGCGAGATGCGGCGCTCCTGGTCCTCGGGCGAGCAGTCCTGCAGATAGGCCACCTCGCGGCGGCCGACGATCTGCACCCGGTAGGGGTGGATGTAGTTCAGGTAGCCGACCAGGTCGGCGGCGGACTGGGCGTCGCGCACGGCCGCTTCGTCGAAACGGCGCTCCGGGTGCGCGTGGCCGGCGATCCACTCCCAGCGCATGGCCTCGCGGTGCTCTTCAAACAGCCGCTCGGCACTGATGGAGGTGGGTTTCACGCGTGAGGCAGGCCTGGGTGATGGGTTGACAACGGCCTCAGGCGACCGACTTAAGCGGTTCCCAGGCGGAGATCAGTTTGTGCAACTCGCTGGCCTGTTCGGTCTGCATCAGGCGTTCGCGCAGTTCGCGGTCCGACAGCATTTCGGCGATCTCGGACAGGATTTCCAGGTGGCGCTGAGTGGCCGCCTCGGGCACCAGCAGGAAGATCAGCAGGCTGACGGCCTCGTCGTCTGGTGCATCGAACGGAATCGCCTGCTGCACCCGCACCACCGCGGCAAGCGGGTTCTTCAGCCCCTTGATGCGACCGTGCGGAATGGCCACGGCATGGCCCAGGCCCGTGGAGCCCAGGCGCTCACGGGCGAACAGGTTGTCGGTGACCGAGGCGCGCGAGATGGCGTGGTTGTTCTCGAACAGCAGCCCCGCTTGCTCGAACACGCGTTTTTTACTGGAAGCGTCCACATTCACCAGCACATTGCTGATGGGAAGGATGGCGGCAAGACGGTTCATCGGGTCGCAGCGCCGATTTCGGCCGAAAGGCCTTGGGCGGGACGCTTGTTCAATGTCAGGTCTGGGGATTATAGGAAGCCCGCGGCTTTGATGTGGGCCTGTGTGCGCCCCTCGGATAGAGGATTGCACCAAATTTGCGGCGGCGCAGCAACAAGCGCCGGTTTCCCGACGCCGCGATCGACGCGGCCAACAAAAAGGCGGCCTTTGGGCCGCCTCCTCGTGTAAGGAATGGGGGCGCTACGGCGCAGGCACGTCCAGACGCTTTGCGGACGCGTGGTGGTGGTCTTGCAATCGATCCTTGTGTCGGCAGACCTGGCGGTCGAGTTTGTCCATCAACTGGTCAATGGCGGCGTAGAGGTCCTCGTGGGATTGTTCGACAAAGATGTCGCGGCCTTTGACATGTACCGTCACTTCGGCCTTCTGACGGCGGTCCTTTTCCTTCTGCTTTTCCACGGTGAGCAAGACGTTGATGTCAACGACTTGATCAAAGTGGCGGGTCACCCTGTCCAGCTTGGTGAGCACGTACTCACGCAAGGCCGGCGTTACTTCGAGATGGTGGCCACTGATAGTCAGGTTCATAAAGCCTCCTTTCACAGGATTGAGACGAGGGCACGGTGGGACGAATGCAGGAGGAAGGAGTTCCACTTGATTCACCTATCGCGAACTCAGTGTGCGCCTGAACCCCGACTGTGACAAGCCGGTGACGATGCTGGAAAGCGATCAGTTCGATGCCGATTTCGTGACAGTTTGTGCCTTGACAAATTGATTGACGTAGACACTAGCCGCCGCAGGCCCGGATCGCGGCACGCCCCCGCTGGGCGCACTGTGCAATCCTTGGCCAGCGATTGGGCTTTCCCGGTGCACAAGAATGGCGGCAAGGCCCAGAATACGCGGGCCCGACGCGCACAGGTCCGGTGCATCGGCGATGGGCCGGGCACATGGCATGATCAGCATCGTTGGGGTGAGGGGCCCTACAGAACAACCACAGATAGAAAAATGATAAAGTTGATCAATCTCCTGAGGGCCGCACCGGCCCATCAAGCGCCACGAAACGGGTCGCACCGATGAGAAAGAGTGCCGCAAACGACGATGTGATGTCCACCCGGGATGCCGCCGAGCGCCTGGGTGTGGCTTTACGCACGGTACAGCTATGGGTCGAAAGTGGCGTGTTGCCGGCCTGGAAGACGGCCGGCGGGCATCGCCGCATTGCCAAGTCGGCGGTCGAGAAGCTGCTGGAAGAGCGCCGCTTGGCGATCAGCGGCGAAGTCGCCAAGCCCGATGCGCCGCAACCCTTTCGCATTCTGGTCGTGGAAGACGAGCCCGACCTGCTGCGCCTGTTTACGATGGTGATCGAGGACTGGGGGCTGCCGGTGGCATTGCGCACGGCAACCAATGGCTTCGAGGCGCTGGTGCGCATCGGCGAGCAGTGCCCGGACCTGCTGATCACCGACCTGAACATGCCCGGCATGGACGGCTTCCGCATGATCCGCTCGCTGCGCAATTTCGGCGAAGGGCTGGAAACCCTGGAGATCGTGGCCGTGACGGCGCTCGGTCCGCAGGACATCGAGAACCGCGGTGGCCTGCCCGACGGCGTCAAGGTCTTCATCAAGCCCGTGCCCTTTGCCGAGCTCGAGCAGTTGGTGCGCGAACGCGTGCCGGCGGCGCTGGCCTCGACACCCGCCGTCGACTGAGCGCTTTGGCCGGCGCTCGGCGGAGCGCCAGGTGCCATAATTTCGCATCGAATCTTTCGGAGTTTTGAATTGGACCTGCCCCCTTCTCGGCAGCCGTCCACTCCACGCAGGCCCAAGCGCCTGCGATAAGCGCCGAGGCGCCGGAGTGAGACGGTTGCGAGCCTCCCCGTTTCACCACTTGGCCCCGGCGGCGCGTGAGCGCCGTCAGCTCTGCTGGAGCTCTCATGCTCAACGTCTTTTCGCTGGCCAATGGCCGGCTGTTTCAGGAAGAGATTGAAAGCCTGGACGCGCTTGCCCATGTGCAGCCCGTCTGGGTCGATCTGGAAGACCCCACCGTCGAAGAAAAGGGCTGGATCGAGAATCACTTCGGTCTGATCATCCCCGCCGATGCGGTGGACGACGACCTTGAGGAATCGGCACGCTTCTATGAGGAAGACAACGGCGAGCTGCATATACGCTCCGACTTCCTGATCGACGACGACGTGACGCCGCGCAATGTGCGCGTGGCCTTCATCGTGCGCAATAACGTGCTGTTCTCCATCCATGGCGAAGACCTGCCGGTGTTCCGCCTCTTGCGCCTGCGCGCACGCCGCATCCCGGCACTGATCGAAGACGCCAAGGATGTGCTGCTCAAGCTCTATGACGCCGACGCCGAGTACTCGGCCGATGCGCTGGAGGGCATCTACGACAGCCTGGAGAAGGTCAGCGCCAGCGTGCTGAAGAAGGACGTCAATGACGCCGAGGCCGGTGAGGTGCTGGCGGCGATCGCCCGCGAGGAAGACTTGAACGGCCGCATTCGCCGCAATGTGATGGACACGCGCCGCGCGGTCAGCTTCATGATGCGCAGCCGCATGCTCAATGCTGAACAGTTCGAGGAATCGCGGCAGATCCTGCGCGACATCGACTCGCTGGACTCTCACACCGCCTTCCTGTTTGACAAGATCAACTTCCTGATGGATGCCACTGTCGGTTTCATCAACATCAACCAGAACAAGATCATCAAGATCTTCTCGGTGGCCAGCGTGGCGCTGCTGCCACCTACGCTGATCGCCAGCATCTACGGCATGAACTTCAAGTACATGCCCGAGCTGGACCAGGCCTGGGGCTATCCTTTCGCCCTGGTGCTGATGCTGTGTTCGGTGGCCGCACCGTTTATCTATTTCCGTCGCAAGGGATGGTTGAGGTAGCTGTCGCAGCGAGCCGCTTCTTGATCCAGCGCAGCACGGGGCCCAGCAGCGGCAGCTTCTCGTAGAACTGCTCGGCCGCGTCCCAGTAGTCGCGGTGGTAGCTGACGCGGCCCTGCGCATTCCAGCGCAGATGGCTGCTCCCGTGAATGGTCTGCAGTTGCAGCGGCCGGCTCTTCAGCCGGAAGCGGAAGTCCCAGACCAGGAAGCATTGATCGCCGCGCGCCACCGCGTCGAGCACGATAAAGCGCGGCTCCAGCAGGTTTTGGAACATGTGAATGAAGACCTGCTGCGTGGCGGGCAGGCCCTGGACCTCGTTGAACGGGTCCTTGAAGAAGCAGCCCTCGCTGTACCAGTCGCCGAGGTGCATCACATCCTCGAACTTCAAATGCTCGAACAGGTCGATCACGGACTGCAGCCGCGCGTCGTCGGCTACTTGCGAGGGCGAGATCAGGATCGGATTTTGCAGCATGCATCAGACTCCGGTGACGCGGCGGACCAGCATGAAGTACAGCCGATAGGGCAGCAGACGCAGCAGCTTGAGCCATAGCGTGAAGCGCTTCGGGAAGTGGATCTCAAAGCTTCCCTTGGCATAGCCGTCGAGCATCGACTGTGCGGCCTCTGCCGGGGTGATCAGTGCGGGCATATGGAAGTCATTGCCGGCGGTCAGCGGCGTGGCCACAAAACCCGGGCAGATCAGCGAGATGCCGAGGCCCATTCCATGCAGATCAAGATAGAGGGTCTCGGCCAGGTTGGCCAGCGCCGCCTTGGACGGCCCATAGGCCAGCGATTTGGGCAGGCCGCGGTAGCCCGCCACGCTGGACACCAGGCTCAGGTGCCCGCCGCGGCCGCCACGCCCCTGGGCGGCCAGCTGCGGCAGCAAGGCGTCGAGCAGATTCAGCGCGCCTCCGTAGTTGACCTCCAGGTGACGGTGCGCCTGGTCCAGATCGAAGTCGGTGGCGCGCATGGCCTGGTAGTGGCCGGCGCAGTAGACGGTGAGGGCTATGGCACGATGGCCTGCGGTGATGGTTCGAACCGCGTTGCGCATCGCGGCGGCATCGGTCACATCCAGCGGCAGGGCCAGGCTGCCCGGGTGCTCGCGCTCGAAGGCCTGCAAACGACTCGCACTGCGCGCGCTGACGACGACGAAGGCGCCGCGCCGGTGCAGCTCATGGGCCAGCGCCTCGCCGATGCCGCTGGAGGCACCCACCAGCCAGACGCAGCGGCCCTGCCAATCCCGAAGCTTGGGATTCAGTGCCATGGCTCAGGGCTTGTAGAACGACAGCGTGACCTCGCCGAGCTTGATGCCGAACTTGCTCATCACCGCCTTGTTCAGCATCACCTTGTCGTCCATCAGATACATCCAGTCATCGAACTGCACCTCGTAGACACTTCCGTCCACCGGCAGGCGCAGGGTGTAAGCCCAGCGCAGCGCGTTGCCGGCCACCTCGCCCTGGGCCACACCGACCACATCGTCGGCGGTGCCGGTGTAGCGGCCATTGGCCAGCTTCTGCAAGGTCCAGACGCGGCGCTCCTTCTTGCCGTCGCTGTAGACGAAATCCTCTTCCAGCACACCCTTGTCACCCTGCCAGCTGCCCTTCACCGCGACAGTGAAGCGGCGCACCACCTTGCCGCTGCGATCGGTGAACAGGCCGTGCGCGGTAAGCGGGCCGTTCAAATAGCTGGCCAGATCGAGCACGGGCTTCTCGCTCGCGTAGTCGGACGGCACGGGGGCGGACGCGCAACTGGCCAGTGTCAGCAAGGCGCACAGCAGCAGCGGCAGATAACGTTTCATCATCGGGGGGTCTCGTTTCTTATCAACAATCCATACAGCAGGCCGGCGGCCAGCAGCTTTAGCGCGCAGGGCAGCGCGCAATAGACCAGGCTCAGGGCCGACAGGGCGGTCGCGTCCTGCTCGCCCGGGGCATAGCCAAGCCACTGCAGGACCGGCAGGGCCAGGCCGGCCGCAAGGGCCAGATTCAGCTTGGTGGCGAAGTTCCACCAGCCGAAGTAGGCCCCCTCGGCCCGACGCTCGTGGCCTGCGGTCTGGATCACGCCGGCCAGCATCGCGCCGGGCACGGCCAGGTCGGCGCCCAGCGCCACGCCGCTGGCGATGCACACGCCCAGGAAGCCGAGGCGATCACCACTGCCCAGCGCCAGTGCCCAGCCAAAGCTGAGCACGGCCAACCCCATGGCCAGCAGCCAGCTGCGCGCCAGGCCGAGCGCCTGGACGCAGCGCAACCAAAGCGCAATCGACAACGCCGCAGCAGCAAAATAGCTACCCAGGAACAGCGCCTCGTCCTGCGGTAGCTGGAGCCGGTCGCGCACAAAGAACAGCACCAGGGTCGCCGGCACCGCGCTGGCAATGCCGTTGCACAGATAGACCGCTAGCAGGCGGCGAAAGGCGACGCTTCTGAAGGGCAAGGCCAGGCTGATCGGCGGCGCCGCGAGGGTGGCGGCCTGGGTCGCTGGGCCCAAGCGCAGCAGCCACAGGCCGATCAGGGTCAGCACGATCAGACTGGCGCTGGTGAAAGCCAGGCCAGCCAAGCTGGGCAGCACACTGGCCAGCAGCACGCCCACGAGGGCCAGCCCCTCGCGCCAGCTGACGACACGGGCACGCTGCAGCTCGTCGCCGCCCAGGCGCGCTCCCCAGGCCTGATGGATCACGCTGACCACGCTATAGCCCAGATAGGTCAGCAACAGCGCCGCACCGCACCACAGCAGCAGCGCATCGGTGCCGCGCACCTGCGGAAAGAACAGCAGCACGAAACCAAGCAGCAACGCCACGCTGGCACCCAGGGCGAGCCACCAGGCGCGCCGGCTGGAGCGGCCCAGCGCGGCATCGGCCAGCCGGCCTATCCACGGGTCGACCAGCGCATCGAACAAGCGCGCAGCCAGCAGCAGCAGCCCCAGCGCCGCCAGCGGCACGCCGAACTGGGTGGCGTAGTGGTTGGGCAGCATCACATACAGGGGCAGGGCGACGAAGGCCAGCGGCAGGCCAAGCGCCCCATAGCGGGCCGCCGCCACCGAGCCGATGCGGGTAACGCTCATGGGCTCAGGCCCAGCAGGGCCTCGCGCAAGCGGGGCTCCGAGGTACGCGGCGACAGCCAGATGCCGAAGAACAGGCGCGCGAACAGCGCGTCCGTGATGTCTTTGCCGGCTCGGCCATTGACATAGAAGCGCGCCATCTCGCCAGGTCGCTGGAAGCCGGTGATGCGGTCCCCGCTGCGCACGTTCGGAAAGGCCTCGCGCATGGCCGCCAGCCATTGCTCGCCCTGCCCTGCCGTGAACTCGCCAATGCGCTGCATCTCCTGCAGCGAGCGTTTCGCGATCTCGGCGCCATCCAGGCTGCGCGCGTACTCGATCTCGAGCGCCAGCGGCCGCTCCGCCCAGGCCTCGGTGCCGACCGGCTCCTGCGACCAGAGCCGTATCGTGTAGATGCTCAGCCCGAAGAAGCGCATCAGCCCCTGGCCCTGGCGCCGGGCCCGGGGCAGCTCTGCGCGCACCTCCAATGGGGCCATGTCTTGCGCCAACGCTGGCGCGCTGGCCCAGGCGGGCAGGCTCAGCAGCAAGACCTGGCGCCGGTTCATGTCAGTCGTGCTGCAAGGTGAACTGCACGACATCGGTGTTGCCGGAGGCGAACGCCGCCTCGCAATAGACCAGATAGAACTCCCACAGGCGCATGAAGCGGTCGTCGAAGCCCAGCTTGCGCACGGCCGCGTCCTGGGCGTGGAAGCGCTCGCGCCAGCGGCGCAGGGTCTCGGCATAGTCGGCACCGAAGGCCAGCTGGTTGACGACCTTCAGCCCTGCCTTGGCCGCCTCGGCATGGAACACGCTGCTGCTGGGCAGCATGCCGCCGGGGAAGATGTACTGCTGGATGAAGTCGCTGCCGCTGGCATAGCGCTCGAACAGATCGTCGCGTATCGTGATCGTCTGGATGCAGGCGCGGCCGCCGGCCTTGAGCTTGCTGCGCAAGGTGGCGAAGAAGCTGGGCCAGTAGCTGCGGCCCACTGCCTCGAACATCTCGATCGAGACGATGGCGTCGAACTGCGGCTCGGGGATGTCGCGATAGTCCTGGAAACGCAGTTCGGCGCGGTCCAGCAGGCCGGCCTTGGCCAGGCGTTCCCGGCCATAGCTCAGCTGTTCGCTGGACAGGGTCACGCCGGTCACACGGGCGCCGAACTCGCGCGCCGCGCACTCGGCCAGGGCGCCCCAACCGCAGCCGATCTCCAGCAGATGGACGTCGGGGCCGGCCCCGCACTCGCTCAGCGCACGCCTGACCTTGGCCCACTGGGCATCGGCCATCGCCTGCTCCGGCCTGCCGTCGAACAGGGCACTGGAGTAGTTCATCGTCTCGTCCAGCCAGAGACGGTAGAAGGCATTGCCGAGGTCGTAGTGCGCGTGGATATTGCGTTTGCTGCCCTCGCGCGAATTGCGGTTCAGCAGATGCCTGACCCGGTGCAGCAGGCGGCCCCACCAGCGGCCGTAGATCACCTGCTCCACCGCGTCGCGATTGGCGATGAACAGGTTCAGCAGGGCCAGCAGGTCCGGTGTGGTCCAGTGGCCGGCAACATAGGTCTCGGCAAAGCCGATGTCGCCCGATTGCAGGGCGGCGCTGCAGACATCCCAGTTGCGCAGGCTGATGGCCGCGCGCGGCCCGTCGGCCGTGCTGGCATCGCCGAAGTGCGCATGGCTGCCGTCGGGCATGCGCAGCTCCAAGGTGCCATGGCGCAAGCTCTTCAGCAGCTTGACGACCAGGCGGGCGGCGGCGGGGGCCCCTTGGGGCAGGCTGAAGGGAGCGGTCAAGGTGGATCGCATAGTCGGTCTGCTGCAGTTCAACGGGTCACGAATGCCTTGGGGGGCGCGGGCTTGCGGAACAGGGGCACGCGTTTGAGCCACAGCCGCAGGGCCTGCCAGTGGATGCGCAGGATCAGGCCGAAGGTCATCAGCGGCACGCCGAAGAAGGCCCGGCGCACGCGCTGCGGGTCCAGGGGCGCCAGATCACCGCTGATGCTGGTCAGCAGCAGCGGGCCCTGACCGTCCTCGTGGGTGATGCGCGCCACCGTGCGCAGGCCCAGGGCCTGGCTGTGCATGAAATTGAAGCGGTAGCTGCCGGCCACGGCGCAGAACGGCGAAACGTGGAAGACCTTGTCGGCGCTTTGCTCCTGCCCATAGGCCAGGGCCGGGCCGTCGAGCAGATAGCAGTGGCGCTCGCCAAAGGTGTTGTTGACCTCGACGACGATGGCCCGCAGGCTGCCATCCGCCCGGTGGCAATACCAGAAGCTGACCGGCTTGAAGACATAGCCCAGCACCCGCGGAAAGCACAGCAGCCAGACTTCGCCCAGCGCGTCGGCAACGCCCTGCTGCAGCAATAGTGCGTCCAGCCATTGCAGGCTGTCGGGACCGCCATCGCCATGGTCTTGGTCGTGGAAGCTGAGCAGGCCGAAGCGGTTGCGGCGCAGCGGGCCCGCGGCGCCCTGCTCTCGCAGGCTGCGCATCGGCAACATCAGGAAGTAGCTCGGATAGCCGAAGGCGTGGGGGCTCGGCCGCAGCCGCCGGTGGAGCACGCGGCCCATGCCCAGCAGCGGCACCGGCGGCAGACTTGAGCGCTGATCCGGTCTCACGCTGCGGCATCCTTCAGGCGCGCATCGGTCTGCGCCCAGCGCTGCAGCAGGGCCTGTGCCACCGCCTGGCCCGACATCAGGCCGTCCTCATGGAAGCCGTAGCGCGTCCAGGCACCGCAGAACCAGGTATGGGCCTGGCCCTGGATCTCGTCCAGCCGCTGCTGGGCCGCGATGGCGGCCCGGTCGAACACCGGATGCGCATAGTCGAACTCGCCCAGCACGGTGGCGGCGGCGGGCTCGCGCACCGGGTTCAGCGACACCACCACCGGCTGCCGCCACGGCACCGGCTGCAGCCGGTTGATCAGATAGTGCAGGCAGACGGCCGAGCACTCCTGCTCGCCGCCCGCGTTCTCGTAGTTCCAGGCCGCCCAGGCGCGCTGGCGTTGCGGCAGCAGCCGAGTATCGGTGTGCAGCACGGCGCGGTTGCGGTGGTAGCCGATGGCGCCCAGCAGGCGATGCTCGGTCGCGCTGGCGTCGCTCAACAGGCCGAGGGCCTGGTCGCTGTGGCAGGCCAGCACGACCTCATCGAAGTGCGTGTTGCTGTGATCGGTGGCAAGGTCCACGCCGGTGGCCGTACGGCGCAACTGGCGCACCGGGGTGTTGAGCCTCGCGTCGGGCAGGCGGGCCAGCATCTTGTCGACATAGTGCCTGGCACCGCCGCGCACGGTGAACCACTGCGGGCGGTTCGCCACCTGCAGCAGGCCGTGGTTGTGGCAGAAGCGGATCAGGGTAGCGATCGGGAACTGCAACATCTGCGCGGTCGGGCAGGACCAGATGCAGGCCACCATCGGCAGCAGATACCACTCGCGGAACTCGGCGCCGAAGCGCTGCTCGCGCAGGAAGTCGCCAATCGGCTGGGACAGCCGCGCCTCCTCGTTGGCCAATGCCAACTCGGTACACAGACGATTGAAGCGCAGCAGGTCGGCCAACATGGACCAGAACCCCGGACGCACGAGATTGCGTCGCTGGGCGAAGACGCTGTTCAGGTCGCTGCCGCTCCACTCCAGTGCGGCAGCGGGGTGCTGAACCGAGAACGACATCTCGCTGGCCACCGTCTCGACCTGCAGCTTGGCGAACAGCGCGATCAATTGCGGATAGGTGCGCTCGTTGAAGACCAGAAAGCCGGTGTCGACCCCATGGCTGATGCCCTCCAGCATGACGTCGACCGTGTGCGTATGGCCACCGAAATAGCCGCCGGCCTCGAACAGGGTCACATCGGCATGTTCGGCCAGCAACCAGGCGGTGGACAGGCCCGAAATGCCCGAGCCCACCACGGCGACCTTGCGACGCCAGCTCATGAGCTCACCCCGGCGAGGCGCTCAGACAAAAGAAAGGGGCCTCCGCTGCGAGCGGAAGCCCCGGTCATAAAGAGTGCCGCACGACGCCCCGAAGCCAACGAGGGAGGGAGGGAGGAGGAGGAGAAGGGCCTCGGGATTGCTGTGCCTGAGACAGGCCGGTCGTGCGACAGCGAAACACTAAAAACAGATGTACGATTTTTAACTTGAAATCGCGCAATTTTCAAGGGCGTTAAGCTCGAAATCCGAACAACACGCCGCGAACTGGCCGGTATGACCGGCCACTCCGGCTGAAGTTCCATCGATGAAGTGTGAAGTTTCATTGCTGTCACGATGACGGGCAGACTCAGGGCGCAGCGCTCAGCAGGCGCTCGACCTCGCGCACCACGCCCTTGCTCATCGGGTCGGTAATCGAGCCGAAGCTCTGCACCTCGCGGCCGTCGCGCGAGATCAGGTATTTGTGGAAATTCCAGCTGGGCGTCTTGCCGGTGCGCTGGCCCAACTCGGCAAACAGCGGGTTCACCGAGGCGTCCCCCGCCTTGACCCGGGACTTGGCGAACATCGGAAACTTGACGCTGAAGGTGTTCTCGCAGAACTCCGCGATGTCCTTGTTGCTGCCCGGCTCCTGCGACCCGAAGTCGTTGGACGGAAAGCCCAGCACCACCAGGCCCCGCTCGCGGTACTGGCTGTACAGCGTCTCCAGAGACTTGTACTGCGAGGTGAAGCCACAGTAGCTGGCGGTGTTGACGACCAGCACCACCTTGCCCGCGTACTGACACAGGTCCTGCGGCTTCTCGTCCTGCAGGCGTGGCGCCTCGCGCTTGAGCAGCGCGGGACAGGTGGCCGGCGGGGTCTGCGCCCAGGCCGGAGTGCTGAGTGCGGCACCCAGCAAAATGCCGACAACATGCTTGGCGGATGGGGCGGTTAGAAGTCGTGTAAACATATATCTGTCCTAGGCAAATGTCATTTGCAGCGCTATATTAGGTCAAAACGAGGTATTTGTCTTATGTTTGTCCTGGACAAAAAGAAATGCGGCGGCTGCGAGACCGATGGCGATGAATGAGCTCGGCCTACATATCGCGGCGGTGGAGCTGGAGACCGGCCTGAGCAAGGACATCCTGCGGGTCTGGGAGCGGCGCTATGGCTTCCCGACGCCCGACCGTGACGCCCAGGGCGAGCGCGTCTACGGCCCGGCGCAGATGCACAAGCTGCGCCTGATCAAGCGGCTGATGCTGCTGGGCCACCGGCCGGGGCGCATCGTGCCGGGCGAGGTGCCGGCGCTGGAGGCGCTGCTGGAGCAGTCGCGCAGCTCGCCCGCGCAGGCGGCCGCGGTCAATGCGCAGGTGCACGACCTGGATGGATTCTTCGACTTGCTGCGCAGTCATGATGTGGAGGGCGTTCGGCGGCAGCTGTCGCAGTGGCTGTTGCGGCTGGGGCTGGCGCGCTTCGTGATCGAAGTGGTGGCGCCGCTCAATACGCAGGTCGGCGAGGCCTGGATGCAGCGCGAACTGGAAGTCTTCGAGGAGCACATCTACTCCGAGGCGATCCAGAGCGTGCTGCGCCCGGCGATTCTGAGCATCCCGGTGACGGCCGAGGCGGGCCGCCCCCGGGTGCTGCTGACCACCCTGTCCGGCGAGGCCCATGGCCTGGGCCTGCTGATGGTCGAGGCGCTGCTGGCGCTGGAGGGCTGCCAATGCCTGTCGCTGGGCGCGCAAACACCCCTGCCCGACATCGTCAAGGCCGCTGCGGTGCACCGCAGCGATGTGGTGGCGCTGAGCTTCACGGGCTTCCTGCCGGCCAAGCAGGTGCTGGATGGGCTGACGCGTTTGCGCGAGCTGCTGCCCGAGCCGCTGGAGCTGTGGGTCGGCGGCACTTCACAGAGCCTGCGCCGCCGCCCGCTGCCGGGCGTGCACCGGGTGGCCGGCCTGGGCGAGATCGGCACCGAGTTGCTGCGCTGGCATGCCCGCGGCGATGTGTCCGCCGCGCGGGGCTGAGCCCCCGGGTTTACGACAGCTTGTCACACGGACGGCATAGAATCTCCGCAGCTACTCAAGGACGGATCATGCTTTATCCCGAACTCTTCAAGCAGTTGGAAGCCGTGCGCTGGAATATGGACACCGACATCCCCTGGGACAAGTTCGATGCCAGCCAACTGACCAATGATCAGGCGCGCACGATCAAGATGAACGCGATCACCGAGTGGGCGGCGCTGCCGGCCACCGAGATGTTCCTGCGCGACAACCGTGATGACAGCGACTTCTCGGCCTTCATGAGCGTCTGGTTTTTTGAAGAGCAGAAGCACTCGCTGGTGCTGATGGAGTATCTGCGCCGCTTCCGTCCCGACATGGTGCCCACCGAGGCCGAGTTGCATGAGGTGCGCTTCGACTTCGACCCCGCCCCGGCGCTGGAAACGCTGATGCTGCACTTCTGCGGCGAGATCCGTCTGAACCACTGGTACCGCCGCGCCGCCGAATGGCACAGCGAGCCGGTCATCAAGGCCATCTACGAGACCCTGGCCCGAGACGAGGCCCGCCATGGCGGCGCCTATCTGCGCTATATGAAGCGGGCGATGCAGAAGTTCGGCGACGAGGCCAAGGCGGCCTTCGCCAAGGTGGGCGTGCTGATGGCCAGCGCGCGCCGCACCGCACAGGCGCTGCACCCGACCAATCTGCATGTCAACGCCAAGCTGTTCCCGCGTGACACCATCCAGAGCCGGGTGCCCGACCCCGAGTGGCTGGAGCAGTGGCTGGACAAGCAGATCCAGTTCGACGCCGTGTGGGAGAACAAGGTTGTCGAGCGCATCCTCCACAATATGAGCCTGCTGATGGAGCGCAGCTTCGCCAGCGTGCAGGAGCTGAACCGCTTCCGCAAGGAAATGGCGGCGCGCATCGCCAAGCCAGTGGACCCGACGCCGGCCGCCAGCTGAGTTTCGGCGCGGCAAGAAGGGAAAAGGCCCGCTTCGTGCGGGCCTTTGCAATTCTCAAAGTGTTGGTGCCAGAGCGGCCGGGCAGCTTCGCCGCGTCGGCAGGTCTGGCACTCAAGAACTTATCCCTGTCTCAGGCGCCACGTCTCCTGCGCAGCACCAGAAGTGCGAAGCATCCGGCACTGAACAGCAGCGCACCGAGGAACAGCGGCTGGGCGCAGTCGCGCAGCGCGGCCAATCCGTCATGGGCGAGGAAGCTGGGCAGTTGGTCGAGCACCGGCAGGATGTCGTCCGGGCTCTTGATCTGGACATCGTCACCGCCGCCGCGGCCGACATGCAGCAGCGCCTGCGAACCATAGGAGGTCAGTGCCTTGATGACGTCGAACACCCAGGTGATGCCGTAGAGCTTGTCCAGCACCAGGCCGCCGGCGCCGATGGCCGCGATCATCACCGGCACACCCCAGCGCTTGAGCCAGGCCGAGGCCACCATGCTCAGCAGCAGCAGCGGCATGAACCACAGCATGGCCAGCACCACGCCCAAGGTCAGGCGCAGCAGCAGGGCCAGATCGGCGTTCAGCAGGGCGCCCCAGGGCAGGCTGAACCAGGCACCCGGGCCCACAAAACGGGCCACCACCACCAGGCCGATGATCTGCGAGCAAGCCCAGCCCAGGGCCACGGCCAGTAGCGGCACCAGGAAGAACTGCATCAGCACCGTGGCACCGATGCTGGCGCTGTTGCTGACCGGCATCGACAGCCAGAACTCGATCGAGCGGTCCTGCTGGTCGCGCCGGGCCTGGCCCGGGGCCTGCAGGCCCACCGCCGCCCAGGTGATGAAGAGCACCAGGGCGGTGACGGCGCCGGTGCTGATCATCATCAGCACCAGCGGGCTGGAGGCGAACTCGGCGCCGTCGCCTTCGTGCAGGCCTTCGATCTGGCCAAACAGCACGGCCAGCAGCATCAGCACCGGCGGCACCAGCATCATCAGCAGCCAGCCGCGGTGGTGTTGCATCCACTCGCGCTGCAGCAGGGTCTTGAATTGGGTCATCGAATATCTCCTAGAGTGC
Organism: Burkholderiaceae bacterium; assembly: GCA_018780645.1. Classification (GTDB taxonomy): domain Bacteria; phylum Pseudomonadota; class Gammaproteobacteria; order Burkholderiales; family Burkholderiaceae_C; genus Paucibacter. The sequence continues at coordinate 205,110 of JADMJJ010000002.1, forward strand.
TCAGGCTTGTTGGCGGCTGCGTTCGGGGGCGCGGGTCAGCGCCACGAACAGGTCCACCAGGCTGGGGCGGAAGCGCTGGCCGAGAGCCGTGATGTGCTCCGGCGGCGCGCCATCGAACAGCGCGGCCGACTGGCCGGCCTGGCGGTAGCGCAGCAGCGGGTGGGCGCTGGCAATCTGCTCGGCCTGGGCCGGGTCGTGGCTGAGCCCGACGAAGCGGGTATCCATGTCTTCGAGGCTGATGCTGAGCACCAGCTTGCCCTCGTTGAGCATGATCACGTCGGACAGCAGCGTCTCGATCTCCTCGACCTGGTGGGTCGAGATCAGCACGCTGCGCTCGCCGTCGCACCACTCGTCGATCAGCATCTCGTAGAAGGACTTGCGCGACAGGATGTCCAGGCCCAGCGTCGGCTCGTCCAGGATCATCACCTTGGCATCGATGGCCGCCATCAGCGCCAGGTGCAACTGCACCACCATGCCCTTGGACAGGGTCTTGATCTTGTCGCGCGGGCCGACGCTGGTGCGCTTGAGCAGGGTGCGGGCGCGGTCGGCCGAGAAGCGCGGGTGCATGCCGCTCATCAGGGTGATCAGCTGATCGACCCGGGCCCAGCGAGGCAGGATGGCCACGTCGGGGATGTAGCTCAGCTGCTCCAGCAGCTTCTCGCGGTCGCGCAGCGGGTTCAGGCCCAGCACGCTCAAGCTTCCGTCGAAGCTGCTCAGTCCCACCAGGGCCTTCATCAGCGAGGTCTTGCCGGCGCCGTTATGGCCCAGCAGGCCAACCACGCGGCCCTTGGGCACCTGGAAGCTGACGTCGTCCACGGCGGCCTTGCTGCCGTAGCGCACGGTCAGGTTGCCTGCTTCAATCAATGCTGCGCTCATATCAGATCTCCCAGTTCAGTTCGTGGGCCTTGATGCCCAGCCGGCGCAGCTTCTCCACGATCGCCGGCCATTCTTCCTTCAGAAACTTTTCGCGCTCGGCCAGACGCAGCCGCAAACGGGCGCCGGGCTGCACATACATGCCGACGCCGCGCCGCGTCTCCAGCACCCCCTCGTCGACCAGCGTCTGCAGCGCGCGGCTGACGGTCAAGGGGTTGAGCACATAGTCGCTGGCGAGTGTGCGCACCGAGGGCATGGCCTCGCCCTCATCGGGATCTCCGTCCAGCAGGCGGTCGGCCAGGCGGTCGGCGAGCTGCTGGTAAATCGGGGCTTGAGAGGTCCATGTCTGCATGATGTCTGACCTGGTGTGTTAGCGATGTAGCACACCATATCACCGGGGTCCGGGGGCCCCAAACTCGCTGCGATGAACTGCACAAGCGCCGGACGAACTGCAGGGGCTGGACGACAGCCCGAGCAGTCCGATTCATCGCCCGGCTTGGGTTTCCTGCCGGGACAGAGATTCGCGGAACCGCACCTTCAGGCTCCGAAATACCGCCAGTTCCCCTCGGAGGCGACCTCGACCTCGCCATCAACCACCTTGATGGAGTTTTGGTCGTCGATGGCGTCGGCCGGACCCAGGGCACCCAGCGCGCTTCCTCGATGCCGGGCAGCCGGATTGGCCCGCGATGAACCGCCATGCGCGGACCGGACTGCCCGGCGGGTGCCCAAACAAGGCGGCGGGGATGAACAGCGCGCTGTGGATGCTTGGGTTCCTGACTCCCGGGGAGGTGAGAAGGAGCCCCATGGTGCTAGCCCTGCTGCTCAGCGGGGGCCAGCGCCGCCGGATCCATCCAGAAGGCGCCCCACAGGTGGTCGTCGGGGTCGGCCAGGTCGCGGGCGTACATAAAGCCCAGATCCTGCACCGGGTTCACATCGGCCCGCCCACCGTGGGCTGAGGCGGCACGGTTCATCGCATCGACGGCGTCGCTGCTGTCCATCGCCAGCGAGAGCATCACGGCGCTGGTCCCGGGCGGCGGCAGCGGCCGTTCGGTGAACGTGCGCCACTTGGCGTGAGTCAGCAGCATCGCGTAGATCGCCTCGCTCCACACCATGCAGGCGGAAGCGTCGTCGCTGAACTGGGGGTTCTGCTGGAATCCCAGCGCCCGGTAGAAGGCGATCGAGGCTTGCAGGTCGGTGACCGGGAGGCTGACGAAAATCATCTTGGTCATGGGACTTCCTTGCTTGTCCGAGGGAGGCGTGCCGAGCGGTACGCTTCACCGGCACGACGAACAAGCAGCGCCTGAATCGACAACGGTGAAGCCGACAGCGGATGCCTGTTGCACGCCGGTGGAGGCCAGCGGTCGGTGACATCAGGGGAAACCCGGTCCTGGCCACAAGCCCTTGGTCGCCAACCGCCTTACTCGGGTAGGCTATTCAGGCTGCAGATCAAACCGGAGTCCCTAGCGATGCACCAAGGCTCTTGCCATTGCGGCGCCGTCCGCCTCACGCTGCCATCGACGCCGGAAGTTGCCACGGACTGCAACTGTTCGCTTTGCCGAAGGATCGGCGGCCCGTGGGTGTACTTCGAGTTCGGATCGGTCACGATCGAAGGACACCCTGAGTCCACCGAAGCCTATGTCCAGGGTGACAAAACGCTGCGCACCATTCGTTGCAAGCATTGTGGCTGCGTCACTCATTGGGAGCCCGTCACGGAGGCGACTGGTGCCAAACATGGCGTACACCTCGGCAACTTCGACCCGAAGCTGATTGCCTCGGTGCGAGTCCGCAAGTTCGACGGTGCCAACACCTGGAAGTTCTTTGACGAGTGAGTGAGCAACTGGCCCTGTCGCGCCGCGTTGGATGACAGCTTTCCGGAAGCGAGTTTGAGATGTTGAAGGGCGGCAACGGGGCCGGAGTTCCCGTTCGCCTCCGGCGGGAGCTGTCACGGGAGATTGCGCCGGTTTGGGACGGTTTTCCTTGCTGACTGCACTGAGCGAAAATTTGCTCGCGCCGGTTGTCGAAGTCAGCCTCACCCAATCGTCGTGAGGTGAGCAAGTCCCAATCGACCGCCCTCGCCTAGGAGCCACCATGAGCCGAACATCCGCCTCTTCCTCAGCGCCCGCCAGGAAGACCGCTGCGCGCAGCAAGTCTTCCGCCTCGTCAACACGCCTCGTCGTCCTCGTGGCGACGCGCAAGGGGGCCTGGTTCTTCCACAGCGATGGAAAGCGCAAGGCCTGGACGGTCGATGGGCCGCATTTCCTGGGCCACACCATCAGCCATGTGATGCTGGACCCGCGTGACGGCCGCACGCTGCTGGCGGCGGCCAAAACCGGCCACCTGGGTCCGACGGTGTTTCGCTCCACCAATCTGGGCCGCAGCTGGAAGGAGGCGCAGCAGCCACCCGCCTTCGCCGCTGCGAGCAACGGTCTGCCCGGCCGCTCGGTCGATCACACCTTTTGGCTGACGCCGGGCCATGCCAGCGAGCCGGGCAGCTGGTATGCCGGCACCTCGCCGCAGGGCCTGTTCCGCTCGATTGATGCCGGCGTCAGCTGGGCGCCGCTGCCCTCCGTCAATGACGACCCAAAGTTCCGCGAGTGGATGGGGTCGGCGCAGGACGGCACGCCGGACGGGCCCAAGCTGCATTCGGTCATCGTCGATCCGCGGGACCCCAAGCACCTGTACTTCGGAATGTCCGGCGGCGGCGTCCATGAGTCGCTCGATGGCGGCCTCAGCTGGTCTACGCTGATCCAGGGCATGGAGGTGGTCGAGGGCTTCGATGCGGCCACCGTCACCTTCCACGACCCGCATTGCGTGCGGCTGTGCCCCACCAACCCGGATCGGCTGTACCAGCAGAACCACTGCGGCATCTACCGGATGGATCGAACCGACCTGCCTTCGGGGGACGTGTGGCTGCGCGTCGGCCGCAAGATGCCCAAACGCGTAGGCGATATCGGCTTTCCCATGGTCGTGCACCCGCGCGATCCCGACACGGCCTGGGTCTTCCCGATGGATGGCACCGATGTCTGGCCGCGCACCAGTCCGGCCGGGCAGCCGGCGGCCTACGTCACGCGCAATGCCGGCAAGACCTGGCAACGGCTGGACCAGGGCCTGCCCGAAAGCCAGGCCTGGTGGACGGTGAAGCGCCAGGCCATGACGGTGGATGCACAGGCGAAGCCAGCGCTCTATCTGGGCACCACCGGCGGCGAGCTATGGATAGGGCGCGACGAGGGCGCGAGCTGGGTCAACATCGCCCGGCACCTGCCGGAGATCTACGCCGTCGAAGTGGCCGAACTGGCATGAAGGTCCTGATCCCGGGTGCGCTGCGCTCGTACACGGGCGAGTCGCACGTCGAGGCCGAGGGCGATACGCTGAACCTGCTGTTCGCGGACCTCGACCGCCGCTATCCCGGCCTGCGTTTCCGCGTCGTCGACGAGCAGGGCCAGCTGCGGCCGAATATGCGCATCTTCGTCAACGGCCTCGGGGTGCGCGATCTCCGGCAGGCCCTGAAGCCGGATGACTTCGTGGCCGTGGTGCTAGCACTCAGTGGGGGATGACTAGCGGCATGCCTCTCGGTGTCATGTCGCACTGCAATTGCGTAGCCCGGATGGCTGCGGCGCGACCGAGGGGAGCACCAGTGTGCTCACCGACGCACGCCGTAGCGCCATGCCCCTGCAAGGGCAAGGCAATCCGGGGCCGGCCGCCAGAAAATTCCCCGGATTCCATCCGGGCTACACAACAACTTCTGGGCGGTCGGACCGCTCAGGCCTTGGCCGCCGCCGCCTTCTCCTGATCGGCCTTGCGGTCGGCGGTGATCTTCTGCGCGCTGGCCCGCTCGCCGATCATCTTCGCGTAGGGCTTCCAGTCGATGCCGCCGGCGGTCAGCAGGTCTTCACCGTACATCGCCTTGGTGGACATCGAGATCAGCGGCAGGCTGACCCAGGCGGCCACGTCGGCTTGCGTGAAGGTGTCGCCGGCCAGATAGGGCGAGAACTTGGCCAGGCGCTTGAAGGCGGCGATGTTCTTCACCAGCTGCTGGCGTACCTTCTCCTTGGCCTCATCGCTGATCGTGCCGCCGAAGTAGGCTGCGTAATAGAGCTGGCGGGCGACCATCTCCAGGTGCCAGTCCACATAGACGACCAGCTCGCGCACCTTGCCGGCGGCCCAGGGGTCGGCGGGCAACAGGGCCGGCTGCGGATAGGCCAGCTCCAGATAGTCGGCGATCGCCTGGCTTTCGCACATGGCGCCCTGTTCGGTGCGGATGAAGGGCACCTTGGCCAGCGGCGTGCAGTTCAGCACGGCCTCATCGGTGCTGCCGGTCTTGACCATCTGTTCCTCAAACGGAATGCCTTTTTCCAGCAAGACCATCTTGACCTTGTTGTAGTAATTGGAGGCGCTGAATCCGCACAAGGTGATCATGGTGGTGGTCCTGTCGAGGTTGGGGGGTGGCCAAGAGTCTAGACCCGAGCCCGGGCCTGGCCTGTAGCGCAAGTGACAATCAGCGCCGGTTCACCAGCACGATGCCCGCGGCCACCCCGACCAGGGCGATGACCAGGCGCAGTGTCACCGGCTCGCCCAGCAGCAGGGCGCCGGCCAGCAGGCCGAACAGCGGCGTCAGCAGGGTGAACGAGGCCAGGATCGTCGCCGGGTACTGGCGCATCAGCCGGAACCACAGCAGATAGCTGGCAAAGGTGATGACAACGATCTGGAAGGCCATCATGGCCGAGATGCGCGGCGACAGGTTGGTGGGGAAAGGCTCGCCCAGCAGCACAGCGCCGAGGCTCAGCGCCACGCCCGAGACGCACAGCTGGTAGAACAGCGTCTTCTCGCCGGACAGGCCGGACAGCCTGGTGGCCCGTATCGCCAGGGTCGTGCCGCCCCAGAACAACGCGGCCAGCACGCCCAGGGTGTCGCCCAGCCATTGCCGCGGCGGCGCGTCGCTCTGGCCAAAGCCCTCGGCAAAGGCCCAGGCCACGGCACCGAAGGCCAGCAACAGGCCCACGGTCTGTCTCGGCCGCAGCCGCTCCGACGTCGAGATGAATGGCATGCCCAGCGCCACGACAAAGGGCGCCAGGTAGATAAAAACAATCATGCGCGAGGCAGTGGTGAACTGCAGGCCGGCGAAGATGCAGGCGAACTCCAGGCCGAACAGGCTGCCCGCCAGCAGGCCGCCGCCCAGCGAGCCATCCCGCTCGAACAGCTTGATGCCGCGCCACCCGCACCAGCCCAGCAGCAGCACGGCCGCGCACAGCGAGCGCAGGCCTGCCTGCCACAGTGGCGGCACCTCGGCCAGGGCGATCTTGCTGGCGACCTGGTTCAGGCCCCACAGCGCGCAGCAGGCGAGCAGGGTGATCAGGGCGAGTGTGTCGAGATGGGTTTTTCTAGGCATGGCAGCGTGCGGCACAGGGCCGAGCATGATGCCCGCTCACATCAGTATCTGCTCCTGCGGTGGGCAACGAAATGCACCAGGAGGGCGCACAACGCCCCGGCCAGCGCGCCGGTGGCATGGGACAGCGGCGCGATGGCGATGTCCCAGCCGGGCACCTGGCGCAGGGCCGGGCCCAGCGGCTGCTCCAGCACCAGCTTGATCAGCAGGCCCAGGCCGATGACAAGGCCCCAGAGCCGCTCGCCGCGCCGCGGCGCAAAGGCCAGCGAGACCACCGCCACAGCGACGCCGGCATGCAGCACGCCGGAGAGGCCGCCGAAATGCAGCAACTCGGGCTTGAGCAGCAGGCCCAGCTGCGTCAGCGGCCAGGCCAGCGCCCAGGCCAGTGCGGCGCGCTTGGGCAGCCGGGCGGCCCAGCCTAGCGAGGCCAGCACCAAGGTGCCGGCCAGATTGGCCATCAGGTGCTGGGCGCTCCAGTGCACCCAGGCGGCGGTCCACCAGCGCCAGGCCTGATGGGTCAGGCCTGGCTGCCAGTCCAGCGCCTCGGTGGGCAGGGCGAACACCAGCGCCGCGCCCCAGGCCAGCAGCAGGCACAGCGCCGTCCAGGCGCTGAACTTCAATCGAACACGGCCTGCCACAGGGCCAGCACCGCATCGCGCTGCTGGGCCATGCGCTCGGGCGGCACCGAGGTCGGTTGCTCGTCCAGCCGCGCCCGGTGCTGGGCGCGGCGCAGTTCGCGGTAGGCATCGGCCGCGGCCACGCCAACGCCAACCGGCAGCAGGCCCGCGGCCTCGGCACGCTGCAGCAGCGCGATATTGCCGGCGTTGTCCAGCAACTCCGGGTGGGCTGCGCCATGCAGCAGCACCAGCACCTGGACGGCGAACTCGGCGTCCATCATGCCGCCGGGGCTGTGCTTGACGTCGAACAGCTCGGCAGCGATCCGGTGCGCGCCGCGCACCTTCTCGCGCATTGCCTTGACCTCGGCCTTCAGCGCGGCGGCGTCGCGGGGCGCCGTCATCACCGCGCGGCGCACGGCCTCGAAGCCGGCCGCCAGCTCGGGGCTGCCGGCACTGAAGCGGGCGCGTGTCACCGCCTGGTGCTCCCAGGTCCAGGCCACATTGCTGCCGCGGCCCTGCTGGTAGTTGGCGAATGACTGCAAGGAGGTCACCAGCAGGCCCGAGTTGCCATTGGGGCGCAGCGCGGTGTCGATGTCGAACAGCTCGCCGGCGGCGGTGCGCAGGGTCAGCCAGGTGATCAGCTTGCGCACAAAGGCACCATAGACCTCGGAGGCGCGTTCGTCCTCGTCGTCGTAGAGGAAGACCACGTCCAGGTCACCACCGTAGCCCAGCTCCTTGCCGCCGAGCTTGCCGTAGGCAATGACGGCAAAGCGGGGCACCTCGCGGTGGCGTTGCTTGAGCCGGTCCCAGGCCCAGGTGATCGTGCATTGCAGCACCGCATCGGCCAGCGCCGAAAGCTCGTCGGCGACCTGCTCGACGCTGATGTGGTCCTCGACATCGCGCACCAGGATGCGGAACACCTCGGCATGGTGGGCGCGGCGCAGCGAATCGAGCAGCGCGCCCTCGTCGGCCTCGCCAGCGCGCTGCCAGGCCTTGTGGCGGGCCTCGAGGTCGGCGACAAAGGCCGCGCCGTCGAAGCGCTCGTGCATCACCCGCTCGTCGGCCAGCTCGTCGATCACGCCCGGGTGAAGCATCAGATAGCGCATCGGCCAGCGCGCCAGGCCCAGAAGGCGCAAGAGCCGCGTCTGCACCGAGGGGCGCTCCACCAGCAGGGCCAGATAGGTCTCGCGGCGCAGCAGCGGTTCTATCCAGTCAACAAAGCGCACGGCCGCCACCATGCTGCACTGGCCCTGCTCGACGGCCTGCGCGGCGCGGGCCACCAGCTTGCCCAGGCGCAGTTTCGATTCCTCGCGCAGGCCCTGCACCTTGGGCGTCAGGGCGAGGCGCCGCACCGGCGTGGCCAGGTCCAGCGGCAGGCGTTCCAGCAGGTCTTCGGAGTCCAGCGTCGGCGGCGGGCCGCCACAGCCCTTGCAGCCACCGGCCTTGCTGGCCGGCGGGGCGTTGCCGTCGTGCAGCAGCGCGTCGAACTCCATCGCGACGATCTCGCGGATCTCGCACAGCCTGTCGAGCAGTTCGCAAGCGTCGGCACGGCAGGTGAGCCCAAGGCTGGCGGCGATCCAGTTCAGATCGCCATCGCCGGTGGGCAGCAGATGGGTCTGCTGGTCGTCGAGGAACTGGATGCGGTGCTCGACCCGGCGCAGAAAGACATAGGCCTCGGCCAGCTTCTCGGCCGCGCTGACCTTCATCAGTCCCCGCGCGGCCAGCCGGTGCAGGGCCTTGACGGTGGAGCGGGTGCGGATCTCGGGGAACTGGCCGCCGCGCACCACCTGCAGCAGCTGCACGGTGAACTCGATCTCGCGTATGCCGCCGCGTGACAGCTTGACGTCATTGGCCCGCTCGGGCCGGCCGGCGGCGCGCTTTTGCGCCTCGTCGCGTATCTTGCGGTGCAATTGCCGCAGGCCCTCGAACACGCCGTAGTCCAGATAGCGGCGGTAGACGAAGGGCGTGACCAGATCGCGCAGGGCCAGGGCTCTGCCATTGGTGACGCTGGCCAGCGGTGCCACCACCCGACTCTTCAGCCAGGCAAAGCGCTCCCATTCGCGGCCCTGGACCAAGAAATACTCTTCCAGCATCGCCAGGCTGACCACGGCCGGGCCCGAGTTGCCATTGGGGCGCAGGGCCAGATCGACGCGGAACACATTGCCGTCGTCGGTGACGTCGCCGATCAAGGTGTACAGCCGCTTGGCGACCAGCGAGAAATACTCGTGCGCGCTGATCGACTTGGCGCCATCGGTCTGGCCGCTGTCTTCATAGACATAGATCAGGTCGATGTCGGACGAGACATTGAGCTCGCGCGCACCCAGCTTGCCCATGCCTATGACCCAGAACTCGATCTCGCGGCCCTGGGCATCGCGCGGCACGCCGTTGACGGCGTCCTGGGCAGCCCGGGCGTCGGCCAGGGCCAGGCAGAGGCTGACCTCGGCCAAGGTGGTCATCACCAGCGTGATGTCTTCCATCGCCGCGCCGGCCTCGATGTCCAGCACCGCCAGCCGCTCCAGCACCAGATGCCGGGCCACGCGCAGGGCGGTGGCCAGCGGCCGGCCGCCGGTCTGCAGCGTGAAGACCAGGGCCTCGATGGCGGCGCGATCGGGCAGGCCCGGGGGCAGCAGGGCGAGTTCGGCTTCGTAGCGGCGACGCACCCGCTGCACGAAGCGGCTGTGCTCGGCCAGGGCGGTAGGCGTGACCGCTGCAGGGTTCGGGGGGAGGGCTGAACTCATGTCGCCCACAGCGCTGTGCTAGATTGATCGCGCCCGCTGCCGGGGGTCGAAGAGGGAACGGGCTCAGGGCCGGGCCGTCCACGCGTCGGCGCTGTTGTTGTTCGTACCACTGCTGGTGCCCCCGAATTCATGTCTTTGTTCACGTCCGCTCTCGCTGCCACCCGTCGCCCAGGCCGCCTGCTGCGCGCCCTGGCCCGTTGGGCGGTGGGCCTGATGTTATTGGCATGGGGCCTGGTGCTGGTGGCCTGGTTGGTGCTGCACTGGGCAATTTTGCCGCACATCGATGACTGGCGCAGCCGCATCGAGACTCAGGCCTCGGCGGCACTAGGGCTAAAGCTGAGCATTGGCAGCATCCAGGTGCGCTCCGGCGGCTGGGTACCGGCCGTGGAAATGCGCGATCTGCGATTCTCCGACGCGCACAGCCGCGAGGTGCTGCGCCTGCCCATGGTGTCGGCCGCGCTGTCGGCCCGCTCGCTGCTGGCCTTCGAACTGCGCTTCGAGCAGTTGCTGATCGACGGCCCGCAGCTGGAGGTGCGGCGCGACAAGCAGGGCAAGATCTTCGTCGCCGGCCTGAGCCTGGACGACAGCGACCGGGCCTCGACCGACGGCGCCGAGCTGGCCGACTGGTTCTTCAGCCAGCACGAGTTCGTCGTGCTGCGCGGCACCCTGCGCTGGCTGGACGAGGGCCGCGACGCACCGCCGCTGAAGCTCAGCGATGTGAACCTGGTGATACGCAACGGCCTGCGCAGCCATCAGCTGCGGCTGGACGCCACGCCGCCGCCGCAATGGGGTGAACGCCTGAGCCTGCGCGGCCGCTTCACCCAGTCGCTGCTGAGGCGGCCCGGCGAGCTGCGCCACTGGAGCGGCCAGCTGCATGCCGATCTGCCACGCGCCGATGTGCGCGAACTCAAGCGCCACGTGCAACTGCCGTTCGAGCTCAGCGAGGGCGATGGCGCGCTGCGCGCCTGGATCGACGTCAAGGAGGGCGAGGTCGTCGGTGCCACCGTCGATCTGGCCCTGCGGGCGGTGCAGATGCGGCTGGCGCCCAAGGCCGACGCGATCGATCTGGAGCAGATTCAGGGCCGCCTGGCCCTGCAACGTGACAGCAAGGGCTTGGCCGTGACGGCCACGCAGCTGGGCTTCGTCACCGGCGACGGCCTGGTCTGGCCGCGCTCAGACCTCGGCGTCAAGGTCAGGCAGGCGCGGGCCAAGGACGGCAGCCTGGGCGCCGTCAGCGGCGGCGAGTTCAGCGCCCAGCAGCTGGACCTGGCGGTGATGGCACAGATCGGCTCGCGCCTGCCCATGGGCGAGGCGCTGCGCCAGCTGCTTGTCGAGCTGCAGGCCAAGGGCATGGCCAGCGAGGTGGCGGCGCAGTGGGAGGGGCCGCTGGACCAACCCTCGGGCTACAAGGTCAAGACCCTGCTGAGCGGCCTGAGTTTTGCATCACACCTGACCGGCGATGCCAAGGTCGCCGGCCGGCCGGGCCTGCGCAATGCAAAGCTGCAGCTCAGCGCCACCGAGCGGGGCGGTGAGGGCCGTCTGCTGATCGACCAGGGTGCACTGGAGCTGCCCGGCGTGTTCGAGGACCCGCTGGTCGAGCTCGACAAGTTCAGCGCCCAGCTGAACTGGCGCATCGACCCACAGCCCGCCGGCCAGGCGCCAAAGATCGAACTCAAGCTCAGCGATGTGAAGTTCGCCAACGCCGACGCGCATGGCGACCTGACCGCCACCTGGACCACCGGCCCCGGCACGGGCACCGGGCGCGGCGGCCGCTTTCCGGGCCTGCTGGACATGAGCGGGCGTTTGGATGAGGGCCGCGCCAGCGCCACCGCCCGCTATCTGCCGCTGCAGATCCCGGCCGACACCCGCCACTGGGTACGCGACGCGATCCAGTCCGGCAGCGCCCAGGACGCCACCTTCAAGGTGCGCGGCGATCTGTGGGACTTTCCGTTCGACGCCGGCCGCCAGGGCCAGTTTCACATCACCGCCAAGGCCAGGGACCTGCTGTTCGCCTATGTGCCCAGCCATGGCGCGAGCGACGGACGCCCGGCCTTCGAGTCGCCCTGGCCGGCAATGGAAAGGCTGAACGCCGATCTGGTGTTCGACCGCAGCAGCATGGAGATACGCAACGGCCGGGCACGCATCTTCGGCGTCGAGCTGTCGGGCGTGAAGGGCGGCATACGCGATCTGAGCCACGACGCGATGCTGGTGCTGGACGGCACCGGCCGCGGGCCGCTGAACGAGTTTCTGCGCTTTGTGCGCAGCTCGCCGGTGGCCGAGTGGACCGGGCAAGGCCTGACCCCTGCCACGGGCACCGGCCTGGCCGACCTGACACTGGGCGTGCAGATTCCGCTCAGCGACGCGGCCAGATCCACGGTCAAGGGCAGCATCGCGCTGGCCGGCAACGAGCTGCGGCTGCGCCCCGACGTGCCGGCCCTGGCGAATGCCCGGGGCCGCATCAACTTCAGCCACAAGGGCGTGAGCCTGCAGGGGGTGACGGCGCGGGCGCTCGGCGGCGATCTGGCCATCGATGGTGGCAGCCAGGCCGACGGCCATCTGCGCTTCACCGCCCAGGGCCTGGTCACGGCCGAGGCCTTGAAGCGCAGCGGCGAGCTGGGTGCGCTCTCGCGGCTGGCGCAGTCCTTCAACGGCCAGACCCAGTACCGCCTGGAGCTGGGCGTGGTGCGCGGGCTGACCGAGTTGCAACTGACGAGCAATTTGCAGGGCCTGGCGCTGGACCTGCCGGCACCGCTGCGCAAGGAGGCCGAGAGCCTGTTGCCGCTGCGCCTGCAGACCCAGCTGGCGCCGGAGTTCCGCGCCGCGGGCAGCTCGCCGCGGGACACGCTGCGCCTAGACCTGGGCAATCTGCTGCAGCTGCAGTACCAGCGCGATCTGAGCGCTGCCCAGCCACGGGTGCTGCGCGGCGTGATCGCGGTGCAGGACAGTCTGCCGACGCTGCCGCCCTCGGGCGTGCATGGACGCGCCAATGTGGGTGCGGTCAATGTCGACGCCTGGCAGTCGCTGGCGCAGCGCGTGCTGGGCAACGGCAGCGGCACCGCCGAGGTGCTGGATGCCGGCTACGCGCCGAGCGCGCTGACGCTGAAGGCCCAGGAGCTGCAGTTCAGCGGCCGCAAGCTGAACAGGCTGACGGCGACCATCAACCGCGGCTCGGCCACCACGGCCGTCGACCAGGGCCTGTGGCGCGTCAATGTCGAGGCCGAGCAACTCGGCGGCTATATCGAATACCGCGACGCACGCAGCGGCGCCGGGCGGGTCTATGCGCGCCTGGCGCGGCTGTCTCTGCCCAAGTCGGATGCCGAATCGGTGGAGAGCCTGCTCGACAGCCAGCCCAGCAGCGTGCCGGCGCTGGACATCGTCATCGACGACTTCGAGCTGCGTGGCCTGAAGCTGGGCAAGCTGGAGGTCGAGGCTCAGCACAGCGGCGCGGCACGCGAGTGGCGGCTGAGCCGTCTGCAACTGGCTCAGCCCGATGCCACGCTCAACGCCACAGGCAACTGGACCGCCGAAACCGGCCAGGCCCGCCGCCGCGCGCAGATGGACTTCAAGATGAAGATCGCCGATGCCGGCAATCTGCTCGAGCGCCTGGGCCTGGGCCGGGTGGTGCGCGGCGGCAAGGGCGAGATGTCGGGCCAGGTCGGCTGGCTGGGCTCACCCTTGAGCCCCGACTACCCGAGCATGACCGGCCAGGTCGCGGTGGCGCTGGACGCCGGCCAGTTCCTGAAGGCCGACCCCGGTGTCGGCCGGCTGCTGGGCGTGCTGAGCCTGCAGTCGCTGCCACGCCGCTTCACGCTGGACTTCCGGGATCTGTTCCAGGAGGGCTTTGCCTTCGACAGCTTCAGCGGCAACGTCAAGATCCAGCAGGGCCTGGCCAGCACCAACAATCTGCGCATGCGCGGCGTCTCGGCCGTGGTGCTGACCGAGGGCCAGACCGATCTGGCGCGTGAGATCCAGGACCTGCGCATCATCGTCGTGCCCGAGATCAGCGCCACCACCGCGTCGCTGGCCTATGCGGCCATCAACCCGGCCATAGGCCTGGGTACGCTGTTCGCGCAACTGCTGCTAAGAAAGCCGATGATGGCGGCCGGCACGCGCGAATTCCATGTCACCGGCAGCTGGGCCGACCCCAAGGTCGAGCGGGTGGAGCGCAAGGTCGAGGGGGCTGCCGAGGCCGCCTCCGCACCCACAAACTGAATCAGGAGCAGGCAACAATGAAGCTGGCCGCCGTTCAAATGGTCTCCACGCCCGATGTGGCGCGCAATCTGATCAGCGCCGGGCGCCTGATCGCCGAGGCGGCGGCTCAGGGCGCGCAGCTGGTCAGCCTGCCCGAGTACTTCTGCCTGATGGGCCGGGCCGATACCGACAAGCTGGCCATCGCCGAAGAGCCCGGCGATCTGAACGCGCCCATTCAGCAGATGCTCAGCCAGGCCGCGCATGAGCATGGGCTGTGGCTGATCGCCGGCACCTTGCCGCTGCGTACGCCCGATGTGGCCCGCGTGCGCAATGCCTGCCTGGTGTTCGCCCCCGATGGCAGCCAGGCCGCGCGCTACGACAAGATCCATCTGTTCCGCTTCAACAACGGCCGCGAAGACTATGACGAGGGCCGCGTGCTGGAGCGAGGCGACACGCCCACCGCCGTTCAGGCCGGGCCGCTGCGCGTCGGCTTGAGCGTCTGCTACGACCTGCGTTTTCCGGAGCTGTACCGGGCGATGAGCTTTGCGCCGGGTGCCACGCCCTGCGACCTGATCAGCGTGCCGGCCGCCTTCACCTACACCACCGGCCAGGCCCACTGGGAGCTGCTGCTGCGCGCCCGCGCGGTCGAGAACCAGTGCTATGTGATCGCCGCGGCCCAGGGCGGCAAGCACGAGAACGGCCGCCGCACCTGGGGCCGCAGCATGATCATCGACCCCTGGGGCGAGGTGCTCGCCGTGCTGCCCGAGGGTGAGGGTGTGGTGGTGGCCGAGGTCGATGCGGCGCGGCTGGCGGCGGTGCGCACGCAGTTGCCGGCGCTGACGCATCGGGTGCTGCCATGAGTGAAGCGGCCCTGGATGCCGCATTCGCGCTGCACCACGCCGGCCGGCTGGACGAGGCTGCTAGCGCCTACCGCGCGATCGCGCCCGACGATGCGGTGTATCTCGATGCGCTGCAATTGCTGGGCATCGTGGCAGGCCAACAGGGTAGACACGACGAGGCGGTCGAGCTGCTGACGCGGGTCACAGCGCAGCGGCCGGACTTTCTGCCGGCGCGCTCCAATCTGGGCAATGCGCAGCTGGCTGCGGGCCAGCCAGCCGCGGCACTGGCCTGCTTCGAGGCGGTGCTGGCCGGCCAGGCCGGGGACCTATTCGCCACCCGCGGCCGTGCCCGCAGCCTGTATGCGCTGGGGCGCCTGAGCGAGGCGCTGGCCGGCTATGACGCGACCCTGGCGCTGGACCCGGGCTGCGTGATCTCGCAGATGCAGTGCGGTGATGTGCTGCTGCGCCTGGGCCGGCGCGACGAGGGCGTACAGGCGCTGCAGCGGGCGCTGGCCCTGGGCGTCGACGCGCAGCGCGCACAGCACACGCGCTTCGTACTGGCCAGCGTGGGTGAGGACGAGATGCCCCAGCAGGCGCCGGCCGCCTATGTGAAGGAGCTGTTCGACGGCTATGCCGAGGGCTTCGACCAGGCGCTGGTGCAGGAGCTGGACTACCGCACGCCGCAGCTGCTGGCCGAGTTGCTGGCCGATGAAGCGGGCGCAGCGCTGGCCGTGCTGGATCTGGGCTGCGGCACCGGCCTGTGCGGGCCCTTACTGCGGCCGCGGGCCGACCGGCTGGTGGGCGTGGACCTGTCAGAGAAAATGCTGGCCAAGGCCGGGCAGCGCGGCCTGTACGACGCGCTGGACTGCGCCGAGCTGACGGCCTGGCTGGCCGCCTGCAACGAGCGCTTCGATCTGGTCGTGGCGGCCGATGTGTTCGTCTATCTGGGCGATCTGTCGGCCGTGTTTGCCGGCGTGCGGCGGGTGCTGCGGCCGGGCGGGCGCTTCCTGTTCTCCGTCGAGGCCGCCCTGGAGGGCGAGGTGGAGCTGGGCGCCAGCCGGCGCTATCGCCACGCCCTGCCCTATCTGCAGCGGCTGGCGGCCGAGCAGGGCTTCGAACTCGTGCGAGCCGAGTCCCGCGTGCTGCGGCGCAACCTGGATGCCGATGTACAGGGACATCTGCTGCTGCTGCGCGCGGGCGCATAGCGCGCGGCGGCATACTCGCCGGCCATGACGAGTGAACTCTGGATCAAGCTGCTGGTGCTGTTCGTGGTCGTGGCCATGGGCTGGACGGCCGGCCGAACCCGCCTGCTCGGCGGCGGCGACACGGTGCGTGTGCTCTCCAACCTGGCCTTCTACCTGTTCACGCCGGCACTGCTGTTCCGCGCCACCGCGCGCATCGACTTCGCCACCATGCCCTGGGGCACCCTGCTGGCCTTCTTCGGGCCGGCGGTGGTGTGGATGCTGGTCGTCTATGCCGTCAACAGGCGCAATGCGGCGCTGGAGCCGGCGGCACCTGCGGTGCGCGCCATCAGTGCCAGCTTCGGCAACACGGTGCAGCTGGGCCTGCCCTTCGTCGCCGCGCTGTATGGCGACCCCGGCCTGAGCATCCATGTGGCCATCATCAGCCTGCACGCGCTGACGCTGATGAGCCTGGCCACCCTGCTGGTCGAGCTGGACGTTGCCCGTGCCGCCCACCATGCGGGCCAGGGCGCTGCGCTGATGACCACCCTGGCCCAGACCGCCAGGAGCACGCTGATACACCCGGTGATTCTGCCGGTGATGGCCGGCCTGGCCTGGAACCTGCTGGGCCTGCCGATCTGGCCGCTGCTGGACGCCGGCCTGCAGATGCTGGGCTCGGCGGTGGTGCCGATGTGCCTGGTGCTGATCGGCCTGTCGCTCGCGCACTACGGCATCAAGGGCGCGGTGAACATCGCTCTGCTGCTGACCGTGGGCAAGATGCTGTGCCTGCCGCTGCTGGTGCTGGTGGTGGGCCACTGGCTGCTGGGCCAGAACGGTGTGCCGCTGGCGGTGATCGTGCTCGGCGCGGCGCTGCCGGTGGGCTCCAATGCGCTGCTGTTCGCGCAGCGCTACCAGGCCCAGGAGGCCCAGGCCACGGCGGCGATCGTGGTCTCCACCCTGGCCTTTGTGGTGATGGCGCCGGCCTGGTTGTCGGTACTGGCCTGGCTGGGCTGAGCCTCACGCGGGCTCAGGCCCGCCCCGACGGGCATCGGGTGCTTGTACCTGATGACTGTGGTTGTGCAGTTCATCGGTCGGCGCTGGCATCAGGCCTCGGCGCTGGCGACACTGCCGGCACACCACGCTGGAGACCCGGTCGAAATGATGATGAAGACGAAACAGATTTGTGCGATGGCCCTGGCCGTCTGTGCCGCCCTCGGAGGCAGCGCCAACGCAGCCGAACCATCAACGGTCACGACGCCGGCCACCCAGCCGGGCCAGGCCGTCGGTCTGGAGGCCCTGCTCAGGGCCGGCATCGGGGGCGGCAAGGTTCCGGCCATGGGTGCGGTGTTGATACGACGGGGGCAGGTGACGGAACGTGCGGTCGTCGGCCTGCGCGCCAAGGGCGGGAGCGATCCGGTCCAGCCCGGCGATGTCTGGCACCTCGGCTCCAATGGCAAGGCGATGACGGCCACCATGGTGGCGCGGCTGGTGGAGCGAGGGCTGCTGTCCTGGGACGCGCCGCTGAGCCAACTGCTGCCCGAGCTGGCCGCCGACATGCAGGCCGCCTACCGCGACGTGACGCTGCGTGATCTGTTGGCCCACCAGGCCGGCATGCAGGCGAACATCGACGAGTCCTGGGTGGCGGTCTTCCATCAAGACAAGCGCCCCTTGCATGAGCAGCGCCTGGCCTACGCCCGAATCGCGCTCGCACAGACGCCCGCCTATGCCCGCGGCACGGCCGATGGCTATTCCAACAACGGGGTGCTGATCGCGGGCCTGATCGCCGAGCGCGCCAGCGGCCTTTCCTATGAGACCTTGATGCGGCATGAAGTGTTCGAGCCGCTGGGGCTGCGCAGCGCGGGCTTCGGTGCCACCCGCAGGGGTCAGCCCCTGGGCCACAAAGCGGGCGAACCGGTCGAAGGCAGGGAGGCCGACAACCCGGCGGTGATCGCTCCGGCCGGCGGCATTCACATGTCGCTCGACGACTGGGCCGGCTTCGCCATCGACCAGATGGCCGGCGAGCAGGGCCGCGGCAAACTGCTGCAGACCGCGAACTATCGTCTGCTGCACCAAGCGGTGCGCGAGGGTGGCAGGTTCGCACTCGGCTGGCGCCTGCAAAACAGCATGGCCGGCGTCAGCGCCAGGCATCTCGCCCACACCGGCAGCAACGAGGCCTGGTTCGCCCTCATCGTGCTGCGCCCGGACAGCGAGGATGCCGTGCTGGTGAGCAGCAACGCCGCTGAGGACGTCAAGGCCGACCAGGCGGTTCGTGAGGTGGCCACCCGGATCCTCAGGGCGATTGCGCCCTGAGCCCCCCGCAAGCTATTAGCGAAGGGGCAAGCGCCAATTGCCCGGGGCGGCGGCTCACAGTATGGTCCGCCAGCCTCCACTGACAGCAGGATCCCTTGTCATGCGTTTCAAACTCCTGGCCCTCGCCGCCGTCTGCGCCGGTCTCGGCAGCCTATCCCCCTTGCCCGCGCTCGCGGCCGGCCCGCTGCAGGGTGCCGTCGTGTCCGACGGCAGCAGCCTGTCGGTACGGCATGAGAAGCTGAAGCTGGCCAATGGCTTCGAGGTGATCTTGATCGAGGACCACCGCCTGCCCCTGGTGGCCTTCAATCTGTGGGTGCATGCCGGGCCGCGCAACGAGGCCAGGGGCCAGACCGGCTTTGCCCATCTGTTCGAGCACCTGATGTTCGCCGGCACCAAGCACATCCCGCGTGGAGCAGCCGACCGGATCGTCGATGCGGCCGGCGGCACCGACTCCAACGGCTCGACCAATTTCGACCGCACCAACTACTACTTCACCCTGCCCGCGAACCAGCTGGAACTGGGCCTGTGGATCAAGTCCGACATGCTGGGCTACATGATCGACGAGGTCGACTCGGTGGCCCTGGCCAATCAGCAGGACGTAGTGCGCAACGAGCGCCGCCAGTCGGTCGAGAACCGGCCCTATGGTGTTGTCGAGGAGGCGATCTACCAGGCCCTGTTCCCCGAGGGCCACCCCTACCGGGCGGTCGTGATCGGCTCCCATGCCGACATCCAGTCCATTCAGCTGGCCGATGTGAAGGCCTTCGCACGCAGCTACTACCGGCCCAACAACGCCACCCTGGTGCTGGCCGGCGACTTCAAGGCCGCCGACGCCAAGCGCCTGGTGCAGAAGTACTTCGGCACGCTGCAGGCCGGCGAGCCGGTGCCGCCGGTGGTCGTGGCCCAGCCCCGCCTCACCGCCGAACGGCGCGTGCAGGTCACCGACCGCGTCGAGCTGCCGCGCCTGACGCTGGCCTGGCACACGCCGGCCATGTACCAGAGCGGCGACGCCGACCTCGACGTGGTCTCGCACATCCTCGGCGGCGGCAAGGCCAGCCGCCTGTACAAGAAGCTGGTCTACGAACGCCAGCTGGCGCAGAGCGTGCAGGTCTCGCAGGACTCGGCGTCGCTGGGGTCGGTGTTCGGCATCGAGGTGCTGGCGCGGCCCGGCAAGTCGCTGGACGAGATCGAGGCGCTGATCGACGCCGAGCTGACGGAGCTGACCACCCGGCCGCCCTCGGCCGAAGAGCTGCAGCGCGCCCGCACCACCATCCAGACCCAGCTGTTCGCACGCATGGAGAAGATGGGCACGCTGGCGGATCTGATCAACCACTACAACCAGATGGCCGGCGACCCCGACTTCATCGGCAAGGACCTGGCCCGCTACCAGGCGGTGACGCCGGAGACGGTGCGCGCCGCTGCGGCCAACTACCTGCGCAAGAACGCCCGCGTGGTGGTGCAGGCCACACCCGGCCCCAAGGTACTGGCGGCCGAGGTGCCCACTCCCCCGGCGCCCACAGCGGCCGCCAAAGGCGAGCGCGAGGCATTGAATGCCAACGAGCCCTGGCGCAAGCAGCAACCCAAGCCGGGCAAGGCGCCGGCCCTGAGCCTGCCGGCCGGCAAGCGCTTCACGCTGGCCAATGGCTTGACGGTGGTCCACGTCGCCAAACCGGGCCTGCCCCTGGTCAGCGCGGCACTGGTGCTGCGCGCCGGCCAGATGAACAACCCCGCCGACCAGCCCGGCCTGGCCGGCTTTACCGCCGCCATGCTGCAAGAGGGCAGCAAGACGCGCAGCGCCCAGCAACTGGCCGACCAGCTGGCCAATCTGGGCGCCAGCCTGCAGGCCACCGCAGGCCGCGAGGACACTCGCATCGAGCTCAGCAGCCTGAAGGCCAACTTCGGTCAAGGCCTGACCCTGCTGGCCGATGTGGCGCTGAATCCGGCCTTCAGCCCCACCGAGGTCGAGCGTCAGCGCAGCGCCCGCCTGGCCGCACTGGCCCAACAGCGCGCCGATGCACCGACTGTCGCTTCCTTGGTGGCCAATCGCGCCATCCACGGCGAGGGCCACCCGCTGGCCATGCCGGCCCTGGGCGACGAGGCCAGCATCAAGGCCACCGACAGCGCCGCGCTGAGCCGCTTCTGGCAGAGCCAGTACCGCCCGGACCAGGCCGCCCTGGTGGTGGCCGGCGACATCACCGAAGCCGAGCTGAGGACGCTGGCGGAACAACTCTTCGGCGCCTGGCAACGCCCCGCCGCAGCGGCCGCCGTGCAGGCCGCACCGCCGGCCCGCAGCACCAAGGCCCGTGTGGTGCTGGTGGACAAGCCCGGCGCGCCGCAGACCGCGCTGGCCGTGGTCTCGGCCGGCCCGCTGGCCTCGCATCCCGAGGCAGCCTCGATCAAGGTCATGAACGCGGCCCTCGGCGGCCTGTTCACCTCGCGCATCAACACCCAGCTGCGCGAGGTCAAGGGCTATACCTATGGCGTCTACTCGGCCTATGCGATGGGTCGCAGCAGCGGCCAGTTCGGCATCTACGGCAGCGTACGCACCGAGGTCACCGGCCCGGCGCTCAGCGACATGTTCACCGAGATAGCCGGCCTGCGCGCCAAGCCCATGGGCGCGACCGAACTGAGCCGCGTGCGCAATGCCCAGCTGCTGTCGCTGCCCGGCCTGTTCGACACCAACCGCATCGTCGTCTCCAGCTATGCCAGCGACTGGGCCCTAGGCCTGCCCGCCGATCACATCGTCAAGCTGCCCGGCCAGTACGCCGCCGTCACCGCCGCCAGCGCCTTCAAGGCAGCCCAGCAACAGGTCAAACCGGCCGAGCTGATCGTCGTCGCCGTCGGCGACAAGGCCAAGGTGCTGCCGCAGCTGGAGGCACTGGGGCGGGGGCCGCTGGAGACCAGGGATGATGAGGGCAAGCTGATTGGGCCCTGAACCCATCAGGCTGGCAGCTCGGGAGGCGTTCTGAAGATTCTGGTGCTCGGCGGCTACGGCAACTTCGGTGCGCGCATTGCCCGTGCGTTGAGCGCCGACCCTGCCATCGAGCTGCTCATCGGCGGCCGCGATGCAGCCCGTGCGGAGGCCCTGGCTACGCGGCTGGCGCACGGTGCGTGCGGCCTGCACATCGATGCCGGTCGGCCCGACCTGGCCGATCAACTGCGCGCGCAGAGAGTGAGTCTGGTCGTTCACGCGGCGGGCCCATTCCAGGGCCTGGACTACGCCGTGGCTCACGCCGCAGCAGCTGCGAACGCGCACTACATCGATCTGGCCGACGGCCGCCGCTTCGTCTGCGACTTTTCCGCTGCGCTGGACACCTCGTTCCGCGCGGCCGACCGCAGCGCGATCAGCGGCGCCAGCACGGTACCCGCACTGTCCTCTGCCGTGGTCGACGCACTCTGCGTTGGCTGGCCAGAGATTCGCAGCATAGACATCTGCATCGCCCCGGCGCAGACCGCACCGCGCGGCGAAGCCACCTTGGCCGCCGTGCTCAGCTATTGCGGGGCGCCGCTGCGGGTCTGGCTGGACGGCCGCTGGCAGTTGCGTCATGGCTGGGCCCAACCCGAACGCGTGTTGTTTGCACGCTTGCGCCCAAGGCTCGGGTCGCTTTGCGACATTCCCGATCTGGAGCTGTTTCCCGCGCTCTATGCCGGAGTTCAGACGGTCATGTTCCGCGCCGCGCTCGAGGTCGGTATTGCGCAGCGCGGCATGGCCACACTGGCCGGCCTGCGGCGGATCGGCCTGCTGCGGCGCCCGCAGGCACTGGCGCGTCACCTGAACGCCTCGGCCCGCTGGCTGGACGGGCTGGGATCATCGTTGGGCGGCATGGTGGTGCGCGTGCAGGGCCTGGACGCGCGGGGCCTTGAAGCCAGCCGGGCCTGGCATATCGCCGCCGACAATGACCGTGGCCCCGAGATCCCCTGCATGGCCGCCATTCTGCTGGCGCGCCGACTGGCGCGCGGTGAGTCGTTACCGACAGGGGCGCATCCTTGCACGGGCCTCCTTTCGCTCGGCGACTTTGAACCCGAGTTCGCACGCTGGGGCATGTTGACCGATGTGCTTGAAGAAGGTGGTGGCGATGGCACACGGCCGACTTGAGTTCGTGATGCCCGCTTCTGCGGCGGTGGCCTTCGATGCCTTCCACTATCACCATTGGCGCCTGCGCTGGGATTCGCTGGTGGCCGTGACCGAAGTCCAGGGCGGCGCGCCCTGTCCCTATGTCGGTGCAGTGACGGAAAGCAGTGGCGCCGGCTGGTTGCGCGGGCTGGCGATGCGCACGCGCTTTGTTTCATTCGATCGGCCCCACCGGGCCGCAGCGAGCATGATAGGCCGTTCGTTTCCGTTCACACGTTGGGCCGCATCAATGCAACATCGGCCCATCGATGCCCAGAACTCAATCTTGATATACACCTACACCTTCGAGGCAGGGCCGCGCGCACTTCGCTGCCTGATCGAGCCCGTCGTCCGCTTGGTCTTCGATCGGCAGACCCGGCGGCGCTTCGAGCGCATGAGCCGATTCCTGACCAGGCATGCCGATGAGTTGAGCGCCTGGCAGGAGCTTACCCAATGACAGGAGCGGACATGCGCCTCGAAGCGCGGGACGTCAAACTGTTGCGCTACTGCATGGTCTTCGTCTGGCTCGCCACCAGCCTGGTCAGTGTCATCGAGTGGCATGGGCAGAGCGCCGAGTTGCTGCGTGCGGCCGGGATGCAACAGCCGGCGTTGATGGACACCCTGATACTGGGTGGTGCCGTCGTCGATGCGCTGCTGGGTCTGGCGCTGTGGCTCAAGCCATCACGGCGCGTCTATCTGATGGCCCTGTTCATGATGGTTGCGATGACTATGCTGGCCAGCCTGCTTCGACCTGACCTGTGGCTGCACCCACTTGGCCCGCTGACGAAGAACGTTGCGTTGGCCGGACTGCTTTGGGTATTGGCAGTACGCGCGCGATGAACAGCTATCTGACAGTCAAGTGGCTGCACATCATGTCCAGCGTGCTGCTGGTGGGCACCGGTCTGGGTTCGGCCTTCTACCTGTTCTTTGCCAATCGCAGCGGCGATATCAGCACGCAGGCCCACGTGGCGCGGCTCGCGGTGCGCGCCGACTGGTGGTTCACCACGCCGACGGTCATCTTTCAGCCGATCAGCGGATTGCTGCTGGCTCACTGGGCTGGCTGGCCGCTGACGACCCCCTGGTTGCTGGTCTCGTTGCTGCTGTACGGGCTGGCGGGCCTGTGCTGGCTGCCGGTGGTGTGGTTGCAGCTGCGCATGGCCGCCATGGCGCGCCAGGCACAGCTGCTGCACACCGAGTTGCCACCGCTCTACTGGCGCTATGCACGGTACTGGGAGTGGTTGGGCTACCCGGCCTTCGCGGCCATGCTGGCCATCTTCTTTCTCATGGTTGTGAAGCCGGGATAGCCCGGAGATTTCAGCACCGGCATCAATGGCGTTCAATCCGACGAACAGGGGTTGGATTTACTCATGGCTCGACTCCGTGCCAACCTTCAAAACACCTGCAGCCCGTCCTCCGGATTCAACAGCGCGGCGCTGCAAGCCCCGCGGATACACTCTGCGGCATCGTGAGGGTCGAGTCGCCCGGGATCAAAAGGCCACCCCGCCTGGAAATCGAACCCGCATGATTACACCGTCGACGCTTGAGCTTGTCGGCGGTTGTTACTGCGGCGCCGAGCTCCCGATGGAAGGCCGGGGCAAGTTCAGGCGCCATGTGATGCTCAGGCCGGAAGTGGAGATCGATGCGGTGGCCTTGAAAGCGCTCGTCGCCATGGCCTCCGCTGACGTGCAGGCACGGTTGCCAATGGAGCAGCGCATCAAGGGCCATGAACAGGTGCGGTGACAGCTTGGCGAACCTTGGTGCGGTCCCTGCACAAAGGACGTTGGCATAACAAGTAGGAGTCGCACAGCAGCATGATTTCCTTCATCGTCGATGGGCACAAGTTTCAGTTGCGGGCAGCGGCGGTCATAGTTCATGACGGTTCGGTCCTTCTGCACCGAACCGAGTTCGATCCGTTCTGGGCGCTTCCGGGCGGCCGGGTCGAGCCAGGCGAAGGTGCGGCCGCAACCGTAGCCAGAGAGATGCAGGAGGAGATCGGGCAAGACGTGGTTTGCGAGCGCCTGCTGTATGTCGCCGAGAGTTTCTTCGACTACCAGGGGCAGCGACATCATGAGCTCGGCCTGTACTTTCACGCCCACGTCAGATCCGACTCTCCGCTCCTCGCCAAAGACGTTCTGCACTTTGGCATCGAGGGCAACCAGCGGCTCGAGTTCGCCTGGTTTCCCGTCGCGGACCTGCATCAAGTCGATTTGAAGCCCTCGTTCCTCATCACTGCATTGACGCAGCCGGACTTGCCGTTCGGCCACTTCACGCAAAGGGAGTGACACACCATGCCCATCCACCCAGACACCCTGTCCTCCCTCGCCGGCCAATACACGCTGGGCATGAGCAGCATCCGTGGCCGCCGCGTGCAGCGCCTCTTGAAGCGCGAGTTTGCAGGTGCTGACGAGGTGCTGCTGGTGACGCTGGGCGCTGGCACCACGGCCGTGCTGGGGCGCTCCACAACAGGGGCGGCCTTCTGCGCCACCGACGGCAGGGGCCGATATGCGGCTGTCTTCCGATGGCTTCATGACTCAACGCGGGCGCTCGAAACGCACTTTGATCTGCTGAAGGACTCCTTGCCCGTGTTGGCATCGAGATCCGTATCCCATCCAGCCGGGCCTGGTCCGGTCGGCGGCCAACTTCAAGCAACACTGGGCGTCGCAGAATGCCTTCATGCAGATCAGATGAAATAGTCACACCCGCGTGTCGAATCTCGGTGCCATCAATCGTCGTTGAGATGGAATCATTCACCCAACTGACGGCGCATGTCCTGCACACAGCGACGCCGATCGAAAGGAGTCAACACATGTCAACCGGAGAAACGGTCAAAGGCCCGGCTTCCTACTTTCCCTCCATCGAGAAGAAGTACGGCAAGCCCATCGCCCACTGGATGGACGTGCTCAAGCAAACGGGCCCGCTCAAGCATATGGAGCTTGTCAGCCTTCTCAAGACTGAGCATCAGATGGGCCATGGCCACGCCAATGCCCTGGTCGCCTGGTTCAAGGCCAGGGCCTAGCCCCTGCATCGATGCGGCCCTCACCAGAGAATCATCATGGCACTTTCACCCAGATTCTTCTCGCTGCTGTTCGCGGCCACATGCCCCGTCTTCGCCATCGCGCAAGACAGCCGGTCAGCGGGCCAAGCGGCGCCCGCCAAGTCTGCACTGCTGGTGGTGGATGCCCAGGTGGGCGTCGTTTCCGGTATCTGGGAATCAAAGCGCGTGGTCGCCAATATCGAGACGATCGTGAGCCGGGCCAGAGCCGCCGGCGTGCCGGTGATCTGGGTCCAGCATGCCGACGACGATGAGCTGAAGTACGGCTCCGAGAGCTGGAAGCTCGCCCCGAACTTCGTCCCGGCGGCTGCGGAGGTGGTCATCCACAAGAAGTACAACTCCTCGTTCGCGAACACGGACCTGGATCAGCGGCTGAAGGCCCTCGGCGTTTCCCGGATCGTCCTGGCCGGCGCATCGACCAACTGGTGTATCCGCGCGACCGCCTATGCCGCCGTGGAACGGGGCTACGACCTGGCGCTGGTCAGCGACGCGCATTCGACCGAGTCCATGAAGCTCCCGGGCGGAGTGTCAGTCGCCGCCGAGGCCAGCGTGGCGGAGCTGAACGCGGTGTTCGAGTGGATCAGCGTTCCCAACGTGCGCACCGAAGTCAAGAAGGCTGTTGACACCGCTTTCTAGGAGCTTCCGATGAAGACCCAGTACTACACCGCCACCAGCCTCGACGGCTTCATCGCCACCGAAGACGATTCCCTGGACTGGCTGTTCCCGCTCGGGGACATCAACGACACCGGCTATCCGGCCTTCATTGCGGAGGTCGGCGCCCTGGCCATGGGCACGACCACCTACGAGTGGATGCTTCGCCATGCCCACAAGGTTGCCGACGAGGCGGGCTCGGCATGGCCGTACACACAGCCGACCTGGGTCTTCACGCACAGGGACCTGCCCAGGGTGGCGGGCGCGGACATACGCATGGTTCAAGGTGGCGTCCGAGAAGTGCATGCCGAGATGGCACTCGCCGCCGGTAACAGGAACATCTGGATCGTCGGTGGCGGCGACCTGGCGGGGCAGTTCCATGACGCCGGACTGCTGGACGAAGCCATCATCCAGGTGGCCTCGGTGACCCTGGGCACAGGCAAGCCGCTCTTTCCTCGCCGCGTCACGAGTCCCCCCTGGCAGTTGCTGTCGGCCCGCCAGATCGGATCGGGCTTTGCGGAACTGCGCTATCGGCTGCCCGGACGTGCGGACTATGTCGGCTGAGCCTGCCGTCTGCCGTCTGCAGTCTGCCCGTGGGCCTCGCTCAATAGCTGATGCGAAAGCGCTGGCCCTTGAACGACAGCACCGCGCCCCTGTGCTTGATCTGCTCCAGCACCAGTTCGGGGGCGATCTTGTCGCCCTCGCGAAACAGCTGGCCATTGATGATCAGGATCCTGTGAGCGGCGGACTCGGAGTACATCGCACCGCCAGCCACCAGCGGCGGCAGCTGCCGGCGTAGGTCCTCGGGCAGGCCGCTGGCCATGGGCAGCGGGCGCTCAAACGCAGCGGCGGGAGCCGGCGGCCGCGGCGGTGCACGCGGCTTCGTCTCGGGGGCAGGCTTTGCCTCAACCGGCGCAGGCGCGACCACAGCGGCTTGAACGTCAGGCGGCGGCGGGGCAGGAACAACGGTCGGGGTCTGCACCGACAGGGCCGGCGCCGGCGGTACGGCGTCGCCGCGCGTCAACCAATGCGCCGCTACGGCACCCAGCACCGCAAGCAACAGCAGCAGGCCTGCCCACACCCAGGGCCGCGCGCGCCGCACGGCGACACCGTCGTCGGCCAGGTCGGCCGCCGCCGGATTGGCACTCAAGGTGGGCACGGTGCCGCGCTCGCGCTCGGATTCGGCGCGCCTGAGGGCATCAAGGATGTACGACATGGGCGGCCCTAGTTGGCATGGTCTGGCGTTGGAAGCGGTTGCAGGCGGGGCTCGGCCACACCCGCGGCGCGATTCAGCTGCATCAGCGTGATCGGCCCCACCCGGCCATCGCTGACCATGCCCTGGGCGCGCTGGAAGGCCGCCACCCGTGACCGCAGAGCGGCATCCAGGCCCCGCCCGGCCGGCCCTGGAGTCATGCCCAGTGCCTTGGCCAGTTGAGCGTCCAGCCAGTCCAGCGCCGGTCCCGGGCCGAGCCTTGCCTGATAGCCGGGGGGCGTACTCCACAGGGTAGCGAACTCGCCGCGCCATTGCTGGCCCAGCGCGAGCAGGCTAAGGGTCTGCGTGCGTGTACCGGCGCGCACAGTGGCATGCTGGCTGCCCAGGCCGAGCAGCAGCACATAGGAGGGCCTGCCGCCGTCATCGCGCAGGGTCAGGAGGCTGGGCCGATCGAGCAGGCGCAGCAGGGCCAGGCCGCCCTCGCTGCGGAAGCACTGCAGCTGCTGGCGCTTGGCGACCGCGCAGGGATCGCCCTCGGGCAGGGTCAAGCGCCAGGTCGGGGCCAGTTCTCGCCAGGCCTGGCCTTCATCGCGCAGGCCCCAGGTGATGGCCGCTGAAGAAGCCTCCTGTGTCGGAGCCGGCCGCGAGGCGGCCGCCGCCACAACGTTGGCGCTGGCGCTTGAGGCTGCGAGGCCTCTGGCCGGGGCTGCGGCCAGCGGGCGGCCCACCCCGAGATCCGGCATGTCGATGAACAGCGCGATGGCCGCCGCTGCCGCGATCACACCCGTCGCACCGGCCACCCACGCCACGGTGCGACGTTGCCAAGGCGTTGCGGCACGCAAGCGGTCGGCGTCGAACACCTCGGCGGCGGCCCGGTCGACGGTGGCGCCATCGACCTGCCTGCGCCCCTGGGCATAGGCGCCCAGCAGGGCCCGGTCGCAAAGCAGATTGATGCGCCGGGGCACGCCACCGGTCAGCCGGAAGATGCGCTGCAAGGCCTTGCGATCAAAGGGCAGCACGCCGTTGAAGCCGGCCACGCCGAGACGATGGCGCACATACTGCGAGGTCTCCGGCTCGGACAGGGCCTGCAGATGAAAGCGGGCGATCACCCGCTGGGCCAGCTGCTCCAGCTCGGGCCGGGCCAGCAGGGTGCGCAGCTCGGGCTGGCCGATCAGGATGATCTGCAGCAGCTTGCGCTCATTGGTTTCGAGATTGGTCAAGAGGCGCAGCTGCTCCAGCACCTCGGTCGACAGGTTCTGCGCCTCGTCGATGATCAGCACATTGTTCTGGCCGACCGCATGGGTACGCAGCAGGAACTCGTTGATCGGATCCAGGTACTGCTTGACCGTCTCGGTGCCGCCCGCCGGGGATTCGTGGTGGATGCCGTATTCCTCGCAGACCGTCTTCAGCAGCTCGTTGACGGTGAGCTTGGGGTTGAAGATATAGGCGACATTGCAGCGCTTCGGTATCTGCTCCAGAAAGCAGCGGCACACCGTGGTCTTGCCGGCACCGATCTCGCCGGTCAGCAGCACAAAGCCGCCGCCGCCGCGCAGGCCATACAGCAGATGGGCCAGCGCGTCGCGGTGGCGCTCGCTCATGAACAGGTAGCGAGGGTCGGGCGCGATCGAGAACGGCTCGTGCTGCAGGCCAAAGAATTTCGCGTACATGGTGGGGGGAGTGGGGCTGGGGACATGATACTTTCCCCTTCCGCACACACCGGGACGCCTACCGCCATGACCGCGCTGACGCTGCACTACCACCCACTGTCGTCCTGCTGCCACAAGGTGCTGATCGCGCTCGACGAGCTGGCCATCGAGGCGGACAAGCGCCTGCTGAACCTGGGCGATCCGGCCGAGCGCGCCGCCTTCCTGGCGCTGTGGCCCCTGGGCAAGATGCCGCTGCTGGTGGACCAGGGGCGGCCCGTTCCCGAGACCAGCATCATCATCGAGCACCTGCAGCGCCACCATGCCGGCCCGGGCCGCACGCTGGTCCCGCCGGACCCCGGCGCGGCGCTCGAGGTGCGCCTCTGGGACCGTCTGCTCGACCTGTACGTGATGACGCCTATGCAGGCCCTCACCGCCGACCTTTTGCGCCCGGAGGCTGAGCGCGACGCACTTGGCGTGGCCCGGGCCCGCGAAGGCCTGACATCGGCCTATGCCTTGCTCGAGCGCAAACTCGAAGGGCGCACCTGGCTGGTCGGCAATGCCTTCAGCATGGCCGACTGCGCGGCCGCACCGGCCCTGTTCTATGCCGCCAGCTATGTGCCGATAGCGCCGCAGCATGAAGGCCTGAGCGCCTACTTCGATCGCCTGATGGATCGCCCATCGGTGGCCCGCACGGTTGACGCGGCGCGGCCCTTCTTCAAGTTCTTTCCGGGCCGCGCCGGCCTGTCGCGACGCTTCTTCGACCCGGACAGCGTCTGAAAGACCGGTGACAGGGCACACCCACGCCGCATCGGCGAAAATGCCCCCATGACCGCCTCAATCCACGACCTGAATGCCTATATGGCCGAGCTCGGCGCCGCCGCGCGCCGCGCCGCCACCGCCATGGCCGCCGCGCCCACCGCCGCCAAGAACACCGCCCTGCTGGCGCTGGCGCGCCGGCTGCGCGCCCAGGGCCCGGCCCTGCAGGCCGCCAATGCCAAGGACCTGGACGCCGCCGTCGCCGCCGGCCTGGACGCCCCGATGGTGGACCGCCTGCGCCTGACCCCCAAGGTGCTGGAGACGGTGGCCGAGGGCTGCGAGCAGCTCGCCGCGATGGCCGACCCGGTGGGCGAGATCACTGGCGTCAAGCGCAGGCCCTCGGGCATCAGCGTGGGCCAGATGCGAGTGCCGCTGGGCGTGTTCGGCATGATTTACGAGAGCCGGCCGAATGTGACCATCGAGGCCGCCTCGCTGGCTATAAAGAGCGGCAATGCCTGCATCCTGCGCGGCGGCTCCGAGGCGCTGCAGTCGAATCTGGTGCTGGCCGCGCTGGTGCGCAATGCGCTGGCCGAGGCCGGGCTGCCGTCCGACGCGGTGCAGATGGTCAACACCACCGACCGGGCGGCGGTCGGCCATCTGATCACGATGCCGGAGTTTGTCGATGTCATCATCCCGCGCGGCGGCAAGGGCCTGATTGAGCGCATCAGCCGCGAGGCCAAGGTGCCGGTGATCAAGCACCTGGACGGCAACTGCCATGTCTACGTCGATGCGGAGATCGACCTCGAGCAGGCATTGAAGGTGACGGACAACGCCAAGACCAATAAATACAGCCCCTGCAACGCCGCCGAGTCGCTGCTCGTGCACGAGCAGCAGGCGGCAGCCTTTCTGCCCCGCATCGGCGCGATCTTCGCCGCCAAGGGCGTGGAGATGCGCGGCTGTCCGATCAGCCGCCGCATGCTGGTTGACGTGCCCGGCGCCAAGGTGCTGGCCGCCACCGAGGCCGACTGGAGCGAAGAGTACCTGGCGCCCATCATCAGCATCAAGGTGGTGACAGGTCTTGACGAGGCGATTGGCCACATCAACCGCTACGGTTCGCACCACACAGACGCGATCCTGACGATCAACCACCCGAACGCGATGCGCTTTTTGCGCGAGGTCGATTCGGCCAGCGTGATGATCAATGCCAGCACCCGCTTTGCCGACGGCTTCGAGTACGGCCTGGGCGCCGAGATCGGCATCTCGACCGACAAGTTCCACGCCCGCGGCCCGGTGGGCCTGGAGGGTCTGACCTCGCTGAAGTGGGTGGTGCTGGGGCAGGGCGAGGTGCGCGGCTGAGGGCGGCTGCCGCCTAAGTTCGGCAGCGCACAGACGGCGCCGACTGAAGGTCCTGCAACGCAGGCTTGTCGCGGCATCCGCCGCGATCAGGCTCTGCGCCCGGACCTCACCCCGCACACGCTCCGCACCTTCTTCAACCCGGGCCGCAACCCTGACACCTGCGGCGCCGCTTCCGCCCATGACACCTGCACGGCCACCACCAGCACTGGTGTGATGGACATGAGGCCAGCCGCTGATGCCTCTGCAGTTCCAGTTTCGCCGTTCAGCCACAATGGCGGGCCCGATGCCATCGGGTCCGCCCGCGGTCACCGCCTCTGATGAGCTGAACCATGACCGAAACCCGCTGTGCCGATTGCCCCCTGCGGCCACTGCCCCTGTTTCTTGCGCACAGCCCCGATGAAGTCGAACTGGTGCAGTCGCTGAAACGGCGCGAGCTCCAGCTGGGCCCCGACGAAACCCTGATCCACGAAGGACAGACGGACGCACCGCTCTACACGCTGCGCGAGGGCTGGGCCTTCCGCTACAAGACGCTCAGCGATGGGCGCCGGCAGATCCTCAGCTTCCTGCTCGCCGGCGATTTCATCGGCGTGCAGCAGAAGATGGGCGACGCCGCCGCCCATGGCGTCGACACCCTGACGCCGGCGCTGTTCTGCGTCTTCCAGCGCGACTCGCTGTGGGAGCTGCACCGCCGCTCGCCGACGATGGGCTTCAACATCACCTGGCTGACCGCGCACGAGGAGTCGCTGGTCGACGACACCCTGCTGTCGGTCGGCCGGCGCAGCGCCGAGGAGCGCATCGCCATGCTGCTGATACTGCTGTTCAAGCGGGCCGCTGCGCTGCAGAAGAACGATGGCGCCAACGGCGTGCCCTTTCCGCTGACGCAGCAGCATGTGGCCGACGGCCTGGGCCTGTCCCTGGTGCACACCAACAAGACCTTGCGCAAGCTGGAGCGCCGCGGCCTGCATCGCATTGCCGACGGCCGCCTGTTCATGCGCGATGTAAAGGCGCTGGCCCGGTTGGCCGATCTGTTCGGTGATGGACGCCCGCCGCCGCGACCGCTGATCTGACCTGAATTTCACAAGAAACGGCTATGTCTTTGTACATACCGTGACGACGGGACGCGACCTACATTGCGGACGCCCAATGCGGCAGGCAGTCCGGCCTGCCGGTGATCGAGGGCGATTCACGCTCACCCACCGTCGCCGATGTCGCCCAAACCCTCGCAGAACAAGATCCTCTCGGCCCTGCCGCTCGCCGACTGGGAGCGCTTGAGCCCGCAGCTGGAGTGGCTGGAAATGCCTGCCGGCACCCTGCTGCATGAGGCCGGCAGCCTGCTCAGGCATGTGTACTTTCCGGTCACCGCGGTCGTTTCATTGATCTCGACGATGCAGAGCGGCGCGGCGGCCGAGGTCGCCGTGGTCGGCAACGAGGGCATGGTCGGGGTCTGCGCCTTCATGGGCGGCGCGCCCTCGCTCAGCAGCGCCGTGGTGCAGCGCTCGGGCTATGGCCTGCGCATGGGCGCGGCGGCCCTCAGGGCGCAGGCACAGCGCAGCGAGCCGCTGATGCAGCAGCTGCTGCTCTACACCCAGACGCTGTTCGCCCAGATGGCGCAGACCTCCGCCTGCAACCGGCATCACGGGCTGGACCAGCAGCTGTGCCGCTGGCTGCTGCTGCATCTCGACCGGCAGCAGGGCGACGAGATGGTGATCACGCAGGAGCGCATTGCCGCGATGCTGGGCGTGCGCCGCGAGGGCGTCACCGGCGGCGCGCTGAAGCTGCAGAAGGCCGGGCTCATCAGCTACGGCCGCGGACACCTCACGGTGCTGGACCGCAGCGGCCTGGAGGCGCGCAGCTGCGAGTGCTATGCATCGCCGTCGCTCCCGACACCCATGGTCCGCAAGCAAAGTCAGTGCGCCAATGTGTAAGCAGACGCAAGCGATGCAAGCAGATGCCTGCCCAGGCGCGGCAGCCGCCGTCGAGGATTGGGACCTGATGTTCGATGCCGTGAAGGCCCGGTTGCGCGCCGCAGTGACATCGGGCGATCCCGGCAACGCGATGGCCCGAACGGTGCTGGAATGTATCGGGGCGCTGGACCTGCTGCATCAGATGCTGGAGCAGCAGCGGCGCCGCGTCTAGCGTCCCTGGCACACTCGGGAAAACTCTGCCAAGCCACTGCCATGAAGTCGCATCCCGAAGCCAATTCCAACCGTCGCGCCCTGGTGCTGTTCTCCGGCGGCCAGGACTCCACCGCCTGCCTGGCCTGGGCGCTGGAGCGCTATGCCGAGGTCGAGACCGTCGGCTTCGACTACGGCCAGCGCCACCGCATCGAGCTGGCCTGCCGGCAGACCGTGCGGCGCGAGATCGCGGCGCAGTTTCCGGCCTGGGCGGCCAAGCTGGGCGAGGACCATCTGCTGGACCTGCGCCTCTTGGGTCAGATCTCCGACACGGCGCTGACCGAATCGCGTGCCATCGAGATGCAGGCCAATGGCCTGCCCAACACCTTTGTGCCGGGCCGCAATCTGCTGTTCCTGGGCTTTGCCGCCACCCTGGCCTACCGGCGCGGCGCCTCGGTGCTGGTGGGCGGCATGTGCGAGACCGACTACTCCGGCTACCCCGATTGCCGCGACAACACCCTGAAGGCCATGCAGGTGGCCCTGAGCCTGGGCCTGGACACGCCGATGACGATTGAGACGCCGCTGATGTTCATCACCAAGGCTGAGACCTGGAGCCTGAGCGAGCAGCTCGGCGGCGCGGCCTTGAACGAGGTGATCATCGAGCACACCCACACCTGCTATCTGGGCGAGCGCGGCCTGCGCCATGCCTGGGGCTATGGCTGCGGCAGCTGCCCGGCCTGCGAGCTGCGACGCAAGGGCCATGAGGAGTATCTGGCCGCCAAGGCGGTTGGCGCGTGAGCGGTTTCTCTGGGTTCCTCGTCGGCCTGGCGGCGGTGCTGCTGTTCTGGGGCATAGGCGCCTACAACCGCATCATGCGGCTGCGCAACAAGATCGGCGACGCCTATGCCCAGCTGGACCAGCACCTGACCAACCGCGCCAAGCTGGTGGCCAGGCTGATGGAGTTGCTGCTGCCGGAGCTGGTGACCGAGCTGGCCGCCTTCGATGCGCTGCATGCCGCCCAGACCGATTGCGACACGGCCGCCGCCGCCGTGCGCGCCCGGCCCGCCGTGGCCGATCCCGTGGCCCAACTCGCGATAGCTGTGGCCGTGCATGCGGCCGCGCTGACCCGCTTGCTGGCCCTCTTGGACCAGCACCCCGAGCTGCGCGCCCGGGACGACATCCAGCCCCTGCTGGACGAGCTGCGCGCCATCGAGCAGCAGCGCTCGTTCGCGCGACAGCTGTTCAACGAGGCGGTGCGCGTCTACAACGAGGCGACGAACCAGTTCCCGACGCGGATACTGGCCGGCATCTATGGCTTCAAGGAAGCGCGTTCCCTGTAGCTCAACTGCAGACGATGGCGCCTGAGCTCACCAGCTCGTTGAACAGCGCCATCAGTGCGTGACCCGACATGTGATAGGGGTCGAGCTTGCCGGTCTCGCAATACTTCAGCACCAGGCCGGGGTTCAGCCGCGACAGCGTTACCTGGCCCATGGTCCAGCCGGCGAACTGGCGTTCGGTGATTTCCTGGTAGCGCAGTATCACCACATCGCTGTGGCGCGGGTCGGTGACGATCTGCTTGTACAGCTCGTTGACGACATCGCGCCCGCCCTCCAGCACCTGCATGAACAGGCCGTCGGAGTAGCACAGCACGCCGGTCACCCCGCGCTCCGGATTGTGGGCACGTGACTGCTTCAGGATGGTGTTCAGCTCTTCGGGGCTGAAGCCG
Source organism: Burkholderiaceae bacterium (assembly GCA_018780645.1). Lineage (GTDB taxonomy): Bacteria > Pseudomonadota > Gammaproteobacteria > Burkholderiales > Burkholderiaceae_C > Paucibacter. Next base: position 239,864 of record JADMJJ010000002.1, read on the forward strand.
CTGACGGCGCGGCTGGCGTAGAGAAGGCGGACTAGCATGGTGTGACTCCTAAGACTTGATCAATGCCAAGAACTCTCGCCGCAAGTTGGCGTCCTTCAGGAACGCCCCGCGCATCACGCTATTGGTCATCTTTGACTCGTCGTCCTTGACGCCGCGCCAGTGCATGCAGAAGTGGTCGGCCTCCATCACGATGGCCAGGCCGTCGGGCTGCACGCGTTCCTGCAGCTCGTTGGCCAGCATGGTCACGGCCTCTTCCTGGATCTGCGGGCGGCGCATGATCCATTCGCAGATGCGGGCATATTTGGACAGGCCTATCAGGTTCGAATGCTCGTTGGGCAGCAGGCCCACCCAGACCCGGCCCATGATGGGGCACAGATGGTGCGAGCAGGCGCTGCGCACCTTGATCGGCCCGACGATCATCAGCTCGTTGAGCCGCGTGACGTTCGGGAACTCGGTGACGTTGGGCGGCGCCACGTAGCGGCCTTCGAAGACCTCGCGCACAAACATCTTGGCCACGCGCTTGGCCGTCTCGTTGGTGTTGTGGTCGCTCTCGGTGTCAATCACCAGCGCGCGCAGCACGCCCTGCAGATGCTGCTGCACCTCGGCCTGTATCTGGTCGAGCTCGCCCTCCTCGACGAAGGCCGAGATATTGTCGTTGGCGTGATAGCGGCAGCCGGCATTCACCAGCCGGTAACGGATGCGCTCGGAGGTCGGCAGCGCGCCGGTCTCGCCGGTCTTGGCTTCGCTGGGGGGCAGGTTCTCGCGCGTATCGCCGGTCATGGATGCCTCATTGTTCTTTAGCTTGGCCTTGCATTGTGTACGCATCGTCAAGCCCTTGCCCGGCCACCGCCAAATGGTCGATGAACACCCGCACCTTGGCCGGCAGATAGGGCGTCGGCGGGTAGAGCAGCAAGACCTGGCGCGGGCGATAGGCGCCGCCTATCTTCCAGTCCGGCAGCAGGGCCTGCACCGAGCCCTCGCGCAGCGCCAGGGCGGCCGTGAAGTCGGGCAGCAGGGCGATGCCCTCGCCGGCCTGGGCCAGGGCCAGCATGGCCAGGGTGTTGGAAACAGTGATGCGGCTCTTCATCTGCAGCTGCCGCGTCTCGGCACCGCGGCTCAGCACCAGCTGATCGTCGAACGAGCCGTAGCCCAGGTGCATCAGCTGACGCGGGTCGATCGCCGAGGGCTCATCCGGCAAATCCTGGCGCTGCAGCCAGGCGGGCGAAGCCACCAGCCTGTAGCGCGTTTCGAACAGCGGCCGGGCCGCCAGGCCGGGTGGAGGGTCGGTGGTGATGCGTATCACCGCGTCGACGGACTCGTTGACCAGGTCGACCAAGCGGTCCTGCAGCATCAGGTCCAGCTCGACGCCGGGCCAGGCGCCCAGAAAACCCGGCAGCAGCGGCGTCAGCCAGACTTGGCCCAGCACTGCCGGCGCGCTGATGCGCAGCCGCCCCGTTGGCGCCGCCCCCTGGCTGGCGGCCAGCGCCTGCACCTCGCGGGCCAGGGCGGCGATCTGCCCGCAGCGCTGATAGACCTCGCGGCCCAGTTCGGTGACGCTGACCGAGCGAGTGGTGCGCTGCAGCAGCCGGGCGCCGACATGGGCCTCCAGCCGGCCGACACTGCGGCTCACCGCCGAGGCGCTGAGCCCCAGCTGCCGGGCCGCAGCCGAAAAGCCCTGGGTGTCGACCACGCGGGCGAACACCAGCATCTCCGGAACCAGCTCCATGGCGTGCCCACTGTTGCGTTTGATTCAACGATATTGTGAATCAAAGCCGTATTGTTGGTTTGAAGGCTTTGACCGAAAGTCCCTCCACGGCGCCCTGTTGGCGCAGGGAGCGGCGAAATGCAAGTCAATACCTCGGGCGGCAGCTGGCGCATGGGCCTGGCCATGGCCCTGTCGGGCACCATAGGCCTGCTGGTCACCGAGAGCGGCCAGTCGCCGCTGGCGGTGGTGTTCTTCCGCTGCCTGATCGGTGGCGCCGGCCTGCTGGCCTGGCTCAGTGTCAGCCGCGGCTGGCGCCCGCTGACGGCCACCCACTGGCGCTGGATCGCCATTGGCGCGCTGGCCCTGGTGTTCAACTGGGTCTGCCTGTTCTCGGCCTACCGCTACAGCAGCGTGTCGGTGGCCACCGTGGTTTATCACACCCAGCCCTTCATGCTCTTGGTGCTGGCGGCCTGGGTGCAGGGTGAAAAACTCGATCGCACGCGCCTGCCCTGGCTGGTGCTGGCCTTCATCGGCGTGGGCTTCAGCGCCGGCTTCACGCTCGACGGCATGTCGCAGCAGGGTTTCTGGCCCGGCGCGCTGCTGGCCTGCGCCGCCGCCTTTCTGTACGCCGTGGCGACGCTGGCAGCGCAGCGGCTCAAGGGCCTGCCGCCGGCCCAGATCGCCGGCCTGCAGATGCTGATAGGCACCGTGGTGCTGGCGCCCATGGCCCTGCCGCTGGATCAGACGCTGACCGTGCCCGGCCTGGCCGCCCTCTTGACCCTGGGTCTGGTGCACACCGCCGTGATGTACACGCTGATGTACGCCGCCTTCCAGCGCCTGGCCGCGCAGCAGGTGGCGGCCCTGTCCTTCATCTATCCGCTGGTCGCCCTGGTCGTCGACCTGGCCTACTTCCGCGTCAGCCTCAGCGCCGCCCAATGGTCCGGCATGGGCCTGATCCTGCTGGCCGTGGTGGCCAACCAGCGCGGGTGGCGCCTGGGCCTCAAGCCGAAGGCCCGGGCCCTGCAAGCCTGAGGAAATGAGCGGGGCCACTACACTGGCGCGGTGTCCCCTACCAGCCCATCCCCCACCTCCCAGCCCCTGTCGCAACTGCTGAGCCGCACCGCCGATGCGGTGCAGGCGGTGCGCGAGGGCCGCTCGCTGACCGATGTGCTGGCCCGCTGCCCGGCCGAGTTGCGTGGCGGCACCCAGGCGCTGAGCTTCCATGTGCTGCGCTGGATGGGCTCGGCCCAGGCCACCGCCAAGCTGATGGTGCCCAAGAACCCGCCACCGGCCGTCGATGCGCTGCTGACCACCGGCATCGCCCTGCTGTGGCCGGTCAAGGACCCGCCCTATCCCGATCACACGCTGGTGGACCAGGCCGTCACCGCGGCGCGCAAGCGCACTCCTGCCAATGCCGCCTTCGTCAATGCCGTGCTGCGCCGCTTTCTGCGCGAGCGCGAGGCCCTGGTGGCAGCCGCCCAGCGTGATCCGCAGGGGGCCTTCAACCACCCGCCCTGGTGGATTGAGCGGGTGCGCAAGGACTGGCCGCAGCAGTGGCAGGCGGTGCTGCAGGCCAGCAACGAACATCCGCCGATGACCTTGCGCGTCAACGCCCGCCATGGCACGGCCGAGGCCTATGTGGCCCGGCTGGCCGAGCGCGGCATTGCCGCCCGCGTGCTGGGCGCGCTGGCGCCGCAGGCGGTGGTGCTGGCCCGGGCCGTGCCGGTGACCCAGCTGCCCGGCTTTGCCGAGGGCGAGGTCTCGGTGCAGGACGCCGCCGCCCAACTGGCCGCGCCGCTGGTTGTCGGCCGCAACCTGCCGCCCGAGGCCGGCGAGCCGCTGGCCGCAGGCGCCCGCGTGCTCGACGCCTGCGCCGCCCCGGGCGGCAAGACCGCCCACCTGCTGGAGCTGGCCGATCTGGACCTGCAGGCGCTGGACAGCGACCCGACCCGCCTCACCCGCGTCAAGGACACGCTGGATCGCATCCGGCAGAGCGCCCAGCTGAGCGCCGCCGACGCCCGCCACCCCGCCACCTGGTGGGACGGCAAACCGTTCGACGCCATCCTGCTCGACGCCCCCTGCAGCGCCTCGGGCATCGTGCGCCGCCACCCCGATGTGCGCTGGCTGCGCCGCAACAGCGACATCGGCAATTTGGTGCGTACGCAAAGCGAGCTGCTGGAGGCGCTGTGGCCGCTGCTCAAGCCGGGCGGGCGCCTGGTGTACGCCACCTGCTCGCTGTTCAAGGACGAGGGCCAGGCCCAGGTCGATGCATTTTTGCAACGCCATGGAGACGCAAAAAGCGTGCAACACGCGCCGTTCACCGGACATCTGCTGCCGCTGCCCGAAAATCCGGGCATGGCCGCCGAGCCGGCGGCTTACGATGGGTTCTTCTACGCCCTGCTGGTCAAGACCTGACGCTTTCTTCGCATCCCCCGTGCCTGCCGCCTTGTTACCTTCAGCCCCCCTTGTGAGGCGTGCCCCGGGCACGCTGGGCGCGCTGCGTGGTCTGCTGCTGGCCTGGGTGCTGCTGCTGTGCGGGCTTCTGCTGCTCGCGCCGCAGGCGCAGGCCCAGGGCATAGAGCTGACCACCCTGAAGGCCGAGCGTGACGAAGACGCGCTGAGCCTGAGCTTCAACACCGTCTATGAATTGCCCCGGCCGGTGGAGGACGCGCTGCAGAAGGGCGTGCCGATCTACTTCACCGCCGAGGTGTCCATCTATCGCACCCGCTGGTACTGGCGCGACGCCCGCGTGGCCCGCGTCAGCCGCAGCTGGCGCCTGGCCTGGCAGCCGCTGACCCGGCAATACCGCGTCAGCACCGGCGGGCTGAACCAGACCTATGGCTCGCTGCACGAGGCGCTGAACGCGATGCGCGGCGCCCAGGGCTGGCGCATCGCCGAGCTCAGCCAGCTCGAGGACGACGCCAAGCACTACCTCGAATTCAGCTACAAGCTCGACACCAGCCAGCTGCCGCGGCCGATGCAGATCGGCCTGGGGTCGCCCGAGGGCTGGGCACTGCAGGTCGCGCGCAATATGACCGTTGACCTGGCCGTGCGCGGCACACCATGACCAAATCCGCGCGATGGGTGTGGCTGGTCGCCGTGGTGGCCGTGACGGGGGCTTGCGGCGTGCTGGCCTTTCTGCTGTCGATCAGCGCCACCGCCGAGCGGGGGTTTTTCGAGCGCCACTACGTCTGGCTGTTCTGGGTCAATATGGCCGTGGCCGCGGCCCTGGTGGTGGTCATAGGCCTGGCCGCCGTGCGCCTGGTGGTGCGGGTGCGCAGCGGCAAGTTCGGCAGCCGGCTGCTGCTCAAGCTGGCCGGCATCTTTGCGCTGGTCGGCGTGGTGCCGGGGGTGCTGATCTACACCGTCTCCTACCAATTCGTCTCGCGCTCGATCGACAGCTGGTTCGACCAGCGCCTGGCCACCGCGCTGGACGCCGGCCTGAACCTGGGCCGCGTCACCCTGGACGCGCTGGTCAATGACCTGGGCACCAAGACGCGCAGCACCGCCGAGCGCCTGTCGGAGCGCTCCAACGAGGGCCTCAACAGCCCGCAGCCGCTGCAGCTGGAGCGCATGCGCGAGCAGCTGTCGGCGCAGACGCTGTCGCTGATCGGCGCCGGCGGGCAGATCCTGGTCACCGTGGGCGGCGATGCACTGTCTCTGACGCCCGACCGTCCCGCCACCTCGCTGCTGCGCCAGGTGCGCATGACCGGCGTGGTCAGCCAGCTCGAGGGCCTGGACGAGGACGCCGCCACCGTGCAGGGCCGGGCCCGCATCCGCGCCATCGCCCTGGTGCCCAATGCCGAGCTGTCGCTGGGCAGCGGCGACCGTTATCTGATGGTGGTGCAGCTGGTGCCGGGCAGCATCGTCAACAACGCGCTGGTGGTGCAGACCGCCTTCCGCGAATACCAGCAGCGCGCGCTGGAGCGCGACGGCCTGCGCCGCATGTACATCGGCACCCTGACCCTGGTGCTGATACTGGCCGTGTTCGCGGCGTTGCTGCTGGCCGTCACTTTAGGCAACCAGCTCGCGCGGCCGCTGCTGCTGCTGGCCGACGGCGTGCGCCAGGTGGCCAAGGGCGACCTGACGCGCAAGCCGGTGCTGACCTCGCGCGACGAACTCGGCGGCCTGACCCGCAGCTTTGCAGAGATGACCGAGCAGCTGGCCGATGCCCGCGGCATGGTCGAGCTCAGCGTCGCCCAGTTGGAAGGCGCGCGCACCAATCTGCAGACGATTCTGGACAACCTCACCGCCGGTGTGATCGTGTTCGACCATGAGCGCCGCATCGAGACCGTCAACCCGGGGGCCACGCGCATCCTGCGCCTGCCGCTGTTCGCCTACCGTGGCCGCAGGCTCGAGGAGGTGCCCGAGCTGGAGGCCTTTGCCCAGGGCGTGTGGCAGCGCTTCGACCAACACAAGTCCAGCCCCGAGGACGGCGAGCGCGACCTCTGGCAGGACAGCTTCGAGCTGCAGACCGGCAAGGAGCGCGACGTGCTGACCCTGCTGGTGCGGGGTGCGGTCTTGCCCCAGGACTCGCGACTGATGGTGTTCGATGACATCAGCGAAGTCGTCTCCGCGCAGCGCTCGGCCGCCTGGAGCGAGGTCGCGCGGCGCCTGGCCCACGAGATCAAGAACCCGCTGACGCCGATCCAGCTCTCGGCCGAACGGCTGCAACACAAGCTCGAGAGCAAGCTCGAAGGCGCCGACCAGGCGATGCTGGTGCGCTCGGTGGGCACCATCGTCAACCAGGTGCAGGCGATGAAGCAGCTGGTCAACGAGTTCCGCGACTACGCCCGCCTGCCCGCCGCCAATCTGACACCGCTGGATCTGAATGCGCTGGTCGCCGAGGTGCTGACGCTCTATGCCCCGGCGCAGGAAGCCGGCCACCTGGTGGCCGAGCTGGCCGTGGCACCACCACAAATCGTTGGCGACGCCACCCAGCTGCGCCAGGTCATACACAACCTGGTGCAGAACGCGCTGGACGCCACCGCCGAGCGCGAACAGGGCCGCGTGCGCGTGCGCACCGAGGTGGCCAGCAACGAGGCCGGCGAACTGCGCGCACTGCGCCTGCAAGTCATAGACAATGGCCCCGGTTTCCCGGAAAAAGTGCTCAAGCGCGCCTTCGAACCCTATGTCACCACCAAGGCCAAAGGCACCGGATTGGGCCTGGCGGTGGTGAAGAAAATCGCCGACGAACACGGCGCTCGCATACGCATCACCAACTTGCACGACCGCGGCGATGAGGCCCAGCCGGTGACCGGTTCGCAAGTTTCGTTATCATTTTCAAAACTCGCGACTGCACCGAGCCCCGTCAGCCCCGCTGACGAGCCCAGGCCCGCGTGAACAGCAGGCACTCATGGCAACCATACTTGTAGTCGATGACGAACTGGGCATACGTGCCCTGCTCTCCGAAATTCTCAGTGACGAAGGTCACACGATCGAGCTCGCCGAAAACGCCGCTCAGGCCCGCGCCTGCCGCGAACGGATGCGGCCCGACCTGGTGCTGCTCGACATCTGGATGCCCGATGTCGATGGCATCAGCCTGCTCAAGGAGTGGGGCGCCGCCGGCCAGCTGAGCATGCCGGTGATCATGATGAGCGGCCACGGCACCATTGACACGGCGGTCGAGGCCACCAAGTTCGGCGCCATCGCCTTCCTGGAAAAACCGATCACCCTGCAAAAGCTGCTGCGCGCCGTCGAGCAGGCCCTGGTCAAGGCCGCCCCCCGCCCGCTGCCCGGCGCCGTGACCTATACCCGCGTTGACCTGATGAGCAACGGCACCCCCGGCATCAGCAGCCCCCTGACCAGCACCGCCCAGCCGGCCATGGTCAGCATGGGCCTGCAGTCCGAACAGGTGTTCGAACTCGATCGCCCGCTGCGCGAAGCCCGTGACGCCTTCGAAAAATCCTACTTCGAATTCCACCTCGCCAAGGAACACGGCTCGATGACGCGCGTGGCCGAGAAAACCGGCCTGGAGCGCACCCACCTCTATCGCAAGCTCAAGCAGCTGGGAGTCGATCTCAGCCGCAATAAAAAGGGCGTCTGATTTGACGTGAATCTTCTGGTGTATACTGCGAGGCTTCACGCGATGGCCGCAATGCCTGACCGTCGATAAAGATAATGGCCAAGTAGCTCAGTCGGTAGAGCAACGGATTGAAAATCCGTGTGTCGGTGGTTCGATTCCGCCCTTGGCCACCAAACGCAAATGGCTCCCCCCGTGGGAGCCATTTTCGTTTGGCGGCTGGACGGGCGGATGAGAACCACCGAGTGGTTCGCTCTGTGACAGTCCAGTGGACTGTCACAGGACGTTGCGCAGCAACGGTCCGCAGTGCCCTCCGGGCACGGAGGATGACCGGATCGGCCTGAGCCGAGACGGGCACATTCCGCTGGCGGCTACACTCGCCCTCAGCCCACAAGCACTTGTGCGAGAGCCCCGCACAGGAATCTGGTCGGGGCTCTTCTACAACTCGACTTCACGCCAACAAACCAGCTTGTCTGGGACGACGTGTTTGGCAATCCGGAGCGGCAATGGGTGAGCTGACAAACGCGGTCCGATTGGAACTGCTTGCAATTGGCATATCGCCGATCCTCCTGGTTAGCGCACTTGCCTGGTTTTTTCGCGCACACCTGCAGCAATCGCTTGCCAAAAGGCTCAACGCGCACACCGAGCAAGTGAAGCTAGATGCTCAGCGCGAGATTGAGGCCTACAAGGTATCCCTCATCGCGAGCGTGGAACGTCAGAAGGCCCAGTCTGAGCTGAAAAGGCGATAGCTATCAAGCACGCGACGCTCGAATACGAAGCGATCGTGCTGCTACACGCGCGCCTCGCCGAGGTGCCCACCGAAGTTCTGTCCGTGGCGCAGTACGTTCCGCCAGGTGGCCGCACCGAGGACCAGCGAGTCCAGGCTTGCAGCAAGCTCGTCAAGAAGCTGGAACTTCTCACTGAGGCAGCAGAGGGCGCTCATTTGTTTATCACGCCTCGGCAGAGCCTGGCCGTGATCGATTTGAAAGAAGATTTGCTCGCCCTCGTGCGTGACCATCTCAACGACGAGACCGACGCTGTGCCGTCAGACGAGGAACGCAAAGCGGTCAACGCTACCTCGGCAAAGCTGCGCAACAGTTTGCGAGACCGAGTGGCCAACCTGATTCAATTGGCAGAGGCCGAGTAACCCATCTGAGTGGACGAACCCGCTCGCCAACGCGGGCCCTCACGCAGTGTTCGGTCATCTCGCGGTTCCGATGGCCTGGCAATTTTTGCGAACGCGCCAGGTCGCCGATATCGGTCGCTGCCTTCGCTCGAATGTCCCGAAACTGAAACTCCACGCCGCCAGTGCGCCGCACCTTGTCGAAGCGCGAGCGCAGCGCAAAGGTGCTCAGCGGCTTTCCTCAAAACTCCGCACACTTAACTAATTTTGCGTAGAGAATGACTTCCAGCCGGTCCAAATCGGCAGTATCGAAAGCAGGGGGAGAGTCATGAAGAATCTAGCGCACGCGTTCAAACGCGCCTGTATGACCATGCTCGTTTTCGGACTTGCAGCCTGTGGCGGGGGTGGCGGGGGTGGAGACACCACGGCGGCGCCTACGGGCACCGGGCTGATACCGCCGGCGCCTTCATTGGGCGAGACGATTCATGCTGACGCTGCGGTGCTGCGGCCGCTGCGTGCCGGCGCTACCTGGGTATACCGTGGACAAGACCGGCCGTACCCCAACGCAGCGGTACAGACCTATATCGACACCGTGACCCATGCAGCCACGGCGGACGGCGTGAAGGAAAGCGGCAGCAACCCTTTCAACAATGGCGAGGACGCCACGACGCTGTCTGCCGGCACCGGGACGATTCTCTCTCTGACGGCAGATCTGGGGATTGGCGCGACCCCGACGCCCTTGAGCATTGTCGAACTGCGCTCGCCTGTGCGCGTGAACGACCAGTACACGGTACTCGACAAACACTTCGACGATGCCGGCTCCGATGTCGACGGGGACAAGAAGAACGACAGCGTGGACATCGGCATCTATCGCCGGGTTGTCGGCACAGAGGACATCCAGCCTGAGAACCTGCCGCTCCTGCGCACGGTACGGGTGGACATGGTAGTGCTGGCGCGATTCAAGTACTCCTCCAATGGTCAGACCAGCCCAGTCCTGCAACTCGGTCTGCAATCGGCCTGGTACGCACCTGGCGTGGGCGTTGTGCGACAGCGTTTGCAGCTTCCCAGCACCACCTCCGGTGACCGGATTGCCGAGGAGACCCTGATTTCCTGGGACGGAGTGAGTGAAGGCTTGGGCTACACGACGCCCCATCGCGCTACTGTGCCGGCAGACGCGGGAGAGTTCGCTGGCCAATGGCTGCCCAGTCCACGCGCCGCCATCGCCTTCGACCAGCATGCCGTGCTGATGACGGGGCACTTCAACGTCAATCGCTGCTGCTATGCCGTGCTCAGCACGATGGACCTGCGCGGCAAGCTGACGGGCATCCAGGTGCATGAAAAGCCGGCGAACTTCATGCCCACCGACTTCCTGTTTCGCAATGGCAACGAGCTGGCGTGGATCCATGCTTCGCAGCTGAACGGGTTCTTGTTTTCCGTCGTGCGCTTCGACGCTTCTGGCAAGCTGCTGGGCCCGGCACAAGGGGCTCCGTTGGAGCTGCGCAGTTCCGGCGAGCCCGCCGAGAGCGTGACCTCGGTCACCTTCGCCAGCGACGCCACGGGTATCTGGGCGGTTTGGGTGCGCAGGCATGTGGTGGTGAACGGCAACAGCGTGACGATGAGCGAGCAGCTTGTGGCGCAGAAGTTCGATTTCTCGGGCAAGGCGATCACACAGGAGGTACAGATCAAGGACTGGGGCAGGATGATTGCCAGCAATGTGCGGGTCACTGCGGTTGTCAACGCGCATCAATTGGCGGTCAGCTGGCGCGGCGGGCCCGATGTAGGCGCCCAAGCAATCAGCTACGCAGTCCTGGCGGCGCCATTCAGTCAGCCGGTCCTCAAGCTGCTGACGCCCGAGCTCCTGGCTAATGAGCTTCTCGTGGACCTGGGTTCCAGCGTGGGGTTCCTTTGGAGCGCCCCCTATCAATGGACGGGCTCCATCGACCCGAACCGAACGACGCTCGCCTATGGCGCTAGGCTTGATACGGCAGCAAACCCTGTGCTGACGACGGGCAACTTGCTGTCGAATGAGGCGCTGTCGCGCAGCTGGGGAGGCCCCTTGCTGGCCACCGCCGGCGCTGCAGTCTCGGAGAACGGCGCCAGCCTGCTGGTCTTTGCGCCGGTATACGACAAGTTCTGGGCTGACGAGGGCTACTCGGGCGGCGTAAATGTGCTGGCCGAACTGAGCCTCGCCGGCACACAGCCGCTTTCCCTCGCATCGGCGAAGATCACCCGGCTACCAGGCTCCACATCGTCTGGCCCGTGGGACAAGGACCTTCAGTACGTCCGCAGGATTCTGGTCTTCCCGGGACGCGTGCTGGTGTTCGGCGGGTATGAATCTGCGCTGGTCACCAGCGTGGTCTGGCGGCGCTGACGCGCGGAGTGCAGAACTTGTTGACGTCGCTCGATGAGCCTCAGCCACGCTGCTGTTGCTCGTCGCGGCCGCCACATCGCCTCGCTGCAATGCAGCGTCGCGCGGACCCTCTCTCTTGATTTTCGACACATCGGTCTGCCGCTGATCTATTTCGCCGCCGGCGCCCTTCACCCCCCCGGCCGCGCCAACGGCGCGCCAGTCTGCCCTCGAGTCAGCCCCGCCACGAACTCGGCCAACGGCACGATGTCCTGAAACGAACTCGCCCGCTCCAATGCCCGCATATAGGCATCGCGTTGCTCCACCGGGATGACAGTCCAGACATAGCCGCCGGTGACCAGCATCGCGTTCATCAGAAACCGGGCGAGGCGGCCGTTGCCGTCCATGTAGGGGTGGATGTACACGAACAGGAAATGCCCGAGCACGGCGCGTGCGGCCGGGTGAGGCTCCCGCTCGATCAGATCGAACAGCACGGGCATGCAGTCGCGTACGGCCTCCTTGGCCAGCGGCACGTGCATGGCGCCGCGAATGTAGACTTGGTCATTGCGCCAGCCCGCCAGGTCCGATGGCTTGAGCAGACCTGCGACGACGCTCGGGCTGAACAGGGCGCGGTACCAGGCGCCAAGGGCATCGCGAAGCCCCGAGACGCCGCCCTGCGCGTCGATGCTCTGACCGATGAAGGCCTTCACCAGCTTGTGAGCCTCGAAGTAGCCCTTGGCCGCCATGGCATCGCGCGGCTCACGGTCCGTGCCGTCGGGGTTCCAGTCGCCGGCACGCACCCGCTCAATGAGTTCAGGCGTGGCCCGATAGCCTTCGATGGACAGCGAGTGGTAGGCGTCGGCCACATACCGGGCCTCCACATCATCCAGGGTCTGCGCCGCATGGGTTGGCGCGGCACCCGGCTCAGGAAACGCCCGAACCACGGCATCGCGCATCTGCGCCCAGGTCAGCCGCAGCCGTTGCACATAGGGCGACTCGGCCCGCCCGCCCGGCAGAGGGCTGACCGGCACGTCAAAGGGCGAAGCCTCTTGCACGGTGTAGTCGGCGCTGCGCATGGTCTCCACGATGGCTGTGGCGCCTTCGTCCCTGCCCAGCACCCGCAAAGCGCCGGCCAGCCGCCCGGCGATGACGGAATGCGAGCCGTCCAGCAACAGCTGCAGCAACTCGGTCTCGTCCACCATGCCGAGTGCGATGCGCGCGGCCATGGGCTGCTGGCTGAAGAAGCCAGGCCCGACCGCAACCAGCGCGGCGGCCAGGCCCACCACCCTCAAGCCCTGTTCGGCCGACTCTGCCTGAGAGGGCCAAAGCTTGGGCGCTCGGTAGAGGAACAGCGAACACTCATGGGGCAGGCTCACCCGCTGGTTGTTGCCGTCGCTGGACCAAATCTGCAGTTGGCGAGGCAGCGACCGCTCTCCCGAACGCAGCAGCAAGGACTGCTCTGGGCTCAGGTGCCAGGCACTACCGAAGCGGTCATCGCAATAGCCGGCCACGAAGTCGCGCATGCCTGCGAACCAGGCCGCCGTGCCGCCCGCCACCTGCTCGCCAGGACGTGCCGGCAGGTACCAGCCCTTGAGCACCTCATCGAGAAACCCTGCGCGCACCAGCCGCTCGCGATGCGTGCGGGTGAGTTGCGCGCCGCGCACGACTCGATAGCCCTGACCCTGCAGGGACGCGAGCAGGCTCAGGGAATCTGCCAGTTTTTCGTTCGGAGGCGGCATCGGGAGACGGTCTCACTACTCTTGAGACATATCATCACACTAATTTGACGCTTTTCCAACGCACTATTTATATGTTGCACGGACGCCATCCACGCGAACCGGTGGCCCCCAGATCAGCGAGCCGAGCTCGCGCGAAAGAACCCCCAAACCACCTCATTCGCATCCAACGCCCTCGACGCTCCTTCCTTCCCCCGCCGCACCGTCTTGGCGCCTGGCCAGGAATGCCCGCCATCGTCTGTGACGCACAGCTGCACCGTCGCGCCACCCGCGCAACCCGTGTAGGCCTCGCAGAACGCCCCCGGCCGCTCCAGGATGCGCTTCGGCGCTGAATCGCACTGCACGCGCCTCACCCACCGCGCCATAGTCTCCGGCACAGAGACGAAATCCGTGACCTTCGAGGTGTCGCGGAAGGCGTCCTGGCCTGCGCCGCCATTGAACAGCACATGGGTGTCGTCCCTGGCGTGGATGTGCAGGACCGAGACTGGCCTCGACGGCGTGCAGGTCAGGGTGGCGTCGGTGCCGGCCACCGAGGCGACCGCCCGGAAGACGTCGGGCGCCTCACAGGCGAGGCGGTGGCTCATCATGCCGCCATTGGACATGCCGGTGGCAAAGACGCGGGCGCTATCGATATTGAGCTGCTGCCTGACAGCGGCGACAAGGGCTCGGGCGAAACCGACGTCGTCGACCTTGCGGTCCCCCGCGTCGCCGCAGCAGCTGCCGGCGTTCCAGGTGGCGAACTTGCCGCCGGGCAGCTTGCTGTAGCCGTTGGGAAAGACCACCACAAAGCCTTCGCGGTCGGCCTTGATGCCAAGTCCGTACTTCTCGTCGTCGGCCATGTACTCGGCATGCCCGCCTCCCCCGTGGAATGCGAGGACCAGGGGCGTCGGCCGGGTGGTGTCATAGCCCGGGGGCACATGCACCAGATACTTGCGGTTCGTCCCACCATGGCTCAGGTAGCGCGTGTGGGTGCCCGCGGTCAGCGGAGCAAGGGCCGAGGCGCTGGCATCCGCATCGGGCTTGGCGGCGCGGCGTTGCTCGACACGTTCCCGGAGGCGCTCCCGCAAGGTCGGCCCGCCCGGATCCTGGGCCTGCGCGACCGGCAGCAGGGTGAGGGCTGCAGCGAGCAGCACACCGAGGAGGGAAGCATCGCGCAGGCGCATGGGAGCGTTCTCCTTGCATCCAGCAACAGCCAGATGTCTCCCCGGGATGCTAGAGCATCCGCGCGCGGCGCCCGGCGCCGATCACCAGCAAGCCCATGCCCAGCAAGGCATAGGTGCCAGGCTCGGGCACGGCGCTGGGCACATTCGTCGGTCCGAAGGTGTGCCACCAGCCCGAGACCGAGGTGGAGCTGCTGTTGGTGACGTCCATCGTGGCCAGCTTGTCGTAGAAGTGCGCATCGCTGTGCATGAAGATCAGGGCCGAGGCATTGCCGGGGCTCAGCTGCTCAAGCGAGTTGCCTGGGAAGTACAGGTCGCTGGGTTTGTAGAACTGCACATTGAAGCCCGGGCTGCTGGCCCAGGCGCCGTACTGGTAGGCACTGGTCGGGGCGATGTCGCCACCCAGGTCGGAACGCCAGTTGAGGTCGATGGCAGGGGGCTTGGTGCTGAAACCGCCGACGCGCAGCTGGCCCACACCGGCCAGCGACGCCGGGGAGTTGAAGACCTGCCAGTAGAAGTCCAGCGTGCCGTCGCTGCGCCGCACCACCGACGACTCGACCAGCCCGGTGGCGATGGGCCGGTTCTGGTAGGGCTTGTAGGTGAAGCTCATCACCATGCTGTCCAGCAGCACGCCTCCCGCCAGTGCCGGGTCGTTCAAAGCCGAGACGCCCGGCAGAAAAACGCTGTGGTCGGGCGTCAGCGTGACTGCCTGCGCAGCGGTAAAGGCCAGCGCCAGGGCAGCACTCAGGATGGTTGTTTTCATGGGGTTTCCGGTGGTTGGACCCCAAGCATGGACGGGCCGGGTATCAGCGCCGCTTCCGTTCGGCGGCGGGCCGGTATCGTTTGTTTCAGGAGCTTGCCGGAGCAAGGCGCCAGGCTCTGGAGTACGCTGCGCACCTACAACCGTTGCCCATCAACCCAGCCTCATCGACACCATGACCACACCCATTCCCGCCACGCTGATCCCCGGCGACGGCATCGGCCCCGAGATCGTCGACGCCACCCTGGCCGCGCTTGATGCGCTGAAGGCTCCCTTCGAGTGGGACCGGCAGATCGCCGGCCTGGGCGGCGTGCAGGCCCATGGCGACCCGCTGCCGCAGGCGACGCTGGACAGCATCCGCCGCACGCGGCTGGCGCTGAAGGGCCCGCTGGAGACACCCTCGGGCGGCGGCTACCGGTCGTCCAATGTGCGCCTGCGCGAGGAGTTCCAGCTCTATGCCAATGTGCGCCCGGCCCGCACCATCATCCCGGGCGGCCGCTTCGACAACATCGACCTGCTGGTGGTGCGCGAGAACCTCGAGGGCCTCTACATCGGCCATGAGCACTATGTGCCCATCGACGGCGACCCCCACGCGGTGGCCATGGCCACCGGCGTCAACACGCGCCAGGGCAGCCGCCGCCTGCTGGAGTACGCCTTCGAGCTGGCGATTGCCACCGGCCGCAAGAAGGTGACCATCGTCCACAAGGCCAACATCATGAAGGCGCTGACCGGTCTGTTCCTGGAGACCGGCGAGGAGCTCTGGGCGCGCAAGTACAAGGGTCGCATCGAGCTGGACACCGTCATCATCGACGCCTGCGCGATGAAGCTGGTGCTGAACCCCTGGCAGTTCGACGTGCTGGTGACGACCAATCTGTTCGGCGACATCCTGTCGGACCTGGTGGCCGGCCTGGTCGGCGGCCTGGGCATGGCGCCGGGCGCGAACATCGGCGCGGACGCGGCGATCTTCGAGGCGGTGCATGGCTCCGCCCCCGACATTGCCGGCAAGGGCATTGCCAACCCGACGGCTCTGCTGCTGGCCGCGGCGATGATGCTGGACCACTGCAAGCTGACCGAGGAGGCGACACGGCTGCGCCAGGCGATAGATGCGACGCTGAACATCGACAAGGTGCGCACCGGCGATCTGGGCGGCAGCGCCAGCACCGCCGCCTATGCGCAGGCCCTGGTGAGCCGCATCAAGAACGGCTGACGGTCCCTGCCCCAGCCCAGGGACCACCGCTGGAGCGGCCCGGGCTATTTGACCTGCAAGCGACTGATGTACTCGAGCAGGGCGAGGATGCGGGCGCGCGTGTAGGCCTCGGGGTCGTAGGGCACCTCCATGTAGTACTCGGCCGCTTTGATCTTGTAGTCGCGGCCCCAGATGGGCATGTCGCGGGAGCCGTGAGTCGGCACGTTGGCACCGTCGATCACGTCGTAGAGCCGCGCCATAGGGAACACGCCGCCGTTCTGCTTGGCCAGCAGCGTGAGATCAGGCGGGCTTTTGCGCAGAAACTCGACGACCAGTCCGTTGCCCTTGGCGGACATGCCATGGCAGCTGGCGCAGTTGGCATCGAACTCTCGTTTGCCGAAGTCCAGCCGCTCCGGCTTGGTCTGGGCAAGGGCGGGGCCAATCAGCACAACGCAAGCCGAAATCGCGGTAAGCCATCTGAAAGTGATCTTCATCAATGTCTCCTGCTACACAATTTACGGAAGTTTGAGTATGAGAATCGGCACGTTGCAGGCATTGACGGCAGTCAACCGAAGCTCATAGGCAGGCCTGGGCCGCCACCCCACCGCGGGTTTCTCCCGGGCCGCAGGTCGCCGTGAATTTGTATGATGACCCGATGAATTCAATTCCATCGGCTTCGCTGACATCGCAGGGCCCGCGCCTGCAGGCCAGCCGCCTGTCGGACCGCCTGGCCGCGCTGCTGGCCGAGCAGGTGCAGGCTGGCAGTCTGGCGCCCGGCGACCGGCTGCCCACCGAGCAGCAGCTGGCCGAGCTGCACGGCGTGTCGCGCACCGTGGTGCGCGAGGCCGTACACCAGCTGAAGTCGCAGGGGCTGCTGATCTCGCGCCAGGGCTCGGGCGTCTATGTCGCTCCGCCGGCCACCAACAAGCCGCTGGCCTTCGACCCCGAGGTCCTGGAGTCGGTGCAGGCGGTGGCCCAGATCGTCGAGGTGCGCCGGGCGCTGGAGGGCGAGATCGCCGCGCTGGCGGCCGAGCGGGGCAACAGCCGGCAGGTGACGGCCATCAAACGGGCCGAGAAGGCGTTGGAGGCCGCCGTGGCCGCCGGGCGCGATGGTGTCGACGAAGACCTGGCCCTGCACCGCGCGATTGCCGAGGCCTCGGGCAATCCGCAGTTCGGCCGGCTGCTGGGCTTTCTGGAGCAATACCTGCGCGAGGCGATGCGCGTGACGCGGGGCAATGAGGCCCGTCACCAGGGCTTTGCCGCCGCCGTGCGCGACGAGCATCACGCCATCGTCGAGGCCATCGCCGCCCGTGACGCCGCCACCGCCCGGCGCGCGGCCAGCAATCACATGGTGCAGGCGGCGCGCCGGCTTGAAATTGCCGGCGTGCTGACCGCGCCTGCTGCTGCAAAGGACAAACGGAAATGACAAGCAAGACTTTAGGCGTCGTGGGGCTTGGCTCGATGGGCTACGGCGCCGCCGTCTCGGCACTGAAGCGCGGCGTGCCGACCTGGGGCCTGGACACCCGGGCCGAGGCGCGCGAACGCTTCGTCGCCGACGGTGGCCGCAGCACAGCCTCGCTGGCCGAGCTGGGCACGAACTGCGATGTGGTCGTCGTGCTGGTGGTCAATGCCATGCAAACCGAGGACGTGCTGTTCGGCGAGGGCGGCCTGGCCGCCACTATGAAGCCGGGCTCGGTGGTCGTCACCTCGGCCACCGTGGACCCGACCCTGCCGCCGCTGTGGGAGGCCCGCTTGGCCGAGCGCGGCCTGTGGCTGATCGACGGCCCGGTCTCGGGCGGCGCCAAGAAGGCCGCCGAGGGCCAGATGACGGTGATGGCCTCCGGCAAGCCCGATGCTTTCGCGGCGGCCGGCGCGCTGCTCGATGCGATTGCCGGCAAGGTCTATCGACTCGGCGACAAGGCCGGCGTCGGCTCGACGGTGAAGATGGTCAACCAGCATCTGGCCGGCGTGCACATCGCCGCCGCCTGCGAGGGCATGGCCCTGGGCATGCGGGCCGGGGCCGACCCGGACCAGCTCTACGAGGTGATCTGCAACTCGGCCGGCATGAGCTGGATGTTCCAGAACCGCGTGCCCCACATCCTGGCCGGCGACTACACGCCGCTGTCGGCGGTGAACATCTTCATCAAGGACCTGGGCATCGTGCTCGATGCTGCACGCAAGCTGCAGTTCCCGCTGCCGCTGGCCGCGCAGGCGCATCAGCTCTATCTGGCCACGGCCGCTGCAGGTTATGGCGGCGAGGACGACTCGGCCGTGATCAAGTTCTATGCCCAGCTGGCCGGGCTGGAATTGCCGAAGGCCGCGGCATGAGCCGAGGCATCATCCTCGGCGTCATCGCGGACGACTTCACCGGCGCCACCGACGTGGCCAGCATGCTGGTGCGCGCCGGCATGCGCACGGTGCAGGTGATTGGCGTACCCGCGGCCCACGCGGCGCTGCCCGATGCCGACGCCGTGGTCGTGGCGCTGAAGTCGCGCACCACGCCGGCCGATCAGGCGGTGGCCGAATCGCTGGCCGCGCTGCGCTGGTTGCAGGCCGCCGGTGCGCGCCAGTTCTATTTCAAGTACTGCTCGACCTTCGACTCGACCGAGGCCGGCAATATCGGCCCGGTGGCCGAGGCGCTGATGGCCGCACTGGGCACCGATTTCGCGATTGCCTGCCCCGCCTTCCCCGAGAACGGCCGCACCGTGTTCCGCGGCCATCTGTTCGTCGGTGACCAGCTGCTCAGCGATTCGGGCATGCGCAACCATCCCCTGACGCCGATGGCCGACGCGAACCTGGTAGCGGTGCTGCAGGCACAGACCAGGGGTCGGGTGGGCCTGCTGCGCTACGACACGCTGGCCCAGGGCCTGCCGGCCACCCGCGAGCGCATCGAGGCGCTGCGCAGCGAGGGCGCGCGCCTGGCCGTGGCCGATGCCGTCAACAACGATGATCTGCGCGTGCTGGCGCAGGCCTGCGCGGACCTGCCGCTGATCACCGCCGGCTCCGGCGTGGCGCTGGGCCTGCCCGAGGTTTATGCGGCGCGCGGCTGGCTGCGGCCCGATGCGCAGGCAGCGAATCTGCCCGCCGTCGGTGGCAAGGCGGCGGTGCTGTCGGGCTCCTGCTCGACGGCGACGAATGCCCAGGTGCAGCACTGGCTGCAGACGGGCAAGCCGGGCTTCCAAGTCGATGCGCTGGCGCTGGCCGAGGGCAGCGATGTCGCTGCCGCCGCGTTGGCCTGGGCCGCTCAGCAGCAAGAGCCGGTGCTGATCTACGCCACCGCCGCGCCGCAGCAGGTTCAGGTGACGCAGGCGGCGCTTGGCGTCGAGCGCGCAGGCCAAATGGTCGAGGCCTGCCTGGCCCGGATCGCTGAGGGCCTGGTCGAGGCTGGCGTGCGCCGCCTGGTGGTGGCCGGCGGTGAAACCTCGGGCGCGGTGGTGCAGGCGCTGGGCGTGCAGTCGCTGCGCATCGGCGCGCCCATAGACCCCGGCGTGCCCTGGACGCAGGCTGAAGGACGGCAACTGCTGCTGGCCCTGAAGTCCGGCAACTTCGGCAACGTCGATTTCTTCGCCAAGGCGCTGGGGCAGGTGGCGTGATGGACTTCGAACACAGCACCCTGCGCATCGAGATCTGCCGCGTCGGCCGCTCGCTGTTCGAGCGCGGCTATGTGCATGCCACGGCAGGCAATATCAGTGTGCGCCTGGCCGATGGCGCGGGCTTTCTGATCACGCCCACCGATGCCTGCCTGGGTTTTCTGAGGCCCGAGGATCTGGCCCATGTGGCACCTGACGGCCGCCAGCTGGCCGGCGCCAGGGCCAGCAAGACCTTGGCACTGCACCGCCGCATCTACGAGGCCGAGCCAACGGCGCACTGCGTGATCCATACCCACAGCACGCATCTGGTGGCGCTGACACTCTCCGGTATCTGGACCGAACATGACATCGTGCCGCCGATCACGCCCTACTACGTGATGAAGGTCGGCCATGTGCCCTTGATCCGTTACCACCGCCCCGGCGACCCGGCCGCCGCGGAAGCGGTGGCGGCGGCCATCCTGCGCGGCCAGCGCAGCGGCGCGCCCTTGCGCGCGGTGATGCTGGACCGGCTGGGCCCCAATGTCTGGCATGAGTCACCGGCCAGCGCGATGGCCGTGCTGGAAGAGCTGGAGGAGACGGCCAGGCTGTGGCTGATGACGAAGCCGGCGCCGCTCAGCGACGCCCAGATCAACGAGTTGCGCAGCCAGTTCGGCGCGCGCTGGTAAGCAAGCAAGAAAGGAAGAAAGCCCCATGCCCCGTTTCGCCGCCAATCTGACGATGATGTACACGGAGCATGGCTTCCTCGACCGCTTCGCTGCGGCGGCGCGCGATGGCTTTCGTGCCGTCGAATACCTGTTCCCCTATGCCTTTGGCAAGGCCGAGCTGGCACAGCGCCTGACCGACAACGGCCTGCGCCAGGTGCTGTTCAATGCCCCGCCCGGTGACTTCGAGGCCGGCGAGCGCGGCATCGCCTGCCTGCCCGGCCGTGAGGATGAGTTCCGCCGCGGCTTCCTGGAGCAGGCCCTGCCCTATGCCGAGGCATTGGCCTGCCCGCGCATCCATCTGATGGCCGGCCTGGTGCCGGCAGGCGTCGACCGTGCCGCCCTGCGTGCCACCTATCTTGAGAACCTCGCCTGGGCCGCCCAGCAGGCCGCCAGCGCCGGCCGCGAGGTGCTGATCGAGCCCATCAACACGCGCGACATCCCCGGCTTCTTCCTGAACCGCCAGGACGAGGCGCACGCCATCGTCGCCGAGGTCGGTGCACCGAATCTGAAGGTGCAGATGGACCTGTACCACTGCCAGATCGTCGAGGGCGATCTGGCGATGAAGCTGCGCCGGTACCTGCCCGGCGGGAATGTCGGCCACATCCAGATCGCTGGCGTGCCCGAGCGGCATGAGCCCGATCTGGGCGAGATCAACCACCCCTATCTGTTCGCGCTGCTCGACGAGCTGGGCTACGGCGGCCATGTCGGCTGCGAGTACAGACCGCGCGGTGCCACGTCTGAAGGCCTGGCCTGGTTCGCCCCCTACAAGGATTCCCAATCATGAAGCTGCTGATCACCGGCGGGGCCGGATTTCTCGGCGCAAGGCTCGCACGCACCCTGCTGGCACGGGGCCAGCTGAACGGCCGCAAGGTCAACACGCTGGTGCTGGCCGATCTGTTCCCTCCGCCGGCCGATCTGATGGCCGACGCCCGCGTACAGGCGCGCACCGGTGCGCTACTGGACCAATGCGCGGCGCTGGGCACCGAGGGCTTCGACGGCGTGTTCCACCTGGCCTCGGCCGTGTCGGCCGAGTGCGAACTGGACTTTGAACTGGGCTTGCGCTCCAACCTCGACACCACCCGCGCGCTGCTCGATGCGCTGCGGGCGCACCGCGGAACCACGGTACCACGTTTCGTGTTCGCCAGCTCGGTGGCGGTGTTCGGTTCAGATCCGGCCCTGCCGCTGCCGGCGGTGGTGCAGGACGACACCCTGCCCACGCCGCAGTCGTCGTACGGCGTGCACAAATTCATTTGCGAGCAGCTGGTGGCCGACTACACACGCAAGGGCTTCATCGATGGCCGCACGGCGCGGTTGATGACGGTGTCGGTGCGGCCGGGCCGGCCCAATGGCGCGGCCTCGGGCTTTCTGTCCGGCATCATCCGCGAACCCTTGGCCGGGCTGGACGCCGTCTGCCCGGTCGCCCCCGAGACGCGCATCGCGCTGGCCTCGCCGGCACGCACGATCGAAGGCTTGATCGCCGTGTTCGAGGCCAGCCGTGAGGACTTCGGTGGCCGCACCGCACTGAACCTGCCGGCACTGACCGTCAGCGTGCAGCAGATGCTGGACGCGCTGGCCGCCGTGGCCGGGCCCGAGGCCGTGGCACGCGTGCGCTTCGAGCCCGACGCCGGCGTGGCGCGCATGGTCGGCGGCTGGCCGGCACGCTTCGAGTCGGCCCGGCGCGAGCGCCTGGGCCTGCGGCCCGACACCGACTTCAAGAGCATCGTGCTGCAGTATGTGCAGGACAACCCGGCCGCAGTGACGATTCCGCTGCGCGTCTGAACGCTTTCCCAACCCATCCACCAAAACCTAGAGACGGAGACAAGCATGACCACGACTTTCAAGACCACCCTGATCACCGCCGCGCTGTGCGCACTGGCCGGCACCGCCGCCGCACAGACCGTGCTGAAGATCGGCTATGCCACCAGCAAGGAATCGCATTACGGCGTGGGCTCCACGGTGTTCTGCGACGAGATGGAAAAGGGCACGCAAGGCCGCTACAAGTGCCAACAGTTCCCCGCCTCGGCCCTGGGCGGCGAGCGCGAGCAGATCGAAGCGGTGCAGTTGGGCACGCAGGACCTGACCAACACCTCGACCGGCCCGCTGGGTAACTTCGTGCCCGAGACGCGCATCGTCGACATCCCCTTCCTGTTCCGCGACTACGCCCATGCCCGACACACGATGGACGGCCCCATCGGCCAGGACCTGCTGAAGAAGCTGCAGGGCAAGGGCCTGATCGGCCTGGCGTGGACGGAGAACGGTTTCCGCCACATGACCAATAGCAAGCGGGCCATCATGACCGCCAGCGATGCCTCGGGTCTGAAGCTGCGCACGATGGAGAACAAGGTGCATATGGAGGGCTACAAGACCTTTGGTCTGCTGCCCACGCCCATGCCCTTCCCGGAGCTGTTCACCGCGCTGCAGCAGGGCACCGTCGATGGCCAGGAGAACCCGATTCCGGTGATCCTGGCCTCGAAGTTCTCCCAGGTGCAGAAGCACCTGTCGCTGACCGGGCATGTCTATTCCCCGGCGGTGATACTGCTCTCGCCCGCGATCTGGGCCAAGCTGTCCGAGGCCGACAAGAAGGCCTTCGTCGAAGCCGCGCAGAAGGGCGGCGCGGCCCAGCGCAAGAAGGTCAATGACGACGAAAACAGCGGCATTGCCCAGCTGCGCAAGGACGGCATGCAGGTGATCGAGAAGGTGGACGGCGAGAGCTTCCGCAAGGCCGTGGCCCCGGCCTACGCCAACTTCGCCAAGGAGTTCGGCGCCGACAAGATCGCCGCCATCCAGGCCGTCAAGTAAGTCTCGTTCAACCGAAGTCCGGACGGCGCTCACTCGCGCCGGTCCGGCTTGATCAGGAGGCGCCATGCGCACTCTTCTGCTGGCACTCGACCGCCATCTGAGCAATTTCGCCCTCAACGTCGCTTGTGTTCTGCTGGCCGTGATCAGCGTGCTGGGCATGTGGCAGGTGGTGACCCGCTTCGTGCTGTCGCAACCGTCCACCTGGACCGAGGAGGCCATGCGGCGCCTCTTGATCTGGTGCGTGATGCTGGGCGTGGTGGTGGCCTTCCGCCGCGGCGCGCTGGTCTCGGTGGACCTGATGCTGCGCATGAGCAAGGGCGTCTGGCTCAAGGTGGTGCGCATGATCATCACCGTCAGCTCGCTGTCCTTTCTGAGCGTGCTGCTGTGGTACGGCATCAACCTGGCCTGGCGCGTGCGCTTTCAGACCTTCGCCAGCATGGAGTTGTCCATGGGTTACGCCTATGCCGCACTGCCAGTGGGCGCCGCGCTGGCCCTGGTGGCCGTGCTCGCCCAGCACGTGGATCCGATGAATGAAGAGCTGGAAAACGCTCAGTAAGCCAGCCCAGAAGCGACCCACACCATGTCATTCACCCTGCTCATCACGATGCTGCTGGCCTTTGCCTTCAGCATCTCCATCGCCGTCTCGATTGGCGGCTCCGCCATGCTGGGCCTGGCCTTCTTCGACCCCGAGCGCCTGGTGCTCGCGCCCAAGGAGATGTTCACCGCGATCGACAAGTTTCCGCTCGCCGCCGTGCCCTTCTTCATACTGGCCGGCAATCTGATGGAAACCGGCGGCATCTCGCGCCGGCTGGTTGAGTTTGCCAAGTCGCTGGTCGGCGGCGTGCAGGGCGGGCTGCCGATGACCTGCGTGTTGACCTGCATGATTTTCGCGGCGGTGTCGGGCTCTTCGGTAGCCACCACCTTCGCGATCGGCTCTATCCTGATCCCGGCACTGATCAAGCATGGCTACCCGCGAGAGTACGCGGCAGCGCTGCAGGCTACCTCGGCCGAGCTGGGGGTGATCATCCCGCCGTCGATTCCGATGATTCTGTTCGGCGTTTCGGCCGAGGTCTCGATCGGCGAACTGTTCATTGCCGGCTTCGGCCCGGGCCTCTTGATCGGCGGCGCGCTGATGCTGTTCGTCCACCTCTACTGCCGCTGGAAGGGCTGGGGCAAGCAGGACGGCGACGGCCGCCTGAGCGTGGGCACAGCCACCTACAAGGCTGGCTTTGCGCTCCTGATGCCGGTGATCATCCTGGGCGGCATCTACGGCGGCATCTTCACGCCCACCGAGGCCTCGGTGGTGGCGGTGTTCTATGCGCTGATCGTGGGCCTGTTCATCCACCGCGAGTTGACGTTCAAGGACCTGATACCGGTGTTCCGCAAGTCGGTGATCTCCAGCGCGGTGATCATGTTCATCATCGCCAACGCCGGGCTGTTTGCCTTCCTGATCACCCGCGCCGGCGTGCCCGAGGCGCTGGGCGCCTGGCTGACCGAAGTGCTGCAATCGCCAATGTGGTTTCTGCTGGGTGTGAACGCGGCGCTGTTCGTGATCGGCATGTTCATCGAGACCTCGGCGGCCATCATCGTGCTGGCACCGATTCTGGTGCCGGTGGCGCGGCACTTCGGGGTCGATCCGGTGCACTTCGGCACCATCATGGTCGTCAATCTGGCGCTGGGCATGATCACGCCGCCCTTCGGCGTCAATCTGTTCGCCGCCTGCACGGTGGCCAAGATCTCGCTGGACCGCATCGTCAAATACCTGCTGCCCTTCGTGCTGGTGATCATCGGCTGCCTGATGCTGATCACCTACATCCCGCAAATCAGTCTGGCGTTGCGCGACCTGGTTTATGCGCCGGCGGTGGTGGCGCCGGTGCCGTCTATCGCCCCGCAATGATTGCAGTAAATCAAGGGTTTACGCGATACATCATGTGAGGTACTCATTATACCATTAGGCCAACAGACGCCGAGAAATTGGAGTCTGACCCCAATTTTCTGGTCTGGAGGTTTTGATGAGTGCAACGATTGCGCTGTTTGGCGCTGGCGGCAAGATGGGGGTGCGGCTGGCCCGCAACCTGGTCGGGTCGGCCTACAAGGTCCGGCATGTGGAGCCGGGCGCGGTGGGCCGGCAGCGGCTGCAGGACGAGCTGGGCCTGGCCTGCGTCTCGGCCGAGGCGGCGCTGGACGGGGCCGATGTGGTGATACTCGCCGTGCCGGACACCCTGATCGGCAAGCTCTCGCACGAGATCGCACCGTTGCTGCAGCCGGGCACGATGGTGATGACGCTGGATGCTGCGGCGCCGTTCGCCGGCCATCTGCCCGAGCGGCCCGATCTGGTCTATTTCGTCGCCCATCCCTGCCACCCGCCGATCTTCAACGACGAGACCACGGCCGAGGCACGGCGCGACTTCTTCGGCGGCGGCCATGCCAAGCAGTCGGTGGTCAGCGCGCTGATGCAGGGCACGGACGCTGACTTCGCGCTGGGCGAAGACATCGCCAAGGTCATCTACGCGCCCATCCTGCGCTCCTACCGGCTGACCGTCGATCAGATGGCGCTGCTGGAGCCCGGTCTGTCCGAGACCGTCTGCGCCACCCTGCTGGATGTGATGCGCGAGGCCATGGACGAGGTCGTGGCGCGCGGTGTGCCGGCAGAGGCCGCACGCGACTTCCTGCTGGGCCATATGACCATACTCGCCGCGGTGATCTTCAAGGAGATCCCGGGCCAGTTCTCCGACGCCTGCAACAAGGCCATCACCTTCGGCAAGCCCAGGCTGATGCGCGACGACTGGAAGCAGGTCTTCCAACGCGAAGAAATCGCCGAAAGCATCCGCCGCATCACCTGATCCCCGTTCCCCCCAAGCCCAGCCGACACCGAAGCGGCGGGCGAGCCCGTTCATTCCATCCTGGAGACACCATGACGCTACGCCCGACCCTTCTCGTTGCCGCCGCCCTCGCCCTGAGCCTGGGCGCCGCCTCGGCCCAGACCGTGCTGAAAATCGGCTACACACCGGCCAAGGACTCGCACTACTGGGTCGGCTCGGTGACCTTCTGCGACGAGGTCGAGAAGGGCACGGCCGGCCGCTACAAGTGCCAGCAGTTCCCCAACTCGGCGCTGGGCGGCGAGCGCGAGCAGATCGAGGCGGTGCAGCTGGGCACGCAGGACCTGGTCAATGCCTCGACCGGTGCCCTGGGCAATTTCGTGCCCGAGACCAAGATCGTGGACATCCCCTTCCTGTTCCGCGACTACGACCATGCGCGCCACACGATGGACGGCCCCATCGGCCAGGACCTGCTGAAGAAGATGGCCGCCAAGGGCCTGATCGGCCTGGCCTGGACGGAGAACGGCTTCCGCCACATGACCAATAACAAGCGCCCCATCATGACGGCCACCGACGCTGCGGGCCTGAAGCTGCGCACGATGGAGAACAAGGTCCATATGGACGGCTACAAGACCTTCGGTCTGCTGCCCACGCCTATGGCCTTTCCGGAGCTGTTCACCGCCCTGCAGCAGGGCACGGTCGATGGCCAGGAGAACCCGATTCCGGTGATCCTGTCGGCCAAGTTCGCCCAGGTGCAGAAGTACCTGTCGCTGACCGGGCACGTCTATTCGCCGGCGGTGATCATCATGTCGCCCAATGTCTGGAACAAGCTGTCGGACGCCGACAAGAAGGTCTTCGTCGAGGCCGCGCAGAAGGGTGGCATCGCCCAGCGCAAAAAGGTCAACGAGGACGAGGCCAACGGCATCGCCCAGCTGCGCAAGGACGGCATGCAGGTGATAGAGAAGGTCGACGGCGAAAGCTTCCGCAAGGCCGTGGTGCCCGCCTATGCCCAGTTTGCCAAGGAGTTTGGCGCGGACAAAATAGCCGCCATCCAGGCTGTCCGTTGAAGGAATCACTATGAAGACCTTGGCCCCGCAACAAAACATGATCGCCGGCGAGCGCTGCGCCGCCGCCAGCGGCGCAACGATTGAGGTGCTCGACCCGTCCGACGGCCAGGTCTTCACCACTCTGCCGCGCAGCGATGCCCGCGATGTGGACGCCGCCGTGCAGGCGGCGCGCGCCGCCTTCCACGGCGCCTGGGGCCGTCAGACGGCCACCGAGCGCGGGCGCATCCTGTCGCGCCTCTCGGCGCTGATACTGCAGCACCACGACGAGCTGGCCGAGCTGGAGTGCGGCGACACCGGCAAACCGATGCAGCAGGCCCGCGCCGACATCACCGCCTGTGCCCGCTACTTCGAGTACTACGGCGGCGCGGCCGACAAGCTGCATGGCGAGACCATCCCCTACGCCCAGGGCAGCACGGTTATCGCGATGCGCGTGCCGCACGGCGTGACCGGCCACATCATCCCCTGGAACTACCCGGCGCAGATCTTCGGCCGCTCGGTCGGTGGCGCACTGGCGGCCGGCAATGCCTGCGTCGTCAAGCCGGCCGAGGATGCCTGCCTGACGCCGCTGCGCATTGCCGCACTGGCACTTGAAGCCGGCCTGCCCGCGGGCGCCTTGAACATCGTCTGCGGCCTGGGCATAGAGGCCGGCGCGGCGCTGGCCGCCCATACCGGCATCAACCACATCTCGTTCACCGGCTCACCGCAGACCGGCACGGCCGTGGCCCAGGCCGCCGCCGTCAACCATGTGCCGGTGACCTTGGAGCTGGGCGGCAAGTCGCCGCAGATCCTGTTCGCCGATGCCGATCTGGACAAGGCGATGCCGGTGGTCGTCAACGCCATCGTGCAGAACGCCGGCCAGACCTGCGCCGCCGGCAGCCGCGTGCTGATCGCGCGCAGCATCTATGCCGATGTGATGGGCCGGCTGAAGGCCCGCTTCGAGGCACTGAACACCGGCGCCGGCATCGCCAATCTCGACTGCGGCCCGCTGATCAACCGCCGCCAGCTGAACCGCGTGGCGGCGATGATTGAAGCGGCCACCGGCGACGGCGTGCGCGTCACCGCCCGCGCCAAGCTGGCTGCTGACGCACCGGCCGGCGGCTTCTTCTTCCCGCCTATGCTGCTGGACGCCGTGCCGGCCCAGCACCCGGTGGCCCAGGGCGAGGTCTTCGGCCCGGTGCTGGCGGCGTTTGCCTTCGACACCGAGGACGAGGCGATCGAGCTGGCCAACGGCACACCGTTCGGCCTCACCGCCGCCGTCTGGACGCGCGACGGCGCGCTGCAACTGCGCGCCGCCCAGCGCATCGAGGCCGGCCAGGTCTTCATCAACAACTACGGCGCCGGCGGCGGCATCGAGCTGCCCTTCGGCGGCATGAAGCATTCTGGCTATGGCCGCGAGAAGGCCTTCGAGGGCCTGCGCAGCTTCACCACCATCAAGACCATTGCCATCCAGCACGGCTAAGGAATTCCAAATGACGGACAAGAAACTGCAAGATCGCGTCGCCATCGTCACCGGCGGCGGCAGCGGCTTTGGCGAGGGCATCGCCAAGCTGTTCGCCGAGCTGGGCGCCAAGGTCGTCGTCGCCGACTGGCGCATGGACGCCGCCGAGCGCGTGGCGGCCGAAATCGAAGCGGCCGGCGGCAAGGCCATTCCGGTCCATGCCGACGTGACGAAGAACGAGTCCGTCGGCGCGATGGTGGCCGCCACCGTCAAGCATTACGGCCGGCTGGACATACTGATCAACAACGCCGGCACGACGCACAAGAACCAGTCGATGCTGGAGGTCGACGAGGCCACCTTCGACCGCGTCTATGCGACCAATGTGAAGAGCATCTATCTGGGCGCCATCCACGCCGTGCCGCTGTTCAAGCAGCAGCGCAGCGGCGTCATCATCAATATCGCCTCCACCGCAGGCCTGCGGCCGCGGCCGGGCCTGAGCTGGTATGCCGGCACCAAGGGTGCGGCCATCACCCTGACCAAGGGCATGGCCATCGAGCTGGCGCCGGACGGCATACGCGTCTGCGCGATCAACCCGGTGATGAGCCCCACCGGCCTGATCCAGGACTTTCTGCCTGGTGAGGACAGCGCGGAAACCCGCGCCAGGATCATCGCAACGATTCCGATGGGCAGGATGTCGACGCCGCTGGACATTGCCAAGGCCACGGCCTTCCTGGCCAGCGACGATGCCGAGTTCATCACCGGCGTGGCCCTGGAGGTCGATGGTGGCCGTTGCATCTGATCCTCAGCGGATTCACGCCAGCTACTGGCTGGAAACCGGTGACGACCCTGCGCACGCCGCCGAGGTCATCGCCGGCGAGCAGTCCAGCGGCACCTTCC
Source organism: Burkholderiaceae bacterium (assembly GCA_018780645.1). Lineage (GTDB taxonomy): Bacteria > Pseudomonadota > Gammaproteobacteria > Burkholderiales > Burkholderiaceae_C > Paucibacter. The sequence continues at coordinate 269,217 of JADMJJ010000002.1, forward strand.
TGAAGCTGGCCAACGAGACGCCAGAATTGAAGGAACGCTCCGGCGCTCGTGTCGAACGGCTGGAGGTGATCGACACAAGCACTGCACCGAGCCTGCCCGGCGGCATGGCCAGCAGCACCTACACCCGCTGCCGGCTGGAGCTGTCCTGGCCGCTGGAGAACCTGGGGCCCTCGCTGACCAACCTGATGGCCACGGTCGCCGGCAATCTGTTCGAGCTGCGCCAGGTCAGCGGCCTGCGCATCACCGATCTGAAACTGCCACCAGCCTTTGCCGCGGCCTATCCCGGCCCGGCCTTTGGCATCACCGGCACGCGGCGTCTGGCCGGCGTGGCCAATGGCCCGCTGATAGGCACCATCATCAAGCCCAGCGTGGGCTTAAGCCCCGCGCAAACGGCCGAGCAGGTGCGGCTCTTGATCGACGGCGGCATCGACTTCATCAAGGACGACGAGCTGCAGGCCGATGGCCCGCATTGCCCCTTCGACGAGCGGGTGCGCGCAGTGATGGCCGTCGTCAACGATGGTGCCCAGCGCCTGGGCCGCAAGGCCATGGTCGCGTTCAACATCACCGGCGACCTGGACCAGATGCGCCGCCGCCACGACCTGCTGCTGGAGCTGGGCGGCACCTGCGTGATGGCCAGCCTGAACGCGATCGGCCTGGTCGGCCTGATCGAACTGCGCCGGCACTCGCGCCTGCCCATCCACGGCCACCGCGCCGGCTGGGGTTGGTTGAGCCGCTGCCCGGCCCTGGGCTGGGACTACGGCCCCTGGCAGCAGATCCAGCGCCTGGCCGGCGCCGACCATCTGCACGTCAACGGCCTGGCCAACAAATTCAGCGAGCCCGACGACAGCGTGATCGCCGCCGCGCGGGCGGTGCTCAAGCCGATGTTCGATGGCAAGCCCATGGCCGCGATGCCGGTGTTCAGCTCCGGCCAGACCGGCAAGCAGGCACCGGGCACCTTCACGGCGCTCGGTACTGCCGACCTGATACATGCGGCCGGTGGCGGCATCTTCGGCCATCCGGGCGGTGTAGCGGCGGGCGTGACCGCCTTCCGCCAGGCCTGGGACGCGGCGATGGCGGGCACGCCCTTGCAAGATCACGCGGTCAAACACGCCGAGCTACGCCAGGCCTTGGAGTTCTGGTGATGACAGCGCCCGCCGCCGCCTGGCCCGAGGGGCTCTTGCTCAGCTACTACGGCGACGACTTCACCGGCTCCACCGATGTGATGGAGGCCTTCACCGCCGCCGGCGTGCCGACGATGCTGTTTCTGCGGCCACCGACGCCAAAGGATCTGGCCCGCTTTCCTGGCCTGCGCTGCGTCGGCCTGGCCGGCACCTCGCGCGGCCGCAGCCCCGAGTGGATGGCGGCCGAGCTGCCCGCCGCGTTCGAGTCGCTGGCGAGCCTCGGCGCGCCGCTGCTGCAATACAAGATCTGCTCGACCTTCGACTCGTCGCCGAGCACCGGGTCCATAGGCTGCGCGATCGCGCTGGGCGCGCCCTTGATGGCCGGAACCTGGTCGCCTTTGGTCGTCGGCGCGCCGCGCTTGAACCGCTTCCAGCTGTTCGGCAATCTGTTCGCCGCCGTCAATGGCGTGGGCCACCGGCTGGACCGCCATCCGACGATGTCACGCCATCCGGTCACGCCGATGGCCGAGGCCGATCTGCGCCGGCATCTCGCGGAGCAGACGACCCGGCGCATCGAGCTGATCGACATGCTGCAGCTGCGCGCCGGTACCGCCGCCGACCGCCTGCAGCAGATGGCCGGCGACGATGTGCCGGTGGTGCTGATCGACGTGCTCGATGACGAGACGCTGGCCGAGGCAGGCCGGCTGATCTGGGAGCAGCGCGGCAAGGGACTGTTCAGCGCTTCGTCCTCGGGCCTGCAGTACGCGCTGGCCGCCCATTGGCGCCACCTGGGCCTGGTGCCGATGTTGGCCGGCCTGCCCAGAGCCAGGCCGGTGGAGCAGATCGCGGTCGTCAGTGGCAGCTGTTCTCCGGTCACCGCCACGCAGATCGCCATCGCCGCGAAGCAGGGCTTTGCCACCGAACGGCTGGATCTGCCAGGCCTGCTGGCCGAGCCGGAGGCCGAGATCGAACGTGCCGTAGGCCTCGCCCTGGCGGCATTGGCAAAAGGCCAAAGCCCGCTGATCTACTCCGCTGCCGGCCCCGACGACCCGGCCGTGGCCGGCTTCGAGGCCATCGCCGCTGAGGCCCGCCTGAGCCGTGAACAGGCGGCCCTGCGCGTCGGCCAGGGCCTGGCCCAGGTGATGCGCCGGCTGCTGGATCGCAGTGCACTCAAGCGTATCGTCGTCGCGGGCGGCGACAGCTCGGGCGAGGTGGCCAGCGCGCTGGACATCGCCGCGCTGAGCGTGGTGGCAGGTCTTGCGCCCGGTGCGCCGCTGTGCCGGGTCTGGTCCGACCGGCGCGAACGCGACGGGCTGGAGGTCGTGTTGAAGGGCGGCCAGATGGGGGGTCCAAGCTTCTTTGCCGATGCGCGGGCCGGGGCTGTGGTAAGTTCCCCGCCGCCATGACGACCACCGAACCGATACACCGCCGCAAGCTGTACCAGGAAGTGCTGGACCGGCTGCTGGAGCGCATCCGCAGCGGCGAGATCGCGCCCGGCGCCCAGCTACCCTCCGAGCGTGAGCTGATGGAGTTCTACGGCGTCGGCCGGCCGGCGGTGCGCGAGGCGCTGCAGTCGCTGGAGCGCTCGGGCATCGTCGAGATCACCCACGGCGAGCGGGCCCGCGTGCTCTTGCCCAACGCGCAAAGCCTGTTCGACCAGATCGCCGGCAGCGCCCGCCACCTGCTGCGCATGCAGCCCGAGACCCTGGAGCATCTGAAGGAGGCCCGCGTGTTCCTGGAGTGCGGCATGGCCCGCCAGGCCGCCGAACGGGCCAGCGAGGCCGACGTCGCCCGGCTGCGCGAGCGCCTGGCAGAGCACCGCGCGTCGATGGCCAATTTGAGCAAATTCCTCGAGCACGACATGGCCTTCCACCGCGAGATCGCGCTGATCAGCGGCAACCCGATCTTCCCTGCCATCGTCGAGTCGCTGTTCATGTGGGCCAGCGAGTATTACCAGCCGCTGGTGCGCGCGCCCGGTGCCGAGGAGTTGACCCTGAGCGAGCATCTGCGCATCGTCGAGGCTATCGCCACGCGCCAACCCCAGCAGGCCGAGCAGGCGATGCGCGAGCACCTGACCCGCGCCAACGAGCTGTACCGGCAGCTGGCGCCCGGCTGAATTCAAAAGCAAGACTCGGGGTGTGCGCGCCGGACGCCCAACCTACAGTGGCTCATCGCATCAACCCTGGCACTTGATCATGAGCAGCAATTCCGCACTCCGCGAACTCCGAGCCGCCGCCGTCATGGCCGATCCGCGCTGGCCTCTCGTGCAGGCCCGTGACACGGAAGCCGACGGCCGCTTCTTCTACTCGGTACGCAGCACCGGCGTCTATTGCCGACCCAGCTGCGCGGCACGCCCGGCGCGGCCCGAGAATCTGGCATTCCATGCCACGGCGGCCGAGGCCGAGCAGGCCGGCTTTCGGGCCTGCAAGCGCTGCCGGCCCAACGAGGCGCCGCTGGCCGACCAGCAGGCGGCCAAGATCGCCGCGCTGTGCCGCCACATCGAGGCGGCCGAGCAGCCGCCGACCCTGGACGAGCTGGCGCTTCACGCCGGCATCAGCCCCTACCACCTGCACCGGCTGTTCAAGGCCGCGACCGGCCTCACGCCCAAGGCCTATGCCAATGCCCACCGCACGCAGCGCGTGCAGCAGCGGCTGAAGAACAAGGGTGCCACCGTCACCGAAGCGATCTACGGCGCCGGCTACAACTCCGGCGCACGCTTCTACGAGAGCGCCGACGATGTGCTGGGCATGACGCCCACCGCCTACCGCGCCGGCGGTGCGCAGACCGAGATCCGCTTCGCCATCGGCCAATGCTCGCTGGGCGCCATCCTGGTGGCCCGCAGCGAGCGCGGCGTCTGCGCCATCCTGCTCGGCGACGATCCCGATGCGCTGGCCCGCGATCTGCAGGATCGGTTCCCGCAGGCGCAGCTGATCGGCGGCGACGCGGGCTTCGAGCAATGGATGGCCCAGGTTGTCGGCTTTGTCGATGCGCCGGGGCTGGGCCTCAACCTGCCGCTGGATCTGCGCGGCACCGCCTTCCAGCAGCGCGTCTGGCAGGCGCTGCGCGCGATACCGCCGGGCCACACGGCCAGCTATACGGAGATCGCCAGGCGCATCGGCGCACCGACCTCGGCCCGCGCCGTGGCGCAGGCCTGCGGCGCCAATGCGCTGGCGGTGGCCATCCCCTGCCACCGCGTGGTGCGCAGCGACGGGGGCCTGTCGGGGTACCGCTGGGGCGTCGAACGCAAGCGGGCCTTGCTGGACCGCGAGGCGTTGGCATGAACCAGGATGTCGATACCCGGCTGAATGCTGTCGATTGGCAGCAGACGAATGACGAACTCGGCGCCGAAGGCCATGCACTGCTGCCCGGCCTGATCACGCCCGGTGAGTGCGCGCAGCTGGCCGCCCTGTACGGCAACGACTCGCTGTTCCGCAGCCGCGTGGTGATGGGCCACCACGGCTTCGGTCAGGGCGAGTACCAGTACTTCCGCTACCCGCTGCCCGATCTGGTGGCTCAGCTGCGCGAGGCGCTCTACCCGCGCCTGGTGACCATCGCCAACCACTGGCATGCGCTGATGGGACTGGACACGCGCTTCCCGGCCACGCACCAGGCCTTCATCGCCCGCTGCCATGCGGCCGGCCAGCAGCGACCGACACCGCTGCTCCTGCGCTACGGCCCCGGCGACTACAACTGCCTGCACCAGGATCTGTACGGCGACGAGGTGTTCCCGCTGCAGGTGGTCCTGCTGCTGTCCGAGCCCGGCCGCGACTTCGACGGCGGCGAGTTCGTGATGACCGAGCAGCGCCCGCGCATGCAGTCGCGCCCCATGGTGCTGCCGCTGCGCCAGGGCGATGCGGCGGTGATAGCAGTCCACCACCGCCCGGTGCAGGGCACGCGCGGCACCTACCGCGTGAACCTGCGCCACGGCGTGAGCCGGATCCGGTCGGGACAGCGATTCACGGCGGGCATCGTCTTCCACGACGCCTCATGATTTCAGGCCGGCAGCTTTGCCGGCCTGGCCGCAAACTTCCACGGCGCATAGGCTTCTTCCGGCCCGGTGGCGAGCGTCGAGGGCTGAACACGCGGCCCGCCGCCGTAGAACTGCCGGAACGTCATCAGCAGGGGCTGCCACTTGTCGGCATCGATGCGGTGCGAGTCGGGGGCCTGCAGGATGGCCTCTTCGACGTGTGCGCGCAGGATGCGCAGCTCGAAGCTCAGGGTCGGCACGGCCACACGCGGGTCGCGGGCACCGAAGGGCCGCACCTCCTGCACCACCGCCTCCAGCTGCACCTGGCACTCGCGCACGCGCGGGGCACGCACGTCGAGCGACGGGTCGGCGTTCAGGCCGGCCGCGCCGAACTTGTCCTTTTCGTACTCATAGCCCAGAAAGGTCTTGTGCAGGGGCAGCGGCGACGAGCCGGTCAGCAGGGCCAGGCTGTTGACGGCCGGGGCCAGCGCCACCGAGGCCAGATTCAGCACGCACTCGCGCTCGCGCTGCAGGTTCTCGCTGGTCTTGGAGCTGGCGTCCAGCCCCAGCATGCAGCTCCAGCCCAGCCACCAGGCGCTGGACATCGGCGACAGATTGGCGGAGCCGTCTTCGTTCAGGGTGCTGATCAGCACCACCGGTGTGCCCCAGTAGTGGATGGCGGGTTCTATGGTCTTGTGCATGGCAGGGCTCCCTCGAATCGAACTGTTGTGGAGGCGCCAGTGTGCTCACCGGCCGCCGCTCCATCACCCCGTTTCTTGCTCTGCCGCCCGGCACGTCCCCACCTACACCGCGCAGTAGCGTTCCTGGATCTCCCGGTCGGCCAGCAGGTCCTCGCCGGTGCCGGTGTGCACGATCTGGCCCTGGTCCAGGATGTAGGCGCGGTCCGAGATGCGCAGCGCCCGCTCGACGTTCTGCTCGACCAGCAGGATGGTCGTGCCGGCCTGCTTCATGCGCGTGAACAGATGGAACATCTCGTCCACCAGCAGCGGCATGATGCCCTCGGACGGCTCGTCGAGCAGGATCATCTTCGGCCTCGCCATCATCGCGCGGGCAATGGCCAGCATCTGCTGCTCGCCGCCGGACATCGAGGTCGCGTCCTGGTTCAGGCGCTCCTTCAGCCGGGGGAAGGTGGCGGCAATCTCCTCGATCATCGCCGCCATCTCGTGGCGGTTGCTGCTGGCGGTGATGCCAAGTTGCAGGTTCTCGCGCACGGTCAGGCCGGCAACGATGCGCCGCTCCTCCGGCACATAGGCCAGGCCCGCATGGAAGCGGGTGTGCGCGGCATCGGCCAGCATCTCGCGGCCATTGAACTGCGCGCTGCCGCTGCGCTTGGCCACCAGACCCATCAGCGTGCGCAAGGTGGTCGTCTTGCCGGCGCCGTTGCGGCCCATCAGCGTGACGATCTCGCCGGCACCGACCTCGAACGACACGTCCTGCACCACATGGCTGCGGTCATACCAGGCGTTGAGCCCTTGTACCTTCAACATCGGCTCAACCCTCACCCAAGTAGACACGCCGCACTTCGACGTTGTTGCGGATCTGCTCCGGCGTGCCCTCGGCCAGGAACTCGCCGTGGTGCAGCACGATCAGCCGTTCGCACAGGCCCATCACCAGCTTCATCTTGTGCTCCACCAGCACCAGGGTGCGCTCGGCCGCCAGCTGCCGTATCAGGCCCATCATCACGCCCGTTTCCTCGGGCGACATGCCGGCCGTGGGCTCGTCCATCAGCAGCAGCACCGGGTCGCTGGCCAGGGCCATGGCGATCTCCAAGGCACGCTGCTGGCCATGGGCCAGGTCGGCGGCGGTCTTGTCGCGCAGATGGGCCAGGCCGACCCGCTCCAGCAGGCCATCGGCCTTGTCTATCAGCGCGCGCAGGCTGGCGCGCGGGCGCAGCAGCTGGAAGCGCGTCTCGCGCATCTGCGCAGCCACGCGCACGTTCTCGTGCGCCGACAGCTGCTTGAACACATTGGTGATCTGGAAGCTCTTGGCAATGCCGATGCGCGCGAACTCATGCTGGGCCAGGCCGGTGATGTCCTTGCCCTGGAAGCGCACCCGCCCCGAGCTGGGCGGGAAGGCCCCGCTCAGCACATTGAAGAAGGTGCTCTTGCCGGCACCATTGGGGCCGATGATGGCCGTCAGCTTGCCGGGCTCGAAGGCCACGCTGACGCCGTTGAGCGCAACGAAGTTGCCGAAGCGCTGGCTGACGTTCTCGACTTCAAGAATGGGTTGGCCGCTCATGCCGCGCCCTCCTTCGCCAGCCCCTGGCGCTTGAGCCAGTGCATGGCCGAGCCCCAGACGCCGCGCGGGAAGAACAGCACGAAGACCATGAAGATCACACCCACCGCCGCCATCCAGTGCTTGGTGTAGCTGGTGGCCACGTCTTCGAGATAGAGGAAGGCCGCCGCGCCGACAAAGGGCCCGAAGAAGGTGCCCATGCCGCCCAGCAGGCACATCATCACCGCCTGACCCGACTGCAGATAGTGCAGCGAGTCGATGGGCACGATGGACAGATGCAAGGCCCGCAGCGCACCGGCCAGGCCGCACAGCGCAGCCGACAGCACGAACACCAGCAGCTTGGCACGCGCCACGTCATAGCCGCAGGCGGCGGTGCGCCTCTCGTTCTCGCGTATCGCCTCTATCACCGCGCCGAAGGGCGAGCTCAGCACGCGCGACACGAACCACAGCGCCGCGGCGACGAAGGCCAGGATCACGTAGTACTTGGTGATCGGGTCGACGAAGTCCAGCTTCCAGCCCAGCAGGTCTATGGTCTCGACGCGGACGCCGCGCAGGCCGTTCTCGCCGCCGGTCCAGCGCTCGGCCTTGTAGAAGGCGTAATAGACGATCTGGCCCAGGGCCAGCGTGACCATGGAGAAGTAGATGCCCCGCGTGCGTATGGCCAGATAGCCCATCACCAGGCCGACCAGGGCCGAGGCCCCGACGCCGGCAGCTATGGCCGCCCACCAGGGCCAGCCACCGCTGACGATGGCAATTCCGCACAGATAGCTGCCCACGCCCAGAAAGGCCGCATGGCCGAAGGACAGCATGCCGGTGTAGCCGAACAGCAGGTTGAAGCCCACCGCGTAGAGGCCGAAGATCAGGATGTTGATGGCCAGCGCCTCGTAGGGCATGACCAGCGGGAACACCAGCAGGCACGCGATCACCGCGGCCACGCGGTGGCGGGCGATCAGGTTCAGTACTTTGCTCAGGTCCATCAGCTCATCAACCCTGCTTTGCCGAAGAAGCCCTGGGGCTTGATCAGCAACACCACCGCCATCAGCACGAAGATCGACAGCTCGGCCAGGTCCGGCGCGAACAGCGAGGTCATGCTGAACACCACGCCCACCAGCAGGCCGGCCACCACCGCGCCGGGCAAGGATCCCATGCCGCCGACAACGGTGACGACAAAGGACTCGGCCAGCACCGAGATGCCCATCTCCGGATTGACCGCCCGCGTCGGCGCCGCCAGCACGCCGGACAGGCCGGCAATCGCGGTGCCGATGCCGAACACCAGCAGCCAGACCCGCGAGATGTCTATGCCCAGCACGCGCACGATCTCGGGGTCGCGCGAGCCGGCACGGATGATCAGGCCGAAGCGCGTCTTCTCGATGAACAGCCACAGGCCGATCACCACGATGGCGGTGGCACCTATCAGGAACAGCCGGTACAGCGGGAAGTGGCCAAAGCCCAGGTTCACCGCGCCGCGCAGTTCGGGCGGCGTGGACGTGGCCACGCCCTCGATGCCGAAAGCCACGCGCATCGCCTCTATCATCACGTAGGACAGCCCGAAGGTCAGCAGCAGCGGGTAGTCGATGCCGCGCCCGTACAGCGGCCGCACCAGCAAGCGCTCGGCCACCAGCCCGATGGCGCCCACGGCCAGCGGTGTCAGCAGCAGGCTGAACCAGAAGTTGCCGGTCAGTCCGAGGAAGTAGACGCCCAGAAACGCGCCGACCATGAAGAACGCGCCATGCGCAAAGTTCACCACGGTCAGCATGCCGAAGATCAATGACAGGCCCAGCGCCAGGAGCGCGTAGACCGCACCCAGCGCGATGCCGGTCATCAGCTGCAGGAGCAGCAGCGAGAGGGTGATGTCGGCCATGACGGGTCAGGTCGAGATCTTGTGGCCCATCTCGTCGCAGCTGCGCAGATTGGCCTCGTTGGCGTCCTCGATGGACAGCACATTGAACACGTCGTACTTGTCCTTCATGTTCTTGGACTTCGACTCGACGATGACCACCGACTGCACCGACTGGTGATCGCACTTGCGGTAGAACTGCTCACCCTTGTACCAGTTGTATTTCAGCTGGCGCAGCGCGATGCTGACCGGCAGCGAGTCGGTCGACTTGGCGTTGAGCACGGCCTGTAGCACGCTCCTCACGCCGGCATAGCCCAGCGCGCCGTAGTCGGACGGCACGGCGCCGCCATGGGCCTTGCGGAACTTGTCATTGAATGCCTTGGCGGCCGGGATCTTGTCTTCCATGCCCCAGTAGTAGGAGGTGCCGCCGAGAATGCCCTCGAAGGCATCGGCCCCGCCGGCTTGGCGCGAGGTGTAGAGCAGTACCGGCGCGATCACCTTGGTATTGGCCTTGAGTCCGAAGTCGGTCACCTGCTTGGCCGAGTTCACCAGGTCGCGGCCGAAGTTGCACAGCACCAGCACATCGGGCTTCAGCGCCTGGATGCGCGGCAGGAAGGCCGAGTAGTCGGCCACGCCCAGCGGGTGGCGGATGTCGGCCAGCGTGGTCGCGCCGAGCGGCGCACCGGCGCGCTGGAAGCCGCGCACCATCTCGTGGCCGTAGGCATAGTCGGCCGTCAGATAGACGATGCGCTTGCCGAACTTCGGGAAGGCATAGCGGGCCACGGCGCCGGCCGTCAGGTGCGGGTTCAGTGCCTCATGGAAGGTGTAGAGGCTCCAGTCCTTGGCCTCGTTGATCGCGTCCGACTGGCTGATCGAGTTGAACAGCACCTTGCGGTCGCGCGCCACCGCGTTGATCGACAGCTGCGTGGCCGCCGACAGCGAGCCGACGATGAAGTTGACCTTGTCCTTCTCGATCAGCTCCAGGGTGCGGGTCGCCGCCTCGCCGGGGTTGAGCTTGTCGTCACGCACCAGCAGCTCGGCCTTGCGGCCGCCGAAGCCGCCGGCATCGTTGAAGTCCTTGATCGCGATCTCGGCAGCACGCACCTGGTCCTGGGCCTCGGCCGAGAAGGCGCCGGTCAGCGGCACCGGGAAGCCGATCTTGATCGGTGCCCCCTGCGCACTGGCGATATTGAACATGAAGGGCGATGCGGCGACGGCGGCACCGCCTGCAATCAGGGTGCGGCGGCGGGTGTCTATCGGTTGCTGGCTCATGCTTGTCTCCTGGTGGAAGGGATGGTCTTCTGCGGACCTATGTGGGTGGGTGTTCGGGGTCGATGGCGGTCTCGCGCAGCACGGTTTCGGCGTCACGCCTGGCTTCGGTGCCGGGCTGGCCATGGTCCTGCCCTTGAGCCTGCATATAGGCACCGAGCCGGCGCGCGCGCTGCACGACCGCCTGGCCCGGTGGCAGCCGTGCGGCCTCGAAGGCGCGCAGCGCAGCGGCGGTGGCGCCGTGCTCACGGATGCTATCGGCCAGGGCCATCGCATCCTCGGCGGCCTTGGTCACGCCCATGCCCACATGGGGGCGGGCGACAAAGGCCGCATCACCCATCAGGGCCACGCGACCAAAGGCCAGGCGCTCGGAGTGCACGTCGTAGATCGGCTGCAGAAAGGGCTGGGCGGTCTTCTCGATGATCTCGGCGAACTGCGGCGCCAGCAGCGCCCGCGCCGACTCGCGCATCGCCGCCACCTGGCGCCACGACACCTTGTGAGGTGGAATACCCAGCGGGTGGTGGTCGCCATCGGCATCGGTCAGCAGGTCCCGCAAGCCGGTCTGTTCATCGGCCGCGCGGTACCAGACGAAGTTGTAGCGCCGCCGGCCGCGCGCCGTGGCATTGCCGCTGCCGGCCACCGGGTAGCCGATCAGCTGCTCGCCAGCAGGCAGGCCGAAGCCGAACTGCTCGAACACGCTGGACAGCGTGAAGCGCGACAGCAGCGCCTCGTCGCAGACGCCGCGCCAGGCGATATAGCCAGCGTACTGCGGCTGCACCTCGGGCGCGCACTGCGCACGCACGGCCGAGCGTATGCCGTCGGAGGCGATCAGCAGATCGGCCTCGAAGCGCTCGCCCGACTCGCAGCTGACGCGCACCCCCCCGGCCGCCTGTTCGATGCCTTGCACGGCCCGGCCCTGCAGATAGCGCTCGGCCGGAAAGGCCTCGTGCAGCAATGTGTAGAGCCGGCTCCAGGAGGTCAGCACCTGTGGCAACGCCAGGCTTGCCACCGCTTCGCCGGCGGCATCGAGCACCACGCGCGAGGCGATGCGCACGCCCAGGCTGTCGTCGACGGTGACGCCGGCGCGGGCCAGCCCCCGGTTCAGCGCCGCATGGGTGACGATGCCGGCGCCCCGCCCGTCCAGCGAGCCGGTGGCCTTCTCCAGCAGCTGCACCTCATGACCCTCGCGCAGCAGCATATTGGCGGCCAGCAGGCCACCCAAGGATCCACCGGCGATCAGGATGCGGGCCATGGTGAGCGGCTCAGCCGCCGGCCTGCTCGGAGGCGGGATAGTTCAGCTCGATGACCACTCCCGAGGGGTCTTCGAGAAAGAGCTGGTGCAGGCCTATCGACGGCACGGTGCGCTCGCGGAAGGGCACGGCCCGATCCTTCAGGTGCGCATGCATCGCGGCCAGCCCGTCGGCGAAGAAGGCGATGTGATCGACGGCACCCGAACCGGCCAGCGACACCTCGTCGCGGTCGCCCAGATAGGCCTTCAGCCCGGCGGGATCGTTGCGGTCTATGCCGATGATGTGGACCACGGCATTGGCCACATCGTCATGCGGGCCACGGTACATCCACAGGCCCGGGAACGGGAAGGCCGGGCGCGGCCCCACCGTCAGGGCCAGCACATCGGCGTAAAACGCGCGGCTGGATTCGAGGTCTGTGGTGCGTATCGAGAAGTGGTTCAGCGTCAGTGCCATTTCAGGCGCTCCTGGTTCGGCCGGTCTTTGCGGACCTGGCGGCGGGCGGATCGGCGTACAGCACATCCTTGACCGACAGCAGATAGCCCTGCACCCGGTCGCAGATATAGGTCTCGTCATGCTCGGAGGCCTCGGCCCCGTGCACCGCCTGCTCGTAGACCCAGCGGCGCAGGCCGATATAGAAGATGCCGCCATGCAGGCCCATCAGCAGCTCCAGCTCGCGGGCGCTGGGCTTGGCACGGCTGACGACGCCGCAGTGGCGCCGCGTCTCGCGTATCAGGCGTGGGAACAGGCGCTCGCGCAGCAGCACGAAGAAGCGGTCCGGGATGTAGCGGTCGCTCAGGCCCGAGAACACCAGGATGCGCACGAAGTCGCGCTGGAAGATGGCCTTGGCGTAGTCGCAGTAGAAGCGGGTGAACTTGGTGTGCGCATCGAGCGCCGGGTCGTCGAGAATCTGCTCCCACTCGAGCTTCCACAGCCCCTCGAACAGCTCGACATAGACGCGGTCGATCAGCGCCTGCTTGGTCGGGAAGTAGTGGTAAAGCAGCGCGTGGGTGACGCCTATGTTCTTGGCCAGGTCGCGCAGCTGGCCGTCCAGGCCGCGGTCCGAGAAGAAGCGAATGGCGCCCTGCACGATCTGCTGCTCACGCTCCGCCGTGGACAGGCGCTTGCGTGCGGCAATGGGTTCGGCGGGCGGGGTCTTGGTCATTTCGAGGTGTCTGCGTATCGTCGATTCAGCGCCTGGGGTAAGTCCGGGGCTTTTCTTATTTACCAATTGATCAACGTTGCGTAGCATTGTTGATCGGATGGTAAATAGCATCATCCGTGGAAACCCCAGAACACGGCAGAATTCAAAAAGGCAGGCCATGGAACTGAACGGCGACATCCTGATCACTGCGGCGCGCGAGCGCGTCTGGCAGGCGCTGAACGATCCGAAGGTGCTGCTGGCCAGCATTCCCGGTTGCGAGGAAGTCAAGCAGCTGTCGCCCACCGAAACCCATGTGCGCGTGCTGATCAAGCTGGGCCCGGTGCGCGCCCGCTTCGTCGGCAAGATCCTGATGAGCGAGGTGCGTGCCAACGAGGGCTGTGTGCTGAACTTCGAGGGCTCGGGCGGCGCGGCCGGCTTTGCCAAGGGCCGCTCGACGGTGAGTCTGTCTAGCGAGGGTGATGGCACACGGCTGAGCTACACGGCCGAGGCCTCGGTGGGCGGCAAGCTGGGCCAGATCGGTGGCCGCATGATAGACGCCTCGGCCAAGCGGACGGCCGACCAGTTCTTCCAGGCCTTCAGCGCGCAGCTGGGCGCACCAGTGGCTGCAGCTGCGGTAACAACTGAAGCGCAACCGATCGCCGTGGCCACCCGCACCGCCACGGCGCCTCCAGTTGCCACCACCGGCGAGGGCGTGCGCGTGCTCTGGTTCGCGCTGGGCGCGGCCGCCACCGCCTTTGGTTTCTGGATCGCCAAGGCCCTGGGCCATTGAGGAGCGTGAAAGCATGAAAGCCCCTGCCTTCGACTACCAGAAGCCACGTTCGCTGGACGCGGTGTTCGAGCTGATGGCCAGCCATGGCGACGAGGCCCGGCTGCTGGCCGGCGGCCAGACCCTGCTGGCGACCTTGAACATGCGGCTGTCCGAGCCGGCGCTGCTGATCGACATCACCGCCATCGAGGCCTTGAAAGGCATTTCCGTGCAGGGCCAGGTCTTGCGCATCGGCGCGCTGGCCACGCACAGCGAGATCGAGGCCTCGGCGCTGGTGGCGCAGCACGCGCCGCTGCTGCGCCTGGCCGTGCCGCACATCGCACACCGGGCGATCCGCAACCTCGGCACCTGGGGCGGCTCGATCGCCTACGCCGACCCCGCCGCCGAATGGCCCTGCTGCCTGGCCGCGCTGGACGGCGCGGTCGTGGTGCGCAGCGCCCGGGGCGAGCGGCGCATTGCCGCCAAGGACTTCTTCCTCGACCTGTACACCACGGCGCTGGCCGAGGGCGAGCTGGTCACTGCCTGCGAGCTGCCCTTGGCCCAAGCCGCGGACGTGTTCCGCTTCGATGAGCTGGCCCGCCGCCATGGCGACTACGCCATCGTCGGCCTGGCCCTGGCCGCTCGCAGCGTGCCCGGCGGCCTGGGGCAGCTGAGGCTGGCCTTTCTGGGGCTGGGCACGACACCGATACGCGCGCGGCGCACCGAGGCCCTGTTCGCAAGCACGCCGTTCACGACGATGCAGCTGGGCGCGCTGATGGACTCGCTGCTGGACGAACTGCAGCCCCTGGCCGATCTGACGAACTCGGCCGCCACCAAGCGGCATCTGGCCGGCGTGCTGACCCGCCGCCTGCTGGCCAGCGCACTGGCCGCTTGACCGAACCGCGAGAAGCAAACATGGACGACAAGCGAACCATCCACCTCACCGTCAATGGCGAAAGCCGCCACTGCGCGGTGGCGCCGCGCCAACATCTGGTGGACTTTCTGCGCGAGGACCTGGGCCTGACCGGCTCGCACCTGGGCTGCGAGCACGGCGTCTGCGGAGCCTGCACGGTCAGGCTGGACGGCCAGGTCGTGCGCGGCTGCCTGGTACTGGCGGTGCAGGCCGACGGCCGGGCGGTCGAGACCGTCGAAGGACTGACCGAGGGCGGCACCGTGCGCGATCTGCAGGACGCCTTCGTCGCCCGCAACGCGCTGCAATGCGGCTACTGCACCTCGGGCATGCTGATGGCCGCCGCCGAGCTGCTGGACACGCGGCCGAATGCCTCGCGCGAGGAAGTGCGCGCCTGGATCTCCGGCAACTACTGCCGCTGCACCGGCTACCAGGCCATCGTCGATGCGATCTGCGACGTGCAGGCCAGCCGCCGCGCCGCAGGAGTGCCCGCATGAACGCCCCTGAGAAGCACCTACCCGAGCTGCGGCCCATCACCGACGACCCGCGCTTCATCGGCGCGGCCGTCAGCCGGCCCGGCGCGCGCCGCCTGGTCGAGGGCCGCGGCACCTATGTCGATGACATCAAGCTGCCGCGCATGGCCCATGTCGTCTACTGGCGCTCGCCGGTCGCGCATTGCCGCATCGTCGCCGTCCAGCGCGACTACGCCCGGCTGATGCCCGGCGTGCTGGGCATCTTCGACGGCGCCGATGTGGCCACGATCTGCAAGCCCTGGGTCGCGACGCTGGGCCATCTGGCCGGCATGAAGTCGGCGCCGCAGTACCCGCTGGCGATGGACCGCGCCTGCTGGCAGGGCGAACCGGTGGTGGCGGTGGTCGCCGAGACCCGGGCCCAGGCCGAGGACGCGCTGCAGTACCTCCAGGTCGAGTGGGAGGCCCTGCCCGCCACCACCGAGATGGAAACGGCGCTGGCCGCCGAGACACCGGTCATCCACCCCGAGCTGGGCGACAACCTCTGCTTCAGGCGCAGCCTGGACACCGGCGGCGTCGATGCCGCCTTCGCCGCCGCCGACGTGGTGGCCGAGGCCACCTTCCACTTCGGCCGCCATACTGGCGTGACCCTGGAGCCGCGCTGCCAGATCGCCGACTGGAACCCCGGCGAGCAGCGCCTGACCGTCTACCACTCGCAGCAGGCGCCGCACATGATGCAGGACCTGTACGCCCGCCAGTTCGGCCTGGCCGAATCGGCGGTGCGGGTGATCTGCAAGGACGTCGGTGGCTCCTTCGGCATCAAGGTACATGCCTATCCGGATGACTTCGCGACGGTGGCCGTGGCCATGCTGCTGAAGCGCCCGGTCAAGTTCGTCGCCGACCGGCTGGAGTCCTTCACCAGCGACATCCATGCGCGCGAGCACCGCATCCACGGCCGCATCGCCGCCAGCAGGGCCGGCGACATCCTGGCCTTCGAGATCGACGACCTGACCGGCATCGGCCCCTACTCGATGTTCCCCCGCACCAGTGCGATCGAGGGCAACCAGGTCGTCAACCTGACCGGCGGGCCCTACAGGCACCAGCAGTACCGTGCCCACCTGAAGGTGGTGTTCCTGAACAAGCCGCCGACCTGCCAGTACCGCGGCGTCGGCCATCCGATCGCCTGCGCGGTGACCGAGGGTCTGGTCGATCTGGCCGCCGCCCGGCTGGGCATGGACGCGCTGGCCTTTCGCCAGCGCAATGTCATTCCCGACGATGCCTACCCGACCGCCGGCGCCTCGGGCATCAAGCTCGAGCTGCTGTCGCACGAGGAATGCCTGCGCAAGATGGAGGCGCTGATCGATTACCCGGCACTGCTGGCCGAGCAGGCGGCGCTGCGCGACAGGGGCATCTACCGCGGCATCGGCTTTGCGGCGCTGATCGAGCTGACCAACCCCGGCGCGGCCTTCTACGGCGTCGGCGGCGCACGCATTGCCGCACAGGACGGCGCGACCATCCGGCTGGAGCCTACCGGCGCGATCACCGTGCTGTGCAGCGTCGGCGAGCAGGGCCAGGGGGCCGAGGGCATCTTCGCGCAGATCGCGGCAGATGCCGTCGGCGTGGCGATGGATAAAGTCCGCGTCGTCACCGGCGACACCGACGTCACCCCCTACGGCGGCGGCACCTGGGCCTCGCGCGGCGCGGGCATCGGCGGCGAGGCGGTGCTGCAGGCCGGCCTGGCGCTGCAGGCCAATATCGTCAAGGTCGCGGCCGTGATCCTGAACCGCGAGGCCGGCGAGCTCGCCGTGCGGCGCGACGAGATCATCGACCGCGAATCGGGCGCGGCGCTGCTGCCGCTGGCCGAGCTGGGCCGCGTCGCCTACTTCCGGCCCGACACCCTGCCGCCCGGCTTCACGCCCGAGCTGATGGTGACGCGCCACTATGCCCAGCGCGACTACCCCTTCATCTTCACCAACGGCGTGCAGGTGTCCTACGTCGAGGTCGACATCGAGACCGGCTTCGTCAAGCTCTTGAAGCACTGGGCGGTCGAGGACTGCGGCCGCGTCATCAACCCGATGCTGGTCGACGAGCAGATGCGCGGCGCCATCGTCCAGGGCATTGGCGGGGCGTTGTTCGAGGAATGCCTGTACGACGCCAGTGGCCAGCTGCTCAACGGCAGCATGGCCGACTATCTGGTGCCGATGTCCGGCGAGATGCCCGACATCGTCGTCGCCCATGTGCAGACGCCCACCGCCAGCTCCAAGCTCGGCGCCAAGGGCGCCGGTGAGGCCGGCACGGCTGGCGCGCCGGCGGCGGTGATGAACGCGATCAACAACGCACTGCAGCCGTTCAAGACCGCCGTTTTCTCGCAGCCGTTCACGCCGGAGAAGATCCTGCGGGCGCTGGGCAAGGTGGCCTGAGAGGCCGACCTCGGGCCTCAGCGGCGATACTCTCCCCACCGGCATTCCGGGGTGGGAGCAGTTCCAATGGGCATGGCCAGCAACTTCTTCACGACTCAGCCAGCAGGCCGGGGGTCGGCATGACCGAGGCCGAACGCGTTCTGAGCTGGTCGGGGCCGCCGGAACCCCCCGTCGCGGCGCTGCACGGCCTCGACCCGGCCCTGCTGGCCCTGACCCTGGAGCACATCAGCACCCGCGTGGCGGTGATAGACCGCGGGCACCGCTACCTCTATCTGAACCGCGAGGCGCTGAAGTTCATGGGCCTGCCGGCCGAGCAGGTGGTGGGCCGGCACATGTCCGAGGTGCTGGACGCGGGCCTGTACCAGGGCTTCGTGCCGCTGCTGGATCGCGTGTTCGGCGGCGAGACCTTGCACATCGAGGGCTGGGTTGACTATCAGCGCCAGGGCCGGCGCTTTCGCGAGCAGACGCTGTTGCCGTTCACCGCCGCCGACGGCAGCATCCCGGCGGTGGTCGTGTGTGGCCTGGACCATACCGAACAACGCCTCAACGAGCAGCTGTGGCAGGCCAGCGAGGCGCTGAAATCGGAGCAGATCGCCCGCCAGCGCGACGCGCTGCGCCAGAGCGAGAAGCTCAGCGCCATGGGCAGCCTGCTGGCCGGCGTCGCCCACGAGCTGAACAACCCGCTGGCGATCGTGATGGGCCGCGCCAGCCTGCTCGAGGAGCGGCTGCAGGACCGGGGCGCCGATGTCCAGACCTGCGCCGATCTGCAGCGAATACGCGAGGCCGCCGAGCGCTGCGGCCGCATCGTGCGCACCTTCCTGAACATGGCACGCAACCGTCCGACCGAACGCGGCACCGTGCATCTGCATGGGCTGGTGCAGGCGGCCGCCGACATGCTGGCCTACAGCTACCGCAGCCACGGCATCAGCCTGGAGCTGGCGATGGCACAAGATCTGCCCAGCCTGCAGGCCGATGGCGACCAGCTCGGCCAGGTGGTACTGAATCTGCTGGTCAATGCGCAGCAGGCGCTGGCCGCCCACGAGGGCGAGCGCCGCGTGCAGGTGAGCACCGGCCTGCGGCCCGCCGCCGATGAGGAGACACCGGCACAGCTCTGGCTGCGCTTTGCCGACAACGGCCCCGGCATAGCGGCCGCCGCGCGCGCCAGGCTGTTCGAGCCCTTCTTCACGACCAAGGCCGAGGGCAGCGGCACCGGACTGGGGCTGTCGCTGGCGCGCTCGGTGGCCCGCGAGCATGGTGGCGAGCTGGTGCTGGAGCCGACCGGCGCAACGGGCGGCGCAAGCTTTCTGCTGACACTGCCCTTGCCGCGATCGACGTAAAAAGGGCCCGCTGCTGCGGGCCCCGT
Organism: Burkholderiaceae bacterium; assembly: GCA_018780645.1. Classification (GTDB taxonomy): domain Bacteria; phylum Pseudomonadota; class Gammaproteobacteria; order Burkholderiales; family Burkholderiaceae_C; genus Paucibacter. The sequence goes on from JADMJJ010000002.1 coordinate 287,987, forward strand.
CATTGAATCAGCCGGCGAGTCAGCGCTGCGCCTGCTTGCGGCGGCGCGACACCAAGCCGATGGCGGCCAGGCCGGCGATCAGCAGCGCGTAGGTCTGGGGTTCGGGCACCGAGGCCACCGAGACGTTGTCCAGCAGGGCGCCGACATTGTCACCGCCCAGATTGTGGAAGCTCAGCGTGAACGCCTGCGAGGCGCTGGGCGTGAACAGGATGGACTCGGTCGTGAAGCCGGCCGAGCTGGTGCGGGTGAAGCTCTGCAGCGGGGCGTCGCCGAACAGCACTTCAACCGCATCGCTGCCGCTGCGCTGGTTGCCGGCCAGGGCGAAGGTCAGGTTGTAGGTCACGCCGGCGTTCAGGTTCAGCGTGGTCGAGAACAGGCCGGCCTTGCCGCTGGAGCCGTCCAGGTCCACATACTTGCCGAAGGCGGGCACAAAGTTCCAGCTGGAGCCGGTACCGATCAGGTCGACGGTGCCATTGCCCACCGTCCAGGGCGTGCCGGCAGCGCTCCAGTTCAGACCGGTGTTATAGGGCGCGGCCAGGCTTTCGAAGTTGTCTGAGAAGACCACCGAAGCCGAGGCGAACAGCGGGGTGGCCAGGGCGGCAGCGATCAGGATCTTCTTGAACATGGTGAGCGAGTTCCGGGGTCAGTTGTGAAGGGTTTGCTTGCCACCGTTGGCAGCGGATGCCCGGACTGTGCCCAGACATGGCACACGGGTCACCCCCGCGTTCGCGGGTTGCGGCGCCTCAGGCGGCAGCCGGCCGGCTCAATCGTGAACTTGTGCGCGGCCGGCGGCGGCCATGGGCGTCACCCGCGGGAACTCGATCTCATAGCGCAGCTGCCCGCCCTCGGCATCGGCCAGGCAGCGCAGCTCGCCATGGAGCAGGGCATCGACCAGATGGCGCACGACCTGCTGCTGCAGGGCCAGGCCGGGGCTGGAGGCATGGGGCAGCACCAGGCACAGCAGCGCCTGCTCGCCCTGACTGCTCAGCTCCAGCCGCACCTCGGCGCCGCGTTGCAGACTGTTGGCGCTGACCGGCAACAGATTCTCCAGCAGCTGGTTGAGCACCTGCTCCAGCGTCTCGGCGTGGCCCTCGCAGCTGAGGCTGGGCGGCAGGTGCAGGCTCAGGCGCACGCCCTGGGCCTGCAGGCGCGAGGCATAGGCGCGCAGGCATTTGCGCAGCAGTCGGGCCAGGTCTTGCTGCCGCGACTCGCTCGCCTCCTGCGGCGCGACCAGACCGGCCACCGCCTTGAACCGGTCGCTGAGCTCGGCGCTGCGGTCCAGCTCTGCCTCCAGCACCGCGCAGTCATGGCTCAGGCCCTGCACGGCCGCCTGCAGCGCGGCGCGCGACGCGCGCCCGGCCTCCAGCTGCTCACGCAACACCCGGCCCTGTCGCTGCAGGCCTTGCAGGGCATCCTGGGCGCGCTGCGAGGGCTGGGCCAGGGCCTCGGCCAGGCTGCGAATCAGCTGACCCAGCGAGGCGATCTTCTCCTGCCGCAGATAGCGTTCGACGGCCGCGCCCAGCTCGGCGCTGCGCTGCTCGATCAGCTCCTCCAGCCGCTCGTGGGCCTGGTGCAGCGCCGCCTCGACCTGGTGACGCTGGGCCATCTCGGCGTCCAGCTGCAGTATCAACTCGGCCAGCGTCTCGTTGCGTTGCGTCAGCGCCTGGGCCAGCGCCGCCCCCTGGCGGCCCAGCACCTCGTTGCGCGCCTGCAGCCGGGCAATGCGCTGCTGCTCGGCGAGGTCGTTGAAGAACCACTCGCTGTGCTCCATGCGCCGCCGCAGCTCCAGCAGGTGCAGCTGCTTGGACGCCGCCAGCGCGATGTCGGGCCGCCCGAAGGTCTCGGCCACCCGCCACAGCTGCTGCGCCATCTCGCGCAGCTCGCTCTGAGCGGCCTGCGGGCGCTGCTCCAGCTCGACCAACGCCTGTTGCAGCAGGCTCAGCGCCTGCTCGCCCTCGCCCCGCATCGCCGCCGCCAGCGCCTCGCACATGCTGGCATGCTGCAACACGACGTCCGGCAACAGGTGGTCGCGACGCAAGGCCTGCATCAGGGGCCAATGCTCAAGCGCCCGGGCGTGGTCGCCGAGACGGTATCTCCACTTCAACAGATTGCCATGCGCCGCATACTCGATCTGCGGATGCTGGCCCCCCTGCACCAGGCTCAGACCGCGCTCCGCGCAGGCAATCGCCCGATCAATGGCACCGTCCAGCCTGCCCTCGAGTGCGGCGTAGGCGCTGGCGATGTGGGCCAGCACGATGAACTGGCTAGTGGCGTCCGGCGCCTGCGGCAGGTGCAGGCGCTCGGCCAATTGCTCCTCGCCGACCTGTATCAGCTCCGCATAGCGCTCGGCATGAAACAGCAGGGTGCAGAAAAAGGGCAGCATGAATTGCGCGTCTGCATGCTCGGGCAATTGCTCGAACAGCTGCTGGGCTCGACGCGCCTGCTGCAGGGCGCTGCCGAAGCGGCGCTGGCGGCGCATCACGATCGCCTGCGTCAGCAGCGCCGCGGCCTCGGCGTCGGCGTCGCCTTCGCGTTCGGCCCAGGTCAGCAGGTCGCTGGCCTGCAGCAGCAGTTCGGCGTCTGGCGCCGTGACCGCGCGCCGATGAAGCGCACAGATCTCCAGGCGGCGCAGCCAGTAGGCATCGCCCTGGGCCAGGCGCTGCAACGCCTCGGCCAGCCGCTCGGCGCCGTCCAGTTGCAAGGCGGCGATGTGCGTGCGCATGCTGCGCAGCCCGTCGCTGAGTTGACGCTGCAGTGCCGCCGGCAGCGGCGACAGGGCCGAGCTGTTGTCAGCCGCCATGGCCGACGCCCTCGGTCACCGCCTGCCGCGGCATGCGCAGCACGAAGCGGCTGCCGCCGCCGGGATTGGTCTGCAGGGCGAGCTCGCCGCTCAAACGCTGCCGCGCCAGCTGATGCGCCAGGTGCAGGCCCAGGCCCGATCCGCCCTGTCCGAAGCGGGTGGTGAAGAAGGGCTCGAAGACACGGTCGCGGTGCGCCGCGTCGAGGCCACAACCATCGTCGGCGACGACCAGCTCCAGGTCCTGCCCCTGCTCGAGCAGCTCCAGCCGCACATGGCCGCCGGGCCGGTCGCGCAGGCCGTGGCGCAGGGCATTGTCCAGCAGGGTGCACAGCACCTGGGAAAAGGCCAGGGCATCGCCCGTGCAAGGGCATGAGGCGGGCGCCTCCAGGCTCAGGCTGGCCTCCATCTGCTGGGCGAGCATCTGCTGATCCTGCAGCACGCGGGCGGCCCAGGCGCTGGCATCGAAGGCCTGCACCGAGGGCGATTGCGCCTCATCCGCCTCGCCCTGAAGCTTGTGCGCCAGCTGTTCCAGACGCTGCAGCGACTGCAGCAGCAGCGCGGCTCCGCTCTCGGATTCCTGCACCAGGGCCAGCAGATGCTCGCGCCGCAGACCACCGACCTCGATGCGCTGCAGCAGCAGCGCGGCACGGTCGTGCAGCGAAGAGGCGACCAGCCGCGCATTGCCGATCGGGGTGTTCAGTTCATGCGCCAGGCCGACGCCCAGATTGCCCAGGGCGGCGAGCTTCTCCTGACGCGCCAGCAGGCGACGCGCCTCGTGCACGCTCTGCGCCCTGACCTGCGCCTTGCGCTCGAGTTCGTCATGGGTGCTTTGCAGGGCGGCCTCGGTGGCGCGACGCAGCTCGATCTCGGACTGCAGGCGCGCCAGCGTCGTGCTCAGCTCCTGGTTGCGCTGGGCCAGGGCGCGCTCCAGGGCGCCGCCATGGCGCAGCAGTGCCTCGTGTTCGGCGTCGATGCGGGCCTGCCGGCTGAGGATGGAGAAGTCGCTAACCAGCTGCTGGATATGCGCTTCGGCCCGCTCCTGATCGTAGGCGCGCAGCCGGTGCGCCGCGGCCAGGGCCACATCGAGGCGGCCGGCCTGCTCGGCCAGTTTCACCTGGGTGGCGACGATGTTGTTGCGCAGTCGCATCAGCATCCTGTCGCCGATGCCGGCGGCAGTCTGCTCCAGCGCAGCAAAGGCATCGTCGTGCCGGCCCTCGTGAAAGTCGCAGATCGCCAGCACGTAGCGGTGGGCGATAGGGTACTGATCGCGCATGCTTTGCAGGCGCACATTGCCGCGTCGCTTGAGCAGCTCGGCGGCCGTGCGCAGGTAGTTGCGGGCCGCCTCGACCTGGCCCTGCAGCGCCACATTGGTGGCCAAATTCAGCCGGCTCAGGCATTGGGCATAGACGTCGTCGCCGGCCTCGGCCAGCGCCAGCGCGCGCTCGTTCAGGGCGATGCAGCGCTCGCGGTAGCCAGGCAGGTCCTCGCTTTCCAGCAAGTAGTAGTAGCCAGAGGCGGTGCTGCTCAGCACATTGAGCAGGTCCTCCAGCTGCAGCGCCTCCTGCTGCAGCAGGGACTCGCCCAGCTCGACCAGCTGGCGATCCATGCCGGCCATGTAGTAGACACGCAGGCGATGGGCCTGCATGCTGAGCACGGCGCCGGCGTCGCCCAGCTCGGTCAGCAGCGATTCGGCCCGGGCGATGCAGCGCAGCGCGGCCGGAATCAGCCCGGTGTTGCGGTAGCCCATGGACTCGCTCAGCCGGCACTCGGCCTCGGCCCGCAGGCGCGCGGCCGGGTCGCTGCCGTCCTCGGCCGCCGCGCCGGCCAAGGCATCGGCCTCGCGTCCCAGCTGCTGCAGCTGCGGCAGCAGGTCGTGCGCCGCCTTCAGGCTGGCCGACAGCCGCAGCTGCAGCTCCAGCGCGCGAAAGCGCAGCTGGGCGTGCGGCGGCGCATCGACCCCGGGCCGCAGCAGTGGTAACAGCGCCCAGGCCTCGGCCTGCTGCCCGCGGGCAATCAGGCGGGCCCAGTGCCGCAGCGCCGATTCGACGTCCTCCGGTCGATCTCCCGTCATCGGGACGGCCGGCCGGCCATGCCTTTGCGATGGGACCTTGACCACGACATCCCCGCGTTCAATTGATAAAACTGAACAGGCATTAAATCACGTCGGGCTCCCCATCTGGCCCCTTGAATCGGTGGTGCGGTGCAACACCGTCAATAGTCCAGCCACTCCAGCTCGCCCACCAGCGGCGCGCCCTTGATGCGCTCCAGCGTCTGTGTCAGCACCTCGATGTTGTTATCGAAAGAGCCGTGGCTGGAGGCCGCCTGGTCGCCCATCCGGGTCTGGCGGATCTTGGGCGTGGTCACCGTGGTCGCCGCCAGCACGCCGGCGGGCGGGGTCCAGGCCTTCTGCCATTGCTGGACAAAGGGCAGCTCCTTGGCCTCCCACTGCGTCGCGTCCTTGGCGAAGGCGGGCAGCAGCGAGCGCTCCATGCCCAAGAGTGGCATCTTGCGGGCATCGTCCAGCGCGCGCGACACCAGATACAGCAGCGACTTGCCATAGACCGGCCGCTCGGCGCTGGGCAGGCCGTCGCCGCGCTCGTTGGCATCGCTGAGCTGGTACAGATGCAGCTGCTTCAGGCTCAGCAGCCCTTTAGCGTCGGCAGGCAGATAGTGCTCGACGGCAAAGCGCACCGAGCAGGCGGCGGCATACAGGGTGCAGCTGCTGGCCACCGGCCGCTGGGGGCTGGCGGGCAGCCGGCCCATCACGGTCAGCAGATGGCCCAGCAGGATGGAGCCGGCCGAGTGGCCGACCAGGTGCAGCTCCAGCTGGCATTTGTTCTTCTGCAGCGCCTGGGCCAGGGCCTGCAGCTGCTGGGCCAGCAGATCCAGCAGATGACCGGCCTGCACGCCGCAGGCCGCGTTCTCGCGCATCTCGCCCCAGATGCCCTTGCCGACCACATGGCCCAGCGCCTCGATCGCGCGGTCCTTGGCCTCGCCCAGGTCCAGCCAGCCGCCGGAGCGCTCATCCTCGGGGCCGAATACCTTGCGCGCCCAATCCTCGACGATGCCCGACAGCGTTTCGCCGACGCCCGTCTTCCAGCTGACGAACAGCGGGTAGATGCCATTGGCGGCAAAGTACGGCGCCAGCACGCGGATGCGGTCTATCGAGTCGCCCTCGCTGTTCAGGCCGCCATGGGCATAGATTGCCAGCTTGAGCACCTTCTCCTTGCGGCCCTTGAACCAGGCCAGCGGCTGCTCGACAACGATCTCCTGCGCATGGCCGGCGGCGTCTCCGGCATGGCGGGTGATGTCGCTGACCACCAGCCGGCCCTCGTTGCCGGCCACCAGCGTGTGCAGATAGGCCTGGTCGGTGGGCCAGGGCTCGTGCTCGGGGCGCAGAAAGGCATGGTCCAGCGGCCAGGCATCGTCGACCGGGTTGTTGGGCTGGCGCGCGCTGCGATCGAGCTCGTTGATCGAGCGGCCACTGGCCACGCGCCAGCGCGAGGCCTCCTGCGAGCGCATGCCGCCCTGGCCATCGGGCAGGGACAGGGCCACGCCCAGCGCACAGGCCCAGGCATCGGTGGCATGCAGGGCCCAGTCGTCATAGGGCAGGATGGCGAAGCCGGCCGTGCCCCACCGCTCGCCCCAGGAGTTCTGCACGATGAAACCGCGCTCGTTGTAGCCGACCAGGGCAAAGGCATGGCCGCCCTTGCTCTTGGGGTCCTTGACCGGCGCGATCACCGGCAACTGGCCATGGTGCGTGGGCGGCTTGGTCGGCTTGTCATTCAGCAGGCCGTCCCAGCCGTCATGGGCCTCGGCCGAGACATAGACGGCGCCGATCTCGGCAATCGCCGCCTGGATGTCGACCACAGAGAACTTGCTGACGCGGTAATAGACGCCCAGCGGGCGCTGCGTCGCGTCGGTCGCCCAGCCCTCCTTGGGCCGCTCGAACACGGGCTCGTTATTGGCATTCAGCGGATAGGCCCACAGCGAGCAGGCGCACACGCCATGCTTGTGCCAGCCCTTCAGCGCGCCGCGGCAGCTGGAGCCGTCGTAGTCCTGGCCCGGCCATTCGTCGTAGCGCTTGGCCAGCTCGTAGAACATGCGCGGGCTGACCGACTCGAACTTGGCGCGGCTGCCGCTGCCCAGATGGCGCACCCATAGCAGGTAATTGGCCACGCAGGCCAGGCCGAAGCCGGTGCAGGCGCCCTCGGTGCCCTGGTTCAGCACCAGGCCCTGCTTCACATAGCTGCCCAGAAAACGCTTGATCTCGTCGTTCGACGGGAACACCGCCGGCAGCGAATGCAGCGGCGGGGCATAGAGTCGGTCACGGAAGTCCAGCCGGTCGGGGCGGGCGTCGAGCACGCGGCCCATGCTGGTGGTGCTTTCGGCAGCCGGCGTGGTGGCGGCCGGCTTGGCCACCTTGGATGTCAGCTTGGCCGGCGTTTTGGCTGCGGGCTTGGGCGCTGTCTTGCTGCGGGTGGTGGCCATCTGTGTCTCCTGTGGTGGCGCGCATCTTGACCGGCCCGGCCGGCGAATGCCAATCCCTAGGTACGGCGCGTTCTCTTCGGTGCGGGCACAGCGTCGTCGGGCTCCTCGTCGGGCACGCCACCGAGGCGCTCGATGACCGTGTCCAGCATCGTGTACAGCGCGCTCAGGTCTTCGCGGCCCAGCTTCTGCTCGATCAGCGCGTATTGCAGCTGCATGCCGGCGCGCATGCTCTCGAACAGGGTCTCGGCCTTGGGCGTCAGCGCGACTATCCATTTGCGCTGATCGCCCTCGAAGCGGCTGCGGGTGACGAAGTTGGCCTGGTCCATGCGGGTCAGCATGCCGGTCAGGCTGGGGCCGTGCAGCGAGCAGATGTTCGCCAGCCGCCCCATCTCCATGGGCCCGCCGTCCTGCAGCGCGCGGATCACGCGCCACTGCTGCTCGCTGACGCCATGCTCGCGCAGCAGCGGGCGGAAATGGCTCATCACCGCCTCGCGGGTCTGCAGCAGCAGCAGGGGCAGGCTGCGGCGGGCTGGACGCTCGGCAGTCTTCTTCGGATTCTTTGTCATCGCGTGGGAGGCTTGCGCTTTTCGGTGACTGCATTATCATGTTATTTAACTTATTAAATAACTCGCGACCCGGCCCCATGCAAATTCCCACCCCCATCGGCACGGTCTACGGCACCCTGCTGAACCACCAGGCCAATCTGGCCGCGCTGCGGGCCCAGGGCGACCTGGCTGCCAGCGTGTACAAGGCGCTGCCGCAGGCGCCGGTGCTTTACATCAAGACCGCCAATACGGTGACCGGACCCGACGCCCGCGTCGAGGTGCCTGCCGATGCGCCCGAGCTGGAAGCCGGCGCGACGCTGGGCCTGGTCATCGCCCGCACCGCCACCGCGGTGACCGCGGCCCAGGCGCTGAGCCATCTGGCTGGCTATGTCTTGATCAATGACCTGACCGTGCCCCATGCCAGCGTGCACCGGCCGCCGGTCAGGCACCGCAACCGCGATGGCTTCTGCCCGATAGGCGCGCTGCTGCCAACGACCGAGCTGGCCGATCCGCAGCGGCTCGAGATCGTCGTCAAGGTCAATGGCCAGGAGCGCCAGCGCTTCAAGCTCGACGCGCTGGTGCGTGGCCTGCCCCGGCTGCTGGCCGATGTGACCGAGTTCATGACCCTGCAGGCCGGCGATGTGCTGCATGTCGGCGTGCCCGAAGGCGCGCCGCGCGTACGGGCCGGCGATGTGGTGACGATTGAGGCCGCGGGCTTTGCTCCGCTGACCACGCATCTGGTGACGGAGGGCGCAATATGAGAACCGCCCGCATTGTTTTCGACGGCCAGATCCACACCGTCACACCGCATGCCGACGGTGTGCAACTGCCCGATGGCCGTGTGCTGGCCGAGAACCAGGTGCTGTGGCTGCCGCCGGTGGTGCCCGGCACCATCTTCGCGCTGGGCCTGAACTATGCCGACCATGCCAAGGAGCTGGCCTTCAAGCCGCCCGAGGAGCCGCTGGTATTCCTGAAAGGCCCCAATGCGCTGACCGGCCACCGCGGCCAGACGCGTCGCCCGGCCGGCGTGAAATTCATGCACTACGAGTGCGAGTTGGTGGCGGTGATAGGCAGGACGACGCGTCGCGTAAAGCGCGAGGACGCGTTGGCGTACGTCGGCGGCTACACGGTGGCCAATGACTACGCGATTCGCGACTATCTGGAGAACTTCTACCGCCCCAATCTGCGCGTGAAGAACCGCGACGGCTGCACGCCGCTGGGCCCCTGGTTGGTCAGCCCCGACGAGGTGGCCGATCCGCAGGCGCTGGCCTTGACGACCTCCGTCAACGGCAAGCTGACGCAGCAGGGCAATACCCGCGACATGGTGTTCTCGATAGCCGTGCTGATCGAGTACCTGAGCGGCTTCATGACCTTGAAGCCCGGCGACATCATCCTGACCGGCACGCCGGACGGCGTGGTGGACTGCCAGCCGGGTGATGAAGTCGTGACCGAAATCGAAGGCATTGGACGTTTGGTCAACACCATCGTCTCGTAATGGAGCGCAAGACATGATTGAACATCTGATCAACGGCCGCGATGTGGCCAGCAACGAGGTCTTCGAGACCGTCAACCCGGCCACGCAGGAGGTGCTGGCCGAAGTCGCCTCGGGCGGCGAGCTAGAGGTGGCGCAAGCGGTGGCCGCGGCCAAGGAGGCCTTCCCGAAATGGGCCGGGCTGCCGGCCGCACAACGCGCGAGGATCATGCGCAAGCTGGGCGACCTGATCGCTTCGCAGGTGCCGCAGATCTCGGAGATGGAGACGCGCGACACCGGCCAAGTGATTGGCCAGACCAAGAAGGCGCTGATACCGCGCGCGGCCGACAACTTCTACTACTTCGCCGAAATGTGCACCCGCACCGACGGCCACACCTACCCGACCGAGACGCACCTGAACTACACGCTGTTCCATCCGGTCGGCGTGTGCGCGCTGATCTCGCCCTGGAACGTGCCCTTCATGACCTCGACCTGGAAGGTCGCTCCCTGCCTGGCCTTCGGCAACACGGCGGTGCTGAAGATGAGCGAGCTGTCGCCGCTGACGGCCGCCCACCTGGGCCAGCTGGCGCTGGAGGCCGGCGTGCCGGCCGGCGTGCTGAACATCGTGCACGGCTATGGCCGCACGGCCGGCGAGTCGCTGGTCAAGCACGCGGACGTGTCCGCGATCTCTTTCACCGGCAGCACGGCCACCGGCAACCGCATCATCCAGAGTTCGGGGCTGAAGAAGTTCTCGATGGAGCTGGGCGGCAAGAGCCCCTTCGTCGTGTTCGAGGATGCCGATCTGAAGCGCGCGATGGACGCGGCGATCTTCATGATCTTCAGCAACAACGGCGAGCGCTGCACCGCCGGCTCGCGCATCCTGGTGCAGCGCTCGATCTACGATGCCTTCGCCAAGGAGTTCGCGGCGCGCGCATCGCGCATCGCGGTCGGCGACCCGATGGACGAGAACTCCATCATCGGCCCGATGATCTCCCCCGAGCACCTGGCCAAGGTGCGCCACTACATCGAGCTGGGCCCGACCGAGGGCGCCACCCTGCTGACCGGCGGGCTGGAGGCGCCGGAGCTGCCCGCCCATCTGAAGCGCGGCAACTTCGTGCGGCCGACGGTGTTCGCCAACGTCAGCAACGAGATGCGCATCGCCCAGGACGAGATCTTCGGCCCAGTCGCCTGCCTGATTCCGTTCGACGATGAGGCCGACGCGATACGCATCGCCAACGACACCCGCTACGGCCTTTCATCGTACGTGTGGACGCAGAACCTGGGCCGCGCCCACCGCGTGGCTGCCGCCGTGCAGGCCGGCATGTGCTTCGTCAACAGCCAGAACGTGCGCGACCTGCGCCAGCCCTTCGGCGGCACCAAGGCATCGGGCACCGGCCGCGAGGGCGGCACCTGGAGCTTCGAGGTGTTCCTGGAAGCAAAGAACATCTGTGTCTCGACAACAGACCACCACATCCCCCACTGGGGTGTGTGAGGCCAAGGAATCCATATGGGAAAACTAGCCCTAGCCGCCAAGATCACCCACGTCCCGTCCATGTACCTATCGGAGCTGGACGGCCCGCACAAGGGCTGCCGCCAGGCCGCCATCGATGGCCACAAGGAGATAGGCCGGCGCTGCCGTGAGCTGGGCGTGGACACCATCGTCGTGTTCGACGTGCACTGGCTCGTCAACTCGGAATACCACATCAATTGCGGCCCCAAGTTCGCCGGCAACTACACCAGCAACGAGTTGCCGCACTTCATCAAGAACATGGAGTACGCCTATCCGGGCAATGCGGCGCTGGGGCATCTGATCGCCGACGCCGCCAATGAGCTGGGCGTGAAGAGCCGCGCCCACAGCGACACCTCGCTGGACCTGGAGTACGGCACCCTGGTGCCGATGCGCTATATGAACGAGGACCGGCACTTCAAGGTGGTGTCCATCGCCGGCTGGTGCGTCTGGCATGACCTGAAGGAGAGCGAACGCTTCGGCCTGGCCGTGCGCCGCGCGATCGAGCAGCACTACGAGGGCACGGTGGCCGTGCTGGCCAGCGGGTCTCTCTCGCACCACTTCGCCAACAACGGCACGGCGCCCGAGTTCATGCACAAGGTCTGGGACCCGTTCCTGGAGCAGGTGGACCGGCGCGTCGTCGAGCTCTGGGAGCAGGGCGACTTCAAGACCTTCACGCAGATGCTGCCGATGTACGCCGAGAAGTGCTGGGGCGAGGGCGGCATGCACGACACGGCCATGCTGCTGGGCCTGCTCGGTGGCGAGCAGTACAAGGGCAAGGTCGAGGTCGTCACGCCCTATTTCGGCAGCTCGGGCACGGGGCAGATCAATGCGATCTTCCCGGTCACGCCGCTGCCTGCGCAAGGATAGGACCATGCCCCATCTGGTGATCTACTACACCGGCCAACTCGACGAGTTGACCGATATGACGGTGCTGTGCAGGGCCTTGGCCGACACGATGCAAGTGCAGCGCGACGAGGTCAATAAACCGGTCTTCCCCACCGGCGGCATACGCGTGCTGGCCTATCCGGCCGCGCACTGGGCGGTGGCCGATGGCCAGGGCGACTACGGCTTCGTCTATCTGAACCTGCGCATGGGCCGCGGCCGCAGCGAGGCGGTACACAAGGCTGTGGGCGAGGCGCTCAGTGCCGTGGCACGCGAACACTTCGCAGCGCTAATAGACAGCCGTCCGGTGGGTGTGACCCTGCAGATCGACGTCGGACCGGAAGTGTTCGACGCCAAGCACAGCAGCCTGCATCCCCTATTCAAGAGTTGAATAACTGAGTCCTATGCTTGCACAAGACATCATTGAAGACCTCGCCCGCCAGCTCGAGGCAGCGCGCGTCACCCGCACGCCACTGCGCCATTTCTCCAAGACCCATCCGACGATGACGATCGAGGACGGCTATGCGATCCAGCGCGAGTGGGTCAAGCTGCGCCTGGCCCAGGGCCGCGTCATCCGGGGCCGCAAGATCGGTCTGACCTCGCGGGCGATGCAGCAGGCCTCGCAGATCACCGAGCCCGACTACGCGCCGCTGCTGGACGATATGTTCTACGAGCAGGGCGGTGACATACCGATCAAGGACTTCATCGCGCCACGCGTCGAGGTCGAGCTGGCCTTCATCCTGGCCAAGCCGTTGAAGGGCCCCAATGTCACGCTGTTCGACGTGCTGTCGGCCACCGACTATGTGACGCCGGCGATCGAGATCATCGACGCCCGCATCGAGCAGTTCGACCGCGACACCAAGCAGATGCGCAAGGTCTTCGACACGATCTCCGACTTCGCGGCCAATGCCGGCATCGTGCTCGGAGGCCGGCCGGTCAGGCCGATGGATGTGGATCTGCGCTGGGTCGGCGCCCTGCTGCACAAAAATGGCGTGATCGAGGAAACGGGCCTGGCTGCCGGCGTGCTCAACCACCCGGCCACCGGCGTGGCCTGGCTTGCCAACAAGATCGCGCCTTATGGCGAACAGCTGAACGCCGGCGACGTGGTGCTGGCCGGCTCGTTCACCCGCCCCACGCCGGCCGTGGCCGGCGATACATTCCATGTGGACTACGGCCCGCTGGGGGCGGTAGCCTTCAGGTTTGTTTGAGTTCCGTAGCCCGGATGCAATCCGGGACAGGATAAGCCCATCACCGTAATGGCCCCGGATTGCATCCGGGCTACCCGACTGAGAGACGCTATGCATTTGCCCATCAACACCTTCAAGCAAGCGATAGCCGAGAAGCGCGCGCAGATCGGCCTCTGGGTCGGCCTGGCCAACACCAGCGCGGCCGAGGCGCTGGCCGGCACCGGCTACGACTGGCTGCTGCTCGACGGCGAGCATGCGCCCAATGACGTGCGCTCCATCATGGCCCAGCTGCAGGCGGTGGCCCCCTATCCGGTGCACCCCATCGTGCGGCCGGTGCAGGGCGAGGTGGCCCTGGTCAAGCAGCTGCTCGATGTGGGCGCGCAGACGCTGCTGGTGCCGATGATCGATACCCCCGAACAGGCCGCCTTGATGGTCAAGGCCATGCGCTATGCCCCCGAAGGCATACGCGGCCTGGGCAGTGCCCTGGCCCGGGCCTCGCGCTGGAACCAGATCGCCGACTACCCGCAGCAGGCCAATGCGCAGATGTGCCTGCTGGTGCAGGTGGAGACGGTGCTGGGCGTGCAGAACCTGGGTTCAATCGCCGCCACCGAGGGTGTGGACGGCGTGTTCTTCGGCCCGGCCGATCTCTCGGCGTCCATGGGCTATCTGGGCCAGCCGAATCATCCCGAGGTGCAGCGCGTGCTGCTCGATGGCATCACGGCCGTGCGTGCCGCCGGCAAGGCCCCGGGCATTCTGGCGACCGATCCCAAGCAGGCCCAGCAGTACCTGGACGCCGGCGCTTTGTTCGTCGCCGTCGGCGTCGACACCTCGCTGCTGGTGCGCGCTGCCACCGATCTGGTGCGCCAGTTCAAGCAGGCACCGGCCGCGCCCAAGACCAGCGGCGGCTATTGAGCAAAGGACATGCCATGAGCGCAGCAAGCACAGGCCCCTACACCCGCCCCACCCGCTTCGCCCCCGAGGAGTGGGAGGCCCGCGTGCAACTGGCCGCCGCCTACCGCATCTTCGACCGCATGGGCTGGACCGAGCTGATCTACAACCACATCTCGCTGCGCGTGCCGGGCGAGCCGGGCCACTTCCTGCTCAACCCCTTCGGCCTGCACTACTCCGAGGTGTGTGCCTCGAATCTGGTCAAGGTCGATGTGCGCGGCAACATCGTCGGCCATTCGGATTGGCCCATCAACCCGGCCGGCTTCACCTTCCATGGCGCCATCCACGAGACCCTCCCCGAGGCGCATTGCGTGATGCATGTGCACACCACACCGACGATGGCCGTGTGCTGCGCCGAGAACGGGCTGGAGTTCACCAACTTCTACGCCGCCCAGCTGTTCGGCAAGGTGGCGTACCACGACTTCGAGGGCATCACCGTGCACCTGGAGGAGGGCCGGCGCATCCTGCAAAGCGCAGGCGATAAGCCGGTGCTGCTGCTGCGCAACCACGGCCCGGTGACCATCGGATTCAATCTGGCGAACTGCTTCTCGCTGATGTGGCTGCTGAACCGCGCCTGCGAGGTGCAGCTGGCCACCCACAGCATGGGCAGGGCGCGCGCCATTCCCGAGGAGGTGCTGAAGGGCTGCGTGCGCGACTCCTTGAACTTCAACCCGAAGTTTGGTGCCGGGCAGGACGCGTTCGATGCAATGCAGCGCCTGATAGACCGCGAGGATCCGTCCTACCGTTGCTAGAAATGCCAAGCAGCAGGCGCAGGCCGGGCACCCGGCGCACCAGCACAAAGCCCAGCGCGCACAGGGCGAAGCACAGCACGATCAGCAGCGGCCCCTCGATGGCCGCCGGCAGGCCAAGCGGCAGCAGCAGCCGGGTCAGCAGCACGATCACGGTCTGGTGCAGGATGTAGACACAGAACACGGCCGAGGTCAGCACCGCCCGCCAGCGGTGCTCGACATTCAGGTGCTGCCGAGCATGGCCGCAGATCGCAACAAGGCACCACCACTGCATCGCGCCATACAACGCCCGCTGGGCCCAGCGCAGCGCCTCGGGCGGGGCCACCTCGCGGTAGTGATTGAAGTACAGCATCACCAGAACCCAGGCCAGCGCGGCCAGGCCGGAGGCCAGCCAGCGATACCGCTGCGCCAGTTCCCAGAAACTGCTTTGCGCCAGCAGCAGACCGGTCAGGAACAGGGGCAGGTATTGCGCGTGGTTGTACCAGTCCCAGACCAGATTGTGGGTGCCCGGAAACAGCCCCACCAGACCACGGGCCGCCATCAGCGGCAGGGCCAGCACCAGCAGCAGTGTCACGGCGCTGCCATGTCGCCCGAGCCAGGCGGCACAGCCTTCGCTCCAGCGCGGCCACAGACGCAGCAGCGCCCAGCCCATCAGGCTGTAGACCCACAGGTAAGGCAGGAACCACAGGTGGTTCCAGGTCGGCAGGATCAGGCAATCCGTGCCGCGACAGAAGCCCTTGTAGGCCTGCAGATAGAGCTGCATGAAGTCCAGATAGCTGCCGGCATAGGCCACCTTGGTGACGACCTCGTAGTAGGCCTGCGGCGGCACGATCACCAGCATGCCGAACAGCAGGGGCCACAGCAGGCGCTTGCTGCGTGAGCGCAGGAAGCCGGTGGGCTGACGCTGCATCAGCAAGCTGCTGGCCGCGCCGGCGATCAGGAACAGCAGGCCCATGCGCCAGGGCGAGCTGAGCTGCATCCAGATCTCCAGGCCGGGGTGCAGCTCGGCGCTCTTCACATGCCAGTCCCAGCTGACGTAGTACATGCCCACGTGGTAGGGCACCAGGAGGGCGAAGGCGAGGATGCGCAGCCAATCGAGGAAGAACTGGCGTTGCGCCGGTGGGGTAGCGGTGTTCATGGCCGACAGCATCGCCACGAACGCCCCGGCCGCAAAGCGCCGCGGGGCGAGTTGCACCGCGGCTGGGGCGAGCTGCTCTACTTCAGCCGGGCGCGATAGCTGCGCGACACCCGCAGCTGCTGGCCCGAGCTCAGGGTGAGGCTGGCCTCGCCATGGGGTAGCGGTGCAATGGCCTGGATATGCGCGGCATTCACCGCATGGCAGCGGTGCACCCGCACAAAGCCGCCTGCCGCCGGGTGGTCCAGAAAGGTGCCGAGGCTGCGCCGCTCCAGGTAGCTGTGCGGCGGCGCATGCAGCTCGATGTAGTTGTCGGCCGCGGCCACCCACTCGACCTCGGCCAGCGGCAGCTTGTGCAGCCTGCCCTGGCTCATCACCAGCCAGTGGGCAGCCACCGGTTGCAGCTGCTGCAGCGCGCCGAGCAGCGAACCTTGCGCTGGCGCGTGCCGGGCCAGCCGGGCAGTAAGGCGCTGCACCGTCTGCACCAGGCGCTCGGCCGTGAAGGGCTTGAGCAGGTAGTCGACCGCGTTCAGCTCGAACGCGCGCACGGCATGCTCGTCGTAGGCGGTGCAGAAGGCGACCTGAACACCGGACGGCATTTGCAGCGCCAGCTCCAGGCCGCTCAGGCCCGGCATCTGTATGTCCAGCAGCACGGCGTCGACCCATTCTCGTTGCAGCAACGCCAAGGCCTGCTCGGCATCGCCCGCCTCGCCCAGCCAGCTGACCTCGGGCATGGCCTGCAGGAGGCGCCGCAGCTTGGCCCGCGCCGGCGGTTCGTCGTCGACGATCAAAAGCCTCATGCGGCGGGCTCCATCGGCAAACTCAGGCTCAGCACGCTGCCGCCGGCCGCACCGGCGCGCAAGTCCACCAACGCGCCCGGGCCGAAGTGACCCAGCACCCGCGCCCGCAGATTGGCCAGGCCCAGCGCCCCCTCGCGCTCGGTGCGCTGCGGTGCCGCGCCGCTGTTCTCTACCGACAGATGCAGCACCTGCCCCTCGACCCAGGCGCGCACCGCCACCTCGACGCTGGCGCTGCTGGCCGCCACGTCATGCTTGATGGCGTTCTCCACCGGCGAGATCAGCAGCAGGGCCGGCAGCCGGCAATGCCGCGCCGCTTCGGAGGCCTCGATGCGCACCTGCAACCGCGGCCCGAAGCGGGCCTGCATGATGGCCAGAAAGGGCTCCACAAGCTGCAGCTCCTGGGCCAGGCTGTGCCAGCCCGCCTGCTGGGCGGCCAGCGCCTGGCGCAGCAGATCGGCCAGTTGGCACAGGATGCGGTCGGCCCGGGGCACGTCCTCGTACATCACCGAAGAAATCAGGTTCAGCGTGTTGAACAGAAAGTGCGGCTGGATCTGCTCGGCCAGGC
>JADMJJ010000104.1 GCA_018780645.1 Burkholderiaceae bacterium
ATTGACCACGCGCAACGACGGCCCGCGGGCGCGGGGGGAGCATAGCTGCAAAGGCAACACCCACATGCAGTCCACCCTCCGGAGCACCCATGACCAGTCTCATCAAGCCCCTGCTGCTCGCCCTCGGCATCGGTCTGACAAGCGCGAGTTTTGCCGCCGACAAGTGGGTCTCGGTTCCATCAACGCCGAGTTCTGATCAGCGACTGGTCATCAATGGAGGAAATCTCGGCGCCAGTGCGCCGGTGACCCTGCGCATCAAGCACCCCGGGGGTGGCGTCACCGTTCACCAGACCGTGGCCGATGCCCAGGGCAAGCTCAAGTTCGAGTACACGCTGAGCATCACCGGCGGTTACGGCGTCGAGGTGTTCGATGCGGCGGGTCAGCTGATCGGCAGCGGCCGCTTGGGCTTCATGCGCTGAAGGGCCGGCCATGACCAAGAGCTTGCTTGCCTTGGCCCTGCTCTGCGCCTCGATCGGCAGCGCCATCGCCGCACCGGCGCAACCGCTGCTCTTTGTGTCCAACCGCGGCGGCAACGCGCAGATCCACATCATGAATGCCGACGGTTCGGGCGAGCATGCACTTACCCGTGGCCCGGCCGAGAACACCGAGCCCGCCTGGTCACCGGACGGCAAGCGCATCGTTTTCACTTCCTACCGCGATGGCAACGCCGAGGTCTATGTGATGCAGGCCGACGGCAGCCGGGCCACACGCCTGACCGTCAGTGACCAGGCCGACAACGCACCGGCCTGGTTGCCGGATGGACGCATCGTGTTCCGCTCACTGCGCAGCGGCTGGGCCAATTTCTATGCCATGCATGCCGATGGCACGGGCGTCACGCCGCTCACCACGGGCGACGGCGACAAGGGCCCCCCGGTGCCCTCGCCCGATGGGCGCTGGCTCGCCTTTGTGGCCTTCAGCGAAAAGGGCGGATCGGAGATCCATCTCATGCCCGCTGCCGGAGGCAAACCCAGAGATCTGACCAGCGCACTGTCCAAGGGCGGCAAGAGCTTTCCGTCCTGGTCACCGGACAGCCGGCGTCTGGCCTATGTGGAGGCCAAGTCGCCGGCGATGAACGTGCAAGTCGTCAACGTGGATGGCACGCTGCCGGCCAAGCTCACCGACAACGCCTACACGAATGCGTTTCCCATCTGGGCGCCGGACGGCCGGCGCATTGCCTTCGTCTCCAGCCGTGAAGGCACACGCACCGAGATGGCCAGGGGCGACATCTATGTGATGAATGCGGATGGCAGCAGCGTCGTCAACCTCACACGCCACCCGGACGAGGACAACTACCCCGCCTGGGCGGCCGACGGCAGCGCCATCTACTTCGTCAGTCTGCGCGACGGCAATGCCCAGCTGTACGCCGTTCCGCTGAACGGTGATGCGCCTGCCCGGCTGACCCGCAACAGCGGACATGACGTGGGGGTGCGCCCCCTGCGGCTACAGCCGCCCACACTCACCCACTGACCGACGATTGACCGACGGAGCCCACTCATGACAACAATGCCGCACCTCCGACTCACCCCCTTGGCGCTGATGCTGGCCCTGGCCAGTGGCAGTGCCACCGCCGGCACCAAGACCTACACGCTCGACGCCGACTTCGAACTGGGCACCTTGATCGGCTTGAACCACAGCGCGCCCAACGCGAACCAGTTGCAGCTCAATGTCACCGGCACCAGCTTCCCGGTGCTGTGGATCGCCAATGCCGGCGAGGACACCCTGTCGAAGATCGACTCGAAACAGCAGGGCGGTTCGCCCGGGCGCGAAGTGGCGCGCTACCGCACCTGGTTCAATTCAGGTGCCCATGCGCACGATGCCTGGAGCGGTCCGGCCCCTTCGCGCACGGCGGTGGACAAGGACGGCAATGCCTATGTGCTGAACCGCTGGTTTGGCGGCCACCCCACGGTACTGAAAATACTCAACAACAGCTCGGTGGATCGCAACGGCAACGGCGTGGTCGACACGTCCACCGACACGAATGCCGACGGCAAGATCCAGACCGCCGAGATGCTGCCGCTGGTGGACGACAACGCCAACGGCCTGATCGACAACAGCGAACTCAGGGACGAGCGCGTGGCCTGGGCGCGGCGCGTGCCGGACGGCAGCTATGCCAATGGCATCACGCGCAGCAACGGCATCGGCCGCGCCCTGTGCATCGGCACCGACGGGCACCTGTGGGTGGGCCTGTACAACAACGCCGAGTACTTCAAGATCAGCTCGGTGGACGGCAGCACCCTGGCCGGCCCCGTGTCGACCAACGGACGCCCGAACTACGGCTGCCTGATCGATGCCAACGGCACGCTGTGGGGAGCCAACTGGGACCAGGCCACGTTGACCCGCATTGCCAACACCGGCAGCAACAGCGGCCCCCACACGGTGCGCAGCATCCCCATGCCCAGCGCCGTCTATGGTCTGGCGCTGCGCCGTGATGCCAACAACGTGACCCATGTGATCATGGGTGGCTCATGCAACAGCTATGTCGAGCATGTGGACGATGGCACCGACAACTGGGTGCGCCCGGCCAAGGCCAACTATTGCACCTACGCCGTGGGCACCGACAACGACGGCAGCATCCTGGTGAGCAAGCGTGACGGCGGTGTGGTGAAGTTCGATGCCACCGGCGGGGTGCTGTGGGACAAGGTCAGCCAGGTGGGTAGCGCCGACAGCCGCGGCGTGATCGCCGACTCCGAGAATGCCATCTGGCAGGTACACCGTGCCACCCACAATATGGCCAAGTACGCCGGCAGCAGCGGCGACTTCCTTGGCGTCATCGGTGTGGGCTACGAGCCCTACACCTATAGCGACGCCTCTGGCACCGCAGCGCTGAGCATCACCACCAAGACCGGCAGCTGGACTGTGGACCATGACGGCGGCGTCAATGGCAGCGCCTGGGGCAGGGTCTCGTGGTCGGCACTGATGCCCAGCGGCACCAGTCTGGCGGCCGAGGTCCGGTCGGCGGACGACAAGGCCCAGCTGGCCGGCAAGCCCTTCCAGGCAGTGACCAGCGGCAGTGCATTCACCGGCCAGTCCGGCCGCTACCTGCAGGTGAAGATGACCTTCAACGCCAACCCGCAGAACCAGTCGCCGGTGCTCTACGACATGACGGTCACCGGCGCCGCGCTGGGGCGCTGTGATGCCGACATGGATGGCGACATCGACCAGAACGATCTCTCGCTCATCAGCCGCGCCCGGGGCACCTCAGCCAGCGGACCGAATGACCCGCGTGATGGCGACGGCGACGGACGCATCACGCCCAATGACGTCAAGGCCTGCCTGACCAAATGCACCGCCAACAGCTGCGCCGTTCGCTGACGGATTCAATCAAGGAGCACCACATGACCCCTTTCTTGCGCAAGACCCTCGTCGCTGCCGGCATCGCCCTGGGCCTTCTGGGCGGCGCCCAGGCCGTACCGCTGGCCGACCTGCTGGGCGGCAGCAGCCTCACGGCAGGCAATCTGATCTTCGACAGCTTCAGCGTCACGGCCTTCAGTGCCAGTGACCCCGCGCGCAGTTTCAATCTGGCCAATGTCGACGTCAGTGCGCTCACCGACGGCGGCGCCCACCCCGGCCAGGGGCTGTTGTTCACGGTCAGCAATGAGGAGCTGGGGGTCGTCGGCGACGACGTCTTCGCTTTTGTCGACCTGGCCCTGAGCTTCCGCGCCAGCACCACCGGCGCGGGCTGGCTCATCAAGGGCGCCACCACCACCATAGCCCTGGCATCGGTTGGATCGAGCACCGGGCTGAACGATGGCAGCAACGACAACGGCAGCTACATCCACGAGACCTACGGCAGCGGCTCCGGCTTGGGCGACCTGGGTGTGAACGCGGTTGAGTTCAGCTACCTGGACAGCGTCCAGACCAGCCTGCTCACCCAGAGCGCTACCTTTGCGCCGGTCAGTCAGGTCTGGGCCGCCAAGAACATCCTGGTCTGGGCCACCGAGGCCACGGACGATGCGAGCCTGACGAGCTTCGAGCAGCGCTTCTCGCCGTCACCGATACCGGAACCCACGACGGTCTTGTTGCTGGTGACCGGATTGGCGGTTCTGTTGACGGCACGCCGGTCGCAGCTCTGACGCCTCGTCACGCCGACTCGGCTCTGACAGGTTCGGCAAGGTGCGGGAACAGCGCCCGCACAGCCGTGCCCAGCGACCTTGCTGAACGTTTCGGTCCGCTTCAGGCAGTCCAATCGGTCAGGACTGCACTGGCGCCGGACCGAGCTGGCTACCGCTGCCACGCAATGCGCCGCCCTCGCCCTCCCAGGTCGTGACCTCGGTCGGCTTGGCCTTGGCGGCAGCCATCTGACCCTGCAACTGACGGTTGCGTCGATAGATCTGGTATTGCCAGACAAGCAGTCCGGTCGCGAGCAGCGGAAGAATGCGTTTGAACATGGTGACTCCTTGATGGAAGGCTTGCATTGCGGGCTGTCGCCAGGCGCCCAGCCGCGCATGAAGCCATGGTGCCGGTCACCGCCCAGGCTGACCACGCAGGTTTGACCCAAGTCTTTGTAGGACTGCATCCCGACAGCCCGAAACAGCTGCGGCGGCGCCGCGCAAGCGGCTGACAGGCCAGCCGTCGTAAGCAAGGTCCTACAACGAGCACCCGCCTGCGCCGACAGCGGCTTGAGGAGCGGGCCTGCCGATGTCTACCGGCCGCGTCCGTAGAGTCGGGTCATCGCAGCGAATCGTCGGTGCGAGTGGCCAAGATCCGGCTTCCGGGTCGATCTTCAAGGAGTACGAAATGCTGCACTACGCCGTCGTGTTCTTCGTCATCGCTCTGGTTGCCGCACTGTTCGGCTTTGGTGGCATCGCCGCCGGTGCTGCGGGCATCGCCAAGATTCTGTTCTTTGTCTTCGTTGTCTTGGCCGTGGCCACCTCTCTTGTGGGTCTGATGCGCCGCTGAAGCGCCCAGCCCCTCTTCGTCCAACCCATCCAAGCAGGAATTCATCATGAACAGAATCATCAGTACCGAGGTCAATGCAGTCGCCGATCAAGCCAATACCAAGGTTGACCAGGTCGCTTCGGCTGCTCACGCGGCCGTCAACAGCGCGCAGGCCAGCCTCAACGATCTCGGCCAGGCGGCACCGGCTGCCTTGAACCGCGCCGCAGCCCAGGTTGATGACATGGCCCGCCGCACGCTGGACCGCGCTCGCCAGGCCAGCGGCCAGGTGCGGGATCAGGTGCACCGCGCAGGTGACATGACGGTCGGCTACATCAAGGACGAGCCGGTGAAGTCGATACTGATTGCCGCCGCGGCAGGTGCTGTGGCGGCAGGCATCTTCGCCTGGCTGACCCGCTCGCGCGCACGCGGCTGAAGTCCATGATCCATCCGCTGTTCTAGGCCCTGGCCACGCGGCCCGAGTTGCTGGTCGAGCATCTCGGTGCCTGTGCGCAGCTCGTCACGACTAGCCCTTACCGGTGCTGCCGAATCCGCCTTCGCCCCGGCCTGTCTCGGTGGAGAATTTTTCGACCACCTGCAGGGCCACCTGAACGACCGGCTGGAACATCAGCTGGGCAATGCGCTCACCCGGTTGAACGACATAGGGCAGCTGGCCATCATTAGCCAGAATCACGCCAATCTCGCCGTGGTAATCGGCATCTATGACGCCTATGCCCTGGGCCACCCGCACGCCATGCTTGAGCGACAGGCCGGAGCGAGAGGCCACGATGGCCACCAGGCCGGGATCCATCATATTGATTGCGAGCCCGGTTTGCACCAGCGCGCGGCCGCCCGGCTCCAGGGTCACGGCTTCGGCGATGCAGGCACGCAGATCCAGGGCGGCAGACCCATCGGTCGCGTAGCTCGGCAGCGGGATGCTGTCGCCCAGCAGAGCGTTCACGATGCGGGTTTCAATACGCCTGAGCATGGAATCTTCCTTCAATCATTCAGTGTGTCTTGGTGCCGAGGCGGGCCGCGATCTCGCGCACCAGCTCGCGGGCGAGGCTCAGCTTGTCGGCGGTGGCCAGCTCACGCTGGCCCTGCGCATCGACCAGCACCAGCGTGTTGTCGTCGCGGCCGAAGGTGGCAGGGCCGAGGTTGCCCACGACCAGCTCGACGTTCTTGCGCACCAGCTTTTCACGCGCATGCTTGACCAGGTCCTGGCTCTCGGCGGCGAAGCCGACGCAAAACGGGCGCTGGCCGGCCGGCAGGCGTGCCACGGCGGCCAGGATGTCGGGGTTCTCGGTCAACTCGAAGCTCGGGGCCAGCTTGCTGCCGTTCTTCTTGATCTTGTGCTCGGACAGCTCGGCCGGCCGCCAGTCGGCGACGGCCGCCGTGGCAATGAACAGCTCATGGGCGGCGACGCGGGGAAGAACCGCGTCATGCATCTGCTGGGCGGTCTGCACATCGATGCGCTGCACACCGCGCGGCGTGGGCAGATGCACCGGGCCCGCCACCAGGGTGACCTGGGCACCGGCCTCGGCCGCGGCCCGGGCGATGGCAAAGCCCATCTTGCCGCTGGAGCGGTTGGTGATGCCGCGCACCGGATCGATGGGTTCGAAGGTGGGGCCGGCGGTGATCAACAGGCGCTTAGCCGCAAGCAGTTTGGGCTGGAAGAAGGCGATCACCTCGTCACGCAGGTCCAGCGCTTCGAGCATGCGGCCATCGCCGATCTCGCCGCAGGCCTGGTCGCCGGCGTCCGGGCCCAGCAGCGTGGTGCCGTCCTCGCGCAGCTGGCGGATATTGCGCTGCGTGGCCGGGTGGGCCCACATCTCGCGGTTCATCGCCGGGGCCACGAGCAGCGGGCAGCGTTCGATGGGCCTGGCCAGGCACATCAGGCTCAGCAGATCGTCAGCCCGGCCCTGCACCAGCTTTGCCAGGAAGTCGGCGCTGGCCGGCGCCACCAGGATGACATCGGCCTCGCGGCTGAGGTTGATATGGGCCATATTGTTGGCCTCGCGGGCGTCCCACTGGCTGGTGTAGACGGGGCGGTTGGACAGCGCCTGCATCGTCACCGCGGTGATGAATTGCTCGGCGGCCTCGCTCATCACCACCTGCACGGTGGCGCCGGCCTTGATCAGCGCGCGGGTCAGCTCGGCGGCCTTGTAGCAGGCGATACCGCCGGACAGGCCCAGCACGATGTGCTTGCCGTGGAGTTGGAGTGCTTCAGACATGGCCGCGACTGTAGCGCACGCCCCGGCCTCCTGCTGCGGCCCGAGGCACGACCTTCAACTGAGCAGCCTGTCCAGTGTCTCGCGATAGCGGCGGCTGCCCGCGACCTGAGTGCCGTCTTTCAGCAGCACGACGAAATCGCCGCTGAACATCGGTTGCAGCTCGCGCACCCGCTCGATATTGACGATGGCCGCACGGGATATGCGCGCGAAGCCGGCCGGATCGAGCCGCCCTTCGAGACTGGCCAGGGTTTCGCGCAGCAGGTGCCTCTTGGCCCCGATGCAGATCTCGGCGTAGTTGCCGGCCGCCTCGATGCGGTCGATGTCGCCCACCTCGACCAGCACCACACGGCCGGCCGACTTGATCGCCAGGCGCCTGGCCCAGCGGCGCGGCGCCAGCCCCAGGTCTTCGAGGGCGGCGGCAATGCGCTCCTTCAGGCACCCCGCCGCCGGCTGTTGCAGGGTCTGGCGTGCCCAGGCGAGCGCCTGCTGAAAGCGTTCGCTGTCGATGGGCTTGAGCACATAGTCGACGGCATGCACATCGAAGGCGCGCAGGGCGAACTGGTCGAAGGCGGTGACGAAGATCACCGCCGGCATCTGCGCCAGGCCTATGGCCGCTATCACGTCAAAGCCGCCGAGCCCGGGCATCTGGATGTCGAGAAACACCAGGTCGGGTCGCAGGTCGTTGATGGCGGCAATGGCCGAGGCCCCGTCTTCACACTGGCCAACGACCTCAATGTCGGTCTCGTGCAGCAGGCGCTGATGCAGGCCGCGCAGCGCGATGATTTCGTCATCGACGAGCAGTGTGCGAATCGTCATGCCCCCTCCATCGACCGCAGCGGAATCACCAACGCGGCCAACAGGCCGCCCTCGCCAGCGGCCCTCAGCTCGAACGAGTGCTGGGTGCCATACAGCAGCTTCAGCCGCGCCCGGGTGTTTGACAGCCCGATCCCGTCATGTGCCGCGCGGTCCATGCCCGGGCCGTTGTCCCGCACCGTCAGCTCGAGCATGTCGCCGATGCGCCTGGCCGCGATGTCGATGCGCCCCGGCGAAGGTTGACCGGTCAGACCATGGCGGACCGCGTTCTCGACCAGTGGCTGCAGGATCAGACTGGGCACCCGCGCGCCGTGCAGCTGCGGATCGACAGCTATGCGATAGCTCAGGCGAGAGTCGAAGCGAGTTTGCTCGATCGCCAGATAGGCTTCGAGAAAGGCAATCTCCTCGCGCAGCTCAAGCTCCTGTGTGGCGCAGGACTCCAGCGCCCGGCGCAGCAGCTGGCTCAGCAGCACCAGGATGCGGTCGGCGACGTCCACGTCTTCACGCATCAGGACCTGCACGGTGTTGAGGGCGTTGAACAGGAAGTGCGGCTGCAGCTGGGCCCGCAGCGCCAGCAGCCGCGCCTCGGCCAGCTGCGCCTCTAGCTGAAGCGCGCGTCGTTCGCGCTGCCGCGCCGCCCGGACCAGCCGCAATCCCTCGGCCACGCCCACCACCAGGCCGTAGACCGGCAGGTTCAGCAGGAAGGTGGTGCCCAGCAGCCGCGAGAATGTCGCCCACCAGTCGGTGCCCGCGTGCAAGGCCCCGACATGGGGCGCCAGCACCGCAAACAGCGCGATGTCCACGGTGGCCAACACCGCGCCGGCCAGCAGGTGGACAGTGGCGGCCCGCGCCAGCCGCGGCCGCTCCAGCGGAAAGCGCTCGACGAGCCGGAATGCGACTGGCGTCAGCAGCGCCCATAGCCAGGCCCAGGCGAGCCATACGCCGAGCGCGCGTCCCCAGGCGATGGGCTCGGCGCGCATCGCGTACGACACCCAGGCCTGGGTCGCGAGCAGGCCGCCCACCAGGGTCCAGGCGCCGAAGACAATGGCGGTTGCGATGGCGATGCGGCGCTTGCTTGCTGTCATCGAGATCTCCCCTGTTACTGCCCCTGCGCCACCCGGGCTGGCGGCGTCGGCAGCAGCCCGAGCTGGCGCAGCAGGCCCAGCGCGTCGCCGGCGGTCCATTCCTCGGCAATCGCACCATCGGCAAAGCGGAACATCGTGATGCCGCTGGTCCGCACGCTTCTTCCGGTGGCCGGGATGCCCTGGCCGGCGGCCGTATTGGTGCCGCGCGCCGTCCAGCTGACGGTGACCAGATCGCCCTCGGCCACGACCCTGTCGACGCTTACTTTAAGGTCCGGGAAGGCCTGGCGCCAGCCCTTGGCCTCCTTGATGCCGTCTTCGTGCGTGAAGGTCGCCGTGCCGCCGCCATGGCCGACGAAGTCCTTGGTATAGGGCACCTCGAAGCGGCCCTGGCTCAGGCCCTCTTCATAGACACGCCGCGCCGTGGCCTTGTTGCGGGTGATTTCGCGCTGGGTCCATTCGGGCTTGTCGGTGCTGGTCTGCGCCTGCAGCGTGCAGGGCAGCAGCTGGGCCAGCAGGGCGGCGCCAAGAACATAGTGGCGAACTTGCATGAAGCGTCCTCCGTTGGTTGAAGAGCCCCGAATGTGAGCGCGCCACCGCCTCGATGCACGGCCTTTGTGATGGCTGGCGAGAATCCGGTGGCGGCCGGCATCCGCCTCGGGACGGGATGGGACAGGCTTAGCGGAAATCGCGGCTGCGGCTGACCAGGCCGTCCATCAGATGGCTGTGGTCGATGATCATGGCCGCCACCAGATGCTTGACCTCGCCCTGGCATTGCCACTGTCCATAGACCGTCATCAGCCGCGCCGCCAGCAGCGGCTTGCGCTGGGCCTCGGCCACCCGGGGCCAGACGATGATGTTGACCTGGCCAGTGTCGTCTTCCAGGGTGACGAACATCGTGCCCTTGGCCGTGCCGGGCCGCTGGCGGTGGGTGACGATGCCGCTGGCCCGCGCCAGCCGACCATCCGGAAACCTGTTCAGCACCGCGGCCGGCTGCACCTTGAAGGCATTCAGCTGCTCGCGCAGCAGGGCCAGCGGGTGCGGGCCCAGGGTCAGGCCCGAGCGGCGGTAGTCGGCCTGCAGTTCCTCGGCCACCGTAGGCGCGGCCAGCAGCACCTCGGCCTCCTCGGTGCGCGCCTCGCGCAGCAGGGCGGTGGGCCGCGTGTCCACGCCCGCCACCACCCAGGCCGCCTGATGGCGGTGGCCGGTGAGCGCCCGCAAGGCATCGGCCTCGGCCAGCACATTCAGGTCGTGGGCGGTGAGCTCCGCGCGCCGGCTCAGGTCTTCAACGGTGCTCAGCGCCTGCTCGGCTCGGGCCGCGACGATGCGCTCGGCAACCGCCCTGGCCAGGCCCTTGATGCTGTTCAAGCCCAGGCGCACAGGCTGCAGCGGCGCGAGCAGCGCCTCGGTCTGCGCCGACAACACCACCCCGGGCACGCCGATATGCAGCGCGCCACCCTCACCTCCCGTCAACGGCTCCAGCTTGGCCTCCCAGTCGCTCAGCTCCACGCGCGCCGGCAGCACCTGCACACCATGCTCGCGGGCATCGCGCACCAGCTGGGCCGGGGCGTAGAAGCCCATCGGCCAGCTGTTCAGCAGGCCGGCCAGAAAGGCGTCGGGGTGATGGCATTTGAGCCAGGCGCTGATGTAGACCAGCAGCGCGAAGCTGGCCGCATGGCTCTCCGGGAAACCGTACTCGCCAAAGCCCTGGATCTGTTTGAAGATGCGCTCGGCGAACTCGGGCTCATAACCCTTTTTCACCATGCGGCCGACCAGGCGCTCGTGGAACGGGCCCAGGCCGCCCTTGCGCTTCCAGGCCGCCATCGCGCGGCGCAACTGGTCGGCCTCGCCGGGCGTGAAGTCGGCGGCCTTGATGGCCAGCTGCATCACCTGCTCCTGGAAGATAGGAATGCCCAGCGTGCGGCCCAGCGCCTCCCTGACCTCGTCGCTGGGCCAGTCCACCGGCTCCTCGCCGCTGCGCCGGCGCAGATAGGGGTGGACCATGCCGCCCTGTATGGGCCCCGGCCGCACGATGGCCACCTGTATCACCAGGTCGTAGTACTCACGGGGCTTGAGCCGCGGCAGCATGCTCATCTGCGCCCGGCTCTCGACCTGGAACACGCCTATGGTGTCGGCCCTGCACAGCATCTCGTAGGAAGCCTTGTCTTCGTCCTGCGGCACCTCGGTCATCGCGAAGCTCTCGCGGCCCAGCTTGGCGGCGATGAAGTCCAGCGCGCGGCGTATCGCCGTCAGCATGCCCAGGGCCAGGATGTCGACCTTCAGAATGCCCAGGGCGTCGAGATCGTCCTTGTCCCATTGCACGACGCTGCGGTTCTCCATTGCCGCGTTCTCCACCGGCAGCAGTTGGGCGATCTGGTCGCGGGCGATGACGAAGCCGCCCGGGTGCTGGCTCAGGTGGCGGGGGAAGTTGATCAGCGCCTGGGTCAGCTCCATCCACAGCCGTATCAGCGGCGCCGCTACGTCCAGGCCCTGCTCCTGCAGCCGCGCATAGTCCACCTGGCTGCCGTCGAACCATTGCTGGGTCTTGGACACAGCCTCTATCACCGCCAGGTCCAGCCCCAGCGCCCGGCCCACATCGCGCAGCGCGCTGCGCGGCCGGTAGCGGATGTTGACGGCGGTCAGCGCGGCGCGGTGGCGGCCGTACTTCTGGTAGATGTACTGGATCACCTCCTCGCGGTGCTCATGCTCGAAGTCCAGATCGATGTCGGGCGGCTCGCCCCGCTCGGCGCTGATGAAGCGCTCGAACAGCAGGCCGGTTTTCTCCGGATCCACCGCGGTCACGTACAGGCAAAAGCAGACGGTGGAATTGGCCGCGCTGCCGCGGCCCTGGCAGAGGATGTTCTGCGCGCGGGCCCAGCGCACGATGTCGAACACGGTCAGGAAATAGGGTTCGTAGTTCAGCTGCGCGATCAGGGCCAGCTCATGCTCGATCTGCTTGAGCACCTCGGCGGGCACGCCTTGGGGATAGCGTGTGCGCGAGCCCTCCTCGGCGAGCCGGCGCAGATAGCCGGCCAGGGTCTCGCCCTCGGGCACGATCTCGCGCGGGTACTCGTACTTCAGCACGTCCAGCGAGAAGCTGCAGCTGGCCGCCCAGCGCACCGTCGCGGCCAGCCACTCAGGCTTGTAGAGTTGGGCCAGCCGCGCCCGCGAGCGCAGATGCGCCTCGGCATTGGGCTGCAGCGCATAGCCGCACTCGGCCACCGTCTGCTTGAGCCGCGTAGCCGTCAGCACGTCCTGCAGCGGCTTGCGCGAGCGCAGATGCATCAGCACATCGCCCACAGCCAGCAGCGGCAGATCGGTCAGCTCGGCCACGCGGGGCACGACGTCTAGCCACAGCTTGTCATGCGGGCCATGCAGCAGCGGCAGGCCCAGGCCGGCGCGCTCGCCGAACCAGGTCTTCAGCCACAGCGCGTGGGCCAGCAGGCTCTCGAAGTCATCGCCCGGCTCGGGCAGCAGCAGGGCCAGGCAGTCGGGCAGGCCGGCGATATAGGGCAGGTGCGGCACCTTGCCCTGCACATCGGTGGCGTGGGCCAGATAGCTGCCCTTGGGAGCACGGCGGCGCGCCACGGTGATCCACTCCGACAGATTGCCGTAGCCGCGGCGTGTCTGGGCCAGCAGCACCAGGCGCATGGCCAGCCCGCAGTCGCGCGTCGGCGTGAGCCGCATCTGCGCACCGATGATCAGCGGCAGGCTGCGCACCTTGGCCTCGACATGGGCGCGCACCACGCCAGACAGCGAGCATTCGTCGGTGATGGCCAGCGCTGCATAGCCCAGTTCCACCGCGCGCGCCACCAGCTCCTCGGGATGCGAGGCCCCGGTGAGGAAGCTGAAGTTGCTGGTGCACAGCAGCTCGGCATAGGACGGAAGCGCAGTCATTGACGGAGTGTGATCGGAAGTGGCTTGATGGCTGTATTTTTATACAGTATATTTCCCCACTCCCAGAACCCAAGCCAAAGACAGAAAATCAGCGCTGCACAGCCCAGGAGACCCAGATGTGCAGGAACATCAAGACGCTCTTCAACTTCGAGCCTCCGGCCACCGAGGACGAAATCCGCGCCGCCGCGCTGCAGTTCGTGCGCAAGCTCAGCGGCTTCAATACACCGTCAAAGGCCAACCAGCAGGCCTTCGACCGAGCCATAGCCGAGGTGACGGCGACGGCCGGCCGGCTGATCGGCGACCTGGTCACGAACGCCGAGCCGCGCGACCGCGTGCTCGAGGCGGCCCGGCTGCGCGAACGCACGCTCGCCCGCTTTGGCAGCAAGTCCTGAATACCTTGTCATGCAGAATCGCGCCCGTCCCACAAACTGACATCCGACTTCCTGGAGACCTCATGACATCCGCCCTGCTGGTGATCGACGTTCAACGCGGCCTGTTCGATGCCGCCCCCCGGCCCGAAGAAGCCGACGCCGTGCTGGCCCGCATCAATACCCTGGCCGCCGCCGCCCGCCGGGCCGGCGCGCCGGTGATCTTCATCCAGCACGAGCGTCCCGGCAGCGCCCTGGCCCATGGCAGCCCGGGCTGGGCACTGGAGCAGAGCCTGCTGGTCGAGGACGGCGACCTGGTCGTCGCCAAGACCACACCCGACTCCTTCTTGCGCACCGAGCTGGGTGCGAAGCTGGAGGCCGCCGGCGTCAAGCGGCTGGTGGTCTGCGGCTATGCCAGCGAATACTGCGTGGACACCACCACCCGCCGAGCCGCCGGCCTGGGCTATGCGGTCGACCTGGTGGCAGACACCCACACCACCCATGACAAGCCCCACGCCAGCGCCGCGCAGATCCGCGCCCACCACAACGCCACCCTGCCCGATCTGACCAGCTTCGGCCCGGCGATACGCGCCCTGCCCGCCGCCGCCATCCGTTTCGACGCCTGAACCGCTTGCCTGAGCCTCCAAGGAACACCATGACGACGACAAGCCACGCTGCCGGCACCTTCGAGGTGAAGCTGATACCGCAGACACCGGAAGACAGCGGCGCGGGCGCGCCCGGCCGCATGTTGATAGACAAGCAATTCCAGGGGGATCTGAGCGGCAGCAGCAAGGGCCAGATGCTGGCGGTCCGCTCAGCGGTCCCGGGTTCGGCCGGCTATGTGGCCATGGAGCTGGTGACCGGCACCTTGGCCGGGCGCAGCGGCACATTCGCGCTGCAACACAGCGGCAGCATGGACCGGGGCGCCTCGTCGCTGAGCATCCATGTGGTGGCCGACTCCGCCACCGGCCAGCTGATGGGTCTGAGCGGCAAGATGGACATCAAAATCACCGACGGCCAGCATTTCTACACCTTCGACTACCTGCTGCCCGCCCTGGCCTGAGGGCAAAGGGCGCGGCAGCGGCGCTCATTTGTCACGAACTCCGGCGCTAATCCTCCCATCGGAGGCGCGGGCATGGCGTACGCTCATGGAGCCGCACCGACCGACCAGCAGCATGTGCACACCAGGACCGGGCGCAGGACATATGAGGTGAGGAGAAGTCGTCATGCAATTTGATATTCAGGAACTGCTGAGCACCTATCTGCTCCCCTTCGTCATTGCCGTGCCCTTCGCCATCCTGCTGTTCGTGCTGGCGCTGCGCCGTGGCGACGACACACCGCCCGCTCTGCCAACTACGGCAAAGCCGGTCAACGAGCCGACACCTCCGCCCATCACCGAAACACCGGTCACCGAGCAACTGCCCGGTGCCATCCTGCTGGTCGATGATTCGGCCGTGGCCCGCGCCAAGCTGCGCAAGCTGTTTGTCGGCGCCGGCTACCAGGTCGAGGTTGCCGGTGACGGGAGAGAGGCCATGGAGGCGCTGGCCACCGGCTACTTCTCGGTGCTGATCACCGATCTGGAGATGCCCAATATGGACGGCTTCGAGTTGATCGCCGCGGTGCAGGGCAGCCTGGACACCGAGGACCTGCCCATCATCGCCATCACCGGCCACGACGAGCTGTCGGCCCGCGTGCATGACTATCAGGGTCTGTACGGCATCTTCAAGAAACCCTGGAACGACCGCGAGCTGCTCAAGCGCGTCGAGGCCCTGGCCTCGCTGCGCAAGCGGCCCAAGACCCATTGATTCGCCTGACATGAACCTGAGCATCGCCCTGGAGCGCCATGACGCCCCGGGCGTCGCGGCCCTGATCGCCGATCTCGACGCCTACCAGCGCACCCTTTACCCGCCCGAGAGCTGCTATCTGCTGGACCTATCCAGCGTGCCCGAGCCGCAGCTGCGCTTTGCTGTTGCCCGCAACGCCGCCGACGAGGCCGTGGCCTGCGGCGCGCTGGTGATCTATCCCGGATACGGCGAGCTCAAACGCATGTTCGTCCGCGCCGATCAGCGCGGCCTGGGTCTGGCCAAACAACTGCTGAACCTGCTGGAAGCCGAGGCTCGGGGGGGGCAGCTGCCGCTGCTGCGACTCGAGACCGGCCCGTTGCAGCACGAAGCACTTGGCCTGTACGAACGACTGGGCTACCAGCGCCGCGGACCGTTCGGCGACTACCGCGAGGACCCCTTCAGCGTGTTCATGGAGAAGGCATTGGCCGTGCCGGACTAGCCCCCAGGGAGAGATAGCGCTGCACGATGAAAAATGGGTCAGATACTTTCGAATCTGACCCATTGATTTCTCTACTTATTTTTGGTCGGGGCGGCGGGATTCGAACTCGCTACCGAGTCGATGCTAGCTCTCGGGCATCGCTGGGGCGACTAGTGGCTTCCCTCGCTGCAGTCCCTGCTGCTCAGTCAGGCAGAGATCGCCACCCGATGCCGGGGCCTTGCCTCTGAGAGCGTGTCGCTGATCGCGCTCCATGCAGGTGACCCGGTCGTTGACCGTCCGCGATGGCTTGGCCTGGCTGAGCAGGCCGTCGGATCAGTGGCCCTTGCTTTCCCGGTTCGGAGATGCCAGCCCGCATCGGCGAAAACCGGGCCAACGCCAGCGCCCGTTAAGTCTGCAGTACACCGGCTACCGGTCGATCGGATCAAAGCAGTCAGGCCAAGTCAATGGCTGCATAGAAGCCGTGACCAGGCGGTGGGCAAACCGGGGCGAAGGACCGGTCACGCTGCCAAGCTGAAATCCAGCATTGCGCTGAACGCCCTTCGGATCATCTTTGGATTTCAGGGCCAGCACGAGTTCTCGCGCCCATCGGCTCAAGCTTGCGTGCAGCAGCCCGCTCGGGCATCTGGCGCCCGCGTCCACGGCCATGCTCCTTCGCAA
>JADMJJ010000069.1 GCA_018780645.1 Burkholderiaceae bacterium
GCCAGCGCACACCGGTGCTGTGCGACCTCAAGCCCAGCGGCCAGTACCTGGCCATCGACCTGCACCACGCCGGCGGCATTCCGCAGGTGATGAAGGTCCTGCTCAACGCCGGCGCCCTGCATGGCGACTGCATCACCATCACCGGCAAGACGATCGCTGAGACGCTGGCCGATGTGCCCGATGTGCCGCGCGCCGACCAGAGCGTCATCCGCAACCACGACAATCCCATCTACGCCCAGGGCCATCTGGCCATCCTGAAGGGCAATCTGTCACCCGAGGGCTGCGTGGCCAAGATCACCGGCCTGAAGGTGCCGGTGATGACAGGCCCGGCCCGCGTGTTCGAGGACGAGCAATCGGCGCTGGCCGCCATCATGGCGAACCAGATCGTGGCCGGCGACGTGATGGTCTTGCGCTATCTGGGCCCCAAGGGTGGCCCGGGCATGCCCGAGATGCTGGCCCCTACAGGCGCGCTGATCGGCCAGGGCCTGGGCGAATCGGTGGGCCTGATCACCGATGGCCGCTTCTCCGGCGGCACCTGGGGCATGGTGGTGGGCCACGTCGCACCCGAGGCCTATGCCGGCGGCACCATTGCCCTGGTGCAGGAAGGCGACAGCATCACCATAGACTCGCACAAGCTGCTGCTGCAACTGAACGTCTCCGACGAGGAAATTGCCAAACGCCGTGCCACCTGGACGGCACCGGCCCCGCGCTACACCCGCGGCGTGCTGGCCAAGTTTGCGAACAATGCGTCAAGCGCCAGCGAAGGCGCGGTGCTGGACAAGTTTTAAGGCAAGCTTTACTTGCGTTTACGTTTGGTCGTGTCTATGCCCAGCGCCTCGAGTGACTTGTTTCGACGGGCGTCCTTGCGCTCGTCGAGCTTCTTCATTTCCTGCTTCTGGGTGTAACCCACCTTGTCGGCCCAGGCCCACCACAGCACGGCCAGGCCGAAGGGCATGAGCACCCAGATCCAGCTCCAGCCGGCGACCGGCGAGAACTCGCCGACCTTCATCACCAGCAGCAGCACACCGACCAGTATCAGCCACATGAAAATCACCTCTCAGGCATTGAGACCCGAGGATACGGCTTTTCGCCGCTGACCCTACAATGGCCCAGGTTCTCGACACTTTCCACCCCGTTGAAGGCTCCCGAAAGGTACCCATGAAGACGATGATGTTTGCACTGGCCGCTGTGGCCGCCGCCCTGGGCTCCGGCTCCGCTCTTGCCAGCGCCGAGCTGGCCCAGAAGAAGAACTGCATGGCCTGCCATGCCGTGGACAAGAAGGTCGTAGGCCCCGCCTACAAGGACGTGGCCGCCAAGTACAAGGGCCAGAAAGACGCCGAGGCCAAGCTCGCAGAGAAGATCATCAAGGGTGGCTCGGGCGTCTGGGGCCCGGTGCCGATGCCGGCCAACACGCAGGTGAGTGCCGATGAAGCCAAGCAGTTGGCCAAGTGGGTGATGGCCACCAAGTGATGGCCGTGATGCGCTCCTGGCGCTGAGAGAAAAAGCCCCGCCTGCGGGGCTTTTTCATTGTTGTTGACCGCACCGCATCGAACAGGCGCCCATGAGCGATTCGGCCCCCGTCCCGGCCGCACGACAAGGACTGCAGTCCGCGCGCCCCAGTGGCTGGCGGCGCTGGCTGCCGGGCCTGCATCTGCTGAGCCGCTATGACCCGGCCTGGCTGCGCCATGACCTCCTCGCCGGCCTGGTCCTGCCCGCGGTGATGGTGCCGGTCGGCATCGCCTATGCGCTGGCCTCGGGCGTGCCGGCGATTGCTGGTCTCTACGCCACCATCTTCGGGCTTCTGGCCTATGCCCTGTTCGGCCCCAGCCGCGTGCTCGTGCTGGGGCCGGACTCGACCCTGGTGGCCCTGGTCATCGGTGTGGTGCTGCCCCTGTCCGGCGGCGACCCCGCGCGTGCGGTGGCACTGGCCGCCATGCTGGCCATCGTGTCCGGTGGGCTGTGTGTGGTGGCCGGCCTGGCACGCCTGGGCTTTGTCACCGAACTGCTGTCCAAGCCGATTCGCTATGGCTACCTGAACGGGATTGCGCTGACGGTGGTGGTCAGCCAGTTGCCAGCGCTGCTGGGCATCGCAGCCGACGGCCCCGGCATCGCCGGACAGGCGCGTGCCTTGGTCGAGGCGGTTCGCTCCGGCCAGACCCAGCCCGTGGCGCTGGCGCTGGGCCTGACCACCTTGGCGGTGCTGACGGTGTTCAAGCGCCGCCAGCGCGTGCCCGGCGTGCTGATCGTCGTCATCTGCGCCACCGCGGTCTCATCCCTGTTCGACCTGGGCCTGCGCAGCGGCCTGGCGGTGGTCGGCCAGCTGCCGCAGGGCCTGCCCGACCTGGCTCTGCCCCGGCTCGATGGCGCTGACATCGTGCCGGTGCTGCTCGGCGGCCTGGCCGTGGCCCTGGTGTCCTTCGCCGACACCAGCGTGCTGGCACGCAGCTATGCGGCACGCTCGGGAAGCCGCCAGGACGCGAACCAGGAGATGATCGCCCTCGGTGCTGCCAATCTGAGCGCCGGGTTGTTCCAGGGCATTCCGGTCAGCGCCAGCGCCTCGCGCACGCCGGTAGCCGAGGCGGCTGGCGCACGCACGCAGCTGGCCGGCGTGATCGGAGCCCTCGCCGTGGCCCTGATGCTGCAGTTTGCCCCCGGGCTGCTGCAGCACCTGCCCAAGGCCAGCCTGGCCGCCGTGGTGATAACCGCCGCCATGGCCATGCTGACGATGGCCGACCTGAAACGCATCTATCGCGTTCAGCGCTGGGAGTTCTGGCTCTCCATTGCCTGCACGGCCGGCGTGGTGGTGCTGGGACCGATACAGGGCATTGGCCTGGCCATCGCCATGGCGCTGATCGAGTTCCTCTGGGCCGCCTGGCGCCCGCACTTTGCTGTGCTGGGCCGGGTCGATGGCATCAAGGGCTATCACGACATAGTCCGCCATCCCGAGGCCCGCGTCGTGCCCGGCCTGGTGCTGTTCCGCTGGGACGCGCCGCTGTTCTTCGCCAACGCCGAGCTGTTCCAAGACCGGGCACTGGAGGCCGCAGCGGCCTCGCCGACCCCGGTGCGCTGCCTGGTGGTGGGCGCCGAGCCGATCACCAACGTCGACATCACCGCCGCCGACATGCTGGACGAACTGGACCATCGCCTGCAAGCGGCCGGAGTTCAGCTGTGCTTTGCCGAGCTGAAGGGGCCGGTGAAGGACAAGCTCAAGCGCTTCGGCCTGTTCTCGCAACTCGGCGAGCAGCGCTTCTTTCGCACCATCGGCGAGTCGGTGAGCGCCTATGTGAGCGCCAACGGGGTCGAGTGGGTGGACTGGGAGGACAGGCCGAAGTCTTGATGACCCGGCCCGGCTCCGTGGCCCCTGCCGAGAAGTGTCAGTAGGCCTGACCCAGCTGCTCCAGAATCGCCGGATTCTCCAAGGTCGAGGTGTCCTGCGTGACCGCCTCGCCCTTGGCCACCGAGCGCAACAGCCTGCGCATGATCTTGCCGCTGCGGGTCTTGGGCAGGTTGTCGCCGAAGCGTATGTCCTTGGGCTTGGCGATGGGGCCGATTTCCTTGGCCACCCAGTCGCGCAGGGTCTTGGCAATCGCCTTGGCTTCGTCGCCGCTGGGGCGCGGGCGCTTGAGCACCACGAAGGCGCAGATCGCCTCGCCGGTGGTGTCGTCCGGGCGGCCGACCACGGCGGCTTCCGCCACCAGCTCGGTGCAGCTGACCAGGGCCGACTCGATCTCCATCGTGCCCATGCGGTGGCCCGAGACGTTCAGCACATCGTCGATGCGGCCGGTGATCGTGAAATAGCCGGTGTCGGCATCACGGATCGCGCCGTCGCCGGCCAGGTAGTAGCCCTTCAGTTCGCTGGGGTAATAGCTCTTCTTGAAGCGCTCCGGATCGCCGTAGATCGTGCGGATCATGCTGGGCCAGGGCTTTTTGACGACCAGGATGCCGCCTTGGCCATGGGGCACGTCATTGCCGGTCTCGTCGACGATGGCCGCGGTGATGCCCGGGAAGGGCAAGGTGCAGGAGCCCGGCACCAGCGGCGTGGCGCCCGGCAGCGGCGTGATCATGTGGCCGCCGGTCTCGGTCTGCCAGAAGGTGTCGACGATGGGGCAGCGGCCGCCACCGACATGCTGGTGGTACCACTCCCAGGCGGCCGGGTTGATCGGCTCGCCGACCGAACCGAGGATGCGCAGCGACGACAGATCGGACTGCTTCGGGTGCACCGCCTCATTGCTCTCGGCCGCCTTGATCAGCGAGCGTATCGCCGTCGGTGCGGTGTAGAAGATGGTGACCTTGTGCTTCTCTATCGTCTTCCAGAAGCGGGCGGCGTCAGGATAGGTGGGCACACCCTCGAACACGATCTCGGTACCGCCCAGGGCCAAGGGCCCATAGGTGATGTAGGTGTGGCCGGTGACCCAGCCGATGTCGGCCGTGCACCAGAACACATCGTCGGGCTTGAGGTCGAAGGTCCATTTGGTCGTCAGCGCCGCATGCAGCAGATAGCCGCCAGTGCTGTGCTGCACGCCCTTGGGCTTGCCGGTGGAGCCCGAGGTGTAGAGCAGGAACAGCGGGTGCTCGGCGCCGACCCATTCGGGCTCGCAAGTGGTGGCCTGGCCGGCCAGCGCGTCGTGCAGCCAGACGTCACGGCCCTCGACCCAGGCAATGTTGCCGCCCGTGCGCTTGTAGACGATCACATCCTTCAAGCTCGGGCAGGCGCCACCCTCCAGCGCCTCGTCGACAATGGCCTTCAACGGCAGCTGCTTGCCGCCGCGCAGCTGTTCGTCGGCGGTGATGATCATCACCGCACCGGCGTCCTGCACGCGGTCGCGCAGCGACTGCGCCGAGAAGCCGCCGAACACCACCGAGTGGGTAGCGCCTATGCGCGCGCAGGCCTGCATCGCCACCACGCCCTCGACCGACATCGACATATAGATGACGACGCGGTCACCCTTCTTGACGCCGCGCGCCTTCAGCGCATTCGCCAGCTGGCAGGTGCGGGCCAGCAACTCGCTGTAACTGACGCGGGTGGACTGGCCGTCGTCGGCCTCGAAGATAATGGCCGTCTTGTCACCGAGGCCGGCCTCGACATTGCGGTCCAGGCAGTTGTACGACACGTTCAGCGTGCCGTCCTCGAACCACTTGAAGAACGGTGCGTTCTCCTCGTTCAACACCTTGGTGAACGGCGTCTTCCAGCTCACCAGCTCACGCGCCAGGCGCGCCCAGTAGCCCTCGTAATCGGCCTCGGCCTCGGCGCAAAGCTTCTCGTAGGCGGCCATGCCGGCGACATGGGCGGTCTTCATCGCGGCCTCGGTGGGGTAGTACATAGCAGTCTCCTGGATGTTGTTCGTGGCTGGCCCAGACTGTGGCGCGCCTCTCTGACTAAGCCCTTACTCTAGAGCGAAACCGGCTGAAACTCGGACCACGCTAGCGTTTTTCCGGGCCACCGGGTGCCGGGGTTTGCCCGGACGCAAACCTGCTGTCACGCGCGCCGCCTAGAATCGCGCTCCCATACGCAGTACCGACACAAGCCTCGATGACCAGCCCCAATCCGCACGCTCCTCGCAAACTACGCCCCCTGCCCAACCTGATTTTTGCCAGCCGCTGGCTGCAGCTGCCGCTGTACCTGGGCCTGATACTGGCGCAGGGCGTGTACGTCTTCCAGTTCTGGACCGAGCTGGTGCATCTGATCGAGGCGGCCTTCGGCCACACCGCCTCGCTGGACATCCTGGTCAAGAGCATTGGCTACAAGGGCGACCTGACGCCGACCAAGCTCAACGAAACCATCCTGATGCTGGTGGTGCTGGGCCTGATCGACGTGGTGATGATCTCCAATCTGCTGATCATGGTCATCGTCGGTGGCTACGAGACCTTTGTCTCGCGCATGGGGCTGGAATCCCACCCCGACCAGCCCGAATGGCTGAGCCATGTCAATGCTTCGGTGCTGAAGGTCAAGCTGGCAACGGCCATCATCGGCATCTCGTCCATCCACCTGCTGAAGACCTTTATCAACGCCGACAACTACAGCGAGAAGACGCTGATGTGGCAGACCATCATCCACGTCGCCTTCCTGTTCTCGGCGCTGGCGATTGCCTACACCGACCGCCTGCTGTCGGGCACGCACTCGGCATCCAAGCAGCATTGAGGGCGCAGGGCCTCAGTCCCTGCTACGGCTCAGTATCAAGGCACCCAGCACCCCGGCCAGTAGCGAGCCACTGAGCACGCCCAGCTTGACGTTGGTCTCGTAGCCGGCGTCCAAGCCGGCAAAGGCCAGGCCGCCGATGAACAGGCTCATCGTGAAGCCGATGCCGCAGAGCACGCAGACGCCGAAGAACTGCGCCCAGTCGGCGCCGGCCGGGCGCTCGGCCCAGCCCAGCTTGATCATCAGCCAGGAGCTGCCGAACACGCCGACCACCTTGCCCAGCACCAGGCCGACAGCAATGCCCAGCGGGATGGGCTGCAGCAGGGCCGCCAGGCTCAGGCCCTGCAGCGACACGCCGGCATTGGCAAAGGCAAACATCGGCAACACCATGAAGGCCACCCAGGGGTGCAGGCCATGCTCGATTGCCTCCAGTGGCGAGTTGCCTGCCTTGTCGCGCATCGGCACGGCCAGGGCCGTGGCAACGCCGGCTAGCGTCGCGTGCACGCCCGACTTCAGCACGCACAGCCACAGTAGCAGGCCCACCAGCACGTAGACATCGACCCGCTTGACGCCAGCCCGGTTCAGCGCGAACAGCACCGCCAGGCCGACACCGGCCGCCCCCAGCATGGGCAGGGACAGGTTTTGTGTGTAGAACAGCGCGATGACGACAATGGCGCCCAGGTCATCGATGATGGCCACCGCCGTCAGGAAGATCTTCAGCGACAGCGGCACCCGCGAGCCCAGCAGCATGACGATGCCGATCGCGAAGGCGATATCGGTGGCGGCCGGAATCGCCCAGCCGCGCAGCGCCACCGGGTCGGCATGGTTGATCGCGGCATAGATCAGCGCCGGGGCGATCATGCCGCCCAGGGCGGCCACAGCCGGCAGCACCGCCTGCGAGCGCGAGGCCAGCTCACCCTCGACGAACTCGCGCTTGATCTCCAGCCCGACCAGGAAGAAGAACACCGCCATCCACAGGTCATTGACCCAGACCAGCAGCGGTTTGCTCAGCACCAGCCAGTCGCCGCCAATGCGCAGCTCGCCAGGCAGGCGGATGAAGCCCAGGTAGCTCCCGGCCCAGGGCGAGTTGCTGACGATCAGGGCCAGCACGGCGGCCAGGGCCAGCACGATGCCCCCCGCCGATTCACTGGCAAAGAAACGTTTGAACGCTGCGGTCATCAGGAAAAATCCCTTTCAGTACACTTGGACGTTTGATGCAACGCCCCCTGTGAGCCTACCGTAAGGCTGCGCTGGCAGGCTTGCAGCCCTCCCCGCCCCCAAGTTGTTGCGAGCCCTCCGCCATGAGCACCACACAGATCAAGTACGCCGATTTCGTTGAAAGCATCGCCGCGGCGCTGCAGTACATCAGCTTCTATCACCCGGCCGACTACATCCAGCACCTGGCCCGCGCCTACGAGCGCGAGCAGAGCGCCGCGGCCAAGGACGCGATCGCGCAGATCCTGACCAACTCGAAGATGTGCGCCGAGGGCCACCGCCCGATCTGTCAGGACACCGGCATCGTCAACGTCTTTTTGAAGATTGGCATGGACGTGCGCTTTGAAGGTTTCAAGGGCTCGGTGCAGGAAGCCGTCGATGAAGGCGTGCGCCAGGCCTATAACAACCCCGACAACAAGCTGCGCGCCTCGGTGCTGTTCGACCCGCTGTTCCTGCGCAACAACACCAAGGACAACACGCCCGCCATCGTCAATATGGAGCTGGTGCCCGGCAACACCATCGACGTGATGGTCGCGGCCAAGGGCGGTGGCAGCGAGAACAAGAGCAAATTCGTGATGATGAATCCCAGCGACAGCCTGGTCGACTGGGTGCTGAAGACGGTGCCGACCATGGGCGCCGGCTGGTGTCCGCCCGGCATGCTGGGCATAGGCGTGGGCGGCACGGCCGAGAAGGCCATGCTGCTCGCGAAAGAGTCGCTGATGGACGACATCGACATGTACGAGCTGCTGGCCCGCGGCCCTCAAACGAAGCTCGAAGAGCTGCGCATCGAGCTGTACGAGAAGGTCAATGCCTTGGGCATTGGCGCGCAGGGCCTGGGCGGCCTGACTACGGTGCTGGACATCAAGATCAAGACCTACCCGACCCATGCGGCATCGAAGCCGGTGGCCATGATCCCCAACTGCGCCGCCACCCGCCACGCCCATTTTGTGCTCGACGGCTCCGGCCCGGCCTATATCGACCCGCCCAGCCTGGATCTGTGGCCCGACGTCCAGTGGGCGCCCGACTACAAGAAGAGCCGCAGCGTTGATCTGAACACCCTGACCAAGGCCGAGGTGGCGAGCTGGAAGCCGGGCGAGACCCTGCTCTTGAACGGCAAGATGCTGACCGGCCGCGATGCGGCCCACAAGCGCATCCAGGACATGCTGGCCAAGGGTGAGAAGCTGCCGGTGGACTTCACCAACCGGGTGATCTACTACGTCGGCCCGGTCGATCCGGTTCGCGACGAGGTGGTCGGCCCGGCCGGCCCGACGACGGCCACCCGCATGGACAAGTTCACCGACATGATGCTTGAGCAGACCGGACTGATCGCGATGATTGGCAAGGCCGAGCGCGGCCCTGTCGCCATCGAATCGATCAAGCAGCACAAGTCGGCCTATCTGATGGCCGTCGGCGGCGCCGCCTATCTGGTGGCCAAGGCGATCAAGGGCGCAACGGTGGTCGGCTTTTCCGATCTGGGCATGGAGGCGATCTACGAGTTCGACGTCAAGGACATGCCGGTGACGGTGGCGGTGGACTCCGGTGGCATCAGCGTGCACAACACCGGCCCGAAGGAGTGGTCGGCCAAGATTGCCGGCATCCCGGTCGCCGTGGTCTGAAGAAACCGCTTGACCTTACAACGGTGGCAAGCCTGACAGTGGCATCTTCTGAAACGGAGTCACGACCATGATGATCACATTCGAAGTCAAGGACATGAGCTGCGGCCACTGCGTGGGCGCCATTACCAAGGCCTTGCAGGCCGTGGATGCGGAGGCCCGTGTGCAGATCGACCTGACCACGCACCGCGTGCAGGTCGAGCCGGCCACGGCCGACGCGGCACAGCTCGGCGAGGCCATCGCGGAAGCCGGCTATACGCCCGTGGCTGTGCAAGCCTGATGAACCGCACCCTGATCTGCGCCGGCCTGGGCATGCTGGCCCTGGGCACGGCCCATGCCGAGCTGGTGGACATACGCTGGAATGACGCGGGCCGCTTCGAGTACCAGGCGCAGATTGCGCCGGCCAAGTTCGCCGAGGTCTGCGGCAAGCTGGGCAAGGGCCAACGGGTGGACTGGACCTTCAGGGCCGAGCGGCCGACCCAGTTCAACATCCACTACCACGAGGGCAAGCAGGTGGTCTATCCGGCCAAGGTGGACGGCGCCAGCGCCGCCGAGGGCCAGTTGAATCCGGCACTGGATCAGGACTTTTGCTGGATGTGGAGCAACAAGAGCGACAAGCCGATTGCGCTCACTTTGACACTGCAGCGCTGAGTTTTTTTCACAGTATTCGTTTGCAGCATTTTCCGCGCTTCAATGCGCGTAAATAATCTGCTTGCCCCCTGCTCTGAGGGGATGCGCCAGACAGGTCCCCTCTCTACACTGCCCTTAGCCCGGAACCTGGGCACAGACTACAAGAGAGGGAGTACGTCGTCATGTGGATACCTGCAAGCCTGTATGAGAAGCTGCCGCACATTTATCTGGCCATCAGCCTGCTGACCTTCATGAACCTGGGTCTCAAGGGCCTGGGCGGCTTCTGCGCCATGCTGCTGGCACTGGCAGCATTGCGCATCTACACCTGGCGGCGCAATTACCGGCAGGAAAGCCGGCAAGCCCCCAGCCGCTTCAGCCGTTATGACGAGGACGTGACCCGCCCGGCGTCGCTGTAACGCGAACGCCCGATCAGGCCTGCGCCGTGCTGGCGCGGGCCAGCGCGGCGGCATGCTGGTGTTTCAGGGCATGCAGCTCATCGAGCAGGCGCGGCAGACCGTTCCACTTGCCGGTATCTGCCAGTCGCTGCTTCAGTTCCTCGCGCAGCTGCTTGTGGCGGACGGCGATCTGGTTGCTGTCGGTGAACATGTAGGGGCTCCGGTTGAATTGATCTGGCCGGATGATCCCCAATCGATGTGACACGGATACTGCAAAACTTGCAAGCCGCCACCCAGCGTGATCTAGATCACGCTGGGTGGCATATCAGCTCAGACGCCGCGGCGGCGCAAGGCGGCCAAACCACACACGAGACCGGCGGCCAGCAAGGCCCAGCTGGCGGGCTCGGGCACCGGCGCGGCCTGGGTCACACCCGACAGGTGCAGGCTCCAGTAGCCACCCTTCTGATCATTGGTGTTCGGGTTGTTGCTGGGCTGGATCCAGTCGGCCAGGGCCACCGGCGGCTGGCCGCCGAAGGCAAAGCCGGCCGCCAGCGTGGTGCCATTGGCATAGTTGGGTGATGCCGCCAGGGTCACCAGATAGTGACCCGCGCTCATGGCGGAGAACTGGATGCCTGCGTCGAACGAACCCTGACCCGCGCCGATGCTGCCATCGTCGTCCACCTCGCTGAGCAGCGCGTAGCCATCGGCCGTCTTGGCCCAGACGGCGATGACCGGGTCGAAGTTCAGGCCCGACTGCCAGGAATCGGTCCAGACCTTGACGCCGGTGCTGTCTGCATCCAGATCGAAGCCCAGCTGTATCAGATCGGTGTTGTAGATGGCCTGGCCGGAGAAATGGAAGTCCGCGGCCTGTGCGCTCAGCGCGCCAAGGGTCAATGCGGCCAGGGGCAGAACCCGGAAGAACGAAGCAAGTTTCATGTCTGACTCCAATGTCATGAGAAGGCGTGGCATCAGGGCGCCAGCGGCGGCGGATTGGCGCGGCCGGGCGTCTGCACCGAGGGCGCCAGCCGGTTCGTGCCCTCGAGCACCTCGAAGGCGGTGGCAAAGGTCTGCACATTGCTGAGG
Source organism: Burkholderiaceae bacterium (assembly GCA_018780645.1). Lineage (GTDB taxonomy): Bacteria > Pseudomonadota > Gammaproteobacteria > Burkholderiales > Burkholderiaceae_C > Paucibacter. Next base: position 11,073 of record JADMJJ010000069.1, read on the forward strand.
CTGGCGACCGTATCGACGTTCCAGAACTCGCAGACGCAGCGGCTGGCGTTGGCGTCGATCAGCATGTAACCGCGGCGGTGCAGGTCGATGTACTTGAGGTGAGGGTTGGCGGGCTTGAGGCTGTTGGCCACGGCGCCGCTCGGGTCGTTGACACCGGGTGAGCTGATCGAGGTGCCCACGAACTCGACCGCACGCGAACCCTGGCCGCTGGCCTTGTCATAGCCGCCGGTGGTGACATCGGGGTTGTTCGGGTCCTGCGTCAGATCGGCGGCCCAGGCGCTGTGGATGTCGCCGGTCAGCACCACCACATTGTTCACCGGGGCCTGGCCGTTGCCGCCCTTGAGCACCTCGTAGACGCGGTCGCGGGCCGGCTGGTAGCCGTCCCACTGGTCGGAGTTGAGGAACACACCGCCGCCGGCCGACAGCGGCGCGCCCTGCACCTTCAGCTGCGCAAACATCACGCCCTGCCCCAGCACCTTCCACTTCGCCGTGCTGCCGCGCAGCTTGCTGAACAGCCAGGTCTCCTGCTCGGCGCCCAGCAGCTGGCGCGCCGGGTCGGCATAGGCGCCGGTCTGAACGAAGTAGCCCGACGGGTGGCCGATGTTCGTGCCCAGCTGCTCCGATCGGCCGCTAAGCCGCTGCTCCAGCATGATCAGGTCGACCAGATTGCCGAAGGCAAAGCTGCGGTTGTTGCGCTGCGGATTTGCGGTATCCGGCACGCGCACCGGCATCCACTCGTAATAGGCCTGCAGGGCCGCGGCCACGCGCGCCGGCCAGGTGCCCTCGCTGCCGGGCGTGTGGTTCTCTGCCCCGTTCTTCCAGGCGTTGTTGGCGGTCTCATGGTCGTCCCAGATCGCGACCAGCGGATGCTGGCGGTGCATCTCCTGCGAGTCGGGGTCGCGCTTGTACTGGGCGTGGCGGGCGCGGTAGTCGGCCAGCGTCACGATCTCGGTGGCCGGTTCGCAGGCCCGCACATTGCCGTACTGGCCGGAGCCGTATTCGTAGATGTAGTCGCCCAGGTGCACGACCATGTCGAGGTCGGCGCGCTCGGCGATGCGGCGGTAGGCGTTGAAGTAGCCATAAGCATGGTTGGAGCAGCTCACCACCGCCATCCGCAGGCTGGGCGTCGCACCCACCGGCAGGGTCTTGGTGCGGCCGGCCGGCGACTGCGAACCATCGACCGCGAAGCGGTAGTAATAGGTCGTATTGGGCTCGAGGCGGGCAACATCGATCTTGACCGTGAAGTCGCGCTCGATATTGGTCTTGACCCGGCCGCTGGCGGCGATCCGCGTGAAGGCCGGATCCCTGGCGACAACGTAGTCCACCACCTGCGCGCTGCGGCCATTGGTCGGCGAGACGCGGGTCCACAGGATCACGCGGTCGGACAGCGGGTCGCCGCTGGCCACGCCGTGCTGGAACAGCGCGTTCAGCGCCACCGCGGCCTGGCCGCTCAGCGGCAGCAAGGGGGTGGCGGCGATGGCCACCGCGGCCGAGCCGGAGTGCTTGAAGAAGTCGCGGCGGTTGCCGCCGCTGCGTGCGGGTTTGACTTGTGTGGGGCGACCCATGGTGTGTCCTTGCCGGGTGGTTGGCGCCGATCTGGCGTTGCGGGAAATCCCGCTGGCTTGCGTACCGTCGCCGACTCTAGGCAGCCCCTATGACCGCCGCGTGATGGCACCCCCGGGCCGTTCGGCAGGGGGCCGTCTGCTCAGGCCACCGGAAAGTCGACGAAGCCGTTGGCCACGCCGCTCAGATTGGTGAAGCTCAGGCTGATGCTCGGGCTCAGGCCGGTGACGTGGTGCCACCAGCCGGCCGGTATGAACAGCAGATCGCCCGGCCCGACCTCGATCTCGACCGCCGTCGTGCGGGCGAACTGCGGATGGATGTCGGCTTGCGGCGCCAGCAGGTCCACCTCCGAGTAGACATGCAGCTCGTTGTGCATGAAAGGGGCCTGCAGCGCCGGGATCAGGCGGAAGCGCTTGCGGCCGTGGATCTGCACGAACAGGTTGTGCGTCAGGTCATGGTGCAGCGGCGTCACCACGCCGGCCGGACCTATCCACAGATGGGTGCCACCCTGGGCACGCAGGTCCAGATAGCCGTCGCCGATGTTGGCGGTGTCGCGCAGCAGTACGCCCAGCGCGGTGTTGCGCAGGGCCAGGTTGTTGGCCGTCAGGTAGAAATTGTTCGAAGCGGTGGTCTGCTCGACCATGGCGATGAAGTCGCCAAAGGCCAGCTCCCGCCTGTGCTGGCCGCTATTGGACTCGTAGCGCGGGTCCTGCTCGCGGTCGAACTGTATCTCCACCAGGGTCGCGGCCGGCACCTGCTCCAGCAGGCTGCGGGGCGTCCAGTGGCGCGCCGCCCAATGCTCGATCGCGCCGCTGAACAGGCCGACCCGATTGGGGACGAAGTAGCGGCGCAGGAACTCGGCATAGGGTGGCAGCGGCTGGCGGACTATCTGCAGGTAGCCTGGGTCCTGGCGCTGCAGGCCGTCCAGCGTCTTCAGCAGCGACTCGCGGCGCTCGAGCTTGGACTTGAGCGTGCGGGCCACCGCCAGATAGGGGTGCTCCTGAGCCAGGGCCAGTTCTTGCCGGGCCAACTCGGCCGGCACACCAGCCTGAACCAGGGCCGCCTGCATGGTGTCGTTGCTGCAACCGCCGAGCAGATTCGTGGCCAGCCAGACCTGGAAGTGTGCAGGCAGCGTGTCCATCACCGATCAGCGCACCAGCCGCTGCAGATCCAGCTGCGAGCGCAGCTGCTCTGCCTCGTTCTCCAGCCGCACCGCCGCCAGGCCGAACAGCGGGTCGGCGGCGGCAGCGCGGTCATAGGGCGTGCGCTTGCGCAGATGATCGATCAGCGTCAGGCCCACCGCATAGATCTGCTGATTCTTGGCCTCGGCCTCGGCAAGCAGCTTGGTGCTGCGCTCCAGAAGGGCGGTGAGGCTTTGGTTGACGCGGGTGCGTTCGTCCACCAGCGCCTGCAGGCTGCGGCCCTGCTGCTGCAGCGACAGCGCCTGTTTCTCGTTGGCCTCGGCAGCGGCCTGCGCCTCGGCGGTCTGACGCTTTTGCGCGTCCAGCTCGGCCTGCAGCCGCGCCAGCTCCTGCTGCGCCTGCTTCAGCTCGGCCTGCAAGACCTGGCCCTGGCTGCGCGCGCGCTGCGCCTGCAGTGCCAGCAGCTCCTTGTCCTTGCTCAGCGCGGCCTTCTCGCTCTGCAGGCCGGCCTGGCTTTCCTGCGCGGCCTTCAGCGCGATCTGGGCGCGGCGCAGTGCCTCGCGCTCACGCGAGGCACGGTTGGCGTCCTGCTGGGCCAGGGCCGGCAGGGCCAACAGCAGCGTGCACAGAGCAAGCATGAGCTTCTTCATGGCCATCTCCTAGAACTTGGCGTTGACATCGATCTGTATCACCTCGACCTTCAACGGCGCGCTGCTCAGATTGCCGCTGATCGAGCGCGGGTCGCTGGGCACGGCCAGGAAGCGGTAGCCGTCGTCCAGATTGCGCGTGCTGGTCCAGCGCAGGCCGATCGAGGTGTTGCGGTCGAGGTAGTAGCTGCCGCCGATCGACCAGCCCTTGTAGTTGGTGCCGCCGCCATGCCATGTGGTGTCGGTCAGGCCGTCGATCCAGGCGTCGCGCTCGAACAGGCGGTAGGCGGCGAAGGCATTCCAGTCGCCCTTCTCGGCCAGCCGGCGCGAGCCCAGCTGCACCCGCGCCTGGTAACCGTTGACCTTGTCGGTGAGCATGTCCACCGCGCTGGTGCCGGCACGCTTGCGGATGTCGGCCAGGTCGAAGCCGCTGTTGTGCACATAGTCCAGCACCAGGCCCACCTGCAAGGGGTCGAAGTGGTTCAGCGTCAGGCCCGCCGTCACATTGATCGGGCGGAACTTCGAGGCCAGCCCCCAGACCGGCGCGCCGGTGCTGGTCGGGTCATTGAGGTTGATCAGGGTATTGCCCTTCAGGCGCAGGCCGGCGGGGTACTGGCTGCTCTGATAGGCCACCGTGCCGGCACGCGGGCCGGTCGGCGCCGGGCCGGTTTCGCGTACGCCCTGCACATTCTGGAAGTCATAGACGGCGACGCCGAAGCGCAACTGGGTCTTGTCCATCACCGCCCAGTCGGCGCCGACCTGGGCGCCGTACAGCCATTTGTCGGACTTGCTCAGCTCGAACTCCTGCAGCGGGAAGGCGCCGAAGGTGGCAAAGGCATAGAGGCCAGAGGCCAGATTGCGCTCGGCGCGAACGGCCACGCCGTCCAGCGACAGGTCATCGGGCCAGATCAGATCGCTGCCGTAGAAGGGATTGGCCATGCGGCCGCCCTCGAGGCGCAGGTCGTGGCGGGGCTCCCAGCGCAGCCAGGCGCGGTCGAGTGCGAAGGTGTAGCGGTCGAAGCCGCTGCCCAGGGTCTGTGTGGCCGAGACGGCGCGGCTGGAGGTGCTCAGGCGCAGCGCACCGGACACGTCCTCGGACACCTTGGCATTGACGCCCAGCCGCGCGCGCAGGCTCAGGCGCTGGCGGCTGTGCTGGGTGTTGGTCAGGTCGGGCGCCCAGGCCGGCGAGCTGACCTGGTTGCGGTAGGCCTCCGCCGGCAAATTGCCCTGATCGAAGATATCGCCCTGGGCACGCACCCGCACGTCGCCATCGATGCTGATGCCGCGCAGCCAGTTCGGGAACTTGCGGGCATCGGCCCAGTTCTCGGCCCGTGCGGTGGCCAGCACGTCGAGCTTGATGTCTTCGCGGATCTGCGCCTTCAGCGTCTCGGGGATGTAGGGTACGCGCACCGTGCCGCTGGCCGTCGTGCTGGCCACGCCAGCGGCCGCAGCAGCCGGCGCAACCAGCGGCCGGCCCCAGGCGCTGGCAGGATCGGGAGCAGCCGCAGCAGCAACCGGTGCCTGGGCCACGGCCACCGGCTTGGGCGCGGCCTGGCGCAGCATCGCCTCGGCCCGATCGCGGTTCAGCAGGCCTTGATCGACCAGCGCCTGAATCAGCGACGTGGTGGTGGCACGCAGCTGCTCCAGCTCGGCGCGTTCGTTCGAGGGCGGTGCGGGGGCCGGCTCGGCAATCAGCTTGGCGGCCAGGGCGGTCAGCTGC
>JADMJJ010000102.1 GCA_018780645.1 Burkholderiaceae bacterium
CAGCGCCGCGAGCTGCTGGACGAGGCCTTTGCCGGCGACATCATCGGCATTCCCAACCACGGCGTGCTGCAGCTGGGCGACACGATCACCGAGGGTGAGCAGCTGCAGTTCACCGGCCTGCCCTTCTTCGCGCCGGAGATGTTCCGCGCCGTCGAGGTGGCTGACCCGCTGCGCACCAAGCAGCTGCGCGCCGGCCTGACCCAGCTCGGCGAAGAGGGCGCGATCCAGGTCTTCCGTCCGGTCGCCGGCTCGGTGCTGCTGCTGGGCGCCGTCGGCCAGCTGCAGTTCGAGGTCGTCGCCCACCGCCTGGAGCATGAGTACGGCGTCAAGGCCCGCATCATGCCCAGCCGATTCCAGGTCGCCCGCTGGGTGACCTGCGACGAGGCCGACGGCGGCGACAGGGAGCTCAAGCGCTTCATCGAAGCCAACGCCCACCGCGTCGCCTACGACGCCGTCGACGCGCCCACCGTGCTGGTCGAATACGCGCCGGAGCTGCGCGCCATCGAGTCCAACTGGCCCAAGATCAAGTTCCACGCGATGCGCGAGCATGCCGGGCTGATGTTCCAGAACCGGCTGGACTAAGGCCTGCCAGTGGCAGGCCTTAGAAGCTTTTCTTGGGCTGTCCCCGGCAGGGGCATACAGGAGACCGTCAGCGCTGCGAGCCCTTGCCCGGATCGCGCAGATAGAGCTCGCGCAGGGCCTGCAGCTCGCCCGAGGCGCGCAGATCCTCGAAGCCCTTGCGAAAGCGCGCCAGCAGCTGTTCATCCACGCGCGGATTGAAGGCGAAGTAGCAGCCAAAGCCGGGCTGCAACACATGGAAGGCATGCAGCTCGGCCGGGTCCAGGCCGTTGCGCTGGACTTGGAAGAGGCTGGGCAGATGCAGGCCCGCGAGCATATCCAGTCGTTCGGCATAGAGCATGCGTATCGCCACCTCGGAGCTGGGCGCCTGATAGATGTCCGACTCCGGCACGCCGGCCTCACGCAGCCGAGGCACGGCCGGTCCGTCGCGCCGCGCCCCGATCTGCAGCCCACTGCGCCGTGCCGGCTCGAACCTCAGATCGCTGCGGCGCCTCAGCTTCATCAAGACCAGGTCGCAGCCATCGACGGGGCCCACCCACAGATACTGGAGCTCGCGCTCCGGCGTGCGCACGGTGACATAAAGCAGGCCATTGGGCTCGGCCTGGGCATCGCGAACCGAACGCGTCCAGGGCTGGCTGTAGCGCCGGATGCTGAGGCCGGCCCGTTGGGCGATGCGGTCGAGCACCTCATTGGCCAGGCCCCTGTGCTCGCCGCCCTCCAGATAGGCAAAAGGCGGCAAGTCCTCGCTGAAGCCCACCAGCTCGTTGGCAACGGAAGGGGCCGCACCCAGCAGACACAACAGCCCCGGCGCCAAACCTCCAGCGATCCACCTCAACAACGTCATCGCGACCCTTGGCAGCGGCACGGCCGCTCGCCACAGTTTCGCGCAAGACGGGGGCGGGGCGCCAGGCCTTTGTCACCCGGGACCTGGATCCCAGCGCTTGAGAAAATTTCGCGCCTATGGCCTGGCCTGAGCACTCAGCGCTGCGACCCCCGGCCCGGATTGCGCAGGAACTGCTCGCGCAGCGACTGCAGCTCGCCCGAGGCGCGCAACTCCTCGAAGCCCTTGCGAAAGCGCGCCAGCAGCTGTTGGTCCACCCGCGGATTGAAGGCGAAGTAGCAGCCAAAGCCGGGCTGCAGCACATGGATGGCCTGCAGCTCCGTCGGGTCCAGCCCGTGGCGCTGCGCCTGGTAGGCGTAGGGTCCGTGCAGGCCGGCAACCAGGTCGACGCGGTCGGCATACAGCATGCGGACCGAGGTCTCGCTCTTGGGCGTCAGGTAGATATTGGCCTCGGGGATGCCGGCGTCGCGCAACAGCTTGGCGGTGGGCGCACCACGCAGCGCGCCGATCTGCAGCGCGCCGCTGATACGCTGCGGGTCAAACTGCAGCTCGCTGCGGCGCCGCAGCTTCAGCAACACGATGTCGCAGGCGTCGATCGGGCCCACCCACAGGTACTGCGGATCGCGCTCGGGCGTGCGCACGGTCACGTAGAGCAGGCTGTTCGGCTCGGCCTGGGCCTCCTTCAGCGCACGCGCCCAGACCATATTGAGCCGCTTGATGGCCAGCCCGCTGCGCTGGGCAATGCGCTCCAGCACCTCATTGGCCAGACCTCGGTGCTCGCTGCCCTCCAGGTAGGCAAACGGCGGCAGGTCCTCGCTGAAACCGACCAGCTCGTTGGCCGTGGCCGGCGCAGCAGCGAGCATGCCCAGAAGCCCGGGCAGCAGCCCGGCAACAAACCATCTCAACAACTTCATCACGACCCTAGGAGGCGGCAGCGCCACTCCCCAGAGTTTCGTGCAAAAACCGGAGCCCGGTGCCCCGCCTTTGCCCGGGCACCGACGCTCTCAGCGCTACCGCCTCAGCTGCGGCGGCGTGCGCGCCAAGCCAGCAGGCCCAGGCCGCCAGCCATCAGCGCCCAGGTCGTGGGCTCCGGCACCGGCGTCAGCACGAACAGGCGGGAGTTCGGCGTGCCCGAGTCCTCGGCCACCAGGTAGATCACACCCTTCTCGTCGACGGTCACGCCCTCGATGGCCTGGCTGGTCACGCCGGAGAGATCAAAGCTGCTCAGCACATCGCCCTTGCGGTTGATTTCGACCAGCTTCTTCGAGTCCAGGCTCAAGATCAGCAAATTGTCGGCAGCGGCCGTGCCGGCCAGTGCGTCGATCGGCGACAGGGTCTGCACATCGGACAGGCTGGCGAGGCCCAGCTTGGCATCGGCATTGAACAGCGCCGTCATCGTCGAAACGCCGCCTGCCTTGGCAAACGTCAGGCCGCCGGCCAGCACGGCCTGCGGATTGTCCTGCTTGACGCTGACGAACGTGCCGTTGCGCGGGTCGTAGCTGATGCCCTCGGTGCCGATATTGCCCACCGTGCCGGCGATCGACACGAAGTCTGCGTCCTTCAGCGCGACGCTGCCGCCGGCCACATAGTTGAACCGGTAGGCGTCCTGCAGGCGCTCCTCGGCCACCACCAACTGGCCATTGCCCAGATAGGTCAGGCCCTCGGCGTCATTGTTGGAGCTGGCGGTGGGCCAGTTGCTGAAGCGCATGCTGCCCAGGGTTTGGCCGGTGCGCGAGATCTCGACCACGCCCAGGCCCTCGTCGCCGACGAAGAACAGCGTGCCGCGGTCGCGCGCGTAGGTCACGGCCGAGGCTTCCAGGCCCATATCGCCCAGGGTGTCCAGGGTGTAGTTGGCGCTGAGCTTGTAGTGGGCCAGGTTGATGGAGGTCTGCGCCGAGGCGCCGACAGCGAACAGGGCGGCCGCAGCGGCGGCAATGATTTGCTTGATCATGATGGTGAGATGTCCGGATTCAGTCTTCAGGCTTGACGGCGGCGGCGGGCGACGGCACCCACCAGGCCGAGGCCGCCCAGCAGCAGCGCGTAGGTCGACGGCTCGGGCACGGCCAGCGTGAACAGGCCGGGGTTGCCGACATCGCCGAGGCTGGACGCATGCGAACCGAAGGCATCGCCCTCGGCGGCCAGCACCCAGCCGGTGCTCACAGCCTGCGGTGCCAGATCGGCCAGGCTGCCGGGATTGCCGCTGCGGTTCTGCGCGCGCACGGTGCCGGGGATGGCCACGTCGCCATAACTCAGGCGGTCGACCAGCTGGCCGGCGCCGTCGAACAGATTGATCTCATCGGCCCGGCCCAGATTGGCCAGGTTGCCGCCGACGATCTTGACGGTGGCCCCAAGGCCCCAGACGCTGCGGAAATCGGCCGCGCTGGACTCGACCAGCAGCACCGACTCGCCCGGAGCGACCAGGCCCAGCGTGCTCAGCGAGGTGACGCCGGGGTTGCGCGAGTCGTCGTCGAAAGACCACCCGGAGAAGTCCACGGCGCTGGCACCCAGGTTGGTGAACTCGATGTACTCGCCGGTCTTGCCATTGCCGTTGTACATCCATTCGGTGATTTCGACCTTGGCCTGGGCGGCCATGGCGCTCGACAGCAGGGCGGCAGCGCCCAGCGCATGAAACATAGGGTTCATGGGTTATTCCTCGGGTTGGTGTGGCGCCGGCGGGCGTGCGCTGCACGCACCGGCGGCGCGACCTTAATGACCCAAAATGACCTGCGCGTGACAGGCCCCGGCGCCAGCGGGCAGCGGCAGGCGAATCAGCCGGAAACCGGCGACGATCAGCACGAGGCCTGGCAGCAGGCGCCAGCTCAATGCCTCGTCGAACAGCAGTGCGCCCAGGGCCAGGCCGGTCACGGTGATGACATAGCCCATGAAGCTGAAGCTGACCGGCTCGGCCACGCGCTGCAGCCGGAAGTACAGCAGATAGCCCAGTGCCATCGCCGCCGCCTGGCCGACCAGGGCCAGCCAGGCCCCGGGCTCAGCCGGCGGCAGCGGCAGGTCGAGCAGCAGGCGCAGCGGTGCCAGCAGCAGCACCGAGCCGGCCAGCGTGGCCGCGCCCAGCCATTCGTTGGCCTGGCCCTGGGGCAGGTGGCGGCTGCGATAGACATTGCCCGCACCGATCAGCGCCGGCACCGCCAGCAGCAGCAGCAACACCGCGGCATCCGCCGGCCCCGCATCGCCCAGCCGCGAACCCACCAGCAGCAGCGCGCCGGCCAGTCCCAGCACCACGGCCAGCGCGCGCTGCCAGCGCCAGGGCTCCAGGCGCAGCAGCAGGCTCAAGCCCAGCGTGAACACCGGCGGCAAGGTGAAGGCCAGGGCCGCAAAGCCGGCACCGGCCTGGGCGGACAGGTAAAAGGCCAGGCTCATCGGCAGCGCATGGCCCAGCAGCCCGGCGATCAGACCGAAGCGCAGCAGCCGGGCGGGCTGTGGCGGTCGGCCGTGGCGGTGCAGCGCCCGCATCGACAGCAGCAGGGCGGCCAGCATGGTCGGCCAGAGCGCGAAGTCCAGCGCGCCGACACCCCGCTGCGCCGCGTACTTGGACAGGGGCAGGGCCAGGCCCAGAAACACGCCGGTGCCGATCAGCAGCGGCAGCAAGGACCAAAGGGGGGCAGTTTGGAACTTCATCGCGATATACCTCTGCGGCCCAGTTTATTGCTGAGCAGATCGCGCGTATCCTCTCAAAATACAGATCAGAAATTCCCATTTGGAATGAATAAGCCGCTGCCCTCGACTCCCGCCCTGCTCGCCTTCCGCCGCGTCGCCGAGCTGCGCTCGTTCAAGGCGGCGGCGGCCAGCCTGGGCTTGAGCGGTGGCGCCGTCAGCAAGCTGGTGGCCCAGCTGGAAGCCGAGCTGGGCGTGCGCCTGCTGACGCGCAGCACGCGCCATGTCGCGCTCAGCGAGGCCGGGGCGCGCTATCTGGCCTCGGTCGGCGCCGCGCTGGACGCGCTAGGCGAGGCCGGTGCCTCGCTGCGCGAGCAGGCCGAGCGGGTCGGTGGCCGGCTGAAGGTGGCGGTGCCCAGCTCGTTCGCGCTGATGTGGCTGGCGCGCCGCCTGCCGGACCTGCTGGTGCGCTTCCCGGAACTGCAGGTCGAGCTGTCGTTGAGCGACCAGTTCGTCGATCTGCTCGAGGGCGGTCATGACTGCGCGCTGCGCATCGCCACCGCCCTGCCCAGCTCCAGCCTGGTGGCGCGGCGCCTGGGCAGCGTGCCGCGGGTGCTGGTCGCCAGCCCGGCCTATCTGCGCCATGCACCGCCGCTGCGCCGACCGCAGGACCTGCTGCAGCACAACTGCCTGCTCTACTCGCTGTCGAGCACGCCCGGCATCTGGCCACTGCGCGAGTGGCGCGACGGCCAGTGGCACGAGCTGGCGCTGGAGGTCAGCGGCAGTCTCAGGGCCAATAACAGCGTGGTCTTGCGCGAAGCCCTGCTGGCCGGCATCGGCCTGATGCTGACGCCGCTGTTCGTGGTCCGCGACCTGCTGGACAGCGGCGCCGTCCAGCCGCTGCTCGGCGACTGCATGCCCGCGCCCCATGTGCTGTATGGCGTGATGCCGCAGGCGCGCCAGGTGCCGGCGCGGCTGCGCGCCTTCCTCGACTTCGTCGAGCGGGCCTGCGCGGCCGAGCCGGAGGCTCTGATCAGAGCTTGATGCCCGCCAGCTCGGCGCTGCGGCGCGGGTTGATCAGATTGACGCGGCCGGGCTTGCCGTCGGCCCCGGGCAGGCGCTCGGCGCCCTGCAGTATCAGCGCCTTGACCTCGGTGGGCTTCAGCTCGGGCTTTAGCGCGATCAGCTTGGCGGCCAGATTGGCCACCTGGGGGCTGGCCATGCTGGTACCGCTGAGCTTCATCCGCACGCCACCGGGCACCGGGCTCTCGACCTCGAATCCATTGGCATGGACGACCACGGTCTTGCCGAAGGTCGAGAAGCTGGTCTCGCTGCCGGCCTGATCGACCGCACCGGCGGTAAGCAGATTGGGCAGCTCCAGGCCGGCCGGTATGTATTCCTCGAAGTCGGCGCTGTTGTCCTCGTTGCCGGCACCCGCGACGAACAGGATTTCCGGCGCGCCGGCGATCGCGCCGTGCAGCGCGTCACGCTCGATCTTGAACAGCCGCGCCGCCTCGAGCTTGCGAGCCTCGGGCGTGCCGCCGAGGTTGTGGTACGCCATCACCGCCTCGTAGGCGCTGGGGCCGTAGCGCCAGCTCATGTTGACGACGCGCACGCCGGCGCTCTTGAAGCCCTGCACCATCGAGCGGTAGGCGGCGGCCGTGCGGCGCGAGCGCTCCTCGCTGGGCTTGGCCGGCTCGGCCTTGTGGCTCCACAGCATCGTGCCGGCATAGACCTGCGCAAAGGGGTTGCCCTCGACGGCAATGCCCGCCACATGGGTGCCATGCACATACAGGCCAGCCAGAGCCATGTCCTCGGTGAAGCCCTTGACCTGGTCGGCCTTCAGGCTACCCAGGGTGGCGCGGAGCTGGCGTGAGTCCGGCGTGTCCAGCGCCGCGCGCTGGTCCATGGAGCCCTTGATCATCGTGCGCAGCTGCGGCCAGCGCGCCTCTGCTTCACCCAGCGGGCGCAGCAGGGCCTTGGCCGGCTGTGCGTCGTCATCGAAGGCCAGGCCGCGGGCGGCCGTCGTCTTGAACAGGCTCAAGTCCACACCCGAGTCCCAGACACCGACCAGCACCGGCGCGGCCTTGGCATCGGGGGCGATGGTAAAGGTGCGCGGCGTCCAGATATCGGCCTTGGCAACGGCCTGGGTGTTGGCATCCAGCACCTGCTGCAGGCCCTTGACGATGGCCTGCTTGTTCGGGCCCAGCAGCTCGATCTGCGCGCGCGCGCTGACGATGGCCATGGCCACGCGGTCGGGCACGACCATCTGGCCGTTGGTGGCCAGCGCATCGAGCTGGGCCTTGAAACCGCCGACCAGCAGCTCGGGGTTGAAGGTTTCGATCGCGCCACGGTTGCTCTTCACCGTGTCCTGCACCTCGACCCATTTCATCGCGCCATAGCGACGCGCGACCTCGGCCGTCAGCCAGGCCGCGTCGCGCTGCTCCAGCCGCTGCTGCGACAGCAGATCGGTCAGCACGCCGCTGGTCTGGCGGCCGGCGGCCTTCTCCTGCAGCGCCCGGGCCTTGGCCGTCCAGCCGGGCACGGCGGCCCAGTCGCCGCGCAGCTGGGCCAGGGTGGCCAGGGCGCCGTAACCATCGCGCAGCGTGGTCGGGTCCTGGATGTCATAGGCGGCGAGATCGGCCAGCAGCTGCGCCTCCAGCTGGGTGCCCAGCTTGCGAGCCTCGTCAAGCGGCGCCTGCAGATAGGCGCTGGGCAGCATGGCCAGTGTGATGCTGCGGCGCGGCAGCTGGTCGGCACGGGTGATGACCTGGCGCGCCGTGCCGGCGGCCTGCGCCTGGGCCGGTTGGGCCAGGGCCTGGCCCTGCAGCGAGACCAGCAGGGCGGCGGCCGCGGCCACCGGGATCAGATTCAGCTTGCTCATTGTTGTGCGCTCCTTCAAAACAGAGGAGCGCACGATAGCCAAGCCCGGCCGTTCGGGCCAGCGCAATCAGACGAACTGTCGGTTTGGCCGCTTGGTTGGCTCCAAGCTGCCTGCCAGCGGCAGGCCGTGCCATGATCAAGCCATGCACGCCTTCTCGCGCTCCATGGTCGATCTGTACAGCCTGGCCGAACAGGCCAGCTATCGGGAGTTCCCGGGCGAGGCGCTGCGCCTGCTGCAGCGCTGGGTGGGCTTTGACGGCGCGGTGCTGGGCTTGGGCGAGGCCGGCCGCGACCCGCGCACCGGCCTGCGGATCACCCAGGCCCACGTGCACCAACGCGACGAGACCATCCTGCAGGCCTACGGCGCGGTGTCCGGCCGCGACCCGGTCACCGGCGCCTTTCTGCGTGGCCTGCACCGGCCGCTGGCGGTGGACTGCCAGGCGCAGTACCGGCGGCGCGGCCAGGAGCTGGCCGAGATGGAGGCCTTCACCCGCGACTACGATCTGCGCCATCTGCTGCTGTTCGGCGACAGCCCCGCCGCCGGCACGCCCGGGCGCTGGCTGGTGCTCTATCGCGCCGATGATGCCTGTTTCAAGCCCGAAGATGCCGAGCTGCTGCATGCCGCCTGGCTGCACCTGTCGCGGGCCATAGGCCTGCACCGCGCGGCGCTGCTGGACCGGCAGGACGGCGCACGGGCGCAACGCGCCTCGGCCCTGGTCAATGGCCTGGGCGGCGTCGAGAGCGCCGATGCGCGCTTCATCGACTTGCTGCGCGAGGAATGGCCGGCCTTCTGCGGCCGGCAACTGCCTGCCGAGCTGCTGGGTGCGCTGGGCCGGAGCCAGACCTGGCGCGGCCGGCGGGTCGAGGTGGCAGCAAGGCGCGAACAGCATCTGCTCGTCTGCACGGCCCGCCCCGTCGATGCGGTGGCCCTGCTGACGCCCGGCGAAACGGCTGTTGCCAGGCGCTTTGCCGCCGGTCTGAGCCACAAGGCCATCGCCCGCGAGCTGGGCGTGGCACCGAATACGGTGCGCACCCAGATCACACGGCTGTACGCCAAGCTGCAGGTGCATGACAAGGCGGCGCTGGCCCAGCGGCTGATGGCCGCCGACCGGAGCCTGCTCGATTCCTGAAGCCTGTTGTCACGCATTTGCGTGATTGAGCCGCCACGCCGTCGTGCCTATGGTGGCCTCCACAACAACGGAGACCACCATGACCCTGCTGCGCCACGCGGCCACACTGGCCCTGCCCACCTTGCTGCTCGCCGCCTGCGGCGGCAGCGATGACAACCCCGCCGACGCCTTCAAGGCCAGGCCCGACTTCCTGCTCGCCGAGCCCAGCCGCATCGACTACGACGGCACGAGCAACGGCCTGCTGACCGGCAAGGCCGGCTCGCTGGCCGCGCTGATCACCTACCAGCTGCCCGCCAGCCCCAGCGCCGCCGACCTGCGCACCCTGGCCATACAGACCAGCTACACCGGCCTGCTCGACGTGACGGCCGCTGGCGGCTTCGGCAGCTACTACGGCAAGGTCTCGGCCGCAGCCAACAGGGGCAGCGAATACGTGGCCGTGTCTGACGACGGCACGGGCACGAAGAATGCGACGCTGGTCGTCACCGTGCCCAGCCACTTCGATGCCGCCAAGCCCTGCATCGTGGCCGTGCCGTCCAGCGGCTCGCGGCCGGTCTATGGCGAGCTGGGCACCATTGGCGAATGGGCGCTGAACAAGGGCTGCGCCGTGGCGCTGACCGACAAGGGCGGCGGCGTCGGCATCCATGACCTGGACCGCGACCAGAGCTACGCCGTCGACGGCACGGTGGTCACCGCCGGCGCGCGCAAGGACCTGACCTTCAATGCCAATCTCTTGGGCGACAACCTGGCCTCATTCCGTGCCAGCAACCCGAACCGCCTGGCGCTCAAGCATGCGCACGGCAAGCAGAACCCCGAGAAGGACTGGGGCGGCTATACCCTGCAGGCCATCAAACTGGCCTTCTATGTGCTGAACAAGCAGTTCCCCGGTGCCGAGCTGTCACCGGCCAACACGGTGGTGATCGCCTCCAGCATCTCCAACGGCGGGGCGGCCGCGCTGCGCGCCGCCGAGCAGGACAGCGAGGGCCTGATACGCGGCGTGGTGGCCGGCGAGCCGCAACTCAATCTGCCCGACAACGCCGGCCTCGTCGTCAAGCGCGGCGGCGCGGCCGTGCCCACCTCGGCCAAGCCGCTGTTCGACTACACCACCGTGGCCGGCCTCTACCAGGCCTGCGCCACCCAGTCGGCGGCGCTGGCGCCCAGCAGCGCCTTCGTCATCGCCCCCTATGCCGCCAACCGCTGCGCTGCCCTGGCCGCCAAGGGCCTGGTGAGCGGCGCGACGCTGGCCGAGCAGTCAGCCGACGCACTGGCCAGGCTCCACGCCTACGGCTGGGAGGCCGACAGCGATCTGCTGCACGACAGCCACTCCGGCTTCGAGTTCACCGAGCTGGTCGCGCACACCTATGCCAATGCCTTCGCCCGCGCCTCGGTGGCCGAGAGCATTTGCGGCTACAGCGTGGCCGGCATCAGCGCCAGCTACCAGACCCCGGTGGCCCCTGCCGCCGAGTCCTTCAAGCCCGGCTGGGCCACCGGCGGCGGCCTGGGCTTTCTGGGCGGAGCCTTCAACATCATTGCCGACACATCGGTGGGCGGCCCGGCGCTGTACCTGCTGGCCACCTCACCAAGCTCCGGCCAGGCCGACTTGTTCGTCGACGGTGCCACCTGCCTGCGCCGTCTGGCCACCGGCGCGGCGGTGGGCAACACCGCGCTCAGCGCCGCCGAGCAGGCGCTGGCCGGGCGCGTCAAGGCCGGCATGGGCGAGGTGCGCGTGACCGGAGACCTGCGCGGCAAGCCGGCGGTGATCGTCCACGGGCGCTCCGATGCGCTGATCCCTGTGAATCACAACTCGCGGCCGTACGCCGCGCTGAACAAGCGCGCCGAGCCGAACAGCGCGCTGCGCTACTACGAGGTCACCGACGCGAATCACTTCGACGCGCTGGTGGGCCTGTACCCGAAGACGCTGGTGCCGCTGCATGTCTACACGCTGCGAGCGCTGGACCTGATGTGGGCAAAGCTGAACAACGGCGCCGCCCTGCCCGACTCGCAGGTGGTGCGCGCCAAGGCGCGGGCCTCGGCAGCGGCCGCGCTCAGCGATGCCAACGTACCGGCGATTGCGGCCGCGCCGGTGGCCGCAGACCAGATCACGCTGGGCAGCGGCACCATAGACGTGCCGAACTAAGCCCTGTTGGGCTCTGCAGCCTGGATCATCTTCCAGCCGTTGCCGGCCGGGTCGCGGAAGCCGGCATCGACGCTGCCGTAGCGGTCCACCGGCTCCTGCGTGAACTCCACGCCGCGCTCGCGCCATTGCGCGTAGCTGGCCCGGCAGTCGGCCACGCTCAGCACCAGGGGCGGCATCGCGCCCTTGGCCACCATGGCCTGCAAGGTCTGCGCCGTCGCCTCGTCATGGATGGGTGGCCCCGGCCTGAACAGGCCCAGCTGGAAGCCGGGCTGCTCAGGGTGCTGCACCGTCAGCCAGCGGTAGGGGCCGTTGCGCACATCCGTGTGGACACGAAAGCCGAGCTTGTCAACATAGAAGGCGAGTGCCTCGTCCTGGTCATTGACGTACACACCCACCACACCGATACCTTGCTTCATCATCAAACCTCCTTGATTGAAGCCTCGTTTGTACCTTCGGCGTCGCGGCGGCGCTTCTCCGAAACTGCTGTGATCAGATCCGGCCGCTGCGCGGCCTTGAGCAGGCAGGCGGGCACGAGATCGAGCTGCTGCCTCTCGGCCCGGGCCTCGCGGCGCAGCGCGCTGGGGCTCTTGCCGGTGACGTCGTGGAAGGTGCGGCCGAAGGTGCCCAGGCTCTCCCAGCCGGTGGCAAAGGCGATCTCGGTGATGGGGAGCTCGGTGTCGCGCAACAGGGTGCTGGCCTGCTCGATGCGCCGCGTCAGCAGATAACGGTGCGGCGGAATGCCGAAGGCCTGCCTGAACGAACGTGCGAAATGGGCTTCGGTGACGCCGCTGACCTCGGCCAGGCGCTTGACCGGCCAGGCCTCGTGCGAGGCGGCGTCCATGCGGTCCCGGGCGCGCAGCAGGCGGCGCAGCAGGGCCGGGTCTTGAGGCAGATCAGCGTCGGGGCGGGCGGGCATGGATTCCAGAGGGTGGTTCGATGGGCCGCAAGCTTAGGGCCCGCCCACGGCAGACAGCAAGCCCGCCTCGCGCAGATAGCGCGAGGGCCGCTGCGCATCGAACATCACCGTCAGCTGCCGCCGGGCGCGCGTCATGCCGACATAGAGCATATTGCGGTTCTCGGTGGAGTGGCCGCCGACGGCGAAGTCGCCCTGGTTCAGGCCGGGCAGCCAGACATGGTCGAACTCCAGGCCCTTGGCGGCCTCGATGCTGGCCAGCACCACGGCGTTGCGGCCCTCCATCTGGCGCTGCCGCGTGGCCTGCTCGTGCATGACGCGGAACAACGCCTCCAGCGTGCCCTCGCCCTCGATCAGGCCTACCAGCTGGGCGACGTTCTGCTCCAGCTGGTCGATGTCTTCGCGGCACACCAGTACCCGCGCCGCCAGCTGGTGCGGCTGCAGCACGGCGACGAAGCGCCGGGCAAAGGCCTGGGCATCGTCGCTGCGCAGCAGGGCGATGGCGTCCAGCAGCTGGCGCCTGACTTCGGCGCCAGCGTTGCGCAGGATGTGGTTCTCGATGAACAGCGGCATTGCCGCCGGATCGGCAGCCACCTCGCGCATCACCCGCTCCTGCTCCTCGACACGGTCGGCCAGGCGCAGCTCCTGGCTGTCGATATAGGAGCCGGCGAACAGCATCAGCGCCTGCAGCACGGCCACACGGGCGGGCGCCGCGTCGAAGCCGCTGAAGTCGTTCTGCGCATAGGCATGCAGACCGCGCACCAGCAGCACCTCGCGGCGTTGCAGATAGGGCGTGAAGCCGGCCGTGCGGTAGTGCACGCCGGCCCGCAGCAGCTGGTCCTCCAGCGGAATCGACTGGTGGGCCTGGCGTATCAGCACCGCGATGCTCGCGCCGGGGGCCTTGCTCACCCGCTCCGCCGCGCGCAGCTCCTGCAGCGAGCGCGCCACATGGCGGCTCATTGCGGCCGTGTCGGCAAAGGGCAGCAACTTGATCTCGGTCGGCCAGACGGCGCCGGAGCGATAGGGTTTGGCCGCGAGCCGGCCCGCCGCATCGGCCAACGCAGCGCCGAAGCGGAAGCTCGTCGTCAGCGGGAAACGCGCGGCGCGGCCGATGCCGCGCTCGAAGGCGGCCCCCATGAAGTCGGCATCGGCGCCGGCCGCCGAGTGGATGACCTGGTCGCGGTCGCCCACGCCCAGAAAGGCCACCCGCCGGTTGCTCGCCAGCAGGCAGGCCAGCACGGTGAACATGGCGCGATTGGTGTCGTGCATCTCGTCGAGCACGACCAGGTTCAGGCCCAGATCCAGCGGGTGAGGCTCGCTGCCCGCGAGCTCATCGTCGACGATCAGCCGCGCCAGGTCATAGGTCGCATCACCGGCGGCGCGAAAGGCCGGATGGTCGGGATGGCCGCCGCGGCGTATGAATTCAAAGGCACTGTAGACGCGCAGGCTGGCGTAGTCATGGCCAAGCTCGTCGGCCAGTGCCGGCGACATGCGCTGCTCGGGCGCATCCAGCACCAGGCGCAGCGTGCCCTTGAGCACGGCGAACTGGTTCAGCAGGCCCTCGACCATGCCCTCGCCGCCACCGGGGATCAGCAGTTCGTCGGGATAGCGCTCCTCCGGCAGGGTCTGGGCCCGTTCGATGGCCCGCAGCACATAGGGCTTGATCTGCTCCTGCGTGCGGCACCGGGTCACGCCGCCGCCCTCGATCTCGGCCAGGCGCTGGGCGCTGAAGTCGTCGAAGCTGAGGATGCGCAGCCGCGCGACGGTGCTCGAGGCCAGGCCGATGCGCAGCAGCGCCTCGCGCAACGCCAGCACGGCGGTGTCGGTATAGGTCAGCGCCAGGATGCGCTCGGGCGCGGCGCCGCGCTGCAGCGCCTGGGCGATGCGCAGCGCCAGGGTGGTGGTCTTGGCCGCGCCGGCATTGGCCTCGACCAGACCATAGGGCACCCGTGCCAGCTGCACGGCCAGTTGCTCGGCGGACGGCGCGATGCCGGCCGGTACAAAGATCTCTTCGGTCATTCCGGATCGTACCGTCCGCGGCGCCCGTGCGGCCCGCCATGGGGAAGCCTCGCTTCTTCACGCGGCATCGTCCGACGGCGCCGCGGCCACTTGCGATGTAACCTAGGGTTCGCTCATGAGCCGTTTGCAAGGACCCGATGCCTACCCCCTCCCCTGCTGCGGCGACGGCGCCGGCCGAAGCCCGACCCCGCCGGCGCCCT
The DNA here is from genome assembly GCA_018780645.1 of Burkholderiaceae bacterium. Lineage (GTDB taxonomy): Bacteria > Pseudomonadota > Gammaproteobacteria > Burkholderiales > Burkholderiaceae_C > Paucibacter. Next base: position 14,312 of record JADMJJ010000102.1, read on the forward strand.
TCGCCGCTGTCGCTGGCCGCGTGGACACAGTTCCTGGCCGTGGCCAAGCCCTACTGGCTGGGTGATCAAAAGAAGGCGGCCTGGACCTCGCTGGCCCTGCTGATCGCGCTGATGCTGGCCGAGACCCAGTTCGCGGTGATGCTGAACAACCAGACCGGCGAAATGACCTCCGCCCTGGCCGGCAAGGATGCCGACCGCTTCTGGCACTCGGTGCGCAGCTGCCTGTGGATACTGGCCTTCGCGGTGCCGATCTACGCCTTCTACTACTACATGCGCGACGCCTTCTCCAACCAGTGGCGGCGCTGGCTCACCGGGCGCTTCCTCGACGGCTATCTGGACGGCCGCAAATACTACGAGCTGGGCAGCGGCGGCGAGATCGACAACCCCGACCAACGCATCAGCGAAGACATCAACAGCTTCACCGGCCGCTCCACCCACTTCCTGCTGATCTTCCTGGGCTCGCTGATGCAGCTGGTGGCCTTCAGCGCCGTGCTGTGGTCGATCTCGCACCTGCTGGTCGGGGTGCTGGCGGTCTATGCGCTGCTGGGCACCGTGGTCGCGCTGTATGTGTTCGGTGCGCCACTGATACAGCTGAACTTCTGGCAGATCCGGCGCGAGGCCGACTTCCGCTTCGGCCTGATGCGGGTGCGCGAGAACGCCGAATCGATCGCCTTCTATCGCGGCGAGGCCCAGGAGCGGGCGCATATCGACGGCAAGTTCGGCAAGGTGTTCACCAACTACGCCAGGCTGATCAAGAAGCAGCGCTCGCTGAACCTGTTCCAGCGCGGCTTCAACCAGCTGACCCTGGTGCTGCCCAGCGTGGTGCTGGCCCAGGGCGTGCTGTCGGGCGAGCTGGAGGTCGGCCGGGCGGTGCAGGCGGCCGGGGCCTTCGCCGCCGTGCTCGGTGCGGTGGCCCTGATCGTCGACAACTTCGAGAGCCTGAGCCGCTTCGTGGCCGGCATCGACCGCCTGCAGGCCTTGTCACGAGAGGTGTTGCAGGCGGGTGCCGCCGCGCCGGCGACGGAGGCCCGACCGCAGATCCGCACCGAAGCCGGCGAGCAGTTGGCACTGGATACCCTGACCCTGTACACGCCGCAGTACGAGCGCATGCTGATCAAGGAGCTGAGCCTGAGCCTGAAGCCCGGTGACGGCCTCTTGATCACCGGCGACAGCGGCTGCGGCAAGAGCTCGCTGCTGCGTGCCATTGCCGGCCTCTGGCGGGCCGGAAGCGGCGTGGTCCATCTGCCGCCGCTGGACGATGTGTTCTTCCTGCCGCAACAGCCCTATATGCAGTTCGGCACGCTGCGCAGCCAGCTGATCTACCCGGCCGCCGCCACGGATCTGGCCGACGAGCGCCTGCTGGAGATACTCGCCGAGGTGCATATGGCCGAGCTGGCCGAGCGCGCTGGCGGGCTGGACGCCGTGCAAGACTGGGCAAAGCTGCTGTCGGTCGGCGAGCAGCAGCGCCTGGCCTTCGGCCGCGTGCTGGTGCGCCAACCCCGCATCGTCATCCTCGACGAGGCCACCAGCGCGCTGGACAGCGCCAACGAGGCCTCGCTTTACGAGCGCCTGCGCGGCACGGGCACCACGGTGGTCAGCATCGCCCACCGCGCCGCCGTGCTGCGCCACCACACCCAGGTGCTGGAGCTCAAGGGCGA
>JADMJJ010000067.1 GCA_018780645.1 Burkholderiaceae bacterium
ATCCAAGTCGCACGGCATCAACGGCACCCGGCCGACCCTGCATCTGCAGGTGGACGATCTCGACCGGCGCCATGCCCAGCTGCACAAGCGCGGCGCCGCCCTGTTTGCCCCGGAGCCCACGCACTGGGGCACCCGCTGGTTCGTGGCGCAAGACCCGGACGGCAATCTGATTGCCTTCGAGCAGCCGCTGGGGTCCAGCTGAACGGGCCAGGCGGCCACCTGGGAGCGGCCACTGGCTCTGACTAGGACTGCTTGCGCCGGCGCGCCATGAAGCCCAGCGCACCAAGGCCGGCGAGCATCAGCGCATAGCTCTCGGGCTCGGGCACGGTGGCGACGTTCAGCGAGCCGCCGTACTTGGCCGTCTGCTCGGCCGTACCCCAGACCTCCAGCACATAGGTGACCGGTCCCGCGGCCCCAAGCACCGGCGCCGTGAAGAAGAAGGAGCTGACGCCAAGGTTGCTGACGGTGCCGCCAACGCCGTTGAGCGCCACATTGCTGAAGTCGACGTTGGGCGTGCTCAGATTGAACTGGATCTGCACCCCGGTGGCCGCACCGATGCTCGGTGGTGCGACGCCGCTGAACGAGAAGTTGAACACGTCGTGAAACAGGCCCGACGCCGACTTGTCGGTACCGAAATTGACGAACTGGTTCACCAAACCCGGGTTCAGCGAGCCCAGATAGTCGACGGTGTCATCCTCGGCATAGGCGCTGCCGCACCCAAGCACGGCCAGCGAGATCGCGGCAAGTTGCTTCATTCTCATGTTCTGTTCCTCGATGATTGAATCGTTGATGTGCTGGCGCCCCGGCCGAGGCGCGGCCATCGCTGGCCCCGCCCGGGCAGTCGGATGGGAACCAGGCAACGGCCGGCCCCCGCACCTCGTTCAGTGGAAGTCAAGGCCGAGGTCACCCCGTTGATGGCGATCAACGGGCCCCGACAAACGGGCCGGGCATCCCCTCATTGAAGGGGTGGCGGGACTCGGCCGGACCTGCCCGGCGGGATGCGCTCAGCGCCGGCGCTTGGCGGGCTTCGAGTCCGCCTTGGCCGCCGCACGCCGCGCCGGCCTTGTTGCAGTCGCAGCCGCCGTCACGCCAGACAGGGCCGCCGCCCTCACCGGCCGGTCATCCCGCGGCGCGTGCCCCGGCTGCAGCCGCTGCAGCAGGGCCAGCAGCCGGTCGGCCATCAGGCTCAGCGTGGCATTACCCTGCTGCGTGACGGACATGGCATCGCACAGCCGCGACAGCAGCTCCATCTGCGTGACCATCGCGTCGATCTGTATCGCCTTGACGCTGATATTGCTCAGCACCGCGTCGTAAGCGCGGGCCAGTTCGTCGAAGCGGGCGTGGCCGGCCTCGCCGGGCAGGCCCAGGCTGCCATCGAGCAGGCGCTCGATCAGCAGCGCATCGGCCTGCATCACCGCATCCCACAGGTTCGGGTTGCGGGCAAAGCCCTGCACCGCGCGTTGCTGGCATTGCTGGGCCAGGGCGATCGAGGCGTCCTTGTCGCCGGGGCTGGGCCAGTCGGTCAGCGCGTCCAGCGCCAGGCGGTTCAGCGCCAGATAGGGCGAGAAGCGGCCGGCACCGGGATGGCCCTCGGCGCTGGCATAGGCGGCCACGCCATCGTCCAGGGCCCGCGCCATCGCGTCGCGGGCCTGATCCTGCTGGGCTGCGCTCAGGCCGCCTAGCAGGATGCGGCGCGCCGCCACGCTGGCCTTGCGCTTGTAGACGCCGCCTCGCAGCGCGGCGCGGGCAATGGTGGCAATCACCTCGGCCTCGCTGGGTTCGCCGGTCTCGCTCAGGCTGGCCGAGACCAGCGCGTCCAGGCCCTTGAGCCGGCGCAGCGCCAGGTCCAGCAGCTGCATGCCGCTCTCGCCCGCGGGCGAGTGAGGGCCGCCACTCAGTTCGGCCTCGGCACGCTGCTCGCCGAGATAGGCCTCGACCTTGGCGAGCTGCTCGATATCGCGTATCGGCACCTGGCCGATGCGGTCGTCGGCCTGGATCGCGGCCACATAGGCATCGCGTGCCTTCTCCCACTGGCCAAGGTCGCGCCAGGTCGCACCCAGCGCCGATTGCAGCTGCGGCAGGCCGCGCCAGCCCGGCGGGCAGCGCAGCGTCAAACAGGCCTCCACCGCATCGGCGCGGGCGCGGATCTCGCGCTCGCTGAGACGTTCACGCTGGCGTGACAGATCGGCACGCACGCGCGCCAGCTCGTCCA
>JADMJJ010000094.1 GCA_018780645.1 Burkholderiaceae bacterium
ATCTTGAACGGCACCGTCTTGGGCGTGTGATTGCCCACCGTGCCCGGCTCGGCCGTGCTGCGGCGGATGCTGCTGTCGGTGATGCCCAGCCCGCCATCGAACTCAAGCCCCTTCATCGGAAGGAAGCGGAAGTCCAGATCCAGGCCCTTCAGCGCTACCGAGTCGATATTGGTGATGACCTGGGAGCCGGTCGCGATATCAACCCTGAAGAACTGGAAATCCTTGGAGCGCGAGAAGAACAGTGCCGCGTTGAACAGCAGACGGCCGTCCATCAAAATGGTCTTGGCGCCGATCTCGGCGTTGCTCAGGGTCTCGGCCTTGAAGTCCGGGATGCCCGGCGCATTGAAGCCGCCGGAGCGAAAGCCCGTGCTCACGGTCGCGTAGGCCAGGGTGTCGCGGCTGAACTTCTGCGTCAAGGTGAACTTGGGCTGCCACTTCGAGTAGGTGGCTGAGCGCACGGCACCGTTGAGCACATTGGTCTGCTCGCGCTGGTCGCGGTCGTAGCGCAGCGCGCTGGACAGGGTCAGCTGCCTGCTGAAGTCCACGTCGACCTGACCGAACAGGGCCGAGGCGCGGTTGTGGTTGGACTCCTGCTGGTGGACGATGGTCTTGCCGGCCTCGTCCCACTGGCCGGTCGTGCCGTCGACATCGACGAAGGCGCGTGTTTCCAGGTCGCGCTTGGTGTCCAGATAGTAGACGCCGCCAATCCAGCGCACCGACTGGTCGTCCGGCGAGGTCAGGCGCAGCTCCTGGCTGGCCATGCGCACACCCAGGTTCTGGCCCTGGCCGGCCTGGAAGCCCAGGCCCAGAAAGCCGCCGGGCGAGTCGGTCGGGTTGGAGAAATCGACATCACCGCGGTAGCGCTCGGTCAGCTTGGTGTAGCCGGTGATGGCCGTCAAGGTGCCGACATTCAGCTCGTACTGGACCTTGGCGCTGAAGTCGTCGGTATGCCCCTCGGTGGTGCCCAGGATGTTGGAGCGCGGTGCCAGTATGGTGGCCGGATTGCTGCCCGTGACGATGCTGTCCCAGGTGGCGCCGGCGCTGTAGTCGATCACGTTGGCGCGCAGATCGACCTGCAGGCCGGTGCCGGCCTTCAGCAAGAGCTTGGCGCGCAGCGAGTTGTCGTGATCGACGGCATCGACCTTGGCGCCGCTGAAGGTGTTGGTGATCAGACCGTCCGTGCTCTTGGTCTGCGCGACGACGCGGAACATCGCCGTGTCCGGCACCAGCGCGCCGCTGACACCACCCGACAGCTCACGCGCGCCGCCGTTGCCCAGCTCCAGGCCGACAAAGCCCTCCAGCTTGTTGCCGGGCGCCTTGGTCTCGATATTGATCGCCCCGCCGATCGCGTTACGGCCGTACAGCGCACCCTGCGGGCCCTTCAGCACCTCGATCCGTTCGACGTCGAACAGATTCATCTTCAGCTGCTTCTGGTTGTTCTGCGGCACGCCGTCCACCACCACCGCCACCGGCGAGTCGGCATTGTTGATCTGGGTCACACCGCGCAGCACGACAAAGGAGTTGCCATAGGTGAACGAGTTGTCGAAGGACATATTCGGCGTCAGGTTCACGAAATCCTGCGTGCTGCTGATGCCCATGTTCTCGATCTGCTTGGACGAGAAGGCCTTCACCGCCGCGGGCACATCCTGCAATCGTTCGAGCCGACGCTGCGCGCTGACGACCACCGTCTCCAGCTTGGCTGGGTCGGCGGCCGGGGGTTCGATGCTCTGGCTCCAGGCGGCCGTGCTGGCCAGGGTCAGCGCGGCCAGGGTGACCGGCGTCAGCCGGTGGCGGGCTTGCGTCGCGTGCTTCATGCGGAAGTCCTTCGGGGAGTTTGATGGAATGGCATTGGGATGAATGAAGTCTCGGTGACCGCCCCTTGGCCCGCAATGCAATCGGCGGGGGGCATGGCCGGCAAAAACGGGGGATGGGGCAAACCCGGTCGCTATGCGCCCACCGATAGCCAGGGGTGCCATGCACAATCAACCGTCATGACCCTGCCCGCCGACCCCGCCCTGCGCTTCGAGCCCATCGTGCATGTGGATGAGGCCCTGTGGCGCCAGCGCGTGATGGACAGGCTGCTGGCCGCCGCGCCCAGCTCGGCCCGGCTGACCCTGCTTAGCGCCCCGGCCGGCTTCGGCAAGACCACGGTGCTTGCACAGCTGGCCGAGCAGAAGCGCCGCGAAGGCGCGCAGGTCGCCTGGCTGAACTGCGACGAGCGCGACAAGGACCCGGCGCTGTTCGCCGAAAACCTGCTGGCCGCGCTGGGCCGCTGCACCTTGGACCGCGGCACGGCTCAAACTTCGCCGCCAGCGCTGCGCCTGGCCAAGTTGCGCGAGCCGCTGTTGATCTGCATCGACGACTATGAATGCGCCTCCAGCGTCGCGGTGGACGACATCGTCGAGGAGATGGCCCTGGCCGCGCCGCCCAATGTCGGCATCGTGCTGGCCAGCCGCGAGGCGCCCCATCAACACCTGACCCGGCTGCAGCTGGCCGGCAAGGTGCGGCTGGTCGATGCCGAGCTGCTGCGCTTCACCCGCGACGAGTCGGTGCTGCTGCTGGGCGACGCCTTGCCCGAGGCCGCGGCCCAGCAGGTGGCCGCCTATGCCGACGGCTGGCCCTTCGCGCTGCAGCTGGCCCGGCTGCGCGCCAGCGGCGGCGCGGCCGCGACCGACTGGACGGTGGACGCCCGCGCCAAGATCCCGCGCCGCCAGATCTTCGACTATCTGGCCGAGGAGGTGCTGGCCACCCTGCCGCCGGCGATGATTGCGTTCCTCGGCGATGTGGCGGTGCTGGACACCATAGATGTGGCCAGCGCCAACGCGCTGCGCGGCCGCGACGACAGCCTGGCGCTGATACAGCAGCTGGCGCGCATCAAGCCGATTGCCGTGGTCGAGGAGTCGCCCTGGTCGGCGCGGCTGCATCCGCTGCTGCGCGACTACCTGATCGATGCGGCCGAGCTGAGCGCACCGGGGCGCATGGCCGGCTTGCACCTGCGCGCCGCCCGACATCTCGCCGAGCGCGGCCAGCTGCACGAGGCGGTGGCCCATGCGGTGGCCGGCGGGCGGCTGGACATGGGCGCCGACCTTATCGAGGAGGCGGGGGGTTTTCTGTTGGTGGCCAACGAGGGCGCCGTGCGCTCGCGCCTGCTGCTGCAGCAGCTGCCCGAGGCGACGATACGCAAGCGCCCTCGCCTGCGCCTGCTGCAGCTGGTGCAGCAGGTGCTGGAGGCCGACCCGGCCAGCGCCGCGCTGGAGTTCGAGCGGCTGGAGCAGCAGATACGCGAGGCCGACACCGGGCCCGACGATCCGGCCCGCTTCGATCTGGAAGTGTCGCGCTGCATGATGCAGATGAACCCGGCCGAGCACCACCTGCGCTTCTCGCCCTGGTCGGTGCTGGAGCAGGCTCGTCAGCTGGCGCGCACGCACGCGGGCCAGGATCAGCGACCGCTGGGCTGCACGGTGCCGATCGAGATCTTCTTCCTGCACCGCTACGGCCCGGTCGAGCGCTGCGAGCGCCGCATACGCGAGGTCGAGGAGGTGTTCGCCAGCGGCGCCTACACCTACAACAGCCCCTGGATCTGGACCTATCACGCGCGCAGCGCGCTGGCCCGCGGCGATCTGGAGCAGGCCGAGCGCGACATCCGCCAGTCGCTGCAGCAGGACGCCAACTTCCTCAACTTCCGCCAGGGCTCGCTGAGCCGGCTGGTCAGCAGTCTCCTGGGCCATATCGCCCGGCTGCGCGGCGAGACCGAGGCCGCGCTGGAGCACTTCTCGGCGATGGCGCCCTGGGAGCCGACGCGCTTGCTGGAGGTGCTGCACGCCGGCCATGTGGAGACCGCGTTGTGCGAGTTCGCGCTGGGCCATGCCGATCGTGCGATCGAGTTGCTGGAGAGCGCCCGCCACCTCGCCTTCGAGGAGAACCTGCCGCATCTGGAGGTGCTGGCCGGTGCCGCGCAGGTGGAGCTGCTGACACGGCTGGGCGAGGTGGCCGGCGCGCAGGCCTTGGCAGCGCGGGTCAAGCTCGATGAGCTGTGGACCCTGGCCCAGGAGCCCTTCGCCCTGCCCTGGATCTCGGTCGAGGCGCTGGCGCGGGCCAGCTTCTTCGTGCAGATGGGGGTGGGCGATGCGGAAGCGGCGGATTCGATAGCCGCGGCGCTGCTGGCATCGGCCAGACGCTCGGGCCATAGGCTCTCCGAGCTGTGCGCGCATCTGATGGCCGCGCGTGCGCACGAGTTGCTCGGCGACGCCGCAGGCGCCCAGCGAGCGCTGCTGCAAGCGCTGGCGCTAGGCGCACGCAGCGGTGCCATCCAGCCCTGCCTCGACTTCGGCGCCGAGCTGATCGCTCAGGTGCGCATCTGGCTTTCAGGCGTGCCGGCGGCGGGCAGCGTGCCCGAGCAGCAGTGGGCACAGACCCTGGTGCGCACCTGGGAGCAGCGCTTTCGCACGCGAGCCTTGGGCGCCACGGCCAGCCCCCTGACACCGCGCGAGGTCGATGTGCTGTGCGAACTGGCCAAGGACCACACGACCAAGCTGATCGCCAAGAACCTGCTGCTGTCGCCCGAGACGGTCAAGCACCACCTGAAGGCGATCTTCTCCAAGCTGGGCGTGCGCACGCGCGAGGACGCGATCCTGGAAGCCAGGCGGCGGGCCTTGATGCCCTGAGGCGCCCTATCGTTTGACATGAGGGGCAGACGACGGCGGCACAAGCTTTGGCAACCAGCAAAAACTATGCTCGCCGTTGGCTGTCCCCTCGATGGAATGGTTAGGCCGCACTGCGCACCGTGCCTGAGGCGTCTGGTTTGAATGGCGTGCCCTGATGAAAGCGCATTTGCCACCCATTGTCTCCGCGCGTCCAGATAGAGCTGCGATGCGCGTGTTCAACATCGCCGTTGTACACAGCATCGGAGTCGTACGTGACCAGTGCGGTAGAAACGTCCACAGCGTGAACCTGAAAGTTTGTGAGAGTCGCATTGATCGGAGAACGATCAGTACGAATAATCTGCGACCTTGTGTAGGTTCTACCCGATCTTCCGAATTCCATGAAGTCAGCCGCAAATCTGGCTTCCTGAAACACCACATCGAAACGCGTCGACTCTTGCCACATGGCGTGTTCGAGTTGGGTGAGTTCGCGTTGGTCTTGAGTAGAGAGGAGCATGCTGTGGCTCGTTTGTGCGGTCTAACAGCAGGGTACCTTCTTCATAGCAAAGTCGATGCCACGCAGCTGGCCATTCCTCATGCCCTCGATGCGGGCCGCGAGGCGATCGTCGGGAAGCAGCCGGTAAATCACGCGCTGCGGAAAGTCATGCTGCAGATTCTCAAACGTGACCGCACCCTCGGCCGCGCTGGCCAGCGTGAAGGTGGTTTCCTTCTGACCCGACGGCAGCGCAACATAGACCAGCCTGCCCTCGGCATTGGCCCGGATCTGCAGGAACTCATGCGCAACGGTCTTGCCCTTCCTGACCGTACGGCTCAGTCCGAGCATCGTGCCTCCGGCGGGTGGCAACCAGTGCTCGACCGAGCCCGGCTCGCCGCCCTCGGAGGCCCAGCAGCCGCTGAGCCATGAGAGCGCGGCAAGTTCGGTCTGTTGGGCTTCAGCCGGCAGGGCGAAAACCACCACAACTGCGGCGACAACTGAGATGAATCGGTTCGACTTGCCAGTGGGTGGCGATGCTTTGCGCTTCTCTGCTATGGGGTGGCAGAGGCGTCGGGGGGCCGGCCACCACGGGCTGAAGCTTGGGCCGGCCCTGGAGGGACCGACCTCCAGCTTCCTTATGCCCGCCATGACCGGCCCTCCGCCCCCTCCGCGTATGCGCTGGTGCCTGCCAACACCCCATGCAGCAGGGGCGAGGGCGTGCCGGCTGCTGCGGGCATCAGGAAGCCGGAGCTCGACCCGTTCAGGGGCGAACAAGGCTTCAGCCCGCAGCGGCCGGTGCGCCCTCGTTCCTGCCCCCTCACGTTTCATGTCGTGTGTCGCGCCCAGCGCGGTGGGGTAACTGAGATGGCGGGTGGTTCGCATAGCTAGCTTTCGGCTCGTGGCACCAGAGGTGGCTCATTCAGATTCTGTGCGAAAGCCTCGGTCGGCGTGCCCTGATGAAACACCATCTGCCACCCCGACGCCTCCAGCAGCCAGATCGAGGACCGCAGCGTATGCCGCTCCAGCGCGCCCGATAGGTTGACATGCGCGGATCGGTAGGTCAGCAGCACCACCGCATCACTCAGCTTGCGTACGGCAAAGTCCTGGGCATGCACCTCGACCGGGTCGGACTCGGCCGGCAAGTGCTCAAGCAGGTCCGCCAAGGTGTAGGTCGCGCCTGAGCGGCCGAACTCCTGGAACTCGGGGTGCAGCAGTTCGACGAGGCGCTGGCGACTTCCAGGTACGCAGGGCTGATGGAGCTCGCATTCCAATGCGCGCAATGTGGTGAGCGCATCGTCGGACATCAAGGCGTCGGCTTGGCCGCAATCAACACTGCTTCGGCATGGAATCGCACGCCAAGGGCCCGGGCCACCTTGAGCACGGTCGCGAAACTCGGATTACCATTTTCACCGAGGGCCTTGTAGAGGCTCTCCCGACTGAGACCCGCATCCCGCGCCACCTGAGTCATGCCCTTCGCGCGAGCGATATCACCCAGTGCCCGTGCGATCCCCGCGGCATCGTCTGGCGCCTCTGTCAGCCAGGCATCCAGGTAGGCGGCCATTTCCTCGGGCGTGCGAAGCTGCTCGGAGACGTCATAGGCAACGGTCTTGGTGGGGGTGCCAACCATTGGCTTGGACACTGCTTTGGCCATGACGCTACTCCTGAAGTCCTTTGGCCAAGTCGATGGCCGTTCTGATGTCCTGCTGCTGAGACGACTTGTCGCCACCAGCGAGCAGCACGATGAGCACGCCCCGCGCTCGGTGTAGTACACGCGATACCCCGGCCCGATGTCGATCTTCAGTTCGCTGACGCCATCGGTCAGCACGCGATGCTGCCCCGGATTTCCATGAACCAGCCTATCGACTCGGACCTGAATGCGTGCCCGGCCAACCCGGTCTTTGAGCGCGTTGATCCATTGCAGGTAGGCCGCGGTTGTCTGCACGCGCATTGACTTAGTGTATCCCAAAGGATACAAATATCGAACCAGTAGGCTTCTGGCCTACCCCTCAATCCGCTCCACATGATGGCAAGCCACCTGATGCCCGCCGATGGGCCTCAGCTCCGGCACCTCGGCGCTGCAGCGCTCGTCGGCGTAGGGGCAGCGTTTGTGGAAGGTGCAGCCGCTGGGTGGATCCAGCGGCGAGGGCAGTTCGCCGACGATGCGGATCTTGTTCGCGCGGCGGGCGGGGTCGATGCTGGGCGTGGCCGACAGCAGGGCCTTGGTGTAGGGGTGCAGGGCTTGCGTGAACAGCGTCGCCTTCGGCGCGAACTCGACCACGCGGCCCAGATACATGACCATCACGCGGTTGGCGATGTGCTCGACGACGCTCAAGTTGTGCGAGATGAAGACGTAGGCGATTTGGGTGCTCTGCTGCAGGTCCATGAACAGGTTCAGGATCTGCGCCTGGATGGACACATCCAGCGCCGAGGTCGGCTCATCCGCCACCAGCAGTTTGGGCTGCAACATCATCGCCCGCGCGATGGCGATGCGTTGGCGCTGGCCGCCAGAGAACATATGCGGGTAGCGCTGCGCATGCTCAGGGCGCAGCCCGACCTGGTTGAGCATCGCGGCCACCTGCTCGCGGCGCTCGGCGGCCTTGGCCTTGGAGTTCAGCTTCAGCGGCTCTTCCAGCATCTGTTCGATGCGCTTGCGCGGGTTCAGCGAGGCGTAGGGGTTCTGGAACACCATCTGCACCGTCTGGCGCAGCGCGCGCAGATGGGCGGTGCTGGCATCGGCCACGTCGGTGCCGTTGATGCGCAGGGCGCCGCCGCTGGGCTTCTCGATCAGGGTCAGCGCGCGGGCCAAGGTCGACTTGCCACAGCCCGACTCGCCGACCACGGCCAGGGTCTCGCCGGCGGCCAAGGTGAAGCTCACGCCGTTCAGCGCCTTGACCATGGCCGGCGGCTCAAACATGCCGCGCCGCACCGCGTAATGGCGCGACAGGTTCTGCGCCTCCAGTAGATCCTGCTGCGGCTCAGTCATGGTGAACGGGTGCGGCGGCAACGGCCTGCACATGGATCGGTTTGAGGCAGCGCACCAGGGCGCCGTCATTGAGCATGCCCAGCTGCGGATGGGTGGTGCTGCAGGTCTCCATCACATAGGGGCAGCGCGGCGACAGCAGGCAGCCCTGCGGCCGCTCATGCTGGCCGGGCACGACGCCGGCCAGGGTCGGCAGCCGGGCGGCCCCGCGCGAGTGCTCGGGGATGGAGGCCAGCAGCGCCTCGGTGTACGGATGATGCGGCCGCTCGAACAGCGCCGGCACCGCCTGTGTCTCGACCACCTCGCCGGCATACATCACGGCTATTCGCCTGGCATGCTCGGACAGCAGGGCCAGGTCATGCGTGATCAGTATCAGCGCCATATTCTGCTGGCGCTGCAGATTGACCAGCAGGTCCAGCACCTGGGCCTGGATGGTCACGTCCAGCGCCGTGGTCGGCTCGTCGGCGATCAAGAGCTTGGGCGCACAGGCCAGGGCCATGGCGATCATCACGCGCTGGCTCATGCCGCCCGACAGCTGGTGCGGATAGGCCTGCAGCCGCGAACTCGGGTCCGGGATCTCGACCAGCTGCAGCAGCTCGAAGGCACGGTCGTGCATCTTCATGCGGCTGGCCTTCTGATGCACCTTCAAGGTCTCGATGATCTGGAAGCCCACCGTGTAGCTGGGGTTCAGGCTGGCCATCGGGTCCTGAAAAATCATCGCCATGTCACGGCCGACGATGCGGCGGCGCTCGCGCGCAGGCAGGGTCAGCAGATCGTGACCATCGAAACGCATCACATCGGCGCGCACGCGGCCCGGCGCGTCGATCAGGCCCATCAGCGCCAGCATGCTGACGCTCTTGCCCGAGCCCGATTCGCCGACGACCCCCAGCAGCTCGCCGCGGTCCAGCGTGATGTCCACGCCCTGCACTGCGGCGAAGGGTCGCTCGGCGCTGCCGAATTCGACGGTCAGATTGCGTATCTCAAGCAGGCTCATGACAGCTTCTTCAAACGGGGGTCTAGCGCATCGCGCAGGCCGTCGCCCATCAGATTGATGGCCAGCACAGTGCTCAAGATGGCCAGGCCGGGCAGGGTCACGACCCAGTTGGCGCGTTCGATGTAGTCGCGCGCCGAGGCCAGCATCGTGCCCCACTCGGGCATGGGCGGCTGAGCGCCCAGGCCCAGAAAGCCCAGCGCCGCGGCGGTCAGGATGGCATCCGAGAAGCCCAGTGTCGCGGTCACGATCACCGGCGCCATGCAGTTGGGCAGTACGGTGTCGAACATCAGCCGGAAGGTGCCGGCGCCGGCCAGGCGCGAGGCGATCACATAGTCCTTCGCCAGCTCGGACATCGCAGAGGCCCGCACCAGGCGCACATAGCCGGGGATGCTGACCAGGGCGATGGCCAGCATCGTGTTGACCAGGCCCGGGCCCAGCACGGCGACGACGGCAATCGCCAGCAGCAGGCTGGGCAGGGCCAGCATCACATCCATCAGGCGCAGGATCACGGTGCCCAGCTTGTCAGGGAAGAAGGCCGCCAGCAGGCCCAGCGCAATGCCCGGCAGCATGGACAGGATCACCGCCACCAGGCCTATGCTCAGCGACAGCCGCGCGCCGTGCAGCAGGCGCGACAGCATGTCGCGGCCGATGTCATCGGTGCCCAGCCAGAAGCGGCTGCTGCCAGCGCCCCATGCCGGAGGCGTCAGCAGCGCGTCGCGGTACTGCTCGATCGGGCTGTAGGGGGCCAGCACATCGGCCAGCAGCGCGCACAGCACGACGATGACGAAGAACACCAGGCCCAGCAGTGCGCCCTTGTTGGACGAGAAGCTGCGCCAGAAGTCGGCAAGCCCCGAGGGCAAGGGTGCCAGCGGCTCGTCGGGCCTGCTGCTGACGGCATTCAGCACCGGCCCCTGCTTGGCCGCGTCGCTGGGCAGTTGACTATTTGGCATGGCGGATCCTCGGGTTGATCCAGCCATAGAGCAGGTCCACCAACAGATTGACGATGATGACCAGGGTCGCGGAAATCAGGATGCCGCCCTGCACGACAGGATAGTCGCGCCGGCCGATCGCATCGATCAACCACTTGCCGACACCGGGCCAGGAGAAGATGGTCTCGGTCAGCACCGCGCCGCCGAGCAGGGTGCCGACCAAGAGGCCTATCACCGTGACCACCGGCACCAGGGCATTGCGCAGCGCGTGCACGAACACCACGCGCGCCGGCGACAGGCCCTTGGCCCGTGCGGTGCGCACATAGTCCTCGCGCAAGACCTCCAGCATGCTGGAGCGCGTCATCCGCGCGATCACCGCCAGCGGCACCGTGCCCAGCACGATGGACGGCAGCACCAGATGCGACAGGGCCGACTTGAAGGCACCCGCCTCGCCGGACAGCCAGGCGTCGATCAGCATGAAGCCGGTGCGCGGTGTGATGTCGAACTCCAGCGCCATGCGGCCCGACACCGGCAAGGCGAAGTCGGGCGCGATGTCGCGCATCGCCACCGAGAAGAACATGATCAGCAGCAGCCCCCACCAGAAGATAGGCATCGAGAAGCCGGTCAGCGAGATGCCCATCACACCATGGTCGAGGATGGTGCCGCGCTTGATCGCGGCCAGCACGCCGGCCAGGAGGCCAACGACGGTGGCGAACAGCAGCGCACAGAAGGCCAGCTCCACGGTGGCCGGAAACAGCTTCAGGAACTCGCTCCACACGCCCTCGTGGGTGACGAAGGATTCGCCCAGATCGAGCTGCAGGGCCTTCCACAGGTAGATGCCGTACTGCTCGTACAGCGGCCGGTCCAGGCCCAGGCGATGCATGGTCTCGGCGTAAAAGGCGGGGTCGAGACGGCGCTCACCGGCCATCACCTGCACCGGGTCGCCAGGAATCAGGTGTATCAGCGAGAAGGCCAGCAGGGTGATGCCGATGAAGGTCGGAATCACCAGCCCCAGGCGTTTGAGAAAGAAACTGAGCATGGGTCTACGCGAGAAGATCTAGTTGAGACTGACGAAACGGAACTCGCTGCCACCAAACGGCGTGGCGAGAAAGCCCTTGATGCGCTTGCTGACGGCGAAGACATCCTGCTTGTTGACCAGAGGGATCAGTCCTGTTTCGTCGAACAGCAGGCGCTGGGCCTTGCGGTAGATCTCCCTGCGTTTGCGGATATCGGCCGTGCCACGGGCCGCGCCCAGCAGGTCATCGAAGCCCTTGTGGCACCAGTGCGACTTGTTGCCGCCCCCCTCGGCCGCGGCACAGCTGAGGTTGGGGGTGAAGAAGTTGTCGGGGTCACCGTTGTCGCTGAACCAGCTCAGCAGGGCCAGGTCGTGCTCGGCCTTGCCGGTGCGCTTGTAGAGCTCGCCCAGCTCCATCAACTGCGGCTTGACCTTTACGCCGATCTGGGCCCAGTCGGCCTGCAGCAACTCGACGGCGCGCTTGATGTCGCTGCTGCGCGCGGTGGCGAACAGGCTCAGCTCGCTGCCGTCATAGCCGGCATCCTTGACCAGCTGCCGGGCCCGCTCCAGATCCTGCACGGTCTTCAGCCCGGCGTCGTGGCTCCAGATGCCGGGTGGCAGAAAGCTGCCCGCCGGTGCCGCAAATCCGCCATGGACCGACTGGACGAAGGTAGCGCGATCAATGGCCAGAGAGAGTGCCAGCCGGAAGCGCCTGTCCGACAGGAATTTGCGCGTCGCATTCGGCGCGATATAGCTGGTGACCAGCGTCTTGGCCAGCAGCACCGCGTTGCGCGCGTCGCCATCGAAGCTGCGGGCGTTGTCGCCACCGATGTTGGCCACCTGGCACTCGCCGGCCTTGACGCGCTGGATGGCCACGCTGGGGTCCGGCGTGATGGCAAAGATCAGATCCAGCTTGGGCGCACCGCCCCAGTAGGCGGGGTTGGCGGCGAAGCGCACCACCGCGTCTTTCTGGTAGCTCTTGAAGACATAGGGGCCGGTGCCCACCGGCTGGGTGTTGATCTGGTCCAGCTTGCCGGCCTTCTGCAGCTGGCCGGCATATTCGGCCGAGAACACCGAGGCAATGGCCGACATCGTCAGATTGGCCAGAAAGGGCGACTCGGACCGTGTCAGCGTGATGCGCACGCTCATCTCGTCAAGCTTGGTCACCGACTTGAGCAGCTCCGGCATGCTCATGCCGGCCCAGTAGGGATAGCCGTTGCGCGCCATGCCGTGGGCCGGGTGGGCCTTGTCATTGATGCGGTTCAGCGACCAGAGCACGTCATCGGCATTCATGTCGCGCGTCGGCTTGAACCAGGGCGTGGTGTGGAACTTCACACCGGGACGCAGGCGCAGCGTGTACTGCAGGCCGTCCGCGCTGATCTCCCAGGTCTTGGCCAGGCCCGGCAGCACCTCGGTCGTGCCGGGCTTCATCTGCAGCAGCTGATCGTAAATTGTCAGGCCGGCGGCATCGTTGGTGGCCACCGTCTCGTACTGGGCGATGTCAAAACCATCGGGCGACGCGCTGGCGCAGAAGGTCACGTTGTCGGCCGCCTGGGCCGCCATCACGGCGCAGGCCGCGGCAAGCACCATGCCGCGGGCCACGGTGGAGAGTGATGTCATCGCCAGGCTCCCAAGACTTGAGCGCCCCTCAGGGCACGGACACGCCGCGAAAATCGAGATCGGCAAAGGGGCTGGACTTGAAGCCCTTGACCCGCTGACTCACCGCCGTG
Source organism: Burkholderiaceae bacterium (assembly GCA_018780645.1). Classification (GTDB taxonomy): domain Bacteria; phylum Pseudomonadota; class Gammaproteobacteria; order Burkholderiales; family Burkholderiaceae_C; genus Paucibacter. The sequence continues at coordinate 12,785 of JADMJJ010000094.1, forward strand.
AAGTATTGAGGATAGACGGTCGGTATCAGCGGCACCTCGTCGGCCACAAGGCGCTGCGCCTGACCGTAGAGCAGGCTGCGCTGGCCCTGATCGTTGTTGGCGCGGGCCTTGGCCAGCATCGCGTCGAAGGCCTTGTTGCACCAGCGGCTCTTGTTGTTGCCGGCGTTGACGCCCTCGCAACTGAGGTTGGGGTTGAAGAAGCTGTCGGGGTCGCCGTCGCCGGCCCAGTTCAGGAAGGTGATGTCATGCTCACCGGCGCCGGTGCGCCTGAGCATCTCGCCCCATTCCATCATCTGCACCCGGACCTTAACGCCGATCTTGGCCCAGTCGGCCTGCATCAGCTCGGCGGCGCGCCGGCCATCAATGCTGCCGCCGATGCGGGTGAAGATCGCCAGCTCGGTGCCATCATAGCCAGAGGCCTTGACCAGTGCCTTCGCCTGATCGACATCGTAGCGGCTGCTCAGGGCATTGTCGTGGCTCCACTGCGAGGGCGGCAGAAAGCTCGCCGCCGGCAGCGCCCGCCCGCCATAGACCGACTGGATGTAGCTCGCCCTGTTGAAGCCCAAGGCGAGCGCCTGGCGGAAGCGCTTGTCGGACAGGAACTTGCGTTGCGTGTTGAGTGCGATGTAGCCGGTCAGCAGCCCCACCTCGGACTGCACCTTGACGGCCGTGCCATCGAAGCCGCCCAGGGTCTCGCCGCGCATATTGGCACCGATCATGCACTCACCGGCCTTGAGCCGCTGCACGCGCACATTGGCGTCGGGCGTGATGGCCACCACCAGCTGATCGAACTGGGGCTTGATGCCCCAGTAGCCCGGGTGGGCGCTCAGGCGCAGCACGGCGTCCTTCTGATAGCTCTTGAAGACAAAGGGGCCGGTGCCCACCGGCTGGGTGTTGATCAGTTCCGGCTTACCGACCTTGAGCAGTTGCGCACCGTACTCGGCCGAGTACACCGAGCTGTTGAACTGATTGGCCAGCAGGGTCTGCATCAGTGCATTCGGCTGCTTCAGCTGCAGGCGCACCGTCATTGCATCGAGCTTCTCGACCGTCTTGATCGCGTCACCCATGCCGGTGCCGTGCCACATCAGAAAGCCGCCCTTGGCCACCGCCTGCCAGGGGCTCTTGGCATCGGCCATGCGCTGGAAGGAGAACAGCACATCGTCGGCGTTCATGTCGTGCGTCGGCGTGAACCAGGGCGTGCTATGGAACTTGACCCCCGGGCGCAGCTCAAGGGTCAGCTGCAGGCCGTCGGCGCTGAGACGCCAGGCCCGGGCAAGACCCGGCACGAACTCGGTCGTACCACGCTTGTACATCAGCAGCTGATCGAAGATGGTGTTGCCCACCGCATCGACCGTCACCGCCGACTCGCTCTGGGCAATGTCGAAGCCATCGGGTGCCGCCTCGGTGCACACTGTCAGCGGCGCCGCTTGGGCCACCGCCAGGCAGGCGGTGAGCCCGAGCGCCAGGCCGGGCCGCAGAGCGCCGCGCATCACTTCAGTTGCTCCGCAGCCCTGCGGGCGGTCCACAACACATGGAACGTGAAGCGGCAGGGATGAGGGCGCGCCGGCCGCTGCGGGCGAAAGCATCGTCCGGCCCTGGACGGACCGGACCTTGGCTTCTTCATGCCCGCTGCGACCGGCACGCTCTCATCCCTGCTGCAGCGGGTGTGCAGGCGGCCACCGGCGCATCCACGGAGGGGGTGGGGGGCTGGCCACGGCGGGCATAAAGAAGCTGAAGGTCGGGCCGAAGGGACCGGCCCAAGCTTCAGCCCGCAGTGGCCGGCCTCCCGCCCCCTCCGCCACGCCATTGCGGCAAAGCCGGAACCCAGTAGCGAGTCGATCAGTTTCATTTCAAGCCTCAATCTCCTTCAGGCAGCGCGCCAAGCTGCTGGCGCTGGGCTTGTCGACGAACAGGCAGCGGGTGCCGGTGCGTTTGCAATGGTCCTTGACTCGCCAGTAGGCGCCGTGGCTGACGCAGCCGGTCTGGCAGATCACCAGGTCGGCGGCGGCCAGGCTGGATTCGAGCTGAGCGGCAGTATGGTCCTCGCCGCCATCGTGGTGCAGAAAGCGCCCGCCGGTGCCCTCGATCAGGCGCTTGTAGACCGGTACGCTGGCGGTGCGGCCGCCAACGCAGAGGATGGACTGGTCCTTCAGAGTGACCAGATCGGGCTCGTCCGCGGCGACGGCCTCCTCTGCCAGGCTGAGCGCCTGCAGCTGAGCGGCCAGGGCCTGGGCACGCTGCGACTCGCGCTCCGCCTGCTGCTGCCAGTCCAGCCGCTGACGCTCCAGCGCCTGTGAGCGCAGGACCTGCTCTTCCAGGCGCCGCGTCAACTCG
>JADMJJ010000060.1 GCA_018780645.1 Burkholderiaceae bacterium
CCGCTGCGCACGGCCGGGCCGAAGGCCAGCGCGTACAGCGTGTCGGCCTCGGCCTCCTGGGGGTCTTTTGTCTGCTGCTGTTGACAAAGAAGCAGCGGCGCCAGCGCTCGGGCCAGCAGGGCCAGCGTCGGGCGGGCACCGGCGGTGGGCGACTGCATCCAGGCCAGCATGCGGCCGGTCAGCGCATCGTCCTCGACGGCGGCGGTCAGCGCCACAGCCAGGACTTCGACCGCTGACAGACCCAGCAGCGTGGCAGCGCGCGCGAGCGCTTCGTCTGGTGGCGACGGCACCGCCATGGCCTGGGCCAGCTGCTGCGGCCATAGCGCGCCGCCGGCCTGAGCCAGCGCATCGTGCAGGCAACGTCCCTCGGCCGAGGCCGCTTCGGCGCCGGCCGGCACCAGGCTGCCCAGCGCCGCCAGCGCAATGTCGCGGCAGCGCAGACTGGCGGTCGCGGTGGGCATGGCCATCTGGTTCATCGCGATCGGTCCTCAGGCGTAGTGGAAGCGCAGCACGGCATCGAGCCAGGGCAGATAGCCGGGATCGATGTCAAAGCCGGCGCGCCGAAGGCGGATGTCCAGGGTCCGCAAAGGCATCACGACATCGATCCGGTGGTCGGACAGCAGCAACTCAGCGGGCCGGCGCAACAGGCGCAGCAGCGGCAGGCGGGCGTCACGCACGCAGGCATGGCGGGCCTTCAACCACCAGGTCTCAGCCTCGATTCGCGCCGCTTCGGAGCTGGCACTTGGCTGCGCAGCTATCCAGTCGCAGGCCACTGCATCGAGGCGAAAGCGCTGCTGCAAACGCTGCAGCAGCACGACGAACACCTCGGCCTGGTGCCGCGACTGCGGATCACCGGGCGCCAGCGGCTCGGCGGCAAAGCCCTGGCGCAGCAGCACCGGCACCAGCAGCCACAGGCCGGCCCAGGCCGTGGACTGGCCGAGCAGCGGCGCGGGCGACGGACGACTGGCATCAACGTCGTCTGAAGCGTCTGGACACGACGCGGTGGAACGTGATTCGACCGGCAACGCTGCTGGCAAACTGGCAGCAGCAGCGGGAACCAATGGCGTTGCCCGCAGCGGACCAGCAGCACTCATGCCCTTGATGGCGTGGGCTTCATCAGGCGCAGCAGCGGACGGGATTTTCCCGATGGGAGTTTCGTCGACGGGCTTCTCCCCAGGCGCTGACAAGACGGTCCGCTTCGCGTCGTCGGTCTGGACAGGCACCCGCCCCACCACCAGCTCGGGGTCGGGTCGTGCCTCGACCGCGGTCGCCGCCGACCAGGGCCCCGCATCGCGGACGCCTGTCGCGTCGGCCAGCCGCTGCAGCCGCGCGCGCGGCTGAGTCGGCAGCAGCGCCAGCACCTCCGTCAGCCGGCCATGGCGCGCGAGCAGCGGCAGGGCCTCCCGCCACCAGTGTGGCGACGCCGTAGCAGCCGCTACGGGCTCCTCGACCAGCGGCTCGATCAACAAGGCAGCGATGCGCTCGGCCACAGGCAACCCGGCCGGCGCCGAGGCCGGCATGAGTCGTTGCCAGAACCAGGCCGAATCGTCTTCGCCGGCAAGCCAGCGCGCCAGCAACGCCACGCGCGCCTGCCCCTGCGCTGGTGCCCAGACCACTTCGGCCGAAGCCCCGGCCTCATCAATGAATACCGCCGCGCCCAGCACCCGCTGCCACTCGCGCTCGATCCGCAGGGCTATCGTCTGCGCGCTGGCACCCGGCGGCATGCTCAGGCGCAGCCTGCGTATCAGCACAAAGCGGTTGGCCAGCGCTGGCGGTTTTGATGCGATGCGCAGGGCCTCGGCCAGGCGATCGCTCACGCCCCGCGCCGCGGCTGGCCGCGCCGCCTGGACGCTCAGGCGGCGGACGGTGATCGCATCATTCCCCATGGCCTCAGGCTCAGCGATTGATGAAGTGCACGGCCGTGGCCAGGCTGGTCTGCACATTGGCCGTCAGCGTCTGCGTGATGCGCAACGCCGCGACGCCATCGACCAGGTCCTCCACCACCGCATGGGCAGCTACCTGCCCCGTCTCGAACAGCTGCACGGCCATGCCCAGCCGCACCTTCTGCGGCAGCAGCGGACGCACATCGAGGCGTATGCCGGGGTTCAGCGGCACCGGTTTGATGATGCGGCCGCTGATGATCTCGCCCACCGGCGAGTGGCTGGCGGCGAGCAGGCAGACGCGCAGCAGATCGGCCATCAGCGCCACCGCTCGCGCATTGCTCCGGTCCACCCGGCCGCGCAGCCAGGCGGCCAACTCGCGGATGTCCTCGCGGTCATCGCGCGGCAGCTCGTCGAAGCGCGGAAGCTTGCTCAAATCGCCCAGATCCTGCACACCATCGAATTGGCTGAAGCGCTCGGCCCATTCGAGGCGGATGCCGGCGCGTACGCCGGACAAGCGCGCATGCAGGCAGCCTGCAATCGCCGCGATGCGTTCGAATTCAGCGGCAACGCGGCGCTGCAGCTCGCCACGCTCGGCGGCCGCGGCGAGCAAATCGGTGATAGACGCGACCTTGCCGATCAGGGCGATCTTGCTGGCCAGCGCGGCGCCGCCGCCAAGTGTGGCCTGCAGCTGCGGCAGGGCCACCGCGCGGGCCTGTTGCACCTGCTCGGCATGGGCCTGGACGGCGCTGAAAGAGGCCTGCATCACCGCCGAGCTGGCCACGGCCGTGAAGGTCAGGTTCGCGGCCACCGCAGGGCGGAGGGTGGCGATCAGCCGGTCGGCCAGCAGCGGCCGGTCCAGCAGCTGAAGATGGGGGCGCAGGGCCGGGAACCAGTCCACCGGCGCACGGCGCAGCACCTGCAGCATCGCGGCCACGTCCTCGGGCGGGTCCTCGTGATCGGCCAGGCAGGCCGGCACGGCGTCGGGCTCCAGCGACGAATCGAGCTCGCGCACCGGTGCCGCGAGTTGCGTGCCGACCGAGCGCTGCAGCACGCGCACCCGGGCATAGGCGAGGAACTTGACATGCTGGGCAATCACCTGGTCGCGCCGCTCGTTCAGGCTGCGCGCCCGCTCGACCTCCTCGGCCATCAGCGCACGGGCGGTGGCCACGTCCTGGCGCGCCTCGGCCAGCTCGCGCTCGACGACGGCGATGCGCGCCGTGGTCTGCGCCAGCCATTGCTCGGTCGTGCCTATCACGGCACGGCAGCGCTCCAGCACATTGCGGTAGCGCCGCACCACGCCCTCGGCGCGTCGCAGCAAGGCAATCGTGTGGTCGGACAGATCGACGCCGCTGTAGAAGAAGGTGGACTCGTCGGAGCGCTCGGGGTCGGGGTCGCGGTCATTGAGCAGCACCGACAGGTCCTGCTTCAGCTCGGCCAGCTTCCTGATGCCGGTGCGGTGGGGCTGGCCGGTCAGCTTGTCATAGAGGCGCTCGTTTTCATTGCCCACATCCTTGGTTGCGGGCAGGCCGGTGACCTCCAGATCGCCCATGTCCAGGCCCAGGGCCAGCAGCTTGGCGACGACCTCGTGACGCGTGGCCACCGTGTTGTCCTTGGCCTCGATCGAACGGGGCCGCTCCATCCGTGCGGCAATCGAGGTGGTGCGGATCTCGGCCTTGCCGGTCAGCGCATCGGAGTCGTCGACCGGCGGCGTCGTGGCCGCAGGCCCCTTGGTGAACAGGCCGCCAACATCACGCAGCGCCTCACGCTGAATCAGCTTGTCGGGCAGCTCTCGGGTACCGCCACCGAAGATGGGCGTCGAGACCTTGTCCAGGCCCAGGTCGGCCACGTTCAGGCCGGCGGGCAGAGCCCCGGGCAACTCGCGGGGAGACGTCTCGCGCTTGAGCACCGTCTTGTCGGTCTTGATGGTCTGATAGAAGTCGGCCAGCTGCTCGCGGGTGGCACTGGCATTGTCGAGATCGGCGATCTGCGTCAACGCCGGCGAGACGGCAAAGCGCGTTGCCTGGGTCTGCTTCAGCACCGACTGGCGCAGGCGGTAGAGATCGGTCTGCGAGCGCAGATAGCCGAGGTTGATGACGTCGTCGGCCTGGGCAATGCGAAAGGCCAGATCGGCCACCATAGGGCGCAGGCCCTGTTCCTCCAGCAGCGCGGCCAGCGTCACGAACTCGCCTGCAGGCGTGCCCGGCTTGACGACAGTGGGCGTGATTTTCAGGCCCTTGACGTCGGCGCTGGCCAGCAGCTCGGCCAGCTCGCCGAGGCGGCGGGTCTCGCCCTGCACCGAGGTGCCCAGCGCCGCCTCGAACGGCGCATCGCGATCCTGGGCCTCGACCGGATCCCAGTCCTCGCCATCGCCCCAGCGCTTGCCGGCGCCATCGAGCAATTGCTGGGTCAGCCAGGGCGCTTCGCGCTGGCCCTGCAGCAGGCCCAGCGGGCCGAAACAGGCGCGGCCGCCGAACAGGGTGAAGGCCAGGCCGGTGATGTCGCCATCCACCAGGCCCAGATCGGCAGCGGGCACGGACAGCCTCACCCAGCTGCCGGCCGTCGGCAGCTCGGCCGATTGCTGCTTGCGCGAAGCCGTGCCTTCGGTGCCCCAGTTCAGGCGGCTGGCGCCCCAGTAGGCGCGGTGCTCCCAGCCATTGACGTTGAACTGCAGCATCAGCTGCTGCGGCGGATGCTCGCGGTCCAGCAGCACCCAGGCATACAAGCTTGCTCCGTCCGCGGGCCGCAGCGGCGTGGCCGCCTGCTCCAGCACATGCTGGTGCATGCCCTGGGCCAGGGCCGTGCGGTGCAGCAGGCCGGCGGGCGGCGGTTGCAGCGGAGCGCTGGCCTCGTCCTCGAGCCGCTGCGGGTCCTCGACCGGAAGTGGCTTGACGTTCGCACCATCGAGGCCGCGCCGCTGCAGCAGCTGCTTGTCGCGCAGGTTCTGGCGTCGGCGCAGCCAGTCGCTGCGCGCATCGATGAAGCGGTTCAGTGCGGCGTCGATGCTGCCATCCGCATCGGGCCGCTCGACAACCAGCAGCTGCGGGTCGAACAGGGCCTGAGGCACCGGCACGTAGACGGCGAGGCGCTCGCGCACCGAGGTGTCTATGGGCGCCAGGCCGGCCGACTCTTCGAGCAGCAGGTCCAGCTGCTCCAGCGGCACCGGCGCGGCAAAGACGTCGAGCTGGCTGCTGAAGAAGCGGTTCAGCTTGGCCCGCACGTCGATCGCATCGGCGGGCAGCAGGCCGGCCGGCGGCAGCATCGGCAGCTGGGCACCCAGGGCGGCGGTGTCGGTGCCGGCCTGGCGGGCCTCGGTGATCTGCTCGGCCAGCTGCTCGATGCGGGCCTGCCAGAGAAAGCGGTCGCCGGCCCCGCTGCTGCCTTGCTGCGCCCTCGGGCGGCCGCCGCTGCGCACCACCGTTGAGCCATCGGCAAACAGCGGCTGCCAAGCCGTGTCGAAGCCGACCAGGGCCAGCGGTATGCCCAGCCCATGCCAGGGCATGGCCTGCGCCGAGCCCAGGCGCGCCTCGCGATCGAACACCCGGTAGGCCAGCCGGTTGCGCCAAGTGGCATCGGCGGCTGGCAGCGACAGCCATTCGTCGGGCCAGGCATACCAGACCAGGCGGCCGGCGTCCTGGCGCAGCTGGTCTTCGAAGGCCTCGGCATCGAGATCGCGCTCGCACTGGTCGAAGGGATCGGCGCCCGCTATCAGGTAGTGCTCGATGGGCTCCAGCACGACGATGCCGGCGCGCGGAAGGACCATGCCCGCCGTCAGTTCCTCGCGCAGGCTGCGGCCGAGGTGGCGCGATTCGAGCACCGTGCCGTCGGCCTCGCCCGGGCCGGGCGGCGGCGCCTCGCCGGCCAGCAACCAGCCGGGCGCCCAGACCGGCAGGTCCAGCAGGTCGAAGTGCAGGGCCTGCGGCACGACCACCTCTTCGCCGCTGGCGGCCAGGGCCAGGCCACTGTCCAGCGTGGCGCCGCGCACGGTACCCAGATCGACGGGCGCGGGCCCGCCCAGATCCAGCGACAGGCCCAGGCCCTCGACGACACCGGCGCTGAGCGCGCGCTGCAGCAGGGCCAAGCGCCGGCTGCGGTGGTCCTGCTCGGCATGCAGCAGTGCATCAGTCAGCGCGCGGCCGGCAAAGGCATTCATGCGCCGCTGCCCGTCGGCGTCGACACGGCCCGCCAGCTTCGGACTCACAGCGATGGGAATCTCGCCCTGGGCGAAGCTCAGCGCGCGGCCTGGAGGTTGAACAATGCGCATGGCCTGACTCCTACCGCACCAGCACGCGGTCGAGATTGAGCTTGCCGCGCGCCGGAATCTTCAGCTCGGTGGCCATGCGTGCGGTCTCGAAACGGTTGGCATTGGCCAGCGCGCGGTCCAGCTCCAGCAGGCGGTCGCTGCCGGCCAGCTTGGCGACCGCGTCGGCGTCCTGCAGCAGCTCGGGCCGCTCGGCGGCCAGCTTGGCCAGGCCACTGCCCACGCCGGGTGCGCCCAGGGTTTCGGCCATCGCCGCCACCTCGGCCGTGCCGACCTTGCCCTTGCTCTCCAGGCCGCCCAGCAGCACCTGGGCCAGCACCGGCGAATCGAACTTGTCGGCCGCCAGCAGGCGCACCATCTCGGCCCGCGCGCCGACGCTGGACTTCTCCAGCACCTTCTGCACGCGCGGCAGCAGCTCGACGGGGAAGCGCCGCTTGATGACCGCGTCTTCGTCCTCGTCCTCGTCCGCCCCCAGCACGGCCACCACCTCGCCCTCGATCTGCGGCCGCATCGCCAGATTGCGGCGGCGCGTGTACCAGAGCTGGGGCTGCGCCGCGAGCAACTCGGCCCAGACCCCGTCAACGCCGTCGGGCGGCTCGACCACCGGCGTGGGCAGCTGGACCAGCCGCCGCGCCTCAAAGGCCCGCATCGCGTCCAGCGGCGAGCGCTTGACATTGCCGGCCGCCGCCAGCGCCTTGACCGGTCGCTCGATGCGCCGCTGCAGCCGTGCGGCGGTGCGCATCAGCGACTCCCGCGCCACCGGCACCAGGATGGCCACCGCCGTGGCGGCCAGCGCCTCGGCGTTGAGGCTCAGATCGATGGGCGGCAATAGCAGCGACTCCTCGACCAGCAGCGCGATCTCGTCCTCGGGCACCAGGCACAGATCGGCCTGCACGCCGGGCGGGAACCAGCTCTGGCTGAAGTCCTGCGTGTTGACCGCCGCCGCCGGCATCGGCCCGGCAGGGGGCAGCGCGGCAAAGTACTGGCTCGCGGTGGGCCGGCCGGCCAGCGAACGGGCCATCAGCTCGCGCAGCTGCTGGCTGTACTGGGCCAGATGGGCCTCGCGCAGCAACCGCGGCGCGAAGCCGAAACCCAGTACATCGGCGTGCGCCTGGCCGGCGGCGCGGCGGGCCAGATGGGTATCCACCCAGCGCACCTGATCGCCCTGCAGGGCCAGCACTGCCAGCGGCAGCACCTCGGCCGGCATCGCCGGCAACGCATCGCTGACAAAGGCATCGCGGGCCAGCTGGCTGCGCATCGCATCGATACGGTCGGGCGGCGCGTCGGCCAGGTAGCTGAGCGTCAGCGCGCTGGCCTCGATGATGTCGCCCTCCTCGACATGGCGCGGCCCGTCCAGGCTAGTCGGGTAGGCGGCCACCGGGTTGGCGCTGAACTCCAGCGCGCGCAGGCCCAGCACGAACACACCGGTGCGGTTGCGCAGCGGCGGGCGTGCCTGGCGCAGGGTGCCCAGCTGGATGGCCAGCGTCTGCAGACGGAACAGCTGGGCCAGCGAGACCCGCACCGTCGCCTGCAAGGACACCAGTTCGCCCGCGCTGGTGTAGCCGAAGCCGGCGCGCACCAGCAAGTCGGTGCTGCTGACCCCCATGCTGACCTCCAGCCCCTCGACCACGCCCGGGCCCAGCGCGCGGGCAAAGCCGGCCTGGCGGGCCAGGAAATAGCTCTGGTCGCGGGTCAGGTCTCGCGCGGAGAGGAATTTGCCGTCGAAGTAGCGCGGCCGCGCACGGTGCGATTCATCGACCAGGAGGCTGGCCTCGCGCAGCTGGCGGGCCTGCTCGCTGCTGATCAGGGTGCGTTGCGGAGAGATGGCCATGGTGATTCCTCGCGGGGAAAGCAATCGATCAGGCGCCGAAGATGGCCGCCAGCATGTCGGTGGGCACAACAAAGGCGCGGCTCTCGTTGTCGATGTTCGCGTCGGCGAAGGCCGGCAGATCAAGCATCGGCCTGCCATCGGGCGCCAGGCCGGTGCTGGGAATGCGCACCCGTGCCAGGAACACCGCCGACGGATCGACCGTCACGGCATGCTCCTGCAACCGAGCCAGCGGCGCGCCGTCCGGCCGTGCCAGGGACAGATCCCAGGCGTCGAGCAGATGGGCTCTCGCGGCATCGACACGCTGCTGCGGCGCCAGGGCGCGCAGATCGGCAAAGCGCTGCCGCGGCAGGTGATTCGGCGCGGCCGGGTCATCCCTGGCCTCGGGCCTCAACACCAGCTCCAGCCGGAAGGCATCGCGCACGCGGGCCGGCACCAGCGCATCGGTGGCATCGAAAGCGCCATGGGCAAAGGCCGGCGTGCGGCCGCGCCCGCAGGCGACAAAGCGCAGGTACAGATCGGCGACGACGCCCTGTGCGCCGAGTGCGTTGCGCAGGGCATCGCCGCTGTGGGCATTGGCCCAGGGCCCCAGACGCAGGCACCAGGTGCGCGGCACCTCGATCAGGCGGCCGAAGCGGTCCAGCGCCAGGCCGCCACCGACGGCCAGCTCGGTCACGCCACCGTCCTGGCGGGCGGTGGCCTTCAAGCCGGCCAGGGTGCCGCTGCCGGACAGATAGCCCAGGCCCCGCGCCAGCCGGCTGCGGTGGTAGGTCTGCTCGTCGGTGAAGTCCTCGCGGTCGAGCAGCACGCCGGTGTCGTAGTAGGGCCGGTCGGGCCGCAGCGCGGCAGGCAGCGGATCGATGGCGACGAAGTCTGTGTTGTCCATGGTCGATCTCCTTCAACGATCGGGCCTTGCCGGCACCGGCCGCCGCGGCGTGGCCGGCGGGATTCGTGGGCCGGGGCCCGGCACCAGCACCTTCTGCACCGCTACCACCAGCAGATCGGCCTCGCTGCTGCGGCCCTGCGCGTCGATCACGACCAGCGAGAAGCGATGCTTGCCAGCGGCCAGCCGGTTCTCGACCCGCAGCACCGGCTCGGCGCTGTCGAAGGCCTTGTTCAGCGTCAGCTGAGTCATGTGATTTGCGGGCCCAGGTAGGTAAAGCGATAGGTCTTGATCGTGCCGCCGCCGGCATCGAAGGACTTGGCGCCGTTCAGGTCGAACGATTTGCCGATGTCGGCGATCGACGGCCCCTGCAGCACGGCGGTGGGCCGCTCTCGGTCGGCGACGATGACGATGAAACGGTCGGCCGCCGAGACATTGCCCGAGTCATCAACCACCACCAGTTCGAACATCTGCCGGCCGCGGGCCAGCGGCTTGAGCGGATCGACCTCGACGGTGATGATCGGCTGGTCGGTTTCAAACGGCGTGTTGAGCACAAGCTTGGCCATGGCGGAACTCCTTCGGTTGAACAATGAACATCATGTGGATCGGTGGGTGAAGCGCCAGCGCCGGATCGCGCCGCCGACGGGGGGAACGGACTGGCTGCCGTCGAGCACGATGGGTCCGAGGGTCGAGGCCTCGCTGGGTCCGACCAGCACGGCCCGAGGCAGGCCGTCGTCTTCATCGAAACCTGGCACGCCGTCATCGAGCCGCCAGTCCAGCGCGCCACCGCCGATCAGCCGGTCGCCGCGGCCCAGCGCGCTGCGCCCGACACGCACCGGCTCTAGCGGCACCGGGGCGCGCAGATAGGTGTCGATGCCGACCAGCGACGCCACGCCCACCAGCAAGGGCTCGCGCGCGGCGATGACCTTGATCAGCACATGGGCCGGGGCCAGCTCCTGCGCGATGCTGGCCACCAGCGCGCGCAGCTCGTCGTCCAGGCCTTCGTGCACCAGCAGCGTGGCGCGGTGGGCGGTGCGCTCGTAGACGCTGGCCACCGTCAGCCGCTCGGCCTCGCTGTCAATGCGCTCACCGAACAGGGCCAGGAACTCGGCCTTGGCCTGCTCGTCATCGGCGTCGCCGAGTATCAAGATGTCGCCGACAAAGGAATTGCCCGAAACGACCAGACCGGGCAGCAAGGGATCGTCCGCGCGGTTCAGGTCTATGCCCAACAAGGTGGCCATCGTGCGGCGCAGTCGAAAGTCCTCGACGATGACGATGCGGCCCAGCGACAGCGCGCCGTCGGTGGCGATGTCCAGTGCCAAGCGCAGGCCCTGCACGGTGCCGCGCAGGCGCTTCAGCTCGACCGTCTGGGTCAGCCACTCGCGCCAACGCGCGGGCGGCAGGCGGGTGGGAAAGCGCTCGCCGGTCCAGCCGGCCAGCCAGGGCAGCCAGGCCTCGGGAACGCTGTCCGCATCGGTCAGCACGCGCACATCGGCGATGCGGTCCTCCAGCGGCGTCAGCACGCCCTCGAACAGCTGGGTGAAGCGCTCCAGAAAGTCGTAGCGCGTGGCCGGGCCGGTGGCATTGCGGTCGAACACGTCTTCGTCGCGATACAGCTCGGGCAGGTAGTTGCGCACGTACGAAAAACGCTGGCCCCAGACCCGTACCGCCGCCAGCTCGGGCGTGGCCCGGCCATTGCCGAACAGGGACACGCGCAGCCACAGATGTCGGCCGCGCAGCTCGCGCAGCTGCAGGCCGGCACGCTGGGCCAGCGCGCAGAACAGGCCGACACGCTGCGGCTGCGGTGGGCAGCCCAGCAGGCCGGCGCGGTGCGGCAGCTCGCTGGGCAGGGACAGCCAATGGCCGCGCGGCACGTCGGCGGGCAAACTGGGCGCGGCCGAGGCGTCGCCGAACCAGTGCGGGTGCCATTGGCGTTGGTCGCTCGCCAGATCGTCATCGCTGGCGGCCAGTTCAACCAGCACGCCGCAGGCCGGTGGTATCACCGCCTCGACATAGATGCGATGCCAGCGCAGGTCCAGCTCCGCCGTATCCAGCGCCCTGCCCTCGGCCCGGCCCTCGGCCAAATAGGCGCGCCAGGCCAGCGGCACCAGCAACCGGCTGAAACGCGGCGGACCACCCGGATCGACAGGAGGCGCCGGCTCGGCCAGCGGCAGATGCGGCGGCCAGTCCTGCGAGGCGACGAAGGGGCCGCTGGCCGCGTCTGCGCTGGGGTAGCGGCGGCCCAGCGGCTGCAAGGTGGCGCCATCCTGCCGCGTGGCGGGCAGGGCATAGACCAGCACTTCGGTCAGATCGGCCAGGCGCAGCGCGATGTGTTCTTCGTCCAGCCAGGCCAGCGCATGGGCGTGCTCGGCGCCGGCCAGCGTCACCGTTGCCTGCACGGCCGCGCCGTCGTCCGAGATCAACATCAGGCTCAGCGCACCATCTGATCCCCAAGCCGCCACGGCCAGCCGGCCGGCGGCACTGGCGGCCACCAGCACCGGCCTGGTGCTGGCGGGCAACACCACCGGCAGCAGCTCGACACGCGGCGCATCGGGGTTTTCAGGCGCTGGCCGGAAGGTGCCGGGGTCGTAGTCCACCGCCGGACGGTCGGGCCAGGGCGTGCCGGCGATGCGGGCCAGGCGGCGATGTACACGATCCAATGCATAGCGCTTCGACTGCCCGTCGCAGGTCAGATCGTGCGGCTGGAAGTTCTGTCCACCGCCCAGAGGCGGCAGCGGCAGGCGCAGCGGCGCAAAGCGGCCACGCAGATCAACCAGCTCGATGCGGTCGGCAAAGGCCAGCAGCAGGCACTGGTCGGCGTCCAGCGCCAGATCCAGCGGCACACTGCCAGCCAAAGTGGCATAGCGCGGCACCTCGCCGTCAAAGGCGCCGAAGGCCATCAAGGACTGCGTGGAAAGATCCCAGCGGGCATAGGTGCCGAAGCGGTCGCGCAGCAGTGGCAGCATCGCCAGCTCGGTCTCGGCACGCAGTGCCCGCTCGACACCCTCGCGGCGTGGCGGCGGGGCGCGCTCGTCGAGCAAAGACAGCAGCGGGCGCTGCATCGCCTCACCATCCGGCGATTCATGTGTGGCCAGCGCGACGCGGCAAGCGGTCAGCGCCGGCCAGTCGCTGGGCTGTGACCACATCCAGAAACGTTGGCCGTTGCTGTCCATCTCGTCTACTCCGCCGTACTTAGTGTGTAGCGGCAGGGACGAGGGCGCGCCGGCCGCTGCGGGCTGAAGCATCGTCCGGCCCTGAACGGGCCGAACTTCGGCTTCTCTATGCCCGCTGCGACCGGCACGCCCTCGCCCCTGTTGCAGCTGATGTGCAGGCTCGCATCGGTTCTTGGTTGGCGGCCACCATCGCACCGCAGAGGGGTCGGGGGGCCGGCTACAGCGGGCATAAGGAAGCTGGAGGTCGGTCCGTCCAGGAACGACCAAAGCTTCAGCCCGCTGTAGCCGGCCCCCCGACCCCTCCGCCCTGCCACCAAGTCAGTCGGCGTCATTTCAGCACCTCTCCGTGATCACAGGAACCGCCACACGAGTAGCCCCGCTAAGCGGCGATGACAGCTCGGTCGGCGCGCTATTGCCCACCTCGACCAGCACCTGCATCAGCTCGGGCAACTGCCAGGGCTGCAGCGCGATCTGCTGCAGGCCCTGCGCGCTGCGCGGTGCCAAGACCCAGGCCGTCCCTTGTCGCTCAAACAGATTGACGCCGGCCACACTCGCCACGCCGGGCACGCGCGCGGCCTCGACCTCGATCTCACGATCAACCACGGCGCGGCCGAGCAGCCAGCCCTTGCCGTCCGGCCCGCCCGGCGCCAGCGGCCAGAGCAGGCGGCGGATCGCGGCGCGCACTGCTGCCAGGGTGGCATCAACGGGCGCATCCTCGCGCAGGCCCACGGCCACCGACAGGGCCAGGGGCAGGTACTCGCAGCCGATCACATACAGCTCGGTAGCCAGCGGCCGGCGGGCCTCAAGCTGCGCATGGATGGCCTCGATGAAGGGTTGATCGGCACGCGGGTTCGGGGCCGTGCCGACCGTGCCGCTGACCGTGCCCGGCAGGGCCATCACCGTGACCACACCGGGAATGCCGAAGGCCCGGGTGCGCGGCAAAAAGCGCGGCAGCACCTCGACGCGGGCCACATCCAGGCCCGGGGTCTCGCGGGCCAGCACGCGGTAGTCGTCGGCGGTGACGGCCCGCTCGCGGTGGCGCAGGTAGGAGGGAATGCGCGCCTCGGCGGCGGCCACCGTTTCGGCGTCCTCGCCGCCCTCGGTGGCGGCCGGTTGCGTGGCCTTCAGCGGCACCAGGCCGCCGCCTTCGATGCGCTGCCCGGTCAGCTCGCGCACGGTGCCGGCCGCCAGATTGCCGGCCCGGCCGCCGCCGCTGCGCGCGCTCACCAGCTTGACCCGTGCGCCGGTGGGCGGCACACGACCACGCACGCCGTCGCCGAAGCGCAGCTCGCCGGACTGCGGGTCGAGCTCGTAGACCCGCGCATCGCGGGCCAGGTCGGCGCGCTGCGAGACCAGGGCTATGTCATCGACACGGCTCCAGGCCTGGTAGTCCGAACCCTGCTCGGCGATGGCGATCTGCAGCGAGTCGGCAACGATATTGGTCAGCGGCAGCTGCACCCTCTCGCCAGGGTCGCCGCGCGTCTGCGCCACGATCAGCGCGCCACGGGTCTGGCCCTGCACTATCGTCACCGCATGCAGGCCGACCCAGGACAGGCGCAGCTGCTGCACGCCGGCGGCCGGCCGCAGCCGCAGCCAGGCGACCAGCCGGGCCTGGCGCTCGGCGTCGTCCAGCCGCGGCGGCTCGTCGTCGACGCCGGACAGCGTGTCCACCGCGCGGGCCGAGTCGCCGACGCCGATCAGGGCCGGGCCCGGCGGCACAAGCCGCAGCACGCCGGCATGGCGCAGGCCATCGGTTCCGTCCAGCGCCTTGTCCAAGGTTTGATAGTCGGTGTTGCGGCCACCACCGACCGAGAGCTCCCACTCGGCGGCGATCTGCAGCGGCGCGGCGACGCGCTGGTCATCGGGCAGGGTCAGCGCCGGAATGACGCCGACATTGATCAGCCGCGGCGCGCCGGCGGCATTGCGAGAGAGCTGGTCCCGCACCCGCAGGCGCAGGGCGGCCTGGTCTTCGCCGCGCGCCGCCTTGGGCGCCAGCAGGGTCATCCACAGGCAGCGATCGACGGTGTCGCCGACGATGTCCACACCGGCCGGCTGGGCCAGGCCATCGGCGAACAGCGGCGTGGTTTCGTAGGTGTCGAGCTCGCGGGCACCGTAGAGCTGGCCCAGCTGGGCAATCGTTTCGGCCAGCTCGGGATGGGTGTCCACATTGACGCGCCGCTTGATATAGACCTCGCCGGTAATCGGTGCGATCGACACCTCTTGACGGGTCTCGAACGGCAGCGGTTTCTCGACCCGGGCGCCCTGCCGCAGATCGACGGCCTCGCGGGCTTCGTCGGGCAGGCGCAGCGCCAGCAGGCCGTGCGCTGGTCGGGCCGGCTTGCGGCCCAGGCCCAGCAGGTTCAGGAACACGCGGCGCTGGCGCTCCGGCACCTGGTTGGCGCGGAACAGGATGGTGTCGCCGAGAAAGGCGAACAGCTCGATCAGGGTGCGGCCGGGATCGCCGGGGCTGGGGTGCGTCCATTCCGGCGTGTGCGCAGGAATGCGGTCCAGCAGCTCGGCCACCAGGTCGTCGAAGCGGCGGTCGTCCAGCGAAGGTACGGGTAGCGCCATCTCAGCCTCCGAGACTCAGGGCCAGCGCCAGACGCTGAGGCTCGCCGGTGCGCCGCAGCCGGTAGTGCACCTCGATGCGCACGGCGG
>JADMJJ010000022.1 GCA_018780645.1 Burkholderiaceae bacterium
GGTAGAGGCTGCGCTGGCTGTCGGGGTCGAAGGTGCGGATCGAATCGACCTCGTCACCGAACAGATCGACGCGGTAGGGCACGGGCGAGCCCATGGGGAACAGATCGATCAGGCCGCCGCGCACCGCATATTCGCCGGGCGACACGACTTGGCTCACATGGGTGTAGCCGCCCAGGGTCAGCTGGGCCTTCAGGCTGGCCTCGTCGAGCCGCTGCTTTTGCTTGAAATTGAAGGTGGTGGCGGCCAGAAAGCTGGTCGGCGCCAGCCGGGTCAGTGCGGTGGTCGCCGGCATCAGCACGACGTCGATCTCGTGCTGATTTTTGGAACCAGGCCGGTTCTGCAGCAGGCGCCACAGCGTGGCCAGGCGCTCGGAAATCAGGTCCTGGTGCGGGCTGAAGGTGTCGTAGGGCAGTGTTTCCCAGTCGGGGAACACGGCCACCTTCAGGCCCGGCACGAAGAAGGGCAGTTCGTCTTCGAGCCGCTGCGTGTCGCCCGGGTCGGCGGTAATGATGGCCGTGATGCGACCCTCGGCCACCTGCTTTTGCACGAACTTCGCCAAGAGCAGGGCATCGGCCGAACCTATGGGGCGCGGCAGCGTGAATCGCTTGCCAGCTTGGATGGCGGGTAGGTGCAAGGTCGACGACATGGCGGGCGCATAAATGAGTGCAGCCCCGAATTGAGGCTGGACGCATTGTAGGGAGGGGGCCGCAGGGCGCTCGACCTTAGGCCAAAAACCTCGGCCAGCGTTTGCCGGCTCGGTTACTTAATGATTTAAACGGTAGAAATGATAAATACGACCTTGTTGTCTAGACACTCGGGCACCAGACTCCGGTCTCATGTTCTCAATACCGCTGGAGTTTCTTGATGTTGAATGGCAGCAAATGGTTTGGAGTCGCCGGTCGGCTCTATGCCCTGGCACTGATTCTGTCCTTGGCACTGAGCGGGGTGGCATTGCTTGCCTACATTCGACTGTCTCATGTGGACCGTACCGCCGAGACCACCGAGGCCCAGCGCGTGCCTCAACTCTCCCGCATCGGTGAGGTTGAGCTCAATATCACCCGTGTCTCGCTGCAGCTTCGACACGGCATGTTGGCGCGCAACCCGGCCGAACTGCAAGGTGCGCTGGATGACATCGCGCTCAAACGCCAGGAGATCGACCGCTTGCTGAAGGCCTATGAGGCCGACCTCTACACCGCCGCCGGCAAGGGCCGGTTCGCCAAGCTCGCCGAGCCGATGTCGCGGTTCTGGACGGTGGGTCTGACCAACCTCGACATGATCAAGGCTGGTCAGAAGGAGGAGGCATTCGCCTTTCTGGTGGATCGCACCATTCCGGCCCGCAACGAAGTGCTGGCCATTCTTGAGGACACCGTCAAGTACCAGGAGTCTGCGCTCAAGGCTGACATTGACGGCATCCAAAAGATGACCCGCGGCACCTTGCAGTTGCTGATAGGCATCGTGCTGGTAGCCCTGCTGACGCTGGCAGTCTTCTCGGTTCATGTCGCGCGCTTGCTGAAGCGTCGGGTGGCACTGTCCCAGAACCTGGCCGAGCGGGTGCGCGATGGCGACCTCAGCGCCGGTCAAGCCGACGACGGCGCCGATGAGTTCTCCCCGCTCTTGCACACCCTGGCCGAGATGCGCGCATCGCTGACTGCAGTGGTCGGAGGGGTACGCAGCAATGCCGAGAGTGTGTCCACCGCCAGTGTGGAGATCGCCCAGGGCAACCAGGACTTGTCGGTCCGCACCGAGCAGCAGGCCGCGGCTCTGCAGGAAACCGCGTCGACCATGGATCAGTTGGGCCACACGGTGCGTCACAATGCGGACAATGCACAGCAGGCCAAGCAGCTGTCCATGAATGCCTCGATGGTGGCGGGACAGGGCGGCCAGGTGGTCGGCGAGGTGGTGCGCACGATGAAGGACATCAATCAGTCCTCACGCAAGATTTCGGACATCATTGCCGTCATCGACGGCATCGCATTTCAGACCAACATCCTGGCCCTCAATGCAGCGGTGGAGGCCGCCCGCGCCGGCGAGCAGGGCCGCGGCTTTGCCGTCGTGGCCAGTGAGGTGCGGAGTCTGGCGCAGCGCAGTGCCGACGCGGCCAAGGAGATCAAGACCTTGATCACGGCCAGCGTCGAGCAGGTCGAGCAGGGCAGCAACCTGGTCGATCAGGCCGGCCAGACGATGCGGGAGATCGTCGGCGCCATCAAGCAAGTGGCGGACATCGTCGGCGAGATAAGCTCCGCGAGCCAGGCGCAAAGCCTGGGCGTCGAGCAGGTGGGTCGGGCCATCACTCAGATGGACCAGGTCACGCAACAAAATGCCGCCCTTGTCGAACAATCCGCGGCCGCGGCCGAAAGCCTGAAGGGCCAGTCGGCTCAGCTGGTGCAGGCGATGGCAGTGTTCAAACTGCAGTGTTGAGGGCCGACAGTGGCCTCTAGGTCCCCGGTACTCGGGGCCGCATCCGAATTGGCACGCCGTCGGCGGCCATTGCGCGCGTTCGCAGCTGCCCGCTCCCAGCTGGGCCGCTTGGACTCCAGCTCTGGGATGGTGTTGTACGGGATCATGTTCAGCAGCGCGTACCTGCCCTTGAGCAGGCGCACGATGACGTCGAGCTCATCCTCGCCGTCGTTGACGCCTTCCAACAAGGTCCACTGGTACAGAACCGGGAAGCCGGTAGCGCGGGCATAGGCCTCGGCCAGTTCGACCAGCTCTTCAGGGCTGATCTGTGGGGCACGCGGCAGCAGCTGGCGGCGCAGCTCGGGCTTGGTGGTGTGCAGCGACAGCGCCAGCCCCGGCTTGACTTCACCCGGCGGCAGGCGTTCGAACACCCGCGGGTCGCCGACGGTCGAGAACACCAGGTTCTTGTGGCCGATCTGGCCGACCGTGCCCAGCACGTGGATCGCCTGCGGCACGTTGTCCAGATTGTGGGCCGGCTCGCCCATGCCCATGAAGACGACCTTCTTGACGAACCGCTGCGTGCGCGCCAGCGCCACCTGGGCGACGATCTAGTGGGCAGCAGCATGTTGCACAAATGAGTACAGCCCCGTAAAGGGGCTTGGAGTCTGTAGCGATTGAAGGAACCCGTGCGCATCTTCCGTTTCCGCCTCAGGCGGGCACGGCGACAGCCCCCCGGAATTGAGCGAAGTCAAGTGCCGCCAGCGGCCCCTGGCTAAGATGAAAACGGGGAGTCGATTGCGGTCACGGACCCCGTAGCGGGTGCGGATCGATGGCCCTGCCGTGTGCAAGGTCCGCCGTCCGGGAGTGTCGATGCCGAGGGAGCAAGCTGTATCGCGAATGGGTGCCCGCCTGCAGGAATGGTTGCGCGAGTCGCCATCTGCCCGAGCCGGTCTGGCGTTGCTGCCGCCGCTGCTGGCCCTGTTGGTGCAATGGTCGCTGTGGGCCTACATCACGCCCTATGTCTGGTTCATGTTCTTCCCTGCCGTGTTCGCCAGTTCCTGGATCGGTGGCACGGCGGCCGGCCTGCGCGCCACCGCGCTGTCGGCGCTGCTGGTGTGGTGGCTGTTCATACCTCCGGTGCATCAATTCGACAAGGGTGGCCATCAGGCGCTGCTGCCGCTGCTGGTGTTCTGTTTCATGGGCCTGGCCTTCAGCCTGTCACATGCCCGGCTGCGCAGCAGCGAGCAGCGCCTGCGCAGCCTTTTCGATCAGGCCAGCGACGGCATCTTCGTGGCCGACCTGGCCGGCCAGTATGTCGACGTCAACCGCGCCGGCTGCGAGATGCTTGGCTACACCCGCGGCGAGCTGATTGGCAAGTCGATTGCCGACCTGATCCCGCCCGGGGACCTGCCGCGCCTGACGCAATCCCGTCAGCGCTTGATTGAGGGGGTGACCGAAGTCGCCGAGTGGACGCTGCGCCGCAAGGACGGCAGCCGTCTGCCGGTGGAGGTCAGCGCCACGATACTGCGCAATGGCCAGTGGCAGGCCTTTGTGCGTGACATCAGCGAACGCCATCAGTCCCAGGCCCAGATGCTGCTGGCCGCCACCGTGTTCGAAAGCACCAACGAGGCGGTGATGGTGACCGACGACAGGCCGCGTCTGCTCAAGGTGAACCGCGCCTTCACCGCCATCACCGGCTACGAGTCCGGCGAGGTGCTGGGTCGCGACCCCTCGCTGCTGAGCTCGGGCTTGCAGGACGAAACCTTCTACCGGCAGCTGTGGGCGGTGCTGGCCGGGACGGGTCAATGGCAGGGCGAGATCATCAACCGGCGCAAGAATGGTGAGGTTTTCCCGGCCTGGGAAAACATCAGCGCGGTCAAGGATGCCGGCGGGCGCATCACCCACTATGTGGCGGTGCTGTCCGACATCACGCCGCTCAAGCACGCCGAGGAGCGTCTGAGCCATATGGCCCATCATGACCCGCTCACCGGCCTGCCCAACCGCCTGATGTTCTCGGGCAGCCTGCAGCAGTCGATCTCGCGCGCGCGGCGCCACGGGCACAGGCTGGCCCTGCTGTTCATCGACCTTGATCGATTCAAGCTCGTCAACGACTCGATGGGCCACGCGGCCGGCGACGAACTGCTGAAGGAAATCGGCCGGCGCCTCAAGCACGCGGTGCGCGCCGAGGACCTGGTGACGCGCCTGGGCGGTGACGAGTTCACCGTGGCGCTGGAGGAGGTGGACAGCCCGGAGCTGATCGCCACGCTGGTGCAGAAGATGATGGCCGAGATCACCCGGCCCCTCACCCTGGCCGGCCGCGACATCGTGATCTCGGCCAGCGTGGGCATTGCGCTGTTCCCGGATGATGCCGACACGGTGGACAACCTCACCAAGGCGGCCGATGCGGCCATGTACCGGGCCAAGGAGCGCGGCCGCAATACCTATGCCTTCTACACCAGCGAGATCACCGACAGCGTGCACGAGCGCATGGCCATCGAGAGCGGCCTGCGCCAGGCCCTGGCACGCGATGAGTTGCTGCTGCTCTACCAGCCGCAATTCGACGCGGCCACGCGCCGGCTGGTGGGCGCCGAGGCCCTGCTGCGCTGGCGCCATCCAGAGCGAGGCCTGCTGCTACCCGATCGCTTCATCGCGGTGGCCGAGGAGAGCGACCTCATCAGCGCCATCGGCGCCTGGGTGATTCGACAGGCCTGCGCGCAGGCCCGGGCCTGGCTGGACGCGGGCCTGGCGCCCCTGCGCATCGCCGTCAATGTGTCGGCGCGACAGGTCTTGCACGACCACCTGGTGGAGACCGTGGCCGAGGCGCTGCGCGTCAACCGGCTGCATGCCGGCAACGCCGAGATCGAGGTGGAGATCACGGAAAGCATTCTGCAGGCCGCCGAGCGCAGCGGGGCCGTGCTGCAGTGCCTGCGTGCGCTGGGCCTGCGCGTGGCCATAGACGACTTCGGCACCGGCTACTCCTCGCTGAGTCTGCTCAAGCACCTGCCCATAGACACGCTGAAGATCGACCGCCTGTTCGTGCGCAACATCCCCGACGATGCCGACGCCAAGGCCATCACCGGCGCTGTCATCTCGATGGCCCACACGCTGGGTCTGCGCGTGGTCGCCGAGGGCGTGGAGACCGAGGCGCAGCTGGCCTTTCTGCACGGCGAGGGCTGCGACGAGGTTCAGGGCTATCTGCTGGGCAAACCGATGCCGCCGGAGCAATTGGCCCGCTTGCTGCCGGCCAGCGCTCCGCTCAAATCGGATGCAGGGTGATTCGGCGAGGGCTGGTCGCCCGCGCCCGCAGCTGACCGCAGCCCGCTTCCACGTCCTGCCCGGCAGAGTCGCGCAATTTGGTCAGCACGCCGCGCTGGTGCAAGGTGCGGGCGATCGCCGCGGCCCGCTCCCATGACGGCCTCCTGAACTCCAACTCGGGGATGGTGTTGTACGGAATCATGTTCAGCAGCGCGTACCTGCCCTTGAGCAGGCGCACGATGCCGTCGAGCTCATCCTCGCCGTCGTTGATGCCTTCCAGCAGGGTCCACTGATACTGGATCGGGTAGCCGGTGGCTCGGGCGTATATCTCGCCCAGCTCGACCAGTTCGTCCGGGGCTATCTGCGGTGCGCGCGGCAGCAACTGGCGGCGCAGCTCGGGCTTGGTGGTGTGCAGCGACAGCGCCAGCGCCGGCTTGACTTCACTCAGCGGCAAGCGCTCGAACACCCGCGGGTCGCCGACGGTGGAGAACACCAGATTCTTGTGGCCGATATTGCCGACCGTTCCCAGTACGTGGATGGCCTCCAGCACGTTGTCCAGATTGTGGGCCGGCTCGCCCATGCCCATGAAGACGACCTTCTTGACGACCCGCTGCCTGCGCGCCAGCGCCACCTGGGCGACGATCTCGCCGCTGGTGACCTGACGCAGCAGGCCGCTCTGGCCCGTCATGCAGAACACGCAGCCGACCGCGCAGCCCACCTGGGTGGACACGCACAAGCCGTCGCGCGGCAGCAGCACCGACTCGACCGTCTGGCCATCACCCAGACCGACCAGCAGGCGGGCCGAGCCCAGTGCATCGGGATGGCTGGAGATGAGGCGTGCCAGGCCCTGCAGCTCGGCGTCAAGCGCCGGCAGCGCCTCGCGCAGCGCCAGCGGCAGGAAGTCGGCCGGGCGGCGCTTGCCCTGCTCGTGCGGGCGCGCGAGCACCCAGTCGGCCAGCAGGCGCTGCTCGTGCTTGGGTTTGGCGCCCAGCGCGCGCAGGCGCTGGCGCAGGGCTTCAATCTGCATGGCTGCAGTCTAACCAGGGCCGCAGGTCCGTAGAATCGCGGCCATGACGAATTACCCCCTGGGGCTGCAGCCTCGCTGCTACGCCCTGGTGCCCGCTGCCGGCGTAGGTGCCCGCTCGGGCGCCGATGGTCCCAAGCAGTATGTGCCGCTGGCCGGCCGGCCGATGATGGCGCACACGCTGCAGGCGCTGGCCGAGGTGCCCGACCTTGTCGCGACGCTGGTCGTGCTGGCCCCCGACGACGATCAATTCGAGACGCTGCTGCCCGAGTTCGCCGGCGAGCGCGCCTGGGTGGCGCGCTGTGGTGGCGCCAGCCGCGCCGAGACGGTGGCCAACGGCCTGCAGGAGCTGCTGGCCCGGGGAGCCCAGGCCCATGACTGGGTGCTGGTGCATGATGCCGCGCGCTGCCTGCTGCGCGCCGAGTGGGTGCAGCGCCTGATCAGCGCCTGCGCCAATGACGAGGTCGGTGGCCTGCTGGCCCTGCCGCTGGCCGATACCTTGAAGCAGGCCAGCCATGGTCGTGAGAATCGGGTATTGGCCACGGTCGATCGTCAAGCGAAGTGGGCCGCGCAGACGCCGCAGATGTTCCGCCTTGGGCTGCTGAGGCCGGCGCTGGCGGGTGCCGATGCCGGTGTCACCGACGAGGCCAGCGCGGTCGAGGCGCTGGGCCATCAGCCCTTGCTGGTCGAGGGTACGCTGGAGAATTTCAAGGTCACCTGGCCGGCCGATTTCGCGCTGGCCGAACGTTTGTTGAAGAGTCGATAGGGAGTCCGTCATGACCGTAGAAACCGATGCCGACATTGCCGGCCTGAAGGCCGCAGGCGCCGTCGTCTCCGATGTGCTCAGGCGCATGCTGGATGCGATGCGCCCGGGCATGAGCACGCTGGAGCTGGACCAGATGGGCGCGCAGTGGCTGGCCGAGGCGGGCGCGAAGTCGGCACCGGCCACCAGCTACAACTTCCCCGGCGCCACCTGCATCAGCATCAACGAGGAGGCCGCTCACGGCATCCCCGGTCCGCGGCTGATCGCCAAGGGCGATGTGGTCAACGTCGATGTGTCGGCCGAACTGGGCGGCTATTTCGCTGACACCGGCGGCACCCGCATCGTGCCGCCCACCACGCCGACCAAGACGCAGCTGGTGTTCGCCGCCCGCTACGCGCTTGACCAGGCGCTGAAGGAGGTGCGCCACGGCGCCAAGCTGAATCGCATCGGCTATGCGATCGAGCGTGTCGCCCGCGCGCACAAGTTCAGGGTCATAGAGAACCTGTGCAGCCATGGCGTGGGCCGCTCGCTGCACGAGGAGCCGGCGCACATTCCGGGCTACTTCGACGCCAGCGACACCCGGGTGATGAGCGAGGGCATGGTGATCACGATCGAGCCCTTTCTATCGACCAAGAGCACCTATGCCGACGAGACCGGCGATGGCTGGACGCTCAGCGGCATGAAGGGCAATCTGTCGGCCCAGTTCGAGCACACCCTGATCATCACGCGCGGCGCGCCGATTATCGTGACTCATCACTGAGGCTTGACAGCCGCCGCCGCCACCACCGCCGCATCCAGCCCCACCGTGGCCACGCCGGTGGCGGGCGTGTATTCATCGTAGTACCACTCGCCACCCTGCTGCACCAGGCCATCGGGGGCCGGGTCTTGTGCCTGGGGCACGGTCTTCAGCGCCTGGGCCATGAAGTCCAGCCACACCGGCACGGCCAGGGCCGAGCCGCTCTCGTGGTCGCCGAGCTTGCGCGGCTGGTCATAGCCCATCCAGACCACGGCCACCAGCTGCTTCTGAAAGCCGGCGAACCAGGCGTCGAATACGTCGTTGGTGGTGCCGGTCTTGCCCACCACGTCACTGCGGCCCAGGCGCTGCTGCACGCTGGGCGCGCTGCCGCCGGGACGGGTCACGCTGGCCAACATATCGCTGACCAGAAAGGCATTGCGCGCGGCTATCACGCGGCGGCTTTCGTCAAGCGCCGGCAGCCGCGTTTCGCTGAGCACCCGGCCCTGGGCATCGCTGATCTTGCTGATCAAGAGAGGCTGCACGCTGTGGCCGCCATTGGCGAACACCGCATAGGCGCCGGCCATCTGCATTGGCGTCACCGCACCGGAGCCCAGGGCCATGCTCGGATAGGCGGGGTTCCTGGCGGCCTCGAAGCCAAAGCGCGTCAGCCAGACCTGGGCGCGTTCGACGCCGACCGTCTGCAACACACGTATCGCCGGCATATTGCGTGAGCGGGCCAGGGCGCTGCGCAGATCCATAGGCTCCTCATGGCGGCCGTCGTAGTTCTTCGGCTCCCAGGCCGGCTGGCCCTCGGCGGCGGCCATGCGCACCGGCGCGTCGCTGATCTGGGTGCTGAGCGTCAGGCCCTGCTCCAGCGCGGCCGAATAGATGAAGGGCTTGATCGTAGAGCCCGGCTGGCGCCAGGCCTGGGTGGCGTGGTTCAGCTGGCTCCTGCCGCCATCGAAGCCGCCGACCATGGCCCGGATCGCGCCGGTGGCCGGGTCCATGGCCACCAGGGCGCCCTGCACCTCGGGCAGCTGCGCAACGCCCCACTCGCCACCGGCCTGCAACTGGCGCAGCCGTATCACCGAACCGACGCGCAGGTGCAGCTTGGAAGCTGCATTGACCGACAGCGTGGCCCCATTGGCCAGCACCGCACTCAGCTGGCCGGTGCCGACCTGGGTCACGACGGCGGCCCTGAGCTGGCCCTGGTCCGGGTGCCGCTCCAGCGTATCGGCAATCGTGGCCTCTATGGCGCTGGCCCCGCGCGGCAGCGCCACCCAGGCCTCGGGCCCGCGGTAGGGCTGCTTGGCTTCGTGATTGAGCAGGCCGCGCTGCAGCGCCTCGTCGGCGGCGCGCTGCTCGCCGGACGAGACTGTCAGCACCACGTTCAGGCCGCGGCCATAGGCCTCCTCGCCATACTGTTCGTGTACCAGTCGCCGGGCGGCCTCGGCGACATAGCGGGCATAGCGCGGGCCGTTGCGCTCGGTGCCGATGGCCGGGCGCAGCTGGTAGCCCTGGGCGCGGGCCAGGGTCCATTGCGCCTGCGTGATCTTGCCGATGTCCAGCATGCGCTTGAGCACATGCTGCTGTCGCTCCAGCGCGCGCTGCGGGTTGACGACCGGATTGCGCGCATGGGGCGACTGGGCCAGGCCGGCCAGCAGGGCGGCCTCGGGCAGATTGATCTCCTTCAGCGGCTTGCCCAGATAGATCTCGCTGGCTGCGGCAAAGCCGTAGGCGCGTTCGCCCAGATAGATCTGGTTCATATAGATCTCGAGAATCTGCTCCTTGCTGAGCTCGTTCTCGATTTTCAGGGTCAGCAGGGCCTCATAGACCTTGCGCGTGTAGCTTTTCTCCAGGGGCAGGTAGAAGTTGCGCGCCAGCTGCATCGTGATCGTCGAGGCGCCCTGGCTCTTGGCGTTGCCCAGATTGCTGACGAAGGCGCGCAGCACGCCCTTGTAGTCGATGCCCTGATGCTCGTAGAAACTGGCGTCTTCGACGGCCAACACCGCGTCATGCAGGGTTTTCGGGATCTGCTGCAGCGGCGTGAAGATGCGGCGCTCGGCACCGAACTCGCCCAGCAGCACGCCATCGGCGCTGTGGATGCGCAGGGGCAGCTTGGGCCGGTAGTCGGTCAGATTGCTGATGTCGGGCAGCTGCGGCGCGGCCAGGGAGAAAGCCAACGCCGTCAGGGACACGCTGGCCAGCAGCAGGCCGGTGGCCAGCCAGAGCAGCCAGACCAGTTTGCTGCGCAGACGCCAGGCGCGGCCCCAGCGGGTGAGAGGGATCACCTGCGGCATGCCGTGGTTTCTAGGTTCACGCATCGCTTGCGTTTCAGGGCTGCAGGCCGCACTGCTGCATCAAGGCCTTGGCCTCGGCCACCAGGGCCTCGCGGGCGGCCGGGTCTTCGAGCAAGGAGCGCAGCAGCTTGTCCAGGGTGCCCTGGCCTTGCAACTGAGACAGTGCCTGGGCGTCGGGCGCTTCGAGCGCCACGGCCAGGGTCTTGGGTTCCGGTCGGCCCTGGAAGCGGGCAATCAGCCGGGGCAGCTCACCGGCTGCGGCCGGGCGTGCGAACACGCGGTCGGCATGCTCGCGCTCGGCCGCCGTCAAGGTCTGGGTGACGATGGCCTGCAAGGTGCGTTCGAAGCGCGTGGCATCCAACGCGGCGATGCAGGGTAGGGCGTCCTGCTTGATGACGCCATGGGTGGCGGCCGTGCGGCCGCTCTGCTGAAAGCCGTCCAGCAGCACCTGGGCCAGGGCCTGGGCGGTGGCCCCGGCCCTGGGTGAGGCGGCTGCCACGGTGGCGGCCTTCGCCGCAGGCAACAGCAGGGCCACCGACAAGAGACCAATCAGAAGGTGTCGCATGGGGTCTTTGATATGGGTTGCCTTCAGCCCGGGCGCTTGCATGCGCCCGGTCCTGCCTCAGAACTTGTAGCTCAGGCCGGCGGACAGCATGTTGACGCGGGCCTTGCCGTCGCTGCTGTACTTCGCGCGGATGTGATCCCAGTCGCCGTTGATCGACCACTGCTTGTTGATCGCGTAGCTGACGCCGGCGCCGATGACAGGCGCAAATGAGCTCTTGGACTGCGAGCCGCCGGCCGTGTACGTGGCCTTGCTGTTGACATAGGCCAGACCGACCTTGCCCTTGAGGGTCAGGCTGTCCATGGTCAGCGGCAGCACGCCATAGACGCCCAGGCCCATATTGCGCACCTCGCCGGCCACCAGGCTGCCGCTCTTGAGCACGCTGCCCTTGGCGCGGCCGGTGCTGAAGACCATGCCTTCGACGGCGAACTGGTCGATGTTGTAGCCGCCATAGACCTTGCCGCCGAAGCTGCCGGTCTTGTCACAGGCGACGCCGCCGACGCATTCGATGCTGTACTTGTTTTGCAGGCCGATGCTGGCACCGATATAGGACTGGCCGGCGGCCTGGGCCGAAGCGGCACCGGCAATAGCGGTCAGCGCGGAGGCAAGCAGGATTTGGAACTTGTTCATCATTACTCCTAAGGGTTGAGCGCGTCATCTGCCTGCGAAGCCGGGGAATCTCTTGCGTTGCGGGGCACGATCACGACGGGTCGCAGTGTTGCCGCGGCGGCAGTTGCGTACCAGCTTCTTGTACGTGAGGCCGGTGTTTGGCGCTTGACGTACCGATATCCGCTACTATTGCCCCCTCAACGTCAAGGAGGAGGCAGAGCATGAGTTCGCCCGAGATCGTGATGCAGGTGTTGCGCGCCGAGATGCGCGGCGTGGGCATGACCTACAAGGTGCTGGCCAAGGCGCTGAACATGAGCGAGTCCAGCATGAAGCGGGTGTTTGCCCAGGGCGATATGTCGCTGTCACGGCTGGCCCAGGTCTGCAAGGCGGTAGGCATTTCGATGGAGGATCTGCTGCGTCAGGCGGCCGATGCCACGCCCCATGCCGATAACCTGACGCTGGCGCAGGAGCGCTCGCTGGTCAGCGATCCGCGCCTGCTGCTGGTGTCTATCTGCTGCCTGGGCCAATGG
This sequence comes from Burkholderiaceae bacterium, assembly GCA_018780645.1. Taxonomy (GTDB): domain Bacteria; phylum Pseudomonadota; class Gammaproteobacteria; order Burkholderiales; family Burkholderiaceae_C; genus Paucibacter. Next base: position 12,177 of record JADMJJ010000022.1, read on the forward strand.
ACCTTCGAGCAGATCGTCGATACCTACACCTTGACTGCGCCCGAGTGCATCCAGTACCTGGTCAAGCTCGACCGCCTGGGCCTGATCGAACTCAAGCCATTGAACCGCTACCGCATGCGCGTGTCACGGGCCTTCCGCTGGCGTGCCGACGGTCCCGTGCAGCAGTTCTTCCGCGACCATGTCGTCGATGACTATTTCAAGGGCAATTTCGACGGCGAGGGCGAAACCCTGCTGCTGGTCCACGGTCGGCTGTCGCAGGGCAGCGCCCAGGAGCTGGTGCAGAAGATCCGCCAGTTGGCCGGCGAGCTGGCCCACAAGCACCAGGACGACCAGCGCCTGAAACCGGCCGAGCGCGACGGCTACACCCTGTTGGTGGGGCTGCGCTCCTGGGAGTTCAGCCCGTTCACGGCGATGCGGAGGGTGTCTGCCTGATCACCAGAAGGGACCCAGATAGAGATACGCCGCATTGCTGATCACATTGCCGCTGGAGCGCGCGCTGCCCACGGCCAGATAGAGCGGGCCGAAACGGGTGTCGACCGACAGGAACATGCTGGTCGCCAGCCGGAGGTCGGCGCGGCCCAGGGCTTGGCTGCGCTCGCGGCCGGCGCCGGCTTCGAGCGAGAAGCCGGCGCGTATGGCCCCGCCCAGGCCCACCGGCATTTCACCCAGGCGCTTGGCCATCACGAAACGGCCGAAGCCTATGCTGCTGCCGCTGAGCGAGTTGTCAGGCAGGCCCGACAGGCGCAGAAATCCGCCCAGTGAGCCCGTGGAGCCCAGCTGCGAATGGGCCCACTCGGTGTAGACGTGACCGGCCCAACTGCCCCAGCTGAAGGCGCTCAGGCCGAGGAACTGCAGCCGGTGGTGCGAGTGGCCCTCCGACAGCCGCAGGCGCTCCAGTCGCGCATCGATCAGATTGCCCCGGCTGGGAAAAGTCACCGTGTCCAGCGTGTCCACCCGCCATTGTGCGTAGTAGGCGGCGACGGAGACCTGGGCGTCGCTTTGATCGGCCACCTCGGGTAGCAGCTGCCGTGCGCTGGACAGCACCCGGCCCACGCCGACCTGAAGATCACCCCATTGCCCCAGCCGGCGCCCCAGCGCCAGCGACACCGAGCGCTCGCGTGCGCCCCATCGCGACGTGATGCGGCCCTGCTCGAAGGCATCGAAGCCGGAGTCCTCGTAGCTGAAGCCAGGGCTCAGGTACCAGGCCGAGCCTGGCCCGAGCGGTTGTGTGAACGAGCTGCTGAAGCCGCGCCGGTTGCCCAGGCGCGCGACGCTGCGCAGCTCGCCACCCCAGTCGTTCAGCAGCGAGGCCACATGCATGGCCACCAGGGTGAAGCGGTTGCTCTCGCCGAAGTTGCTGTACAGCTCCAGACCGAGGCGGATGCGGCTGCGGCCCCATTGCGCCTCGGTCAGATTCACATTGACGTGGCGCTTGCCATCCTGGTCGCTGACCTGGGTTTCGACGCGGTCGAAGTCACCGCTGCCATAGAGGACGGCGGCAGCCTTGTTGACTTCGGCCAGGGTCACCGGCTTGCCCAGTTCCAGGCCGGTCTCGGCACGCACGGTATCGGGATCGGCATGGCGGGTGCCTTGCACCTTCAGACTGGCCAGCGGCAGCGCCCGGGCCACGGCCACCGGGGTGATCTGACGGGCCAGTTCCTGCTCGGCATAGGCCTCGGCCGACAGGGCCAGGGCCTGCAGCCGAGGCGCCACTGCCCGGGCCGCCTCGCGGCCGGCGGCAATCGCGGCGTCGAAGCGCTTGAAATCGATGAAGCTCACATCGCCCAGCTTGGGCGAGATCAGCACGTCAACGGGCTTCAACTCAGCCACCGAGCGCTTGACGTTCTGCTCGGTCAGGATCTGCAGCATCTGGTTGGCCACGCTGACGGCGCTGGTGATGTCCTTCTCGTCCATCAGCGGCGTGCCCACATTGACGGCGATGATGACTTGCGCGCCCATCTCGCGGGCCACATCGACACCCAGATTGCGCACCAGGCCGCCATCGACGACCAGCCGGCCCTCGACCCGCACCGGCGCGAACACCCCGGGCACGGCCAGCGAGGCGCGCATGGCCAGGAACAGCGGCGTGTCGGTCAGCTGCTTGAGATCACCGGTGGCCAGGTCGGTTGCCAGCGCACGAAACGGCAGGGCCAGCTGATTCACCGGCCAGTCGCCGCGGCCCTCGGCGACCAATCGTTCGAGGGTGAACTCCAGCGCGCTGTTGCCGGCCGCGGCCGGCGGCAGCGCGATGCCCTGCCGGCCCAGGCCCAGCTCGATGCGCGAGGGCACGACCAGGTCCTCCTCGCGGCGGCGAAAGGCGAGCTCCTGGCGCGGCGGGCGGTCGGCCAGGATGCCGTCCCAGTTTGCCTGGCGTACAAAGGCCTCCAGCTCGTCAACCTTGCGCCCGGCGGCGAAGGCCCCGCCGACGACGGCACCCATGCTGGTGCCCACCACCAGGTCCACCGGCACGCGCATCGCCTCCA
>JADMJJ010000114.1 GCA_018780645.1 Burkholderiaceae bacterium
CAGAGGGGGCGGGGGGCCGGCCACTGCGGGCTGAAGCTTGGGCCGGTCCCTTCGGCCCGACCTCCAGCTTCTTTATGCCCGCCGTGGCCGGCCCCCCACCCCCTCTGCGGACACGCCGGTGGCAGCCAACCCCGAGAAGTGCGCGCGTCTTGCGATTTGGCGAGCCTGCACACGGGCTGCAGCAGGGGCGAGGGTGTGCCGGTCGCAGCGGGCATAAGGAAGCCGAAGTTCGGTCCGTTCAGGACCGGACGATGCTTCAGCCCGCAGCGGCCGGCGCGCCCTCGTCCCTGCCGCCTTACGGGTGCAACGCCTAGCGTGGTGAAGTCATGAGCGCCAGCCCAATCGCCCCACTGGGCGCCTACCCGCAGCTGCAGCGCCGCGGCCCCTGGCTGTTCGTCTCGGGCATGAGCGCACGTCAGGCTGACGGCAGTTGCGTGGCCGACGTGGCGCAACAGACCCGTGTCGTGATCGAGAAAATACGCGCCGCGCTGAAGACCGAGGGCGCTGACCTGCGGCACTGCGTGACCCTCACCTGCTACCTGATCGATATGCGCGACTTCGCCGCCTACAACGGCGCCTACGCCGAGTTCTTCGATGCACAAGGCGGTCCTGCGCGCACCACGGTTGCGGTGCATCAGTTGCCGCACCCCGAGATGCGGGTCGAGATCACCGCCACCGCTTGCATGAGTGACGCACCATGAACCACATCTTGGATGAGTCCGCCTGGGACTTGCTCTTCCGCCAGGCCCGCAGCCACAACCGCTGGCTGGACACGCCGGTCGCCCCCGAGCTGCTGACCGAGCTGTATGCGCTGATGAAGCTGGGCCCGACCAGCGCCAATGGGTCGCCGGCACGGCTGGTGTTCATCCGCAGCGCCGAGGCCCGGGCGCGGCTCGTGCCGCTGATGTCGCCCGGCAATCGCGACAAGGTCGCGCAGGCGCCGGTGACGGTGCTGATCGGCTACGACAAGGGCTTTTTCGAGCAGCTGCCGCAGCTGTTCCCGCACAACCCGGCCGCGCGCGAGCCGTTCGCCGCGAACGCGGTGCTGGCCGAGGCCACGGCCTTCCGCAACAGCTCCCTGCAGGGCGCCTATCTGATGCTGGCCGCCAGAGGCCTGGGGCTGGATTGCGGGCCGATGTCGGGTTTCGACGCTGCGGCGGTCAATGCGGCCTTCTTCGGACCGGAGCAGTTCCCCGGCCAACAGGTGGCGGTCAACTTCATCTGCAACCTCGGCCACGGCGATGCCTCAGGCCTGTTCCCGCGCCATCCGCGTCTTCCCTTCGACGCAGCCTGCCGGGTGTTGTGATGGAGCTGCTGAACTTCCTGCTGCTGGGCGCCGTCACCGGCGTGCTGGCCGGCCTGCTGGGCGTTGGTGGCGGCGTCGTGCTGGTGCCCATGCTGGTCATCATCTACGCCGGCCTGCCCTGGGGCGCGGCCCATGGCACGCAGATCGCGCATCTGGCGCTGGGCACATCGCTCGCCAGCATCGTGTTCACATCAATCTCAAGCGTACGTGCCCATCACCGCCGCGGCGCGGTCGATTGGGCGGTGGTGCGGCGGCTCGCGCCGGGCCTGCTGATCGGCACGCTGGCCGGCAGCTTCGTCGCCGGCCAGCTGTCCACGCCCGCGCTGAAGGCGGTGTTCGTGGTCTTCAGCTTCTATGTGAGCGGCCAGATGCTGCTCAATGCCCGACCCAAGGCCTCGCGCGAGCTGCCCGGGCCGGCAGGCATGCACGTGGCCGGCGGCGCGATAGGCGCGTTCTCCAGCCTGGTCGGCATCGGTGGCGGCTCTGTCGCCGTGCCCTTCATGAGCTGGTGCTCGGTGCCCATGCACCGTGCGATCGCCACCTCGGCAGCCTTGGGTTTTCCGATCGCGGTGGCCGGCACGGTGGGTTTCGTGATCAACGGGCTCGGCTCCGGGCAGGTTTTGCCGCCGTGGAGCTTGGGCTATGTCTATCTGCCGGCGCTGCTGGCGATTGCGGTGGGCAGTGTGTTCACCGCACCCTTCGGTGCAAGACTGGCCCACGCCTTGCCGGTGGGACGGTTGAAGCAGGCGTTTGCGGTGTTGCTGCTGGGGCTGGGTGGGCGGATGTTGTGGAGTCTGGTCTAGGGAATCGGCATTCCCTGCAACGCCTTCACCTCCTGCATCGAGAAGCTGGTGCGCACCATCTTCACGCCGGGCAGGCGGCGCAGCTTGGTCTGCATCAGCGCCGAGTAGGCGTCCAGGTCCTGGGCTACGACCACCAGCACGAAATCCTCGGGGCCGGAGACGCCATGGCACATCACCACCTCGGGGATGTCGCGCACCGCCTGCTCGAAGTCCAGCGAGTGGCCTTCGTCCTGGCTGTCGATGCTGATGGTCACGAAGGCCATCACGCCATAGCCCAGCGCGCGGCGGTCGAGCCGGGCGTTGTAGCCGGCGATCAGGCCGGCGTCTTCGAGCCGCTTGATGCGCCGCCAGCAGGGCGATTGCGACATCTGCGTCATCTGCGCCAGCTCGGACGTCGTGAGCCGGGCGTTGTCCTGCAGCGCTTTCAGCAGCGCGCGGTCGGTGGCATCGATATCTATCGGCATAAGAAAACCTGCGATTCGTGATTGCAGGGTGAAATCTACCCCAAACAGGGCGGGGTAGGGTTAGCTAGGTAATAAATCTGCAAAACAAAACATAGACTAGCCTTAATGTATACATGAAACGTCGCTCGGATACAGCGCGAAACACGAAATGAACCTCTCCGATCTGCCTACCGCTTCCGCACTCGCCACGCCCGTCACCCGGGCCGCCTGTCTGGCCCTCGACGCCCAAGACCCGCTGGCCCCCTGCCGCGAGCGCTTCGCCCTGCCCGAGGGCGTGATCTATCTGGACGGCAACTCGCTGGGCGCGATGCCCCGTGCGGTGCCGGCGCGCATGCAGCGGGCGATCGAGCAGGAATGGGCGCAGGGCCTGATCCGCTCCTGGAACGATGCCGACTGGTACCCTGCGCCGCAGCGCGTCGGTGGCCGCATCGCGGCGCTGGTGGGCGCCGAGGCCGACGAGGTGATCGTCGCCGACTCGATCTCGATCAATCTGTTCAAGGTGCTTGTGGCGGCGCTGCGGCTGCGCCCGGGCCGGCGCGTGATCCTCGGCGAGAACGCCAACTTCCCGACCGATGCCTATGTGGCCGGTGGCGTGGCCGAGCTGGTCGGCGCCGAGTTCCGCGCGGTGGACAGCGAGGACGTGCTGGCCGCGCTGAATGAAGACGTGGCCGTCGTCACGCTGACCCACGTCAACTACAAGAGCGGCAAGGTCTACGACATGGCCGCGATCACGCGGCGCGCCCATGAGGTCGGCGCGCTGGTGGTCTGGGATCTTGCGCACACGGCCGGGGCCATGCCCTGCGCGCTGAATGCCTGCAATGCCGACTTCGCGCTGGGCTGCGGCTACAAATACCTGAACGGCGGCCCGGGTGCGCCGGCCTTTGTGTTCGTCGCCAAGCGCCATCAGGACGGCCTGCGCCAGCCGCTGACCGGCTGGCATGGTCATGCCAAGCCGTTCGAGTTCAGCCAGCGCTATGTGCCGGCGCCGGGCATTGACCGCATGCTGGTCGGCACGGCGCCGCAGCTGGGCCTGATCGCCCTGGAAGCGGCGCTGACCGCCTTCGACGCGGTGGACATGCAGGCGCTGCGCCGCAAGAGCCAGTCGCTGACCTCGCTGTTCATCGTGCTGGTCGATCAGGAGCTGTCCGGCCACGGCTTCGGCCTGGCCACGCCGCGCGAACCGAACGCCCGCGGCAGCCAGGTCTCGCTGACGCACGAGGAGGGCTACGCCATCGTGCAGGCGCTGATCGCGCGCGGCGTGATCGGCGACTTCCGCTCCCCCGACATCCTGCGCTTCGGCTTTGCCGCCCTCTACCTCAGCCATGCCGAGGTCTGGGATGCGGTGGCCACGCTGAAGGACGTGATGGCCAGCGCCGCCTGGTCCGCCCCCGAGTTCATGGCCCGCAAGGCCGTGACCTGAGCCTCTTTCCGCAAGACCTGTTCCTTTCCTAAACCCTCGCTTCCCGCGACCCATGGAGATTCTCGTGAAAACCAAACTGACTCTTTGCGCTGTGGCCGCCGCTGCGGCCCTGGCCAGCGCCCCGGCGTTGGCCCAGGTGACGCTGTCCGGCTTCATCGACATCAATGCCGAGGTGGCCAAGTCCGGCGGCAAGACCATCAAGGGCCTGGGCTCGGGCGGGTTGAACACCTCGCGCCTGCAGTTCAAGGCGCAGGAGGATCTGGGCGACGGCCTGAAGGCCACCGCCGTGCACGAGATCACCCTGCGCGGTGACACCGGCCAGCAGGGCTCGCCGCGCCACACCTATATCCAGCTCGGCTCCAAGGCCTGGGGCGAGCTCAGTGCCGGCCGGCGCGATCTGCCCTCGGCCGAGATGTATGGCTATATCGACCCCACCTATTCGGGCGACTACAGCCCGATCAGCAACACCATGCTGTACTTCGCGCCCTGGCGCGAGAGCAACGGCCTGTTCTACACCACGCCGCGCATGGCCAATATCCAGGCCCGCATGAGCGTGACGGCCGGCCGCGAAGATGGCTCCAAGGACGCCCAGACACGCAGCCTGGCGGTGGACTATTTCGGCGGTGACCTGTATCTGATGGCCGCCACCGACCAGCAGTACCGCCGCACCCTGAACAATCCCAACCAGATCCGCACCTCGCGCGACTACTACCTGGGCGGCGTCTATTCGATGGGCGCGCTGGACCTGACCCTGCTCTATCACCGCTACAGCGGCTACTACGCCTATCCGCCCTATGTGGATTTCACGTCCAAGGGCCAGGACCTGCAGCTGGGCCTGCGCTATGAGCTGAATGCGCAGCAGCGCTTCTTTGCCAGCCTGGTGCGCAAGAACGACCAGCTGGACGCCGATCTGTCCGACGCCACCAGCTGGGTGGTCGGCTACATCCACGGCCTGTCCAAGCGCACCGACATCTACAGCGTCTATGGCTCGGTGCGCCACGCCCGCGATTCGGCGATGCGCTTCCCGGTCAGCTTCAACCACGCCACACCCTTGTCCAACGAGAACCCCAGCGGCCTGCAAATCGGCATCCGTCACAAGTTCTGAGCCCCAGGAGACCCATCAATATGAAACCCTCATTGATTGCCTTGCTGATCAGCGCCGGCCTGGCCCATCAGGCCCTGGCACAGACGATTGTTCCGCCCGCCCCGGCCACGGCCAAGGTGCCGGTCAAGGAAGAGCGCGAGAACGCCAAGGGCACGCCCGGCGAGCCGGCAAGGCCTGACCCCAGCAGCTACGGCCTGGACCCCGCCACCGGCATCTACAAGCACCCGGCCGAGACACCCAGCATCGGCGGCACGCACCCGTTCAAGGGCAGCCTGGACTATCTGGACCAGAACAGCTACGTGCACAACACCAAGGTCGAGGCGCTGTACCCCGAGATGCTGGGCAGCCCCTACCACTCCTGGCAGACCACGGTGGACATGAATGGCCGCCGCTATATGGTCATCCACGAGAAGTCCTTCTACAAGGTGTTCGACATCACGGACCCGCGCAAGGCCGAGATGGTGGCCAACAAGAAGTGGGCCTGGGGCGGCAACGAGCATCCGTTCGGCCCCCTGACCATCCAGTACAGCGACAAGCTCAAGAAGCATGTGGCCGTGCAGTGCTACGAGGTCACGCGCTTCGGCATCCTGGAGAACAAGTATTCGCCCGAGCAGAAGGCCAAGGTGGACATCATCCGCAACCAGCCGCTGCTACGCGGCTTCCGCGTGTTCGAGATGGACAGCCCCGACCCGGCCCAGTGGAAGAAGATTGCCGAGCTGCCGCTGGACGCCTATAGCGCCCCGGACAAGTTCCCGCAGCAGGGCTCGGGCTGCGGTGATGTGCCGGTGTACTGGGGTGGCAAATACCTGTTCGTCTCCGGCGCACCGGACGACAGCTTTGCCAACCAGGAGTACGGCAACTTCCTCTACAACCAGGCACAAATGGCCTTCGACCTGAGCGATCCGCACAGGCCGCAGCGCCTGTCCACCTGGTGGGTGCCCGGCTCACGCCTCGGCGAGGAAGAGGAGTACAAGAAGAACCCCCGTGTCGGCAAGAAGACGGCCTGGATGGGTGCGCGCATGCCGCTGTTCATCCCCAAGGACCCCGAGAAGGGCGGCAAGTACGGCTATGCGGCGATGGGCGGCATGGGCTTCCACGTGCTCGATGTGTCGGACCCGGCCAAGATGAAGCGCGTCGGCAGGCTCGACATGCCGATCAGCCAGGCCGGCACCGAGGGCGACAACATCGATGTCACCAAGGTCGAGAAGACCGGCATCGTCTATTACAGCGGCTATCCGCTGAACGAGGACTGCTACGAGCCCTACAAGGACATCTATGCCATCGATGTGAAGGATCCGGCCAACCCGAAGATCCTGGCCACCCTGCCGCGACCCACGCCGCCCAAGGGCGCGCCGTTCACCGACTACTGCCAGCGCCGTGGCAGCTTCGGGCCGAAGCGCACCGGCTACTGGCACCAGCCCGGCACGCCCAGCGACAAGTACCTGGTCTATGCCTTCTACAACGCCGGTGCGCAGATCTTTGACGTCAGCAACCCGGCCGCGCCGAAGATCGCCGGCTACTTCGTGCCGCCCACCGTCAACCCCAAGGTCAATCTGCACCACGGTGACCAGACCCACGGCGTGTTCATCGAATGGGACCGCAAGCTGATCTGGGTGTTCACCAACCACGGTGCCTATGCGGTGTCCAGCCCGCTGCTCGGCGCACCCAAGTTCAACCTCAAGCCCTGATCCCGGGCACCCTCATCAAGGAGCAACACATGCCATATCAAGCATTCAAGATCACCGCGCTGGCACTGGCCACGCTGGCCGCCGGCAGCACCTGCGCACAGGAGGTCGTCAAGATCGGCCATGTCGGCCCGACCAGCGGCGCCATCGCCCACCTGGGCAAGGACAACGAGCTGGGCGCCCGCCTGGCCATCCAGGAGCTGAACGCCAAAGGTGTCGTCATCGGCGGCAAGAAGGTCAGGCTGGAGCTGCTGGGCGAAGACGATGCCGGCGACCCCAAGCAGGGCACGCAGGCGGCGCAGAAGCTGGTGGACTCCAAGGTCAATGGCGTGGTCGGCCATCTGAACTCGGGCACGTCGATCCCGGCGTCCAAGGTCTATGCCGATGCGGGCATTCCGCAGATCTCGCCGTCCAGCACCAACCCCAAGTTCACCCGCAACGGCTACAAGACGACGTTCCGCGTCGTCGCCGATGACGTGCACCTGGGTGGCACGCTGGGCCGCTACGCCGCCAAGGACCTGAAGGGCCAGGCGATCGCCATCGTGGATGACCGCACGGCCTATGGCCAGGGCGTGGCCGATGAGTTCGAGAAGGGCGCCAAGGCCGCCGGCGGCAAGATAGTCGGCCGCGAGTTCACCAATGACAAGGCCACCGACTTCAGCGCCATCCTGACCAGCCTCAAGGCCAAGAAGCCCGATGTGGTGTTCTTCGGCGGCATGGACGCGGTGGCCGGGCCTATGCTGCGCCAGATGAAGGCGCTGGGCCTGAAGGTCAAGCTGGTTGGCGGCGACGGTATCTGCACCGCCGAGCTGCCCAAGCTGGCGGCCGGCACCATGGACGACGGCCAGGTCTTCTGCGCCGAGGCCGGTGGTGTCGATGGCGCCCAGAAGCAGGCGATGGAGGACTTCAAGGCCCGCTTCAAGGCCTCGACCAAGCTCGATGTGCAGGTCTATGCCCCCTACTCGTACGACGCCGTGGGCGTGCTGGTCGCGGCCATGGTCAAGGCCGGCTCGGCCGACCCGGCCAAGTACCTGCCGGTGCTGGCCAAGACCGAGGGCTACAAGGGCGTGACCGGCAACATCTCGTTTGACTCCAAGGGCGACATCAAGAATGGCGCCTTGACCCTGTACACCTACAAGGGCGGCAGCCGCGAGTCGCTGGCCGTCGTGCGTTGATCCCCGCGTTGCAGCGGGACTGAGGGGCCGCGCTCTGCCCGTGCAGGGCGCGGCCCTGCCGCTTCAGTGCCCCTCGAACGACACCAGGGTGAACAGCGGCAGGCCGCTGGCGCGGAGCTTGTCGGAGCCACCCAGCTCGGGCAGGTCGACGATGCAGGCGCCTTCTATGACCTCGGCGCCCAGGCGCTGCAGCAGCTTGCGGCCGGCCATCATCGTGCCGCCGGTGGCGATCAGGTCGTCGATCAGCACGACGCGGTCGCCGGGCTTGACGGCATCGGTGTGGATCTCGACGGTGGCGCTGCCGTACTCCAGCTCATAGGTCTCTTCGACGGTGGTGAAGGGCAGCTTGCCCTTCTTGCGGATCGGCACGAAGCCGACATTCAGCTCGTAGGCCAGCACCGAGCCGATGATGAAGCCGCGCGCGTCCAGGCCGGCAATGGCCGTGGGCTTGGCGTCGAAATAGCGGTGCACGAACATGTCGATCAGGACACGGAACACCTTGGGGTTGGACAGCAGCGGTGTGATGTCGCGGAACTGCACACCCGGCGCCGGCCAGTCGGGCACGGTGCGGATGTGGTGCTTGATATAGGCCCCGGGGTGGGCAATGGCGTCCGGCGCGGTCAGTGCCGCGGTGCCGGAGGGGGAGTCGGTACGGTTCATGGGGCGAATGATGCCCTGAATAGAGGCCAACCCGCTACCCCCGGGACCGGTGCATCTCAAAAGCCGCGCGTCACCGGCATGCTGATATTGTCGCCGGGCACCTTCATGTGCCGTGCCAGCTCCAGCTTGGCCAGCGAGTAGCGGTGCACCTCGTCCGGACCATCGGCCAGGCGCAGGGTGCGCTGGTGGGCCCACATCATGGCCAGCGGCGTGTCGTCGCTGACGCCCATGCCGCCATACATCTGTATCGCCCAGTCGATCACCTTCAGCGCCACATTCGGCGCCACGATCTTGATCATCGCGATCTCGGCCTTGGCGACCTTGTTGCCCACCGTGTCCATCATGTAGGCGGCCTTGAGCGTGAGCAGGCGGGCCTGCTCGATGCTGCAGCGGGCCTCGGCAATGCGCTCGTGGCTGACGCCCTGCTGGGCCAGCGTCTTGCCGAAGGCGGTGCGGCTCATCGCCCGCGTGCACATCAGCTCCAGCGCCCGCTCGGCGGCCCCGACCGAACGCATGCAGTGGTGGATGCGGCCCGGGCCGAGGCGGCCCTGGGCGATCTCGAAGCCGCGACCATCGCCGAGCAGGATGTTGCCGGCCGGCACGCGCACATTCTTCAGCTCGATTTCCATATGGCCATGCGGCGCATCGTCGTAGCCGAACACGCTCAAGGGGCGCTTGATGGTGATGCCCGGGGTGTTGGCCGGCACCAGCACCATCGACTGCTGCTCATGGCGGCCGGCCTCGAGATTGGTCTTGCCCATCACGATATAGATCTTGCAGCGCGGGTCACCGGCGCCGGAAGACCACCACTTGGTGCCGTTGATGACCAGCTCGTCACCGACGCGCTCCATCCGGCATTCGATATTGGTCGCGTCGCTGGAGGCCACGGCCGGCTCGGTCATCAGAAAGGCCGAGCGTATCTCGCCGCGCAGCAGCGGCTCCAGCCATTCGGTCTTCTGCGCCTCGGTGGCATAGCGCTCAAGCGTCTCCATATTGCCGGTGTCGGGGGCCGAACAGTTGAAGACCTCGGCGGCCCAGGTCACGCGGCCCATGATCTCGCACAGCGGTGCGTATTCCAGATTCGTCAGGCCCTCGGGCGCGCGCTTGGAGCTGGGCAGGAACAGATTCCACAAGCCGGCGGCGCGAGCCTTGGGCTTGAGCTCCTCGATCAACTCGGTCGGTATCCAGGCATTGCCCTTGGCGCGATTCGCCGCCACCTCCTCGTGGAAGCGGCGCTCGTTCGGATAGATGTGTTCATCGAAGAAGGCCAGCAGGCGCTGCTGCATGTCCTTGACCTTGGGGCTGTAGTCGAAGTTCATCATCTTGTGTCCTTGCAAGGCTCGTGGCCTGGGGGTGAGTTGGGTGCGGGCGGCGATCAGCGCTCGCTGCGGTACTGCAGATACTGGGCGAGCAACGCTTCCATCGTCGTGTGGCGCGTATGCGTGTGCAGCGGATGCTGGGGCGAAAAATTGACGACGCGCACCAGCCAGTCGGCCGGCGCGTCACCGACGTCGAGCACATTGATGCAGGCCGGCGCCTGCACCAGGCTGCCCAGCATCATCCGGCCGCCGCCACTCATCGCGTGTGACAGCATGGCGGCATTGACCACGCCATGCAGCACCAGCAGCACGCTGTCCCAGTCGGTCTGCGCGCGCAGCTTGGTGATGGCCGGCAGCACGCGGTCCAGCAGCTCGGCGATCGATTCGCCGTTCAGAAACCGTTGGTCTTCGCGCAGCAGGCCATGGCTGAGGCCATTGAAGGCCTGCTGGATCTGCTCGCGGGGAATGTCGGCCAGGCGGCCGCCTCGAATCTCCTGCAGCTCGGGCCAGATCTCGGGCGTCAAGGTCTCGGTCAGGCCGGCGTGCTCCAGTACCAGCGCCGCCGTCTGCACCGTGCGCGGCAGGCCGCTGACGATGACGCGATCGAAGCGCACGCCGTCCTGCTTGAACTGCAAACCCGCCGCAATCGCCTGAGCCCGGCCCTCCTCGTTCAGCGGCACCTCCTCGGGAAGCACCGGCCGGCCGGTAGCGTCGAAGTAGGTCACGGCGCCATGACGCATCAGGTAGATGCGGCGGCGACGCGGGGCTTTGGAATCGTTGGGCGAGGACATGGTGGCGTGAAGCTCTGTGCGCAGTGTGGGCCTTGTGGGCTGCTGCGGGTGTCACCCAGGCGGCACCGGGCATCAAGTTTTTTCTCGATGCCTCAGCCTTTGAGCAGCTTGTCCTCTGCCAATGCCAGCGCCTCCGGCTGCCCCGACAGCACCAAGGTGTCACCACCCCCCAGCACCAGCGCATCGGTGGCCTGCAGCACCGCTCCATTGGCGCGCCGCACCGAGACCACGGCCACGCCCACCGCGTGCAGGGCCAGGGCCAGCAGCGGCTCGCCGGCATGGGCGCTGGCCACGGGCAGGGTGACGCTGAGCAGTCTGGCCTGCTGGCGCTCCTCGACGGTGTCGTCGTCGGCGCCATGGAAGTAGCCACGCAGCAGGCCGTAACGCGCGTCACGGGCATCGCGGGTCAGGCGTATCACGCGGCGCATGGGTACGCCGACCAGGGCCAGCGCGTGGCTGGCCAGCATCAGCGAGCCCTCGATGGCCTCGGGCACGACCTCGGTGGCGCCGGCGGCGCGCAGGCGCTCCAGATCGGTGTCGTCGATGGTCCGCACGACCACCGGCACCTGCGGCGCATGTTCGCCGACCAGCTTCAGGATCTTCAAGGCCGAGGGCGTGTCGGGGTAGCTGACGACCACCGCGCTGGCTCGCGCCAGGCCCGCGGCCATCAGGCTTTGCAGCCGCGCGGCGTCGCCGAACACCACGCTCTGGCCGGCGGCGGCGGCCTGGCGCACGCGGTCGGGGTCGAGGTCCAGCGCCATATAGGGGATGTGCTCGCCCTCCAGCAGCCGCGCCAGGTTCTGCCCGCTGCGCCCGTAGCCGCAAATGATCACATGGGCCTGGGCCTTGATCGATTTCTTGGCGATGCTGGTCAGCGCCACCGACTGCATCAGCCAGTCGGTGCTGGACAGGCGCATCACGATGCGGTTGCTGTACATGATCAGGAAGGGCGTGGCCAGCATCGACAGCACCATGCTGGCCAGCACCGGGCTGACCCAGTGCGGGGCGATCAGCTTGTTGTCCAGGCCCAGGGTCAGCAGCACGAAGCCGAACTCGCCGGCCTGGGCCAGATAGAGGCCGGTGCGTATGGCCACGCCCGGCTGCGCGCCGAAGACCCGCGCCAGACCGGCGATCAGCACCGCCTTGGCCACGATGGGCAGGCTGGTGAGCAGCAGCACCAGCAGCCAGTTATCCATCACCGGTCGCCAGTCCAGCCGCATGCCTATGGTGATGAAGAAAAGGCCCAGCAGCACATCGTGGAAGGGCCGGATGTCGGTCTCGACCTGATGCTTGTACTCGGTCTCGGCGATCAGCATGCCGGCGATGAATGCACCCAGCGCCAGCGACAGGCCGGCTAGCTCGGTCAGCCAGGCCAGGCCCAGCGTCACCAGCAGCAGGTTGAGGATGAACAGCTCCTCGGTCTTGCGCCGTGCCACCAGGGTCAGCCACCAGCGCATCACCTTCTGCCCGCCGACCAGCAGCAGGCCCAGCAGCACCACCGCCTTGACACCGGCCCACAGCAGCGAGGTGGCCAGCGCCTCGCCGCTGGAGTTCAGCGCCGGTATCAGCACCAAGAGCGGCACCACGGCCAAGTCCTGGAACAGCAGCACACCCATCACGCGCTTGCCGTGCTCGCTCTCCAGCTCCAGCCGCTCGGCCATCAGCTTGACGACGATGGCCGTGCTGCTCATCGCCATCGCCGCGCCCAGTACCAGGGCGCCCTGCCATTGCAGCTCCCAGGCGCGGCCCAGCCAGGCAAACAGCATGATCAAGGCGATATTGCCGGCGATGGCGCCGCACACCGTCAGCAGCACCTGCAGCAGCCCGAGGCCGAATACCAGCTGGCGCATGCTGTAGAGCTTGGGCAGGTTGAACTCGAGCCCGATCACGAACATCAGGAACACGACGCCGAACTCGGCCAAGTGGTTCATGCCGGCCGAGTCGCCGGCCAGGGCCAAGGCGTTCGGGCCTATCAGCACGCCCACGGCCAGATAGCCCAGCATCGCCGGCAGCTTGAGCAGGCGGCAGGCGACCACACCCAGCACGGCGGCGATCAGGTAGAGCAGGGCCAGTTCGAGTGAGGTCACCATGGCTGGATGGTAACCAGCCCCCGTCTCACTTTGAGTTCACTTTGTCGTCGCCGCGCCACCGAGCTGACTGTAGACCTCGCCGGACACCCGGGCCAGCGTCGCGCGTTCGGCATCGGCCGCGATCGCGTAGCCAAAGGCGCCGTCCACCCAGTAAAAAACCTTGACCGAACCCTGCTGTGCAAATCGGAAGGCGGTCTCGGCATTGCCGCTGGCCGGCCTGGGCGCGCCGGTCGCCGCCGGCAGGGCGCCGATCTCATTCGAAACATACAGGGTCAGGCGGCCGCCGCCGGGCTCGGTGTTGCGATACATGAACTGCGCGACCGGCCCCTGGCCGCCGGGCAGCAGGCGGCCACCCTCCAGCTCATAACCGACGGCCTGCAGGCGCGGCGGCTTCATCGTCGCGCCCATGCGCTTGGACAGCCAGGTCACCAGCTGGTCCTCGTGCGCGGCATCCACCTCGACGGGGCGGCGTTTCTCCGGGCTGTAGACGGCATGGGCGACGGCGGCGCGCTGCGCAAAACTCGACGCGGTTGCCGCCGTTTGGGCCACGGGCCGCAAGCCGGCATGCAGGCCCCAGCCCGCGCTGCCGCTGAGCAGGGCAATTGCGATACCGGCGACCCAGCGCTGCTCATACCAGGCCGGCCGTGGCCTCGCCGCGCGCAGCAGGCGTTCGGGAACGGCCTCGTCCAGCACAGGGTCGAACAGGGCGCGCAGCTCGCGTTTCTGCGCGCGCAGCTGCTGCACGCGCTGCCCTTCGTCGGGCCGGCGGCCCAGATAGGCCTCGAACTCGCGCTGCCGCTCGGGCGTCAGCTGGCCGTCCACATAGGCATGCAGATCGGCTTCGGTGATCGGATGTTGCGAACTCATTTGACGACCTTCAGCCGCACCGGCGTGGCGCGGCCCTCCATCAGCGCGCGCAGCCGCTCGCGGCCCCGCGACAGCCGTGACATCACGGTGCCTATCGGTATGCCCAAGGTGGCGGCGATATCGGCATAGGCCATGTCCTCCAGCGCAATCAGCAGCAGGATCTCCTTCTGCTCGATCGGCAACAGGTCCAGCGCCGCCTGCAGGTCGAGCACGTCCAGACGCTCGCCCTGGGTCGGGGGTGTGGCGAACTCGAGAAAGTCCTCGTCCAGATCGACCGTCAAGGGCCGCGGCCGGCGCACGCCATCGACGTGGAGGTTGTGCATGATGGCAAACAGCCAGGCCCGCATATCGGCGACGCCGCGCCACAGCCCTGACCTGGACCAGGCGCGCTCCAGCGTGTCCTGCACCAGGTCGTCCGCGTCGTCGCGGTTGCCCGCCAGCGCCCGCGCGTAGCGGCGCAGGCGCGGCAGCCAGGTCAGCAGTTGCTGGTCGTCATGCATGGGAGAAGCATCGCCGGGTGGCGAGTGTCAGTCCTTGACGATGTGCCAGACATCCTTGAAATTGTCCCCATTGCGCTCACCGGCCTTCTGGTCCGCCTGATAGAAGTACAGCGGCTTGCCCT
>JADMJJ010000124.1 GCA_018780645.1 Burkholderiaceae bacterium
GTCCGGCCCTGAACGGGCCGAACTTCGGCTTCTTTATGCCCGCTGCGACCGGCACGCCCTCGTCCCTGCTGCAACGGGTGTGCAGGCTCGCCAATCCGAAAGGAACACGGGGGGCGGCCACCAACGCATCCGCAGAGGGGGTGGGGGGCCGGCCCCGGCGGGCATAAAGAAGCTGAAGGTCGGTCCGTTCAGGGCCGGCCCAAGCTTCAGCTCGTCGTGGCCGGCCTCCCGCCGCCTCTGCTGCGCCAAAAAACGCGAGGCGCAAAACATCGACACCCGGTGGCGATTGGATCAGTTTCATCTCAGTTCCTCGTGCTTGGCGCCGCCGCCGGCTTGACGGCGCCGGTGAACTCCAAGAGCTTTTGCACCTTGGCGCCCATCTTCATCAGCTGGGCCAGGGTCTTGGCGTCAAGGCGCTGCACATCGTCGAACCAGGTCGTCATCAGCTCGATCAGGTCATGCATGCTCTTCATGCGCTCCTGGGCGAAGCGGTCTTCGTCGGTGCTGGGTTCTTCCAGCAACGCGTTGCGCAGCATGCTCAAGGTGGGCTCGATCTCGCGGCGGCGGCGCTCCTCGGCCAGCGTGCGGAAGATGTCCCAGGCGTCGGAGGGTGCCTCGAAATACTCGCGCCGGTCACCGGGCAGATGGCGCAGGCTGACCAGGCGCCAGGCCTGCAGCTCCTTCAACCCCATGCTCAGATTGGAGCGGCTGAACTCCAGCGCTTCGGCAATCTCATCGGCATTCAGCGGCCGCTGCGAGACATAGATCAGCGCATAGATCTGCCCCACCGTGCGGTTGATGCCCCAGCGACTACCCATCTCGCCGAAATGGGCGACGAAACTCCGTACCAGCGGACTCATGCCTTGCATACGCGCTACCTCTTGTCTTTGCATAGGATCAAACTGTTGCGTATTTTCAGTAATTACTGAAACTTCGATACGTTCGAGAATAAAGACCCAGGGCCGGACTGGGGCATTGCGGTGCCCGGTCCTCGCACACGGTGCGTGCAAAGGCCGCTAGGATGGGCGGCTGCCAACCCCCGTTCGTACCATGCCGGATCTGCTGTTCTTGCCCAAATGCCTGGCCCTCGCTGCCGCTCTGGCCCTCGGGGCAGCCCAGGCCCAGCAGCCGCTCAGCGTGCCCAGCCTGGAGTTGCGCGGCGGCCAGCCCATCCCCTTGGTCGCTCAATGGTTCGCGGCCGAGGGCGCCGCACCGAAGCCGGCAATCGTGATGCTGCATGGATGTGGAGGCCCCTACAACGCCAAGGGCCAGCTGTCGGCCCGCACCAACGACTATGCGGCACTGTTCAACCAGGCCGGCTGGCACGCGCTGATGCTGGACTCGCTGACGCCCCGCGGTGAGAAAGAGCTGTGCACGCAGAAGAACGGCACCCGCGCCGTGACCATGCGCAACCGACGGCTCGACGCGCTGGGCGCCCTGCAGTGGCTGGCGCAACGGCCCGATGTGGATGCCCGGCGCCTGGTGCTGCTGGGTTGGTCGAACGGCGGCAGCACAGTGCTGGCGGCCAGCAATCTGTTGGCCGAGGCGGTTCGTGCTGCGCCCGTGAGCCCCAAGGCGCTGGTGGCCTTCTATCCCGGCTGCGAGACCGATTTGAAGCGCGGCTATGCACCGAGTGCGCCGCTGCTGATGCTGGTGGGCGCGCTGGACGACTGGACGCCGCCCCAGCCCTGCCAGGCCTTGGCCGAGGCCAGCGCCGAGCCGAGGCCGTTGATCGAGGTGATGGCCGGCGCGTACCATGGCTTTGACGGCAATGCCCCGCTGCGCCTGCGCACCGATGTGCCCAACGGCGTGAATCCCGGCCAGGGAGTGCACGTGGGTGGCAACCCTCAAGCCCTGCTGCGCTCCCGCGAGCGCTTGATGGCCTTCTTGAATAGTCAGCTGCAGGTCGCGCCATGAGCGCTGCACAGACCCAGATGCACACGCCGCGCCTGTTGCTGCGCGCGCCCTCCCCCGCGCTGGCGCCCGCGGTGCTGGATTTCTACCAGCGCAATGCCGAGCATTTCGCGCCCTGGGATCCGCCGCTGCCCGAAGACTTCTACGACCGGGCGGCGGTCGCCACGCGCCTGCGGGCCGGCGCCGAGGCCTTCGAGGCCGGCAGCGCCTACCGCTACTGGATCACGCCGGCCGGCGAACCCGGGCGCATCCTCGGCCAATGCCATGTGTCGCAGGTCTCGCGCCATGCCTTCCAGAGCGCCATGCTGGGCTATGCGCTCGATGAGCAGGCCCAGGGCAAGGGCCTGATGCACGAGGCGCTGGCGGCGCTGGTGGCCGAGATGTTCGGGCCTGCCGTCTGGCTGCACCGGCTTCAAGCCGCCTACCGGCCCGAGAACCGGCGCAGTGGCCGGGTGCTGGAGCGCCTGGGCTTTGCCGTCGAGGGTCTGTCGAAAAGCTACTTGTTCATTGATGGTGGCTGGCGTGACCATGTGCTGACGGCCTTGATCAACCCGAACTGGCCGGCCGAGCTGTCGCCGCTGAAAGACTGAATGCTGAGTTCCGCACGCGCGCGCCTGCAGGTGCTCGGTCGCCCTTTCCGCCTGTTGCTGATCAGCGATGCGCTGATGCTGCTGTCGCTGATGGTCAGCCACGTGGCCGTGCCCTGGTGGGTTGCCCATGAGGGCGGCGCGCAAGACCTGGCCCTGTATGCTGCCCTGCTGGCCCTGGTCTCCTTCGTTGCCCTGCCCCTGCTGTCGCCGCTGGGCGACCGCTACTCCAAGCGCACCCTGATCACCGTCGGCATGGCTGCGATGCTGGTCGAGAGCATCGCATTGGCCGCGCTGGCCCAGGCCGGCATCTACCACGTGGCCCTGATCATCGGCCTGCAGATCATTTCGGTGGTGGCGATGGCGGTGATCATGCCGGCCTCCTTCAGCATCGCCGCCGAGCTGCTGCCGCCCGAACAGCTGACCGAGGGCCTGGGCTACCAGAAGAGCGCTCAGGCGATCGGCCGGTTGATCGGCCCGGTGCTGGGCGGCGCGGCGCTGGCCGCGGCCGACACCGCCTTTGCCCTGTGGCTGCTGGTCGCGCTGATGGTGCCGGCCACGGCCCTGGCCTCACGCATCGAGACGCCGACCAAGCCGGTGCGGAGCCACAGCCGCGCCGCCTGGATGCGCGATCTGCGCGCCGGCCTGGCCGCCAAGTGGCAGATCCCGATGGAGCGGGGCTGGAGCTTCGTGTCCTTTCTGGTGATGGTGTTCTTCGTGCCCGGCGTGGGCATGCTGGTGCCGCTGAAGGTGCAGTCGCTGGGTCTGTCGGGGGCCTGGCTGGGCGCCTGCGAGGCCGGGCTGTCGGCGGGCATGCTGATCGGCTCGCTGGGCCTGTCGACCCGGATTGCCGAGCGCGTGGGCCGCTTCAATGCCAGCTTCGGCTCCATCCTCGGCGAGGGCCTGTGCCTGGCGGTGATGGGCCTGACCCACGAGCCCTGGCTGATGGTGCTGGCCTTCACCGGCTTCGGCCTGTGCATTGCCACCGTCACCATGGTCGGCCACACCCACCGCATGCTGGCCATGCCGCCCGACTTCCGCGCCCGCATGACGGCGGTCAATATGATGGTGATGCAGGTGGCCGGCACCCTGGGGCCGGGTCTTGCCGGCCTGGGCCTGATGCGCTGGCATGTGGACCAGGTCTATCTGCTGTTCGGCCTGGGTCTGTTCGTTGTCGGCCTGGGCTATACGCGGGTGCCCGGTTACAGGCAGTTCCTGAATCTGCCGCATGACCAGGCCCAGGGCCTGTACGGGCGTGAGCATCCTCAGCTGTTCCGCACCTTCCCGGACAGCGTGAACGTGGCGCCGGACGCCCCTTCCAGCCACACCCCCAGGTGAGGCCGCCGGGCACTGGCGGCGGTTTCACCAGCGGCAGCCCTTGTCCCTGGCGGCATCGCGCACCAGCGGAACCACCGCCAGCAGACCCTGTTCGCTATAGGCCTTGCGGCAGTCGGCCTGGGCCGCCTTCTCGATGCTCTCACTGAGCCTGGACTTGACGTCGGGCGGACGCGGCAGCAGTTGCAGCATGCCCCGCGTGCCCTGGCTGGACAGCTCACCGCCGCGGGGCAGCGACAGATTCAGCGCCGGCCGCGGCGCACTGGCCGGTGTTGAAGGTGCCGTGGCCACATCGCGGCCAAGGCGCGCGCCGGCATCCGGTGCGCCGACGACGGGTGCCAGCGAGGGCGCGGCCACCGCTGCCGGTGGTGCCTGCGTCGCCGTGCCGCGCTCGGGCGCCATGCTGGGCAGGCGCTCCGGCGCCACCGTGCGCACCGGCTCGGCCGATGCAGCCGCCGGGGTTGCAGCCGGGGCCGCTGCGGGAGTCGGAGCGGCTTCGGGTACCGGCCGCGCCGCTTCGACCGGCTGCTCCAACCGCTGCATCGGCTCCAGCGCGGCGGCGCTCGGTTCAGGCGTCAGCCGGCTGAGCTGTGGCTGCCGGTCCGGCTCGGCCGTGGCCACGGGCAGCGGCGCCGCTGTCAAGCTTCTCAACACCGGCGCCGGCGCCGGCAACACCAAAGGGGCCAGTGGCTTGACCGGCTCGGCCTCGGCCAGCGATGGTGCCAGTGCCGACGACACGGCGCGTGGCTCAGCTGCCGGCCGGGCCGGGCTGGCCTGGCGCTGAACTTCCTGTGTCGGCGCCTGCTTCAAGGTGCGCAGCACCGGGGCCGGTGGTGGCGGCGGCGCCGGTTCCTCCGTCGGCACAGGGGGCGGGATCTCGGTGACGGGCACCTCGGGCGCCGCACTATCGCTCACCTTCGGTTGAACCACGCTCGCCTTCGGTTCGGCAACCTCCCCGATCAGCTTTTCGCCCTGCCGGGCATTCCAGTTACCCTGACGCGCCGCGCCGGGCATGTTGGGCCGCGGCGCCTCGTTCTCCTCGCGCACCACGCCGCCGAAACGCTGCGTCGCGGCGCTGCCGACAGCGCCGGCATCGACGTTCGGTACGCTGGGCGGCCCGGAGCCCAGCTCGGTGCGGGGGCCGATCAGGCTGACATTCAGCGAGCCCCAGACCCCTTCGCCCGGCCGCGCCGTGCCGCCCGGCGCACTGCCAAACACCAGCACCAGCAGGATGTGCAACAGCACGGCCAGGGTGACGCACCGGTTCAGCCTGGGGTTGGCCAAGCGGTTCGGCCAAACCAGGCCTACGGGAGCGGGGGCAGAGAGCTGCACGGTTGTCGTTGACACGGAAGTCGGCTGAGACCACCGCAGCAGCGTAGCAGCAGATTCAGGAGATCTTCACCCACCTCAGCTCAAGAATGTCATTGGGCCACTGCACCACGCTGATATTGGAGCGCATCACCCAGTTCAGGGAGCGGCGGTACAACGGTATCACCGGCAGCTCGGCATGGACGATGGCCAGCGCCTCGCCGACCATCTGGCGGCGGCGCGCCAGGTCGGGCTCGATGCGCATGGCGTCGACGACCGCGTCCAGCCTGGCATTGCTGTAGCGCCCGGCATTGAAGGCGCCATTGCTGCCGCCGCCGTCCTTGCTGCGCAACAGCACATTGAAGACATTCCAGGGGTCGCTGCCTGGTGACCAGCCGAACTCGACGAAGTTGCCGGTGGCCTGGGTCAGCTTGGGGAAGAAGGTGGAGCTGGGCGAGGCGACGAAATTGATCTTGATGCCCACCCGCGCCAGCATGCTGGCCACCGACTGGCAGACCGCTGCGCGGTAGGTGGCATTGACGCAATCCAGATTGGTACTGAAGCCGTTGGGGTAGCCGGCCTCGGTGAGCAACGCACGTGCCGCTGCGGGGTCATAAGGCAGGCGCTTTTCCAGCTCCGGTACATGGCCGTCCAGGAGCCTGGAGATGAAGGAGCCGGTGGCCGTGGCTTGGCCACGCAGCACCTGCCTGATGATCAGGTCGATGTCGATCGCCTGGTAGACGGCACGGCGCACGCGAATGTCCTTGAAGGGGTTGCGGCCCTTGATGTCGCTGACCTGCAGCTCGTCACGGTGCTGGTCGAAGGCCAGGTACTGGGTGCCGATGTCGGTGGTGGAGGCAATCTTCAGCTGCCGGTCCTGCTGCAGCCGCTGCACGTCCTGGAACGGCGGGTCGATGACGAAATCGACCTGGCCCGAGTTGAGCGCCGCCAGCCGCGTGGCGTCGGACCCGATCACGGTGAAGATCGCTTCATCGACGTCGCCGCGCTGGCCCCACCACTGCGGATGGGCCGTCAGCACCAGGCGCACATCGGACTCGTAGTTCTTCAGCTGATAAGGGCCGGTGCCATTGGCATTGCGCACGGCGTAGGTTTCCTGCTTGCCGTTGTAGTCCTGCGGGCGGGTGACGTTGTTCTTCTCGCACCAGGCCTTGCTCATCATCGCCACCAGCCAGAACTTCTGCGGCAGCACGGCGTCGGGGGCCTCCAGCAGCACGTCGATGGTCAGCGCATCGACCTTGCGCGCGCCCTTGATGCCCAGCATCTGCGGTGCCCGCTGCGAGTTCGGTGCCAGGGCCCGCTCGATCGAGAACACCGCGTCATCGGCGCTGAACGGCGTGCCATCGTGGAACTTGACATTGGGACGCAGCTTGAAGCGCCAGGTCTTGCTGTCCACCGGCGCCCAGGACAGGGCCAGCCCTGGCTCCAGCTGGAACTGCTGATCGCGGCCGACCAGGCTCTCGTAGACCTGGGTCAGCACCCGCGACTGATAGAGCAGGGCCAGCGCATGGGGGTCCATGCTCTGCGGGTCGAAGCCGCTGGCCAGGCGCAGGGTCTTGGCACCGGCGGCGCCGGAAAGGCCGAGCAACAGCAAGGCGGCGAGCAGACACGATGCGTATTTCGGGGTGCTGAACAAGCGCATGCAACAGTCCTCCAAGGCTGGCTGCCAGCTGCAGCCCGTCGCAGTATCGCCAAGCCGCGGCCAGGTCCGCAATCGGGATCAACCGCAGGCGCGCTTGAAGCTACATTCGAGGCCATTCACACTGCGCGCGATACCATGGCCAAGCCACCCTCCCCCGCCGCGAGTCGCGAAGCGAGCCAGCTCGCCGCCCAGCAGGCCGAAAGCCTGGGCCGCCCGCTGGCCGGCTGGCGCCTGCGCCTGTACACCATCATCTTCGAGGCCGACACCCGCGCGGGGCGCAACTTCGATGTGGCCCTGATCGTCATGGTGCTGTTGAGCATCGCATTGGTGATGCTGGAGAGCGTGGCAGCGGTCAAGGCACGCTTCGGCTCGGGCCTGGTCTGGGTCGAGTACCTGTTCACCGCCGTCTTCACGATCGAGTACCTGTTGCGCCTGGCCTGTGTGCGCAACCCCTGGCGTTATGCGCGCAGCTTCTATGGTGTGGTCGACCTGCTCGCCGTGCTGCCCACCTATCTGGCCCTGTTCGCCCCCGAGCTCTATGCGCTGGTGGATGTGCGCGTGCTGCGCCTGCTGCGCGTGTTCCGCGTCTTCAAGCTCAGCGCCTATGTGACCGAGATCGGCGTGCTGACCCAGGCGCTGCACGCCAGCGCGCGCAAGATCCAGGTCTTTCTGTCGGTGGTGTTGATGCTGGTGGTGATCATGGGCACGCTGATGTACGTGATCGAGGGGCCGGGCAATGGCTACACCAGCATACCGACCAGCATCTACTGGGCGATCTCGACCATGACCACGGTGGGCTTCGGCGACATCGCGCCCAAGACCGATCTGGGCCGCGCCATCGCCTCGGTGATGATGCTGCTGGGCTGGGGCGTGCTGGCCGTGCCCACCGGCATCGTCACCGCCGAAATGACGGCCCACCGCCAGGGCCGGCCCGCCACCACGCGCAGTTGCCATGAGTGTCTCAGCGAGGGCCACCTGCCCGAGGCCCGCTTCTGCCGCGACTGCGGCGCCAGGCTGCCGCCCTATCAGCGTGACGGCGGCGGCTGAACAGGGACTGTTGTGATCGCGCCGCTGGCCCCCGCGCATGAGGGGGGCCCACTGATCCACGTCAAGATGCGGACGATGCCGCGTTGACCGGCTCAGGGCACAGACTTAGTCTGGACGCAAAGGGGCAACCTGACGGACACAAACCGCCGGGTCGCCCAGGCCGATCCTCAACTCGCGGAGACTCTCCATGATGCGTTCTTCCAGCCTCGCTGTTGCCCTGGCCCTTCTGGCCAGTACCCTGCCTACCGCCCAAGCGGCGACGACCATCGTGCCGGAGAGCGAGTGGGGCGACATGCAGTTCGTCGCCGGCACCAACAACGCGAGCAACGAGTTGATCTATGAGTTCAACGTCGCTCCCGCTCAGGGCTTGACGGTCAGCAGCAGCTTCACCACTTCCAGCTACGCCCCGGGCTCCTACGAGCCAGGCTTTGTGTCTCCGGGCTGGCTCTATGTGCGGCGCAGCTGCACGGCCTGCGGCGCCGAGGGCAATGTGATCTGGGACATGGGCAAGCCCTACACGGCGGACTTCAACACCGCCTACACGATGATACTGATAGGCGATGTCGGCCGCGGCACCGAGGTGGCTGACTATGTGCCCGGCGCCACCTACCAGACCACCATGACCTGGAACCGCGCTGCCAGCAAGATCGAGATCAATGTCAGCGGCCCCGGACTGAACGTGACACGGCAGGTGGACTCGTCCGGCGACACCATCACCGGCCTGGTGTTCCGCGGCCCGAATTACGAGGGCATGGGCGCCTCGTTGTTCGGCAATGTGTCGGTGATCACGCAGGCGGTTCCGGAGCCCGAGACCTGGGCCCTGCTGCTGGCCGGGCTGGGCCTGGTGGGCACGACTGCCCGGCGGCGCAAGCTGCTGGACACCTGAGCCGCCTCTGCCCCGGCACCTAGCCGATACGCTCGATCACGACCGGATCGGCCGGTGCCAGTTTATCGGCGTCGACCCAGCTGCAGGCGGCCTGCAGCCGCGCCACGGCGCGATCGGCCGAGGCCCGGTCGGCGGCATGGACCCAGGCCAGCGCCTCGCCATGGGCAACGCTGGCGCCAAGGCTCAACACCTGGCTGAGGCCCACGCGCGGGTCGATCGCTGAGCCGGCCCGGCTGCGCCCACCCCCAAGCTCCAGCACCAGCAGGCCGACCTCGCGCGTGTTCATGGCGGCCAGCCGGCCGCTGCGCGGCGCCGGCACGGCGACACTCACCGGCGCGACCGCCAGCGAGGCCTGCGGACGCTCCAGGAGATCGGCCGGGCCGCCCAGCGCCGCCACCATGCGGGCAAAGCGCTCGGCCGCGGCGCCGCTGTCCAGCGCGGCCTGCAGCTTCAGCCGCGCCGCCTCGCGATCAAAGGCCAGGCCGCCCAGCAGCAACATCTCGGCACCCAGCGCCAGATTCAGCTCGTGCAGACGCGGCTCGCGGGCCCGGCCGGTCAGATAGTCCAGCGCCTCGATGACTTCAAGCCCGTTGCCCACCGTGCGGCCCAGCACCTGGTTCATGTCGCTGACCAGGGCCCGGGTCGGCAGTCCGGCGCCGCCGGCCACCTCGACCAGGCTCTGCGCCAGCTCGCGCGCGGCCGGCGGATTGTCGAAGAACGCGCCGTTGCCGCACTTCACGTCCATCACCAGGCCTTGCAGTCCGGCGGCCAGTTTCTTGGCCAGGATGCTGGCGGTGATCAGCGGCAGGCTCTCCACCGTCGCCGTCTGGTCGCGGATGGCATAGAGCCGTGCATCGGCCGGTGCCAGGTCTGCACCGGCAGCGGTCACGGCGCAGCCGACCTGGCGCAACACCTGGGTGAAGCGCTCGGCACCGGGCCTGAGCTCGTAGCCGGGGATGGCCGACAGTTTGTCGCAGGTGCCGCCGGTGTGGCCAAGCCCTGGGCCTGAGATCATCGGCACGAAGCCGCCGCAGGCCGCCACCATGGCCGGCAACAGCAGGCTGACCTTGTCGCCGACGCCGCCGGTGGAATGCTTGTCCAGCACCGGCCCCGGCAGCTCCGGCCAAGCCAGCATGCGCCCGGAGCGCAGCATCGCCATCGTCAGCGCCACGCATTCATCGCGCTGCATGCCGCGCAGGCAAACGGCCATCGCCAGGGCGGCGATCTGCGCCTCGCTCCAGCTGCCATCGCCCAGGCCCTGGACGAAGCGTTCGATCTGCGCCGCGCTCAAGGTCCGGCCATCGCGCTTGAGGCGAATGATCTCCTGGGCCAGCACGTCAGTAGCCGCTGGCCGCGCCCGATGGGGCCTGTCCTGCCAACTGCGCCTCGATGTCATTGAGCAGTCCGCTGGCGCCGAAGCGCAGGCGCTGCGGGTTCAGGGCCGCAGGCCCCAGGTGCTGCGCCGTCAGCCGCAGATAGGTCGAGGCATCGGCCACCGTGCGAATGCCGCCCGAGGCCTTGAAGCCGGCCCGGCCTGCGGCGTCGGCGGCGATCTCGGCCAGCATCACGGCAGCCGCGTCGGGCGTGGCCGACACGGCCGTCTTGCCGGTGCTGGTCTTGACGAAATCGGCGCCCGCGGCCAGCGCCAGCCGCGTGGCCTGGGCGATCAGCGTCGGCGTGGCCAGCTCGCCGCTCTCGATGATGACCTTCAGCGTCAGGCCTTGGCAGGCCTCGCGCACGGCGGTCAGGAAGGCGGCACATTCCGCCTGCCGGCCCTGCACCAGCGCGCGGTAAGGCAGCACCACATCGACCTCGTCACCGCCGGCGGCGGCAATGGCCCGCACATCGGCCAGGGCCAGGGGCAGATCGAGCGCGCCGTCGGGGAAGTTGGCCACCGCCGCCACCTTGATGCCGGTCGGCAGCAGCCCCCGCGCCAGGCCGACGAAATGCGGCCAGACGCAGACCGCGGCCACCGTGCCGAAGGGGCTCCGGGCGCGCCGGCACAAGGCCTCGATGTCCGCCACGGTATCGGCCTCGTTGAGGCTGGTCAGGTCCAGGCATTGCAGCGCCAGGCGGGCGGCCTCGGCGGGAGTCAGGTCTTGCGGCATGTCAGCGGGCGGGCACGGGAACAAGGGGCAGTTGGTAATAGCGCATCCAGGTCTGCAGCGAGGGCCGGGCCACGCCGGCACCATCGTAGAGACCCAGGTCTCGGAAGTATTTGTAGAACTCGACGAAGCGCGGATTCTCGGCCTGCTCGACCAGACGCTGCCAATGCAGATCGATATCCCGCACCGCATAGTTCACCACGAACTCGACCGGATTGGGTAGCTTGCTGAGCTCGTAGAACATCAATTCGAGGTGTCTTTGCTGCTTGTCAGCCGAGGCCGCGAAAAGCGTGCCCTCGATCAGATAGGGATCGGCCGGATAGCCGCTCTCGGTGACTGCCAGCGGCATGCTGTCGGGCACGCCGGCCTCGAGCAGAAAGCGGTGCATCGAGGTCAGCGCCGCCGGATTCAGGGTGTAGGCGTTGTACTTGCCGTAGTGCGGGTAGTAGGACAGGCCCACCAGGTCCAGATAGGGCAAGAGGCTTTGCACCCCCTCCTTGAGCCGCTGGCGAATGCCGGGGGCCATCTCGTCGTATTTGTACGGCGAGCCGCCCTCGTCATACGGCGGGCCGATCAGATGGCCGAACTCGTCGGTCATGAAGGAGGTGGCCGAGAACGAGACGAAGAGCTTGGTGTTCTGCGCCGCCGGCAGCTTCTTCAGCTGCTCGAACACGAAGCGGTGCAGTTCCACATAGCGCTGGAAGGCCTCGGCGCTGGCCACGTCGGTGGCACTGACCTCGATGGCAAAGCACAGATAGTCGGGCTTGAAATAGTCCAGTGCGCGTATCGCGTACTTCAGATAGGCCCATTTGACCTCGGTGGCATCGAAGCTGAGCTTGTCGAACGGCGGCGGCGGCAGGCGGCGCTCGCCGTCGTGCCAGATGCCGTTGGGCACGCGCTGGAAGTCGCTGGTGTAGCTGAAGCCCTCGCCATAGCCCCACAGCGGCGCCAGCAGCTCGCGGGGTATGCCCAGCGGATTGATCGACACCAGCAGCTTCTTGCCCGGTTGCAGCCGCGCCCGGTAGTTGCGCCAGGTGCCCAGCACCGAGCCCGGGTACGGCGGGTCGTAGGTCTGGAACGGGTCCAGCAGCGCCTCCATCCAGGGCACGCCGCCATCCATATGCAGAGCCACCAGATCGCCATGCTGGGCCAGCTTGTCGTCGACATAGCGGGCCACCTCGCCCTGGCCGGCGGCATCGTCGGGCGTGTCGTAGGGCGTGGTCGTGAAGCCCATATGGAATTTGCGGCTGGCCGGCATGGGCAGGGCCCACCAGCCGCGGTCGAAGCTCAGATGGCGCAGCGCGCCATAGCTGGCCCTGACGCTGCGGTCGGCGTTGCGAAAGCCGTAGCTGCGCTGTGCCGGCGACAGGGCGCCGTCCGCCGCGTCATCGAGGGCCGACACGGCAACCAGCGGGATCTGGTCCGCATAGGCATCCCAGGTGTCGAAGAAGGCACGCAGGAACTGGCTTTGCAGCACCTCGGAGCTGCCCAGCGTCTCATCCGATGAATAGGCCATGGGCAGCAGGGCCAGCGGTTTGCCGCCGGCCGCGGCGATCAGGTACTCGACCATCATTCGGGTCCCGCGCGGATCGAGCACCCCGGCCTCGGCCGGGGCAAAGCGGGCCATCACCCAGTCGCCCTCCTGTTGCATGGTCTGCATCAGCGAGCGCCCGGGCTCCTGCAGGCTGCCCAGCAGCGAACCCGACACCCCCAGCGCCAGCGACGGCCCCCAGAGCGCGCGGGCCTGCGGGCGCAGCTGGCGCAGCAACTGGACGTAGGCGGCGCCAAAGGCCGGCGCGCCCTGCCCCGGCAGATAGCGATCGACCTCGTTGCCCAGACGCAGCGCCAGCACCGTCTGCGGGCCCAGCGCCGTCCTGATGCGGGCCAGCGCCGCCGCGGCACGGGCCACGGTGGCGGCCGAGCCCAGCGCCGCGACATCGGCCTCCACGGCCACCTTCAGATCGGCCGGCAAGGTCAGCGCATGGCCATCGACCAGGTCCAGGCTCAGCACCAGCTTGATGCCGGCGCCGGGCAGGGCCTGGGAGAGCGCGCCCAGCGCCTGCAGCAGCGGGGCGGAATAGCCGTTGCCGCCGGGCTCCAGCTCGCTCCAGCGCAGCGCGACAAACAGGCTCTGCGCGCCCAGCTCGCGCGCGGCCAGCAGCCGCTCCGGCAGGCCGGCGGCGCTCAGCAGATTGAGCTCCTGGGCGATCAGCCTCGCGCCCTGGGGCCGGGGCAGCGGGAAGACCATTGGGTTGAGGTCGTCCGGGTCATTGCCCCAGGGCACGAACATGCGGCTGGGCGGCACCTTGCCGTAGAACAGATAGGGTTGATTGGGGTCACCGTAGGAGTCTTGATCGAGGTCGAGGAAGAACACATTGGTCCCCGGCGGCAGCTGGGCGCGGCAGGCTGCAGCCATCACCAGCAGGACCAGCAAAAGCAACATGCGACCGACTTGGCTTGTGCTCGTCATGCTTGGTCCATTCTTTCAAGTCAAGCCGTACGGAAGGCGGCCCAGGTCCGCGCCACGCCGTCCTCGAAGCCGCTGCTCGGTGTCCAGCCAAGGCGAGATCTGGCCCGGGCGTTGTCGAGCACATTGACGCTGACGTCGCCGCGCCGGTCGGGCAGTTGCACGCGGTTGAGCTTGCGGCCGCTGACCTGCTCCACCGTGTCCAGCACCTGCATCACGCTGCGACCCTCGCCGTAGGAGATGTTCAGCACATCGGGGGCGGCAACGCTGGCGCGCAGCAGCGCGTCCACCACGTCGTCGATGAAGATGTAGTCGCGCACCGCCGTGCCCTCGCCGAACACCTTCAGCGGCCGGCCGTCGAGCAGGCAGCCCATCGCCACCGCGATCAGGCCCTGATTGCCGAAGGGGTTCTGCTGCGGGCCGTAGGGGTTGGACAGGCGCAGGATGCTGACCTCCAGCGGCGTCGTGCGGCCGTAGAAGCTGAGGTAGTTCTCTATCGTGAGCTTGCTCTGGCCATAGGCCGACTTCGGCGCCAGCGGGTGGCTTTCGGGGATCGGCAGCTGCTGCGGTTCGCCGTAGATCGTGCCGCCCGAGGAGGCATAGACGATGCGGCAGGCACCGCTCTCGCGGGCGATCTCCAGCATGCGTATCGTCGGCAGCAGGTTCGACAGCAGGTCGTAATTGCTGCTCTCTATCACCATATTCGGGAAGGTGGTGGTGATCAGGTGATAGACCGTGTGCACGCCTTTCATCGCCACGCGCAGCACCGTGTCGTCCATGAAGTCGCCGTGTATCAGCTCGATGCGGTCGAGGATGTCGCGCAGGTTCGCAATCGAGCGGCTGGGCCGGGTCAGCACGCGCGGCCGCAGGCCCTGCGCCACCAGCGCGCGCACGATGGACGAGCCTATGAAGCCGGC
>JADMJJ010000043.1 GCA_018780645.1 Burkholderiaceae bacterium
CGCTGCAATGCGGCCACCCGCCTCAACGCCCACACGCACTGCACGCCGCCCCACCTCTCGGCCATTGACGCGCAGCATGAGGTTGTGGGTACGTCCGGCTCACCGACGTTCGTGCTCTGGCCGGAGCAAGCCCAAGGCACCTCTCCTCACCCCGCCGCCGCCCGCAAAGCCTCGCGCACGGCAGCCACCTGGCGTCTTGACACGGCCAGCCATTCGTCCACCGGGGCCACGCGCACGGCCCAGGTTTCCGCACCTTTGTCCGCCACCTTGTCGGCCATGGGCTCCGGGGCCAGTGCCTGCCACTGACTGACGGCGCCATCTTCATCGGACTCGTCCGCCATCTGGCGCCGCTCCAGTTCGCGCACTGCCGCCTTGGCCACCAGCGCATTGCGGTGCACGCGCAGAAATCGCTCGCCCAGGCGCTGCTCGAGGTCGGACAGCGCACCGTCCATGACGAAGCTCTGCGTGGCCGTGCGCAGGGTCAGGTATTTCAGCTCGGCCTTGAAGTACAGCACCTCGCCGATAGGCACGCGCACCAGGCGGCCGCGATCGTTGATGACGATCACGCCGGCCTCTGCTGCCTCGGCGGGGGTCTGGCGCTGCGACTCGGCGGCGGCGCGTTCGGCCTGGCGCTGGGCGACGCGGGCCAAGGCGGCGGCCAGACGCTCGCGGCGCACCGGCTTGGTCAGGTAGTCGATCGCGTCGAGCTCGAAGGCGCGCAGCGCATGCTCGGCATGGGCGGTGACGAAGACCACCGCCGGGGCGTTCGGGCGCTGGCGCATCGCGTCGGCCAGGGCCATGCCGTCGGGGCCGGGCATCTGCACGTCCAGCAGCACCAGGTCGCAGGCATGGGTGCTGAGCCAGTGCTGGGCCTGCGAGGCCGAGCCGGCCTCGGCCACCACCTCGCAGGGCGGCTCCTTGCAGTCTTCCAGCAGGCCGCGCAGGCGCAGGCGGGCCATCGGCTCGTCGTCAACAATCAGCACTCGCAGGGCAGGGTTGGCCATGGGCAAAATTCGGGAATGACTCAGCGGGGAATGACCAGATGCACGCGGAACTCGCCGCCCTCGCGGCGGGCCTCGAAACGAGCCGTCACATCATGCATCAGGCGCAGCCGCTCGCGCACATTGCGCAGGGCCATGCCGTGGCCGGGCGTGGAGGCAAGGCCTGACACCGTGTTGGTGATGGTCAGATCGACCTCGCTGCCTCGCACTTGCGTGCGCACCAGCACATCGCCGCCGCCCTCGTTGGGCTCCACGCCATGGCGCACCGCGTTCTCGACCAGGGGCTGCAGCAGCAGCGGTGGCACGCGGGCCAGGCTGGCGGCGGGGTCCAGCTCCCAGCGCACGCGCAGGCGCTCGCCGAAGCGGATCTGCTCGATCGCCAGATAGCGCTTTGCCAGCTCGATCTCCTGCTCCAGCGAGACCGCTTCGCCGCCCTCCATCAGCGCGACGCGGAAGACCTCGGCCAGGTCTTCCAGCACCTCCTCGGCGCGGTGCGGGTCGACGCGCACCAGCGCGATCGCGGTGTTCAAGGTGTTGAACAGAAAGTGCGGGCGTATGCGCGACTGCAACTCGACCAGCCTCGCCGTTGCATGGGCCGGGCGCTGCATGCGCTCGCGCTGGCGCAGCCAGTAGAACAGGCTGGCGGCCATGGCCGCGCCGGTCAGCATGACCATGCTCTGGCGGAACAGATTGTCGGATTCGGGGCTGACCAGTATCAGCAGCTGCCAGCCCAGGGCGGAACTGACCGCCCCCAGGCCCATCAGCGCCAGCCATTGCCAGGCCCTGCCCAGGCGGGCCAGCAGGCGTTGCAGCGCGCAAACGCTGATCAGCCACAGCAGCAACGCGGTCAGCGAGACCACCGTGCCGCTGGCCGTGAGCAGCGCCCATTGACCCGGATTGGCCGCCGCCAGCCCCATGCCCAGCGCCAGGCCGGCCTGGGTGGCGAGCAGCGCGCGCAGCACCACGCCGACGTGGCAGACATCGAACACCCGCTTGGGGTCGAACAGGGGCGGCAGGCCCTGAGGCTCGGGCTCGGTGGCCGGGAAGCTGCTGGAATTCAGACCTGCCCCCGAGTCGGCGGCGCCGGCTTCGGCAACAGGTGAGCGGTGGCTGGTGGACATGCCGCGATATTAGCCGCGGCGCCCGCGTGGAGGACGCTCGATAGAATGGGCGCCACTCCCCGCTTCCCCTCACCGCTGGCCGCCCCGGCCATGTGGCACCTGAACCGCCATGTCCGACAACCAACTCGACAAGAAATCCCAAGCCTGGTCCGCGCTGTTTTCCGAGCCCATGAGCGAGCTGGTGAAGCGCTACACGGCCAGCGTGTTCTTCGACCAGCGCCTGTGGCGTGCCGACATCAGCGGCAGCCTGGCCCACGCCGAGATGCTGGCCGCCCAGGGCATCCTGAGCGCCGACGATCTGGCGTCCATCGAGCGGGGCATGGCCCAGATCACCGAAGACATAGCAGCCGGCCGCTTCGAATGGAAGCTGGACCTGGAAGACGTGCACCTGAACATCGAGGCGCGGCTGACCCAGTTGGTCGGCGACGCCGGCAAGCGCCTGCACACCGGCCGTTCGCGCAATGACCAGGTGGCCACCGATGTGCGGCTGTGGCTGCGCGACGAGATCGACGCGATCCAGGGCCTGCTGCAGGCGCTGCAACTGGCCCTGGTGGACGTGGCCGAGAAGAACGCCGAGGTCATACTGCCCGGCTTCACCCATCTGCAGGTCGCCCAGCCGGTCAGCTTCGGCCACCATCTGCTGGCCTATGTCGAGATGTTCAGCCGTGACGCCGAGCGCCTGGCCGATGTGCGCAAGCGGGTGAATCGCTTGCCGCTGGGCGCCGCCGCACTGGCCGGCACCAGCTATCCGCTGGACCGCGAGCGCGTGGCCAGAACGCTTGCCATGGATGGCGTGTGCCAGAACAGCCTGGACGCCGTCAGCGACCGCGACTTCGCGATCGAGTTCACGGCCGCCGCCAGCCTGGTGATGATCCACATCTCGCGTCTGAGCGAGGAGCTGATTCTGTGGATGAGCCAGAGCTTTGGCTTCATAGACTTGGCGGACCGCTTCTGCACCGGCTCGTCGATCATGCCGCAGAAGAAGAACCCCGACGTGCCCGAGCTGGCGCGCGGCAAGACCGGCCGGGTGGTCGGCCATCTGATGGGCCTGATCACCTTGATGAAGGGCCAGCCGCTGGCCTACAACAAGGACAACCAGGAAGACAAGGAACCGCTGTTCGACACGGTGGACACCTTGAAGGACACGCTGCGCATCTTCGCCGAGCTGGCCGGCGGCATCACCGTCAAGCCCGAGGCGATGGAGCGCGCGGCCTTGAAGGGCTATGCCACAGCCACCGATCTGGCCGACTACCTGACCAAGAAGGGCCTGCCCTTCCGCGATGCCCACGAGGTGGTGGCCCATGCGGTGAAGACGGCCATCGCCAAGGGCGTGGACCTGTCGCAGCTGAGCCTGCCCGAGCTGCAGGTCTTCAACCCGGCCGTCGAGGCCGATGTGTTCGAGGTGTTGTCGCTGCGCGGCTCGTTGAACGCCCGCAACATCCTGGGCGGCACGGCGCCGGCCCAGGTGCGGGCCCAGGTGGCACGGCACAGGGCGCGCCTGGCGAGCTGAAACCGGCCCCCTTGGATGGGGGGCTGTTCTTACAGTTTCCGGTCTGTTCAAGGCAGGGGCATAGGACTATCGTCCAGTCATCAGACTGAGGAGACTTCCATGCGCTTTGCCCTGCTGCCTGCCGCCCTGCTGGCCACCACGCTTTCGATGCCGGCCATGGCCGACACGCTGACCTTCCCTGACGGCATATGCTCCAGCGCCGTCGACGGCTCCGGCGCCATGATCGCCTGCGGCAACTACTCGCGCATCAACCAGGCCCATGGCGATGTGGCCGGCATGCTGGACGTCAGCTACACCAGCGTCAACTCCAACGACCCGGCCAGCCTGATGTTTTGGGGCCCCGGCTACAACACGCTGCCCAGCGCCGTGTTCGCCGATGGCGGCGACGGCGCCTCCTTTGCCCGCATCACGCTGACCCCGGCGGCCGGCCAGATGGTGTCGCTGCAGGGCTTCGACCTCGGCGCCTTCCCAAACTCCACCCTGAACACCCATGTGCGCGTGTTCGCCCAGGGCGGGAACAGCTTCAGCTATGACGGCATGGTGGGCTCGCCCGGCGGCAACGCCACGCACTTCGTCTTCGGCAACCTGCACTCCGGCACCGGCATCGTCATCGAATGGGAGAACTCGGCCTGGAACGTCGGCATGAACAATATCGAGTACAGCCTGGCGCCGGTGCCCGAGCCCGAGAGCTACGCGCTGATGCTCGCCGGCCTGGCCGTGCTGGGCTTGATGGTGAAACGCCGCCAGGGCTGAGCCGATCAGGGCTTGGCGCAGTCGCAGGGCAGCGCCTCGCCCCGGTCATAGAGCACGCGCCAGACGCCGGGCGCCTCGAGGCGCCAGACCGAGTTGAAGCGCGAGATCAGCTTGCCGTCGGCCCCCCAGACCGGGCCGGTGCTGTAGGCGAACTGGCCACCGGGTGCCAACTCCACCTGGTCGGGCGCCCAGGAAAACGGCGCCTGCGCACCGTCGAAGAAGCGCTTCCAGGTCGCGACCACCTCGGCCCGCCCCTTCTGGGTCTTGCGGCCGGCAAAGAACAAGGCGTCCTCCGACACGAACTGCGCAAAGGCGGCGATATCGCGCTGCGCCATGCTGCGGGCAAAGGCCCGCTCGGCCTCGGCCACCTGTAGCGTCAGCGGGTCACGGTCCAGCGCAGGCAGCGGGGTGGCTGGTTGCGCCGATGCAGGCAGGGTCGTCATCGCGATCAGCACGCCGGCCGCCGCGATCCTCGTGGCTGCATTCATCATCGAGCTCCTCGTTGTTGTGGCGGCGCGAGCTTCGCATCAAGACCCGGGCCATGGGGGGCAATGCGACGAAGCCGGCCAGCACCGGCATGAAGGCAGCGATCAGGGCCCCAGATGCTCCAGCGCCTCCTGAGCCATCAGCTGGCCCAGCGGCCCGGGCTGGAAGCGGCCCAGCACCCGGGGCGTCAGCGCATAGTCGCGCTGGTTGGTGTAGTTCGACTGGCCTATGGTCGGCAGCGAACCGGCCAGCCGCGGGCCCTTGCTGCCCAGCAAGGGATAGATGCGCAGCCGGGCCACCAGCATCAGGGCCTCGGGGTCGGAGAACACCGAGGTCTCCAGAATCTGGTTGCAGCCGCTGGACACCGCCTGGGCCAGCAGCAGGCGCTGATTGCGCTGGATGTCAATAGCCTCCACCGGCAGCACCAGGGGTACCGCACGGCGGCCGCCGGCCTGCAGCGCCTGTGCCACCTGCTGGTTGAAACTCATATTGAAGCCATCCCACAGCTGGTTGCGCTGCGGCTGGTCGGGCTCGAAATTGCGGCCATGGCCGAACACCAGCACGCAGGGGCTGACCGGCTCCTGGGCCTGGGCGGCGGGGCCAAGCAGGCAGGTGACCATCAACAGGCATGAAACAGCGAGACGCATCGATGGGGGTGATGGAAGACAGACTTGGCAGTGTAGGCATAGCCGACCCCATCAACGCGACAATGCGGCATGCCTGCAACGCTGAGCTCTCCGCCCCCACCACCAGGACGCCTGATCGCGCACCTGGACATGGACGCGTTCTATGCGTCGGTGGAGCTGCTGCGCTACCCCGACCTGAAGGGCCAGCCGGTGGTCATCGGTGGCGGGCGCCGTCATGAACCGGTGCTACGTGAGGACGGCAGCCGCGAGTACGCCCGGCTGCGCGACTACACCGGGCGCGGCGTCACCACCACCGCCACCTACGAGGCTCGCGATCTGGGCGTGCACTCGGGCATGGGCCTGATGAAGGCGGCCGTGCGCGCGCCCGACGCCATCCTGCTGCCGATGGATTTCGACGCTTACCGCATGTACTCCCGCCGCTTCAAGACCGCCGTGGCCGAGCTGGCGCCGGTGATCGAGGATCGCGGCATCGATGAAATCTATATCGACCTCGGCGATGTGCCCGGCGCACGCGACGCCGTCGGTCACGACCCGCTGGGCGGGGTGCGCGCCCTGGCCCAGGAGATCAAGAACAATGTACGGCGCGCCACCGGCCTGAGCTGCTCGATCGGCATCACGCCCAACAAGCTGCTGTCCAAGATCGCCTCCGAGCTGGACAAGCCCGACGGCCTGACCATACTGACGCTGGACGATATCCCCTCCCGCATCTGGCCTATGAGTCCGCGCAAGATCAACGGCATCGGTCCCAAGGCCGCGGCCAAGCTGGCGACACTGGGCATACGCACCGTCGGCGAGGTGGCGGCGGCCGAACCGGCCTGGCTGATCGAGCAGTTCGGCCGCAGCTTCGGTGCCTGGCTGCACGAGGCCTCGCATGGCCGCGACGATAGGCCGGTGGTGACGCACAGCGAGCCGGTGTCCATCAGCCGCGAGACCACCTTCGAGCGAGACCTCCATGCCAGGCATGACCGCGCCGAGCTGGGCGAAATCTTCACCCGGCTGTGCGTGCAGCTGGCAGGCGACCTGCAGCGCAAAGGCTATCTGGGCCGCACGGTGGGCATCAAGCTGCGCTTCGAGGGTTTTCGCACCGTCACCCGCGACCTCACCCTGGACCTGCCGGTGCAGGACGCCGAGGCGATACGCGCCGCCGCCGGCGCCTGCCTGAAGCGGGTCGACCTGAGCCAGCGCCTGCGCCTGCTGGGCGTGCGCATGGGCGGCCTGTGCCGACCCGGCGACGTGCAGGCCAGGCGCCGAACGCCTCGCCCGGTGGCGGCGGCGGCCGAGCCGCCACCGGAGAATCTGACGCTGTTTTGAGACGGTGCGCCCATCGGGCGGCGGTCATGGGTATGCTTGTCCTTGCCCATCTTCGTTCACTGTGCGACGGGCAGGAGGCAGGCATGCAGCAAAGCGCAAGCGATACCCAGACCGGACGGGCAGCCACCTTGCTGGCCCGGCTGGAGGCCCCCGCTCTGGCCCATCCGCTGCTGGCGCTGAAGCTCTATGAACGCCTCGAGCAGCAATGCACAGAGAGCCGGCCGGCGGTGGCCCTGGTTGCGCTGTATGGTCAGTTCTTCGCGCTGGAGCGGCGCGGTCGGTCCGTCGAGATGCTGGAGCGGCTCGGCGCCGGCCTGGAGCTGGCCAAGGCCCGCCATCTGCCCGCCCACGCAGCCCTCATGCACGAGGCGCTGGGCCGCATCCGCTACCAACGCGGCGAGTACGGCGAGGCCACGCTGCACTGGTCCAGCGCCGTCGATCTGGCCGGCCTGGTGGGCAATATCCGCATCGGCGTCGCCGCACGCATCGGTCTGGGCCAGCTGCACTATGCGTTGAATGACTGGGAGGCCGGCGAGCGCTTTCACGCCAATGCGGACGAGATGCTGAGCAATGTGGGCGACGACTATCTGCAGAGCAAGCTGTGCCTCAATCTGGGCGTCGGGCTGTTCAATCGCCAGCACTTCGCGGCCGCCGAGTTGCAGTTTCGCAAGGGCCAGGCGGCGGCACAGCGCGCCCGCCACCGCGACTACCAGGCCGAGGCGTTGTGGCATCTGTCGCGCTGCGCCGAGGCCCGCGGCCAGCACGAGCAGGCCACACGCGACTGCCGCCAGGCGCTGGAGCGGGCGGTGCGCTGCGGCTACACCTGGCTGCAGGCGGTGGCCAGCGCCACGCTTGCCGAACTCGCCAGCACCGACGCCGACCACCAGCAGGCCATCGACGTGGCCGAGCAGAGCCTGCAACTGGCCAAGGCGCTGGGCGCGCGGCGCCTGCAGAGCTCGGCCCACAAGGCGCTGGCCCGCCTCTACCAGGCCAGCCAGCAGCTGCCCCGGGCGCTCGACCATCTGTGGCAGCACCAGGCCGTCGAGACCGAGCTCTACCGGCTGAGCCTGCCCGAGCGTCTGGGGGCCCTGGCACGCTTCGATCTGGGTCATCAGAGCTCAGAGGAGCGCTTGCTGAACCTGTCCAATCGCCACTGGGCGGTGGACTCGCCCGCCGATCTGCTGAGCGCCGCCGCCGAGATCAGCACACAGGTACTCGGCCTGATGCGGGTTGACCGGCTGCTGTTCTGGTGGGACGTCGACGGCACCGGCCGCTTCAGCAGCGCTGATGCGCCCGGCCAATGGCTGAGCGCTGACAGCTGCCCCGCTTATCTGGCCCTGCTTGAGCGCATGAACGCGCCGCTGACCCTCACCGACCTGCGCCTGCACCCCTGCCATGCCGAGCTGCAGGCACTGAGCCCGGATGCGAAGTCGCGCGCGGAACTGGTGATCTACCAGCAGCAGCGGCCGCGCGCCGTGTTGTGGCTGGAGCACAGCCATCAGGCCCGCGCCTGGGCCCGCGCCGATGTGCTCAACGCCAGCCACGTTGCCAAGATCTACGAGCGCCTGCTGCTGAGCCTGGATCTGGCCCAGGCCAAGCAGGCCAGGACCGAGATGGAACGCGAGAAGATCGCCTCGCTGGGCCGGCTGGTGGCGGGCATAGCGCATGACGTCAACACCCCCATAGGCGTGGCCATCACGGCCGCCTCCTGCCTGGGCGACGCCGCTCGCCGCATGGCCACAGTGATCGGTTCGGGCAAGGTCAGCCGCAGCGAACTGCTCTCGCTGTCCGACCAGATGGGAGCCAGCGGCGAGCTGGTGGAGCGCAATCTGCAGCGCGCCGCCGCCCTGGTCGGTGACTTCAAGCGCATCGCCGTGGACCAGAACACCGAGGAGCTGCAGACCTTCGAGCTCGGCGAGTACCTGCGCTCGGTCGTGGCGGTGCACGGCCCGGCCCTGCGCAAGAGTGGCGCGTGGGCCGAACTGGAGATCGAGGCCGGCCTGCACATGACCCTGCCCCCCGGCCTGCTGACCCAGGTGTTCTCGAATCTGATCATGAACAGCCTCACCCATGCCTTCCCGCAGGGCCAGGGCGGCTGCATCCGCATCTCGGCCCGGCGCGTGGGCGCAGAGGCGCGGCTGCAGTACAGCGACGACGGCGTCGGCGTCCCAACCGAGGTACGTGCGCGCATGTTCGAACCCTTCTTCACGACCCGCCGCGGCCAGGGCGGCTCGGGCCTGGGCATGTATATGGTGCAGAGCATCGTCGAGCGACTGGGCGGTAATGTCGAACTGCTGCTCAGCGAGCGCGGTTTGTGCCTGGCGCTGAACCTGCCCCTCAGCGACGGCCCGTCGCCGTGACTCGCCTGAGCGCTACAGTCCGAGGCATGCCAGATCTCAGCGCCGCCGACACCCGTTTTCCCTCGATCGAGGGCCTGCGGGCCTTCGAGGCCGCCGCCCGGCTTGGCAGTCTGGAGCGGGCTGCCGAGGCCCTGCATATTGGCGCCAGCGCCGTCAGCAAGCGCATCAGCACGCTCGAGGAACTGCTGGGCGCAGCACTGCTGGACCGCACGCTCAAGCCGCTGGCCCTGACGGCCACCGGCAAGGAGTATCTGGAACAGGTGCGCGCCGCCCTGGCCCTGCTGGCCGCCGCCCCGTTGCACCGCCGCAGCGCCCAGCGCCTGCAGCGGCTGCGCATCACCGCGCCGCCGACCTTCGCCCGGCAGATCCTGGTGCCCGCCCTGCCCGGCTTCACCGAAGCGCATCCCGAGCTGGAGCTGGAACTGCTGCTGAGCACGCCCTATCTGGATGAGGCCGGCCCGGCTGCCGATCTGGAAATACGCAATGGCGAAACCAATGCCCTGGGCGAACAGGGCCAGGTCTTGATGCAGGACTGGGTCACGCCGATGGCCGCGCCCGCGCTGCTGCAGCGTCTGCCCGCGCTGCGCCACCCGGCCGACCTGGCCCAGGCGCCGCTGCTGCGCACGCCGCTGGAGCCCTGGACCCCCTGGCTGCGTGCCGCCGGCCTGGACTGGCCCGAGCCGGCACGGGGCACGCGCTTCGTCGATCTGGGCCTGACCTTGGAGGCTGCCGTCGGTGGCCAGGGCGTGGCGCTGGGCCGGCCCAGCCTGGCCGCACCCTATTTGCGCAGTGGTGCGCTGCGGCGCCTGTTCGAGCTGCAGGTGCCTGCGGCCAAGTCCTACTACCTGCTAACCCACCAGGCCAGCCCCGGCGCGCAACACTTCGCGCAGTGGCTGGGCCGGCATTGCGCGGGCCTGGCGGAGGATTCTTCAGCCGCCACCTGAATAACTTTCTGGTCGCTGCTGCCGGTCTGACCTAGCATGACGCTGGTTGCCATCAGAACAAGAGACAAGCCATGCCCGTGATCACCTGCATCGAAGACCTGCGCGTCCTGGCCAAAAAGCGCGTGCCGCGCATGTTCTACGACTATGCCGACGCCGGCTCCTGGACCGAGGGGACCTACCGGGCCAACGAGAGCGATTTCCAGGCCATCAAGCTGCGCCAGCGCGTGGCCGTGAACATGGAGAACCGCAGCACCCGCACCACCATGGTCGGCCAGCCGGTGGCCATGCCGGTGGCCATCGCGCCGACCGGGCTGACCGGCATGCAGCATGCCGATGGCGAGATCCTCGCCGCCCGCGCGGCCAAGGCCTTTGGCGTGCCGTTCACGCTGTCGACGATGAGCATCTGCTCGATCGAGGACGTGGCCGAGGCCACGAAGGCGCCGTTCTGGTTCCAGCTCTATGTGATGCGCGACCGCGACTTCATCGAGCGCCTGATCGATAGAGCAAAGGCCGCCAACTGCTCGGCCCTGCAGCTGACGCTGGACCTGCAGATCCTCGGCCAGCGCCACAAGGACATCAAGAATGGCCTGTCCACGCCGCCCAAGCCGACGCTGGCCAACATCCTCAACCTGATGACAAAGCCGCGCTGGTGCCTGGGGATGGCGGGCACGAAGCGCCACAGCTTCGGCAATATCGTCGGCCATGCCAAGGGCGTGGGCGATCTGTCGTCCCTGTCGGCCTGGACGGCCGAGCAGTTCGACCCGGGCCTGAGCTGGGCCGATGTCGAGTGGATCAAGAAGCGCTGGGGCGGCAAGCTGATACTGAAGGGCATCATGGATGTCGAGGACGCCCGCCTGGCCGTCAACAGCGGCGCCGATGCGTTGATCGTCTCCAACCATGGCGGCCGCCAGCTGGACGGCGCGCCGTCATCGATACAGGCCCTGCCCTCGATTGCCGAGGCCGTCGGCCGTGACATCGAAGTCTGGATGGACGGCGGCATACGCTCGGGCCAGGACGTGCTCAAGGCCTGGGCCCTGGGCGCCCGCGGCACCTTGATCGGCCGCAGCTTCCTCTACGGCCTGGGCGCCCTGGGCGAGGCGGGCGTGACCCGCTGCCTGGAGATCATCCACAAGGAGCTGGACCTGACGATGGCCTTCTGCGGCCATACGCAGATCCAGAATGTGGGGCGGGACATCCTGCTGCCGGGCACGTTGCCGCGCGCTTTGTGACCCGGATTTCATCCGGGCTACCTGGCGCCGGTAGCCCGGATGCAATCCGGGGCTCACTTGCGCCACTTGCCCTCGGCCGCCTCCATCACCATCCGCGCGGCCAGGTAGAGCCGCGGCTCGATCGAGCTGAGCAGCACGAACTCGGCATCGGTGGTGTGGGCGCCAAAGCCCTGCAGACCGAAGCGCTCGACGACCGCGGCCTTGGTCGCCAGCGAGGCGAAGGCGGCATCGGTGCCGCCACCACCGGCGCTGCTGGACACGCTTAGAGTCAGGCCCAGCTCGGCATAGACCCCTTGGGCATGGGTGGCAAAGGCCTTGGAGGCGGCCGTGCTCTCCAGCGGCGGGCGGCGCCGTTCGAACACAAGCTCGACCTGCGAGCCCGGCAGCAGCTTGTTCTGGATGCGCTCGCGCAGCTTTTTCTCGACGCCGTCGTAGTCGGCCACGCGCAGCACCCGCACATCGGCCGAGGCGGTGGCAAAGGGCGGG
The DNA here is from genome assembly GCA_018780645.1 of Burkholderiaceae bacterium. Lineage (GTDB taxonomy): Bacteria > Pseudomonadota > Gammaproteobacteria > Burkholderiales > Burkholderiaceae_C > Paucibacter. Next base: position 11,849 of record JADMJJ010000043.1, read on the forward strand.
ATCATATTGCGCGTGATGCCGGCATTGGCCATGGTCCAGTTGACCTTGACGCCGTGGGCCGGATCGGACAGATCGCGCATCTGCAGCAGCTGGTGCGACAGCTCGTACAGCGCATTGACGCCCAGCTCCGGCGAGGCGCCGGCATGGGAGGCCCGCCCCTTGACCGTCAGATTGACCGACGCAATGCCGGCCGTGGCCAGCGACAGGCCATCGTTGCGCACGCCGGCGCCCTCGAAGGACATCACCACATCATGCTCGCCGCCCAGGCGTGTGAGCATTGCGCGTGAGCCGGGCGAGCTGATCTCCTCGTCGCCATTGATCAACACCGTCAGACGCCCGAATTTGTCGTAGTTCAGCGCCTTCAGCATCGCCACCGTATGCAGGATCACGGCCACGCCGGCCTTGTCATCGGCGATGCCCAGGCCATAGGCCTTGTCGTCCCGGATCTCGAAGGGCTGCTTGGCCAGCAGGCCGGCCGGATAGACGGTATCCATATGGGCGATCAGCAGTATCCTGGCCGTGCCCGTGCCGTTGAAAGTGGCGCGCACCGCCTTGCCGATCTTCTCCGGCGTGTCCTCCATCCGGTAGACCTCGGTATTGGTGTCCACCAGTTCGACCTTGCCACCCAGGTTGCGCAGGTGATCGGCGATCAGCTTCGCGGCCTGCTCCAGACCCTTCAGCTCGCGACTGCCGGACTCGATGGCCACCAGTTGGCGAAGGGTGTCCAGCAGTAGCGGCTTCTCGCGCTGTGCCGCCTCGAGCACGGGCTCCAGCGGTGCCGCCCCCGCCAGACTGGCGCTGCACAGCAGGGCCAGGCAGCCCAGTCGGCGCAGGCGGTGTGGCAAAAAGAATCGCTTCATCGTGTCTCCAGCGCATTTTTTCAGGAACCGGCAGCTTAGTCCGGGGCCGCCGCGTGCGTCGCCCAGCTCGCACGTCTATCGCACAGCGCCCGCAAAAAATAGTCTGGCTTGGGGATTCCCACTCTTACACGGAACTGACATCATTCCTGCTGGCTACCGGAATCACAGGAGGCCGTCATGACACTGCAGCAGTTCTCCCAGATCAAGAATTGGCTGGTGATGCACAGGCGCAATCATCCGGTCGAGTCCCAGGCCTGGGACGTGGTCGTCACCTGCTGGGTGCTGGGATGGGTGGGTGTTCCGGGTTCGTTGCTGACCAACAACCCCGGCTACCTGCCCTTGTGCCTGCTGGGCTATCTGCTGCCCTCCCTGTACGGCCAACTGAGGTTGTACCTGCACCGCAGCGGTCGGCTGCGCTGCGACTGGTTGACGGCGCTGTGACGCGGCGTGTTGCAGTGCAGCACCCCTAAGGAATGGGGGTTGAGCGACGCTGGCAATCCGCTAGAGTCGACGCCCAGGGAGAGACAAGAGCTGTCTCTTGATTGATCACAGACCGTGGAGAAGCCCAGATGAAGTACGCCCCCATTTTCAGCGCGCTGGTGTTGAGCGCCGCCTTGACGCCGGCCATGGCGCAAAACGCCAACAAGGCGGTCAACCTGACGACCAGCCAACATGCTGACACCTTCTACAAGACCAAGAAGGGCGCGTTTACCGACACCTTCACCTACACCGTTAACAGCTCCTCGGATCTGTATCTCGCACTGTCCGAGTTGGTGCTGGCCAACCTCAAGCAGATTGATTGGGACGACACCGAGGCCTTCAAGCTGACTGGATCCTTTGGTTCGATGACCTGGGGCGAGTCCAACGCCACGACCCAGCAGCAATTGAGCGTCTTGGGCCAAAACTTCAGCGGCGTTGCCACCCTGGTGCTGAAGGGCTCGGCGGTCGGCACTGGAAATTTTGTCAACGACGTCGGCGACGTGTACGGCCAGTACCAGATCCAGGCCAATGCGATTGAGGCCATTCCTGAACCCGAAACCTATGCGCTGCTGCTGGCAGGTCTGGGCTTTGTGGGCTATGTGGCTCGCCGTCGCAAGCAGGCCTGAACCCTTGCCCGCCCGAACAAAAGGCTCCTCACGGAGCCTTTTTTGCGCCTGTGCTCAGGTTTTTGGCAGGGTCACGCCGACCTGACCCTGGTACTTGCCGCCGCGATCCTTGTAGCTGGTCTCGCAGACCTCGTCGCTTTCAAAGAACAGCACCTGGGCGCAGCCCTCGCCGGCATAGATCTTGGCCGGCAGCGGTGTGGTGTTGCTGAACTCCAGAGTCACATAGCCTTCCCACTCGGGTTCGAACGGCGTGACGTTGACGATGATGCCGCAGCGCGCATAGGTGCTCTTGCCCAGGCAGATGGTCAGCACATTGCGCGGGATGCGGAAGTACTCCATCGTGCGCGCCAGCGCAAAGCTGTTGGGCGGAATGATGCAGACGTCGGAGTGGATGTCCACAAAGCTCTTCTCGTCGAAGTTCTTCGGGTCCACCACGGTGCTATAGATATTGGTGAAAACCTTGAACTCGGGGGCGCAGCGTATGTCATAGCCATAGCTGCTGGTGCCGTAGCTGACGATCTTCTGGCCGTCGGCCGACTGGCGCACCTGGCCCGGCTCGAACGGCTCGATCATGCCGTGCTCCTGCGCCATGCGGCGTATCCACTTGTCACTCTTGATGGTCATGGGCTGGTCCTGGTTGGTGCCGCCCGGTGAGGGGCTGGAATGTCGCTATTTTGACAGCCGCGCAGGCTTGTGCTGCACTAGGATGGATTGATCTATAACATCAGCAAACAGCGCTTCAGGAGACAGTCATGCGCCAAGCCACCGAATTGCTGAGCCAATACGCCCAGTACCACCGCGATCGCCGCAACATCGTCACCCACTTCATCGGCATACCGATGATCGTGTTCGCCGTCGGCGTGCTGCTGTCACGGCCTGGCTTCGAGCTGGCCGGCTGGCACCTGACACCGGCCTGGCTGGTGTTCGCGCCGCTGGCCCTGTGGTACCTGACCCGGGGCCAGTTCATGCTGGGCCTGGCCGTCAGCGCCGGCACCGCGCTGATGCTGGTGCTGGCCCAGCAGTTCACCGCCGCCAGCACTACCGCCTCCTGGCTGGCCTGGGGCGTCGGTATCTTCGTCGTCGGCTGGGTGTTCCAGTTCGTCGGCCACTACTACGAGGGCCGCAAGCCGGCCTTTGTCGATGACATCATCGGACTGGCCGTCGGCCCGATGTTCGTCGTCGCCGAGTGGATGTTCGCCATCGGCTGGAACAAGCCGCTGTTGCACGAGATCGAGCGCGTCGCCGGCCCCACGCTGCTGCGCGACCTGGCGCACCCCGCACGCGGCTAGGCCGGCACCTCGATCAAGGCCCGCGCCGGCTCAGGCTCGCTGTCGAAGCGAGCCAGGCCGCTGTAGCAGATGAAGTGGCGGTGCTTGGCGCGGCCTATCAGGGTCAGGCCCAGCTGCATCGCCAGCGCATGGCCCATCTGCGTGATGCCGTTGCGCGACACGACGATGGGCACCCCCATCTGCGCCGACTTCATGACCATCTCGCTGGTCAGCCGGCCGGTGGTGTAGAAGCTCTTGTCGGCACCCACAACCCTGTTCATCCACATCCAGCCGGCGATGGTGTCGATGGCGTTGTGGCGGCCCACGTCCTCGAAATGCACCTGCATCTCGCTGCCGCGGAACAGCGCGCAGCCGTGGACCGAGCCGGCCTTCTTGTAGACGCTGTCCTGGCGGCGCATCTGATCCAGCATCGCGTACAGCGTGCTCTGGCGCAGTCGGGCCTCGGTGGCGGCGGGTAGATCGACGCTCTCGACATCGGCCATCAGGCTGCCGAACACGGTGCCCTGGCCGCAGCCGGTGGTGACCACGCGGTGGGCGGTCTTTTCCTCTATCGATGCAATGCCGGAGCGCGTGCGCACTGCCGCGGCGCCGACCTCCCAATCGACGGTGATCGACTCGACCTCGTCGACCGAGGCCACCAGGCGCTGGTTGCGCAGATAGCCCAGCACCAGCAGCTCGGGCGCCAGGCCCAGCGTCATCAGGGTGACAAGCTCACGCTTGTCGACGAACACGGTCAGCGGCCGTTCGGCCGGGATGCTCATGCGGCGGCGCTGGCCGAATTCGTCCAGCACCTCGATATCGTGGGTCAGCGGCGCCAAGGCCTGGGTCAGCCTGGGCAGGCGCGGCGGGGTCGGAATCATGGCGCCCATCATGACAGCAGCGGGGTGGCCCGCCTCGGGATGCGGCTTCTCAAGTCTTCTTGGCCGGAGGTGGCGCCGCAGCCGGTGCGGCCGCAGCGGCGGGCGCGCTGGCCGGTGCCGGCGGGACATAGGCAAAGGGGCCGGGGTCGGCGCATGCCGGCACACCGCTGGCCGGCTTGGCGGCCGGAGCGGCTGCCTTCTTCTGCTGGGCCATATAGGCGCCGGCCACCTTGTCCTGCGACTTGCAGAGCTGGAAGTCGGCGACCTTGTTGCTCCAGGCGGTCTTGGCGGCGGCCTCGGCGGCCTTGGCCTTGGCCTCGTCGCCAGGCGCCGGCAGCTTGGCCAGCACCAGGCCGCTGCACAGGGCCAGGCCCAGGGGAATCAGAACTTTGCTCGCAAACATGGCTTGCTCCGAAAATCGATCAGGAAGCCCGCGGGCTGCCGGCCGGTGCCGCGGACGGAGCCGAGGCGCTGCGCTGCGCCGGGATGCGCCCGGCCTTGACATCGTCGTACCAGTACTCGTGATGCTCCTTGGCCCAGTTCTCGTCCACCTGGCCGTCACGCATGGCGCTGTAGGCGCCCTTGACGCCCAGGGTGCCCATATAGATATGGCCCAGGAACATGGTCATCATCAGCACCGCGGCGGTGGCATGCAACAGGTGGGCGATCTGCATATTGCGGCGGGTGAACTCGATGCCGGGGAACAAATGGTCCAGCGCAAGGCCACTGAGCGAGACCAGCAGGCCCAGGCCCAGCACGCCGGTCCAGAACAGTATCTTCTCGCCGGCATTGAAGCGGTGCGAGGGCACATGGGACTTCGAGAACAGGCCACCGAAGCTGCGCAGCCACTGCAGGTCGTGGGCCTTGGGCAGGTTGTCCTTGATGAAGATGGCGATCATCAGCACCAGCCCGACGCTGAACAGCGGGCCGACAAAGTTGTGCACCGTCTTCAGCGCGTAGCTGAGCCAGCCCAGCAGGCTGCCGCCGATCACCGGCAGGAGCACGAACTTGCCGAACATCATCACCAGGCCGGAGATGGCGAGAATCGAGAAGCTGATCGCCACCGTCCAGTGCGCCGAGCGCTCCAGCGCCGTGAAGCGTTCGACCATACGCCCGGTCGGCGGCGAATGAGTTTCCAGCGGGCCTTTGCGCCAATAGAACAGCGCAATCGCCAGCACCATGATCAGCACCAGCGCGCCGCCGTAGGGGATCAACCAGCGGTTGCGCACCTGGCGCCAGGCCTCGCCAGCCGTCGTGTAGCTGGAGCCCGGATACTGGACGAAGGACTGGACCAGGATGCCCGATTCGGGATCAGGCAGGCTGCTATAGCCCTGGGTGTTACCGGACTCGCGCACCGCCCGCCACATCGGCGCGTTATTGCCCGGCTGGCTCTTGGCGCGCTGGGCGTTGGTGTCGTCGGGTTTGGGCTCCGGCGCCGCAGCCACCGCAGGTGCAGATGCAGATGCCGCAGGATCGGCGGCCTGCGCCGATCCGAGCAAGCCCCAGCTCAGCAGCAGGGGAAGAATGAGACCCGCGATAGTGCGCATGGCGTGCTCCTGGTCCGCAGGCTCAGCGGCTGTAGTCGTTCTGCTTCTGGTTGCGGGCGCGCAGCTGCTGTTCCCAGCTGGTCTTGTCGCCTGCCGTCCAGCCGCCGACCATATAGACCTTGGCCGCGCCGCTATAGGCCGTGGCATCGGGCTTCTTGCTCTGCGTCAGGGTCTGCGGGCTTTCGCCGCAAGCGGCGAGCAGGCCCAGGCTCAGCATCAGAAGGGCGGCGCCGCGCATCATGTCTTGCTCCCCTCGGGCGGGGTGGCAGAAGGCGTGCCCTGCGTAGGCTTGCCGTAGGCCGTGCCCCAGCCCCAGACCTCGCTGCCCTTGCCACGATTGATCACGCGGGTGCGGAAGATGTCGGCCACCACATCGCCGTCGCCGCCGAGCAGCGCCTTGGTCGAGCACATCTCGGCGCAGGCCGGCAGCTTGCCCTCGGCCAGACGGTTGCGGCCGTACTTCTCGTACTCGGCCTGGCTGCCGTTGTCCTCAGGGCCCCCGGCGCAGAAGGTGCACTTGTCCATCTTGCCGCGCAGGCCGAAGGTGCCGTTGCTGGGGAACTGTGGCGCCCCGAAGGGGCAGGCATAGGAGCAGTAGCCGCAGCCTATGCAGATGTCCTTGTCATGCAGCACCACGCCCTCGTCGGTTCGGTAGAAGCAGTCCACCGGGCAGACCGACATGCAGGGTGCGTCCGAGCAGTGCATGCAGGCCACCGAGATCGACTTCTCTCCAGGCACGCCGTCGTTGAGGGTGACGACCCGGCGGCGGTTCACGCCCCAGGGCACGTCATGCTCGGCCTTGCAGGCGGTGACGCAGCCGTTGCACTCGATGCAACGCTCGGCGTCGCAGATGAATTTCATTCGGGCCATGAAGGTCTCCTGAAGTCAAAGGCTGCGGCTCAGGCCGCTTTTTCGATCTGGCACAGCGTGGTCTTGGTCTCTTGCATCATCGTCACGCTGTCATAGCCATAGGTGGTGGCGGTGTTGATGGCCTCGCCACGCACCACCGGCTTGGCGCCGTCCGGGTAGTACTGGGCCAGATCCGCCCCCTGCCAATGGCCGGAGTAGTGAAAGGGCAGGAACACCGTCTCGCGATCGACCCGCTCGGTGATCAGGGCCATGACCTTGATCTTGGCGCCGGTGGGCGTCTTGACCCAGACCTGCTCGCCGTTGCGGATGCCGCGGTCGTTGGCGGCCGCCGGGTTGATCTCGACGAACATGTCCTGCTGCAGCTCGGCCAACCAGGGGTTAGAGCGGGTTTCCTCGCCACCACCCTCGTACTCGACCAGGCGGCCGCTGGTCATGATCAGCGGGTAGGTCTTGCCTATGTCCTTGTTCGCCTCCTGCACCGACTTGAACAGCGTCGGCAGGCGCCAGAAGGCCTTCTTGTCGTCGTGCGTCGGGTACTTGGCGATCATGTCCGGCCGGTTCGAGTACAGCGGCTCGCGGTGCTGCGGAATCGGATCGGGGAAGTTCCAGACCACGGCCCGCGCCTTGGCATTGCCGAACGGGTGGCAGCCATGGTTCTTCATCGTCACGCGGATGATGCCGCCCGAAGAATCGGTCTTCCAGTTCTTGCCCTCGGCGGCGGCCTTCTCTGCATCGGTCAGCTCATCCCACCAGCCCAGCTTCTTCAGCAGCAGGTGGTCGAACTCGGGGTAGCCGGTGGTCAGGTCCGCGCCCTTGGAGTGCGAGCCGTCCTCGGCCAGCAGATTGACGCCCTCGCGCTCGACACCGAAATTGGCTCGGAAGTTGCCGCCGCCTTCCATCACATGCTTGGAGGTGTCATACAGGTTCGGTGAGCCGGGGTGCTTGAACTCCGGCGTGCCCCAGCAGGGCCAGGGCAGACCAAAATAGTCGCCGTCCAGCGAGTAGCCGGTCTCCTTGTCGATACCACCCTTGGCGCGCAGGGTCTTCACGTCGAACACATGCATATTGCGCATATGGGCCTTCAGCCGCTCCGGGCTCTGGCCCGAGTAGCCTATGGTCCAGACGCACTTGTTGATCTCGCGCAGGATGGACTCGACCTCGGGCTCGGGCATGCCCCCCTTGCCCGGCACCATCTTCAGGTTCTTCACCAGCTCCTTGCCGAAGCCCAGCTTGTCGGCCAGCTGGTACATGATCATGTGGTCGGTGCGCGACTCGAACAGCGGGTCGATGACCTTCTCGCGCCACTGGATGGACCGGTTCGAGGCGGTGCAGGAGCCGGAAGTCTCGAACTGCGTGCAGGCCGGCAGCAGATAGACCGCCCGCTTGGCGTTCAGGTCCTCGGCCTTGCCTGGCATGGCGGCCATCGCCGCCGTGGCCGACGGGAACGGGTCGACCACGACCAGCAGGTCCAGCTTGTCCATGGCCTTCTTCATTTCCAGACCACGGGTCTGCGAGTTCGGCGCATGGCCCCAGAAGAACAGGCCGCGCAGATTGCTTTCCTGGTCGATCAGCTCGTTCTTCTCGAGCACGCCGTCGATCCAGCGCGACACCGTCATGCCGCTCTTGCCCATCATGCCGGGCGCGTACTGCTTCTTGATCCAGTCGAACTCGACGCCCCAGGTCTTGGCGAAGTGCTTCCAGGAGCCGTCTGCCAGACCGTAATAGCCCGGCAACGAATCCGGGTTCGGGCCCACGTCGGTGGCGCCCTGCACATTGTCATGGCCACGGAAGATGTTGGCGCCGCCACCGGTCACGCCGATATTGCCCAGCGCCAATTGCAGGATGCAGGAGGCGCGGACGATGGCATTGCCAATCGTGTGCTGGGTCTGGCCCATGCACCAGACGATGGTGCCGGGGCGGTTGTCGGCCAGCATCTTCGCGATCTTGAAGCAGGTCGCCTCGTCGACGCCACAGGCCTCCTGCACCTTGTCAGGCGTCCATTTGGCCAGCACCTCCTCGCGCACCTTTTCCATGCCGTAGACGCGGTCGGTGAGGTACTTCTTGTCCTCCCAGCCGTTCTTGAAGATGTGGTGCAGCAGGCCGAACAGGAAGGGGATGTCTGTGCCGGAGCGGATGCGCACGAACTCGTCGGCCTTGGCCGCCGTGCGCGTGAAGCGCGGGTCGACGACGATCATCTTGCAGCCGGTTTCCTTGGCATGCAGCATGTGCAGCATGGACACGGGATGGGCCTCGGCCGCATTCGAGCCGATATACATCGCCACCTTGGCGTTCTGCATATCGTTGTACGAATTGGTCATCGCGCCATAGCCCCAGGTATTGGCCACTCCGGCCACCGTGGTCGAGTGGCAGATGCGCGCCTGGTGGTCGCAGTTGTTGGTGCCCCAGAAGGAGGCCCATTTGCGCAGCAGATAGGCCTGCTCGTTGTTGTGCTTGCTCGAGCCGACGAAGAAGATCGAGTCAGGCCCGCTGGCCTTCTTCAGCTCCAGCATCTTGGCGCTGATTTCGGTCAGCGCCACGTCCCAGCTGATGCGCTGGTACTTGCCGTCCACCAGCTTCATCGGGTACTTGAGGCGGTACTCGCCATGGCCGTGCTCGCGCAGCGCCGCGCCCTTGGCGCAATGGGCGCCCAGATTGATCGGAGAATCGAACACCGGCTCCTGGCGCACCCAGACGCCGTTTTCCACCACCGCATCGACGGCGCAACCGACCGAGCAGTGGCCGCAGATGGTGCGCTTGACCTCCACCTTGCCCGTGCCGTCCGACTTGGGCGCATCGGCCGCCTGGGCCTTGCGCACCAGGGTCAGCTGCGAGCCGGCAAGGCCTGCCCCCACGCCAAGCCCCGAGCGTCGCAGAAAGGCGCGGCGGTCCATCGTCGGGATGGCGCGGGACACGCCTCGCTCCAGGCGCGAGACCAGCCCGGAGGCCTGCTGGGCGGCGGATGCCGGCGTCGATGATTTGCGGGTGAGCAACATATTCGCTCCTCAGGTCGGATTCGGTTCGCTGCGGGCAGGCGCGGGGCCCGCGCAGCGGCAATCGGAGGCCATGACGGCCCGCGCCTCAGACCTTGGCGGTCTGGTAATAGCGTTTGACGTGTTCGCTGAGCCGGTAGCCCGCGCTGGTGTCGGGCGCAACTGAGGCCACGGGCGGCTCGGCCGGCGACTTCAGCACCTGGGGCAGCACCGCCGCCGCAGCAGCCAGGGTACCCACCGTGCCTGCACCAGCCACCCAGTGGCGGCGCGACAGCTTGTTGTTCGACTCGGCCATATCTGTCTCCTGAATGACGGCGGAATAGCCGTCTCCAACGCGAGCCCAGTATTGCGGCAGTGGGCAAATACTGCAAGTGTGAATACCCAATGTGCAGCGCCCGCGGTCCCGACTGTGCGCGCCACGCACAGGGGGCCTCACTCCAGCATGTCGAAGGCCTGGGTTTCTACTGCCATGAAGGCCTGGGTAAAGACCGCCACCTGACGGTACAGCCGGGCCTGCGGATGCTGGGCCAGGGTTTCGCAGAGGCGCTCCACCCAGGGCTGAACATGGGCGCGAAAGAACTGGCGCTGCCGCTCCAGATTGCTGACCGCGAGATCGTCACCGGCGATCAGATAGCGCATCACCTCGAATACATAGGCCAGGTGGTCCTCGGTCTCCTGCATCGCCGCGTCCCGCGCCAGGCCCAGCTCGGCCAGGCTCGAGCGCAGCTTGACCAGCGGCGTCTCGTGCAGATAGCCGGCCATATAGAAAGAACCGTACAGAAACACCTCGGGCTTGCCCACGCCCATGAACAGGGCCTCGTACTCGGCCTGCGCCCTGGCCGGATCGCTGGCACGGGCGGCGGCCACCAGATCCTGCCAGGGCCGCTCCAGAAAGCCGCCCGGCTCGGGTGCCTCGGTCACGGCGACCTGGAACTGGCCCAGCAGCTCGGCCGAGGGCGGCGCAAAGAACAGGCTGGACAGCAGGCCGTAGATCTCGGCGCGGGCAAGTTCCTCGCCGGCGTCGGGCGCACTCATCACAATCGGTCGGGCGATGCTCATAGGTCGGTGATCCGGACTTCGCTGGTGCTGGAATGCAGGTCGATGACACGGCAGTCGCTGCACATCTTCAGCCGCTCGGCGGCGGCGCCCTGGAAGGCCGAGTGACCCGCCAGCTTGGTCAGCATGTTCTCGATTGCCTTCAGGGTGCCGAACGGTTTGCTGCAACGTATGCAGCGGTACGGCGCCTGCTCGTTCAGCACCCGCAACGATTTGCGTGCCTTGCCGCCATCGGCCAGCCAGAGACGAGGCGCCAGCGTGATCGCTTGCTCGGGACAGGTGCTCTCGCAAAGGCCGCACTGCACGCAGTTCTTCTCGATGAAGCGCAGCTGCGGCGCGTCCGGGTTGTCGGCCAGCGCCGCCGACGGGCAGGCACCGACGCAGCTGAGGCACAGCGTGCATTTGGCGGTGTCCACGACGACGGTGCCGAAGGGGCTGCCGGCGGCGGGCAGGGTGATCAGCTCGGGAACCGTCGGCGCCTGGGCCATCAGGTGGTCCAGTGCCAGTTCCAGATTGCTGCGCTTGTCGGCCTGCATCGCGAACGCCGCGGCCTGCTTGAGGGCCGGCGCGGGCGTAACTCTCAGGGCCGCGTCCAGGGCACCCGGCTCCTCGGCCTGCAGCAGGCGCAGCCGGTCAGTGCCGTGGCCCAGGCCGGCCAGCAGCGCGTTGCCGATGGCGATCTGCTCGCTCAGCGCCACCCGGTACTCCGGCGCCTCCTCATCGGTCAAGAGCACCGTGACGCCGCTGGCGCCATAGGCGATCGCGCCCAGCCAGGCGTCCAGCCCGAGGCTGGCGGTGTGGTGCAGACCCAGCGGAATGACATGGGCCGGCAGACCCTGCACCGTCCGGCTGGTGCGCGCGGCCCGGCCCAGCGCCTCGATCAAGGTCTTGCCCGCGCCCTCGCTGTGCAGCAGCAGCACCGCATCGCGGCCGCCGGCCGCCTTGTAGCTGCTCAACAGCGTGCGCATCGTCAGCCCCTGCTGAGCGAGGCCCGGCGTGGCATAGCTCAGCGCGCCGCTGGGGCAGACCGTCGTGCAGGCGCCGCAACCGACGCACAGGTACGGCTCGACGATGATGCCGCCGCTGCCCTTGATGTCGCTGCGGATGGCATCGGCCGAACAGACCTCGACGCAGGCATTGCAGCCGACCTGCTTGTTGCGACTGTGGGCGCAGAGCTTGGACTTGTAGTTGAAGAACTTGGGCTTCTCGAACTCGCCAACCAGATCGCGCAGCTTCAGCACCGCCTGCATCAGCTTGTCACTGTCACGGCCAGCATGGAAATAGCCCTGCGGGGGCTGGTGCTGGCCAAGCAGCGGCGCGGAAGACAGGTCCAGCACCAGGTCGAAGCGTTCGCTGAAGGACTGCGGCGCGCGGGCAAAGTCGATCGCCCCGGCGGCGTCGCAGACCTTGACGCAGTCGCGGTGGCTGGCGCAACGGCTCAGGTCGATCTGGTAGCTCAAGTCGATCGCGCCCTCGGGGCAGGCATCGACGCAGGCATTGCAGCGCGTGCACAGGTCCAGATCGATGGGGTTGCTGCTCTCCCAGCTCAGCTCGAACTGGCCCAGCCAGCCGGTCAGCGCGGTGACACGGCCGGCGCTGACGGCCTGCTCATGGGTTTGAGCCAGCGCCCCACCTGCTTGCGTCAGCAGCAGCGTGACGTCCAGCCTGTCCCTGAGCAGGTCGGCGGCGGCCTGGGCCGCACCGGCCGGACCGATGACGACGCAGCGGCCGGCCGACTGGTAGCTGACGGTGGACACCGGCTCGGTCTCGGGCAGCTGAGCGGCCGCAATCAGCGCTGCCAGCTTCGGCATGGACCTGACCGCGTCCTTGGACCAGCCACCGGTCTCGCGGATATTGACGAAGCGTATCGGCCGCTGCTGGATCGAGGGCGCACCCTCGGTCTGCTCGTTCAGCTCCAGGAACAGCGCGCTTTCCTGGGTGCAGGCGACCAGCAGTTCCTCGCCGCTCTTGGCCGCGCGCTGGAAGGCGCCGGCCTCGCGACGGCACAGCAGGGTGTGAACGGTATCAGCGCCGCTGGCTTTCAGCACCGCCGCATCCAGCGGCATCGTCTGGTTGCAATTGCAGATCAGGGTCTTCATCAGTCGGTGCCTGGGTATCCGGTGGAGTGCCTGGGGCCGCGGGGGCGGCGTCGTGGTCTGACTGTGACAGTTCGGGCGCCTGGACAACAGCGGGTGTGCCCGCATCGACATCGTCCGGCGTGCGCTTTTCGGACGGCTCGCGCTCCTCGTCGCCGAACAGGCCCAGCGCCCAGGACTGGTTCATCTGGCGCAACATGCCCGGCGGCAGCGGGTCGGGCTTGCCGTAGTCGTCGATATAGATGTCCAGCCCGTCCATCACATTGAACTGCGGCTCGGCGAACAGCTTTTTCAGCGCCGCGCGTTTGACATCGGCGTCGACGCCGCTGGCCATGAAGCGCGAGTAGCTGGCGTCCTGGCCCAGGGCGGCAACATCGGCCAGCGTGGGCAGTGGCTCGGCCGGCGCTGGCGGGTTCTCTTCGAGCACAGGCTCGGGCGCAGCAACTGCCGCAACAGGAGCCGGCGGCGCCACCGCCGGCAGCGGTGGCAATGGCGGCGCCTCGTCCACCGGCAGCCCCTGCCGCACCTCGGCCTTGCGCCGTGCCCAGCGCGACAGAAAGCCGCTGTCCTCGCGATCGCTCACGGCGCGCCCCGCTCGCCCGGTGCGCGGAAGGACTGCGGACGCCGGCGTTGCTTGACCTCGGGCGAGTAGTTCGCCTCGGTGTAGGTGGCCAGCCAGGCACGCACGTCTTCCGGCAGCGGCACGTTATCCACCCGCTCCTGGGCGTCCAGCCAGCGCCCCGCCTCGTTGTAGGAAAGGCTGACGTACTGCGGCGTGGCGACGGACGGATCGTCATCGTCGACGCGCCACATGACGAAGAACACCGGCGCGCCGGAGGTCAGGTTCAGGTGGTAGCCCTCCCCCTCGTCGCGGAACAGTGCCACCGTGAAGCCCGGGTGCAGAAACCGCGCCACGCCGCCCTCCTCATGCAGCAGCCTCGGCGCAGTGCCGAACAGCGGCTCATCGACCACCACCTCGGCCAGCGAGTGGCGCCAGTTCTCCCAGCGGTTGGGCTGGCGCTCGCGCTGCATCACCACGGCGAGCTGTAGCGACGGGCGCGGGTCCATGGCCTTCAGCTGTCCTTCGAGATCGTGATGGTCGGGAACTTGGACGAATAGTCCTTGGCCGCCTTGGCGATCTTCACCGCCACCTGGCGGGCCACGGTCTTGTAGATCGCGGCAATCTCGCCGTCGGGCTCGCTGACCACGGTCGGCCGGCCGGCGTCGGCCTGCTCGCGAATCGACAGGTTCAGCGGCAGCGCGCCCAGGTAGTCGACGTTGTAGTCGGTGGCCATCTTCCTGCCGCCATCGGCGCCGAAGATGTGCTCGACATGGCCGCAGTTGCTGCACACATGCACAGCCATGTTCTCGACGATGCCCAGGATGGGCACGCCGACCTTCTCGAACATCTTCAGGCCCTTGCGGGCATCGAGCAACGCGATGTCCTGCGGCGTGGTCACGATCACCGCGCCGGTCAGTGGCACGCGCTGGCTCAGTGTCAGCTGGATGTCGCCGGTGCCCGGGGGCATGTCGACAATCAGATAGTCCAGCTCGCGCCAGTTGGTCTGGCGCAGCAGCTGGTCCAGCGCCTGGGTGGCCATCGGGCCGCGCCAGATCATCGGGTTGTCGGCATCGACCAGAAAGCCGATCGACATCACCTGGACGCCGTAGTTCTCCAGCGGCTCCATGGTCGAGCCGTCTTCGCTCTCGGGCCGGCCCTCGATGCCCATCATCGTCGGCTGGCTGGGGCCGTAGATGTCGGCGTCCAGGATGCCTACCGAGGCGCCCTCGGCGGCCAGGGCCAGGGCCAGGTTGACGGCGGTGGTCGACTTGCCGACCCCGCCCTTGCCCGAGGCCACGGCGACGATGTTCTTGATCTTGGGCAGCAGCTGCACACCGCGCTGCACCGCATGGGCCACGATCTTGGTGTACAGGTTGACGCTGACATTGCCGGCGCCGGGCACCGTGCGCACGGCGGCGATCAGCTCGCGGCGCAGGGCGGCGATCTGGCTCTTGGCCGGGTAGCCCAGCTCGACGTCGAAGGCCACATCGGCGCCATCGACGCGCAGATTCTTGATCTGCCTGGCCGACACGAAATCGCTGCCGGTATTGGGATCGACGACGGTCTTGATCGCGTCCAGCAGGCCCTGCTCGGTAACACTCATGGTGGGGGAACTTGTCCAGTGGGGGATGCGAACCAGTCTAGCCTAGAGGCGAAGCCCCTTGCGGCGCCTAGAATCAAGGGTTTCCGCCAGTTTCACCGCTACCCAAGGCCAGCCCGATGACCCGCAAGCTCTTCGTCACCACCGCCCTTCCCTATGCCAATGCCGGGTTCCACATTGGCCACATGATGGAGTACATCCAGGCCGACACCTGGGTGCGGGCGCAGCGCATGAAGGGCGCCGAGGTCAATTTCGTCTGTGCGGATGACGCCCATGGCGCACCGATCATGATTGCCGCCGAGAAGGCCGGCAAGACGCCGCAGCAGTTCGTCGCCGAAGTGGCGGCAGGCCGGCCGGCCTATCTGAACGGCTTTCACATCCAGTTCGACAACTGGCACTCGACAGACGGCCCCGAGAACCACGAGCTGGCCCGCGAGATCTATCTGGCCCTGCGCAAGAACGAGCTGATTGACGTGCGCACGATCGAGCAGTTCTTCGACCCTGTGAAGGGCATGTTCCTGCCCGACCGCTACATCAAGGGCGAGTGCCCCAAGTGCGGCACCCTGGACCAGTACGGCGACAACTGCGAGAACTGCGGCGCCGTGTACGCGCCTACCGAGCTGAAGAACCCCTACTCGGCGCTGTCGGGCACGACGCCGGTGCTGAAGACCAGCGACCACTATTTCTTCCGCCTGTCCGACCCGCGTTGCGCCGAGTTCCTGGAGCAGTGGACGCAGGACGGCAAGCTGCAGCCCGAGATGGCCAACAAGGTCAAGGAATGGCTCAGCAAGGAGGAAGACGGCACCGGCGGCCTGGTCGACTGGGACATCAGCCGCGACGCCCCCTATTTCGGCATCGAGATCCCCGACGCGCCGGGCAAATATTTCTATGTCTGGCTGGACGCGCCGGTCGGCTATCTGGCCTCGCTGAAGAACCTGTTCGCCAAGCGCGGCCAGGACTATGACGCCTATATGGCCGACCCGGCGGTCGAGCAGGTGCACTTCATCGGCAAGGACATCGTGCGCTTTCACCTGCTGTTCTGGCCGGCGATGCTGCAGTTCTCGGGCCGCAAGACGCCCAACAATGTGTATGTGCATGGCTTCATCACCGTCAACAACGGCGAGAAGATGAGCAAGAGCCGCGGCACCGGCATCTCGCCCCTGAAGTACCTGGAGCTGGGCCTGAACGCCGAATGGCTGCGCTACTACATCGCCGCCAAGCTGAACAGCCGCGTCGAGGATATCGACTTCAACCCCGATGACTTCGTCGCCCGCGTCAACAGCGACCTGATCGGCAAGTACATCAATATCGCCAGCCGCGCGGCGGGCTTCCTGAGCAAGCGCTTCGGCGGTCAGCTGTCTGGCGACGTCGGCGTCGAGGGCAATGCGCTGCTCGAAGGCCTGCGCGTGCACCGCACCGAGATCGAGCGCCTGTACGAGGAGCGCGACTTCGGCAAGGTGTTGCGCGAGACCATGCTGCTGGCCGACCGCGTCAACGAGTATGTGGACCAGAACAAGCCCTGGGAGCTGGCCAAGAAGGCAGGCGCCGACGCGGTGCTGCAGGACGTTTGCACGGTCTGCATCGAGGCCTTCCGCCTGTTGACCATCTATCTGAAGCCGGTGCTGCCGGCGCTGGCCGCCCAGGTCGAGGCCTTCCTGAAGGTCGAACCGTTCAGCTTTGCCGACGCCAGCGTTTCGCTGGGCGCCCACACCATCGGCGAGTACAAGCACCTGATGCAGCGCGTCGACCCGGTGCTGCTGGAAAAGCTCTTCGAAGTGCCGGCAGCGCCCAAGGTCTCGCCCGGCGGTGAAGACCTGGCCCCGGAGATCAAGATCGACGACTTCACCAAGGTCGACCTGCGCATCGCGAAGATCGTCAACTGCGAGCATGTCGAGGGCTCGGACAAGCTTTTGCGGCTGACCCTGGACGTCGGCGAGGAGAAGACCCGCAATGTCTTCAGCGGCATCAAGAGCGCGTACAAGCCCGAGGACCTGATAGGCAAGCTGACGGTGATGGTGGCCAATCTGGCCCCGCGCAAGATGAAGTTCGGCCTCAGCGAGGGCATGGTGCTGGCCGCCAGCCATGCCGACGAAAAGGCCAACCCCGGCATCTTCGTGCTGGAGCCCTTCCCCGGCGCCCAGCCGGGCATGCGCGTGCGCTGATCGCCCCCTGACGCCCAGCTGAAACCCGCCCGATGCCCGCCCAGTTCCTGCGCCGACTGACCGGGCGGGAGCGCACCGTGCAGGCCAATCGCCAGCTGGGCGCGGTGCTCGCCTTTGTGGCCGGGGCCATCAATGCCGGCGGCTTTCTGGCCGTGCAGCGCTACACCTCGCACATGACCGGTGTCGTTTCGGCCATTGCCGACGACCTGGTGCTGGGCCAGTTGCTGCTTGCCGCGGCGGGCCTGATGTCGCTGATCTTCTTCATGGGCGGGGCCATGACCACGGCCATACTGACCAACTGGGCGCGCCGGCGCGCCATGCACAGCGAATACGCGTTGTCACTGCTGCTCGAAGCCCTGCTCCTGCTGCTGTTCGGTCTGGTTGGCGCCAACCTGCACTTCTGGACCGAATTCCTGCTGCCCAGCACGGTGCTGCTGCTGTGTTTTCTGATGGGGCTGCAGAACGCGGTGGTGACCAAGATTTCGCGCGCCGAGATACGCACCACCCACATGACCGGCGTGATCACCGACCTGGGCATCGAGCTGGGCCGCCTGCTCTACTGGAACCGCGGCGGTGCCGGGGCGCACGGCCTGGTAAGGGCCGATCGCCCGCGGCTGCGTCTGCTGGCCGGCATTCTGGGCCTGTTCTTTGCCGGTGGCATAGTCGGCGCTCTGGCCTTCAAGCATTTCGGCTTCAGCGCCACGGTGCCGGTCGCGCTTTTGCTGATTGTGATGGCCGCCCGGCCGCTGATGGACGATATTTCGGAGCATGTGCGTTAGGGCCTCAGGCCCCGGGCCCGTCGCCAGATGAAGCTGCATACCTTCCGCCCCCGCCTGCTCGATGCCTTGCCGGGCTATTCGAAGCGCCAGTTCGCCGCCGACCTGGGCGCCGGCCTGACGGTGGGCATCGTCGCCCTGCCGCTGGCCCTGGCCTTTGCCATCGCCTCCGGGGTCAAGCCTGAACAGGGCCTGTTCACGGCCATCATCGCCGGATTCCTGATCTCGGCCCTGGGCGGCTCCAGCGTGCAGATCGGCGGGCCGGCGGGAGCCTTCATCGTCATCGTCTACGGCATCGTCGAGCGCTACGGACTGGCCAATCTGCTGATCGCCACCTCGCTGGCGGGTGTGCTCTTGATGCTGATGGGCCTGCTGCGCCTGGGCGCGCTGGTACGCTACATCCCGGTCAGCATCGTCATCGGCTTCACCAATGGCATTGCGGTGCTGATCGGCCTGTCGCAGCTGAAAGACCTGCTGGGCCTGCGCATAGACAAGCTGCCGGCCGACTTCTTCACCCAGATCGCCGTGATGGCCCAGCACCTCTACACCTTCAACCCCTGGGCGCCTGTGATGGGCCTGGCCTGCCTGGCCCTGGTGGTGCTGTGGCCCAAGAGCTATGTGATGCCCACCGCCCCGGTGACGGCCCGGGACAAGGCGCGCCGGCTGATGTCCCACCTGCCCGGCACCATCGTGGCACTGGCCCTGGCCACCCTCGCCACCGCCCTGCTGGGTCTGCCGCTGGAGACCATAGGCTCCAAGTTCGGCGGCATACCGCAGGCGCTGCCGGCCTTTGCCCTGCCCGACTTCAGCTGGGAAGGCGCCAAGCGCCTGTTCATTCCGACCCTGACGATTGCGTTGCTGGGCGCGATCGAGTCGCTGCTGTGCGCCCGCGTGGCCGACAACCTCAGCCCCCAGCCGCGACACGACCCGAACCAGGAGCTGATGGCCCAGGGCGTGGCCAACTTCGTCGTGCCCTTCTTCGGCGGCATACCGGCCACCGGCACGATTGCCCGCACCGTCACCAATGTGCGCGCCGGCGCCACCAGCCCGGTGGCCGGCCTGGTCCACGCACTGACGATTCTGCTGGTGGTGCTGGTGGCCGCTCCGCTGGCCGAGCATGTGCCGCTGGCCGCGCTGGCCGGCATCCTGTTGTTCGTGGCCTGGAATATGGGCGAGTGGCGCGAGTTCGTGCGGCTGCGCCGTTTCAACCTGCCCTATCGCACCATCCTGCTGGGCACCTTCTTCATGACGGTGGTGTTCGACCTGACGGTGGCCATGGAGGTGGGCCTGGTGCTGGCCTGCGTGTTCTTCATCTACCGGATGAGCAGCCTGTTCAGCGTCGAGGCCGTCACGGTGCTGACGGCGCCACCCGGGACGCGGGTGTTCCGGCTCTACGGCACGCTGTTCTTCGCCGCGGTGGCCAAGATCGAAACCTTGGCCGAGCAGCTGCCTCTTGATGTCGAGGCGGTGTTGCTGGATGCCCACCTGATGGTCTCCATGGACAGCTCGGGCCTGGATGCGCTCGAACAACTGCATCGCACGCTGCAACGCCGCCACATCCGGCTGCTGATCTGCAATCTGAACGAGCAGCCCCGCGGCCTGATGCAGCGCGGCGGCTTCGACCTGCATATCGGACCCGAGAACCTGCCCGCCAGTCTTGAAGAGGGGCTGGCCCTGGTCGGCACGGTAAAATCCAGCCTCAAACCCGATTGAGCCCCACCATGCCCCTGTTCTGGAAGCACTACAAGTCCGAAGTCAGCTCCTTCATCGACGAGCTCAAGGCCAAGAAACCCACGCTGGAAGCCGAGCAACGCGCCGGCCGCGCCCTGCTGTGGGATAAGCCGGTGGACCGCCAGGCCCAGGCCGACTACCGCGAAGCCAAGGTCGAGCAGCAGCCCTACGTCTACCAGACCAAGGCGCACTGAGCCCGGCCGACTCCTGAACCGGCGTGGACATCCAGCCGCCCCTGCCCGACCCGACGGGTCCCGCACCCAGCGAACTGCTGCCGCCCGAGTCGATGACACAGGCGCCGGTGTCGCCGCTGGCGGTTGACCACGTGGCCGTGGCCCGCCTCTATGGCGAGCCGCTGTTCCAGCTGCCCCATGACCTCTACATCCCGCCCGATGCGCTGGAGGTCTTTCTCGAGGCCTTCCAGGGCCCGCTGGACCTGCTGCTGTACCTGATACGCCGGCAGAATTTCAACATCCTCGACATCCCGCTGGCCGATGTGACGCGCCAGTACCTCAGCTATGTGGACCAGCTGCGCCGGCACAACCTCGAGCTGGCCAGCGAGTACCTGCTGATGGCGGCGATGCTGATCGAGATCAAGTCGCGCATGCTCTTGCCGCCGAAGAAGACCGACGACGGCAGCGAGCCCGAGGATCCGCGCGCCGAGCTGGTGCGCCGCCTGCTGGAGTACGAGCAAATGAAGCTGGCCGCGGCCGGCATCGACCGTCTGCCGCAGCTGGGCCGCGACTTTCTGCGCGCCCAGGTGACCATCGAGCAGTCGCTGACCCTGCGCTTCCCCGACGTCGAGGCGGTCGATCTGCGCGACGCCTGGCTGGACATCCTGAAGCGCGCCAAGCTCGTGCAACACCACCGCATCACCCGCGAACAGCTGTCGGTGCGCGAGCACATGAGCATCGTGCTGCGCCGCCTCCAGGGCCGGCGCTTCGTCGAGTTCCACGAGCTGTTCGAGGTCGAACGCGGCCACCAGGTGCTGGTCGTGACCTTCATCGCGATGCTGGAGCTGGCCAAGGAGCGGCTACTGCAGATCACGCAGGCGGAGGCGTTTGCGCCGATTTATGTCAGGTTGGCTTACTCGCCAAGCTGATGTCCTTGCGGGTTGGACCTTGCCGACAGGCAAGCTCCGACCCCAACTGACTACATCTTCGTAGCCCGTCATGCAGGCCGAAGGCCGGAATGCGGGGCTCTCGGCGGCTACCGGGCAGGACCCCGGATTGCATCCGGGCCACAAATCCAAGGTCCAACCCCAACTGACTAAGACCTCATTCCCAGCTTGAACGCGATCATCGCCCGCAGCTTGTTGGGCACCACCGGCTTGATCAGCACATGGAAGTCATGCGCTTGCGCGTCCAGCTCGTGGCCGGTCATCGTGCTGCCGGTCACCATGATGGCCGGTATCGGCGTGCTGTCGATGCCGGCATAGGCTGCGCGCACGGCCAGCAGTGCGTCGATGCCGGTCGCGCCCTCGGGCAGGCGGTAGTCCACCAGCAGCAGATCGGGCCGCTGGCCCGGATTGGCCTGGGCCCAGGCGCGCACCGAGGGCACCGAGTCGAAGGCCAGGGCCTCGGCGCCCCAGGCCTGCAGCAGGACCACCAGACCCTCGCTGACGGCCGGTTCGTCCTCGACGATGACGATCAGCCGGCCGTCCAGGGTCAGACCCAGCGGAGCGCGGCCCAGCTCCAGCGCGCCCATGGCCTGCGGCTCCAGTCGGCCCGCCGGCACCGTCAGCCCGAACACCGTGCCATGGCCAACCTGGGAGCGCACCGTCAGCGGGGCCTGCAGCAGCTCGGCCAGGCGCTTGACGATGGACAGGCCCAGGCCCAGGCCCTTGCGGTGGTGGGGCTCCAGCGGCCGCTGGCTCTGCACCTGGTAGAACTCGTCGAAGATGCGGGTCAGCGCCGGCGGGGCAATGCCGATGCCGCTGTCCCATACCTGCAGCAAGAGCTGACCCTGGCGGCGCCGGCAGCTGACCAGCACGCCTCCGTCCTCGGTGTAACGCAGGGCGTTCGACACCAGATTGCGCAGGATGCGCTCGACGATGGTCGGGTCGGTGTGCAGCACATGCTGCTCGCCGTGGAAGCTCAGCATCAGCCCCTTCTCGAAGGCCACCGGCTCGAACTGCAGGCGCAGCCGTGCGAACAGCTCGCGCACCGGCACGGCCTTGGGGTTGACGTCCACCGCGCCGGTGTCGATGCGGGTGATGTCCAGCAGCTCGCCGAACAGGCCCTCGAGCGCATCGACCGACTCGTTGATGCTGTTGATCAGCTTGGCCGCTTCGGGGTCGTGCGTGCGCTGGCGCAAGGCCTCGGCGAACAGGCCCAGCGCATGCAAGGGCTGGCGCAGATCATGGCTGGCGGCGGCGAAGAATTGGGTCTTGGCCCGGCTGGCGGCCTCGGCCGCGCGACGGTTCTCGTCGGCCAGCGCCTTTTCCACGCGCAACTGCTCGGCCAGCCGGTCGGCGTGCACCTTCAGCGCGATCGCGTTGCGCAGGGTGTGGTGGTAGGTGCGGCCCATCACCAGGGCGATCACGTACAGCACGCACAGCACGCCGGCCAGCTCGAGGCTGTAGGGACGGCCGTCGTCCATGGCCATATTGATGACCAGGGACAACAGAACCAGACTCAGGAACACGCCCAGATCGCGCGGCACCAGCGTCAGCAGATGGATTGCAGCAAGACAGTAGCAATAGGTCAGCACCACCATCGTGATCAGCTGGAAGTGCCCGCCCGCGCCGTAGAACATCCAGATGCCCAGCGCCCAGGCCAGGGCCTGGCCATGCAGCAGCAGGCGCCAGCTGCGACTCCAGTCGAGGATCTGCGCGTCACTCGCCTCGGGATGGCGCGCAAAGCGCAGATAGTGCTGCAGGCGGCCAAAGGTCAGCAGCAGTATCCATGCCGCCCAGACCGCCAGCACCGGCAGCGACACATGGCGCCAATAGACCAGCACGAAGATCAGCAGGCCCAAGGTGTTGCCCATCAGCGAGGGCAGCATCTGGCTGAACAGGCTGCGGTAGCGGTCGGCGATCAGGGCGCTGTCGGCCAGCGGCGCCCACAGGCCGGGTAGCTGCCGCGACGACAACTCGCTCACGTTTGGCTGCCACGGAAGGTGCTGAAACCGGCGCCGGGCTGCTGCTGGCTCATCTGGCCCACCGCCAGCACGGCCTGGGTGCGCGAGTTGACGCCCAGGGCCTTCAGCACCGCCGCGACATGGTCCTTGACGGTCTCGACCGACACGCCGAGCTCGCGCGCGATCACCTTGTTCGGCTTGCCCTGCAGCAGCAAGGCAAGTACATCGGTCTGGCGCGGCGTCAGCGACAGCCCCTCCAGCGCAGTCACCTTCTGGAAGCCCGAGGCCTGGGCTGCCTCGCCGATCGCCTGCACCGGCGAGGCCGCAGCCGGGGCAGGCGTGTTGTTCATGCCAGAGCCGAGCGACATCGAGGGCACGAAGATGCCGCCGGCCATCACCAGACGCAGCGCCTGGGCCAGCATCTCCTTGCCGGTGCGCTTGGGCACAAAGCCCATGGCGCCCAGGTCGATCGCGCGTATCACGTCGCTGGCGCGGTCCGAGGCCGAGACCACCACCACCGGAAGCGCCGGATAGGCAGCGCGAAACTCGGTCAGCACGTCGAAGCCGTCGGCATCGCCCAGTTGCAGATCCAGCAGCACCAGATCGAAGTCCTGGCTGGCTTTCAGCGTGGCGCGTGCCTGCCCGGCGCTGTCCACGCCGACCACCTTGACGTTGTCGCCCAGGCCCTCGATCACCGTCTGCAGCGCCGACAGGATCAGCGGGTGGTCGTCGATCAACAGCACCTTCATGGCTGGGCCTCCTTGCGTCTGCAATTCTTGTAGTGTGGGGACGATGTTAGCGGCGCTGACCCCGTCAAGGGGATGACTCCCCCTAAAGGGTGGATGGCGACTCAGGTGAACATTCTGCTCACCGACTGGGCCACGCACACCGGTTTGTCAGAACCCTCTCGCTCCATCGTCACGTCCATCGTCAGCTGGGCACCGCCGCCGGCGATAGCCTCGAAGGCCACCAGCACAAAGCGCCCGCGCAGCCGGCTGTTCACCGGCACGGGGGCAGGAAAACGCACCTTGTTCAGACCGTAGTTGACGCCCATGCGCACATCGGCCACCGTGAAGGCACCAGCGCTGAACAGCGGCAGCAGGCTCAGCGTCAGATAGCCATGGGCCACGGTGGCACCGAAGGGGCCGGCGGCGGCCCGCTCGGCGTCCAGATGTATCCACTGGTGGTCGCCGGTGGCGTCGGCGAACAGCTGGATGCGGGCCTGGTCGATGACCACCCAGTCGCTGAGGCCTACCTCCCGGCCCACCAGGCTGCCGAGGTCCTGCAGATGTTCATATCGCTTCATGCATGCTTTCAGTGTTCCAGCCAGCTCAGCAGCGGCTGCCATTGTTCGAGATCACGCTCCACCCGGCTGGGCGCCACGTCCCACAGCGTCAACCCGCGGGCGGCGAGCTGCACATAGTTCTGCGTATCGCGCAGCTGGCCCAGCACCGGCACGTCCAGTGTCAGCAGAAAGTGCTGCAGCTGCTCGACCGACAGCGTGCCGTCCTTGGCCCGCATCGCCACCAGGGCCAGCTTGGGAGCTTTGGCCGGCATGCGCTCGCGCAGATCCTGCACAAAGGCATAGGTGGCATCGATGTCGAACAGGCTGGGCTGCAGCGGCACGAGCAGCTTGTCGGCAATCTTCAGCAATTCCTCCAGGCGCTTGCCGTGCAGGCCGGCCGGGGTGTCCAGCACCACATGGCTGACCCCCTTGGGCGGCCGCACCAGATGGTCCCTGTGCACGTCCCATCCCTGTATCGTCGGCAAAGCCGGAGGGCGTAGCGCCAGCCAGCGGCGCGCGCTCTGCTGCCGGTCCACATCGCCCAGCATCACCGCATGGCCCTGGCGGGCCAGGTAGCCGGCGATATTGGTGGACAGGGTGGACTTGCCAACTCCGCCCTTGGGGTTGGCGACGACGATCACGGGCATGGAGGCCTCCTCGCGGGTTTCGTTGTATGGTATCCGCCAACACAAGCGCGGAGACCCCGACCCATACCATGACAGACATTGTTGTCGTAGGCGCCCATCCGCACATCGGGCAATCCCGTATCACGCGCCGGCTGCTGCGTGCCGCCCGCCAGGCCAGCGCCGAGCGCCCCGAGGCGATCGAGGTCTGCGACCTGTACGCGCTCTATCCCGACTACTGCATCGACATCCCCACCGAGCAGGCGCGCCTCACTGCGGCGCGGCTCATCGTCTGGCTGCACCCCATCCATTGGTACAGCATGCCGCCCTTGATGAAGCTGTGGGTGGACGAGGTGCTGGCCTTCGGCTGGGCCTATGGCCCCGAGGGCAAGGCTCTGAGCACCAAGGATCTGTGGCTGGCCTGCTCGACCGGCGGCACCGAGGCCGCCTACCGGCCAGATGGCCACAACCGCTATTTCTTCGACGCATTTCTGCACCCCTACGAGCAGACGGCCGCACTGTGCGGCATGCGCTTTCTGCCGCCGCTGGTGCTGCATGGCGCCCACCGGGTCAGCGAGGCGGCGGTTGACGAGCATGCCGAGATCTTCACGCAGCGGCTGCTGAGCTACCCCGACTGGCCGGAGCTTGACGAGTTGCCCGAAAGCCTGGAATGTGCCGTGCCGGCCGATGACCGGCCCTCCCTCACCACGATCTGAGCCTCATGGAACATTCCTCCTGGCTGACCAGCCCGCTGATCTACCTGGCCGCCGCCGTGCTGGCCGTGCCGCTGGCCCGCTACCTGGGCCTGGGCTCCATCCTCGGCTATCTGGCCGCCGGCATCGTCATCGGCCCCAGCGTCCTGGGCCTGGTGACCGACACCCACGCGATCCTGGAATTCGCCGAGTTCGGCGTCGTGCTGATGATGTTCCTCGTCGGCCTGGAGCTGGAGCCGCGACGCCTCTGGGCGATGCGCCGGCCCATCTTCGGCTGGGGCACGGTGCAACTGCTCGGCTCGGCGGCGCTGATGACGGCCGTGGCCATCGCCTTTGGCGCGCCCTGGCGCATGGCCCTCGTGGCCTCGCTGGGCCTGGCGATGTCGTCCACCGCGGTGGCCATGGCGGTGCTGGCCGAGCGCAATCTGGCACCGACCAGCGCCGGCCAGGGCATCCTGAGCGTGGCGCTGCTGCAGGACATTGCGGCGATTCCGCTGCTGGCGCTGGTGCCCTTGTTGGCAATTGGCGCAAGTACGGGCGGCGAGGCCCGGCCCGAGGCGAACGGCTGGATGGACGCTGCCAAGGCCGTCGGCGTGATCGCCGCCATCGTGCTGGGCGGCCGCCTGCTCCTGCGCCCGGCCCTGCGCTGGATCGCGCGCAGCAAGACGCCGGAAATCTTCACCGCCGCGGCGCTGTTGCTGGTCGTGGCCACCGCCTCGCTGATGCAGGCGGTGGGCCTGTCGATGGCGCTGGGCGCCTTTCTGGCCGGCGTGCTGCTGGCCGAGAGCGAATACCGCCACGAGCTGGAAACCGATATCGAGCCCTTCAAGGGTCTGCTGCTGGGTCTGTTCTTCATCGCCGTCGGCATGGGCATCGAGTTGGCCGTGCTGCGCGACCAGCCCTGGCTGATCGCCGGCCTGGTGCTGGGCCTGCTGCTGATCAAAGGCCTGGTGCTGACGGTGATGGCCCGCCTCATGCCCCTGCCGCTGCAGGAGCGGCCGGTGTTCGTGATCCTGCTGGCCCAGGGCGGCGAGTTCGGCTTTGTCGTGTTCCAGGCCGCCGTGCAGGCCGGGTTGATCACGGCCGGCCAGTCCTCGACCCTGGTGGCGGCAGTGGCGATCTCGCTGCTCTGCTCACCGGCCCTGCTGTTGGCCAGCGACCGCTGGTTCGAGCCCTGGCTGGCGCGCCGCTGCAATGCGCTGCCTAAGCTGAAGGAGATCAGCGAGAACCAGCATGCCCCCATCATCATTGCCGGCTTCGGGCGCTATGGCCAGATCGTCGGCCGCATGCTGTTTGCCAACGGCCTGCCGGCCACCGTGCTGGAACATGACGCGGAGATGATTGAGACGGTGCGCAAGTTCGGCTGGACGCCGTTCTACGGCGATGCGACAAGGCTGGACCTGCTGCGCACCGCCGGCGCCGCCAAGGCGCGGGTGCTGGTGCTGGCCATCGACGACATGGCGCAAAGCCTCGAGGTGGCAGCGCTGGCCCGCGAGCATTTCCCTCAGCTGCAGGTCGTGGCCCGGGCGCGCAATGTGCAGCACTACTACGGCCTGCGCGATCTGGGCGTGACCCTGATCGAACGCGAGACGCTGGACGCGGCGCTGATGAGCGCACGCTCGGTGCTGGAGCTGATGGGCTTCGAGCCGCACGACGCGCGCAACCTGGCGCTGCGCTTCCGCAAACACAACGTCAGCCAGGTCGAGAAGCTGTTCCCCCATCACCGTGACGAAGCACAGTTGATCGCGATGACCAAGCAGGGCCGTCAGCAGCTGGAAGAGCAGTTCGCCCAGGAGCGCCAGATGGCGCAAGCGCACA
The DNA here is from genome assembly GCA_018780645.1 of Burkholderiaceae bacterium. GTDB lineage: Bacteria > Pseudomonadota > Gammaproteobacteria > Burkholderiales > Burkholderiaceae_C > Paucibacter. The sequence goes on from JADMJJ010000043.1 coordinate 38,874, forward strand.
AGGGCAAGGGCTGGTCTCGCAGCGACGAGAGCGAGAGCGCTAGCTGAGACCCCGCCAGATCAGCACCACGCCGGTCAAGGTCATGCCTATCGTCACCAGCTTGTAGAACAGCTGCTGAGAGACGCGCCGCATCAGCCTGAGCCCGGTCCACACACCGATGGGCGCCAGCGGCAGCAGCACCAGCGAGGTGCTCATATTGCGCAGGTCGATCAGGCCCAGGAAGGCGTAGGGAATCCACTTCGACAGATTGATGGCGGTGAAGAACACCGCCATCGTCGCGCTGAAGGTCAGCGGCGGCAGGCGCAGCGGCAGCACATAGGCCATGATGGGCGGGCCGCCGGCATGGGAGACGAAGCTGGTGAAGCCCGAGGCCAGGCCCAGCACAGCGCCCAACCAGCGCGGCGGCTGCACGGCCGCGGGGCTGGGCGGCCAGATCAGGCGCTGGGCCACGAACAGCAGGGTCAGAACGCCCACCACGGCGGCCACCGTGCCAGCCGACAGCACCGAGAACAGCGCCGTGCCCAGCAGCGTGCCCAAGAGTCCGACCGGCAGCAGCAGCTTCAACAGGCCGCGGTCGGCATGCTTGACCAGGGCCATGAAACCCAGGCCGTCCATCACCGCCAGCAGCGGCAGCATGATGGCCGCCGCCTGCGGCACCGGAATCGCCAGCGACATCAGCGGCACGGCCAACGCTCCAAAGCCGGCGCCGAAGCCACTCTTGGACATGCCCATCATCAGCACGGCGGGCACGGCCACCGCATAGAACAGCGGCTCGGTGATCACAGCAGCGAGCAGGCCTGCTCAAAGCTCAAACGCGGATTCCTCGGATGCAGCTTGGCCGCATCACCCTGCCCCAGGCAGCAAACGAAATTGCTGCGCACGGCGGTACCGGAGAAGAATTCAGCGTCTACCCGGGCGTTGTCGAAGCCGCTCATAGGCCCGCAGTCCAGGCCCAGCGCCCGCGCCGCCAGTATCAGATAGCCGCCCTGCAAGCTGCTGTTGCGAAAGGCGGTGTCCGCAATCTTCTGCGTCTTGCCCTCGAACCAGACCCGGGCATTGGTGTGCGGGAACAGCAGCGGCAGCTGTTCGTAGAAGGCCATGTCCATGCCTATGATCACCGTCACCGGCGCCTGACGCACCTTCTCCACATTGCCGGCATCCATGCAGGCCATCAGCCGCTGTTTGGCCTCCGCCGAGCGCACAAAGGCAAAACGGGCCGGCGAGCTGTTGGCCGAGGTCGGCCCCCATTTCAGCAAGTCATACAGCTCGCGCAGGTTGGCATCGCTGACCGGCTGGTCCAGATAGCCGGTCTGGGTGCGGGCCTCGGTGAACAATTGTTCGGTGCTGATTTGCATGGGGTTGCGGGCAAGCCGGGGCTGGGAAGGCGACAATTGTCGGATGTATGCCCCATCCCAAAACGACGTCCGTGCCTTTTTTTGCGACACCTATGCCAAGCAGCTCGAGCGCCTGCCGCTGACGCCGATGGAAGCGCTGGCCGCGCAATGGATAGACGACCACCCGGAGTACCACGCCGAGCTGGCCGACAAGCAAGCCGCGCTGGCCGCTGTTTACACGGTCGAGGACGGCCGCACCAACCCGTTTCTGCATCTCTCGATGCACCTGAGCATCAGCGAGCAGGTGGCCATCGATCAGCCCCATGGCGTGCGCCAGTCGGTGGAACTGCTGGCGGCCAAGCGCAACTCGCTGCACGAGGCCCACCATGTAGCGATGGACGCCCTGGGCGAGATGATCTGGGCCTCGCAGCGCAGCGGCCTGCCGCCGGATGGTCACGCCTATCTGGAGCGGCTGCGCAGCCGGGCCACCCGATAAACAAAAAAGCCACGCAGGTGCGTGGCTCTTGTCGTGGATGCGATGGAGGCTCAGGCGCGAATCACGCCTCCGCGAGGTGCGCGTTCGGCGGTGCCTCGCGACGAATAGACGCCGGTCTTCTCATCGGGCATCAGCACATCGATGGCGCGGTCCAGCGCGGCGGTGGCCCGGGCCAGCGACTCGCGCTGGGCGGCAACCTGGCCGCTGGCGGTGGCCAGACGGGTGCGCAAGACGGGTGGCACGGCACCGCTGCGGGCGGCTTCGGAGAAACGTTCGACGGCGCTGGCCAGCGCGCGATGCAGATCGCTGGCATGCAGTTCAATGGCATTGCCATCACGTTGACGCAGCGCTTCGCCCAGATCGGCCAGGCAGTGCTCCACTTCCAGCAGGGGCGCTTCGAGTTCCGTGCCCAGCGCTGCAGCAGGGGCATTCGAGGCGTTTGGCAATGGCTGGACGGACATGCGCGTGACCTGGTAGGGAAACAAAGGACCGGAAGGGATCAGTGCGAAGACACCTTGCCCAGCACTTCCTGGGCATTGGTGATCAGCTTGTCGGCAATCGCTTCGGCGTTCACGGTGAACTTGCCTTCCGAGATGGCTTGCGAGATGCGCTCGACCTTTTGAGCGTCGAAATCGCCGTCGCCGGCGGCACCCACGCCGTCCAGCAGCTTGGACGCGGAGCTCGACAGCTCCACCTGGGCGCTGGCTTCAACCGCCTGTGCGCCTGATGCCTTGGCGCCTGCCGCCGTGCGGTTGGCGTCGCCGGAAGCGACCCGCTCGGTGCTGGTCGGGGCGACCTTTTCGGGGCTGTTACCAATTTTCATGCTGATCTCCAAAGGCGGGACACGGGAGCCCTACCAATCCATATGGACGGTATTTCGACCCGTGCAGCCGGGACTTTAGGACTTTCCGAGAACATTTTGCCGTCTGAAGTGGTCAGCGCACCACAGGGTTGAAGTGGATTCATAACTGCAGCTCCACTTTTCTCTCCCCTGTTGCCCGGCCGGTCACAACACGCCCGCTTTCAAAGCGCACGCGGACTTCCTGTCCTTCTGTGCCCGGCCCCTGGGCCTGACCTTCACCCTCAACGGCATAACCCTGCCCAATGGCCAGCACCTTTACAGTTTCACCAGCGGCGAACCACTGGCGTTGTTTGAGAAAACTGCTGCGAACTGCTTCACCGGCGTTGACGGACCGCACCAGAGTGCGCCCCACCAAACCTTTAGCCTCAGTAAACACGGCGCCACCATCGGCAGCTATGTCTATTTCGGCCTCGTGCAGATCGGCTTGAGACAATACCAACCCCCCAGGCAGGGGGGACCTGGCCACCAGCGCCCGTGCGAACACCTGCACGGTCAGCGGCAGCGTGACATTCCATTTCGATGTGCCCTGCACACAGCGCAGCCCGATTCGGGTGCGGCCCCACATCTTCATGCCGTTGGGCAGATAGGGCTGGACCTGCTGGCAGGGTGCCAGGCGCAGGCGCGGGTCCAGTTCGCCTAGCTGTATCTCGACCCTGGCCCTGGCCGGCAGACCGGCCCGGGCGCCCTGCTCCGCCAGCTGCTGCAGCTCACGCGCCAGCGGCTCACCCAGCGGCTGCTGGGCCGAGGCCGGGCGGGCAAGCGCCAACAGCAACGCTGATAGCAGGATGGGGCGCAGGGTACGGGACATGTCAGCACTGTAGAAGCCCGGCGGCATCGCCCAGGGTCCGAAATGAGGGCCAATGGCCATGCTATTCCCGCTAATGTTTTGGCGGGCGCTGTCCACAATCCCTTCTCATCACCGCATGGGTCTTCCCGGCGATGACTTTGGGGACCGCCATGATCAAGCAACTGACCGACACGCTGAACTTCCAGACCCAGGCGCTGGTGCTGCGCTCCGAGCGTCAGCGCCTGATCGCCAGCAATATCGCGAATGCCGACACACCGGGCTACAAGGCCCGCGACATGGACTTCTCGCGTGCGCTGAAGGAAGCCACCGGCAGCCTGGGCGCGAGCAGCGGCATGGCCACCACCCAGGCCGGCCATATCAGCCCGCCGGCCGGTGCGCGCAGCGAAGCGCAGATGCTCTATGGCGCCCCCTCGCAAACGAACTTGGACAACAACTCGGTCGATATGGACCGTGAACGGGCCAGCTTCGCCGACAACTCGATCAAGTACGAGGCCACGCTGCGATTCATCAACGGCAGCGTGCGCACGATGCTGGACTCGATGAAGTCGCACAACGCGTCCTGATCGCGCAGAACCAGGAGCCACACCATGTCCATGTTCCAGATCTTCAAGGTTTCAGGCAGCGCGGTCAGCGCGCAGAGCCAGCGCCTCAATGTGGTGGCCAGCAACCTGGCCAATGTGGACACGGTGGCGGGACCGGATGGCCAGGCCTACAAGGCGCGCCAGGTGATGTTCCAGACCGAGATGATGGGGGCCACAGGCGCGCCCGGCGACCCGGCCGCGGCCGGCGTGCGCGTCTCCACCATCACCGAAGACCAAACCCCGGGCCGGCGCATCCATGACCCGAAGAATCCGCAGGCCGATGCCGAGGGCTATGTCACCTACAGCAACGTCAACGCCGTCGAGGAAATGGTCAACATGATCTCGGCCTCACGCTCCTATCAGAACAACATCGAAGTCATGAACACGGCCAAAAGCCTGCTGCTCAAGACCTTGCAAATGGGCCAGGGCTGAAGCGCCTGACCCACCATCACCGAGGATTTCATCATGGCAGTAGGCGCCGTAGGCGACACCAGCACCGACTTCAGCAGCACGACCAAGCTGACCAAGAATCAGGCGGACACGCAGGACCGATTCCTGAAGCTGCTGGTCACGCAGATGCAGAACCAGGACCCGATGAACCCGATGGACAACGCCCAGGTGACCAGCCAGATGGCGCAGATCCAGACGGTCAGCGGCATCGAAACGCTGAATGGCTCGGTCCAGTCGCTGACCAGCCAGTTCGCCAATATGCAGGCGCTGCAAAGCGTGGCCATGGTCGGGCACAACGTTCTGATCCCGGGCGACCGCCTGGCCATCAACGAGGGCAAGGGCGTGGGCGCCTACGAGCTTGATGCCACCGCGCGCGCCGTCAAGCTGGAGGTGCTGAACGCCGCCGGCGTGGTGCTCGACACCCAGCAGCTCGGTGACCAGACCGCCGGCCGCCACAGCTTCAGCGTCGACGCCGGCAAGTACGCCGATCAGAGCGGGCTGAAGTTCCGCATCACCGCCACCACCAGCACCGGCACGGTGGGCAGCACCACCCTGGCCCAGGACAAGGTGATGGCCATCAGCACCTCGGACAACAAGCTGCAGCTGGAGCTGCAGAACGCGGGCCTCGTCTACTACTCGAGCGTCAAGTCCTTCAATTGAACCACCGGCTACGTTTGGCACGGCCCCACTGAACAAGGAATCATCATGAGCTTCCAGCAAGGTCTTTCAGGCCTGAACTCCACCAGCCGCAATCTCGAGGTCATCGGCAACAACATCGCCAATGCCAACACCTACGGCGCCAAGTCGTCGAGGGCCGAGTTCGCCGATGTGTTCGCGACCGCGCTGAACGGTGCCGGCGGCAGCAATATCGGCATCGGCGTGAGCCTGTCGACGGTGGCCCAGCAGTTCACCCAGGGCAATATCACGGTGACCGAGAACCCGATGGACCTGTCGATGAACGGGGCCGGATTCTTCCAGGTCAGCGACGGCAAGAATCCGACCATGTACACCCGCAACGGCCAGTTCAAGCTGGACCGCACCGGCTTCATCGTCAACAACCAGGGCCTGAAGCTGATGGGCTATCCGGCCGACGGCACCGGCGTGATCCAGCCCGGCACTGCCAGCCCCTTGCAGCTGCCCACGGCCGGCATCAAGCCTGCGGTGACCAGCAAGATGGATGTCGAGCTGAACCTGGACTCGCGGGCCAAGAGCACGGTGCCGGCCGCAGGTGCCCCGATCGTCTTCAACGACCCTGCCACCTACAACAACGCCACCTCGCTGACCGTGTTCGACGAGAAGGGTCAGGACGTGGCCCTGACCTACTACTTCCAGAAGGGTGCCACCGACCCCGGCACCAACGAGACGACCTGGAACATCTTCCTGACCGCCAGCGGCGTGCCCTTCCCGAACGACGGCGCCGTCCCCCCGCTGCCCACCGCCCCGACGGTGACCATGGTGTTCCCGGCCAATGGCAGCGCGCCGACCTCGATCAACGGCATCTCGCCGGCCGCCGCCGTTGCGGTCGACGTGCCGGCCTCCACCAATGCCCAGGGCGCACCGACCCTGGCGATTCCGGGTGTGATGCTGGACCTCAGCACCGCCACCCAGTACGGCGCCGCCTTCGGCGTGACCAATGTGTTCCAGGACGGCTATGCACCGGGCCAGCTGTCGGGCATCTCGGTGGCCAACAACGGCGTCGTCACCGCCCGCTACTCGAACGGCCAATCCAAGCCGGCCGGCCAGATCGAGGTCGCCAACTTCCGCAATCCGCAGGGCCTGATGCAGACCGGCGGCAACACCTGGAACCGGTCGTTCGCCTCGGGTGAGCCCATCGTCGGCGTGCCCGGTGACGGCAATCTGGGCAAGCTGCAGTCAGGCGCACTGGAGGAGTCCAACGTGGACCTGACCGCCGAGCTGGTGAATATGGTGACGGCGCAGCGCTCCTACCAGGCCAATGCCCAGACCATCAAGACGATGGACCAGGTGCTGCAGACGCTGGTCAATCTGCGCTGATCCAGCTGTTCACTGACACCTCCGGAGCCACGCCATGGACCGCATGATCTACCTGTCGATGGCTGGCGCCAAGGCCAGCCTGCACCGCCAGGACGTGCTGGCCAACAACCTGGCCAACGTGTCCACCGGCGGCTTCCGCGCCGAGATGGCAGCGTTTCGTGCGGTGCCGGTGCGCGGCGACGGCGCCAGCACCCGCGTCTATGCACTGGAGACGACCACCGGCTACAACAGCGACCCCGGCGTGGTGCAGACCACCGGCAACAACCTCGACGTGGCCATGAAGGGCAATGCCTGGCTGGCCGTGCAGGGGCTGGACGGCACCGAGGCCTACACCCGGGCCGGCGCGCTGGACGTCAACCCCGAGGGCCTGCTGACCACCAAGGCCGGTCTGACCGTGCTCGGTGACGGCGGCCCCATCACCGTGCCCGAGAACAGCGAGGTGGCGATCGGCAGCGACGGCACCATCAGCGCCAAGACCGGCAATGGCCGAACGACCACGATAGGCCGCCTGAAGCTGGTCACGCCCGAAGCGGCGATGACGCGTGGCACCGACGGCCTGTTCCGCGCCACCGATGGCGACCTGCCGGCCGACGCCAATGCCCGCCTGCAGGACGGGGCGCTGGAAGGTTCCAACGTCAGCCCGGTCGAGACCATGGTCGCGATGATCTCCGCCGCACGCCAGTTCGAGCACCAGATGAAGCTCTTGCAGACCGCGCAGGGCAATGAGCAGGCCGCGGCCAAGCTGCTCTCCAATTGATTGGGGTCAGACCTTGACGTACCCGGCAAGCTCTGACCTCAACTGACTAAAGGAACCACCATGATCCGCTCCCTATGGATTGCCAAGACCGGCATGGAGGCCCAGCAGACCCAGCTGGACACCATCTCGAACAACCTCGCGAATGTGGGCACCAATGGCTACAAGCGCGCCCATGTGGTGTTCGAGGACCTGATGTACCAGAACCTGCGCCAGGCCGGTGCCAACAACACCGAACAGACGCAGGTGCCCACCGGCCTGCAGGTAGGCCTCGGTGTGCGGCCGGTGGCGACCTCGCGCAACTTCAGCCAGGGCAGCCTGCAGCAGACCACCAACACGCTGGATGTGGCAATCAAGGGCCATGGCTTCTTCCAGATCACCCTGCCCGACGGCACCACCGGCTACAGCCGCGATGGCGCCTTCCAGGTCGACCAGAACGGCCAGATGGTGACCAACAACGGCCTGGTACTGCAGCCGGGCATCACGATACCGCCCACCGCGCAGAGCGTGACCATAGGCCAGGACGGGACGGTCAGCATCACCCTGCAGGGCCAGACGGCACCGCAGACGGTGGGCCAGATCCAGCTCGCCAACTTCGTCAATCCGGCCGGCCTGGAGCCGCGTGGCCAGAACCTCTATGGCGAGACCGTCGCCTCTGGCACTCCAACCGCCGGTGCAGCCGGCACCAATGGCCTGGGTGTGCTGAGCCAGGGCTATGTGGAAACCTCCAACGTCAATGTGGTCGAGGAGCTGGTGTCGATGATCCAGACCCAGCGCGCCTACGAGCTGAACTCCAAGGCCATACAGACCTCTGACCAGATGCTGCAAAAGCTCGGCCAGCTTTGATTGGGCACGCCATCATGAAGTACACCGCTGTTTACCTGGCCCTGGCCTCGCTGACCCTGGGCGCCTGCACCACGCCGCTGCCGCCACCCAAGGTGGATGTGCAGGGTCCGCTGCATGTGATGCCCGACGCCACGCCGCTGCCCATTGCACGCAACGGAGCGATCTACCAGCAGGCCAGCTACCGGCCGATCTTCGAGGACCACCGCGCCCGCATCGCCGGCGACACCTTGACGGTGAACATCGTCGAGAAGGTCAGCGCCAGCCAGAAGTCCAACAGCACGATCAACAAGACCGGCGGCATCAACGCCGGCATCACCGCCCTGCCCGGCATCGCGCCCAACTCCTTCGGCCGCGCCGCGGCCACCGGCAGCTCGGCCAATACCTTCGCCGGCAAGGGCGAGACCGAGAACACCAACGACTTCGCCGGCACCATCACCGCCATCGTCACCGGCGTGCTGCCCAACGGCCATCTGATGATTGCCGGCGAGAAGCAGATCGGCGTCAATCACAACGTCGACGTGCTGCGCTTCTCCGGCCAGGTGGACCCGCGCGCCATCCAGACCGGCAACACCGTCGCCTCGGCCAATATCGCCAATGTGCGCATCGAGCACCGCGGGCGCGGCCAGCAGGCCGAAGCGCAGGGAATAGGCTGGCTGTCACGGTTCTTTTTGAACGTTCTACCCATTTAAGTTTGCCCAGAATCGGTTGCTAGGAGTACCGGCAACCATCATGCAAACCCCCACCGACAAGCTGCTGCGATTTTCCATAGCGGTCGCACTGTTCGCCGCCAGCGCCGCCCTTTGGTGGCCCGCCCAGGCGGCGCGCCTGAAGGAAGTGGCGAATGTGCAGGGTGTGCGCAGCAACCCGCTGACCGGCTATGGCCTGGTCGTGGGCCTTGACGGCACCGGCGACCAGACCACCCAGGCCCCCTTCACCGGCCAGAGCGTCAACGCGATGCTGCAGCAGTTCGGTATCACGCTGCCGCCCGGCGCCAGCATGCAGCTGAAGAACGTCGCCGCGGTGATGGTCACCGCCCAGTTGCCGCCGTTCGCCCAGCCGGGCCAGCCGCTGGACATCAATGTCTCCTCGCTGGGCAATGCCAAGAGTCTGCGCGGCGGCACGCTGATCACCACCCCGCTGCGCGGTGCGGATGGCCAGGTCTATGCGCTGGCCCAGGGCAATCTGATCGTTGGCGGGGCCGGTGCATCGGCCGGCGGCTCCAAGGTGCAGATCAACCATCTGAGCGCGGGCCGCATACCGGCCGGCGCCACGGTCGAGCGGGCCGTGCCCACACCGCTGCAGGACGGCGAGTTCATCCAGCTCGACCTGAACTCGGCCGACTACAACACCGCCCGTGATGTGGCCGGTGCGATCAACCGCGCCAAGGGTGCCGGGGTCGCACAGGCGCAGGACGGCCGCGTCGTGCGCGTCAAGGTGCCCAAGGATCCCGGCGAGCGCGTCGCTTTCCTGGCCGATCTGGAGAACCTCTCGCTGGACCTGGCCTCGCCCGCCGCGCGCATCGTCATCAACGCCCGCACCGGCTCGGTGGTGATGAACCAGGCCGTGACCCTGGCCTCCTGCGCCGTGGCCCACGGCAATCTGTCGGTGACGATCAGCTCGACGCCGGTGGTCAGCCAGCCAGGCCCGCTGTCGCAGGGCCAGACCGTGGTGACCGAGAAGACCGATATCTCGATCAAGCAGGAGCCCGGCGCGCTGATCCAACTGCCCGCCGGTGCCAAGCTGGCCGATGTGGTGAAGGCGCTCAACGCCATGGGCGCCACGCCGCAGGACCTGCTGGCCATTCTTCAGGCGATGAAGGTGGCCGGTGCGCTGAACGCCGAACTCGAGGTGATTTGAGATGGCCGGTTCACCTTTCATCAGCAACACCAGCACCGTTGGCATGGCCAACCAGGGCCTGGCCAGCGATGGCCGCTCGATCAACGGCCTGCGCGCCGCCGCCGCCCGCGATCCCAAGGCCGCGATCAAGGAGACGGCCAAGCAGTTCGAGACCCTGTTCATGCAGGAAGTGATGAAGAGCATGCGCGCCTCGACGATGAGCACGGGCATGCTGGACAACTCGGCCACCCAGCTGGGCACCGAGATGCTGGACACGCAGTACTCGAGCAAGCTCAGCGGCATGCGCGGCGGCCTGGCCGACGCGATCGCCAAGCACCTGGAACGTCAGCTGGGCCAGATGGACGGTGGCAGCAAGCCGGTCACGGCCAAGGCGGCAAGTGCAGCACCGGCGGCGCTGCCCGCGCTGGCGCAGAAGAATGTGCCGACCAAGGTGTCGCAGTTCATCCAGCAGCACGACAGCGCGGCCAAGGCGGTGGCGGCCCAGACCGGCATTCCGGCCAGCTTCATGATTGCCCAGGCGGCCCACGAGTCGGGCTGGGGCAAGCGCGAGATCACCCACAAGGACGGCACCAGTGCCAACAATCTGTTCGGCATCAAGGCCGGCGCCAACTGGAAGGGCCCGGTGGCGGAGGTGCAGACCACCGAATACATCGACGGCAAGCCGCAGAAGGTGATGGCCAAGTTCCGTGCCTATGCCAGCACCGAAGAGGGCTTCCGCGACTACGCCAATCTGCTCACCGGCAACGAACGCTACAAGAATGTGGTGGCCAATTCGGCCACCCCCGAGAGCTTTGCGCGCGGCCTGCAAAAGGCCGGCTACGCCACCGACCCCGCCTATGCGGACAAGCTCACCAAGGTCATCAACACCACCTTGCGCCTGCAGCGCCAGATGGTGGCCTGATGGCACACTGAACAAGGCACGCCATGGGCACCTCCGCACTGATCTCGCTGGGCACGCGCGCGATGTTCGCCAACTATGCGGCCCTGCAGGCCGTCGGTCAGAACATTGCCAATGCCAACACGGCCGGCTACTCGCGCCAGAGCGTGGAGCTGTCCAACTCGAGCGGCCAGTACACCGGCGCCGGCTTCTTCGGCAAGGGTGTGGACGTGACCACGGTGACGCGCTCGCACGACGCCTTCCTGACCCGCGAGGCCGCCACCGCACGGGCCGTTTCCTCGATGGATGCGGCGCGCAGCAGCAAGCTCAGCCAGCTGGAGAAGGTGTTCGGCACCGGCGCCGAGGGCCTCGGCTATGCCGCCAGCCAGTTGCTGAACTCGATGGTGGATGTCAGCACCCACCCGTCCGACCCATCGGCGCGACAGTCTGCACTGGCACGTGCCCAGGAGGCGGCGGCACGCTTCAGCGATGCCGGCAAGCAGCTCGATGCGCTGCAGGACGGCGTGGCCATGGACATGCGCACGACGGTGGCCACGGTGAACCAGATCGCCAAGCAGATCGTCGAGGCCAACAACAAGATCGCCGCCGTGCAGGGTGGCGGCCACACCCCCAATGACCTGCTGGACCAGCGCGACCAGTTGGTGTCGGAGCTGAGCCAGTATGTGCAGGTCTCGACCATGATCGCCACCGACGGCACCATGGGCGTCTTCGTCGGCGGCGGCCAGCGCCTGGTGCTGGGCGGCTCCTCGCAGGACCTGGTCGTGCTGCAGAACGAGTACGACCCGGCACGCGTGCAGCTCGGCATCACCGAGGCCAACGGCACGCGCATGCTGGACGAGAACACGCTCGGCGGCGGCACGATTGCCGGCATCCTGCAATACCAGAACGTCGATCTGCAGACCGCGCGCAATCTGGTCGGCCAACTGGCCGTGTCCTTCGCCAGCGAGGTCAACAAGCAGCAGGCCCTGGGCCTGGACCTGACCAGCGCCGCCGGCTCGCCGGGAGCGCCACTGTTCAGCGTCGGGGCGCCTTTGGCGCTGGCGGCTGCCAGCAACGCACGGGACCCGGGCGGCTCCTTCACCTCGGTCGTCGGCCTGAGCGTGACCGACGCCAACCAGCTCAAGGCCAGCAGCTACGAGCTGGTCGCAGACCCTGCCGGCACGCCGGGCAGCTACCAGCTGACACGGCTGAGCGACGGCAACAAGCAGCTGGTGGTTGACGGCGACACCGTCGACGGCTTCAAGATCAGCTTCGGCGCCGTACCGCCCGGCGCCACCGACCGCTTTCTGCTGCAGCCGGTGACCCGCGCCGCCAATGACATGCAGCGCATCATGGACAAGCCCAACGGCCTGGCCGCCGCCTCGCCGGTGACCGGCACGGTGGGCGCCAACAACAAGGGCACCGGCACCATCGCCGGCGTGTCCGCCGTGCTGCCCAGCACCGACCCCGCTGTCACACCCGATGTGCGGGTCAACATCACCTTCACCTCGGACACCGGCGACTACAGCTACGACTTCGTTGACCGTGCCAGCGGCGCCGTCGTAAACAGCGGCACCGGCACCTGGGTGCCCGGCCAGCCGATCACGCTCAACGGCTTCCAGCTCAAGCTCAATGGTGTGCCCAAAGGCCCGGTGGGCGGCGGCACGGGCGACACCTTCACCGTCGACAAGACCACCCTGCCCGGCACCAACAACGGCAATGCGCTGGCCTTTCTGGCCCTGCGCGACAAGACCATGGTCGGCAAGCAACTGCAGCCCGACGGCAGCATCACCGGCGGCGCCACGCTGACCGACGCCTATGCCTCGGCAATGTCGGACATCGGCGTGCGCGTGCAGGGTGCGGCCACCAAGGCAAATATCTCGAGCAGCGTGGCCGCCACCGCCGAGCAGGAGCGCAGCAGCAAGGCCGGCGTCAACCTCGACGAGGAGGCGGCGCGGCTGATGCAGTTCCAGCAGAGCTACCAGGCCGCGGCCAAGGTCCTGCAAGTGGCCCAGTCGGTGTTCGACACCCTGCTCGAAGTGGCCGGCAGGTAAACCCGTTCGGAGTCAAGCACCATGCGCGTCAGCACCAACAATTCCTTTGCCTCCGGCGTCAGCAGCCTACAGGGTCGGCAGAACGAGCTGCAGGAGGCGCAGCAGCGCCTCACCTCGGGCAAACGCATCCAGCGCGCCAGCGACGACCCGACCGGCGCCGCCCAGGCCGAGCGCGCGCTGGCCAATATCAACCGGATCGACGCCACCCAGCGTTCGCTGGAGTCCAGCCGCAATGCGATGCAGGTCTCCGAGGGCGCGATGGGGGACGCGGTCGAGCTGATGCAGCAGATTCGCGAGACCCTGGTCTCCGCGGGCAACGGCAGCTACAAGGACACCGACCGCGCTGTGCTGGCCAATCGTCTGGTCGGCCTGCGCGAGTCGCTGCTGGCCGTGGCCAACCGGCCCGATGGCACCGGCGGCTACCTGTTCGGCGGTCAGGGTGCGGCCAGCCCCCCGTTCCTGGACACCGCCGGCGGCGTGGCCTACAAGGGCACGGCCGGCGCCATCCGCGGCAGCCAGGACGAAAACATGCCGCTGAGCGTCGACGGTGCGGCGGCCTGGCTGCAGGCCCCCACCGGCAATGGCATCTTCGAGACCCGCAACACCAACAGCACGACCGCCTGGATAGGCCCGGGCACGGTCACCGACCCCAGCCAGCTGGCGCTGACCACGGGCACGGTCTACAGCGTGCAGTTCAGCGGCTCTGGCGCCACCAGCACCTACGCGGTGCTCAAGGACGGTGCCCCCACCGCCGCCGCCGGGCCGTTCAAGCCCGGCCAGTCAATCGAGGTTGATGGCATGGCCTTCACGATCCAGGGCGCACCGGCCGACGGCGACAGCTTCGAGATCGTGCCTTCGACCGAGGGCTTGTCGATCTTCAACACGCTGGACAGCGCCATCAGCGACCTGCAGTCGCCTGGTCGCTCGACCGGCCAGGTATCGCAGACCGTCACCAACGGCATTCGCGACCTGGACGCCTCGCTGGCCCGCATGCTGTCGGTGCGCAGCGAGCTCGGCGAGGCAATGAACGGATTGGACGGCACAGAATCGCGTTTTGCTTCGCAGAAGTTGTACAGTCAGACCGAGCAATCGAACGCGGAGGATCTGGACATGGTGCAGGGAATCTCGGATTTCCAGAACCAGCAGACCGGCTATGACGCCGCGCTCAAGGCCTATTCCATGGTGCAGCGGCTGACGCTGTTCCAGTATCTGAACGGTTGACCGCAACAGCATTTCAAATGACCAGCACGCACCCTATCCTGGACCAGGTCGTTCTCGGCTACTCCCCGATGATCGATCGCAACCGCATGGTCATGGCCACGCGGTTGACGGTGTTCCCGATCCGGCCCGACGCCAGCGTGGCCGCCGCGCCGCTGTTGGCGGCAGTGAACGAGGTCTGGCCGGCCGAGGGCGGCCTGGTGTCGCTGAACGTGGTCAGCGAGAGCCTGCTGCACGACCTGATGGAGGCCAAGCCCAGCGCCAATCTGATGATTGAGGTGCCGGCCTTCATCGCCTGCAATCCGGCCCATGCCGAGGCGCTGCTGTCCTTGCGCGTCAATGGCAACACCCTGCTGATCAAGGGCCGGCCGCTGTCCGAACTGCCTCGCGATGTGCTGCCCTGCTTCAAGTACTCGATCATCGATCTCGAGGACGACCGCCGCCTCGGTGACACCCCGCCGGCCGCGGGCGTGACGCGCAGCATCGAGCACGTGCAGTCAGGCGTGCACACGCTGGAAGATCTGGAGGCGAGCTTCCGTCGCGGTGCCGTCGCGGTGCTGGGCTGGCCGATGGAGGACAGCGCCCTGCCCGCCGGTGGCAAGCGCGAGGTGCAGGCCGATCTGCAGGTCATCATCGAGCTGATGGCACGGGTTGACGCGGCCGAACCGATAGAGAAGATGGAAGCCACGCTGCGCCGCGACCCCTCGCTGGCCTTCAAGCTGATGCGCTACCTGAACTCGGCCGCCTTCGGCCTGACGGTGGAGGTCAGCTCCTTCCGCCACGCCATCATGCTGCTGGGCTACTCGCGGCTCAAGCGCTGGCTGGCCCTGCTGCTGACGACCGCCAGCAAGGACGCGAACATGCGGCCGGTGATGTTTGCCGCCGTGCGCCGCGGCCTGCTGATGGAAGAGCTGGCCGGGGCGAATGCCGAGTCCGAGGTGCGCGACGAGATGTTCATCTGCGGCATGTTCTCGCTGCTGGACCGCATGCTGCACCAGCCCTTCGACCAGCTGCTGAAGACGGTGCCGGTGCCCGAGCGCGTCAGCCAGGCCCTGGCCAAGCACAGCGGGCCCTACCATCCCTATATGGAGCTGGCGCGGGCGATCGAGGCCGAGTCGCTGTTCGACTTCCGCGCCGCTGCCGACACGCTGATGCTCAGCGCCGAGGAAATCAACCACGCCGTGCTGCGAGCATTGGGCAAGGCCAAGCAACTCGATTGACGCGCGGGCGCTGTGCGAAGGCCGGCCACTGACCCCATGGCCGGTGCGTAAACTGCCCGGCACGCCAGCAAGCCTTCCGACAATGCCCTCACAGCTCTCCCTGCTTCCCCAGGACATGACCGCCTTGCGCGGCATCCTGGGCGTGCTCAGCGACCCGGTGCTGCTGCTCGACCGGCGCTTGCAGATCTGCGAGCTCAACCCGGCCGCGCGCCAGCTGCTGGGCGTGGAACCCGGCAACACCGAAGCCCTGCGCTGCAGCAATGGCAGTGCCCTCCTGGTCTGGTTGACCAAGGCCAGCACGGCGCTGAACACCAAACGCCTGCCGCCGCCCGCACCGCAGCTGGCCCTGCCCGATGGCCGCGTGGGCACCCTGACCCTGGTGCGCCTGCAGGCCGGGCATCTCGACGATGCGCGCTGGATGCTGCAGGTGCGGGTCGGCGATGCGGCCGGCACCCTGCCCTCCCCGCCCGTCGCAGCCCCAACAAGCACGACCGCAGCCGCCGAACCCGCCGCCGATTGGCAGGCCGAACATGCGGCCCGCGAACATGCCGAGCGTTGGCTGCACGAGCTGGAACAGTGGCTGGACCTCAGCCCCATGGGCATGGCCCTGTTCGACGAGACCGGCCTGCTCCTGCGCAGCAATGCCAATTTCGCCGCCCTGTCCTTGGAGCTGCCGGCCACCCTGCATGAGGCGCCTCCTGCGCTGCAGCAGCTGCTGGGCTGGCATGAGGGTCGACCACGCGCCGATCTGCAGCCCGGCGCGCGCCAGGTCGAGACCCAGTGCACCCTGCTCGATCCTCAGGGCCGCACGCGCTGGCTGCGCTCGCTGGTGCGCTGCCATGCCACGCAGTCCGGCCATCGCCGCTATATGGCGGTGATCGAGGACCGCAGCCTCGAGGAGGAACGCGATCTCGCCCACCAGCAGATCGACGCGCTGATGGACACCGCCGGCGTCGGTCTGGCCACCTTCCAGCAGGACGCCGGCTGGCTGCGCCCGCGCAGCAGCAAGGCCGCCACCAGTGGCACCTCAACACACAGTCTGGCCAGCCTGCAGGGCGTGGGCCGCGACATCGTTGAGCCCGGCTCGCTGCCCGAATTCGAACGCCTGCAGCAGGCGTTGAAAAAGGGCGACAAGGTCGAGGTGCGCTACGCGGTGCGCCACCCGGAGCTGGGCCTGCGCTGGCTGCTGACCCGCGTCGAGCCCGGCCGCCTGGCTTCGGGCCAGCGCACAACCTCGGTCGTGACCCTGGACGTGACCGTGCAGCAGCAGGCCCAGGCGCGCAATGCCCAGCTGCTGCATGAGCTGACCACCATCATCGACAGCACCAGCGTCGGCATCGCCTATCTGCGTGGCCGCCACCTGGTGCGCTGCAACCAGCGCTTCGAGCAGATGCTGAGCCTGCCGGCCCACACCCAGGCCGGCACCGCGGTGACCCAGCTGTTTGCCGCACAGCCCGAGCTGCTGCCGCAGATCACCACCGCCCTGCTGGCGCTGGATGCAATCACCACCTTCGAGGCCGAGTTCGTGCAGCCTGCCAGCGCCGAACGCACCCAGCGCTGGCTGTCACTGTCGCTGCGCCGCGTGCTGGGCAGCAGCGCCCCGGGTCACGCCCCCCTCCTGGCCACCGCTTCGCGGCGTCCGCCCCCCGAGGGGGGTGAGGAAACTTCGGGCGGCCGTGCGTTTCCTCAGGACCAGGACGAGGCAATCGCCGTCGTGACCGACATCACCCGGCTGAAGGTGCAGCAGGCCGAGCTGCAGGCCCTGGCCCACGACCGCGAGCTGATGTTCAGCCTCTCGGACGTGGGCATCGCGATCCTGCGCCACGGCCGCATCGAGCGCGCCAACGGCGCGCTGGCCATGCTCAGCGGCTATCGGATAAACGAGCTGATCGGGCTGGAGCATTCGCGCCTGTTCGAGAGCGCCGAGGACTACCGACATCAGACCCTGGGCCGGGAGGACGGCCTGCGCCGGCAGGGCCGCTGGAGCGGTGAGCGCCGCCTCAAGCGCCAGGACGGCAGCAGCTTCTGGGTCCAGGTCAGCAAGCGGCTGATGCACGAGGGTGACCCCAGCGGCGGCGTGATCGCCTCCTATGTCAGCGTCGACGAGCGCTGGCGCGCCCAGCAATCGCTGCTGCTGCAGACCGAACGCACCCGCGCCATCCTGGACTCGGTGCTGGTGGGCATCGTCACCGTCGGCCGCGGTGGCATCGAGTGGATGAACCGCTCGGCGCGGCGCATGTTCGGCGGCGATCTGGCCGAATTCGTCGGCCAGCCGATGAGCTGCGTGGCCACTCCCGACCCGGATCACCCTTTGCGCCAGACCCACTACCTGGACGAACTGACCGAGGGCCAGGCCGAAACCTTCGAATGCCGGCTGCGCGGGCGCGATGGCCGCGAGTTCTGGGTCGTCGGCAATGCGGTGGTGACCGGCCTGGAGGCCAGCGGCCGCCAGCTGACCTATGCGCTGCTGGACATCGAACGCCGCCGCCAAGCCGAGGCGCTGACCCTGCAGGCCCAGGCCTCCCTGCAGCGCATCATCGAGACCGCGCCGCTGGCCATCAGCCTGCATGATGCCGACAGCCTACGCGTCGAGCGCCTGAACCAGGTCGCCGCGGCACTGGCCGGGCGGCCGGCCGAGCAGGTGCTGGGGCTGACGCCGGAGCAGATGTTCGGCCCGGAAAAGGGGCTGAAGATTGCCGAGGACATGCGAGCCGCCCTGCACACCAGCGAGGTCACGCAACGCGAGTACCGGCTCAGCGTCGATGGCCAGCCGCGCGTCTGGGACGCGCGCTACCTGCCCCTGGTCGACGTCTCCGAGGGCGCCGCCCAGGGGCCGGATCAGCTGCTGCTGGTGGCCAGCGACGTCACCGACCAGCGCGCCGCCGAAGAGGCACGGCTGCAGGCGGCCATCGCCCAGCGCGAGTTGCTGGTGAAGGAAGTGCACCACCGCATCAAGAACAATCTGCAGGGAGTGGCCGGCCTGCTGCAGCAAATCGCCCAGCGCCGGCCCGAGGTCCGGGCGGTCATCACCGAGGCGGTGGGCCAGGTGCAGGCCATTGCCCAGGTCTATGGCCTGCAGGTCGGTGCGGCCGGACCGCTGCGGCTGCGCAATGTGGTCGAGGCCATCACCGGTTCGGTGCAGCGCATGTTCGGGCGCAGCATCGCCTTCAGCGTGGAGGGTCACGAGGTCCATCGATGGGCGTTGCCCGAGGCCGAGTCGATCCCGATCGCGCTGTCGCTGAACGAGCTGCTGACCAATGCCATCAAGCACAGCAGCGGCGGTGGGCCGGATGCAGGCCAGGGCCAGGTCTCATGCCGGCTGATCTGCGGCGAGGGTCAGGTCTTGGTGCAGATCTGCAACAACGGCCACCTGCCCGACGGTTTTGCGCTGGCCAAGGTCCACGGCGGCGTGTCGGGCCTGGGCTTGGTGCGCGCCCTGCTGCCCCGACGCAGCGCCAAGTTCACCATGGTCCAGCAGGGCGACGAGGTCCTGTGCAGCGTGGAACTGAAGCCACCCGGCGTCACTCTATTGGAACCACTGTGAGCCAGACAGGCTGTTTGAGAGACAATCAGCCTTGGCTGATGGTTCAGAACCGGACCCAGGCCTGCAGCGCCGGAGAACAAGGCACGTGAGCAACAAAGGGAAGATCCTCGTCGTTGATGATGACCGGCTGGTGCTGGCCACGCTGACGCATGGCCTGGCGCAGGCCGGCTATGAGGTGATAGACGCCGACAACGGCGATGACGCCATCCTGCTGGCGCGCGAGCACCGCCCCGAGCTGGCCCTGCTGGACATCCGCATGGAAGGCATGAGCGGCTTCGACGTTGCCGCCTATCTGCGCGAGTATCTGCAGATCCCCTTCATGTTCCTGTCCGCCTTCGCCGACGAGGACACCGTCAGCCAGGTCAAGGCCCTGGGTGCGGTGGCCTATCTGGTCAAGCCGCTGGACATCCACCAGATCGTGCCGGCCGTCGAGGCTGCCTTTGCGCAGACGCGTGAGCGCGCACCGCGCGCGGCCGAGGAGCCGGCCGCGGTGGCATCGGACCCGACATTGCAACTGGTGTCGGTCGCCGTGGGGGTGTTGATGCACCGCTATTCGCTCTCGCGCAGCGAGGCCCTGGCCCGCCTGCAGCAGATGGGGGATGGCGGCTCGTTGGAGCTGCAGGCGCAGCGCCTGGTCGAGGCGGTCGAGTTGCTGGCTTTGCCGGGTTCGGTGCGCTGACGACCCCGGATTGCATCCGGGCTACGGATGCTGGGGTAGCCCGGATGCAATCCGGGGCCAAAACCCTCAACGCATGGGCAAGGTGAAGAAGAAACTCGCGCCCTTGCCCACCTCCGACTCCGCCCAGATGTCACCGCCATGGCGGCGGATGATGCGCCGCACCGAGGCCAGGCCAACCCCGGTGCCCTGGAATTCACTGGCGCTGTGCAGGCGTTGGAAGACGCCGAACAGGCGGTCGGCAAAGCGCATGTCGAAGCCTGCACCGTTGTCACGCACCAGATAGACCTGGCGGCCCTCATGCTGGCCATGCTCGAAGCTGATGCGCGCGAGCTCGCACTTGGCGCTGTATTTCCAGGCATTGCCGAGCAGATTCTCCAGGGCCACGCGCAGCAGGGTCGGGTCGCCATGGACCTGCATGTCCGGCGCCACCTGCACCTCGACCCTGCGCTCCGGCGCATTGCGCTGCAGGTCGTCGAAAATGTAGCGGGCCAGTTGGCTCAGATTGACCGGTTGGCGTGCCAAGGGCTGGGTCGACAGTTGGGCCAGGGCCAGCAGCGCATCGATCATGCTGTTCATGCGCGCGGCAGCACCCATCACCCGGTCCAGATGGTCGTTGCCGATGCGATCCAGCAGCCGGCCATAGTCCTCTTTCAGGATGCGGGTGAAGCCCTCGACGACCCGTATCGGCGCGCGCAGATCGTGCGATACGGTGTAGCTGAAGGATTCGTGATCGCTGAGCGTCTGCGCCTGCTGCTCGCCTGCGGGTGCGGCGCCCGCGGCCGTCTGCGGCCATAGCGAGACCAGCAGTTGCCGGCCATCGCCGTCCTGCGCCAGCGGCGTGCGGCACAGCACCCAGGCGCCGCAGGGCGCCGGCTCGCCATCGGCCACGGCAGCCAGCGCCTCGCGCACCTGGCCCGGCAGCAATTCGCGGCACTGCGTCCAGCTCAGGCCGGGCAGTTCATCGGCGCGGCGGCCCAGCAGGGTCGCAGCGGCCTGGTTGACATTGAGCAGTTCGAGCGCGCCGGTCTTCAGCTCCAGCAGCAGCATCGCCGGCCCGGGCAAGGCCTGCAACCATTGACGTTGATCGGCAGCAACTTGCGCCGCGGCCAGGCCTGGCGTCAGCGCATGGGCGGTGCCCAGATAGCCGCTGAAACGGCCGGTGGCATCGAAGCAGGGCAGGCCGCGCAAGCGCCAGCTGCCCGAGAACTGCGCCGCCGCGCCCTGCTCCACATGGGCCTGCACAACCACATCCTGCAGCGGCACGCGCTCGTCCAGCCGCACATGCAGCCGGCTCGCCGGCGCGGTCGAGTCGAGATCTGGCCCCACCAGCACGAAGCGCTCCCAGAGAGTCTGCGTGGCAGCCGCGCCGATCCAGCTCGAGGCCGGCACGCCCTGCGGCGCCTGCCAGCGCACCAGGTGGTGCTCGGCGTCGGTCTGCCACTGCCAGTCCGGCTGCAGCTGCGAAAGGCTCTGCAGCTGCACGCGGGCCTCGCGCAAGGGCTCTTGCAGGCGCTGGCGCGTCATGCGCACACCCATATGCCAACCCAGCGCGGCGAACAGCAGCAGCAGCACGCCGCACAACAGGCTCAGTGGCAGCACCAGCATCCAGGGCGGCCCGCTCACGGCGGAGGTCGCAGCCATGCCGTCGCGCAGGCCCAGGGCCAGCAGCGTCGTCGCCAGCAGGGCCAGCAGCAGACCTGCCCCCCACCAGGGGCGGCGGCTACCGCCCTCACGCCGTTCACTCACTCGATCCACCATGCGAGGCATTGTAAGGACGTAAATCGTGTGACCTGTGCCACGCCGCCGGCATCTTTGCACGCTGGCAAGGCCGGCCGCCATCAATCGGCGGTCAAGTTTGGACTCGCACAGACGATGAGACCCGAGAGACGGGAGACTGCCGACACCCCCGGTGCGGCGGAGCAAAGTACAAGAAGACAGGGATGAAACCAATCATTGATGCCTACCGCCTGATGTTTGCCCGCAATCAGCTGCAGCATGGGCCATTGCGCCCGAGGCCGGGGACGGCGCGGCCGGAGCCTGCGCGCGGCGCCGAGCTGTCCGATGTGCTGCATGGCATGAAGGTGCTGTGGGACGGCCTGCCGGGCGCCTTGCTGGTCTTCGATCTGGACCAGGGCGACCTGCTGCATCTGAATCCCGCCGCCGAGCGTCTGCTAGGCGCCGGCGCGGCCAGGGCTTCGCTGGATCCCGCGCTCAGCGCATGGTGGTCACGGCAGCTGTTGCAGGACTGGAGCGAGCAGGCCCCTGCGCCTGAAGAGTTGCGCCTCGACCAGGACCGTGCCGAGCGCTGGCTGCAATTGCAGCGCCAGACCCTTTGCCTGGCTGATCCGCGGATGGCGCTGGGCCTGGTCAGCCTGGTCGACGTGACGCAGCGCCGCCAGCTGGAGCGCGCGCTGCAGGAGAGCGACACGCGCTTTCGCGAGGTCACCGAGGCGATGTGCGAAAGCCTCTTTGTCACCAATCCAGCCTGGGACACACTGTATTTCAGTTCCCCGCTGCTGCTGGACATTCTCGGTCTGCAGGCCTCGGAGCTGCGCCTGGGGCCGGGCATCATCCGCAGCCGCGTGCACCCGGACGACCTGAAGCGCTATGACGAGCGGCTGGCGCAGCAGACCGCAGACGCTTTGCACAAGCCGGTGGACATCATCATCCGTATCGTGCATCCGGCCAAGGGCCAGCGCTGGATGCGGCTGCGCACCCGCATGCAGCCCCATGGGGCTCAGGGCCAATCGCGCATCTACGGCATGGTCGGTGACGTCACAGAGGCCCATGAGCGCCAGCGTGAACTCAAACGCGCCCGTGACCTGGCCGAGGCGGCCAGCCTGGCCAAGAGCGAGTTCATGGCCAATATGAGCCACGAGATCCGTACGCCGATGAATGGCATCCTGGGCATGAGCGAACTGCTCATAGGCACGGCGCTGAGCGCCCAGCAGTCGCGCTACGCCAAGGCGGTGCATCGTTCGGGGGAGACGCTCCTGCGCATCATCAATGACATTCTGGACCTGTCGCGGGTCGAGGCCGGCAAGCTGGAGCTGGAGCATGCCGACTTCGAGCTGCGGGCGGTGGTCGAGGACACCCTGGAGATGCTGGCCCCGCGCGCCTACGAAAAGGGCCTGGAGCTGAACTTCCGCGAGCGCCCGGGCCTGCCCGCGCTGGTGCACGGCGATGCACTGCGGCTGCGCCAGGTGCTGATCAACCTGATCGCCAATGCGATCAAGTTCACCGACAGCGGCGAGGTGCTGATTCAGCTCGACGGCCTGGAAGGCGTGGGGGGCGAGTCCGGCCGCTGGATGCTGGAGTTCCAGGTCATTGACACCGGGATCGGCATCGCACCGGACGTGCAGCCGCGCCTGTTCACCGCCTTCACCCAGGCCAATGGCAGCCTGTCGCGGCGCTACGGCGGCACCGGGCTGGGCCTGGCGATCTCGCGCCAGCTCGTCGAGCTGATGGGCGGGCAGATTTCGGTGCACAGCCGCCCCGGCCAGGGCTCGCAGTTCGTGTTCAGTCTGGCCGTGCAGTCTGCGCAACCCAGGACCACGATGCAGCCGCGGCCGACCCGGCTGAGCGCCGCCGGCCGCACCCTGATCGTCCATGGGCATGACAGCAGCGGCCAGATCTTGAAGGGGCAGATGGAGCAATGGGGCTACCAGGTCGACCTGGTCGCTGACGCCGAGGCTGCCCTGCGCCTGCTGCGGGACAGGGAGCACCCCTTCGAACTCGCCCTGCTTGATCTGGGTGCTTCTGACTTCAAGAGCCTGGACTTCATGCAGTGCGTCCGCACCCAGGGTCTGATCGGCAGCACCCGCTGGCTGCTGCTGTCCACCCAGGCCGATGGCATATTGCAGCACCGCGCGCTGGCTGCCGGCTACCACCGGGTGCTGGGCAAGCCGCTGCGCCGCGAGGAGCTGCGCCTGGCCCTGCTGGGTCAGCAGCCGACCGCAGCCTCCATCACTCAGCTGAGGGGAAATCTGAATTTCCGTGTGTTGGTAATCGAGGACAATCCGGTCAATCAGGAAGTCATCAGCCAGATGCTCGCCCAACTCGGCTGCCATGTGGAGCTGAGTTCGGACGCCCTGAGCGGCCTGAAGGCCTTGTGCGAGCATGAATTCGATCTGGTGATGATGGACATACAAATGCCCGGCATGGACGGCATCGAGGCCTTGGGCTGGTTCAGGCGCGGGCCCAGCACGCGCTTTCCCTTTCGTACGCCGCCCCAGACCAAGGTGGCCGCGGTGACCGCAAATGCCCTGGGCGGCGACGAACAGCGGCTGCGCGGCCTGGGTTTTGATGACTATCTGTCCAAGCCGTTTCGTCAGCGTCAGCTGCAAGAATTGCTGGCACGTTGCCTGCTTGCCTCGGGCTCCAGCGCCGATGCCGACGCAGCCGCCAAGGAATCAAGTACCCTGAGTGATGGATTGTCTGCCATGAATGCACCCCACTCCCCGACCGCCAGCTCCATCACCCTGGACGCCCATGCGCTGGACCGCCTGCGCGAACTCGACCCCAGCGGCAACAACCGCCTGCTGGCCCGGGTGGCGACTGCCTTTCTCGCTTCGCTGGACCGGCTGATGCCCGAATTGCAGGCCGCCCGCACCGAAGTACCGAATTTAGCGGCCATACGTCACGTCGCCCATACATTAAAGTCTTCCTCGGCGAGCATCGGCGCCCTGGATTTGTCCAGGCGCTGTGCTGAAATAGAGCAGCTGGCGCGCGACGGTCAGGTCGAGGGCCTGGAGGCGCTGCTGGACGGCATGCAGTCGGATGTGGAATATGTGCGCCTTGCGCTGCAGGCCCTTTTGTCGGAACCCCAATGAGTGCACGTGACGATATGGATGAGGAAGGCACGGAACAGCCCCGGGTGCTGCTCGTCGACGACGACGAGGTGAACCTGTTGCTGACGGCGATCGCCCTGCGCGAGCGCGGCTTCCACATCACCGAAGCGTCCAGTGGCGAGCAGGCGCTGACGATGATCAGCGAATGGTCACCCGACATCATCGTGCTCGACGCGATGATGCCCGAGCCAGACGGCTTCCAGACCTGCATGCGCCTGCGCGAGATGCCCGGCTTCGAGTCGATTCCGGTGCTGATGCTGACCGGCCTCGACGACGACACCTCGATCAACCGCGCCTACCAGGTGGGCGCCACCGACTTCTTCGTAAAATCCAACCAGTGGAGCCTGCTCGCCGGGCGCCTGCGCTATCTGCTGCGCTCATCGCGCACCCGCATCGAGCTGGAGCGCAGCAAGGCGCGGCTGGCGCGCGCGCAAGACCTGGCCCGCATGGGCAGTTTCGAATGGCGGCGCGGTGGCACGGCGGGCTTCCAGATGGCGGCCGAGGCGGTGCGCGTGTTCGGCCATGGGCCCGGCGACTCGCTGGACTTCATCGGCGTGATGCGCATGGTCGGCCGCGACGACCGCGCGCTGTTCCTGCGCCTGCTGCGCGACGTGATCGCGCACAACTCGGTGCTCGTCACCGATCTGGCGGTGACCCTGCTGGACGGGCGCTCGCGCATCATCCACATCGAGGCCGAGCCCGAATTCAACGAACAGGGCAATGCCAGCGGCTACACCGGCATCGTGCAGGACGTGACCGATCGCCGCATGGCCGAGGACAAGATCCGCCAGCTGGCCAACTTCGATGCGCTGACCGGCCTGCCGAACCGCCGTCAGCTGATCTGGCGCACCGAGCGCGCGATCGAGCAGGCGCGCCGCATGGGCCATGAGGTCGGCCTCTTGCTGATCGACCTGGACCGCTTCAAGATCATCAATGACACCCTGGGCCACAGCGCCGGTGACGAGTTGCTGATGGAGGTGGCGCGCCGCCTGCGCGGCTGCGTGCGCCACTCGGACACGGTGATGGAAGGCATGCTTGAGTCGGTCGGCGGCCGCTCGCACCGCACGCTCGAAGCCGTGGGCCGTCTGGGTGGCGACGAATTCGTCGCCCTGCTGCCCGAGGTGATCGACGAACGCGACGCCGAGCGCGTCGCCCAGCGGGTGCTGGAAGCGCTGCGCGAACCGATCTTCATTGCCGGCCAGGAGTGTTTTGTCACCGCCAGCGTCGGCATCGCCATTTATCCGCGCGATGGCATCACGATGGCGGACCTGCTGCGCAACTCCGATGTGGCGATGTATGCCGTCAAGTCGCAGGGCCGCAACGCCTCGGTGCTCTACAGCCCGCAGCTGGCCGGACGCGGCCGCGAGAAACTGGAGCTTGAAAGCGCCCTCCACAAGGCGATCGAGCGCAACGAGCTGGTGCTGCACTATCAACCGAAGATCGATGTGCGCGCGGCGCGCATGGTCGGCGTCGAGGCGCTGATGCGCTGGCAGCGCGGGCCCACGCTGGTGCCGCCGGGCGACTTCATTCCGCTGGCCGAGGAGACCGGGCTGATCGTGCCGCTGTCCGAATGGGCGCTGCGCGAGGCCGCCCGCCAGGCCAAGATCTGGCAGATCAACTTCGGCTTCAGCGACTCGATCGCGGTGAATCTGCCCAACCGGCTGTTCGAGCGCTCGGACCTCGTCGAGCACATCCACCAATGCGTCAGCACCTATGGCGTGCCGCACCGTGCAATCCAGCTCGAGATCACCGAGACGGGCCTGATGAAGGACCTGCAGAACGTGATCCCCTCGCTGCATAGGCTCAACGAGGTCGGCGTCGAGATCTCGATCGATGACTTCGGCACAGGTTATTCCTCGCTGGCCTATCTGACCACCCTGCCGATCTCCGAGGTGAAGATCGATCGCAGCTTCGTGCGCGATCTGGGCATCACGCCGCAAAGTTCGGCCGTCGTCACCGCCATCATCGCCCTGGCCCGGTCTTTGGGTCTGCGCGTGATTGCCGAGGGCGTCGAGACGCTGCGCCAGATGGAGGTCTTGCACCGCCTGGGCTGCTCGGTGATGCAGGGTTTTCTGTTCAGCAAGCCGCTACCGCCCGATGATCTGGAGCTGTGGATCAGCCAGACGATTCTGCCGCGCAAGGCGCCCTGGATCGCCCAGGCCAATGCCGAAGGCATTCTGGACCTGACCGTGCGAGCCACCCCGATCAGCGGCTCGCGCTGACCCTCAATGGACGAGCGCAGTACCCATCCAGCACAGTTGGCCAAGGGCGCGCTGCGCCGCTTGGCACTGGACAAGCTGGAACCCACGCCTGAGAACTACGCCCGGGCCTATGCCGAAGAACAGGGCGATGGCGCCAGCCCCTCGGCCCTGCCGGCCCGTGCACAGGCCTTGCTGGACAAGCTGGTCAACCTCAGCCTGAACGACGCCAAGTCGCGAGAAGATCTGTCGAAGGCGCTGCACGACGGTCAGTGGGATCGAGCCCAGCAACACCTGGAACGTGCGCTGGAGCTGGACGGCCCCGGCCCGCAGGCCAAGGCGCTGGCAGAGCTGATCGAGCGCCTGGTGCGCGGCGTACAGCGCGGCGGCCGGCAGTGGACGACGGCGCGCAAGAAAGACAGCCTGCAGCGCGTGCTCGACGGCAGCAGCAGCGATGTGCAGCGCATGTTGCAACGTATCAAGCAGTTGGTGAACAGCTGGGACGACGACTCGTCCGACACCAACGTCGGCGTCGAGGACGACCTGGATGCGCTGCTGGGCCCGCAGGACGATGAGCCGCGCACCAGTCGGTTTGCCATTGACGCGGCCGACGACATCCTGCGGCATGACAGCGCCGCCGGTGCCCCGCGCCAGTATTGGCCCGAGGTCAGCGCCGGCCTGCAGGGCACGGTGCAGGTGGCCCTGCCGGCCGACGATGCCCGCGCCGCCGAGCTGTCACGCGAACTCGATCAAATGCACAAGCGCCTGCTGCAGGACGGTGCCACACCGGAGCGCGCCCAGGAAGTGCAGCAGCTCTGCACCCGCGCGCGACTGCTGCTGGAGCACCGCCACCATCTGTTCGGCGCCCTGGGCAGCCTGTGCCATGAGTTGACGGCCAGTCTTGCCGATCTGGCCGAGGATGACAGCTGGGCCCAGGGCCAGGCCGCCGCAATGCGCAACACCCTGGAGCAGGGACTCAACGCCCGCGGCGTGCGCTCGGTGTCCGAGCTGCTGGCCGGCACGCGCGAGCGCCAGCAGTCGCTGCGAGAAGACCGCAACAGATCGCGCAACGCGCTGAAGGGCCTGATACAGCGCATGCTCAGCGAGCTGGGCGAACTGGGCCAGCACACCGACCGTTTCAGCCTCAGCGTCGGCCGCTATGCGGAGGTGATAGAGAAAGCCGACACGCTGGAGAGCCTGACCGGCGCGGTGCGCGAGATGGTGGAGGAAAGCCGCAGCGTGCAGGGGCTGGTGCAGCAGACGCAGGAGCGCCTGCACACCGAGCACTCACGTGCGACCGAGCTGTCCGAGCGGGTAGAACAGCTGGAGGGCGAGCTGCGCCGATTGTCCGACGAGGTGTCGACCGACCAGCTGACGCAGATCGCCAACCGCCGCGGCCTGGTCGCCGCCTTCGAGGTCGAGCAGGCCAAGCTGGAGCGCGAAGGTGCGCCGCTGGCACTGGGCCTGCTTGATGTTGACGACTTCAAGAAGCTCAACGACACGCTGGGCCACACAGCGGGTGATGTGGCGCTGAAGGCGCTGGCCGAGAAGGTGCTGCAATCGCTGCGCCCCGGCGATATGGTGGCCCGCTACGGCGGCGAGGAGTTCGTCGTCATGCTGCCCAACACCCCGTTGACCGAGGCGCAGCAGGTGCTGACCCGGCTGCAGCGCTCGCTGACCGCCGGCCTGTTCATGCACGAAGGCAAGTCGGTGTTCGTGACCTTCTCGGCCGGCGTCACCCTGTACCGGCCCGGCGAACGGCTGGACGAGGCGCTGGACCGGTCAGATATGGCCTTGTACGAGGCCAAGCGGACGGGGAAAAACAGAACCTGCCTGGCTTAGCCCGGATGGAATGCGCGGCCGGTGTGCCTGCGTTGATGGTCCCGGATTGCATCCGGGCTACGGTCAGAACTGGAAAGCCAAGCGCACGCCGCCCCAGTGCCGCCCCTGCACCTTGATCGGCGCGGCCAGTTCCTTCATCACCACAAAGCGACCGCCACCCATGTCGCGGCGGTAAGTCTGCAGCAAAAAGGGCCGCTGATTGCGGGCTGAGGCCAGACCGGTGCGGTCGTTGAAGATGCGGCGATAGCGGCTGTGGGCACTGTCCCAGGCCAGATCGCCACGCTGCGGCTGGCAGTACTGCTTGTTGTGCGTGGCCACATAGCCGTTGCGATCGACGGCGATGCAGAACACCACCTTGTTGCTGAACTTCAGCATGCGCTCCTGCACCTGGGGGAACAGCTTGTCCGCCAGGCCGGTGAAGCGGCTCATGAACTGGGCCGGGTTGGTGCCGGCCATCGGCTGGTAGCGCTCGTCGAACAAATCGGTCACGGAGATGGCCGACTGCTTCAGCGCCTCCTCCAGCAGGGCCGAGATATCGGCCGCGGCCTGCTGCACGGCCTCGATAAAAGGCGTGTCCTCGGTCTCGAAGCCGCTTTCGGCAACCTTCTCCAGCAGATCCTCGGAAATCTTCAGAAAGGTCTCGCTGCGACCCAGCGCCTGGCCCAGGGCCTTGCTGGTCTGCTGCACCTGGCCCTGCATGCCGCTCATCGCGCCGCTGAGTTCGTTGCACAGGGACTGGCTGCTCTCGGCAGCTCCAACAATGGCTGCGACCCCGGTTTCTACATGAGCCAGGGCCAGATGCACGCGCCCCTGCTTGGCTGCGTTGCTCTGGGTCTGGATTTCGCGGGCCAGCGCCTCGATGCGCTCGTCAAGCTTGCCGACTGTGCCGAGAATCTGCTTGGATGAGGTCTCGACCTTGCCGGCCAGGTCCTTGACCGCATCGGCCACGACGCCGAATCCGCGCCCGGCATCACCGGCGCGCTTGGCCTCGACGGAGGCATTGAAGGCCACCAGCCGGGTCTGCACGGCAATCTGGGTGATCTGGCCGGCTGCCTCGGCCACTTGTTTAAGGGTATCGACAATCGTGCCGACCTCCTTGCCCACGGCCTCCAGCGCCTGACGCGCCTGGCTCACCGCACGGCTGCTGCCCTGCGTTTGCTCGCCTATGCCCTGCTGCGCCATATTGACCTGGGCCAGCTGGGTCTGCAGCGCGGTCACGGTATCCAACTGCAGCAGTGCCTGCTTGTTGGAGTCCTCGATCAGGCCGCGCACCTCGGCGGCCTCGCGACCCAGCACCGAGGCCTGGTGCGACAGCGAGCCGATCAACTGGCGCGCATCGGCTGCGTTATGGACCGGCTCGGTCGGCTTGGTTTCTGGTGTATTGCGTTTGAAGAGTCCCATCATGCCTCTGGAAGCCCGAATGAGTGAACACAAGGGCAGGACAGCACCCCAAACTTGACTACCACTCGCGCAGTTTCACTCTCAACCTTGCAATAGACTGACTGTGCAACTGGCAGACCCGCGACTCCGTGACCTTCAGCACGGCGGCGATCTCTTTCAGGTTCATGTCGTGCTCGTAGTACATGCTCATCACGTACTGCT
>JADMJJ010000087.1 GCA_018780645.1 Burkholderiaceae bacterium
CGCGGGTCAGCGCCTGGCGCAGGGCATCGGGACCGGCCGTCACAAAGGCTTGCAGACCGGCCCGCCGGGCGCCTTCGATATTGAGGGTGGAGTCGTCGAAGAAGGCGATGCGTTGCGCGGGCAGGCCGATCTGTGCGATGACATGGGCGTAGGCCTCGACCGATGGTTTGCGCAGACCGATCTCATGCGAGCAGAACACCCGCCGCACCGGTGCCAGCAAGTCCGGGTACTGGCTGCCCCAGAAGTCATGGTGGACCTGATTGGTATTGGAGAACAGGTAAATGGGTAGCTGAGTGCCGAGCTGCCGCAGCAGGGTGGCCACGCCGGCAAAGGGCCCGATGAAGATGGCGTTCCACCCGGCCAGCAGCTGAGCGTCGCTCAACTCCACCTGCAGGCTGCGGCGCAGCGCCGCAAAGAAACCCGCCGCGCCCAGCTCGCCGCGCTCGTGGGCCTCGTAGTGGCGGTCGAGCGAGAAGCGCTGGGCCAGCAGGGCCTCGTCCACGCCCGAGGCCTCGGACCAATGGCGCAGCGCCCGCTTGAAGTCAATGTCGATCAACACGCCGCCCACATCGAAGAGCAGGGCGTCAACAGCCAGGTCGGTACTCATGCACGCTTGCGGGCCGTGACCTCGATCTCTATCTTCATCCTCGGGTCGGCCAGACCGGCGGAGATCATCATCGCCGCCGGCCGCACCTCGCCGAAATACTTGCGCAGCACCGGCCAGCAGGCCGGGAACTCGGCGGCATTGGGCAGAACATAGGTGACCCGCACGATGTCAGCAAACCCGGCGCCTGCTTCGCTCAGCGCGGCCCCTATGTTCTTCAGGCACTGTTCGGTCTGCTCCAGCAGGTCATCGGCCACCGTCATGGTCTTGTAGTCGAAACCGGTGGTGCCCGAGACGAACACCCAGTCGCCATCGACGACGGCCCTCGAGTAGCCGATATCGTGCTCGAAAGTGGAGCCGGAACTGATCAATCGTCGGGACATGATGGGCCTGGGCGTTGGAGAAGACTGCCGGATTCTGGCACGGCCGTCGCCCGTCAAGGCCCGCCCGCCCGCCTGGCCAGCAGGGCCACGATGCTTTCGCCGCCGGGCGTTGCCTGCGAGCCGAACAGGCGCCTGGCCAGTGCCAGCAGGCGGGTGCGATCGACCTCGGGATCGTCGAGCAGCAGTTGCGCATAGTGGCCGGCGACACTGCGCGGGTCCAGCCCCAGCGCGCGACGTATCGCTTCAGACGCCTCGGCTCGCCGCCCGGCGGCGGCCAGCACCACGCCCAGGCCGCCATGGCTGTCGGCGAAGTTGCGGTCCAGGCTCAAGGCGTGGCGGAACGTGGCCTCGGCCAGCGCGAGATCGCCCTGCAGCAGCGTGGTCCAGGCCAGGCCATGCCAGGTGCCGATGTGCTCCGGCATCAACCGGCCGGCCTGTTCGTAGGCCGAGCGAGCGCCGGGCAGGTCCTGATTCAGCAGGCGTGCGGCGCCCAGCGTGGACAGCACTCGGCCGTCGTTCTCGCGGCCGGCGGCCAGCCGCTCGCAGCGCTGCAGCGCCTCGGCCGGATCGCTGCCGGCCAATGCGAGGCTGGCCCGCGCCAGGCCGGCCTCCATCTGGGCGGGCTGTGCAGCCAGCGCCTGATCGGCCCAGCGCCGGCAGTGACCGAACTGGGCGGCATCCAGCGCCACCAGGCTGAGCACCCCGGCGCCGGTGGGGCTCAGCTTGCCGGCCTGTTCGCGCGACTGACCCCACTCCAGCGCTGCATCCAGACGGCCGGCCCGGTGCAGCAGGCGCAGCCAGGTTTCCTCGACGATCGCATCCAACGATGCGCCGGGCGGCAGCGCATTGACCATCGCCTCAAGCGCGGCCAAACCTTCGGCGACCCGACCCTGGCGCAGATGGATCTGTGCCAGGTCGGTGGCCAGCACCAGCCGGGCCGGGTCATCCAGCTGCGGGTCTTGCTGCAGCTCGCCCAGCAGCTGCAGCGCCTCGGGCCAGTGATGGCGCGCCATCGCCAGATGGGCCCGGTGCAAGGCCCATTGCCGTGGCGCGTGGC
>JADMJJ010000128.1 GCA_018780645.1 Burkholderiaceae bacterium
GCAGTTTTGATCCTCAACGCCTTCGCGGGGCTTGCGCTGCTCCATAGAATCTACCCGAAGTTTCGTAGCCCGGATGAAATCCGGGGCAAACAGTCAAGGAAATCCGATGTTCACGAGAATTTGCGCCGCCATTGCGCGGGCCTGCCTGCGCCTGGGCGTGGCCGGCCTCGTGCTGCTGATCGCGGCGGTCAGCTACCAGGTGTTTGGCCGCTATGTGCTGAACAACACCCCCACCTGGGCCGAGAGCCTGGCCCTGCTGCTGGTGCTCTACGTGACGATGCTGGGCTGCGCCGTCGGTGTGCGCGACGCCGGCCATATCGGCATGGAGTTGCTCGGCGGGCTGATCCCCACCAGCTGGCATCACTCGCTGGCCGTGCTGATCCATCTGCTGACGATGCTGTTCGGCGCGCTGATGGCCTGGAACTGCGCCGAGATGTTTGTCTCGGTGCGCGGCTACATGATCCCCACGCTGGGGGTGTCCGAGTCGCTGCGCTATGTGCCCATGGTGCTGGCCGGTCTCTTGATCGTGCTGTTTTCAATTGAACATATCGTTGCCCTGCGGCGCGGCGAAGAGGTAACACCGGCATGGCACTGACGATTCTTTGCATCTCCTTCTTCGGCCTGCTG
The DNA here is from genome assembly GCA_018780645.1 of Burkholderiaceae bacterium. Classification (GTDB taxonomy): domain Bacteria; phylum Pseudomonadota; class Gammaproteobacteria; order Burkholderiales; family Burkholderiaceae_C; genus Paucibacter. The sequence goes on from JADMJJ010000128.1 coordinate 628, forward strand.
ATACTGGGTGTGCCGGTGGCGTTCTCGATTGGTCTGTCGGCCCTGGCGACCATCCTGTTTGAGGGCCTGCCGATGGCGGTGATCTTCCAGCAGATGACTTCGGGCATGAATGTGTTCTCGTTCCTGGCCATCCCCTTCTTCATTTTTGCCGGCGAGCTGATGCTGTACGGCGGCATTGCCGACAAGATCGTCGACTTCGCCAAGAACCTGGTCGGCCATGTGCGCGGTGGCTTGGGCATGTCCAATGTGGTGGCCTGCACGCTGTTCGGCGGTGTCTCCGGTTCGCCGGTGGCCGATGTGTCGGCGATGGGCGCGGTGATGATTCCGATGATGAAGAAGGAGGGCTATGACGCCGACTACGCCGTCAACGTGACCACGCACGCGGCACTGGTCGGCGCGCTGATGCCCACCAGCCACAATATGATCATTTACACGCTGGCTGCGGGCGGCAAGGTGTCGATTGCCAAGCTGATTCTGGCCGGCCTGATACCGGCGCTGCTGCTGACCGTCTGCAACCTGACCGCCGCCTATCTGGTGGCCGTCAAGCGCGGCTACCCGGCCGGCAGCTTCCCCGGCTGGGCCATCGTGGCGCGCAGCTTCGCGGCCTCGCTGCCGGGCATGTTCGTCGTCGTGCTGATACTGGGCGGCATCCTTTCGGGCGTGTTCACCGCGACGGAATCGGCGGCAGTGGCTGTCCTCTACGCCTTGTTCCTGTGCGTGGTGATCTACCGCTCGCTGAAGTGGGAGCAGTTCCTGAAGGCGGCGGCCAAGGCGGTGAAGACCACCGGCGTGGTGCTGCTCTTGATAGGCATATCGGCGGCCTTCGGCTACATCATCAGCCTGTACGAGGTGGCCGACCTGACCGGCAAGGCGCTGTCCAGCTTCACCTCCAGCCCCTGGCTGATCTTCCTGCTGGTCAACCTGATCCTGTTCGTGCTCGGCACCTTTCTGGACATGGCGGCCACCATCCTGGTCTGCACGCCCATCTTCCTGCCCATCTGCATGAAATACGGCATGGGCGAGATCCAGTTCGGCATGGTGCTGCTGATCAACTGTGCGCTGGGCCTGAACACGCCCCCGGTGGGCACGACGCAGTTCGTCGGCTGCGCCATCGGAGGGGTGTCGGTCGGCACGGTGATGAAGACCATCTGGCCCTTCTACGGCGCACTGATCGCGGCGCTGATGCTGGTGACCTATGTGCCGGCCTTCTCCCTGTGGTTGCCCGGCCTGGTCTTTCCGTGATTCCCTGCGATGCTGGGTGCTTGACTTCGTGTAGCGCGAAGTCTAGATTCCAAAATCACGGAACTACCGCTTGCTTGCGAAGGCTAACCTTGCGGCCTGTTGGATAGTCACACGGCCTCCTGGGCCGCTGCGGCGTTCCGATCTGTCTCTAGAAAGCCAGCCCGCCGCCATGCGCCTTGACCTGACCACGCTGAACCTGGTGCTCGCCGTCGCCGAGACGCGCAGCATCACGCGTGGCGCCGAGCGCGAGCATCTGGCGCTGGCGGCGGCCAGCAAGCGACTGTCCGATCTGGAGGCGAGGCTGGGCGTCAATCTGTTCGACCGCCACGCCCGCGGCGTCGAGCAGACCGATGCCTGCCGCGCGCTGGTGCGCCATATCCGCTCGCTGCATGCCTCGCTGCATGCGCTGGAGAGCGAGGTCGGCGAGTTCGCGCGCGGCATCAAGGGCCATCTGCGCATCGCCGCCAACACCGGCTCTATCGCCGAATGCCTGCCGCCCGATCTGGCGGCCTTCTCGCAAGCCCATCCGCAGATACGCGTCAGCCTCGAAGACCTGACCAGCAGCGAGGTCCAGGCGGCCGTAGCCGAGGGCCGCGCCGATCTGGGCGTGTTCACGCCGCCCATCCAGGACAACCGGCTGACGACCTGGCGCTACCGCACCGGCGAGCTGGCCGCGCTGGTGCCGTCGTCGCATGAGCTGGCCGGTCGCGAGCAAGTGAGCTTCGAAGACCTGCTGGCCTATGACATTGTCGGCCTGCATGCCGGGGCCGCCGTCGAGGAGCAGATGCGCGAGCGCGCGCTGGAGCTGGGCCGCACGATCAATGCCCGGCTGCAGGTGCGCGGTTTCGACGCGATCGCCCAGCTGGTCGAGGCGGGCCTGGGCGTGGCCATTCTGCCGGCCGTGCCGGCGGCGCGTTTCGCCCAGGTCTTCAAGGTCAAGGTCCTCAGGCTGGACGAGGCCTGGGCCACCCGCGACTATCTATTGGCCGTGCGCAGCCAGGACGTGCTGCCCCATGTGGTGCGCCGCTTCGTCGAGGCGCTGTGCCCGGGCCAGGAGCCCATGCCGCCAGCACAGTCAAACCCTTCAAAGACAATCCCGTCATCCTCTACCGCAAAGAGCAAAGCATGAGCGCACGCACCCTGTACGACAAGCTGTGGGACGAGCACGTCGTCCACACCGAGGAAGACGGCACCGTCACCCTCTATATCGACCGCCATCTGGTCCACGAGGTCACCAGCCCGCAGGCGTTCGAGGGCCTGGATCTGGCGCACCGCAAGGTCTGGCGTCTGTCGGCCAATCTTGCCGTCAGCGACCACAATGTGCCGACCACCGACCGCAGCCAGGGCATCAGCGACCCGATCTCCAAGCTGCAGGTCGATACGCTGGACGCCAACTGCGACCGCCATGGCGTGACCCAGTTCAAGATGAACGACAAGCGCCAGGGCATCGTCCATGTGATTGGCCCGGAGCAGGGCGCCACCCTGCCGGGTATGACGGTGGTCTGCGGCGACAGCCACACCTCGACCCACGGCGCTTTCGGCGCGCTGGCCCACGGTATAGGCACCAGCGAGGTCGAGCACGTGCTGGCCACGCAGACGCTGCTGGCCCGCAAGGCCAAGAACCTGTTGATCAAGGTCGAGGGCAAGCTGCCTGCCGGCTGCGGTGCCAAGGACATTGTTCTCGCCATCATCGGCAAGATTGGCACGGCCGGCGGCACCGGCTACACGATAGAGTTCGGCGGCAGCGCCATCCGCGCGCTGAGCATGGAAGGGCGGATGACGGTCTGCAATATGGCGATCGAGGCCGGCGCCCGCGCGGGCCTGATCGCCGTAGATGACACGACCATCCAGTACGTCAAGGGCCGGCCGTTCACGCCGGTGGGCGTCGAGTGGGATCTGGCGGTCAAGTACTGGAGCACCTTGCAGTCCGACCCCGGCGCGCATTTCGACCTGGTGGTCGAGCTGGACGCGGCACAGATCCAGCCGCAGGTCACTTGGGGCACCTCGCCCGAGATGGTGCTGTCCATCAACGACCGCGTGCCCGACCCCGACAAGGAGCGTGATGCCTCCAAGCGCGGCGCCATCGAGCGGGCCCTGCAATACATGGCGCTGGAACCGAACAAGCCCATAGCGGACATCGTCATCGACAAGGTTTTCATCGGCTCCTGCACCAACAGCCGCATCGAGGACATGCGCGAAGCCGCCGGCATCGTCAAGCGCCTGGGCGGCCGCATCGCGGCCAATGTGAAGCTGGCGATGGTCGTGCCGGGCTCGGGACTGGTCAAGGAACAGGCCGAGCGCGAGGGCCTGGACCTGATCTTCAAGACCGCCGGCTTCGAGTGGCGCGAGCCCGGCTGCAGCATGTGCCTGGCGATGAACGCCGACCGCCTAGAGCCGGGCGAGCGCTGCGCCTCGACCAGCAACCGCAATTTCGAAGGTCGGCAAGGGGCAGGGGGCCGCACCCATCTGGTCAGCCCGGCGATGGCGGCTGCCGCGGCGATGGCCGGCCACTTTGTTGATGTTCGTCGCATCAGCTGAACTGATGACTTTGCGGGACAGACCTGTGAGCTTAGCGAGCAGCTCTGTCCTCAACTGACTGGAAAAATCATGGAAAAATTCACTCTCCACAAGGGCCTGGTCGCCCCGCTGGATCGCGACAACGTCGACACCGACGCGATCATTCCCAAGCAGTTCCTGAAGTCGATCAAGCGCAGCGGCTTCGGCCCCAATCTGTTCGACGAATGGCGCTATCTGGACCATGGCGAGCCCGGGCAGGACCCCGCCACCCGCCGCGCCAACCCCGACTTCGTGCTGAACCAGCCGCGCTACAAGGGCGCCTCGGTACTGCTGACCCGTGCCAACTTCGGTTGCGGCTCCAGCCGCGAGCACGCGCCCTGGGCACTGGACCAGTATGGCTTTCGCGCGCTGATCGCGCCGAGCTTTGCCGATATCTTCTTCAACAACTGCTTCAAGAACGGCCTGCTGCCGGTGGTGCTGCCCGAGTCGGCGATTGCCCAGCTGTTCGACGAAGTCAAGGCCTTCCCTGGCTATCAGCTGGCGATCGACCTGCCGCGCCAGGTGGTGATCAAGCCCGATGGAGCCGAGATTCCCTTCGACGTCCAGCCCTTCCGCAAGTTCTGCCTGACCAATGGCTTCGACGATATCGGCCTGACCCTGCGCCACTCCGACAAGATCCAGGCCTTCGAGGCCGAACGCCTGGCCCAGAAGCCCTGGCTCAACAACCGCCTGATCGGTTGATCGGACCGTAGCCCGGATGGAATCCGGGAACAGACAAGCCACAAGCCCCGGATTGCATCCGGGCTAGAAGGAATCAAGATGAAGATTGCAGTTTTGCCCGGTGACGGCATCGGCACCGAAATCGTCGCCGAGGCGATCAAGGTTCTCAAGGTTCTCGATCTGCCCTTCGAGCTGGAAGAGGCCAAGGTCGGCGGTGCCGCCTACGAGGCCTATGGTCATCCGCTGCCCGAGGCCACGCTGAAGCTGGCGCAGGATGCCGACGCGGTGCTGTTCGGTGCGGTCGGCGACTGGAAGTACGACAAGCTGGAGCGCTCTCTGCGCCCCGAGCAGGCCATCCTGGGCCTGCGCAAGCACCTGGGCCTGTTCGCCAACTTCCGCCCGGCCATCTGCTACCCGGAGCTGACCCATGCGTCCAGCCTGAAGCCCGAGCTGGTGGCAGGTCTTGACATCCTGATCATCCGCGAGCTGACCGGCGACATCTACTTCGGTCAGCCGCGCGGCCGCCGCGTCGCCGTTGACGGCCATTTCCCTGGCGCCGAGGAAGCCTTCGACACGATGCGCTACTCGCGTCCGGAGATCGAGCGCATCGCGCATGTCGCCTTCCAGGCCGCGCGCAAGCGCAGCAAGCGCGTCACCAGCGTGGACAAGGCCAATGTGCTGGAGACCTTCCAATTCTGGAAGGACGTGGTCACCGAGGTTCATGCCCAGTATCCGGACGTGGAGCTGGACCATATGTACGTGGACAACGCGGCGATGCAACTGGTCAAGGCGCCGAAGAAATTCGACGTGGTCGTCACCGGCAATATGTTCGGCGACATTCTGTCCGACGAGGCGGCGATGCTGACCGGTTCGATCGGCATGCTGCCCTCGGCCTCGCTGAATTCTGCCAACAAAGGCCTGTATGAGCCCAGCCACGGCAGCGCACCTGACATCGCCGGTAAGGGAGTGGCCAATCCTCTGGCTACAATACTGTCAGCTGCCATGATGCTCAAGTTCTCCCTCCAACAAGCCGACGCTGCCGACCGTATCGAGTCCGCAGTGAGCGCTGTGCTGGCTGCCGGGCTGCGTACGCCCGACATCTGGTCCGAGGGCACCCAAAAAGTGGGCACGCGCGAAATGGGTGATGCCGTGGTTGCCGCGATCGTCGGCAGCACTGCGTCCACCACCACCAAAACCATTACCAAGAGCTAGCAGCTCCGGTTCGTCTCGCCCCTACCTCCCGGCGATTCGAGCCGGGGGGAAGTAGATTTCAACACTGTGTGAAGAAAGGGCGATAGAGATGGAACTCGTAGGACTGGTTGGATGGCGCGGCATGGTCGGCTCTGTGCTGATGGACCGCATGGAAGCTGAACGCGATTTCGACTTGATCGAGCCGCTGTTCTTCAGCACCAGCAACTCGGGCGGCAAGGCCCCGAAGTTCGCCAAGAACGAAACCACGCTGCAGGATGCCTACAACATTGATGCGCTGAAGCGCTGCAGCATCATCATCACCGCCCAGGGCGGCGACTACACCAGTGAGGTCTATCCGAAGCTGCGCGCCGCAGGCTGGAACGGACACTGGATCGACGCGGCGTCCACGCTGCGCATGAACGGCGACGCCGTCATCATTCTTGACCCGGTCAATCTGCCTGTCATCAAGAACGCCTTGAGCGCCGGGGGCAAGACCTGGGCCGGTGGCAACTGCACCGTCAGCTGCATGCTGATGGGCGTGGGCGCGTTGTACAAGGCCGGCCTGGTCGAGTGGATGTCCACCCAGACCTACCAGGCCGCCTCGGGCGGCGGTGCCCAGCATATGCGCGAGTTGCTGACCCAGTACGGCACCCTCAACGCCGAGGTCCATGCGCTGCTCGACGACCCGAAAAGCGCCATCCTGGAGATAGACCGCAAGATCATCGCCAAGCAGCGTTCGCTGAGCGAGGCCGAGGTCGCCAACTTCGGCGTGCCGCTGGGCGGCTCGCTGATCCCCTGGATCGACAAGGACCTCGGTAACGGCATGTCCAAGGAAGAATGGAAGGGCATGGCCGAGACCAACAAGATCCTGGGCCAGGGGGAGGGCTTCGGTACGCCTGCCATTCCGGTCGATGGTTTCTGCATCCGCATCGGTGCGATGCGCTGCCACAGCCAGGCGCTGACCTTCAAGCTCAAGAAGGATGTGCCGTTGGCCGATATCGAGGCCATGATTGCGGCCGACAACGCCTGGGTCAAGGTGGTGCCCAACAACAAGGAAGCGACGCTGCGAGACCTGACCCCGGTGGCGGTGACCGGCACGATGGACATCCCCGTCGGCCGTATCCGCAAGCTGGCGATGGGCCCGGAGTATGTCGGCGCCTTCACGGTCGGCGATCAACTCTTGTGGGGTGCGGCAGAACCGCTGCGCCGCATGTTGCGCATCTTGCTGGCGGCCTAAGGTAATCCCTGTGATCCGTTGCCGGCAAGCCACAGCCGGTAACGGAGTTGTGTCAGCGGCAGCTCGGTAGGTATTTCAGCCAAAGCATGAGCTTGTCAACGTATCTACCTGCTGTTATTGTGATTTCACATCAAGATGGCCTTGCACAGACCATGCTGAACACAACAAATTTTGCAGTACCTGGCGGGTGCCTGACGGCCCCCGCCTCGTCGCTTTGGGGAACGCCTTGAATCTGACTGTCTCAGCCTTCGGGCGTTTCACCTTGACCCGTGTGGCCGTGGCCGTGCTGAGCCTGGCCGCCAGCGGGGCCTGGGGCCTGGGCCTCGGCCGGCTGAATGTGCAGTCCGCGCTGGGCGAGGGCCTTCGTGCCGAGATCGACGTCACCAGTCTCAGCCCCGAGGAAGCGGGCACCCTGAAGGTCCGCGTCGCGCCGCCAGAGGCCTACCGCGCCACCGGCGTCGACTACAACCTGGTGCTCAGCGGCACACAAGTCTCGCTGGCACGACGCAGCAACGGCCAGCCCTATCTGCGTATCAACAGCGACCGTGTCGTCCAGGAGCCCTTTGTCGACCTGATCCTGGAGATCAACTGGGCCAGCGGGCGCCTGGTACGCGAATACACCTTGCTGTTCGATCCCCCGGTCAACCGCGCCCCGGCACCAGCCACGGTGGCAACCGCTCCAGTGATTTCGCCAGCTCCTGCAGCGCCGGCTCCTGCTCCGGCACCGGTGGCTTCGGCTGCACCTGCGGTCACCGCGCCAGTCCGACCTGCGCCGGTTGCCGAGGCGCCCGCGCCCAGACCTGCTCCGACCCAGGCCCGATCGGCGCCCGAACCGGCTCCTAAGCCTGCGGCGGCCAAGCCCTCGCCCAGTGCCGCCTCTGAGTACGAAGTCAGGCCCGGCGATAATCTTTCGCGCATTGCCTCCAGAACGCAGGCCTCCGGCGTGTCGCTGGACCAGATGCTGGTCTCGCTGTACCGCGCCAACCCGGACGCCTTTGTCGAGAACAATATGAACCGCCTCAAGGCGGGGGCGACCTTGAAGGTGCCCAGCAGCGAGGAGGCCGGCGGCCTCAGCAATGCCGAGGCGCGTCAGATCATCCAGGCCCAGAGCGCCGATTTCGACGCCTACCGCCAGCGCCTGGCCAGTGGTGCACCGCTGATTGCCCGCAAGGACAGCGAGCGCCAGTCGGCCGGCAAGGTGCAGGCCGCGGTCGAGGACCGCAAGGCCGCCGCGACCACGCCCGACAAGCTGACCTTGAGCAAGCCGGGCACGGCAGGAGCGCCGGCCGAGGCCAAGGTTTCCAAAGACACCGAGAAGAAGGATTCGGCCGCCCGCGTGGCCGAGCTGACACGCAATGTCGAGGAGTTGAAGAAGCTGTCGACCGTCGCCTCGGGTGCGGTGTCGGGCAAGACCTCCGCGGCGCCGATGGCGGCGGCTCCGGCGCCCGCACCGGCCCCCACACCCGCGCCCGCAGTGGCCGTGATTGCCAAACCGGTCGAGCCGGTGGCGGCGTCGGCCGTAGCGGCCGCACCGGGTCCGGCTCCGGTCGCGTCCGTACCTGCACCCACGCCTGCGCCCAAGCCGCCGGTGGCCGCCGCCCCGGCCCCGGCCGAGGAGCCCGGCCTGCTATCGCAGCTGATGGACAACTCGCTGGTTCTGCCGATCTCGGCGGTCGTGCTGGCCCTGTTGGCCGGTCTGGGCTGGTACCGACTGCGTGGCCGCGGTGGCAACAAGAATGCCGCAGGCGAGACGGCATTCAGCGAGAGCCGCCTGCAACCCGACTCCTTCTTTGGCAATACCGGCGGTCAGCGCGTCGACACGCGCGATGGCTCCGGCCAGGCCTCGTCGATGAGCTACTCGCTCAGCCAGCTGGATGCCATCGGTGATGTGGACCCGGTCGCCGAAGCCGACGTGTATCTGGCCTATGGCCGCGACCTGCAGGCAGAGGAAATTCTCAAGGAAGCCCTGCGCGCCACGCCTGAGCGTCGCGCCATCCGAGTCAAGTTGCTGGAGGTCTATGCCAAGCGCCGAGACACCAAGGGCTTCGAGCAACTCGCGCTGCAGATGTATGGCGAGACCCAGGGCGAGGGCGAGGATTGGCTGAAGTCCCAGGAACTGGGCCGGCAGATCGATTCGGACAACGCGCTGTACCAGCCCGGTGGCATGCCGGCCGCCGGTGCCAGCATGGACGCGGCCCGCGAACCTATGGGCGCGAGCACCATGCCGCAGAGCGTGATGCCGGGCAACAGCATGTTCGACACCCAGCCGCAGCCGAGCTACCAGCCCGACACCCAGGTGAACGGCGAGTTCCTGCCCAGCGGCCTGGATCTGGATCTGGATCTCGATCTGGACGCTCCTCCGCCTGCGGCGACGGCCATGGAAGCCACACAGGCGTTGGCCGTCTCGGTCGAGCGCGCGCCAATGGAGATGGACTTCGACATCTCGCTGCCGGGCGAGGAAGCTCCCGACCTGACGCCGCCGACGCGCAACGAACCGGCGCCGATGGACTTCGACCTATCGTCGATCGATCTGGACCTGGACTCCCAGCCCACCGCGTCGCCGCCTGCTCCTGCGTTGGACAGCTTGCCCGATCTGAGTGGTGATCTGGGCCTGGAAGACAACTACGACGACGATGACAGCGGCGACCCGCTGGCCCGCAAGATCGAGCTGGCCGATGAATTCCGTCAGATCGGCGACGTCGAGGGCGCCCGGGATGTGCTGATGGAAGTCGTCGGCAAGGCCAGCGGCGCCACGCTGGAGCGCGCCCAGGCCATGCTCAAAGAGATCGGCTGAAGTCGGGTGCGGGATGCTTCAACGAGTGATGGCCCGGCATGACGCAAAGGGTTGCGCTGGGCCTTAGCTACCGCGGCTGGGCCTACAAGGGTTGGCAGAGCCAGCCCGGCGGCGACACGGTACAGGATCATCTGGAGCGCGCGTTGGCGCGCTTTGCCGATGTGCCACAGGCCAGCCTGCGCACCCTGTGCGCCGGCCGTACCGATGCCGGCGTCCATGGCCTGAACCAGGTCGTCCACTTCGATACCGAGATCGCCCGCGACAGCTTCTCCTGGGTGCGCGGCACCAACCGCTACCTGCCCAAGGACATTGCGGTGCAGTGGTGCGTGTTCCCCGAGGAGGGATTCCACGCGCGCAACTCGGCGCGGGGCAGGCGCTACGTCTATCTGCTTCTGGAGTCACCGGTGCGGCCCTCGATCGAGGATGGCGCGGCCGGCTGGGTGTTCCGCCCGCTGGACCTCGAAGCGATGCAGGCCGCGGCGGCGCAGCTGATAGGCGAGCATGATTTCAGCGCCTTCCGCTCGTCCGAATGCCAGGCCGCCTCGCCGGTGAAGACGCTGCGCCGCATCTCGATTGAGCGGCGCGGCGCCTACTGGCGGTTCGAGTTCGATGGCTCGGCCTTTCTGCACCATATGATCCGCAACCTGATGGGCTGCCTGCTGGCCATAGGGACCGGCACGCGGGCCGTGCCATGGATGGGCGAGATCCTGGCCGGGCGCGATCGAAAGCTGGCAGCACCGACATTCCCCGCCGATGGGCTGTACTTTGTCGGTCCGTACTACGATGCTGAACATGGCATACCTGAACGCACCCCCCCCATGGATTGGCTACCCTAGCGGTGGCCCGCTGTGAGCACCCGTACCCGCATCAAGATCTGCGGCCTGACCCGCGCGGCCGATGTGCTGGAGGCCGTCGAGGCCGGCGCCGACGCGATCGGCCTGGTGTTCTACGAGCGCAGCCCGCGCCATGTGAGCCTGGCCCGCGCGGTCGAGTTGGCCAGGCTGCTGCCGCCCTTTGTCACGCCGGTCGGCCTGTTCGTCAATGCCTCGACAGAGCAGGTCGCGGAGGCTGTCGCGGCCATCCCGCATCTGCTGCTGCAATTCCACGGCGACGAGGCGCCCGAGCAGTGCCGGCACGGTGGCCGGCCCTATTTGCGCGCCGCCCGCATGACACCCGATTTCGATTTGCTAGACTTCGCCCATCAGTTTCATGATGCCGCCGGCCTGTTGCTCGACGCCCATGTCGAGGGCTATGGCGGTGGTGGAAAGGTTTTCGATTGGTCACTCATTCCAGCAAACGTGCACTCTCCAGTCGTTTTGTCTGGTGGGTTGCATGCGCAAAATGTGCTGAACGGAGTGCTTCAGGTACGGCCCTGGGCCGTTGATGTGAGCTCGGGCGTGGAGGTCGGCAAAGGCCTCAAGGACGCCCAGTTGATGCGTCAATTCTGTGCTGCGGTGCGCGAGGCGGATGCCCGTATCGCGGCAGCTCCTACCTGAAGAGGATGATCGATCATGTTTGAATACCACCAGCCCGATGTGCGCGGGCATTTCGGCCCTGTCAATGGGCAAAATTATGGCGGCAGCTTTGTCTCCGAAACCCTGGTTCATGCGCTCGACGAGCTGAAAGAGGCCTACGAGCACTATCGCAAGGACCCGGCCTTCATCGCCGAGTACCAGAGCGAACTGGCCCATTTCGTCGGCCGGCCCAGCCCTATCTATCACGCCGCGCGGATGAGCCGCGAGCTCGGCGGCGCGCAGATCTACTTGAAGCGCGAGGACCTGAATCACACCGGCGCGCACAAGGTCAACAACACCATCGGCCAGGCGCTGCTCGCCAGGCGCATGGGCAAGAAGCGTGTGATCGCCGAGACCGGCGCCGGCCAGCATGGCGTGGCCACGGCCACCATCTGCGCCCGCTACGGCATCGAGTGCGTGGTCTATATGGGCAGCGAGGACGTCAAGCGCCAGTCGCCCAATGTCTACCGGATGAACCTGCTGGGTGCCCGTGTCGTGCCGGTCGAGTCGGGCAGCAAGACGCTGAAGGATGCGTTGAACGAGGCGATGCGCGACTGGGTGACCAATGTCGAATCGACCTTCTACATCATCGGCACGGTGGCCGGCCCGCATCCCTATCCGATGATGGTGCGCGACTTCCAGCGCGTCATCGGCGACGAATGCCTGGTGCAAATGCCCGAGATGGCCGGCCGCCAGCCCGACGCGGTGATTGCCTGCGTGGGTGGTGGCAGCAATGCCATAGGCATCTTCTACCCCTATATTCCGCACGACAAGACCCGGCTGATCGGTGTCGAAGCCGCCGGCCTCGGTCTGGGCAGTGGCAAGCATGCCGCCACCCTGAGCGCCGGCACACCGGGCGTGCTGCATGGCAACCGCACCTATCTGCTGCAGGACGCCAACGGCCAGATCATCGAGACCCACTCGGTCTCGGCCGGTCTGGACTATCCGGGCGTCGGCCCCGAGCATGCCTATCTGAAGGACATCGGCCGCGCCGAGTACGTCAGCATCACCGATGCCGAGGCCCTGGCCGCCTTCCACCACCTGTGTCGCACCGAGGGCATCATCCCGGCGCTGGAGTCCAGCCATGCGGTGGCCTATGCGATGAAGCTGGCGCCGACGCTGGCACCCGACCAGCATCTGCTCGTCAATCTGTCCGGCCGGGGCGACAAGGACATTGGCACCGTCGCCGATCTTTCGCATGCCGATTTCTACTGTCGGCCGTCCTGCCGTGGGCAGTCGGTGAAGGGCGGTGATGCGCCGGTGTCTGCGCCCGTGTCGCAGAAAGGCGGTGCAGCATGAGCCGCATCCAAGCCCGTTTTGAGTTGCTGAAGGCCCAGGGCCGCAAGGCCTTGATTCCCTACGTCACCGCCGGCGATCCGTACCCCGAGCGCACCGTCGAGCTGATGCTGGCCCTGGCCGGTGCCGGCGCCGATGTGATCGAACTGGGTGTGCCGTTCTCCGACCCGATGGCCGATGGCCCGGTGATTCAGCGTGCCGCCGAGCGGGCAGTGGCCAAGGGCGTGGGACTGCGCGATGTGCTGGCCTGGGTGCGCGCCTTCCGTGATCAGGATGCGGCCACGCCGGTGGTCCTGATGGGCTACGCCAATCCGATCGAGCGCTATGGCGTCGACGTCTTCGTGACGGATGCCAAGGCGGCCGGCGTCGATGGCGTGCTGGTGGTGGACTATCCGCCCGAGGAGTGCGAGGTCTTCGCCGCCGCTTTGCAGCAACAAGGCCTGGATCCGATCTTCCTGCTCGCGCCCACGTCCACCGAAGCGCGCATGGCCATGGTCGGGCGCATTGCCAGCGGTTATGTCTACTATGTGTCGCTGAAGGGCGTCACCGGCGCCGGCCATCTGGACACGGCCGCCGTGGCCGCGATGATCCCGCGCATTCGCCAGCATGTGAAAGTGCCGGTGGGCGTGGGTTTCGGCATCAGCAACGCCGAAACGGCCAAGGCGGTGGGCGAGGTATCGGACGCCGTGGTGATCGGTTCCAGGCTCGTTCAGCTGCTGGAAGTCGAGCCGCCAGAGAAGGTGGCCGCAACTGGTGCAAAATTCATGGCTGAGATCCGGTCCGCACTGGACAGCATCAAACCAAAGGAGCCCGACGCATGAGCTGGCTTGAAAAACTTCTCCCGCCCAAGATTCAACCGACCGA
>JADMJJ010000126.1 GCA_018780645.1 Burkholderiaceae bacterium
GACCTGGCGTCCAACGCCAAGGGGCGGATCTTCGGCAAGCTGGCCAAGGAAATCATGATTGCCGCGCGCAATGGCGCCGACCCCAACCAGAACGCCCGCCTGCGCCTGGTCGTCGAACAGGCCAAGAAGGCCTCGATGCCCAAGGAGACCCTGGACCGCGCGATCAAGAAGGGCGCCGGCCTGCTCGGTGACGCGGTGCAGTTCGAGCGCGTCACCTACGAGGGTTTTGCCCCGCACCAGGTGCCGCTGATCGTCGAATGCCTGACCGATAACGTCAATCGCACCATTGCCGAGATGCGCGTGCTGTTCCGCAAGGGCCAGCTCGGCTCGGCCGGCTCGGTGGCCTGGGACTTTGACCACCTGGGCATGATCGAGGCCTCGCCGGCAACACCTGGCGCCGACCCCGAATTGGCCGCCATCGAGGCCGGCGCCCAGGACTTCGAGCCCGGTGAAGAGGGCGCCACGCTGTTCCTGACGGAACCGGCCGACCTCGATCTGGTCGGCCGCGCGCTGCCCAGTTTCGGCTTCACCGTGCTCTCGGCCAAGATGGGCTACCGGCCCAAGAACAGCGTCACGCTGGGCGCGGCCGAGCTGGAGGAGGTGGAAGCCTTTCTGGCCGCCATCGACGCGCACGATGACGTGCAGGATGTCTATGTGGGCCTGGCGGGCTGACCCTCCAGCATCCGTGCCGCGATTTCGCCCAGGGTGCGGATGCCACGGGCGCGGGCCTCGTCCAGCGGGTGGCCGGCCGTCAGCCGCAGGCAGTGGTCGAAGCGTGCGTCGGTGGTGAACACCGCGCCGGGCACGAAGGTGTAGCCGCGGTGGCGTGCCTGCTCCAGCAGCGCGCAAGCGTCCAGCCCGCCCGGCAGCTCGACCCACAACACATATCCGCCCTGGCCGATGCTCACCCGCGTGCCGGGCGGAAAGTGCGCCACGACCGCCTCGTGATGGGCGGCCAACTGGGCGGCGAGCAGCCGCCGCAGCCGGCGCAGATGGGGCTCGAAGGCGCCGCTGGCCATGAAGGCCGCGAGAGTGGCATCGGTCAGCGCATGCAGCAGCTCGCCGTGCACGCTGCGGGCGGCCTGCAGCTGCAGGTGATGGCGCCCGGCCACCACATAGCCGACGCTGAAGCCCGGCCCGGTCAGGCAGGCGAAGCTGCCGCAGTAGAGCACCCGGTCGGCCTGGTCAAAGGCCTTCACCGGGCGGGGGCGCTGATTGCCGCGGTACAGCTCACCCATCAGATCGCATTCGATCAGCGGGATCTGGTGCTGGGCCACCAGCGCGGCCAGCTGCTGCTTGGCTTCGTCGCTCATCAGGCTGCCATCGGCGCTGGCGAAGCTGGGCTCGATCACGCAGGCCGCCACCCGGTGGTGCTGCAGCGCGAAGGCCAGCGCCGGCACCGACAGGCCTTGATCACCTGACGCCGGAATCTCCAGCACCTGCAGCCCCAGGCTGACGATGATCTCCAGGCTGCGAAAGGGCGCCGGGCTGGCCACGGCCACCAGGTCGCCTGGCTGCGACAGCAGGCGCAGGCACAGCTCAAGCGACTCGGTCTCACCCTGGGTGACGACGATGCCGTCGCCATCGAAGCTGCAGCCCAGGGCCCGGGAGCGCTGCGCCAGCTGTTCGCGCAGGCCGGCCGTGCCATGGCAGTTGCGGGTGGCCAGCACCGAGGCATCGCGCTTCAGCTGCTGCATCAGCAGCCGCTTCAGCGCGGCCAGTGGCAGCAGCCCATCGTCCATCGCCAGATGGCCCAGGGACAGGCAATCGGCCTGCGTGGTGGCCAGCGCGAGCAGCCGTTTGCGCCGCCCGGCCAGCGCGATCGCGTCGGTGGCCGGCGCCTTCCTGGGCGCCACGGCGGAGGCGCGCACGAAGAAGCCACGCCGTGGCCGCGCCTCGATCAGGCCGGCGTCCTCCAGCCGGTGCAGCGCGTGGGTCACCGTGGCCAGACTCGCACCATGGTCGGCGCAGAGCTGGCGCACCGAGGGCAGCTGGGCACCGGGGCGATGACGGCCGGCGCGCAGCTCCTCGGTCAGGGTGGCGGCCAGGGCACGGTAACGGGGCAAGGACCGGGGCAGGGTTTTGGACACGAAGCGGCGGGATAGCGGATGCGGATTCGGCACGATAGCGCGCCTGGCGAACGCTGCATCGATACAGCGAGCCCGATTTGCATCGATACAGACGGGCGCTGTATCGAGCCTGGCGGCACGCGCTGGGTCTTACCTTGACCGCAGGTCGTTTCTAGACTGGCCGGCATCGAAGAAGGAGATCGCGATGCTGCGTTTGTTGATGGCCAGGATTGGGGCCTGCGCCCCGCCGGTGCGGCTGTTGTTGCTCAGCGAAATGCTGTGCCTGCTGGCAGGTGCCA
The DNA here is from genome assembly GCA_018780645.1 of Burkholderiaceae bacterium. Classification (GTDB taxonomy): domain Bacteria; phylum Pseudomonadota; class Gammaproteobacteria; order Burkholderiales; family Burkholderiaceae_C; genus Paucibacter. Next base: position 2,369 of record JADMJJ010000126.1, read on the forward strand.
TGGGCCAGGTGGCGGTGGCCTGGTGGATCGCACAGCGCGGCGGCGCGGCCGACCTGGCCCGCTACGGTGCGCTGATGGCGCTGTGCGCACTGCTGGCCACGCCGCTGATGTCGCCGCTGGGCGATCGCTGGCCCAAGCGCCGGCTGGTGCGCCTGGGCTCCGCCTGCCTGGTGCTCGACGCCCTGGCGCTGGCGCTGCTGGCGTACAGCGGGCACTACCGGCTGGCACTGTTGTGCGCCTGCAGCGCACTGTCGATAGTGGCCAACGCGGTGCTGCTTCCGGCCAAGGCGAACATCCTGCCGGAGCTGGTCGAGGTGACCCAGCTGCCCGAGGCGATACGGTTGCGCCGTGCGGCCCAGGCGCTGGGCGGCTTGCTGGGGCCGGGTCTGGGAGGCGCGGCACTGGCCGTCGGCGGCGTGGCCGCCGCGTTGACCTTGAATCTGCTGATGTTCGGCATTGCGGCGGTGGCAGCGTTCCGCTTGGGCCAGCCGCAGTTTCCGGCCCGGCCCGCGCCGGCCGGCGGTTGGTTCAGCGACATGCATGCCGGCCTGCGCGCCAAATGGGGTGTGCCGCTGGACCGCTGGTGGACGCTCACCGGCGCGCTGATGATGGTCTTCCTGCTGCCCGCCACCGGCATGCTGCTGCCGCTGCGAGTGCAGTCGCTGGGCCTGTCGTCGCTGTGGTTCGGTGCCTGTGGCGTGGCCCTGTCGCTGGGCCTGCTGGTCGGCGTGCTGGGCCTGGCCGACCGCCTGATCGCCCGGCTCGACCGGGTGCGGGCGATGTTCACGGCGCTGGCCCTGTGCGCCGTGGCCGTGGGCGCGATGGGCCTGTGCGACTGGGGGCCGGCCCTGGTGCTGCTGTTCGCCGTGGTGGGGGCCTGCATGTCGGTGACGCAGATGGTCGGCCAGACGCACCGCCTGCTGGCCATGCCAGAAGAATTTCGCTCGCGCATGACGGCTGGCAATCTCGCCATTGCCCAGCTGCCCGCGGCTCTGGGCCCGGCCCTGGCCGGCCTGCTGCTGCAGCAGGGGTCGGTGGCCGCCGTCTATTTGTGGATGGCCGCCGGCTTCACGCTCAGCGGCCTGCTGCTGCTGGCGGTGCCCGAGCTGCGCCCCTTTCTGCGCCTGGACCATGAGGCGGTGAAGAACTGGTACGGGCGCAATTATCCGCAGGCCTTTGCGCTGCGGCGGTGATGCCGTCGTTCGCCTACAGCGCAACGCGGCCTGCGCCGACAGCCGGCTCCCGGACAGCGCGGTTCAATAGGGCAGCAGTGGGCTCTCGCCCGTGCCGGTCACCGTTGGCCCCGCCTGGCCACCCACGCAGACGTCCATGCAGCCCTTCCGATGCGGCCGGTGCGAGACACCGGTGTTTTTCGAGAACGACCATTGCGGGCATTGCGGCGCGGCGCTGGGCTTTGTGCCGGCACTCGGCCGGACGCTCGCCTTCGACACCACCTGGCAGCCCTACGGTGGCGGGCCTGCGCTGCAGGCCTGCGGCAACCGCGCGGCCCACGGCATCTGCAACTGGATGCTCGATGCCGATGACCCCGCGCCGCTGTGCCGCAGCTGCCGCCTGACCCGCGTCATTCCGGCCTTGAGCGAGGGCCGCAATCTGGACCGCTGGCGCGCCATCGAGCAGGCCAAGCGCCGGCTGATCTTCACCCTGTTGGGCATGGGCCTGGCGCCTCAGCCCAAGACCGGGCCCGATGATGCCGAGGGCCTGGACTTCCTGTTGCTCGAAAGCCAGGCCGGCCAGCCGCCGGTGCGCACCGGCCATGACCGCGGCACGATCACCGTGGATGTGGCCGAGGCCGATGATGAGCAGCGCGAGCAGCTGCGGGTGCGTTTCGCCGAACCGACGCGCACCCTGCTTGGGCATCTGCGTCATGAGGCCGCGCACTATCTGCAGTACCGCTGGCTGAGGGGCAGTGCCGTAGCCGAGGCCTGCCGAGCCAGTTTTGGTGACGAGCGCATCGACTACGCCACCGCACTGGCCCGGCACTACGCCGAAGGGCCTCCGGCCGATTGGCCCCAGCGCTTTGTCAGCGCCTATGCCAGCGCCCATCCCTGGGAGGACTGGGCCGAGACCTGCGCCCATGTGCTGCTGGTGCTCGACGCGGTGCAGACCGCCGCGGCCTGGGGCCTGTCGCTAGACGGCCCGGCCGATGCGGCGCCGACCGCGCAGAACCTGAACGACAGCCCGCCCGTCGCCGAAATGGCCTTGCGCCAATGGCTGCCGGTCGCGCAGTTCCTCAACGCCATGCACCGCAGCCTGGGCCAGCGCGACAGCTACCCCTTCCTGCTGCCGCCCGGGGTGCTGGACAAGATGAGCACCGTGCAGCGCCTGCTCAAAGAGGCCTCGGGCGCCTGACCCATCCCCGCACGCCGCCAACGGAGATCACCATGTATTGACGAAGCTGGTGTCTGCGGCTCAAATGTGCCGCTGCTCATGGACATCCGCCCCATTCGCCCCGCCGAGTACGAAACCGTCCGTGCGCTGCTCGCGTCGAACGGTTGGGAGCAGCGAGCCGCCGATCTGACCAGATTCGCGGAGCTGCTGTCCAGATCCCAGGTCGCACTCGTGGCCTGCGAGGGCCAGGAAGTGATCGGATTTGTCCGGGCGTTGACCGACGGCATCTCGAACGGCTACCTGTCGATGCTGGTGGTTTCGGACAGCCATCGGCACCGCGGCGTTGGCACAGCGCTTGTCAGGGCTTGCATCGGCAACGCAGACATGACCTGGGTGCTGCGCGCAGGAAGACCAGGGCTGCATGCCTTCTACGAGAAGCTGGGGTTCAGGGTCTCGGACGTTGCCATGGAACGGCCGCGGCGAGCCACGAGTGGCGCCAAAGTGCAGGCGCCCTTGGCCGACGCTCATATGGAACCTTCGGCACACAAATGACAGTTCCGCTACCTATCATTCGCCGAGCAAGACTCGGCGACGCGACCCAGCTCTTCGCTGTCCACCAGCGATCCGTCCAAACGCTGTGTGCCTCGGGCTACTCGGCAGCGCATATGGCCACCTGGTTCACGGGTCGTTCTGAAGAGATGTACCTGCCGGCACTGCAGGCGGGACAGCTGTGGGTCGCTGACGCCGATGGGCACATCATCGGCTTTGTCGGCGCGCAGGCGGGTGAAGTCACCCTGCTCTTTGTCGCACCGGAAGCGGCCGGCCGGTCCATCGGCAGCCGGCTGTTCGAGTTCGGGCTCTTGCGCGCATCAGAAGGCTCCCAAGGTCCGTTGACCGTGGTCGCCACCAGGAACTCGGTCTCTTTCTACCGTCGATTCGGATTCAACGAAGTGGAAGAACTGTCGTTTGTTCGCGGAGAGCCGCCGCTTCATTACCCGGTGGTGAAGATGGTGCGCGATCCAGTGGCGCCAGCACTCTCTTTGCAAGCGGATGCTACCCAGTCTCGTGCCGGCTCGGGTCGGTAGGCCTTCGCGCTCCGCTCAGCTGCAAATCTGCTCATACAAGGTTGCAATGACGGTACCTCAACATGCTGGGAGAATCATCGTGCTCAACGGCACGTCCAGCGCGGGCAAGGCAAGGGCCTGCAGGTTTCTGCTGGAGGACCTGGCCGGGCATGATGTGCTTCTCGTCGAGGTCGAATGTAGTCACGAACAATTGGGGCTGCGGGAGGCGCGTCGTGGCGACCGAGAGTCTGGGCTCGCGGAATCTCAGCTTGAATCGGTGCATACCGCCTGTAGTTACGACCTCGAGGTCAACACAAGGTCGAGCCCGCCAGTGGAACTGGCATGCCGCGTAGCCGTCAGGCTTCGCGCAAACCCCTCTCTCCGCTGCCATCAGCCGCATGCATAGCGCATATGCAGCCAAGGATGCCGGGCTAAGTCGCGAGAGTTAGCGGCTCGAGCTCAGCAGTGGCCACGTAACCGGAGCAGAACATGACAGGCGAGCCTTTGACTGCCATCTTGCGAGACCTTGCAGACCAAGGTGCGCCGCCGTCTCACCTTCACCGGATTGAGGCGCTCCGCCTCCTGTGCGAGAGAACCCCCGCTTGCGTCGGGCTGGCGCTGGTTGGCTCATACGCCCAGAGCCGGGGCGATCGCATATCTGACTTGGATCTCGTGGCACTTTTCAACGAAGGAGTTGCCGACTCGTACCTCATTGAGGCCAATGAAATTCTTTGCTCGGAAGAGCGGCTCTACTCCTATTCCGGAAGCCTCGGAGCTGGGGGTGGCTTCTGCAAGTATGTCTTCCTGGATTTCTCAAGCTGCGAACTCTATGCGCTCAATGTGCCCACAAGCTTGAAGTTGCGCAGGCCCTACCTCCGCATCTGGGATCCGGTTGACCTCCTACTCACCCTTGAAGCCGAGGGGCCGCCGCCCAGGCAAGAGGATTTCGAGGCCTACCAGCACGGTGACGACGGGCTTCTGTGGGAGCTGTTTGACTGCATCAAGTGGTTGAAGCGTGGTCGCACCGAACTGACCAAGAGCTACCTGCGCAAGCTTGTCGCTAGGCTGCCGCCGGCGGACTCGAAGGAGGGGGCTCCATCAATGTCGGAGCTTCAGTTTCATCCTTGCGCCCCTACAGTTCCGAACAAGGCTTGCACTGTGGTGTTGGGAGACGCCGATGCAGGCCCTAGGGGAGTCCGGGCGCTGCCGCGACGATCTTGAGGATGGCGCTCGCACTGACAACCTCGAGTCCTGCCACCGACACCTGACCCTGCATGAAGACCAGGGACGAGGTCGCCTTGACCACGCGGCCGCGGGCCTCCAGAAACTGCGCCTCGCGGGCCGCCGCAAGGAAGTACGTGTCCAGCTGCACCGTCACGCAGGCGCGGCGCTCAAGGGCCTCCCAGGCAATGGCGCTGAGCGCGTGGTCGATCAGTGTCGTCAGCAGTCCGCCGTGGACCAGATTCGCCGGGTTCAGATGGTCACGGGTGGTGAGCAGACCGTAGGCCCAGCCCTGTTCCTCCTTGCGCGTCCACAGGGGGCCGACCAGGCCGGCAAAGCCCGGCAGCGTGCGCTGGCGCCAGCCCGCGGCGCTGATGGCGGTGGTGTCGTGCATCATCTCAAGCCTTGGTGGCCATCAGCTGCGACAGCGCCTGGGCCTCGGCCTGCAGGTCCTTGGCGAGGGCCGCGCTCTTGGCGCCACTCAGCAGGTCGGCGACGCCGGCCGCGACCAGCGAATGGGTCATCCTGCCCCGCCCGTCGAACACCGGCACGGCGATCACCGCGATGCCGCTGATGTAGTTGCCGCGGTCCATGCTGAAGCCCTTGCGGCGCACCGTCTCCACGTCCTTCTTCCAGGCATCGAGGTCCGGCGGCTGATCCCAGCGCAGGGCCTTGAAGCGGCGCTCAATATCGGCGTCAGGCAGCTCGGTGAAGGCCGCCACCAGCCGGCCGGTGGCACTGAGCAGGGCCGGGAAGCGGCTGCCGACGTCGACATGCAGACTGAACGGCGCGTTCGAACGCGACAGCGCCAGCACCACCATGTGATCGACGCCCGTAACCTCGACGCCGATGGCGGTGATGCCCCAGGCGCTCGACAGGCGGTCCAACGCCGGTTGCACCAGGACCGGAAACGGGCTGCTCTGGATCACGCTTCTGGCCAGCGCCAGCATGCCGACGCCCAGTCCATAACGCTTGGTGCCAGCGTCGACCTTGACCAGGCTCTCCTCGACCAGCACGCGCAGGATGTGCAGGCAGGTGCTGGTCACCATGTCGAGCTCCTGCGAGATCGCCTTCAGCGTCAACGGCGTCTCGCTGCGGCCCAGCAATCGCAGGATGGCGATGGCACGGGTGACGGCGGGCACGGCGCGCACGCGCGGGCCGGCGGGGACCTCGGGGTCTGTGGAACTCATCGCTTTCTCCATTCGTACGGAGGCAAGCATAAGGGCTTGGGCCAGGCAACAGCCGGCTGCGAGTGTCTTGTTTGCAATTGTCTATATACAATCAATAGACGCTATTGACAATTTGTCGGGCGGCGCGCAAAGTTGCTTCCACTGGCTGCAAAGCACAAGAGGCCCACGAAATGACGAAGCTGACCGAGTACACGTCCTACGCTGACGCCCAGGCGTACTGCACGGCGGAGAAGTTGTGGGAGCTGTTCGATGGCGACCGTGAGCGCATGAACATCGCCCACGAATGCATCGATCGCCACGTCGATGGCGAGCGCACGGCCATCATCCTGGTGCAGGCCAATGGCGCCGACCAGTTGCTCAGCTTCCGCCAGATCGCCGAAGAGTCGTCCCGCTTCGCCCACTACCTGGTCGAGCGCGGCATCCAGCCCGGCGACCGGGTGGCGGTGATGCTGGAGCCCTCGCGCGAGTTCTATGTCGCCATGTTCGGCGCGATGAAGATGGGCGCGATTGCGGTGCCCCTGTTCACGCTGTTCGGCCCCGACGGCATCCGTCTGCGCGTGCAGGACTGCAAGCCGAGCATCCTGGTCACCAATGCCGAGAAGGCGCCGCTGGTCGCCAGCACGCCGGACCTGCAACTGCTGGTGGCCGACAGCGGCTTCATGGACACCCTGGCCGGCTTCCCGTCCGAGTTCCTGCCGCAGACGCGCAACGATGACCTGGCGATCTTCCAGTACACCTCGGGCACCACACGCGAGCTGCCCGATGCCGTCAAGCACACCCATCGCTCGCTGGTCACGCTGATGCTGGCCGCACTCTACGGCACCGGCGTGCGGCCCGGTGATCGATACATGTGCCCCTCATCGCCGGCCTGGGGCCATGGCCTGTGGCACGGCACGCTGGCGCCCCTGGCCATGGGCGTGACCATCGGCGCCTACGCCGGCAAGTTCAATGCCGAGCGGCTGCTGAAGGCGCTGCAGGACCACAGGTTCACCAACATCTCGGCGGCGGCCACCCACTACCGGATGATGCGCAACTCGGGCGTCGCGGCGAACTACCGCTACTTCCTGGAGAAGGTGTCCTTCACCGGCGAGCCAATCGACAGCGAAACGGCCGACTTCGTCGAGGCGACCTTCGGCCGGCCCGTCTGCAGCATGTATGGCACAACCGAGATCGGCGTCTGCCTGGTGAACTATCCCGGCGCCGCTGACTTCGTCGTCAAGCCGGGCTCGCTGGGCAAGCCGATACCGGGTCTGAAAGTGGAAGTGCAGGACGCCAATGGCGCCCCCTGCGCCCCGGGCGTGACCGGTGAGCTCAAGCTCTGGCGCCGCGGCGAATGGCTGGCGACCAAGGACCTGGGTCGCGTCGACGCCGATGGCTATCTCTATCACGGGGGCCGGGCCGACGACGTGATCATCTCGGCCGGCTGGACCATTGGCGCGGTCGAGGTCGAGGACGCCATCCTCAAGCACCCGGACGTGACCGAGGCCGCCGTGATCGGCGTGCCGGACCCGCTGCGCGGCCAGGTCGTCAAGGCCTTCGTCGTCTCGCCCCGCCGCGGCGACGACACCTTCATCCAGGAAATCCAGGACGGCGTGCGCACCCGCCTGGCCCAGCACGAATACCCCCGCCAGGTGGTGTTCGTGGCCGAGCTGCCGAAGACGCCGGCCGGAAAGATTCACCGAAGAAAGCTGCGGGAACAAGAACTCGCCAACACCCCATCGGCCTCAGCCGTCCATTGATATCGCGACCCAGGAGACACCATGTCGAACCCCACCGAAAGAACCTTCCCCAAGATCACCGACAGCGGTCTGGACGATCTGCGCCGGCGCATAGGCGTCAAGATCGGCAAGACGATCGAGCCCTGGTGCTATGAGGCCACGCGGGACAATATCCGCCACTATGCCCATGGCATCGGCGACGACAACCCGCTGTGGTGCGACCCCGACTACGCGGCCACCACGCCGCACGGCGGCATCATCGCCCTGCCCAGCTTCCTGTTCTCGACCAGCCGCATCGTCTCGGGCTATGTCGGCGGCCTGCCCGGCGTGCACGCGATGTGGTCGGGTGCGGACTGGACCTGGCACAAGCCGATCAAGCGCAACGATGTGATCTCGACCGAGGCCTATCTGAAGGAGCTGGTCGAGCACCAGACCCGCTTCGCCGGCCGGGCCATCCAGCAGACCTACAACGTCAAGTTCTACAACCAGTCCGGCGACTTCATCGCCGAGGCCGACAGCTGGTGCTTCCGCACCGAGCGCGACCATGCCCGCGAGCAGGGCACCAAGTACAAGGAGGTGCGTGCCCGCGAGCCGCGCCGCTACACCGATGAGGAACTCGCCGCCGCCTACCAGCTGTACCGCGAAGAGTCGGTGCGTGGCGCCACGCCGCGCTACTGGGAGGATGTGAAGGAGGGCGAGGCGCTGCCGGTGATGTTCAAGGGCCCGATGACGGTGACCGGCTTCATCGCCTACGCCCAGGGCTGGGGCGGCCTGTACATACGCGCCAACAAGCTGGCCTGGAAGCTGCACGACGAGCATCCCGGCACCGGCATCAAGAACCGCTTCGGCATCCCCGACTGCCCCGAGCGCGTGCACTGGGAAGAGGACTTCGCCCTCGAAGTCGGTGCCCCGGGCGCCTATGACTACGGTCCCGAGCGCACCTCATGGATGACCCACCATCTGACCAACTGGATGGGCGACGCCGGCTTCCTGCGCAAGGCCAGCTGCAAGATCCGCCGCCACAACCCGGAGGGCGACATGCTCTTCATCAAGGGCAAGGTCAAGCGCAAGTTCGTTGAAGACGGCAAGCACCTGGTCGAGATCGAACAGGAGGCACGCAACCAGGACGACGAACTGTCGGTGCTGGCCACGGGCATCGTCGAACTGCCGTCGCGCGGCTGAGCAGCCACGATGATGGGGCTGGACTCAACAAGATCGACCGTCATGCCTGATTCAGCAGCAACGCCCTCCACCGGTGCCCTCGCGGGCATCCGGGTGATAGACCTTTCCCGGGTGCTGGCCGGGCCCCTGTGCACCCAGATGCTGGCCGATCAGGGGGCCGATGTGATCAAGGTCGAGCCGCCCGCCGGCGACGAGACCCGCACCTTGGGCCCGCCGTTCAATGCGGCCGGCGACGCGGCCTACTTCACTGCCGTCAACCGCGGCAAGCGCGCGATGGCGCTAGACCTGTCCCGTCCCGAAGGCCAGGCGACGATGCTCCAGCTGCTGGAGACGGCCGATGTGCTGGTCGAGAACTTCATCCCCGGCACGATGGCCCGCTGGGGGCTGGACTTCGACGCGGTGCTCCGGCAGCGCTTCCCGAGGCTGATCTATTGCTCGATCTCGGGCTTTGGTGCGGACGGCCCGCTGGGCGGTTTGCCGGGTTACGACGCCGTGATGCAGGCGATGTGCGGGCTGATGAGCATCAATGGCGACCCGGCCTCGGGGCCGACGCGCATCGGCGTGCCCATCGTCGATCACCTCACCGGCTACACCGCCATGAGCGGCATTCTGCTGGCGCTGTTCCATCGCGAGCGCAGCGGCCTGGGCCAAAGGGTGGAGGCCACCTTGTTCGACTCGGCGCTGAGCCTGCTGGTGCCCCATGCGGCGAACTGGATGCAGTCGGACCGAACGCCCGAGCTGCTGGGCAGCGCCCATCCGAACATCGCTCCCTACGACAAGTTCGCCTGCCGCGATGGTGCGGTCTTTCTGGGCATCCTCAATGACCGCCAATTCCGGCGCTTCTGCGAGCACTTCGGTCTGACCGGGCTGCTGGCCGATATCCGCTTCACGACCAACAGCCAGCGTCTGCAACACCGCGACGCGCTGCGCACCGAGATCGAGGCGGCGCTGGCGCCGCTGTCGCGCGACGCGGTCTGCCAGGAGCTGATGCGCCAGGGCGTGCCGGTGGGCCCGGTCAACACGGTGCCGGAGGCCTTCCAGCAAGCCCACGCCGGGCACCGCCAGATGCGCGTCGAGCGTGACGGTTATCGAGGCGTCGGCGTGCCGATCAAGCTTTCATTGACCCCGGGCGAGACGGCCTGCTCGCCGCCCCGCTACGGGCAGGACACGGACGAGGTGTTGCAAGAGGCCGGCCTGAGCGAGCACCGCATCGCGGCATTGCGCGAATGCGGCGTGCTGCCGCGTCGGCCAGGCACCTAGGTTTCAACACAGCGTTTGCATAGAACAAACCGGAGACAAGCATGAAGATACTGACCCTCATCGCCGCCATGGCGGCCACCGTTGCGCTCGCGCAGCCCGCCACGGCGCAGAACTATCCGACCCGACCGGTGAAGATCATCGTCGCCTACCAGCCGGGCCAGGGCACCGACGTGGCCACCCGCTATCTGGCCGAGCATCTGGGCAAGGCGATGGGGCAGACCTTCATCGTCGAGAACCGGGCCGGCGCGGGCGGCAATATCGGCACCTCGGAGGCCGCCCGTGGGGCGCCCGACGGCTACACCCTGATCATGGGCACCAACGGGACCCATGTGCTGAACCAGTTCCTCTACGCCACCATGCCCTTCGATGCGGAGAAGGACTTCGAGCCGGTGATGCTGGTCAGCACCTTCCCCATGGTGCTGCTGACCAACCCTGCCTCGCCCTACGCCACCTTGGCCGATCTGCTGGCCGCGGCCAAGGCCAGGCCCGATGCGGTCGATGTCGGCCTACCCAGCACCACGGCGCGGTTGGTGCTGGAGCTGCTGAAGCAGCAAAGCGGCACCAGCATCCGCGGCATCCCCTACAAGGGCTCGGGCACCTCGATGACCGATCTGATCGGTGGCCAGATCCCGCTGGCCATAGACACGGTCAGCGCCTCCCGGGCCTTCGTGGCCAGCGGCAAGCTCAAGGCGCTGGGCGTGACCTCGCTGAAGGAGTCGGCCCTGCTGCCGGGCGTCAAGACGGTGGCCGCCCAGGGCGTCGAAGGATTCCAGGTACTGGCCTGGAACGGCCTTTACGTGCCGCGCGGCACGCCGGCCGCCGTGGTGCAACGCCTGAGCGCAGAGCTTGGCAAGATACTGGCCAGGCCCGAGGTGCGACAGCGGCTGCTGGAGCTGGGCCACGAACCGGAGGGCGGCTCGGCCGCGGACTTTGCCGAGTTCGCCCGCACCGAGCGCAAGAAATGGGGCCCTTTGATCGCCAAGGCCGGGCTCAAGGCGGAGTGAGCCGCATCAGGCCGGCATCAAGCCGCGCAGGAGCGCCCTTGTTTGAGGGGGGTGGGTCAAGATAGGGGAGCGAGAGGGCGCCGCAGCTGAAACAATGCGGTCCACCATGAGCCACACACCACACGCCTCTCGTTCCAGCGCTCGCCGCATGGCCCCACGCCGATTGGCTGCGGCGCTGGCGGCGGGCTCGCTGCTGACCTTGGCCGTGCCCGCGGTTGACGCGCAAGTGCTGCCCAACGGCCTGAACGTGGTGCAGGGCCGGGCACTGGTCAACACCGTTGGCAACAACATGACGGTGACCAACTCGAACGGCGCGATCC
>JADMJJ010000106.1 GCA_018780645.1 Burkholderiaceae bacterium
GTCAGGATGGCCCACCACATCAGCACATCGCGCTCGAAGTAGCTCATGCTGCTGGTGGCATAGCCGCACAGGCCCAGGATGACCAGCAGCCAGACCCAGGAGGTGACGACATCGACGGCGGCGCTGACCGGATGGTCGCCAAAACGGCTGCGCCCCGGGAAGGTGAGGGCGAAGATCAGCAGGCACAGCGTCAGGGTGGAGCGCAGCACCTCCTCGCCGAAATGGGAATTGACCGCCAGGTAGGTGAGCACAATGATGCTCGGCTCCATGAAGGCGGCAATGAGCGACTCGACCGACTGGGGTGCGCTGTAAAAGGTACGTTTATAACTTCGGTCTTCGAACATCGTTTTCGCTGACTCTCGAATGTGCTACGCCATGGCGAACGCCCGGAATGGGGCATTTTCGCTCGGGACAGTCTCCATATAACCCCCCTGTCCGGGCGTTTGGCTGTGGATTCTCTCTCAATTCAAGTGCCTTTCCGGTGGCTTTAATGTGACAAGAGCCTAGGAGGCTGTCGGGCTTGGGGATGCCTACAATCCCCGCCATGCTTCAAGAAATGACTTCGCAGTGGATATCGCTGCTCGCGCCGGCAGCCCAGGACCGCCTGACCCTGCTGCTCAACCACGTGCTCAGCCGCGAATCGGTGGCCATGGAGCGGCTCAAGCCGCATCAGGGCGCGACGGTGCTGGTCGAGCTCAAGGGCTGGCCGGCGTTGCTGCCGATGCCGCCCGCGCTGGCCCTGCAGATCACGCCGGCCGGCCTGCTGGAGCGGCTGGCGGCGGTGCCCGAGCAGCCCTCGCTGCGCGTGCAGCTCGATGCGTCCAACCCGGCGGCGATGGCCCTGGGCGCATTGACGGGCGTGCAGCCCAAGGTCGAAATCCAGGGCGATGCCGGCCTGGCGACCGACATGAACTGGCTGATGCAGAACCTGCGCTGGGACATCGAGGACGACCTGGCCAAGCTGCTGGGCCCGGCGCCGGCCCATGAGCTGGCGCGCTGGGGCAAGGGGATTGCCGCTGCGGGCGCCAAGCTGGCGCAGTCGGTGGCGGCGATCAACCCCATGGGGCCGAGCGGCGGCGGTCGCGGCGCCCGATGATGAGGTATCTCGCCCGGCTCCTGCTGATCATCGTCACGGTTTTTCGCTTCGGGCTGGACAACCTGGCCCTGGGCTCCCTGAGTGGCCAGCGCTACCGCTGGCTGCGCCGCGCCACCCTGGTGGGCCGCCGCTGGGACCAGCCGCGTGGGGCGCGCATGCGCCTGGCGCTGGAGCGGCTGGGGCCGATCTTCGTCAAGTTCGGCCAGGTGCTGTCCACCCGGCGTGACCTGCTGCCGGCCGATATTGCCGACGAGCTGGCCAAGCTGCAGGACAGCGTGCCGCCGTTCCCCGCCGCCCAGGCACGGGTGCTGGTGGAGCGGGCGCTGGGCCGGCGGATCGAGGAGATCTTTGCCAGCTTCGAGGCCGAGCCGGTGGCCAGCGCCTCGATCGCGCAGGTGCATTTCGCCACGCTGATGGACGGCCGCGAGGTGGCGGTGAAGGTGCTGCGCCCGGGCATGCTGGACATCATCGAGGACGACCTCGCCCTGCTGCGCACCATCGCCGGCTGGGTCGAGCGGCTCAGCGCCGATGGCCGGCGCCTGAAGCCGCGCGAGGTGGTGGCCGAGTTCAACACCTATCTGCATGACGAGCTGGACCTGGTGCGCGAAGCGGCCAACGCCGCCCAGCTGCGCCGCAATATGGAGGGGCTGGACCTGGTGCTGGTGCCCGAGATGGTCTGGGAGTATTGCAAGACCGAGGTGCTGGTGATGGAGCGCATGAAGGGCGTGCCCATCAGCCAGGCGCAGCGCCTGCGCGAAGCCGGCGTAGACATTCCGAAGCTGGCCCGCGACGGCGTCACGATCTTCTTCACCCAGGTGTTCCGCGACGGCTTCTTCCATGCCGACATGCACCCGGGCAA
>JADMJJ010000030.1:0-52960 GCA_018780645.1 Burkholderiaceae bacterium
TGCCCGCTGCGACCGGCACGCCCTCATCCCGGCTGGAGCGGATGTGCAGGCGGCCCCCCACCCCCTCTGCCGCACCGAAGCACCGAAGTACAAAGGACTGCCAACCAGAGGCGAGTCGGTCAGCTTCACTTCAGGCCACCGTGCTGCAAGGCCCGGCCACCAGCGCCGGCAGGTCGATCGCCAAGGTATCCAGTTCCGCCTGACTCAGCAAGACCTGCCCCTCGACAAGGCGAACCTCAAAGCGCACCGCGCAGCCGACATCGGGCGCCTGGGCCTCGCCGCTGTCCAGCGCGATGGTCCAGTTGTGCAGCGGGCAGGCGACGCTGTGGCCGAACACGATGCCCTGGCTCAGCGGGCCGCCCTTGTGCGGGCAGCGGTCGAGCAGGGCGAACACGCGGTCGTCGCTGGCGCGGAACACCGCCACCTGGGGGCCCGCCTTGCGCTGCACGCGGCGCGCGCCCTGCACCGGGATGTCGTCCACCTTGCAGATGGTCTTCCAAGCTGTGGTGGCGTCAGTCATGACAAGCTCCCTTCCACCGCCTTGAACTGGCGCAGATCCACCTTGGCCTTCTCGAAGTCGAACCAGGGGTCCGGCTCTCCGTCCAGCGCGAACTGCAGCTCGGCCCACAGCGCCTTGCGGCCCGCGTGATCATCGAGGATCTTGGCTTTCACATAGTCCAGGCCGACGCGCGAGACGTAATGCACGGTGCGCTCCAGATACCAGCCCTCCTTGCGGTAGAGCTGCATGAAGGCGCCGGTGTACTCCAGCACCTCCTCGGGTGTTTTCAGCTTGCAGAAGAAATGGGCGACCTCGGTCTTGATGCCGCCGTTGCCGGCCACATACATCTCCCAGCCCGAGTCCACGCCGATGATGCCGACGTCCTTGATGCCGGCCTCGGCGCAGTTGCGCGGGCAGCCCGACACGGCGAACTTGACCTTGTGCGGCGCGTACATGCGCCACATCGCTCGCTCCAGGTCCTTGCCCATCTGCGTGCTGTCCTGCGTGCCCATGCGGCACCACTCGGAGCCGACACAGGTCTTGACCGTGCGCAGCGCCTTCGCATAGGCGTGGCCCGAGGGCATGCCTATGTCCTTCCAGACATCGACCAGATCTTCCTTCTTCACGCCGAGCAGATCGATGCGCTGGCCGCCGGTGACCTTGACGGTGGGGATCTTGTACTTGTCCACCGCGTCGGCGATGCGGCGCAGCTCGTCGGCCGTGGTCTCGCCGCCCCACATGCGCGGGATCACCGAGTAGGTGCCGTCCTTCTGGATATTGGCGTGGCTGCGCTCGTTGATGTAGCGGCTTTGCGGATCGTCCTGGGCCTCCTTGGGCCAGGTCGAGATCAGGTAGTAGTTCAGCGCCGGCCGGCAGCTGGAGCAGCCGTTGGGCGTGCGCCAACCGAGCGTGGACTGCACCGCAGCGATGGTCAGCAGGCGCTGGTCCTGGATGGCGGCACGCACATCGGCATGGCTCTGGTCGGTGCAACCGCACATCGCCTTCTTCTTCGGTGCGGCCGAGTAGTCGCCGCCGGCGGTGAACATCAGCAGTTGCTCGACCAGGCCGGTGCACGATCCGCAGGAGGCGCTGGCCTTGGTGTGCTTGCGCACCTCTTCGAGGGTGAACAGGCCCTTGTCCTTGATCGCCTTGCAGATGGTGCCCTTGGTCACGCCGTTGCAGCCGCAGACCTCGTCTGTGTCCAGCATCGCCGCCGCCTTGTTATGGCCCTGGTGGCCGACGTCACCGATATTCGACTCGCCGAACATCAGCTTGTCGCGGATGTCGCCGATCTTGCGGCCCTCGCGCAGCAGCTTGAAGTACCAGCTGCCATCGACGGTGTCGCCGTACAGGCAGGCACCGACCAGTTTGTCGTCCTTGATCACCAGCTTCTTGTAGACGCCGGCAAAGGGGTCGCTCATCACCACCTCTTCATAGCCCTCGCCCCCCATGAAATCGCCGGCCGAGAACAGATCGATGCCGGTGACCTTGAGCTTGGTGCTGGTCTGGCTGCCGGTGTAGCGGCCGATGCCGAACTGGGCCAGGTGGGTGGCGCAGACCTTGCCCTGCTCGAACAGCGGCGCCACCAGGCCGTAGGCAATGCCGCGATGCGCTGCGCATTCGCCGACCGAGTAGATACGCGGGTCAGTGGTCGTCTGCATGGTGTCGCTGACGACGATGCCGCGGTTGCAGTGCAGGCCGGCGCTCTCGGCCAGGGCGGTGTTGGGGCGTATGCCGGCGGCCATCACCACCAGGTCGGCCGGGATCTCCTTGCCATCCTTGAACCGCACGGCCATCACCCGGCCGTCCTTGTCGGCTATCAGCTCTTGAGTCTGCGCGCCGAGCATGAACTTCAGGCCACGAGCCTCCAGCGACTTGCGCAGCAGATCACCGGCCTGGTCATCGAGCTGACGCTCCATCAGCCAACCGGCGATATGGATCACGGTGACCTGCATGCCGCGCAGCATCAGTCCGTTGGCCGCTTCCAGACCAAGCAGGCCGCCGCCGATGACGACAGCGTGCTGGTACTTGGTGGCGGCTTCGATCATCTCGTTGGTATCGGCGATGTCGCGGTAGGCGATCACACCCTTCAGCTCCTTGCCGGGGATGGGCAGGATGAAGGGGCTGGAGCCGGTGGCGATCAAGAGCCGGTCGTACTCGGCCGAAGTTGTGGATCCATTGCCGTCCTCGGCAATCACCTTGCGGCGGATGCGGTCGATCTGGGTCACCGTCTTGCCCAGATGCAGCGTGATGCCCTGGTCGGCATACCAGCTCAAGGGGTTGAGCACGATCTCGTCGAGCGTCTGCTCGCCGGCCAGCACCGGACTCAGGAGGATGCGGTTGTAGTTCGGGTGCGGCTCGGCGCCGAACACGGTGATGTCGTAGAGGTCGGGAGCGATCTTCAACAGCTCTTCCAGCGTACGCACGCCAGCCATGCCATTGCCCACCATCACCAGCTTCATCTTCTTCATGCTGCGTTCTCCACATGGGCATGCCGGCTGTAGAGAAACTCGATCACCGACTTGCGCGCGTGCACATAGGTCGGGTCTTCGGCCAGCGCCACGCGGTCACGCGGGCGAGGCAGATCAACACTCAGGATCTCGCCTATCGTCGCCGCCGGGCCATTGGTCATCATCACGATGCGGTCGCTGAGCAGCACGGCCTCGTCCACATCGTGCGTCACCATCACCACCGTGCTGCGCGTGCGCGCGACGATCTTCAGCAGCTCGTCCTGCAGCTTGGCGCGGGTCAGCGCATCCAGCGCTCCGAAGGGCTCGTCCATCAGCAGCACCTTGGGCTCCATCGCCAGCGCCCGGGCAATGCCGATGCGCTGCTTCATGCCACCCGAAACCTCATGCGGGCGCTTCTGCGCGGCATGGCCCATGCCGACCAGGTCCAGCGCCGCCTGCGTGCGGGCATCGAGCTGGGCCTTGGACTCCCGGGCGCCGAACACCCGCTCCACCGCCAGATGCACATTCGCAAAGCAGGTCAGCCAGGGCAGCAGCGAGTGGTTCTGGAACACGACGGCGCGCTCAGGGCCCGGCGCGGCAATCTCGCGCTTGTCGCACAAGAGCAGGCCGCTCGTCGGCAGCAGCAGGCCGGCGATCAGGTTCAGCAAGGTGCTCTTGCCGCAGCCCGAGTGGCCGATCAGGGTGATGAACTCGCCCTGCTGCACCTGCAAATGAATGTCGCGCAGCGCATGGAAGCTGCCCTTGCGGGTGCTGAACACCATCTCGACCGCTTGCACGTCAATGAATGCGGGGTTATGCATGGCCATGTCCTTAGTCGTCGAATGAGAAGCGCCTGGCCACGGCCATCAGCAGCTGCTCGAGGGCCAGGCCCACGATGCCGATCACGAAGATGGCGATGATGATGTGCTGGACGTTGAGGTTGTTCCACTCGTCCCAGACCCAGAAGCCAATGCCCACGCCACCGGTCAGCATCTCCGCCGCGACGATCACCAGCCAGGCCGTGCCCACCGACAGGCGCACGCCGGTCAGCATGTAGGGCAGCACGGCGGGGAACAGGATCCGCGTCATGACCTTCCACTCGCTGAGGTTCAGCACCCGCGCGACGTTCAGATAGTCCTGCGGCACACGCTGCACGCCGACCGCAGTGTTGACCACCATCGGCCAGATCGAGCAGATGAAGATGGTCCAGATCGCCGCCGGGTTGGCGCTCTTGAACACCAGGAGACCGATGGGCAGCCAGGCCAGCGGCGAGACGGGTTTGAGCAGGCTGATCAGCGGCGACAGCATGCGGTTCAGAAAGCCGAAGCGGCCGATCATGAAGCCCAGCGGTATGCCGACCAGCGCCGCCAGGCCGAAGCCCAGGGCCACCCGCTGCAGCGAGAAGAGGATGTTCCAGCCTATGCCCTGGTCATTGGGCCCCTTGCTGTAGAAGGGATCGGCGAACAGCTTGACCGCCGCGTCGAAGGTGGCGGCCGGCGTCGGGAAGGCGCCGCCCTTCATCGTCAAGAGCGCCCAGATGCCCACCATCAGGGCCAGGCCCAGCACTGGCGGAATGATCTGCAGCCACAGGCCGCGCCAGTCGAAGGGCTGGCGCGGTGCTCGTGGTTCGACGGGCTGGGCAATGACAACAGGTGCGGCCTTGGCGGCAGCTGCGGCCTCCAGGGCGGCTTCACGGGGGGAATGAAAGACGGCGCTGACCATGGCTAGCTCCTAGGCTTTGACCTTGAACGAATCGGCGTACTTGGCCGGCTCCTTGCCGTCCCAGACCACGCCGTCCATCAGCTTGGACGAGCGCATGGCGTCCTTGGGCACGCTGACCTTGAGCTGGGCGGCGGCCTGCTTGTAAAGCTCGATCTGGTTGATTTGCTTGGCCACGCCCAGGTAGTCGGGGTGCTCCTTCAACAGACCCCAGCGCTTGTGCTGGGTCAGAAACCACATGCCGTCGCTGAGGTACGGGAAGTTGACCGCACCATCGTTGAAGAACTTCATGTAGTTCGGGTCGTCCCAGGTCTTGCCCAGGCCGTTCTGGTAGCGACCCAGGATGCGCTGATTGATCGCATCGACGCTGGTGTTGACGTAGGCCTTGTCGGCAATCGTCTCGGCCATCTTCAGCTTGTTCTGCAGACCGGCGTCGATCCAGCGGCCGGCCTCCATCACGGCCATGATCACGGCCCGTGCGGTGTTGGGGTACTTCTTGACGAAGTCTCCGGTCGTGCCCAGCACCTTTTCCGGGTGATCCTTCCAGATGTCCTGGGTGGTGGTGGCCGTGATGCCGATGCCGTCCATGATGGCGCGGTGGTTCCAGGGCTCGCCGACGCAGAAGCCGTCCATATTGCCGACGCGCATATTGGCCACCATCTGCGGCGGTGGCACGGTGATGACCTTGGCATCCTTCATCGGGTTGATGCCGTTGGCCGCCATCCAGTAGTACAGCCACATCGCGTGGGTGCCGGTCGGGAAGGTCTGGGCGAAGGTGTATTCGCGCTTCTCGGTGGCCATCAGCTTGGCCAGCGAGGCGCCATCGACGGCGCCCTTGTCCGCCAGCTTCTTGCTCAGAGAGATCGCCTGGCCATTGTTGTTCAGTGTCATCAGCACGGCCATGTCCTTCTTGGCGCCGCTGACGCCCAGATGCACGCCGTAGATCAGGCCATAGAGCACATGGGCCATGTCCAGCTCGCCATTGACCAGCTTGTCGCGCACGCCGGCCCAGGAGGCCTCCTTGGTCGGGATGATCTTGATGCCGTACTTCTTGTCGAAGCCCAGCGCGGCGGCCATCACCACCGAGGCGCAATCGGTCAGCGGGATGAAGCCTATGCGCACCTCCTCCTTCTCGGGCTTGTCCGAGCCGGCGGCCCAGGCGCCAGCCGAGGTTGCCATACCCATGGCCGCGGCCGCACCGCCGACCACCAACTTGCGTCGCTCTTCGCTCATGAGCCCCTCCTTGAGTACCTTGGTCATCACATCCTCCGAGACAGAAAAAAGCAGCCAGAAATGCAAAAAGGCGCCGCGGGCAGCCGCATCTCGAACGAAACCCGAGAAGCACTGACCGGACGCCTTTGTCCAGAACTTGAAATCAGGGGCCCACGCCGTTGTGGGCCTTGCCACCACCGTTGCAGGATGCGTGCCAGGTCTTTTCCCGGGCATCTGTCGCCGTTTGAATCGCAATTCGCACCGTTTGATGGCGGCGAGCGCCGCGGGTGCGCCCATTTGGTGCACCGCAACATCAAACCATGCACTCAGATTGATCTCAGCAAGTCCTGGGCGTCGATGATGCGTTGCGCCACATCGGCCAGGGTCACGCCCCTGTCCATCGCCAGCTTGCGCATGCGCTGGTAGGCGGCCTCCTCGTCCAGGCCGCTCTCGGTCATCAGCACGCCCTTGGCCCGCTCAATGGTCTTGCGCGCGGCCAGCTGGGCCTGGGCCTTGCCGAGCTGCTGGCGCAGGGCCAGATCCTGCTCGAAGCGGGCCATCGCCACCTGCAGCACAGGGGCGAGGCGCTCCGGCGTCAGGCCCGCCACCACATAGGCACTGACGCCCGCGCTGAGGGCCTGGCGCATGGGATCGCCGCTGGCGTCCTCTGAAAACATCACCACCGGCCGCGGCATGCGGATGTTCAGCGTGGCCAGGTTCTCCAGCGTGTCGCGGGTCGGCGATTCGCTGTCGACGATCACCACGTCGGGCTGCAGGCGCAGCACGCAGTCGTGGATCAAGGTCGCCTGCTCGATCACGCCCACCACCTCGCAGCCCAGGCGCGCCAGCTCCTGCCGGATCAGCTGGACGCGATGGGCGCCGTCGTCGATCAGCAGGACGCGCAGTGTCGGTGAGAGGGTGTCGGCGGTGTGAGGCATGGTGGTGTTCGAGAAAGAACTCGCAACTTCCATGCCCATACGCCGGCCGCCGCCGGCTTCACTCCATGATCAAGGCATCGGTGTGTGATCCATGCAGGGCGGCTTGGCGAAGGCGTCGATGACGCTGACAATACCCGTCGGGTCGATCGTCGTGATGATGATCATATCGAGGTCCTTGATCAGGTCGGCGATGTAGAACAGCAGCTGCCGTGCCGCCCATTCCCGCGCAATGTGCTTGTAGTCGGCCTTGCTGCCTTCTTCATTGGGTGGGTACCTGGCGGCGACCTGGGCCGCGATGTCGGCGCTGGAAATGGACGCCAGATCCTTCTCGGCCAGGTTCAGGAAGTTATTGATGTCATTCGAAAGCAGCACCAGGGCCGTCGCCAGTTGATCGGCCGTCTTGGCTGCCTGGTAGATATCCTTGGCGGCCATCACCCCTTTCTTGGCCTCGTTGATGGCGCCCGCTGTGGCAAAGCTGCCTATCATCATGGCCGAGCTGACCACCATATTGCTGATGGTGTTGACGCACTGGTTGGCGTTGCTGGCGCAGGCCGCGGCACCACAATCGGCAATGCCCGCGGCGCAGCGCTGGTTGCAGTTGGTGACATTGCACTGGTAACCATCGCGTGGCTTGACGTAGCACAGGCCGGCCTGCATCACGCGATTGGAATTGCAGGAGTTCGCCGCCTGGCCCGCACCATTGCCGTAGGAGGCTTTTTTGAGCCAGCAAACGCCGAGCACCTTGGTGTAGCCGTCCCGGCAACCAGACAAGCCGGGCGAAGAGTAGGACAGCGACTGGTTGCTCCAGCACACCGGGCCGACGGGATGGTAGCCGCTGCGGCAGTTGCTGTAGCACAAGGCGCCGTCTTTGTACTGGCCGTCGGCGCAACCGGGCAAGATGCCGGCACCACGGTCGTAGGCCGCGGTCTTGTAGCAGAACGGGGTGCTGCTGATCGAGGTTTCGCGCTGAATCCAGTTGACGATCGTATTGACCTGACCATTGCTCAACTTCTGGCCCGGCACATAGGTTGTGGGCTTGTCGGGCACGCCCTGCGGCCAGGTGCTTGCCACGATGCTGCTGGTGCTCCAGTACTGGAACACATTGCCGGCATCGCAGGCCGCGAGCTCAACGCCGGCCCCTTTTTGACTCAGGCACAGGCCACTGGGTGACACAAGGCTCGAGTTGCTGCCACGCTTCCACACTTGATTGGCCGCCGGCGGCACACCCGTCTCGCCGCAGCTGCCTAAGCCGACCGCCGTGCCAGCACCTCCCGATGCCGTCAGGCAATAGCCGTTCAACACGATAGAGCCCTGGTTAGTGAAGCGAAAGTACTCGCTCTTTGCCGCCCCGGCACAGGCCGACACGGTCAACTTGCTGGCTGACAGCGGGGATGTGAAGTCGGTCTGCTGCAAGCAGCTTCGCGTGCTGCTCCTGACCTGGGTCTTGCTGGGGTCGGCCAAGTCGACGGGCAGGGGGTTGGCCAAGGTCCACTTCTGGTTGGCTGCAGTGGCCGAGCACAGTGCGAGTTCAGCGCTCAGCACACCCGGATTCCCGCTGCTGACGCCTGGTTTCACATAGCCCACCAACTGCCATGACAGGCACATGGCCGACATCGCCCGGGATTGGCTGAGTTGCAGTTGATCGCCGCCGGGTCGGCTCCAGTAGGTGCTGGCATTGCCGGTGGAGGGCGCGCTGCTGAAACCGGCCGTCTTGCTCGCGAACAGATTGCCTTGCAAATAGCGCTTGCCGTCGCCGGCGGCCAGAGTGACCGTACCGTCAGCACCGAAGACGAAGCGCTGCTCGGCCCCGCCGCAGCTGTTGAGCAGGCCGCTGCCGTCCAGGCATTTGCCGTTGCTGCCGACGAGGTTGTAGGAAACGTCCGCTGCCTGCACCGGCACCAAGGCCGTCGCCGCGAGCACACAGAGAATGAGCTGAATAAACCATGTCATGGCGATGACTCCGTGGAAAGCGATGGGTGGAGGGCGGCACGCGCTTGCCTGCGGGCGGCCGAAGCCGCCAAAGCCGCCGACTTGGCACGACGCACAGTGGCGATCGCTGCGGCAAGCTCCTCGGTGCCGACGGCCCCGCGGAACATCACATCGCCGACGATGAGGGCCGGCGTGCCCTGGATCCCGAGGCGCTCGGACAACACGCGCACTTCACCGAGCTGGCGGTTCACCGCGACCACGTCAACCGGTTTGAGCCCGACCTGGCGGCCTATGGCCTGCAGGCTGGCGGCGTCGATGGCCTCCGCGCCCAGCAGCGCCTTGTGCACCTGCTGTGCCACGGCGCCCTGGCCCGCAGACAAGGCCAGCTGCGCCGCCGCAATCGACTCCGGTCCCAGGATGGGCAGGTGCTTGACCAGCACGCGCAGCTGGCTGTCGCGCTGTATCAGCGTCTCGATGGCGGGGGCAATCTTCTTGCAGTAGCCGCAGTGGTAGTCGATGAACTCCACCAGGGTCACATCGCCCGCCGGATTGCCCAGCACCGTGGCGTCGGAGGCGTCGTAGATGCCTTTGGCAGAAGCCGCCAAGGTCTTGCGCTCCTGCTGGCTGCGTGCCGACAGCTCGCGGCGCTGCAACTCGTCCAGCGCCTCGCGCACCAGTTCGGGCCGGCGCTTGAGCAGCTGGATGACGACTTGCTCGATGGACTGGGACGACGGCGCGCCCGTCTGCGCGATGGCCGCGCCCGGTAGCACCAGGCAGGGCAGCGCCAGCAAGGGCGCGCTCAGCCAGCGGGCGGCAGGTCTCATCAAAAGTGAAGGCATGGCAGCTCCTGGCTGACAAAAGGTGTCTGTGAGGGATGGGCCGGCGGCCGGCCCTGGACTTCAGAGCGCTTCAGCTCAGCTGGCGGCGACGCCAGGCCAGCAGGCCCAGGCCCGCCAACATCAAGGCATAGCTCTCGGGCTCGGGCACGGCGGTGACCGAGATCGTGCCGCTGGTGTAGAGCTGGCTGTAGTCCAATGCCGTCCCCGCCGCGAGCTTGAAGCCTGTGGCATCGATGTCGGCGAAGGTGCCGGTCAGCGTGCCCCAGTCCAGCAGGTCAAAGCTCTGGCCCTTTTGCGCCACAAATCCGTTCCAGGACGTCAGCTTGAGCGTGCCATTCAGGCTCAGATTGCCGGCCACGATGTACTTGTCGAAGCTGCTGTTCTTGACTGCGTCATCGCTGCCGCAGAGCAGGGTGCAGGCGCTGATGCCGCCAATCTCGGCCAGGTAGGTGCTGCTGTCGCCGAACTCCACATCGCCCTCATCGCTACCCAGACCAGGCGATGCGCCCACCGTCAGCGTGCCTTCGAAACGCTTGGCGCCCGCCCCGCTGAACTTGGCGCCGGTGCGCTGCTGAACGGTGCCGAAGAAGGTTGCGACCGAGCCGGTCGAAACGCGCAATTCGGCACCGTTTTGCACGTCCACATTGCCGTAGAAGGTGCTGTTGCTATTGCCCGAAAGGATGACCTGGCTGGCAGCGGCACTGAGAATGTCGGCGTAGATCGTCGAGCTGCCGCCGCTCAGCAAGATCTTGCCGTTGTTGCTGAGCAGGCCGCTGCGGAGATCGCCATAGCCGCTGATGATGCCGCCTGGTGCATTGGTGAGCGCAAAGCCGCCGTTGTCCAGCGTACCGCCCGAGAGCTGGATCTTGCCGGCGTTGGGGGTCATGCCATTGGCCGCAAAAAGCGTCGCGTCGCGGCTGGCCGAGACAATGCCCGTGCCGGCATTGCTCAGCGTGCTGCTCAGGGTCAGCGTGCCGCCCTTGGCATTGATCGTGCCGATATTGTTGAGAGTGTTGCTGATCTGCCCCAGGCCCTCGATGCGCCCCCAGTTGGTCACGGTGTTGCCGGTGACGCTGGCGTCGATCGAGTTCAGCAGCATCTGGCCGTTGTTCTTGACCGCGTAGTTCAGCGCAAAGGTACCAGCCTCCACGATCAGGCGCCCGTCGTTCTGAAACGGCACACTGATCAAGCCATTGCCACTGATGGTGCCACCCGCAGCGTTCACAAAGCTGCCGCCGCTCAGGCCCGCCGCATCGATCTTGGCGGCATCAAAATTCATGGTGCCGCGGTTGGTCAGCGTGCTATCTCGCAGGGTCAGCGTCTTGCCACTTTGCAAGTTCCAGGATCCGGTGTTTTCGTTCAAGCCCGTATTGCCGAGTTCGAGGAAGCCGGTCTGATCAAAGTGGCCGTTGTTCCGAAAGCCTCCCGAGCCCGCGATCGTGCCCGAGCCCAGCATCTCCGCGTTATTGACAAGCGCGCCCTCGACGCGGCCGCCGGCCAGCGCCAGGCTGCCCTGGTTGGTGATTTTCGCGGCGCTCAAGTTGCTGAAGCTGCCCACCGTCGCGGCGGCCTGCGCATCGATGACAAAGCTCGCGGCCTGCAGGTTGCCGCCATCCAGACCCAGGCTGTAACCGGGGCTGACGCGAATTTCGCCCTCGCCCTTGAGTGTCTTGCCGGCGCTGATGAGTGGCGCCCCTCCCAAGAAGGCGATATCGCTCGATTTGGTGTTGGCGGTGAAACTGAGCGTGCCGGACTCCCAGTTCAGTGCCCCGCCCATCGTCAAGCTGCCCACCCTCAGCGTGCCGCCCTGCAGATTGACCACGCCCAGATTGCCGATCACCAACTGCCCGACGTCGGCCATGCCGCCGCCCAGAACATCCAGCCGACCGGCGCCGGCGGAGCCCACGGTGAGGGTCTTGGTAACGCTCAATAGAGCGTCACCGCCGCCCACCGCAGCCACGAAGCTGGAGTCTCCTGCCTGCCCGATATTCATCCAATCCGACACCTGAAACTTGGCCCCGTTGGAGACGTTCAAGAGGCCTGCGTTGCCGCTGACGCGCTGGGCTTTCAAGGTGGACCCAAGACCTGTCGCTTCCAGCACGCCAAAGCCGCCAGTACTGTTGTCCCCGATGAAAAGATTGTTGATGTCGGTCGTGGCGCCATTGCTGAGCTGCATCAGTCCGTTGCCTCGGGTGCCCAGATAGAAGCCTTTGAGCACCTTGAACAGCGAGCCCGCGCCCTTCACCGTGACGCTGGAATCCACGCCGGAAACGAAGCCGGGGCCCATATTGCCGGTGGCGGTGAACATGCCGCCGCCCGAGACGATCACATCGCTGTTGCTGTACGAGGCGTCGACCACGCTGAAACTCGAGCCGGCGCCGTCCACCGTGAGCTTTGCAGTCCCGCTCTTGCCCATATTCAGGGTTTTGCTGGAGGCGCTGGCGCCGGTGTCGATCAGCAAGGTGCCGGTGCCGAGATCGCCCAGGCTCAGGTCTGTGCCGACGATAAAGCTGCTGTCCGCGCCGCGCACATTGATGGTGCCGCTGCTGGATGGGAAGCCGCCGCCGAGGGTGAGTGAGCCCCCGGTGCTGTAGCTGCTGGCGGAATTGATCGTCAGGCTGACGGTCGAATTGGGGTCGTCGCTGATCGAGGTGGAGTCGAGAAGCTTGTAGACGACCTTGTTGGACAGGGTCAGATCATATTGCTGGTCCATGCCGCCAGTAATTGCCATGCCGCCCGTGCCGCCGTCCCAGGTCTGATTCGCTTTGATGACAAAACCGGCGCTGCCCCAATTCAGGGTTTGCAAATTGCTGCTGAGGTTGACCAGACCGTTGGTCAGGCCAATATTGTTGTTCACACCGTTGAAGATGTATTTGCCGGCGTCGGCTTCGAAGACAATTTTGTTGTAGGTGCGATAGCCCAGATCGTTGACGACGTCTAAGGAGCTCGTATTGCCAAAGTGGAGGATGTCCCCTTCCGCCGGCTGGACGTTCTGGCCCTGCCAATTGCTGTTGAAACTCATGCGGGCAGACCCCGCAGGATCACCGGGTGCTTTGTTGCCGCCTATCCAGACCAAGTCTCTGGCGTCGGCCAGGCCCGTGCTGCACAGCGCGGCGATGGCCAGGCACAGCGGCAATGGCCGCGGCAAGCCGGCTGCCCTGCTTGGATGACGAAGGTGCAATGCTTGCTTGTTCATGTCGACTCCCTGGATGGAAACTATTGAGTGGCAGCCCGCGTGCGGCTGCTGGCGGGGCACGGGCGCTGTGTTGAATCGGCCGGTCTGCCTGCTCAGCTTCAACGGGTCGGAGTATTTGTTGCCGCATCTGCATGCACAATCCGCCCTTGGACCCGAGACCTGGTCTCGGGCCCTGACCCCGGACGCCTTTTGAAAAGAGCCCTCATGCCCCCTTTGCCCATGCCCCTTGAGCCAGACTGCCCCGGCAGTGCAGGGCGTCGCGGCTCGGGCGAGCGGTGAACAAGGGAAAGCGAGGGCCCTATTGCTGCTGCCGGGTGAAGCCCTCCGCGTGCGGGCAGCCCCCCCTGAGTGAGGGGTCCGCTGCCGGCCCGAGCCATTGGCCTGCGGCCTTCTAGGCGACCCCATGCGCCCCGAAACCGTTCAACGTGATGCCCTTGTGGCGGCAGACCTGGCCAGCCACCTGAAGCGCACCGAGCCGCTGCGCATACTGGGCAATACCGGCGTGGCGCTGGCCGTGGTCTACCTGATGCGTGACTCGGCGCCGCCGGCCTGGCTGGCGATCTGGTTCGCCGCCATGCTGACCCATTCGGCCTTCAATGCCTGGGCCGCCTGGCGCGTCTGGCACCGGCCCACGCGCACCGAAAACGCCCCGCGGCGGCTGCGCGCCGTGGTGCGCGCGGAAGCGATGAACGGGCTGCTCTGGATGGCGGCCGAGCTGATCATCCTGCCCGGCAGCGACTACACCCATCGCGCTCTGTTGATGGTGCTGCTGAGCGGGCTGGGCGCCGGCGTGATGCAGTCCCTGTGTGCGTACCTGCCGGCCCTGTATGCGTTTTTCGGACCCGCGGTGCTGGGCTTTCTGGTGGCGGGCTCGCTGACCCAGGGCAGCTATTTCGTCGTGGCCCTGGCCCTGCTGCTGGTGTGGGTGGCGGTGAACCTGAGCTTTGCGCGCCTGATGCACCGCACGCTGGTCGATTCGCTGCACAACCGCCACATCGCCAACGCCCTGGCGGTGGACCTCGAGGTGCAAAGAGACCGGGCGGTGGAACTGGGCCGCTCGCGCAGTCGCTTCCTGGCCGCCGCCAGCCACGATCTGCGCCAGCCGGTGCATGCGCTGTCGCTGTTTGTCGGGGCGCTGGGCCAGAACCCATCGCAGGAGCAGTCGCGGCACATCCTGAAGCATGTGGGCGGCGCCATCGACGCGATGGGGTCCATGTTCAACGCCATGCTGGACATCTCCAAGCTCGATGCCGATCTGCTGCAACCGAACTGGCAGGTACTGGACCTGCGCGCGCTGCTGCTGCGTGTGGCCGCCGACCAGCCCCTGCTGGCCGGCGCCAAGGGCCTGCGCTTTGGCTGCGAGCTTCCCGCCGCGTCCCATCCGCGGGTGCGTTGCGATCCGGTCCTGCTGGAGCGCATCCTGCGCAACCTGCTGTCCAATGCGCTGCGCTACACGACCGAAGGCTCGGTGCTGCTGCGGCTGCGGGTGCGCGGGGGCCGCGCCGAAATCGTGGTGGCCGACAGCGGCGCAGGCATCCCCAGGGAGCGCCGCGAGCAGGTGTTCGAGGAGTTCGTGCAGCTGCCGCATCCCGAGCGTGAGCGTGAGCGCGAGCAGGGGCTGGGCCTCGGCCTGGCCATCGTGAAACGCCTGGTCGGCCTGCTGGGTCTGCGACTGGTGTTGCGCTCAAGGCCCGGTCGCGGCACGGTGTTCTCGCTGCGGCTGCCATTGGCCGACGAGCCGGCATCCACAGACTCTGGCCTGGCGACAAGCCATGGCACGCAGGGCAAGCTGGGCAAGGGCGATATTGTCATCGTGGTCGACGACAGTGCCGACATCCGGCTGGCCATGAGCGCGCTGCTGTCTGCCTGGGGCTGCCAGGTCTTCACGGCCGCGAGCGTGCGGGACCTGATGCCGCAGATGATGAACCTGAGCGCGCCGCCCCGGCTGCTGCTGTGCGACTACCGCCTCGCCGATGGCGTGAGCGGCATCGCGGCCATCGATCAGCTGCGCGATGCCTTCAATCAGGACATCCCGGCGGTGCTGGTCACCGGCGACACCGCCCCCGAGCCCCTGCGCGAGGCCGTGGCCAGCGGCCTGCCCCTGCTGCACAAGCCGGTGACCCAGCAGCAATTGCGCGAGGCCATGGAGCGCGCCATCGCGATGGATGAGGCTGTCTGCCTCAGCAGGGCCGCGCCCTAGGAGGCTGCCGGGCTTGGGTCATCGCCAATCAGCCCCGACGCCCGTGCCACCTCCACCGCCTGCAGTCGGTGGACCACGTTCAGATACCTGAAGAGTGCCGAGACATGGCCCTTGACGGTCTTCTCCTGCATGCCCAGGGAGCGTGCGATCTCCTTGTTGGATTTGCCGCTGCACAGCTGCTGCAGCACCTCGCGCTGGCGCGGCGTCATGCCGCTGGCGTCGGCGGGGGCCGGCAGGGCATCGGCGGCCAGGGCCATGAAGGGCGGCACATAGATCTCGCCGCTGAGCACCAGGCGCACGGCAGCCACCACGGTG
Source organism: Burkholderiaceae bacterium (assembly GCA_018780645.1). Classification (GTDB taxonomy): domain Bacteria; phylum Pseudomonadota; class Gammaproteobacteria; order Burkholderiales; family Burkholderiaceae_C; genus Paucibacter. Next base: position 15,298 of record JADMJJ010000030.1, read on the forward strand.
GCCGGGCTCGACGATTTGGGGCAATAGCCGCGCGCACCCGCCTTGAGCGCTCGGCGCACATCGTCCGGCTCCTCGGATGAGGACAGGACCAGCACCGGCACCCCGGCGTGATGCTGCCGGACCTGTTCCAGCACCGCGAAACCGGCCATGCCCGCCATGCGCAGATCCAGCACGATCAGCGCCATATCTCCATGCTGAGCCAGGCTGGACAGGGCCTCGACGCCATCGGCCGCCTGCAGGACCACGAGCCCATCGCCCATGCACTGCAGAGTGCTGGCCACACCGGCACGCACCAAGGGATGATCGTCAACGACCAGCAGCTTCATGGCGCGCACTCTAGCAGCAGGACATCTTCAGAGGCAGCGGATGAGTTTGATGCGCGCGTCCTTGCGCAGCGTGAACAGCTGGGGTGCGGTCGCGCCCTCGGGCAGTATGGACAGCTTCATCACGCCGCCGCTGACTTGACCCTCGTAGCGCGCCTTGGCGTGGGTCGGCGGCTCGTCGGCGCGCTGCGGCCCGGGCCGCTGCGGGTCGAACTGGCCGACGACGGTGAAGCTGCCCGCCTCGCTGACGTTCAGCGGGCCGGCAAAGCTGCCGCTGGCGCAATCCGACTGCAGGCGGCCGCCCTTGGCATCGATCACCAGCTGCAGCCGGTCGCCGGCCCATTGGCCCTCAAGCGGGGTGGCGGCGCCGGCCGCCGATGCCAGTTCAACAGCCATCGCAAATCCTCCCAGCACCAGCCGCCGCGTGGCGATGTTCCATGCTGCCATGCGAACCCTCCTCGTGGCGCGTCGCCGCGCTCAAGCGGAAAAGCGCGGGCAGAGGATAGCCCCTGCCCGCGCCGCATCCGGCGCGGCTGCGCCGGTGAATGGCGGCCTAACCGCCGTTCAGGCCTGCGAAGCGTCGGCCGCCAGGCGACGACGGCGGGCCATCAGACCCAGGAAGCCCAGGCCGAAGAACATCATGCCGTAGGTCGAGGGCTCGGGGACGGCCACGACGCTGGCGTCGATGACGGCAATCCAGGTGCCCCAGCGTGATGCGCCGGAGCCGCCAGGGTGGCCGCCCGCCGCATTGTTGTACTCGCGGGCGAACTCGCCGATCAGATAGAACTGGTGCGGATCGGTGGGATCGACCGAGACCTGGCTGTAGTCGCCCCAGCGCTGGCGGCCCGCGTTGACCTGCCCGAACAGGCTGCCGTTGTGGTAATCGTCGGTCAGGCTTTCCTTCAGCAGCAACTCGCCGCTGCGCGCGACCAGTTCGCCGCTGACGCCGGTGGCAAAGGACTGGCCCATGAAGCTGATCTTGCCGGTGGCAGCGTCAAGGCCCGAGCGGTTGTAGCCGATCACCACCTCGCCAAAACTGTTGACGGCAATCGAGCCCTGGTAGTAGTCATAGCCGGCCTGGCCGATATCGCCCTCCGACAGGATGGCCAGCGTGGTCGCGTCCAGCACCGTGTAGCGCACGCGGGCCTCGTCGAGGCCGTCACCGGTTGGGTCAACCGTGTTGACCATGTAGATGCGGCCGTTGGCCTCGTACACACTGCTGCTGACGCGCTCGTCCAGCGCATCGACAATGCGCCGATTGGCCGGAACGGCCACCGAAGGCTGGCGCGCCGCGCCGGGGCTGACGAAACTCGCCTGGCCCAGATAGCTGACAGCCGATGTGCTGGCACCGGCGGCCGATCCCGCACTCAGCCCATTCACCCGATAGCCCAGGCTGTCGAAGTTGAACAGCGAGGCACCGATCACAGTGCCGGTGGAACTGGCACTTGTCGTGTTCACGCCCTGAGGGGCAAAGGAACGATCGAGATCACCCGGCGAGCCCGTGTAGGGCGTCACGATCTGGGCCATATTGGTCGTCGTCGGCGCAACCCCATTGAAGAGGCTGTTCAGCGGAATGACGTTCATCGTCGTGCCGCGGAAGCTGTTGGCGCCGCCACTGGTCTGGGGTGCAAAGTTGTTGGTGCCGATGTACACCGCATTGGTGTCCATCGCCAGGGTCGGATAGTCGGCCGTGGCGCCAAAGCCGAAGCCGGCATAGCCCTCGAACTTGGTCGACTTCCAGCCGCCGAGGGCGTTGGAGGTGTCGGAGACCGCAATCTGCAAATCCTTGGCATTCGCGCCGAAGGCCACCACCACCCAGCGATTGGCCGCCGCGTTGTACATCACGCGGGAGTCGCCATTGGTGCCGGTCTGGCCGGCCGCGGCCCAGAAGCCCACGTCGGACACCAGCGAGGTGCGGTTGCCGGTGAGCTTGTCGAACACGGCATAGGAGCCGTTGGTCGTCTCCATATATTGCGTCGCGCCGACCGCGCCTATCGTGTCCGGCGGAATGAAGTTGCGACCGAAGCTCGCGCCGTCATACTGGCTGATGCCCTCGAAGCCGCGCACATAGGGGCTCGCAACATTGAAGACAGGAGCGGACTTGCCATTGGTGTCCAGCGACAGATCACCTTCAATGGTGATCATCTTCGGCTTCTTGAACTCGAAGTACGGCTTGATCGTACTGGCCTGGGCTTGCGACGCCATCAGCGCCAGCACGGCCGCCGCAACGACGGCCAAGCCGCCCGCGGACCGGGAGTGAATGTGATTCATGACTGGAAACCCCTCGATGATTTGTAAAGACCACAGCCCCGACATTCATCGCTGTCCGGGCTCGATGTGGTGAGCGACGGCGACCTTGACGCTTCTTGCGGGCTGACGCAAAACGCCACAGACAAATGGCTGCGGATTGATCTCGCCGCATGTCAATTTGTGAACAATTTCACCTTAACGCAAATCAAGCCGGGCACCGCCCCCCAATTCAAGGGGCCGAGCCCGCCAAACCACCTGGGACTTTCCCTGCCCCGAATTGACGTTTACGTTAACGTCAACCACACACTAGAATCGCGGCAGAATTGCTGCTAGAACCGGGTGCTAGCCACCCACGCTGGAGACGCTCATGACCGATCTGTCCGCCGAATTCAAGGCGCTGGCGAACTACCGCCCCATCCACAAGGTGCGTTTCGTCACCGCCGCGAGCCTGTTCGACGGGCATGACGCAGCGATCAACATCATGCGGCGCATCCTCCAGGGCATGGGCGCCGAGGTCATACACCTGGGCCACAACCGCTCGGTCGACGAGGTCGTCACCGCCGCGCTGCAGGAAGACGCCCAGGGCATCGCCATCAGCTCCTACCAGGGCGGCCATGTGGAGTACTTCAAATACATGGTGGACCTGCTGAAGAGCCGCGGCGGCGAGCACATCCAGGTCTTCGGCGGCGGCGGCGGCGTGATCGTGCCCAGCGAGATCAAGGAACTGCAAAGCTATGGCGTGACCCGCATCTACAGCCCCGAAGACGGCCAGCGCATGGGCCTGGCCGGCATGATCGGCGAGATGGTGATGCGCTCGGATCTGGATCTGAGCGGCTATGCACCGAAAAGTATCGAAGCCATCCAGGGCCACAGCGAGGCCAACTGGCGCGCCCTGGCCCAGCTGATCACCGTGCTGGAAAACGGCAAGGCTTCGGACGAGCTGAAGGCGCAGCTGCACGACGGCGCCAAGGACATCAAGGCGCCGGTCCTGGGCATCACCGGCACCGGCGGTGCCGGCAAGTCCAGCCTCACCGACGAGCTGATTCGGCGCCTGCGCCTGGACCAGGACGACGCGCTGCGTGTGGCCGTGATCTCGATCGACCCCTCGCGCCGCAAGAGCGGTGGCGCCCTGCTTGGCGACCGCATCCGCATGAATGCGATCAACCCGTGGAGCAAGGGTCAACGGGTGTTCATGCGCAGCCTGGCGACGCGCGACTTCGGCAGCGAGATCAGCCCGGCCCTGCCCGAGGTGGTGGCCGCGGCCAAGCTGGCCGGCTTCGATCTGGTCATCGTCGAGACCTCGGGCATAGGCCAGGGCGACGCGGCGATCGTGCCCCATGTGGACGTGCCGATGTATGTGATGACACCCGAGTTCGGTGCCGCCAGCCAGCTCGAGAAGATAGACATGCTGGACTTCGCCGAGTTCATCGCCATCAACAAGTTCGACCGCAAGGGCGCGCAGGACGCGCTGCGCGATGTGGCCAAGCAAGTGCAGCGCAACAAGGAGGCCTGGACCGTCAAGCCCGACCAGATGCCGGTGTTCGGCACCATGGCCAGCCGCTTCAATGACGATGGCGTGACGGCGCTGTACCAGGCGCTGAAGCCCCGCCTGGCCGAGCTGGGCCTGCAGCTGGCCGAAGGCCCAGGCCGCCTGCCGCTGGTCGATACCCGCCACAGCACCCACCAGGTGCCCATCGTGCCGGGCGCCCGCGTGCGCTATCTGGCCGACATCGCGGACACCGTGCGCGGCTACAAGAAGCGCGCCGTGGCCCAGGCGCGCCTGGCCCGCGAGATCCAGCAGCTGCGCGAAACGGGCCGCATGCTGCGGCTGGACAACCCCGACAAGACCAATGCGGTAACCGCCGTGCTGGACCTGGCACAGGCCCGCGACAACCAGCTCGACGCCGGAGCCCGCAAGCTGCTGGCCATGTGGCCGGAGATGCAAAAAGCCTATGCCGGCGACGAGTACGTGGTGAAGATCCGCGACAAGGAAATCCGCACCGCGCTGACCACGCAGAGCTTGAGCGGCACCAAGATCCGCAAGGTCGCCCTGCCCGGCTACGAGGACCATGGCGAGATCCTGAAATGGCTGCTGCTGGACAACGTGCCCGGCAGCTTCCCCTACACCGCCGGCACCTTTGCCTTCAAGCGTGAAGGCGAGGACCCGACGCGGATGTTCGCCGGCGAGGGCGATGCCTTCCGCACGAATCGCCGCTTCAAGCTGCTGAGCTCAGGGCTGCCGGCCAAGCGGCTTTCAACTGCCTTCGACTCGGTCACGCTGTACGGCAACGACCCCGCCGTGCGGCCCGACATCTACGGCAAGGTCGGCAACTCCGGCGTGTCGATCGCGACGCTCGACGACATGAAGGTGCTCTACGGCGGCTTCGATCTGTGCCACCCGGCGACCAGCGTCAGCATGACCATCAACGGCCCGGCGCCGTCGATACTGGCGATGTTCATGAACACGGCCATCGACCAGCAGATGGACAAGTTCCGCACCGACAACGGCCGCGAACCGACCGACGACGAGGCGCAGAAGATCAAGGCCTGGGTCAAGGAGAATGTGCGCGGCACCGTGCAGGCCGACATCCTGAAGGAAGACCAGGGCCAGAACACCTGCATCTTCTCGACCGAGTTCTCGCTGAAGGTGATGGGCGACATCGCCGAGTACTTCGTGCACAACAAGGTGCGCAATTTCTACTCGGTGTCGATCAGCGGCTACCACATCGCCGAGGCCGGGGCCAACCCGGTCAGCCAGCTGGCCTTCACGCTCAGCAACGGCTTCACCTTCGTCGAAGCCTATCTGGCGCGCGGCATGCACATCGATGACTTCGCGCCCAACCTGAGCTTCTTCTTCAGCAATGGCATGGACCCCGAGTACACGGTGCTGGGGCGCGTGGCCCGCCGTATCTGGGCCGTCGCCATGCGCGACCGTTACGGCGCGAATGAGCGCAGCCAGAAGCTGAAGTACCACGTGCAGACCTCGGGCCGCAGCCTGCACGCGCAGGAGATCCAGTTCAACGACATCCGCACCACCCTGCAGGCGCTGATCGCGATCTACGACAACTGCAACAGCCTGCACACCAATGCCTTCGACGAGGCCATCACCACGCCGACCGAGGACAGCGTGCGGCGTGCGATGGCGATCCAGCTGATCATCAACCGCGAGTGGGGCCTGGCGAAGAACGAGAACCCGAACCAGGGCGCCTTCATCATCGAAGAGCTGACCGAGCTGGTCGAGGAGGCTGTGCTGCAGGAGTTCGAGAAGATTGCCGAGCGCGGCGGCGTCTTGGGCTCGATGGAGACCGGCTACCAACGCAGCAAGATCCAGGAAGAGAGCATGCACTACGAGATGCTCAAGCACACCGGCGAGTACCCCATCATCGGCGTCAACACCTTCCGCAACCCCCATGGCGACCTGACCCCGGACACACTGGAGCTGGCCCGCTCGACCGACGAGGAAAAGCAGAATCAGCTCAAGCGCCTGGACGAGTTCCATGCCATCCACGCCGCCGAGGCCCCGGCCATGCTCAACAAGCTGCAGCAGGCGGTGATCAACAACGGCAATGTGTTCGAGGTGCTGATGGAGGCGGTCCGCGTGTGCTCGCTGGGTCAGATCACCAGCGCGCTGTTCGAGGTGGGTGGGCAGTACCGACGGAGCATGTGAGCCCCTGCTGAGCATGGGTGGTTGGCTGACAACAGTTGGCCGGCCGCACCAATATGTCTAGGCTTCAGGCCTTCGCATAGCAATCGGACCACCCCATGCCCTGGACCTACCTCACCCTCGCCGGCCTGTTCGAGATCGGCTGGGCCATCGGCCTCAAGTACACCGAGGGCTTCACCCGGCCGCTGCCCACCGTGCTGACAATTGGCGCGATGCTGGCCAGCATAGGCCTGCTGGGCCTGGCGATGAAGACGCTGCCGGTCGGCACGGCCTATGCGGTGTGGACCGGCATAGGCACCGTCGGCACTGTGATATTGGGCGTGATACTGCTCGGTGATCCGCTGAGCGCGCCGCGCATCGTCTGTCTGAGCCTGATCGTGCTGGGCATTGCCGGTCTGAAGTGGCTGGGCTGAGGTGATTGATCTGAACGGGCGGCAGGGTCAACTCTTGCGCCGCAGCTGGCGCAAGAGCTCCAGCGCCTGCGCATAGTCATAGTCACGCAGCTGCCGGGCCAGCTCGCGGGCGGCATCGCCGTAGAGCCGGTGCAGGCCCGGCATCAGCTCGCGATGCAGGGCCACGGCCTCGAAGTCGCCTGCGGCAAGTCTTGCTTCGAGGCGGTCCAGCTGGGCCGGCTCGGGGTCGGCGGCGGCGGGCGCGCCCTCGTCGCCAACGCTGGCCTGTATCACCGCCACCTGCGCGGCCAGCTCGGTCTGCAGCTGGGCAGCCGCCTGGTTCAACAAATGCGCCGGGGTGGGCACGTTGAGCATCGCCTCCAGCGCCGCGGCCAGGGCCTGCACCCGGGTGGCGCCAATGGCGGCACTGGCCCCCTTGAGCGAATGGGCCAGGCGCCTGGCCTCGGGCAAGGCACCGCGATACAGATGCACGTCCAGATCGGGCAGGCCGTCGCGATACAGCAGCACGAACTGCCGCAACACGCGTTGCAGACTGTCTGCCCGGCCGCCAAACTGTTGCAGCGCCAATGTCCAGTCCAGGCCGGGGATGCGCTGCAGCCCGGCCGACGGCTCGGGATCGGCCCCTGTCGGGTCTTCGACGCCAGGCAGCCAGTGGTGCAGCGCGCGCTCCAGCAGCGCGGCATTGACGGGCTTGGCGATATGGTCGTTCATGCCCGCGGCCAGACAGGCGGCGCGGTCCTCGGCATAGGCATTGGCCGTCATGGCCACAATCGGCGTGGCCTGGTAGCCGGGCAGCCGGCGTATCGCCCGCGTGGCGGTGAGGCCGTCCATATGCGGCATCTGCAGATCCATCAGTATCAGGTCGTAGCGCATGGCACCGGCCAGGCGCACGGCCTCCACGCCATCGCTGGCCAGATCAGCCTGCAGAGCCATGCCGCGCAAAAACTCCTGTGCGACCTCGCGGCTGACCGGGTTGTCCTCGACCAGCAGAATGCGTGCACCGGCCAGCCCACCCGACGCCACCGGGCCTGCCGGATCGGCCGCCGCGGGCTGCGGCCACGTCGGCGCCTGCCGTGGCAGCAGCAGCCCGGTCAGCGCCTCGCCAAGGCTGCGGCGCGTGACGGGTTTGATCAGGCGGGCGCTGACGCCGGCCACCTGCTCCGGGGCCGCCGCCTCGCTGCTGCTCAGCAGCAGCACCGGCGGCGCACCGGGCCGCTCGCCCAGCCTCGCCACCCAGGCCACGCCGCGCTCCAGCATCACCCGCTCGTCCAGCACCACCAGGGCGGCCTGGCCTGGCGGCGGCAGCTCGGCCGCGACATCCACCCACTCCACCCGAGCACCCAACTCGCACAGCATGGACTGCAGCGCCTCGGCGAGTTCCGCCCGCCGGGCCAGCAGCTGCACGGTGCGACCATCGAGGTGCAGGCGCGGCGCCGGTGAGGCCTCCGACGGCAATGCCGCCACCGCCAGGCGCGCCGTCAGCCAGAAGCTGCTGCCCTGGCCCAAGGTACTCTCGACGCCGGCCTCGCCGCCCATCAAGGAGGCCAGGCGACGGGTGATCGCCAGGCCCAGACCGGTGCCGCCAAAGCGGCGCGTGGTCGAACTGTCGGCCTGCTCGAAGGCATTGAACAGCAGGGGCAGGTGTTGCGCGGCGATGCCGATGCCGGTATCGCGAACGGTGAAACGCAGCTGCCGGCTACCGGCGTCCTGGGCCAGCAACTCGACGCTCAGCAGCACCAGACCCCGCTCGGTGAACTTGACGGCGTTGCTGAGCAGATTGAGCAGGGCCTGCAGCAATCGCGTCGGGTCGCCATGCAGCTGTGCGGGCAGGCCCCGGGCATCGATCACCAGCTCCAGGTCTTTGGCGCGGGCGCGCTCGGCCACCAGGCCGCAGGCGCGGGCCAGCAGGGCATCAAGCTCGAAATCGGTCTGTTCCAGCTGCAGCTTGCCCGACTCGATCTTGGACAAGTCGAGGATGTCGTTGATGACCTGGGTCAGGTGCAGGGCCGCATCGGCCACCTTGTCCAGGCGTTCCTGCTGCGCTGGCGTCGGGCTGTCACGACGCAGCAGCTCGGTCAGGCCGACGATGGCATTCATCGGCGTGCGTATCTCGTGGCTCATGTTCGCGAGGAAGGCGCTCTTGGCGCGGTTGGCCGCCTCCGCGTCGACACGGGCAGCCTCCAGCTCGCGCGTGCGTTCCTGCACCAGTTCCTCCAGGTGGTCCCGGTGCAGCTGCAGTTCCTGCTCGATCTGCTTGCGCTCGGTGATGTCGCGCGAGATGCCGAACATGCCGATAACCTCGCCCTGCGCGTCCAGCAACGGGCCCTTGGTGGCCAGAAAGAGCACCGTGCCCCGCGAGGTCGGCAGCGCCTCCTCAAAGGTCTGGGTGCGCCTGCCCTGCATCACCAGCAGATCGTTGGCGCGCAGCTGAGCCGCGTGCTGGGCCGGGAACAGGGCGGCGTCATCACGATCCAGCACCTGATCGCGCGTGCGCCCCATCACCGCCAACGCGGCCCGGTTGCACAGCAGGTAGCGGCTGTGCAGGTCCTTGGCAAAGATGATGTCGGTCGAGCCCTCGGCCACACGCTCCAGCAGGGCCAGGGCGCCCAGACGCTGGGTCTGGCGCACCTGCTGTTGACGGGCCAGCTCCAGCGCCTGGCGGTCCCGCCAGCGCCAGGCCGCAGCACCCGCGGCCAGCAGGGCCAGCAGGCCGGCGGCGACGATCACCAGCATGTCGCGCCGCGCGTCGGCATAGATCTCGGCTTGATCCACCTTGGCCACCAGATACCAGTCCGAGCCTTCGATCGGCCGCACCACGCCCAACACCGGCACGCCCTGGAAATCCAGCGCCTGATGCGCCACCCCGATGGCCCGGTCGCCGCGTATCACCAGGCCGGCCAGCAGCTCCGGCGTGGCAAGGGGCACCGGCCGTCCGCGCATGCCCAGCAGTTGCTCGCCCTCGCGCCGCACCAGCAGCGACGCGCCGCTGCCGCTAGGCCCGGGCCAGGCCTTCAGTGTGGGCCTCAGAAAGTCATCCAGGGCCACCTGCAACACCACCACCGCTTGCGCGCCGGCGCCGGTCAGGCGCAGCGGCGCGACCATGTCGAGGGCCGGCTCGCCGTCGGCCTGGGGCTCGAACAGGCCATCATGGCTCACCCGGCCGCTGTCCAGCGCCTGACGCACCGCGGCGGCCAGCGAGGGCGACACGATACGCGTCTGCGGCGCACCGAGCACCGGCTCGGCCCGGGCATTGAACAGCGTCACGCTGCGGTCGCTGTTGCTGCGGCAGATCTCTGTCAGACGCTCCAGCAGACGCTGGCCGGCCGCCGCGTCGCCCCCCTGCCAGCGCTGGTAAAGCTCGGCCAGAAAACTGCTGCTGGCGATGAACTCGCCATGACCGAGGCGGTCGCGCAGCCAGCGTGCGATCTGGGCCGATTGCAGCTGGGCCACGGCCTCGACCCGTGTCGCCATGCGCTCGCGCTGCTGCTCATAGCGCAGGGCCGCCACGCCGGCCGTGATGGCCGCGATCAGCAGGCCTGCCAGACCCAGAGCCAGCCATGGGCCCCGCGGCGCGTGCGCTGCTTGGGCTGAGGCGCTGGCGGACTCAGCCATGGCAATGCAGCTAGTTCGCCGAGGCCGCGTGCCCACCACCCGGGCCGCCGCGGCGGCGCACCAGCGGCTTGGTCAGCACATCTTCCATCAGCTTGCCCCAAGGCCCCTGGTCGGGGGCCTGCTGCAGCTCCTGTTCGCGCCGAGCCACCAGATCGGCAAAGCCTGGCCCCGCCTTGGTGGTGGCCAAGCGGTCTACGCCCCGGTTCTGGACCTGCTCGGCATTGCCGAAGTGGTCGGCGATGCGGCCCAGCAGGCGGCTGTAGACCTGGGACACCCGCGAAGGGCTGACCTTCAATGAGGCCGCCAGCTCGGTGGGCGTCAGGCCGACGCCCATATAGGAGTCGATGATCAGGCGCTCGCGCTCAGGCAGCTGGGCAAAAAAGCTCTCCAGCCGCCGCATCACGATGGCGGTGTCGACCCGGGCCTCGACCTCGTCCTGCGGCGTGGCCGGGTGGAAGCGCTCGGGCGAGATGCCGTCGGAGCCATCGTCGCCGTCCTCGGCGCTGCTGCTGCGGGTGCGGCCCTGCTCATCGGCCTGCTCCAGCTCGGCGATCTCGGCGATGCTCATGCCGCAGACCTCGCTGAGCTCGGCAAGCCCGGCGTCACTGCCATGGGTGGAGCGCCAGCGCTCCTGGGCGATCTGGATGACCTTGACCTTGCGCCGCTGGGCCCGGCCCAGGTGGTCCATCTGGCGCAGTTCGTCGAGCATGGCGCCCTTGACGCGCATGCGGGCGTAGCGCACGAAGGCCTCCTTGGCCTCCTCGGTCTCGCGGTCGCCCTCCCACTCGAAGCCCATCGCCGCCTGCGCCACGGCAATCAAGCCGACCTGGATCAGATCGGCCTTCTCGACATTGGCGGGCAAGTGGCGGACCAGGGCCGAGGCCTGCTTGCGCACCCAGGACTCATTTCTGGCAATCAGCGCGGAGGGCACACCTTGCATCGAGATCATGGGCCATTCTAGGCCGGTGTAAGCCCTGGTAACACCGGGCCCAAACCCTCATGCAAGGGGGGCCATGCGCGCGATCTCGGCCGCCAGTTGCTCGATCGAGAAGGGCTTGCTCAGATAGGCGTCGAAGCCGCTGGCCAGGAAGCGCTCGCGGTCGCCCTGCATGGCATGGGCGGTCATGGCAATGACACGGGCCGGTGGCAGTCCTTGCGCGCGCTCCAGCGCGCGTCGCCGCGCCAGGACCTCGACGCCATCGAGCCGCGGCATCTGGATGTCCATCAGCACCAGGTCGAAGCGCCGCTGCTGCAGCAGTTGCCAGGCCTGCGCCCCGTCCTCGGCCAAGGTCAGGCTGCCACCGAGGCGCTCGACGACCGCCTGCACGACCAGACGATTGACCATATTGTCCTCGGCCAACAGCACCATCATGCCCCGCAGCAGGTCTTCGTCTGCGCGACCCGGCGCAGGCGCGGCCGGGCCGGCCGCCACCTCGTCGATGCGCCCCTGCAAGGCCCGCAGCAGGTCCAGCGGCAGCACCGGCAGAGTCAGGCGTTGCGGCCGCCCGATGCCCGGCGCGGCCGGATTCAGACCCAGGTCCAGCCGCTGCAAGACCAGCAGACGGCGCGGCGGCGAGAGCGCCTGCCAGCCGCGCAGCAGCGACTGCACCGGCTCGGGCAGGGTCGAGACCGATGCGCAATCGAGCACCAGGGTGTCGAAGTCGGCAAGGGCCGCCGCCGTGTGCACCGGCCCGCCGCCCGCACCCTCGGCCTCGATCCGCTGCACCTGGGCACCGAAGCCGCGCAGCAGCTGGGGCAGAAAATCCGAGCCGGGCCGCCGCAGCGCGAGCCAGCCGATGCATCGGCCCGCCAACGGCTCGGCCGGCACGCCGGGTTCGTCAGCGTCGCCCGGCAGGGCCAGGTTGAACTCGAAGCTGCTGCCCTGGCCATCGGCGCTGTGCAGCCTTAGCCGCCCGCCCATCAGTTCGACCAGACGCTGGCTGATGGTCAGGCCCAGGCCGGTGCCGCCATGGCGCCGCGTGGTCGAGTCGTCGCCCTGGGCAAAGGCCTCGAATACGCGCTGCTGGCGGTCCGGCGCTATGCCGGGGCCGGTGTCACGGACAACAAAGCCGATGGTTTGCTGCGGACCGGGCATCACCGTCAGCAAGACATGCCCCTGCTCGGTGAACTTGCAGGCATTGCCCAGCAGATTGGCCAGAACCTGGCGCAGGCGCACCGGGTCGCCCAGCACCCAGCGCGGCAGCTCGGGCGAGAGCTGCAGCTCGAAGTCCAGCCCCTTGGCATGGGCCGTGCTCGCGGTGGCCTGGCTGAGCTCGCGCAGCAGGGCATGCAGATCGAAGCGCAGGCGTTCGATGCCCATGCCACCGGCGTCGATCTTGGAAAGGTCCAGCACCTCGTTGACGATGGCCAGCAACGCATCGGCCGAGGTCCGCGCCACTTGCAGATACTCGCGCTGGCGCGGCTGCAGCGCCGAGGCCAGCACCAGGTCGGTCATGCCCATCATGCCGTTGATCGGAGTACGGATTTCGTGGCTGATATTGGCCAGAAAGCGGCTCTTGGCCTCGCTGGCCTGCTCGGCGCGCCGCAGCGCGTCGCGCAGCGCCGACTCCGCCAGACGCATGGCGGTGATGTCGGTGGCAACGCACAGCACCTGCAGCCTGCCATCGGCCAGGCGCAGCGGGCGCTTGATCGACCAGACCACCCGCTCCACGCCGCCCACCACCATATGGTCCTCCTGCTCGTGGGTGGTGCCTGTTTCCAGCACCCGGCGATCGGCCTCCACCCAGCGCTGCACCTCGGCGTGGTTGGGATGCACCTCAAAGGGCGTGCGGCCCAGCATCTGGGCCTCGCTGAGGCCGCAGATCTCGCAGTAGACACGGTTCACCAGAACATAGCGCTGGTCCGGGTCCTTGACGGAGACCATGCTGGGCGAGGTGTCCGTGACGGCACGCAGCAGTTCCATGCTGCGCTGGGCCTGCTGCTCGGCGCGGCGCAGATCGGTGACCTCGACCGTGGTCGTCAGTATCAGCGGCTTGGCAAAGCCCGGCAGTTCGACCAGGGTCTTGGACACGCGCTGGAAGCGCTCCTCATCGAGGCCGAAGGCCTGGCGGGTTTCGAAGTCGGCGCTGACCGGCCCTCCGGTGGCCAGCACCTGGGCGTCCAGCCCCGCCATCTGCTGCTGCACCAGGGTGGAGACTGCCGCCATCGTGCGCCCCTCCAACTGCTGCGGTGTCTGGCCGACTCGCCGGGCGGTGTAGCGATTGACCAGCTTCAGCTCGCCTGCTGCCGTCTTCAGCGACAGGCCGAAGGGCAGCTGGTCGATCAGGCTGCGCCAGGCCCCGGGCGCGTGCGCCTCGCTCAGCGACAGGGCGTCGGGCGGCAGACCGGCGTCGGCCACGCAACGCAGCAGCAGGCGCTCGCCCCCGGGCCCGCTGAGCGCGAGCCGGGTGACGCGCCAGCTGCGGTTCGCTGCGGCATCGAACTCGTCGCGCACATCGGCCGGGCCGCCGCTGAGCAGGCCGGCCTCGATCGGGCCCTGTGCAAGCAAAGCGGCCTCGGTCAGCAGATCCTGCTCGGCGCGGCCCAGCAACTCGGCGGCAGTTGCACCCAGCGCCTCGGCCGCCGCCCGGTTCAGCCACAGCAATCGCCCCTGCCCGGTTTTCAGCGTCAGGCGCAATGGCAGGGCGTCCAGCAGCGTCTGCAGCAGCGAGGGAGGCAGGGCCGGTGTCATGCGGCATTTTCGACCCTCGCCCGCCCTGTTGCACCCGAGGCCAGCCTGGTGGCCCGGGCAGTGCGGGGAAAAGTCACACTTGAACCTCAGGCCTGGGCCGTCTCGACGAGGTCCGAGCCCAGCACCTCGCTGGGCTCGACGCGGTTACGACCCAGGGCCTTGGCCCGGTACAGCGCCCGGTCGGCGTCGCGGTAGAGCTGCTCGCCGCTGACTCCGGGGCCTGCGGGCGCCACGGCCACGCCGGCCGACACCGTGACCGGCACCAGTTGCCCATCGGCATTGGGCACCTGCATCTTCTCGATCGCCCGGCGCACGGACTCCGCCACATGCTCGCCGCCTGCTGCCCCTGTGTTGGGCAGGACCAGGCCGAACTCTTCGCCGCCGAGACGGCCAATTACATCGCCGGCGCGCAGGCGCTGCTTGACCGTCGAGACAAAGGCGCGCAGCACGGCGTCTCCAGTGCTGTGGCCATGCAGGTCATTGATGCGCTTGAAGTGATCGAGGTCCAGGGCCACAAAGGCCAGCGGCTGACCTTCGCGCCGGCAGCGCGCCAAGGCATGGGCCAGCATGGTGTCGGTGGTGGCACGGTTCATGGCGCCGGTCAGGCCATCGACCGTGGCCAGCACCTCCATGCGCTGCGCCAGCCGCTCGAAGCTGGCCAGCACGAAGCCGAAGCCCGCGCCCAGCAGACATAGGAAGGCAATCAGAAAACTCAGCGCCTGGCTCAGGGTGGAGTGGGTCAGGCTGGCGTAGTCTTGCGGGCTGACGAGGCCGTGCACAGCACGAAACATCAAGGTCAGCGTGGCCAGGGCCAGGGTCGCGCCGACGGTGCGCAGCGAGCGCTCCGCTTGGCGGCCATGCACCCAGATCACATGCACGCCCGGCAGCAGGGCAAGGGCCAGCAGGGCAGAAATCACCGGCGAGCGCTGGCTCAGCGGCTGGAACATGACCGCCAGCAGCATCGCCACGCCGCCGCCCAGAAGTCCCCAAACCCAGCGCGGCGCCGGCTGGTCGAGCAAGAAACGGTACAGCGCCTGCACGTGCAGGCACATGCCCAGCAGGATCAGGCCATTGCCGGCCACCACGGACACCGGCATCGGCACCAGCAAGCGCGCCGCCAGCATCAGGAAGCCGCCGAGCAGGGCCCAGGAGCCCAGGGTCCAGCTGCGCAGCTCCTGGTCGTGGCGACGGCCGCCCAAGGCCACCGCCAACACGACGGACAACAGCAGATACCCCAGCAGCAGGGTCAGCATCAGGGTCGGGATGTCCAGGCTCATCGGTGCGGTCACTCTCCTTTGGAGCGCTAT
Source organism: Burkholderiaceae bacterium (assembly GCA_018780645.1). Classification (GTDB taxonomy): domain Bacteria; phylum Pseudomonadota; class Gammaproteobacteria; order Burkholderiales; family Burkholderiaceae_C; genus Paucibacter. The sequence continues at coordinate 30,558 of JADMJJ010000030.1, forward strand.
TGTCGGGGGGATTGGTGACAATCCGGTTCGCGTGTGCGGCTACAGTGCCGATTTGATTCAAGCAGCAAGGATTTCAGCATGAGCACAATTCAAACCGTGGGCATCATCGGTGCCGGCACCATGGGCAATGGCATTGCGCAGGCCTGCGCGGTGCGCGGCATCCAGGTCGTGATGGTGGACATCAACGAGGCCGCCGTGCAACGCGGCCTGGCCACCGTGGCCGGCAGCCTGGACCGGCTGATCAAGAAAGACAAGATCACCGTCGCCGACAAGGACGCGGCACTGGCCCTGATCACCCCCAGCACCGACTATGCTGCGCTGACTGGCGCCCAGCTGGTGATCGAGGCGGCGACCGAGAACGAGGCGCTGAAGGTGAAGATCCTGCAGCAGCTCGACGCGCTGCTTGCGCCCGAGGTGATAGTCGCTACCAACACCTCGTCGATCTCCATCACCAAGCTGGCCGCCGCCACCCAGCGCGCCGACCGCTTCATCGGCATGCACTTCTTCAACCCGGTGCCGATGATGGCCCTGGTGGAGATCATCCGCGGCCTGCAGACCAGCGACGCCACGCACGACGCGGTCAAGGCGCTGTCGGAGCGCCTGGGCAAGTCGCCGATCACCGTCAAGAACGCGCCCGGCTTTGTCGTCAACCGCATCCTGGTGCCGATGATCAACGAGGCCTTCTTCGTGCTCGCCGAGGGCCTGGCCACGCCGGAAGACATAGACGCCGGCATGAAGCTGGGCTGCAACCAGCCGATCGGCCCGCTGGCCCTGGCCGACATGATTGGCCTGGACGTCTGCCTGGCGGTGATGGAGGTCTATGTCAACGAGTTCGCCGACTCCAAATACCGCCCGGCGCCGCTGCTCAAGGAAATGGTCGCCGCCGGCTGGCTGGGCCGCAAGAGCGGCCGTGGCGTGTATCGCTACTGAGCTACTGAGCTACTGAAACTGGTAGCGCGCCTCGACGAACCAGGAGCGGCGCGCCAGCGGCAGATCGTTCGGCAGGGTGCCTCCCGCCAGGCTGGGCTCGCGCGCCGCGGCATTGAACAGATTGCGCACCGATGCCGTCAGCGTCAACCCCCTGGTCTCAAGGCGACGGCGCAGATTCAGATCGACGGTGCGGTAGTCCGCGATGGGCGGGCGGGCATCGCCCGGCGCACGCCGACGGTCCATCACCGCATTGAACAGCCCACCCAGCTGCCAATCGCCATTCAGGCTCCAGTCGGCGCGGGCGAAAACGTGGCGGTGCGGCGCGTAGCCGGCATCCAGGCGCGTGGCCGCGTCGATGGTGCGCTGCTGCGACAGCTGGGCCGCCAGGCGCAGATCGCGGCGCGCATCCCAGACCGCCTCCAGCTCGAAACCCTGGCCGCGCTGGCGCCCGAGATTCTGGTAGGTCGCCCCGGGCGCCGGTGCCGGATTGGGCACCACGCCGATCAGCTCGCTGAGTTCATGCTTGAACAGATTCAGGCGCAGCTGCAGGTTGGTGCGGGCCTGCCAGTCCAGGGCCAGCTCGTGGCTGCGCATGCGCTCGGGCCGAAGGCGCAGATTGCCCGTCGTCACCGGGTTGGTCGAGAACTGCTCGTTGAACGAGGGCGCGCGAAACGCCTCGCCATACAGCAGCTTGGCGGTCAGGTTGTAGGCCAGCTCCCAGACCAGGGCCAGGCGCGGATTGGTGGCACCGCCGAAGTCGGAGTAGCGGTCGTGACGCAGGCCGGCGGTCAGCGCCCAGTCGGCCGCGAACTGCCACTCGTCTTGCACGTAGACATAGCGGTTGTGCCGGCTGACGGTCGGAATATGCGACTGAATCTCGCTGTAGTCGATGACCGGGCCGGTCGGCATCGGCACGCCCGCGGCATTGAGCAGAAAGTTCTTGTAGGTCGTACTGGCATAGAGCTCCAGCCGGTCAAATCCCAGGCCCAGCCGCAGGGCATGGCGGCGCCAGCCGCTGTAGCTGGCAAAGGCCGAGGCATGGAGCTGGCGCTCCCAGCGGTTCGGGCCGCCGATCATGCCCTGCGCAAAGACGTTCGCCCCAATACGCGTGCCAGCCGGGAACAGCACGATCCCTCTTGGCGTCTGCTCGGTGTAATAGCTGTGGCTCAGGCTCGCCCCGGCGCCCCAGTCGGAGCCCAGCCCGTTATCGGCCCAGGCCAGCTCGGTGGTGCTGCGCTTGGACAACACATAGCTGTCCGGATCCAGCGCCGAATTGATGCCGGCGCCGGTGCCGATCTCGGGCCGCCATTGCAGGCCGCTGCGCAAGCGCCACTGCCCCCAGGCCAGGTCAAGGCCGGCGTCAATGTCACGGTGCATGGTATTCACCGGCCCGGGCGCGCGGCTGGCCCGGGTGCCGAACAGGTCGTCCAGGCGCGTCGCGGCATCGGCGGCTATCAGCTCACGCTGGCCCTGGGTGTCGCCGGCACGCAGATAGCCGGCCAGTTGCACAGGCCCCAGCGCGCCGCCGTGCTGCAGCCAGACATCCCAGCCGCGGAAACTGGCCGCGCGCAGCCCCATCTCGGTGCCGCGCAGCTCGGCCGGGCCCTTGGTGATGATGTTGATCACACCGGCAAACGCATCGGCGCCATAAAGGGCCGAACCGGGGCCGCGGATGATCTCGATGCGCGCCACATTCTCCAGCGGCAGGTCGGTCCATTGCGCGCCCTTGTCGCCGGTATAGACCGAGGTCATGGGTACGCCATTCCACATCAGCAGCACCTGCGGGCTGGTCGGCGCGGTGAAGGCGCCACGCATCACGTAGTTGGTGGCATAGCCCCCCGATTTGACGGCCACATGCAGGCCCGGCACCGACTCCAGCACCTGGTCCAGGCCGGTCGCGCCCATGGCGATGATGTCCCGGGTCGTGATCACCGTGGCCATGGCCGGCGCGCGGCGCAGCGGCTGAAGGCTACCGGTGGCAATGCGGACCATGGTCGTATCCCCATAGGCCTGGGCCAGTTCCTCATCCGGCACCGGCGCGCCGCAGGCCGTGTTCGCTGCGATCAGTCCAAAGGCCGCCAAGACGATGCGGGGCGATCGCCGGGAGATTAGAACGCGGCCTAGGGCGAGGGGCATATGCGTCCGATGTTAAAGGCAAGTCATCGATGCGGCGCGGCTTTTGGCGGCCCTGGTAAACTCGCCTCCGCACTCGTCATTGGGGAGTAGCCGCTCTGCCTACGCAGAGGCCCGCGTCAACACACTTGATCCGCTTGCGGATCATGGCGCGGGCAGCTCAGTCAGCCGCATCCATGCCGGATCGGTCGACCGCCTGGCAAGACCTTTGACCTCACTGCCTCCGGTTGGGCCGGGGAAGCGGTGTGGTCATCGGTATTCGCATCCGGCCCAGGAGAACTCAATGGAAGCCTTCCTGATATCCACCGGCGTGGTGGCCCTGGGCGAGATGGGTGACAAGACCCAGCTGCTGGCCCTGCTGCTGGCTGCGCGCTTTCGCAAGCCCATCCCCATCATCCTGGGCATCCTGGTCGCCACCCTGGTGAACCATGCGATGGCCGGCCTGGTCGGCGACTGGATTGCCAAGGCCCTGGGCCCGGACTGGCTGCGCTGGGTGATAGGACTGTCCTTCCTGGCCATGGCCGGCTGGATGCTGATCCCCGACAAGCTGGACGACGAGGCCGAGGGCAGCAATCACAAATTCGGCGTGTTCGGCACCACGGTGCTGGCCTTCTTCCTGGCCGAGATGGGCGACAAGACCCAGATCGCCACCGTGGCGCTGGCCGCCCGCTACACCGACCTGGTCGCCGTCGTTGGCGGCAGCACCCTGGGCATGATGCTGGCCAACGTGCCGGTGGTGCTGCTGGGGGATGGTCTGGCCAAGCGCATTTCGATGCCCATCGTGCACGGCGTGGCGGCGCTGATCTTTGCGGTGCTGGGGGTGTTGACGCTGTTCAACGTCGGCAAGCTGTTCTAGACAGAATCGGCGCATTGCGAGCCGGCGTCAGTGGCCCGCTACTCTTGCCACGCCAACCTGGTTCCGCATAGGCACAGCCCCGCCAGACGACGGGCGCCTGTGCGGGGCCGAGGAGCGGAGTGGCTTGGGCCAGCACGCGCAAGCGTGCGTATCAACAATCTGACTGGGCGCGATTGTCCGAGCTGAGTGAGCGCAGCGAACGGTGCGAATTTTGCGCCCGCCCCAAGACGGGAGCACCGCAGGGCAGTCGCCCTGCAAGGGCGACCCCCGCACTGAAGCCCGGCGGCTGGCGGGGCTGGGCCTGCGCCGCCATCAGACCACGACTACTGCAGGCTCCTGGCATCGACGTCCAGCAGCGCGGCCAGCCGGGTCTGGCCCTTGCGGGTCAGGCGCAGGCCGCGGCTGTCGAGCTCGGGTTGCAACCAGTCCTGTTCGCACAGGCGCTGCAGCCAGGCGGCACCCAAGGCCCCACCCAGATGGGGCTTGCGCTCGCTCCAGTCCAGGCAGGCGCAGGCGAAGCGGCGGCGCTTGGCTCGCGCCGCGGCCACATCGATGCCCAAGTCCTGGAGGGCCTGCTCGCCGGCCGGGCTCAGCGCGTAGGCACCGACCTCGGCCGCGCCATCGTCGGGGGCGAGCCAGGCCCGGGCCTGCGCATGCTCGTGCAGCAGCACGCCCAGCCGCCCGGCCAGATGGTCGTAACAGCGCCGGGCCAGACGCAGCGGCTGCGGTGTGCTCGGCTGGAAGCGCGGCGCGCTGACGCCGGCCAGCACCAGTAGCGCCTCCAGCGCCCGCGCGACCTCGGGGCTGGCGAGCTTGAAATAGCGGTGCTTGCCCTGAGCCAGCACATCCACCAGATGCTGCTGCCTGAGCCTGGCCAGGTGGCTGCTGGCCGTCGAGGCGCCGACCTCGCCCACCGCTGCCAGCTCGGTGGCGGTGCGGGCGTGGCCGTCCATCAGGCAGCACAGCATGCGTGCGCGGGCCGGGTCGGCAATGGCACCGGCCACCAGGGACAATTGCTGATCTGCATTCATGCTTCGATGCTAGACGAAGCGTATTGGCAATGACAAGTCAATACTGACCCGCATGAACACCTCCACCACGCCACAGCCGTTGCAGACCGGCCTGCTGTTCGATGCCGAGCGCCAGCTCTGGATCGCCGCCCATCCCGACACCGTACACGACGTGCTGCACCACCCCGGGCTGCGCGTGCGCCCCGTCGCCGAGCCGGTGCCCAAGGCGCTGGCCGGCGGGCCGGCCGGGGAAATGTTCGGCCGCTGGCTGCGCATGAGCGATGGCGCCGCGCACCAGGCCGGCAAACCGGCGCTGCGGGCAGCGCTACAGCGCTGGACCGAGGAGCACCGGATCGAGCTGCGGGCCTTGGTACAGACCAGCGCTGCGCGCCGGCTGCCCTTCGGCTGGCCCGACTGGATGTGGGTCACGCCCGCCTCAAGCATGGCGCAAATGCTGGGCATCGCGGTCGAGCAGGCAGATGCACTGGCGCCGCTGTTGCGCGTATTGGCCAAGGGCTTTGCGCCGGGCGCCGATGAGCTTGCAGCACGGGCGGCGCATGAAGCGGCGCAGACCCTGCAGGGGCTGATCGCGAAGGCGCCACCGAGCCGCCTGCTGCGCGCCATCCGGGCCGAAGGCTGGGACGATGCTTCAGACGTGCAGGCCAATCTGGCCGGCCTGATCTGGCAAAGCTTCGAGGCCACGGCCGCACTGCTGGGCAATGGCCTGGTGGCGCTGGCCCGCGACGCCGAACTCGCCCGCAGGATGCGCGAGCGCGACGCTGACTGGGCGGCCCTGCTTCGCCAAGTCTGCCGCAGCGACGCGCCTATCCAGCAGACCCGCCGCTTTGCGCCGCAGCCGATGGACGTGGCGGGCACCGAGCTCCCCGCGGGCGCCTGCATCATCGTGGTCCTGTCTGGTGCTGGCACCTCGACCTTCGGCGATGGCCCCCACGCCTGCCCAGGGCAAGATCTGGCCCTGCTGATTGCAAGGTCGGCGCTGCAGCAGGCGCTGCACAGCGGCATGGCCTGGCCCGCCGTCGATGATCTGCGCTATGAACCCGCCGCCAATCTGCGCGCACCCATCTTCGCCAACCCCAAGGTACAGACATGATCGCCATCATCTTTGAAGTGCAACCCCATGCCGGTCAACACCAGCACTATCTGGACCTGGCCGCCGACCTGCGCCCGCTGCTGGAGCAGATCGACGGCTTCATCAGCATCGAGCGCTTCCAGAGCCTGAGCACACCGGGCAAGCTGCTGTCGCTGTCGTTCTTCCGCGACGAGGCTGCGGTGCAGGCCTGGCGCAATCTGGAGGCGCACCGCGCCACCCAAGCGCTGGGGCGAACCCAGGTGTTTGCCGACTACAGGCTGCGCGTGGCCGAGGTGCAGCGCGACTACGGCCTGCATGACCGTGCCCAGGCGCCGCAGGACAGCCGCGCCCGGCACGCTTGAGGAGATTCAGGCGAAGACCAGCGCGGTCGGGTTGCCGACGCCCACATACTGGCCGCTGTGCTGCAGGCCGCCGTCATCGGCAATGGCAAAGCTGGTGACCTGGTCGCTGCGCTGGTTGCAGACATGGAGCCAGCGGCCGCTCGGATCGATGGTGCAGCTGCGCGGGTAGGAGCCCTGGGCCCAGACCTCGCCCTGCCAGCTCGGCGCGCCGTCGGCGGCGAGGGCAAAGATCGCGATCGAATCATGCAGGCGGTTCAGCGCGTACAGATGCCGTCCGTCGGCCGAGACGCGCAGGTCCGAGGCATAGCTGGTGCCTTGATAGCCCGGTGGCAGGCTGCTGAGTTCGCTGCGCGTCGTCAGCGCGCCGCTGCCGGCATCGAAGGCCAGCCAACTGAGCGTCGATGACTCCTCGCCGAGCACATAGCAATGCCCGGCGTCCAGCGGATGAAAGGCCAGATGCCGCGGCCCGGCGCCCGCCGAGGCCTGCCAGCGCTGTGGCGCACTCAGCTCGCCGCTGGCGGCATCGAAGCGCCAGGCAACAATGCAGTCCAGCCCCAGGTCGGTGACCAGTACAAAGCGGCCGCCGGGATCGCACTGGGCCATGTGGGCATGGGGCGCGTCATGGCCGCTGTTGGCATGACTGGCGGCCGGGCCCCGCGCGGCTTGCGTCGGGCCTAGCGCGGCGCCGGTTTCGGCCGCCCGGCGCGTGCACAGCACTTCACCCAGCCGGCCATCGTCGGCCAGGCTCACGACCGCCACATCGGCCGAGCCGTAGTGCGCCACAAAAGCGTGGCGGCCGCCAGGATGCAGACCCATGTGCACAGGCCCTGTGCCGCCGGACGGCACGGTATTGAGCAAGGTCAGCAGGCCGCTGGTGGCATCGATGCGGTAGGCACTGAGAGAGCCGCCCGGGCCCTCGTCGTCGCCATGCTCGTTGACGGCATACAGCGTGCGCCCGTCGGCGGACACACGCAGCCAGCTGGGGTTGTGACCATGCGGTGTCACGCCCGCGGCCTGCAGCCAGCCGCTGTGCTCGTCATGCGTGAACGCATGAATGCCTTGGCTCAAGGGGCCGAAGACGCCCACAAATGCGTGTTGGGGATGGAAGGGAATGGGCATGGGCGGCGTTTTCCGAAAGGGGGCTTGCAATGCAAGTATCCCAAAGCAGGAAGCCCCCGGCTTGCACCGGTGGCCTGTTCAGGCAGCGGATCAGCCTGGCCGCTTGCAGGCGGCCTGTCCGACGCCTGTCTCAGTACTTGATACGCGCCGTGAGATAGAACTGGCGGCCGTTGCGGTAGATCGAACGCGGCTGGTCGTCGTTCAGCGCGTAGTACTTCAGCTTCGGATCGTTCAGGTTCTGGCCGTCCAGGCTGAACGAGACCTTGTCGTTCAGCTTGAAGCCCAGCGACGCCGACAGCACGCCGCCCGCCGCCTGGTTGAAGTCATAGCCGCGATCCTGGCCGACATACAGCGACGAACGATGGCTGTAGTTGGCACGCAGGCTCCACCGGTCGTTCTCGAAGAAGCCACCCACGGTGACGGTGTTCTTCGAGGCGCCGCGCAGCGCATGGCCATCGGCGTCTGCCGCGTCGGTGTAGGTGTAGTTCGCGCTGACGCCGAAGTTGCCCGCCACCGGCATTTCACCGGCCAGCTCGAAGCCCTTGACCTTGGCACCCTTGTTGACCGGTGTGGTCAGCAGGTAGTTGGCCATCACCGTCTGGCCATTGAACTCGGTCAGGTACTGGGCCTGCGAGGTGCCGGCCGTGATGTAGCTGCCTATGTCCATATAGAACAGGCCCGCCGAGGCGAAGGAGCGCGGCGCGAAGTACCACTCCAGATTCGCGTCGAGGTTGGTCGAGCGCACCGGGTCCAGATAGGGGTTGCCACCGGCGCCGCCGCCGGTGCCCGTCGGCGTGGCCGGCTTGCTGAGCGATACCGAGCCGGCCAGCGAGGTGTAGTCGGGCCGCGTCATGGTTCTGGCCACCGAGACGCGGGCGATCAAGTCCTTCTGCAGATCCAGCTTCAGGCTGGCGCTGGGCAACACATCGGTGTAGCTGCGCGAGATGGCGGTTGGCAGGTAGGCACCGAAGGCCGAGCCGGTGATGGCCCCCTGCGTGGTCGGCGTCGCGCCGACCGCAAAGTCGGCGACCGACTTGGTGCGCACCGCGCGCAGGCCGATCACGCCGGACCAGCCCTTGCCCTCCAGCATGCCTTGCACATAGGCGGCATCGGTGGTCTCGGCCACGCCGTAGTCCTTGGCCCAGTCGTGGCGCAGCGGCAGGGCACGGCGAGCGTACTTGGCTGCAAGCTCGGCCAGCTGGGCCGGGGTGAAATAGGCAATGTTGGTCGGGAAGCCGCTGCCCAGGCCCGAGCCGAAGTTGCCCGGGTAGAGCTGGCCCTGGGCCGGGATATTGCCCGGCGTGGCCGGCGACAAAGCCGCGGGACAGCTGGCGTTGAAGGCGCTGCCGTCCGCGCACTGCGGGCCCTGGCCGACGATCTGACCGGTGCGACGGTCATGCTTGGCATGACGCACACCGAACTTGAGGCCCGAAAAGATGCCGCCCTCGAAGGCGTACTCGCCGTCCAGATGCAACCAGTCCTCCTTGTCGCTGACGACCAGGTTCTGCTCACCCCAGATCCAGCCGAACTGCCAGCCATCGCTCTTGCCGGGGTTCAGGCCCACATCGAACGATGGCGCGCTGTTGACGCCGTTGAGTCGCCAGGCGCCGCCGCTGCCCACCGCGTCGAGCTGCAGCACGTCCTGTGCTCGGGTCTCGCCCCGGCCCTTGGAGGTGCCAGCCTTGGCGCTCAAGGTCAGCGCGCTGTTGACCTGCCAGCGGCCATCCAGGTTGACGAAGTTGGCAGTGGCGCGCGAGTCGGGGCGCGAGATCGGGTCGATTTCGCCGTAGGTGCGACCCGGCGTCGGCGCGAACTTGGCCTCGACGAGGGTCTTCACGCCGCCCTTGTCGCTGATCACATAACCGGGCAGCGGTGCCTGGCCCTCACCCCTTTCCAGGATCTTGTTGGGCATCAGCAGGTAGTTGTTGTTGTAGTTCTTCGCCCTCAACTCCGAGCTGAAGGCCGACAGGCCCAGATCGATGTCATTGCTGGGCTTGAGCTGCAACTCGATCAGGCCGCCGGTGCGCTTGCGCTCCTGCTGGAACAGGGCCGAGCCGATCGAGATCGGGTATAGCACTCCGGCCAGCTTGGGGTCGGCCAGGGCGATCTTGCTGCCCGGGGAGATCTTTTCGTAGCTCAGCGTTTCCACGCCGTCGCGGCGCAGATTGCGCTCTTCGCTGAACACCTGGGCCAGCACACCAAAGGTCTTGGCCTCGTTCTTGAAGGCGAACAGGCCGTTGAGCTGCGGGTCGGACTTCTTGGCCAGCTGCGAGTTGACCAGGCCTACCGAGGCCTCGGCCGTCAGCGCCTGGCTGAAGGCCAGCGGGCGGCGGGTGATGATGTCCACCGAGCCCGTCGTGCCCCCCTCCACCAGCGAGGCCTCGGGGCTCTTGCGCACGACCACGCGACTGACCAGGGACGAGGGCAGCAGCGCGAAGCTGACACCGCGGCCGACATTGCCGAACTGGCTCAGCACAAACCAGTCGCCGCTGGCCACGCCATGGCCGTTGATCAGGGTCTGCGTCAGGCTCGGGTCGGTGCCGCGCAGGCCGATGCGGTCACTCTCGTCGAAGCCGCCCTCGCCCGACACGGCATTGCTGACCACCACACCCGGAATGCGGGCCAGCGAGTCGGCCACGTTCTTGTCGGGCATCTTGCCTATGTCTTCGGCGCTGATCACGTCCACATGCGCGTCGGCATTGCGTTTGACGTTGATCGACTTCTCCTGCGAGGCGCGGATGCCGGTCACGATCACCGTGTCCAGCGCCTCGGCGGCTTTCGGAGCGGCCGTCTGTGCGTAGGCGCTGCTGCACAGCGCGAGAACGGCGGCGGCGGCCACCGGCGTGAAGCGGATGTGTTCTCTTGATTTCATATTGTCCCCAATAGGTCGGCGGTAGGTACACAGCGACGTGTCGCTCACTGCAAATCCGGCTGTCCTGCAACTGGTTTTGAAGTGGTAGCTAATGTCTCGCCTCAATATTCAGGGTTCATAAAGAGCGCCTTAATGCCAAGTTAATGTCCTTGACAGTACAGTCCATAAAAATGAGAGTTTGCCTGGTAGAAGACGATCTGATCCTGGGGCGGTCCCTGCAGTCCGCGCTGCAGGACGCTGGTAATGAAGTGGTATGGATACGACGCAGCGTCGATGCCAGGCACTGGGTCAGCGAAGAACCTTTCGATGCCTTATTGCTTGACCTGGGCCTGCCCGACGGCAACGGCATGGACGTGCTGCGCCAGTTGCGCGCCGAGGGCAAGCGGGTGCCCATCCTGGTGATCACCGCCCGCGACAGCATCGAGGACCGGCTCAACGGCCTGGACATGGGTGCCGACGACTATGTGCTCAAGCCCTTCATCACCGCCGAGCTGCTGGCGCGGCTGCGCGCCGTGGTGCGGCGCTCGGGCCAGTGGCTGGCCGAGTCCGATGGCTCGAAGTGGGTGTGCAAGGACCTGGTGCTGGACGAGCGCCGCATGGTACTGACCCGCGCTGGCGCGCCGGTGGGCCTGTCCAAGACCGAGTTCGCCCTGCTGCACACCTTGATGCGCTACCCCGACCGCGTGCTGACCCGCCGCGAGCTGGAGGCCAGGGCCCTGCCGCACAGTGACGGCCAGGCGCTGGATGTGCACATCTTCAATCTGCGCAAAAAGATCGGTGACGGCTATGTGCGCACCGTGCGCGGCGTCGGTTATGTGGTGGAGACCTGATGGCCCAGCGCCCCAAAACCCTGCTGGGCCGCATGTGGCTGGGCCTTGCCGCCACGCTGCTGCTGGTCTGGCTGGGCCTGATTGCCCGCGAGGTCTACGGCGTGCTGGTCGAACAACGCGGCAGCGCCACGGCGGGGAACAAGTTCTTCGCGCGCGGCAGTCTCTCGGTGGCGAGTTTGCACAAGGACCGGCCGCAGGAGCTGGCCCAGGCCCTGATCGAGTCGGAGCGGCGGGGGCAGCTGTTCTGGGACGAGCTGGGCTATGACCCGCCGGCCCACCGCCTGGTGGTGAGCATTGACGGCAAGATCGTCCATGACGAGACCAAGATGAGCCCCGACTCCGTGACCCGGCTGGGCAGCCATCTCGCCCCCACGCAGAGCGCGCACGACCGCTGGCTCTACGCCGACTTCGCCTCGGCGGATGGCGCCGTCCGGGTGCAGCGCTGGGAGGAGGTCCCGGGCGGCTGGCACTTCAGCATCGCCGGCCTGTCCTATTACGCCAAGCCCCTGCTGTTCACACTGCCGCTGCTGTTGCTGCCCTCATGGCTGACCCTGCGTGCCGGCTTGCGGCCGCTGCGCAGCATGGGCCACGATATTGCGCGTCGCCCCGAGACCGACCTCTCGCCGCTGCCGCCCTCGCCCTATGCCGAGCTGTCGCCGGTGGTCGATGCGGCGAACCGCTTGATGCAACGGCTGGAGCTGCGCCTGAATCGCGAGCGCGAGTTCCTGGTGGACGCTGCACACGAGCTGAAAACCCCGCTGGCGGTGGTGCAGGTGAATGCCGAGAGTCTGCTCACCGCACCCAATATCGAGCGCCAGCAGGCGGCACGCGAGCGCCTGCGCGAGGGCGTGCAACGCGTCAGCCATGTGGTGCATCAGCTGCTGTCGCTCAACCGCTCGCAGCGCGAGCTGCAGGCCCCGGACCGCCAGTCTCACGACCTGGTGGCACTGACCCGCGACCGCATCGGCCTGCTGCTGGCCCTGGCCAAGCACCGCCAGATCGAGCTGGAGCTGCAGTCGCCCGAGGAGGCCTGGATGATGATGTCACGCGAGTGCATGGGCTCGCTGATCGACAACCTGGTGGACAACGCGATCAAGTACACCCCAGCCGGAGGCCAGGTGCTGGTGCGGATCGCCCAGGACGAAGCCGCGCTGGAGTTCAGCGTCAGCGACAACGGCCCGGGCATTCCGCCGGAGCTGCGCCACCAGGTGTTCGAGCGCTTCTACCGCATGCCCGACCAGGATCAATCGGGCAGCGGCCTGGGCCTGAGCATCGTCGAGCGCACCGCCGGCCAGTATGGCGGCAGCGTTGCGCTGGCCACAGGGCTGGAGGGCCGGGGCTTGAGCGCCACGGTGCGCTTCCCGCGAGATCAGGCCACATGATCCCTCAAGGCGTACGCCGCAGCTCCACGCAATAGTCGGCCTTTGCCCCCAGCCAGTGCGTGTGGCATAGCTCCAGCGCCTGGCCCTGGCTGGCATAGCGCACCTGCTTGACCTGCAGCAGGGCGGTGCCCGGGCCTACGCCCAGCTGCCGCGCCTGCTCGGGTGTGGCGCAGACGGCGCGCACACGCTGCAGCAGGCGGGTGTCGGCCCAGCCCAGGGCCTGGAAGTAGCTGTCCATGTCCATATGCCAGTCCACCGGCTGCGGCATATAGCGCAGCGGCACGACGCTGGAGACGATGGCCGTCGGTTGGCCGGCCGGGCCGCTCAGGCTGGTGCAGCGCACTACCTCGGCCTCTGGGGACAGGCCCAGGGCCAGCACCTCCTCGGCGCTGGCGCGGCCCAGCTCGCGGCTCTGCCAGCGGGGCTTGGGCGGCTCGCGGGGCGGCGCTTCGCCGAGAGGTGCACAGCCGGCCGGATAGGTGCCCGAGCCTCGCACCCGAGTGAGCACGCCGCGCGCGCACAGCAGGGCCAGCGCCTTGCGCGCCGTGTCCCGCGAGACCGACAGCGCGTCCGACAGCATGCGCTCCGAGGGCAGCGCGTCATTGGGCGTCCAGCGGCCATGCTGCAGGCCATCATGCAGCTTGCTGGCCAGCTGCATATACAGCGGCGTCTGCGCTGTCCGAGTCAACGCCAGCGCCAAGCCCGACTTGTCCATAGAAACTTCGCCTCCCGGTCACGGCCCGGGCTTGTGGCCCGAGTGCCGCGACACATGCTCTGTGTATGCGCAGCAATGTGGCATGCACAGGCTTCAGCAATGAACAAGATTCGCTTAAGAGCGAGTTAAGACCCTCTCAGATGCGCAGGCGCAGGCCCCGACCCGCCAGCCAGCGCACCAGCAGGGCCACCCCCAGCGCATAGACCACGGCGTACAGAATACCGGCCAGGCCGCTGCGCAGCAGCAAGGGCAGCTGCAAGTGGCCCCAGGCCATCAGCGCACCGACGATGAAGGGAATCAGGTAGGCCACCAGCGGATTGGCTGCCACCGGCGCCAGCAGGCCAGGAAACAACGAACGGCCCCTGCACTCGATCCACGCATACAGCGCGACGAAGATCAGCACACAGCTGGCCGCGCTGTACAGCGCCCAGCTGGGCGTGGCATAGATCTTGGAAATCCTGTACTCGGGCCTCAGCAGCGCGGCCAGCAGGGCAAGCGCGAGGGCAAAGCCCAGCGCCAGTGTGAAGCGCCGTGATTCGCTGCGCTGCGCGGTGGCGTCAAAAAAGATCAGCGCACAGGCGCAGCCGCACAGCACGATGGCCGCATGCGACGCATGCCCCTCCTGGCTGAACAGCTGACTCAATGCCGCACTGCCCGTGACCCAGGACGCATGGTGGGCCAGGTAGTAGCCCAGGCACAGCGCGATCATCACCAGCACACCGGCCAGGCGGCCGCGCACCAGCCAGAATCCCAGGCAGGCCAGCAGATAGGCCCAACCGATCAGGCCCAGGATGCCCCACCATTGCGGTGTGATGCCGGTCTCGCCGGACTCACCGCCCCGGTAGACCCAGGCCAGCAACAGCAGCAGGACCACACCGGCCACCCGCCAACCCAGGACCAGTGCCGGGCCGCCCCGCACACTGCCCCAGATCAGAAAGGCCGCGACATAGCTGAGCAGCGCCCAGACGGTGACTGGCAGGGCCATGCTGGCCTGGTGAAAGCCGCTCTCGGCATTGACCATGAACACGCCTATCACCACCAGGCCCAGTGCCCGTTGCAGCACATGCAGCTGCACCTGCAGCGGCCCATTGCCCTGGGCCAGGCGCTGCTGCAGCGCAAACGGCACCGACATGCCGACGATGAACAGAAAGGCCGGGAACACGACATCGACAAAGCTCATCGCGTCGGCATCCGCCGGCATGTGTTGCATCCAGGCCGGCAGGCCCGCCACGCCATGCCATTCATTGACGATGATCATCACCAGCACGGTCAGCGCACGAAACGCATCGATGGAGACGATGCGACCGGCGCGTACCGGTGGTCCGAAGGGCGTGTTCCCGGCGCGCACCATCAGTAGTTGACCGTGGCCCGCACGCCGAACATGCGCGGCGGGTTGTAGCTGTTGTAGGTGTAGCCCCCGGCATTGCCCTGGCCCATCCAGTTCTTCACGATGTTGTTGCTGAGGTTGGTGCCCCACAGCTCGACATCCCACTTGCCGTCGGCGCCGGCCAGCTTTACCGCCGCATTCCAGTTGGTGTAGGCCTTCTGGTAGTCGCCTATGACCGGGTTGTCGAGGTTGCGCACGGTGAAGTACATGCGGCTCTGGTAGCGCATGCCCAGCGACGGGGTCAGGGTCATGCCATTGCCAAGGGCCAGGTCATGCCCGTAGTTCAGCGCGAACGAGTACTTGGGCGCCATTGGCAGCTGGTGGCCGGTCACGTCCAGGATGGCGCGGCCACGCTTGGTCGGGTCGGAGCCCAGATAGACCGGCGCGCAGGGCGGCGCGCCGAACTCGGCGCGGTAGCCGCAGATCCAGTTGTCGTCGAAGGTCGGGTAGGCATCGACCTTGGAGTGCAGCACCGAGGCATAGCCCGAGAGGTTGCCGTTCTTCCAGGGCAGGGCCTTGAACTCGAGTTCCAGGCCCTGGATGGTGGAGCGGCCGATGTTCTCGGTCTTCCAGCCCTGCACCACCTCGCAGGCCGGATTCCAGTCCGGACAGGTCTCGCCCTCGCGCAGCTTGCGCACACCGACGGCATTCATGCCGGTCGCATGCATGTCCTTGTACTTGGTGTTGAAGTAGACGGCGCTGAACTCCAGCTTGTTGTCGAAATAGCGGCCCTTGTGGCCGATCTCGAAGTTGGTCGTGGTCTCGGGGTTGTATTCGAGGAAGTTGTACTTCTGGGTCGAGCCGTCGGCGCAGGTGCCGCCGCCGCAGGTGTCGAACTTGTCGCCGAAGCCGCCCGGCCGGTAGCCGGTGGCCAGCGAGGCGAAGACCATCTGCTTGGGATTGAAGTCGTACTGCAGACCCAGGCGGTAGGTCGGCTTCTTCCAGCTCAGGGTGTGCGAGTTGATCGTCGGCGATGGATAGACACCGATGCCGGCAAACGGGCCCATGCCGAAGGTGAAGTCCGTGCCGTTGTGCGGCGTGCACATGCCGGGCGCGCAGGGCGGCGCGTACTTGCCGTTGTAGTACCAGGGCTCGCTGGCGTCCCACAGGCCGGCGCTGATGCCGCCGTTGTCGGTGCGGCTGTCGCGGCTGTAGCGGAAGCCCACGGTGCCGGTCAGCTTCTCGGCCAGGGCGATATCTGCCTGGGCGAAGAAGGCCTTGGACTCGACACGACGATCGGGCTGACCGTAGAACTGGCCCTGGGGCATCGCATAGGGAGCGGCAATCAGATTGTCCTGGGCGAAGTCGATCGCATTCTTTTCAGACAGGGTGAACACCCCGGCCACATAGCGCCACTTGCTGAAGCTCTGCTTGAGCTGCAACTCGTTGACCCAGGAGCGGTAGTTGGAGTTGAGCGTGTAGCTGGCCCAGTCGATCGCATGCTGATTGCCCCAGTTGCCATCGGCCGTCATCACGCCAACGTCGCCGGGCAGCCAGTTCTGGCCGCCGTCGTCGTCATGCTGCTGGTAGCGCTTTTGCTTGGCGTAGGCGACCTTGTAACCGAGCTCGGTGGTGTCGTTGAGCTTCCAGGTCAGCGAGCTGCGCAGCGTGTCAATGGTCATGTCGATCTTGCCCGGCACATTGACCTTGGCATACCACTGGCCCTGCGGACCGCAGGCGAAGCGGGTGCCTGCCGCCATCTCGCAATCCTTCAGGCCGACCTCGCCGGCGCTGCCGTTCTTGTAATGCTCGAAGCCGCCTATCCACTCGATGTCGCGGTTCACGGCCAGGCGCGCCGTCAGGCGGGCCGCCCACTGATCGGTGTTGGTGTAGTACTCGCTCGGCGAGACCTTCTTGTTCAGACGCTGGTCCACATCGGGCTTGCCATCGGGCGAGAAGCTGCCATCGGGCTTCTTGATGCCGCGGTCATCCAGGTCCTGCTCCTGCTTGATGTAGCCGTCGCGCTTGTCCACCATCACGGCGGCGCGCACCGCCAGGTTGTCGCCCAGCGCCAGGTTATAGACCGAGCGCAGCTGCTTGGCGTTGTAGTTGCCCAGCTGCACCGAGGTCCAGCCGTAGTTGGACTTGAAGTCGGGCTTGGCGGGCAGGATGTTGACCACGCCGGCCGTCGAGTTGCGGCCGAACAGGGTGCCCTGGGCGCCGCGCAGCACCTCGACCTGGTCCAGGTCGAACATCAGCGCCAGCGAGCCCTGTGGCCGCGGCGAGTAGATGCCGTCGATGTGCACGCCGACCGCCGGGTCGCCGATTTCGGTGAAGTTGGTCGAGGTCACGCCGCGGATCGAGATCTGCACACCCGAGTCGGCATTGGACAGCCCGAACTGCAGATTGGGCACCATGCCGCTGAGGTTCATCAGCTCCTTGACGTTGTCACGCACCAGGTCGTCGCCCTTCAGCGCGGTCACGGCCACCGGCGTCTTCAGCAGGCTGGTGTTGACGCGGGTGGCCGTGACTGTGATCTGCGGCAATTCCTTGAGCTCCTTCTTGTCCTTGACCTCCTGCTCGGCCTTGCTGTCCTGGGCCCAGGCGGGCGCGGCCCATAGCAGGGCGGCGACCGCGGCGGCGCAGGCCGTCAGTGCACCCGGCTGGCGGTGGAATTGAGTGTGCTGCATGGCTGTCTCCTCTGTTGATATTGAATATGGGAGGGCGGCCTTCAGCACGTGAGCTGCTGGCCGGGGGTGACGTCGAAAAGGGTCGCGGCGCGCGTGTAGAAGCCGACGCGGCGGGCCTGCTTGGCGGTGGCGGCGGCATCGCCGGGTTTGTCGCACTCGATCACGCCATTGATGCTGCGTGTGCTCTGGCCGAAGCCGGCGCCGCTGACGATGGCCAGGTGCGGGCTCATGCTGCCGGGGCCGACCTGCGTCATCCAGTACCAGACGGCCGTCTGCCAGGCGATCTTGGGGTCGCTGGCGATGCGATCCGGCTCGGCCCACAGGTCCAGGTTCAGCGCCCGGCCGGCGGCCAGGTACATATAGTTCCAGGACAGCTGGATGGGCCCGCGGCCGTAGTACTGGCGGCCCGGTGCGCAGGGCTCGCCGGGCCCGACCCGGCAATAGCTGTCGTAGTTGGCCTGGTTGTACTCGCGCACGGCGCGCAGCTGGTCGGACTCGTGGGCGATATGGGCCAGAAAGGCCGCCATCTCGCGGCGGTCCAGCGCTTCGTCGCCCGAGTCGGCAAAGCCGGGATAGGCCGCCAGTGCCTGTACGAAACCCTCATAGGTGTAGAAGGCAATGCGCTGCGGGAACAGCTGCTCGAACTGGGCCCGGCTGGGCACAAAGGGTTTTGGCGTGGCCGCAGCCGCGGCCCCGCCCGCTACGATCAAGCCAAACACCACCAACGCTCTGAGTACGCGCACTGTGCCCCCTGTGCAGCCTGGTTTGCGGCGCACCGATACTGGTACGCAACCGGTAGTAACTATCTACGTTTCTGCATCCAGAATGCCTCAAGACATTCTTAAGATTGAATTAATACAAGCCTTGCTAGAGTCGAGCGCATGAGAGTCTGCCTAGTAGAAGACGACCTGGAGCTGGGTCGATCGCTGCAATCGCTTTTGCAGGACGCCGGTCATGAAGTGGTCTGGGTCAGGCGCGCCACCGATGCCCGCTACTGGACCGCCGAACAGCAGTTCGACGCCATGCTCCTGGACCTGGGCCTGCCCGATGGCAATGGCCTGGACCTGCTGCGCAGCGCGCGCCAGCATGACAAGCAGCTGCCCATCCTTGTCATCACCGCACGCGACGGCATCGAGGACCGGCTGCATGGACTGGACAGCGGCGCCGACGACTATCTGGTCAAGCCCTTTGCCGGCGTCGAGCTGCTGGCGCGGCTGCGCGCGGTGGCGCGCCGCTCCGGCTTGCTGGCCGCCCCCGACGAGGTGCACGAGTGGCGCATCAAGGACCTGTGCCTGGACGAGCGCCGCATGGTCTTGGTGAGAAAGAACCAGCGTGAGGATCAGGCCATCAATCTGTCGAAGACCGAGTTCTCCATCCTGCTGGCCCTGCTCAAGCAGCCCGACCGCGTGGTCGCGCGCCGCGAGCTGGAGGTGCGTGCCCTGCTCCATGCCGACAGCCATGCGCTGGATGTGCATATGTTCAATCTGCGCAAGAAGATCGGCGAGGGCTATATCCGCACCGTGCGCGGCGTCGGCTTCGTGATCGAGCAGGCCTGATGCGGCCCCTGCCCGCGATGGTCGTGGTGGCGCCCAGCAAGTCGCTGCTCAAGCGCACCTTCGGCGCCTTCTTCGGCGTGGTGCTGCTGGTCTGGTGCGGGTTGATGGCGCGCGAGATCTACGACGTGAAGATCGTCCATGCCCGCAACGGCCAGGCCTGGAACCATGTCTGGGCCCAGCATGTGCGGCTGCAGACCCAGCTCTGGCTCGATCAGCCCGACAAGCTGCAGGCCGTGCTGGCCGAGCTGGAGCGGTTGCGCGCCCAGGAGTGGCAGGAGATGGGCTATGAGCCGCCCATCATCGAGCTGCAGGTCTGGCAAGGCGAGCGGCTGATCCACCGCTTCGCACCACAGGGCCTGGGCGCGCGCTCACCGCCCGATGTGCAACGCCTCGCCAGCGATGATCAGTGGCTGTATGTCGAGGCCCGTGCGCCCGAGCAGGGCGTGGTGGTGCGGCGCTGGCAGGAGGTGCCCGGAGCCTGGCACTTCAGCCTGCAGGGCCTGGCCTATTACGCCCGGCCGCTGTTCTACAGCCTGCCGCTGATGCTGGCCGTGGCCTGGCTGCTGCTGCGCGCCGGCTTCGGGCCGCTGAGGCGCATGGCCAAGCAGATCGCGCGGCGCTCGGCCAAGGACCTGTCGCCGCTGCGCCCCTCGGCCTATGTGGAGCTGGCCCCGGTAGTCAACTCCGTCAATGCGCTGATGACGCGGCTGCAGGACCGGCTGGAGCGCGAGCGCGAGTTCCTGCTCGACGCCGCCCACGAACTGAAGACGCCGCTGGCGGTGATACAGCTCAACGCCGAGTCACTGCAGCAGTCTCCCGATGCGGGCCGCAGGGCCGAGAGCACGCAGCGCCTGGTCGAGGGTGTGCGCCGGGCCACGCACACGGTGCATCAGTTGCTGGCGCTGGCACGCTCCGGCGGCGACACCGAGGCCATGGACCTGCGCGAGCACGATCTGGTGGCCCTGGCCCGTGACCGCATCCTGCTGGCCAGCCAACTGGCCGTGCGCCGCAACACCTATGTGGAGCTGCTGGCGCCCGAGACCTGCCCGATGCAGATGAACCGCGAGAGCATGGGCTCGCTGATCGACAACCTGGTGGACAACGCCGTCAAGTACTCGCCCCCGGACAGCCGCGTGCTGCTGCAAATCGACAGTGATGACGACACCGTACGGCTGAGCGTGGCCGACCAGGGGCCCGGCATACCGCCCGCCCTGCATCAGAAGGTGTTCGAGCGCTTCTTCCGCGGGCCCGATCAGGAGCAATCGGGCAGCGGCCTGGGTCTGGCCATCGTCGAGCGCGTGGCCGCCCTGCATGGCGCCAGCATCGCGTTGAGCCAGGGGCTTGAGGGCAGCGGCCTGTGCGTGCTGGTGAGCTTCCCGCGGCGAGCGGGCCGCTGAAGTCAGTTCAGGCGCAGGCCACTCCTGGCATCGAACACAGAGCGCCCCTCGGGCAGCAGATCCAGCGCCAGCGGCACGCCCACGCGGGCACGGCTGCCACCCGCGCAGCGGGCGCACAGGCGCTGGCCGCCGCCCAGGTCTACGACAACATAGGTATCGGCGCCGGTCGGTTCGATCAGCAGCACCGGGGCGATCACGCGCAGGGCGCCCAACGGCGGCACCTCACCCTCGGCCGGGCAGACGTTCTCGGGCCGCAGCCCCAGGGTCACCGCGCCGTGCCCGCCCGGGGCCAGGTCTTGCACCGGCCAGTCCTGGCTCACGCCCTGGATGGCCAGACGCAGCACGGCGCGGCCCTCCTGCTGCAGCCACCGGGCCGGCAGCAGATTGATGGCCGGCGAGCCCATGAAGGCGGCGACGAACTGATTCGCCGGCCGGTGGTAGATCTTCTCGGGCGTGCCGAACTGCTGGATCTGGCCGTGGTTCATCACCGCGATCTTGTGGCCCAAGGTCATCGCCTCGACCTGATCGTGCGTCACATAGACCGCCGTGGTGCGCAGGCGCTGGTGCAGCAGCTTGATCTCGGCCCGCATCTCGGCGCGCAGCTTGGCGTCCAGATTCGACAACGGCTCGTCGAACAGAAACACCTTGGGCCGGCGCGCCAGCGCCCGCCCCATCGCCACCCGCTGGCGCTGGCCGCCGGACAGCTGTGCCGGCCGACGCGCGAGCAGCGGCACGATCTGCAGCATCTCGGCCACCTCGAGCACGCGGGCCTCGCGTTCGGCGCGCGGCCAGCGCTGCATCTCCAGGCCGAAGCCCAGGTTCTCGGCCACCGTCATGTTCGGGTACAGCGCGTAGTTCTGGAACACCATCGCGATGTCACGGTCCTTGGGACTCAGCGTATCGACGCGGTGGCCGGCGATATGGATCTCGCCGGCATCGGCCTGCTCCAACCCGGCGATCAGGTTCAGCAGCGTGGACTTGCCACAGCCCGAGGGGCCGACCAGTATCAGGAACTCGCCCTCGTCGATCTCCAGGTCGATGTGCTGGAGCACGGCCTGCTGGCCGAAGCCCTTGCTCAGCCCGGTGATACGCAATCCTGTCGTCGTCATCTACTACTACCCTTGCTACCCCAAACTACCCTTTGATCGCGCCGGCCACCAGACCGCGCGTGAAATGCCGGCCGGCCAGCAGATACACCGCCAAGGTCGGCAGGGCCGCCAGCAGGGCCGCGGCCATCTCGACGTTGTACTGGCGCACCCCGCCCTCGCCGCTGGCGCCCAGCTGGGCCAGGGCCGCGGTGACGGGCCGGCTGTCGCTGCTGGTGAACACCAGGCCGAACAGATACTCGTTCCAGATCGTCGTGAACTGCAAGATCACCACCACAACGAACACCGGCTTGGACAGCGGCAGCACGATGCGCGTGAACAGCGCCCAGAAGCCCGCGCCATCGACGCGCGCCGCACGCAGCAGCTCGTCCGGAAAGCCGAGGTAGTGGTTGCGGAAGAACAGCGCCAGAGGCAGGCTGTAGATCACATGGATGGCGATCAGCACACCCAGCGACTTGTTCAAGCCCAGCTTGGCCAGGCTGATGGCCAGCGGCAGCAGATAGACCTTGATCGGCAGGAACAGCGCCACCAGCAGCAGCACAAACACCAGTTCGCTGCCGCGAAAGCGCAGCTTGCACAGGACGAAGCCGTTCAGCGCCGCCAGCAGGCTGGACAGCGCCACCACCGGCACGGCCAGCAGCAGGCTGTTCTTGAAGCCGCCGCCCAGCGCGTTCCAGGCCTCGCGCCAGGCGTCCAGATCGGGTGCCCGCGGCCAGCCCAGAAAGCCGCCCTGCTGCAGCTCGGCCGCGCTCTTGAACGAGTTCAAGAGCATGAACAGCAGTGGCATCGCGAAGTAGATGGCGAACAGCGCCAGCAGCGCATAGATCAATCCGCGCCGGAGCATCACAGGCGAACGATGGGCCGTTCCCGAGTTTGCCTGCCCCCCTCGGGGGGCCTGATGTGGAACGGCAGGTATGGGGGCCCTCATCCCGCACTCCGCAGCCGGCGCTGGCGCGCATAGACGTAGGGCACTGCCACCGACAGCACCATCATCAGCAGCACCATGGCGCTGGCCGCACCCAGGCCCA
>JADMJJ010000030.1:53060-65738 GCA_018780645.1 Burkholderiaceae bacterium
GCCACCGACAGCACCATCATCAGCAGCACCATGGCGCTGGCCGCACCCAGGCCCAGGCGGCTGCGCTCGAAGGCCATCTGGAACATATACAGCGCCGGCAGCTCACTGGCGTGGCCCGGCCCGCCATCGGTCAGCGCCACCACCAGGTCGAAGCTCTTGATCGCCGCCGGCAGCAGCACCAGCAGGGCCGAGAACAGGCTGGGCCCCAGGGTGGGCAGCAGGATGCGGCGGTACAGGGTGAAGCCTTCGGCGCCATCGAGCCGCGCGGCCTGCACGATGGTCTCGTCCACGCCGCGCAGGCCGGCCAGGAACACCGCCATCACAAAGCCGCTGATCTGCCAGACGGCGGCTATCACCAGCGTGTAAAGGGCCAGGTCTTCATCGCCCAGCCAGTCGAAGCGAAAGCTGGCCCAGCCGAGTTCGCGCACGCCCTGGGCCAGGCCCAGCTCGGGGTCCAGCAGCCAGCGCCAGACGGTGCCGGTCACGATCAGCGACAGCGCCATCGGGTGCAGATAGATCAGCCGCAAAGCACCTTCGGTACGCAGCTTCTGGTCCAGCAGAATGGCCAGCAGCAGGCCAAGGACCAGGGGGATAGCCACGAACAGCGTGGCGAAGCGGGCCAGATTGCCCAGGGCGCCTAGCCAGCGCTCGTCGGCGAACAGGCGCTGGTACTGCAGCAGGCCGACGTATTCGCTGCTGGGCAGCATGCCCGAGCGGGTCAGCGAGATCCAGCCGGTCCACAGCATGAATCCGTAGAAGAACAGCAGGCACACGATCAGCGAGGGGGCCAGCAGCATTTGCGGCTGCCAGCGGTCCAGATACTTGTTCAATCGATCACCCTGGAGGCCCGGAGCAGACGCTGCTGCGCCTGCTCGGCCGTCATCCTGTCACTGGCCCAGAAGGCCGAAATCACATCGCGGTAGGCACCGTGCGTGGCCTCGGGCAGCTGCGCGCCCAGCGCCAGCGTGAGGCTGCCGTCGGCGCTGCCGGCCTTGAAGTCCTGATGCGAGCGCCGGGCGCAGGCGTTGAAGCCGGCCAGGTCGGCATCGACACGCACCGGTATGCCACCCTTGATGCGGGCGAAGCGGGTCGAGTCGGCCGGCTGCATCAGCGCCGCGGCGAGGCGCTTCTGATCGTCCGCCTGCTGCGCGCTCGCCGGTTTGAAGAACAGGATGCGGTCGAACTCGAAGTAGTGCAGCGCGCCATGGCCAGGTGCCGTCGTGCAGTCGTAGTCGCGCCCGGCCACGCGGCCCGCTTTCAGGAATTCGCCATTGGCCCAGTCGCCGGTCAGCTGCATCGCCGCCCGGCCCTGAATCACCAGGGCGGTGGCCACCGACCAGTCACGCCCGGCCTGGCCGGCATCGGTATAGGCCTTGACTTGCTTGAAGTCGCGCAGCATCTGCAGCATCTCGGGGCCGGCCAGCAGGGTCGCGTCGCCCTGCACCAGCGCGCGGCGGAAGAACTGCGGCCCGCCCTGGCCCAGCACCACGTCGGCGAACACGCTGAATTTCTGGCCCACCGATCCGCCTATCGCCAGCGGAATCACGCCTGCAGCCTTCAGCTTGTCGCCTGCCGCAAAGAAGGCCTCCCAGGTGCGCGGCACCTCCAGGCCATGGCGCTGCAACAGCGCCAGATTGCTCCACAAGGTGTTGAGCCGGTGCACATTGATGGGCACGGCCACGGTGCGGCCCTGGTACTGCAGCTCGGCCGCGATCACCGGTGGCAAGACCTGGCGCCAGCCCTGCGCCACCCCGCTCAGGTCGGCCAACGGCACGGCCTCGCCCCAGACCGACACGGCCTTGTCGATCTGCGCCAGCGCCGGTGGGTGGCCGGACAGAAAACGCGTCTTCAGCAGCGTGTTGGCGTTGACCGCACCGGCCACCGGCGACTCCTGCCAGGGCACGCCGGTCGTACGCGCCGTCTGGCGCAGCTCGGCCAGGGTCTGGGCCTCGCTGCCGGACGTCCACCAATGCAGGAAGTCCAGCGGCTGGGCGGCGGCCAGTAGCGGCAGCAGGCCGAGCAGCGCCATCCACAGTCGCGTCATCGGCAGGCGTCCAGCAATCGCTCCAGCGGGGCGACCAGGGCCAACACCAGCTCATCGACCATCTCGGCGGCGGCGTCGATCTGGGCACGAGCAGCCGATCTCTGGGTAGCAGGCAAATCCTGACCCTGCTCGATCACGACCAGCAGCTCGAGCCCAAGCGCACACAGCCACTGCCAATGCTGCGCCAGCGGCCACAAGACGGCCAGCCGCGGATGCATGGGCAGCAGCGCCTGCACCGCGGGCAGCGCGGCTGCCCAAGCCTGCAGCTGCGCGCGCCACTGGGCGAGGCCATGGGCATCCAGCGGCAGCGCGGCAAGCCGCTGCATCACGCGGCTCTCGGCCGGCAGGCCGTCGGCCAGGCGGTCCAGCGGCTCGTCCAGGTGGTATCGACCGGCCGCCTTCTTGTCGTACTGGCGCGCGTAGTAGCCTGCGGGCTCCAGCACCTCGCAGAAGGCTTTCAACACAGAGAGGTCCGAGGCCGCAGCCAGGCGCAGCAAGGCCTGCTCGTGCTGATACTGATGCGCCAGACCGATGCTGCGGGCGGCCCAGTCGCTGATGGCGTCCAGACGCAGATAGAAGTCAGCCTGATCGGCCGATGCCGGGTCGGACCAGAAGCGCTCGGCCACAGCAAAGCCGCGCGGCCACAGCCGCAGGTCGATGCAATGCTCGTCCACCAGCTCGCTCCACAGCGCCGCCTCGCCGCCCAGCACGCGCTGCGCGGCGGGCGCGTCCAGCGTCGTGGGCAGCCGCGGCGGCGCCAGCTGCCTTGCACTGATCGCCTCCCCCCGAGCCGGGTAGCGCACGTTGGCGATGCGCACAAAGCCCTGCAGACGGCCGCCGTCGAGGCGCAAGCGGGCAGCGGTTTCGCCCATCCAGGTGTCGAGAGCAAAGTGCAACTCGGGCAGCTCGGCGCCGCGCCAATGCACCTCGGTCAGCGGCTGTCGGGCCTGGCCGTCAAAAGCGATCCAGCCCTGCCACGCGTCATCTCCTGCCTGCCCCAGCGCCAGCTCGGCACGCAGGCCCTGCACGCGCAGCCGGAGGTCCAGGCGCCAGTGATGCTGCATCTCGTAGGCAGGCAGCGTGACCACCGGCGGCAGGACAGGCCTGCGCCAGTGGAAGGCGCTGGTCTGCGGCTGATCGAGATAGAAGCCGGCCGACAGCAACACCTCGTGCCCTGCTTTGGCCTGCGCTGCCAGGCTGTCCGGTCCGCGCCAGGATTGCACCAGCACGTTCTTCGGCAGATCGGGGCCGGCAATCTCGTCCCAGCCCACCATGCGTTTGCCATGGCGGGCCAGCAGCACGGCCATGGCCCGATTGAAGTCGGCTTGAGCGCGGGCCGGCTCCAGGCCCAAGGCAAGCCAGTGACTGGGCTCGACCTCGTCGCCACCGATGTGGAAAAAGGGGTCCGGGAAGACCTGGGCCCATTCGCCGATCAGATGATCAAGGAACTCGAGCACCTCGGGCTTGCGCGGGTCCAGGCAGGGTTTGAACACGCCGAAGCCTCGCTCCGGTGCGGCCGGGCCCGGCGCGCTCATCAGCTGCGGATAGGCCGCGCCCAGCGCCGTTCCGTGGCCCGGCAGGTCCAGCTCGGGCACGACCCGGATGCCACGCTCGCCGGCATAGGCCACCAGCTCGCGGGCCTCGTCAAGCGTGTAGAACGCGCCGCCGCTGGCCTTGGCCTGCAGCAGCGGATAGCGGTCAGACGCCAGCCGCCAGCCCTGGTCATCGGTCAGATGCCAGTGCAGCACGTTCAGCTTGGCGGCGGCCATGCCATCGAGCTGGCGCTTCAGCACCGGCAAAGGCAGAAAGCGGCGGGCACTGTCGATCAGCAGGCCACGCCATGAGAAGCGAGGCGCGTCTTCAATTTCCAGACAGGGCAGATCGCCGCCGACTCCGCACAACTGAGCCAGCGTCTGCAAGCCGCGCAGTGCGCCGAACACCGTCCCGGCCCGCAACACGATGCCGTCCGGCCGCAGCGCCAGGTGGTAGCTCTCGTTCATCCCGGGCGGCGGCGGTGCACCGTCGTCGGGGGTGTCCAGCAGCAGATGCAGGCCGGGCCATGTGGGAAGAGTCGCGCGCGTGCCCGGCAGCGCCGGGACGGCGGCACCGGGCAAATGCCCCCCGAGGCACCTCAGCTCGCGCGGCCATGGCATCAGGGGCAGCATCACCGATCAGTTGACGAAGCGCAGCGAGATCATGAAGCGTCGGCCGGTGCGGTAGATGCCGCGCGTCAGCTTCTCGGTGGCCGCCACACCCGGCACCTCGGCATAGGAGCGGTACTCGCTGTCCAGGAGGTTCATGCCGTCCAGCCCCAGGGTCAGCTTGTCGGTGAGCTTGAAGTTGACGCTGGCACTCAGCGAATCGTAGTCATCGGTGACCAGGAAGTTGCCGCGATCGGCCTGGGTGTAGTACTTCGAGCGCCAGGAGTAGGTGGTGCGGGCGCTCCAGCGCTCGTTCTCGTAGAACGGGCTGAAGGTCACCTGGTGCCTGGAGTTGAACGGCAGCCGGGCGCCGGTGGCCGCCTTGGCGTCGGCATGGGTGTAGTTGGTCAGCAGACCGAAACCGTTGCTGAAGCTGGTCTGGAAGGCCAGCGAGAAGCCCTTGATGGTGGCGCTGCCGGCGTTGCTGGGGCGGGAGATGTCGTACTCGGTGTCCTTCTGCTGGTTCTGGTTGTAGTGGGTTTCCTTGCGCGTCGTGATCAGCACGTAGTCGTCCACCTTCTTGTGGAACAAGGTGCCGGCCACAATGGAGTTGGGGGCGAAGTACCACTCGGCCGAAAAGTCCAGGTTGGTGGACTTGTAGGGCTTCAGGTCCGGGTTGCCGCCGCCGCCGGTCAGGGTCGCGTCGCCTATCCACAGATAGCTGGACATGTCGCCGTAGTTCGGGCGAGCGATGACCTTGGCCGCCGAGCCGCGCAGCACCACGCTGTCGTTCAGGTCATAGACCACGTTCAGGTTGGGCAGCGTGTTGGTGTAGCTCTTTTTCACGCTGGTCGGGCCGTACTTGTCCGCCGGGCAGGGGCTGATATTGACGGTGCAGGCATAACCCATGCTGTCGGACTCGGTCTTCACCAGGCGCAGGCCAACGTTGCCACGCAGGCGGTCTTGGCTGAAATCGGCCTGCACATAGCCGGCGTTGACCTTCTCCTTCACCGTCCAGGTGTTGGAGGCATAGGACGGGTCGCTGAAGGTGCTCGGGGTCGGCATGGTCTGCCAGGGCGCCAGCCACTTGCCGCTGTTGATGTAGTCGGCCAGGGACCAGCCGTCGATCATGAAGCGCTTGCTGAGGTCACCCACGTCGCCGAAGCCGGCGAGGTAGCCGCTGGGCACCGATTGCGGGCCGAACTGCGTCGCGCTCAGGTCGCCATAACCCTTGATCGAGGCCAGCGACACGCCGGACATGGTCTGCGAGGTCTTGTGCTCGCGGTGCTTGATGCCGAAGCGGACCTGGTGGATGGGCGAGTCGAACTGCACGCCGAAGTCGGCCTGGAAGTACTTCTCCTCGTCGCTGGTCGGCTTGGCGACGATATTGCCGCCCCAGCCAGCCCCCCAGTTGGTGGCGGTCGGCGGGTTGGTATGCCAGCCACCGGCAGGGCCGCCGCCGTCGAGGCGGAAGCCCTGCGGGTCGTTGAAGGGGCTGCCCGTCTTGGCCGGCGCCATGTGGGCGGCGATGTCGCTGATCGGCGCGGTCTGGTAGCCGCTGAACTGCAGCTTTGGCACAGCACCGCTCAGGTCGTAGCTGTAGTTGGCCTTGCCAAGGAACTCGCCGAAGACCTGACGGTCGGTGCCGCCCTTGGCCTTGGAGGTGCCGGCATGGGCCGAGGCGAACCAGCGGTCCTCCTTCCACTTGAGCTTCAGGTCGTAGGAGTCGGTGTCCACCGTGGCCCGGCGGTTGATCAGGTCATAGACCGTCAGCGCGTTGCGAAACGTGGCCTTGTTGATGACGCCGCCATCGACGCTCAGGTCGGTCAAGGCGTTCAGCGAGTTCCACGGATTGCCGTTGAAGGCAAACATGGAGTGAGTGATGTTGTCGTACTTGGCCTTGACGTCGAGCGCGTTGAACTCGATGTCGAGCTTCTTGTGCGGCCGGGCCTGCAGGGACAGCGACAGGGTGTCACGGTCCCGCGTCTGGTCGAAGTAGTGCGCGCTGATCGAGTTGGGGGTGACGGCGTTCGGGTTGGCCAGCAGCGTGGTCTTGCAGGCGCCAACGCAACTCGGCGGCATCGTCGCGGGCGGGTTCTGCGACCAGTCGGTGGTGGTGGTGGTGACGGAGTTGGGCGAGCCGCCACGGCCATTGATGTAGTCGCTTCCTCGCACAGTGCCATAGGACTCGACGCCATCGCGGCGGATCTGCTCTGTCGAGCGCTGCGCCGACACCAGCACGCCAAAGGTATTGGCCTCATTCTTCCAGCCGAACACGCCCGACACCGACGGTTTGCCACCGCCGATGCGGTCGTTGTGGAGGTAGTTCACCGCACCGCTCAAGGTCAGGCCCTTCAGCTCCAGCGGCTTGCGGGTGGAGACGTTCACCGTGCCGCCGATCGAACCTTCGTCCAGCCAGGCCTCCGGCGATTTGTGCACCTCGACCTTGCTCACCAGCTGCGGAGCCAGCAGCGAGTAGTTGAAGGTGCGCCCCTGTTGCTCGGACATGAACCAGTCGCCCGAGGCGATCGCCTGGCCATTGAGCAGGGTGCGGTTCAGCGCCGGGTCGGTGCCCAGAATCGAGACCTTCTCGCCCTGGCCGAAGGCCATGTCTATGCTCACACCGGGGATCACGGTGATGGCCTCGGCCACATTGGTGGCCGGGAACTTGCCCACGTCTTCGGCGGTGACGACATCGACGATGGACTCGGCACCACGCTTGGTGTCCAGCGCCCGCTTGAGGCTGGCGCGGATGCCGGTGACGACGACGGTGTCCAGCTTGTTGGCACCGTCCGCCTTCGGCGCCTGCTGCGCCTGGGCCGGAAGGCACAGGGCCAACAGGGCGCAGACGGCCGCCTGGGTGGCGCTCAGGGGTGCCGGGCGGCCGGGTTCACAACGGCGGCCATTGCTCTTCTTGCTCACAGAGTATCTCCTTGGTTCTACGACTTGTTGGCTTGTGGATTCAGCAGCCCAGATTCGGGCCCGGGGAAACGTCGAGCAGGCGTGCGGCCTGGGCATAGAAGGCCACGCGGCGGGCGATCTTGCGTTGCGCATCGGGGTCACCGGGCTTGTCGCACTCGACCACGCCATTGATGCTGCGCACCGTGGCACCGAAACCCGGCCCGCCATTCATCGCCGCGTGGGCCGTCATGGGCCCTGGGCCGTTCTGCGTCATCCAGTACCACAGCGCCGTCTGCCAGGCCACGGCCGGGTCGCGCGCCACGAGGTCGGGGTCGGCCCAGAGGTTCAGACCCAGGGCCTCTCCGGCACGGCGGTACTGGTAGTTCCAGGACAGCTGGATAGGCCCGCGGCCGTAGTACTGCTGGCCCGGCGCGCAGCGCTCGCCATCGGCCAGGCTGCAATAGTGGTCGTAGTTTTCCTTGCGGTATTCGCGCAGGGCGCGCAACTCGTCCGACTCGTGCGCGACATTGCCCAGAAAGGCCGCCATCTCGCGGCGGCGCTGCGCCTCGTCCCCGGTGCCGGCAAAGGCCGGGAAGCTGCGCGCCGCCTTCAAAAACCCCTCGTGGCTGTAGAAGGGCAGGCGCTGCGGAAACAGCGCCTCGAACTGTGCGGCCGTGGGCAGCATTTGCGCCGTCGGCGCCGCCAGCACGGGCTGGCACAGCAGCCAGGCGAGGCTTGTCAGGATCGTTGTTCTCTTCATGCGTTGTCGATTCTTCTTCTGCTGCGGCGCATCAGGCACCGCTTGGCTGGACCGGACTATCCGGTGCGAACCCCAAAGGGACTTTCAAGACTTTGTTAAGACATCGTTAACACCTGGCTTGTTAGAGTCCGGACCCATGAAGATCTGCATGGTGGAAGACGATCTGGAGCTGGGGCGCTCGCTGCAGGTGTTGTTGCAGGAAGAGGGCAACGAAGTGATGTGGGTGCGCCGCGCCACCGACGCCCGTTACTGGACGGCCGAGCGCGAGTTCAACGCGCTGCTGCTCGATCTGGGCCTGCCCGATGGCGATGGCATCGAGCTCTTGCGCAGCATCCGGCTGATCGACAAGAAGCTGCCCATCGTCGTCATCACCGCCCGCGATGGCATCGAGGACCGGCTCACCGGCCTCAACAGCGGCGCCGACGACTATCTGGTCAAGCCCTTTGCCGGCGTCGAGCTGCTGGCGCGGCTGCGCGCCGTGGCGCGGCGCTCGGGCCAGCAGACCGAAGACGAGGTCCAGCACACCTGGCACATCAAGGATCTGGAGCTGGACGAGCACAGCATGATGCTGAAGCGGGCCGGCACCCGGATCGCGCTGTCGCGCACCGAGTTTTTCATCCTGCTGGCGCTGCTGAAGCTGCCCGACCGGGTGATCACGCGCCGCCAGCTGGAGGCCAAGGCCCTTGTGCACGCCGATGGTCGCAGCCTGGATGTGCACATCTCGAATATCCGCAAGAAGATCGGCGAGGGCTATATCCGCACCGTGCGCGGCGTCGGCTTTCTGGTGGAGCGGGAGTGACGGTGGCCGAATACGGCGAAGCCAGGCGCTCGCTGTTCAAGCGCACCCTGGGCGCCGTTTTCGCGGTGATCTTCCTGACCTGGATAGGCCTGATGGCGCGGGAGCTGATCGACATCGGCTGGCTGCAAAGCCGCAACGGCCAGGCCGAGAACCAGCTATGGGCCCACCTGACCCGGGCTCAGGTGCGCGACAAGCTCGATGCGCCGCCGGCCATTGCCGCCGCGCTGGCCGATCTGGACCAGCTGCGCCATACGGAGTGGAAGCACAAGGGCCACCGGACGCCGCTGAGCCTGGTGCAAGTCTGGCACCAGGGCCATCTGCTGGCGCAGCTCGGGCCAACGCTGAAGGACCGCCGCGCGCCGCCCCGGGAAGACCTGTTCGCCAGTGACGACAGGTGGCTGTACGCCGAGGCCAACGCGCCGGAGCAGGAGCTGATCATCCGCCGCTGGCAGGAGAGGCCGGGCGACTGGCACTTCAGCCTGACCGGCCTGAGCTACTACGCCCGCCCGCTGCTCTATGGCCTGCCGCTGGTGATGCTGCCGGTATGGCTGCTGTTCCGCCGTGGCTTCGGCCCGCTGCGGCGCATCGGTCAGCAGATCGCGCAGCGCTCGGCCAAGGACCTGTCGCCGCTGCCCGCTTCGCCCTATGTGGAACTGGCGCCGGTGGTGAATTCGGTGAACGCGCTGATGGCACGGCTGCAGCAGCGGCTGGAGCGGGAGCGCGAATTCCTGCTCGACGCCGCCCATGAGCTGAAGACGCCACTGGCCGTGATACAGCTCAATGCCGAGGCACTGCAGCCGCGCGGCGCCGAAGCCAGCGACCGGCGCGTCGGCGCCTCGGCCCGCCTCAATGAGGGCGTGAAGCGCGCCACCCACACGGTGCATCAGCTGCTGGCGCTGGCCCGCTCGGGCGGCGACCAGGAGGACGTCGATCTGGTCGAGCACGATCTGGTGGCGCTGGCGCGCGACCGCATCGTGCTGGCGGCCGAGCTGGCGCATCAGCGGGGCATCGAGGTGGAGCTGCATGGCGCCGAGGAATGCTGGCTGCGCCTGCACCGCGAAAGCCTGGGCTCGCTGATCGACAACCTGGTGGACAACGCCGTCAAGTACTCGCCCGCGGGCAGCCAGGTGCAGGTGCGCATCGAGGCAAAGGCCGGCCGCGTCCGGCTGTCGGTGATAGACCAGGGCCCGGGCATTCCGGAGCACCTGCATCAGAAGGTGTTCGAGCGCTTCTTCCGCCTGCCCGGCCATGAGCAGGCGGGCAGCGGCCTGGGTCTGTCCATCGTCGAGCGCGCTGCCGCCCAGCATGGCGCCACGGTGAGGCTGGGGCCGGGTCTTGACGGGCGCGGCCTGGGTGTGAGCATCGAATTCCCGCGTCTTCCGTAGCCCGGATGAAATCCGGGGGCTTGTGGCGTACGTCTGCGCTGGCCCCGGATTTCATCCGGGCCACCCAGCTTGCAAAGCCAAGGCAATCCGGGTCAACCAGCAAACGCCCTCAAGGTCTCCAGCACATGCAAGGCCGCCGCCGGCAGCAATACCGGGTCCGGGTGCACCAGCCCCAGCTCGCGCTGCAGCGGCGGTTGCAAGGGGCGCAGCTGCAGGCGCTGCTGGGTGGCGATCTGCAGTGCCTCCTCCGGCGGCTGCTCCACTGGCAGCAGGGCAGCGCCATAACCGGCGGCCACCAGGCTCTTCATTGCCTCGGTGTAGTTCAGCTCGATGCGCGCCGTCGGACTGAAACCGGCCAGGCCGAACCACTCCATCGTCAAACGGAACATCCGCGTGCCGCTGTCATTGAAGACCAGCGGCCTCTCGGCCAGCCAGGCCGGTGTCACCGCCTCCGGAGCCTCCCAGGCCAGCGGCAGAAAGGCCATCATCGGGTCGCTGCGCCAGGGGGTGACCGACAGCTCGGTCGTGCCCGGCTGTGGCAGGGTGACGATGCCGATCTCCAGCTGCCGCGCGGCCAGCCGCTGCAAGGTATCACTGGAGCCGAGCACGCTGACCTCGACGTCGATGCCCGGATGGGCCCGCGCCAGCGCCTCCAGCACCCGCGGCAGCAAGTGCACGACCACGCCGGTGGAGGTGCCCAACCTGACCTTGCCGACGCGACCCTGGGCATGGCGCTGCACCAGGTCGATGGCGTCCTCGCTGTCGCGCAGCAGCTGCCGGCCGCGCTCCACCAGGGCCGCGCCGGCGGCCGTGGCCAGCACCTTGCGGCCGCCGCGCAGCAGCAGCGGCGTGCCCAGCCGCCCCTCCAGCTCGCTGATGTGCAGGCTTACCGTCGGCGGGGCCAGGTGCAGGGCCTGGGCGGCGGCGGCAAAGGTGCCCAGGTCGGCAATCGCCACCAGGGTGCGGAGTTGGTCCAGGTTCAGGCTTCGCATCAGGATTTCTGAATTGATCGATCAGATGATTCAACTTCCCAAATACTAGGGCAAATACCAAGATGGCGGCCTGACCTTTGAGGAGTTGCCATGAATTTGCTATTCGACCTGTATCAAATACTGCTCCACGCCCAACGCCGTCGCGCTGATGCGCAGGCGCTGGCCCAGATGGATGCCCGCGAATTGCTGGACATCGGCATGGGCACCGGCGAACGCGACTACTGGCTGGCACGCTCAGCGGACCAGCGGCCACAATCGAGGGCATGAGAAAGCCTAAATCACCCCATGCCGACACCGGGCTGTTCGTCGCCCCCGCCCGCTTCGATGACCCCCAGGCCGCGCTGGCCCAGGCGCGGCTGATCTACGAGCAAAGCGTCGCCTACCTGCGCGACAGCCTGCAGCGCTTTGTCGCCGGCGAGGCCTTCACCCAGCGCGTGCGCGCCTGCTACCCTTTTGTGCGGGTGCACACCGACACCGTGGCCCGCGCCGATTCGCGGCTCAGCTATGGCTTCGTCGCCGGGCCCGGCACCTTCGAAACCACCTTGACCCGCCCCGAGCTGTTCGAGCACTACTACGCCGAGCAATTCACCCTGCTGCTGCAGAACCATGGCGTGGCGTTGGAGGTTGGCACCAGCACGCAGCCGATACCGGTGCATTTCTCGCTGGCCGAGCATGACCATCTGGAAGGCTCGCTGACGCCCGAGCGCCGCAGGCTGATGCGAGATCTGTTCGACCTGCCCGATCTGGCGGCGATGGACGACGGCATTGCCAACGGCACCTTCGAGCCGGCGCCCGGCGAAGCCCTGCCCCTGGCCCTGTTCACCGCCGCGCGGGTGGACTACTCGCTGCACCGGCTGCGCCACTACACCGGCACCGTGCCCGAGCACTTCCAGAACTTTGTGCTGTTCACCAACTACGCCTTCTATATCGACGAATTCGTGCGCATGGGCCATGCGCTGATGGCCCAGGATGGTGGCCACGAGTACATCGCCTTTGTCGAGCCGGGCAATGTGGTGACGCGACGCAAGGGCCTGGCCGCCCAGCCGGGCGACGAGCTGGGCATGATCCTGCCGCGCCTGCCGCAGATGCCCGCGTACCACCTGATACGCGAAGACCGCAGCGGCATCACCATGGTCAATATCGGCGTCGGCCCGGCCAATGCCAAGACCATCACCGACCATATTGCCGTGCTGCGCCCGCACGCCTGGCTGATGCTGGGCCACTGCGCCGGCCTGCGCAACTCGCAGGCGCTGGGCGACTATGTGCTGGCCCACGGCTATGTGCGCGAAGACCATGTGCTGGACGAGGATCTGCCGCTGTGGGTGCCGATACCGCCGCTGGCCGAGGTGCAGCAGGCACTCGAAACAGCCGTCGAGGAGGTGACCCAGTTGCAGGGCTATGAACTCAAACGCATCATGCGCACCGGCACCGTCGCCTCCACCGACAACCGCAACTGGGAGCTCCTGCCCTTCCGCGGCCAGGCCACCACGCCCGAGCGCCGCTTCAGCCAGAGCCGCGCGATCGCGCTGGACATGGAGAGCGCGACCATCGCCGCCAACGGCTTTCGCTTCCGCGTGCCCTACGGCACCCTGCTGTGCGTCAGCGACAAGCCGCTGCACGGCGAGATCAAGCTGCCCGGCATGGCCAACCACTTCT
>JADMJJ010000082.1 GCA_018780645.1 Burkholderiaceae bacterium
CTCGCGCAGCACGGCCTCGCGTATCGTGCCGCTGGACTCGCTGCGCACAAAGGTCTTGATCGCCAGACGGCGCTGCGGGGCGGTGGCGATCACGCTCAGATCTCGCAGGCCTTCGAGCGCCATGCCAAGCGTCCGCGGTATCGGCGTGGCGGTCAGCGTCAGCACATCGACCTCGGCGCGCAGGGCCTTCATCGCCTCCTTGTGGCGCACGCCGAAGCGGTGCTCCTCGTCGATCACCAAGAGGCCCAGGCGCTTGAACTTGACGTCCTGGCTCAGGAGCTTGTGCGTGCCGACGACGATGTCTATCGTGCCGTCGGCAATGCCCTCCACCGCGGCCTTGATCTCCTTGGCCGAGCGGAAGCGGCTCATCTCGGCCACCTTGACCGGCCATTTGCCGAAGCGGTCCGAGATGTTCTGGAAATGCTGCTCGGCCAGCAGCGTGGTCGGCGCGAGTATCGCCACCTGCTTGCCGCCTATCACCGACACGAAGGCGGCGCGCAGCGCGACCTCGGTCTTGCCAAAGCCGACATCGCCGCAGACCAGCCGGTCCATGGGCTTCGGCGAAATCATGTCCTGTATCACCGCATGGATGGCGGCGCGCTGGTCCGGCGTTTCCTCGAAGCCGAAGCTGGCGGCGAAGGCCTCGTAGTCGTGCGGCGAGAAGCGGAAGGCATAGCCCTCGCGGGCGGCGCGGCGGGCATACAGATTCAGCAGCTCGGCCGCGCTGTCGCGCACCTGCTCGGCGGCCTTGCGCTTGGCCTTCTCCCACTGGCCGGAGCCCAGCCGGTGCAGCGGTGCCTCTTCGGCGCTGACGCCGGTATAGCGGCTGATCAGGTGCAGCTGGGCCACCGGCACATACAAGGTCGCCTTGTCGGCATACTCCAGGTGCAGGAACTCCGAAGCGCCGTCGCCGATGTCGATATTGATCAGGCCCTGGTAGCGGCCAATGCCATGGTTGACGTGCACCACCGGGTCGCCGACCTTCAGCTCCGACAGGTCCTTGATCAGCGCATTGACGTCGCTGACCTGCTCCTGCTTGCGGCGGCGCCGGGTCGTCGGCGTGGTGGCAAAGAGTTCGGTTTCTGTGAAGAACTGAATTTGCCGTTCAGCTTCGGGTTCGAACCAGAAGAAGCCCTCTGCCAGGGGCGCGGCGGTGATGGCGAACTTCTCGTCGCTGGCGATGAATTCTTCCAGCGTGGCCACCGAGGGCGGGTCGATCTTGTTGTCGCGCAGCAGCTCCAAGAGGCTCTCGCGCCGGCCCTCGCTCTCGGCCAGCAGCAAGACCCGGTGCGCTGTGCTCCGCAGATGGTCTTGCAGGCGCTGCAAGGGCTCCTGCGCGCCGCGCTCGACGCTGACGTCGGGCAGGGGCCGGGCATAGTCCACCGCCTCCTTGCCGCGCAGGGCCAGCACCGGATGCGGGTGCGTCAGCGAGAAGAAGTCCTCGGGCCGCAGGAACAGCTCCTCGGGCGGGAGTATGGGCCGCTCGGGGTCGTGCTGCAGGAAGCGGTGGCGCTCCCGCGTGTCCACCCAGTAGCGGCCCAAGGCCTCGTCCAGATCACCGTGCAACACGATCGTTGCCTGCTCGCCCAGATAGTCGAAGATCGTCGCCGTCTGCTCGAAGAACAGCGGCAGGTAGTACTCGATGCCGCCGGTGGCCAGGCTCTGGTCAATGTCCTTGTAGATCCGCGACTTGGTCGGGTCCCCATCCATCTTCTCGCGCCAACGGGCGCGGAAGGCCTTGCGCGCCGCCTCGTCCATCGGAAACTCGCGGCCGGGCAGCAGGCGGACCTCGGGCACCGGGTAGAGGCTGCGCTGGCTGTCGGGGTCGAAGGTGCGGATCGAATCGACCTCGTC
>JADMJJ010000113.1 GCA_018780645.1 Burkholderiaceae bacterium
GGCGCATCGACATCCACGGCGCCATCGTCAACCAGCAGGGCATTGTGCGGGCCGATTCGCTGCAGGGCACGGGCGGCAACATCGTGCTCAAGGCCAGCCAGACCCTGATGCTCAGCGGCGACAGTCGCACCACCGTCGACGGAGGTGATGAAGGTAAAGGCGGCCAGATCCAGCTGCTGGGCCGGCACGTGGGCCTGACGGACCGTGCCGTGGTCAGCGCCTCGGGTGCTGCCGGAGGCGGCCAGGTGCTGGTCGGCGGAGGGCAGGAGGGCAAGGACGCCAGCGTGCCCAACTCGGAGGCCGTCTACTTCGGCAAGAACGCCAGCATCCAGGCAGACGCCACAGCAAACGGTGAGGGTGGCCGCATCATCCTGTGGAGCGACAAGGCCACCAGGGCCTACGGCTCCTTGAGCGCTCGCGGTGGCGCAGCGGGCGGCGATGGCGGTTTCATCGAAACCTCGGGCGGCTGGCTTGATGCGCGGCCGGTCCGGGTGGCCACGTTTGCGCCCAAGGGCAGCTCCGGCACCTGGCTGCTCGACCCCTACGATCTGATCATCAGCCACAACGGCTTCGAGTCGAACTTCGACTCCAATATCGGCACCGAGACCACGTTCTTCGCCACCGGCACCCCTTCGCGCATCTATGCTTCCACGATCAACGCCGCCCTGGGCGGTGGCTATGACGGTGCCGGCCACGTGCGCATCACGACCGGCGGCGCGGGCCCGGAGGCCGGCAACATCACCTTCGACTCGGTCTCGCTCAACGGCGGCTACTCGGGCGGCTCCTCGCTGCTGGTGCAGGCGGCGGGCTCCATCACCGTCAACAACTCCAGCTTCACCAACGCTTCGTCTGAACCTTCTGACACGATCAAGCTGACCTTCAATGCTGCGGGCAACGTCAGCTTCGCCAATGTCAGCATGCCCAAGGCCGGCGGGCTGCGCATCACCGGTGCCGACATCACGCTGCTGAACACCAATGTGGATTCGCAGTTCATCGCCATCGACATCGCCGCCTCGGGCCGGCTGAGCCTGGGCACCTCGACGGTATTGAAGTCGACGATGTCGGGCGACGCCATCATCCTGCACACGGCCAGATTCCAGAACGGCAACTTCGGCACCCAGGCTCTGCAGACTCCGACGCCAGGCTCGCGCTGGTTGATCCATGGCGTTGATGCAGCCAATGGCAGCGACTTTGCGCCGGGCAATCTGAGCTATGCCTTCAAGCAGTACGGTGGCGGTTCCATTCTGGGCAGCGGCAATGGCTTCGTCTTCTCGAAGGCCGAGTCGGCGCAGCTCAGCAGCGACACTATCCAGAAGGTCTATGACGCAGGCACCGGTGTCCCGGCCATCACCAACCTGCAGGTCACGCCCTCGGTGCCGGGCGACAAGGCCATCGGCACGCCATCGACCGCCGGTGCCGCCTACAGCGACAAGAACGTCGGCTTCGAAAAGCTCGTCACCCTGCCCGCCCTCGGCCTGAGCTTCTTCGATGCCAACGAGAGGCCGGTCTATGGCTACACCCTGGGGTCGCTGGTCGGAGCGATCACGCCTGCCACGCTGCTCGTCTCCGGCATCAGGGCCGACAACAAGGTCTATGACGGCTCGGCCACCGCCATCTTCAGCGGCACGCCCAGCTACACCGTGCTGGGCAACGACGACGTGCAGATCACCGGCCTGGGCTCGGGCACCTTCTTCACCAAGCATGTGGGCCAGGGCCGGGGCGTCCAGTTCTTCGGTTTCAGCGTCAGCGGAGCCGACGCCAGCAACTACAACGTCGTCGCGGCCGGCAGCTTCGGGGCCGACATCACACCGGCACCGCTGGTCGTCACCGGCTTGACCGCCGCCAACAAGGTCTATGACGGCAGCACAGCCGCCACGCTGAGCGGAGTGCCCGGCGTGTCGCCGCTGGGCGGCGACGTGATCGACCTGCAGGGCAGCGCCACGGGCCAGTTCGCCGACAAGAACGTGGGCAGCGCCAAACCGGTGTCGCTCAGCGGCCTGACCTTGGGCGGCGCCGACGCCGGCAACTATGTGCTGGCGCTGCCCGTCGGTCTGAATGCCGACATCACGCCCGCGCCGCTGGCACTGACCGGGCTGACAGCCGCCAACAAGGTCTATGACGCC
Source organism: Burkholderiaceae bacterium (assembly GCA_018780645.1). Classification (GTDB taxonomy): domain Bacteria; phylum Pseudomonadota; class Gammaproteobacteria; order Burkholderiales; family Burkholderiaceae_C; genus Paucibacter. The sequence goes on from JADMJJ010000113.1 coordinate 2,124, forward strand.
GGCACCGCGGCGAACTTGAACGGCACGGCCCAGATTGTCCCGCAGGGGCAGGACCAGCTCATCCTGAGCGGCACGGCGGTGGGCAGCTTTGCCGACAAGAACGTCGGCACGGCCAAGCCGGTGGCGGTGTCCGGCCTGAGCCTGGAAGGTGCTGACGCCGGCAATTACAGCCTGCAGAGCGCGCTCAGCGCCGACATCAGCAGGCTCAACCTGAGCATCAACGGCCTGAGCGTGGCCGACAAGGTCTACAACGCCAACACCGCAGGCGGGGTCAGCGGCACGGCCAGCGTGACGCCATTGGAGGGTGACAGCGTGTTCGTCGGCAACGGCTCGCTGTACCGTGCGGCGTTCACCGACAAGAACGCCGGCACCGGCAAGGCGGTGACGGTGATCCCGCAGCAGCTCAATGTCGGCAGCCAGGGGCCGCTGCTGTCGGATACCGTGTTCGCTCTTGCCGGTCCGGATGCTGGCAACTACAGCGTCGCGCCGACGCTGAGCCTGACGGCCAATGTCGCGAAGGCCGACTTGGCCATCAACGGTCTGCTGGCGGACAGCAAGATCTACGACGGCACGGCAGGTGCCACGCTGAACATCAGCGGCGTCGTGCTGGCGCCGCTGGGCACGGACCAGGTCAGCATTGCCAGCGGTGCCAGCGGTGTGTTCGCCGACAAGAACGTGGGCACCGGCAAGTTCGTCAACGTGACCACGTTTGCGCTGTCCGGCCCGGATGCGGCGAACTACAACCCGGCCGTGCCGCTGACGCTGCGCGCCGACATCACGCCACGCGCAGCGCAGCTGGTGGGTGTCACGGCCGCCAGCAAGGTCTACGACGGGCTGACGCAGGCCTCGGTCGCCGGAGGAGGCGTGACCGGTCTGCTTGCAGGCGACCAGGTGAGCCTGAACTCCGGCACGGCCAGCTTCGCGGACAAGAATGTCGGCACGAACAAGGCCGTGGCCCTGCAAGGCTTTGACCTGGGTGGTGCGGACGCGGGCAACTACACCCTGTCCGTCGCGGGCGGCCTGAGCGCGGACATCACGCCGGCCGCCCTATCGGTCAGCGGGCTGGCGGCCCAGTCCAAGGTCTATGACGCGAGCACCATTGCCACGCTCACGGGTGCGGCCCAGCTCAAGCCGTTCAACGGCGACGCCGTCACGCTCAGCCCCGGCACGGCCAGCTTTGTGGACAAGAACGTCGGCACGGCCAAGAGCGTCCTGCTCAGCGGCTTCACCCTCGGCGGCGCCGACGCCGGCAACTACGTGCTGCAACCCATCGCCACGCTCAGCGCCGACATCACCCCGGCGCCACTGGCGATCAGCGGCGTCGCGGCCAACAGCAAGGTCTATGACGCCCGCAGCGGCGCGACGCTGACCGCCAACGCCACCGTGCAGGCCCTGGGCACGGACAGCGTCACCGTCGGTGGCAGTGCCTCGGCCAGTTTCGGCGACAAGAATGTCGGCACGGGCAAGAGCGTCAGCGTCACAGGCTACACGCTCGGCGGTGCCGACGCCGCCAACTACACCGTCAGCCAGCCCGCCGGCCTGAGCGCCAACATTACGCCGGCCACCCTGCTGCTCGACGGGGTGGGCGTGGCCGACAAGGTCTATGACACCACCACCGCCGCCACCCTCACCGGTGCGGCCGGCATCAGCGCCCTGGGCGGCGACATCGTCAGTGTCGACGCCGGCAGCGCCAGTGCCCGCTTTGCCGACAGGAACGTCGGCACCAGCAAGCGCGTCATCGTCGGCAATTTCAGCCTCAGCGGTGCCGACGCCGACAACTACACCCTGCAGATGCCGGGCAATCTCACGGCCAGCATCACCCCGGCGAGCCTGAGCGTGATCGGCATCAGCGCCGACAACAAGGTCTACGACGCCGGCACGGCCGCCACGCTGCGCGGCAGCGCCACCGTGCAGGCCCTGGGCACTGACAGCGTCAGTCTCAGCGGTACCGCCGTGGCCCGCTTTGCCGACAAGAACGTCGGCGCGGCCAAGAACGTCAGCGTCAGCGGCCTTGCCCTCAGCGGCGCCGACGCGGGCAACTACCGTCTCAACCCGCCGGCCGAACTGCGGGCCGACATTACCGCGGCCAACCTGACCATCGTCGGCATCAGCGCCAACAACAAGGTCTATGACGCGACCCTGGTGGCCAGCCTCAGCGGTAGCGCGATCGTGCAGGCGCTGGCCGGCGACAGTGTCGGCGTGGCCGGCAACGCCAGCGCCAGCTTCGACGACAAGAACGTGGGCACCGGCAAGAGCGTCAGCGTCAGCGGCTTGACACTCAGCGGTGCGGACGCGGGCAACTACCGCGCCGTTGCGCCCGCCCTGACGGCCGGCATCACACCGGCCAGCCTGCAATACGTGGCCAGGCCGGTCAGCAAGGCCATCGGCGAAGTGCTGCCGGCCTTGAACGGCAGTGTGACGGGATTTGTCGGCGGCGAGACGCAGCAGACGGCGACCAGTGGTGCGCTGAGCTTCAGCAGCGAGGTGGACGTGCAGACGCCCGCCGGCAGCTACGCCGTGCGCGGTGCCGGTCTGAGTGCGCAGAACTACGGCTTCGTGCAGGCGCCCGGCAACGCCGCGGCATTCACCGTCACCGGCGTCAGCCCCACCGCAACGCTGAACCAGGGCGCGACGGTGGCGGCCAGCAACGTCTTGACTGCACCCCTGATCACGCCCAGCAGCGCGGCCGCCGGCCTGCTCGATTTGCTGCAGGCCCCGGCGGCGGGTAGCCCGGCGGCCGCGGCTGCGGCGCCGGCCGCGGCGGCACTTGGCAGCACGGGTGGCGCGGCCGCCGCGCCGTCCTTCACCGGCATGCGTCTGGGCGATATGTCGCCCGATGCGCTGGCCGGCATGCTGGCCTCGCGCGACCGCTACAAGAAATCGCTATTCGCCGACGCCACGGCGCGGCTGGAGCAGAACGCCACGCTGGCCGACCTGCGGATCTGCAAGACGCAAGGCGAGGTGGCTGCGGGCGACTGCCTGCTGACCGATGAACTGAAGCGCCAGCTGCAGGCCGCCAAGGCGACCGAAGAATTGGCCCAGCTTCAGGCGCGCAGCGCGAGCACCCAAGCCGTGCCCGGCCAGGCGGTGGCAGCATCAGCCGAACCCAGGGGCCTGACGGTCAATCTGGGCCAGAAGCGCCGCGTCAAGACCGCGTCGCTGCCACAGATAGAGCGCAAGTTGGCCCTGGTCATTGGCATCGACGACTATCAGGACAAGAGCATCCCGCAACTGGGCAACGCCGTGAAGGATGCCCGCGCCATCGGTGGCATGTTCGATGGCGCACTGGGCTACGAAACGGTGGTCATCCCGAATGCCAGCAAGCAGGCGGTGGTCAGCGCGCTGACCAAGCTCGCGCTGGAGCTGGGCCCCAAGGATTCGGTCGTCATCTACTACGCTGGTCACGGCGAGCTGGTCGAATCCACCGGCCTGGGCTACTGGCAGCTGGCCGACGCCGATGCCAAGAAGCCCGAGACCTGGCTGTCCAATGCCGACATCGGCCGCATGATTGCGCAGATCGGTGCGTCGCAGGTGGCGCTGATCTCGGACAGCTGCTACTCGGGTTCGCTGGTCTCGGACGAGCGCATCCGCGCCACACCCGGCGGTGCCGACCCGCAGGCGGTGCTGGCGCGCAAGTCGGTGGTGGTGATGTCGTCGGGCGGCAACGAGCCGGTGTTCGACGAGGGCAAGAACGGCCACTCGCCTTTTGCCTGGAACCTGATGAACCAGCTCAGGCAGGTGAGCAGCTGGCAGGCCGGGGGCAATGTGTTCGAGCGGGTGCGGTTTGCGGTGGCCAAGGAGCTGCCGCAGCGGCCCAAGTACGGCTCAAGCAGCGCGGCGGGCCACCAGGCCGGGGGCGACTATCTGTTCGAGCAGCGCCAGCTGGAGGCGGGCACGCAGTAGGCCGCACCGGAGCCGGGTCTCAGAAACTCAGCACGAACGCCGCCCCGCCCTCCAGCGGCCGCACATGCCGCACCCGTCCGCCCATGCCGTGCACCAGCTGGCGCACCACGGTCAGGCCTATGCCCTGGCCGCCCTCCCGGGCGCTGAAGAAGGGCAGGAAGATCTTGCGCTCCAGGCCCGCGGGCACGCCGGGGCCGTTGTCGCGCACGCTGATCTGCAGGCGCCCGCCGCGGCCCTGGCGGGCCTGCACCCACAGGCGCGGCGCGGGCTGGTCCGCCGTGGCCTGGGCGGCATTGGTCACGAGGGCCAGCAGGGCCTGTTCGAGCTGGCCGGCATCGGCCAGCAGCTGCAGGCTGGGCGAGGCCAGCTCGAAGCTGGCCTGACCGCCGCGCGCGGCCCAGGCCGGGGCCACCGCCTGTTTCAGGCGCAGGAAGAAGTCGCCGAGCGGCACCGGCGCCAGCGTCGGCGCGGGCCATTGGCTGACGCGGCGGTAGGTGCGCACAAAGCCCGCCAGGCCCTCGGCGCGATGGGCGATGGCGTCGAGCGCGATGCGCAGCTCGGCTTCGTATCCCTCGGCAGTTCGCGGTTCGTCGAGCAAGGTCAGTGCTGTCTGGCTCAGGCTCTGGATCGGGGTCAGCGAATTCATGATCTCGTGCGTCAGCACCTGCACCAGCTGCTGCCAGGCCTGCAGCGACTCGGACTCCAGCTCATTTTCCAGCGGCGCCAGCACCAGCAGGGCCTGGGCCTGGCCGTCCAGCGCCAGCGGCTGGCGCTGCAGCTGCCAGCGCTCGCTGCCCCGTTCGGTCTCCAGTAGCACCGGGCCGCTGGCGCTGGCGCCGCACAGCAGCCGATGCAGGGCCGCCTTGTCGCGCACCGCGCCCGGGGCGGCCAGGCGCCGGGCGCGGCTGCTCAGCGGCAGCAGGGTGTCGCCGGCCTGCGCCCAGGCGGCCACCGGCAGATGCTCCAGCTGGGCCTGCAGAAGAGTCAGGCGGCGTGTGTCTATGGGCGGCGGCACTTCGGGCACGGCGGGCGGTGCGAGCGGGCGCCGCATCAGCATGGGCCAGGCCAGCGCGAGTCCCGCCAGGGCCAGCGCGGCTGCCCCGGTCCAGGTGCGTGTCGAGGCGCCTGCGGCCTGGGCCAGCGCACCGGCCGCCAGCCAGAGCAGGGCGGCAGCAGCCAGGCGCAGGCGTTCAGAGCCCATGCTTGTCCAGCCGTCGGTACAACGCCGCCCGCGACAGGCCCAGCAAGCGCGCCGCGGCGCTCAGATTGCCCTCGGCCTCGGCCATGGCCGCCAGCACGGCGGCGCGTTCCTGCGCGGCCAGCGAGCGCGACGGCTCGAGCGCAGTCGGCGCCGGCTCGCCGGCCAACGCGGGCAGGGCCCGCTGCAGCGCCTCGCGGCAGGTGGCGATCAGCCGCACATTGTCCCAGGGCTTGGTGATGAAGTCGAAGGCGCCGCGCCTGAGCGCCTGCACTGCCAGATCGATGTCGGCATAGGCCGTCATCACCACCACCACCGGCGGCTGCGGCCGGGCCTGCACCTCGGCGAGCAGGCGCAGGCCCTGTTCGCCATCGGTGCGGCCGGGGCCGAAATTCAGATCCAGCAACAGCAGGGCCGGCTTCAACCGGTCCAGGGCCGCCGCCAGCTCGGCCGGGCGGCGCAGGCAGCTCAGCGGCGCAACGCGGCGCTGCAGCAGCAGCTGCGCGGCCAGGCCCACGTCGGGGTCGTCGTCGAGAAGGAGAATGGAGGCATCGGTCACGGGCCGCATCTTCGCAGCTGTACGCGCCCGCGCGCCAGAGGGGTGTCCGGAAGCGGACAGAGGGCTTGGCCGCGAGGTGATCAGGCCCGAAGCTGCGAAGCCTGATGTCACCGAACCCAGACCCGAACCCCGCCCCCAGCGGCGCCGCCATGGACCGCCCGCTGCCCGCGCGCCGCCGCTGGCAGCGCCCGCTGCGCCTTGCTGCGTGGTTGGCGGTGGCCTTGGGCGGCCTGGCGCTGCTGGCCTGGCAGCGCGTGCCGCAGCTGCCGGCCGCCCATGCGGCGCAGCTGGCACCGGTGCGCGCCGGCGAGTTCCGCGACGAGCTGCCGCTGCGCGCGCGGGTCGAGCCGCTGCGCTCGGTGCAGCTCGATGCGGCCGAGGCGGGCCGAGTCGAGGCGGTGCTGGCCCAGGATGGCGACTGGCTCGAGGCCGGGGCGCCGCTGTACCGGCTGCACAGCCCCGAGCAGGAGCAGTTGCTGATGCAGCGCAGCGCCGAGGTGGCGCAGCAGATGGCCAATGTCTCGGTGCAGCGCAGCGCCCAGGCGGCCAGCCTGGCGGCCAACCGGCGCGAGCTGGCCCAGCTGCAGGCGGCCGAGGCCCAGGCCGAGGCCGAGCGACAGCGCCAGACGCAGCTGGCCGCGGCGGGCTTTGTCTCCAGCGCCGCGCTGGAGCAGACCGAGCGCCAGCAGCGCCTGGCCAGCCAGCTGCTGCAGCAGGCCCGCGTCGATCAGCGGCTGGAGGCCGACACCCGCGCGCAGTCCATAGGCGAGATGGCCCGCGCGGTGCAGGGCCTGCAGCGCGGCCTGCAACTGCTGGAACGCTCGCGCGAACGGCTGCAGCAGCGTGCGCCGATCGCCGGCCAGCTCAGCGGCTTCCAATTGCAGGTGGGCACCAGCGTGCGCCCCGGTGACCGCCTGGGCCGCATCGACGACCCCGCCGGCGGCATGCAGCTGGTGGCCGATGTCGATGAGTACTACCTGCCGCGGCTGCAGGTCGGCCAGCAGGCCACCAGCACCAGCGGCACGCTGAGCCTGGCGCAGACCCTGCCCCAGGTGCAGGGCGGCAAGGCGCGGTTGCTGCTGCGCTGGCCGGCCGCTGGCGCGCCAGGCGATCTGCGCCCCGGCCAGGCCGTCGAGCTGCGGCTGCAGCTCAGCGAGCCGACGCCGGCCCTGCTGCTGCCCGAGGGCCCCGGTGTGCAGGTCCAGCTCTACGTGAAAGAGGGCGCCGAGCTGCGTCGCCGCCGCGTGCAGCTGGGCCGCCGCGCCGCCGGTCAAGTTGAAGTGTTGGCCGGCCTGCAGGTCGGCGAGCAGGTCCTGATCTCCCAACCCCCTTCCGATGCCGAAAGGCTCGCCCTGCCATGATTGATTTGAGCCAACTGACGAAACGCCACCGCGCCGGTGACGTAGAAACCACCGCGCTGGACGCGATCGACCTGCAGATCGAGGCCGGCGAGTACGTCGCGATCACCGGCCCCTCGGGCTGCGGCAAGTCCACCCTGCTGGGTCTGCTGGGCCTGCTCGACAGGCCCAGCAGCGGCGTCTACCGCCTGCAGGGCGAGGATGTGGCCGGCAAGACGCCGCGCGAGCTGGCGGCCATGCGCCGTGGCCGCATCGGCTTCGTGTTCCAGAGTTTCAATCTGGTCGACGAGCTGACGGTGCAGGACAATGTGCAGCTGGCCCTGCGCTACGGCAGCATGCCGGAGAAGGGCCAGCGTGCCCGCGTGGCCGAGGTGCTGGAGCGCCTGGGCCTGGCCCACCGCGCCGCCCATCATCCGAGCCAGCTCAGCGGCGGCCAGCAGCAGCGCGTGGCGATTGCCCGCGCGATTGCCGCCCGCCCGGCGCTGCTGCTGGCGGACGAGCCCACCGGCAATCTCGACAGCGCCCATGGCCAGGAGGTGATGCGCCTGCTGCGCGAGCTCAATGACGAGGGCACGACGCTGGTGATGGTGACGCACAGCGCCGAACACGCGGCGCTGGCCTCGCGCACCGTGCGCCTGCTCGACGGCCGGGTGCTGGTGGACGCCCTGGCGGAGCAGCTGGCATGAAGGCCCTCCTGCTCGATGCCCTGCAGGGCCTGCGCAGCCGCCTGGGCGCCACCGCGGTGGCGGTAGGCGGTCTGATGTTGGCGCTGGCCGTCTGCCTGCTGCTGGCATTGCTGGCGCTGGCCCTGGCGGAGACCGATCCGTCCATCCCCGAGCCGGACCGGGTCGTGATGCTGGACTTCAGGGGCAATCCGCCCGGTCAGCCCAGCGGCTGGTTCACCGCCTCGCCGGTGTCATTTGCCGCCATGCTCAAGGAGCGCCAGGTGCCGCTGGACCTGATCAGCCGCGCCAGCGAGGAGGCACTGACCGTGCGCATGCAGGGCACGCTGCAGCTGGTGCGGGTGCGGGCGGCCGACCCCGAGCTGGTGGCGCTGATGGGGCTCAAGGCCCTGCACGGCGATCTGCTGGCCACGCTGGCACGGCGAGACGCCATTGCCATCACCCCGGCCTTGGCGCGCAAGCTCTGGGGCGATGTGCCGCTGGCCCAGGTGCTGGGCCGCAGCTTCGACTCGCGGGGCAAGGTCTATACGGTGACCGCCGTGATCCCCGCCACCGACCCGCGCAGCCCCCTGGGCCAGCAGGACGCGATGGTCGGCTTCGAGCTGGTCGGCCGCGACCTGGTCGGCAATATCGCCAACGAGGAGGGCCTGAAAGCGATCTACCTGGTCAACGGCCGCGTCTATGCCCGGCTGCGCCCGGGCGGATCGACGGACCCGATCGGCGGCTGGATGCGCGAGGCCTTCATGGCCAACCCGCTCTATGCCCAGCTGCCGGCCGACTGGAAGACCGGGCCCGGCGGTGCGGTGCGGGAGGCGGCCTACTTCCGCGCCGTGACCCTGACCCAGCTGCCCTTCGAGGGCGATGACAACGGCCTGCGCTGGCAGCTGCTGGGCGCGGTGGGCGCCGCCAGCGCGGTGCTGCTGCTGCTGGCGGCCATCAACACCATGAATCTGCAGGCCGCCAGTCTGTTGCAGCGCCAGCGCGAGACCGCGCTGCGCCGCAGCCTGGGCGCGGACGGCCGTCAGCTGCTGCGCCTGTGGGCGCTGGAGGCCCTGCTGCCGCTGCTGCTCAGTGCCGCTGGTGCGCTGCTGCTGGCCTGGTGGGCGGCGCCGGCCGTGGCCGGCTGGATGGGCCTGGCGACCAACCATCCGGTGGCAGATCCGCTGCCCGCCCAGGCCTTGGTCGGCCTGGGCCTGGCCGTGCTGGTGCTGCTGCCGCTGACCCTGGCGCTGCCGGCCTGGCTGGCGCTGCGCCGCGCGCCGGCGCCCGCGCTGCAGGGCCGCACCGCCAGCGAAGGGCCCTGGGGGCGCCGCCTGCGTCAGGCGCTGCTGACCGTGCAACTGAGCGGCGCTCTGTTGCTGCTCTCGCTGACCGGGGTGATGGCAGTCCAGTACCACCACCTGCTGCATGTCGACCGCGGCTTTGACACCCACAACCGCCTGGTGCTGAGCGCCATGGTGGAGCCCGGCTTCGTGCCCAAGCTGGATGCCCTGGTCGCGGCCATAGGCCAGCATCCGGCGATCCGGCACTGGGGCTTCAGCAGCGCCCGGCCGGCGCGCGACGGCCAGGGTCAGACCGAGTTGCACGTCAGCCAGACCGAGCACAAGCAGGTGCTGCGGCTGACCGTGGTCTCGACCGGCTTTTTCGACACCTATGGCATGAAGCTGCTCGCCGGCAGCCTGCAGACCGGCACGGGCGATGGCCGGCTGGTGATTGATGCCAAGGCGGCGCGCAGCCTCGGCTTCGTCACACCGCAGGCCGCCGTCGGGGCGCAGTTGCGCGGCGGTGGCGGCTGGCTGCAGGAGGGCAATGTGCTGCGCCGCGTGGTGGCGGTGGTGGGCGATGTGAAGCAGGAGTCGGCGCGCGACGCGGCCATGCCCCAGGCCTTCCTGCTCAGCGACGAGCCGCAGTGGGATCTGACCGTCCACGGGCCCGACCTGCCGGCGCTGCGCCAGGCGCTGGAGGAGATCTGGAAGACCCATGGTCCGCCGCTGCTGAAGATCGTCGCCACCGCCGACGAACAGCTGGCCGATGCCTACCGCCTGGAGGAGAAACTGACCACCCTGCTGGCCGCCGTCTCGCTGCTGGCGGTGGGCGTGGCGATGCTGGGTGCCTACGCCCTGGTGGCCGACACCCTGCGCCGGCGCCGTACCGAGCTGGTGCTGCGGCGCCTGCATGGCGCCGGCCATGCCGACATCGCCCGCCAGGTGGTGGCCGAGTTCAGCGCACCGCTGGCGGTGGCCGCACTGCTGACGCTGCCGCTGGCGGGCTGGCTGGGCCTGCTCTACCTGGACGGTTTCGTCGATCGCGTCGGCATCAAAGCCGGCCTGGCCGCACCGCTGGCACTGGCCAGTGCGCTGACCCTGCTGACCACCGCACTGGCCGCCCTGCGCCATGTGCGCCAGGCGCTGGCGCTGCAGCCGATCGAGGCGCTGGCTTGAGGGGCTTGCGCGGACGTTCGACAGGCAGCAACCCGGATGATGGCGGAAGCTCCGAGACCGGGTACCAGAGGTGCTGCGGCCGCGAACCGATCGTGTCAGATTCGATGACAGTGGGCAGCCAAAAGCTCAAGGGATAGCCGGTCCGACGGGTCGGGCCGCTTCCTGCGGCGATGCAGCTGGCGCCCAGGCGGCGTCGGTGTGTGGGTTGGACGCCTCGATGCTGAACCAATAGTTCACACCAGCAGCCAAAGTGACGTTGGCGGCTTCGAAGGACATACCTTCGGGGCTGGGCCAAGGCCGTTGGACAATGGCGCATGCACGATGTCCGCCTGCTTGCCCTGACGCGCCGTCACCCATCGGCGATCTTGCTGGTCGTGCAGTTGGCGGGGCTGCTGCTCTACCCGCTGCAGGCGGCCTTCGATCTGCCCGGGCTGCTGCCCTGGTCGGCCGGGCTGGAGGCGCTGTTCTATTTCTATGCCGCCGGCAGCCTGATCGCGTACATGATGGGCGACCAGCACGCGACCACCGACGAGCTGTTCGCCGCCGGCGCCA
>JADMJJ010000025.1 GCA_018780645.1 Burkholderiaceae bacterium
TCAGCGGGTGTTCCATATTGTTCAGGAACACGCGGATGATCTCGCCGAAGCCCAGGGTCACGATCGCCAGATAGTCACCGCGCAGCTTCAAAGTCGGCGCACCGAGCATCACGCCGGCAAAGGCGGCAAGAGCTGCCCCCACCGGAATGACGATCCACAGCGGCGAGTGCAGGCCGTTCGGGAACATCGCCGCGAAGGCGACGAAGTTCTCGCTCAGGTGCGGCGAGGCCAAGAGCGCAAACATATACGCGCCCAGCGCGTAGAAGGCGACATAGCCCAGGTCCAAGAGACCTGCGTAGCCAACCACGATGTTCAGCCCGAGGGCCAGCATCACATACAGCAGGGCCAGGTCGATGATGCGCACCGGCCCGTTGCCGATCTGCTGGGCCAGCAACGGCAGGATGAAGAGGCCGATGGCCGCCAGCACATAGAGGAAAGGCTTGTTCTTTTTCATGAGAGGCTCCTTCGGCGTCAGGCGCGGTCGGCCACACGTTCACCCAGCAGGCCAGAGGGCCGCAAGGTGAGGACCAGGATCAGGGCGATGAAGGCAAAGATGTCGGCGTAGTGGCTGCCGAGGATGCCGCCGGTCAGATCGCCCAGATAGCCGGCGCCGATGGCCTCGATCAGGCCCAGCAGCACACCCCCCAGCATCGCGCCGCCAAGGTTGCCGATACCGCCCAGCACCGCAGCCGTGAAGGCCTTCAGACCGGGCATGAAGCCCATCGAGTGCTGGACCGTGCCGTAGTTCGAAGCCCACATCAGGCCGGCGACGGCGGCCAGGGCCGCGCCAATGATGAAAGTGGCCGAGATCACCGAGTCGGGCTTCACGCCCATCAGCGCCGCCACGCGGGGGTTCTCGGCGGTGGCCCGCATCGCGCGGCCCAGCTTGGTGTGATTGACCAGCCACAGCAGGCTGACCAGTATCACGCTGGTGGTGACCAGTATCAGGATCTGCGTCACCGTGATGACCGGGCCGCCCAGATCGATCGCCTGTGCCGGCAGCAGCTGCGGGAAGGGCTTGGGATTGGGCTTCCAGACGATCATGGCCAGGGTCTGCAGCAGCAGCGACATGCCCATGGCGGTGATCAGCGGCGCCAGGCGCGGTGCGTTGCGCAGCGGCCGGTAGGCGATGCGCTCGATCGCGTAGTTCAGGCCGGCGCAGACCACGACGGCGCACAGCAGCGCGATCGCCATCAGCGCCCAGCCGGGCAGGCCCGAATCCGCCAGCGCAGTGACCACAGTCCAGCTGACCAGGGCCCCGACCATCAGCACCTCGCCATGGGCGAAGTTGATCAGGTTGATGATGCCGTAGACCATCGTGTAGCCCAGTGCGACCAGCGCGTACATGCTGCCCAGCACCAGACCATTGATGATCTGTTGCAGAAAAGTCTCCATATCCCAGCTTCCTTTGCGAGCGGATCTGCCGCCTGACCGTCACAGGTTTGCAATCAACGTGCCATAAATCACGCTCTGCGGGTAAGTACCAGGCCCGCCCGGCGCCAATGCCCGCTTGGCGTGCGACCACCGGGCCACAAAGTGCGGAAATCGACACAGCCCCGGTCCCGGCCGTGCGGACTTCGACACTGGCGCGCGACAGGGCCGCCCAGCCCGGGCGGGACAGCCGTCCGGCCTTTGGGCACACTGTGAGCCCGATGCCGCCGCCCAACCCCGCCCAACCCGCCCCCCTCTCCGCCAGCCTGCGGCAGCTTCTCCTGCTGCTGGTCCGGCGCCTGGCCCAGCGCCTGAGCCGCCCCAGCTTCGTCGCCTATGTGAGCCTGGGCCTCTTTGCGCTGGGCATGCTGTCGGGCTACCGCTGGAGCGAGCGCACCGGCATGGCCCAGCTGGCCGCGGTGGCCAGCGAGCGGCTGGAACTCTATGCCGCGACCCTGGAAGCCGAGATGGCGCGGCACGCCTATCTGCCCAGCCTGATCGCCATCGACGGCGATGTGCTGGCCATGATCGGGGCGCCCGAGGACCCACGCCTTCGTCAGCAGGCCGGCCTGCGCCTGGCGCGCATCAATGCGCGGGCCGGCGCCATCATGAGCTATATCACCGACGACCAGGGCCAGGTCTTGGCGGCCAGCCAGACCGGCAGCAAGCCCGTGGCCGACGCCAGCACCCGCCGCCAGGCGATGAGCTTTGGCGACAACCCCGGCCACTTCTTCGCCGCCAATGCCGTCAATGGCAGCGTGGACTTCTTCCTCGTGCAGCCGCTGCACCGTGGCGGGCGGCGGGTCGGCCTGATCGTCGTCAAGCTCAATCTGGGGCCGCTGGAGGCGACCTGGGTGGACCTGGGCCTGCGCTCCCAGGCCGAGAAGCTGATGGTGGTGGACGAGAACGACGTCGTCGTCATGTCCTCGGTGCCGGCCTGGAAGTACCACCTGCTGGGCCAGGCAGACTCGGCCCGCCGCGCCGAGCTGCAGGCCACCGGCCGCTACGCCGGCGGCACCCTGCAGCCGCTGGGGGCCGACACCGAGCCGATACCGCAGCTGGACGCCAGCCTGGTGCGCCTGCCGATCACCGAGCCCGGCCAGCCGCGGCCGGGCTCCTGGCTGCTGGCCCAGGAGCGGGCCGTCGTGCCGCTGGGCCTGCGCCTGGTGACCCTGTCCGACCCGGCCGAGGTCTGGAAGCAGGCCCGCTACTCGGCCTGGGGCGGCGGCGCCTTTGGCGCGTTTGTCGGCATGCTGGCGCTCTACCTGGTCTCGCGCCAACGCGCGCTGCGCCAGCTGTTCCGCGCCCAGAACGAGCTGCAGCGGGCACATGCCCAGCTGGAGCGCCTGGTCGATGAGCGCACTGGCGAGCTGCGCAACACCAACGAGGAGCTGAAGCGCCAGATCGCCCAGCGCCTGCAGGCCGAGGACGAGCTGATGCAGGCCGGCAAGCTGGCCGCGCTGGGCCAGCTCTCGGCCGGCATTTCGCACGAGATCAACCAGCCGCTGACGGCGCTGCGTGCGCTCTCAAGAAACAGCCTGCAGCTGCTGGAGCATGGGCGCCATGCCAGCGTGGCCGAGAACCTGCGCGCCATCGACGATATGGTCGAACGGATGGGCCGCATCACCCGCCAGCTGAAGAACTTCGCGCGCAAGGCAGAGCCCACGCATGGGCCGGTGTCGCTGGCCGGCGCCGTGCAGGCCTCACAGCTGCTGCTGGAGCACCGCCTGCAGGCCGAGCAGGTGCAATTCAACGCCGAGATCGATGCCCGGCTGCGCGTGCGCTGCGAGAGCTACCGGCTGGAGCAGGTGCTGGTCAATCTGGCCGCCAATGCGATGGATGCGATGCGGGACGCCACGCTGAAGCATTTGACGATCAGCGCCGCGGTCGAGGGTGAGCGGGTCTGGGTGCGCGTCACCGACAGCGGCTGCGGTCTGGACGACGCCCAGCTGGCCCGCCTGTTCGAGCCCTTCTTCACCACCAAGCCGGCTGGTGAGGGCCTGGGCCTGGGCCTGGTGATCTCATCGAAGATCGTCCACGAGTTTGGCGGTACGCTGCGGGGCCGGCGTGCTGAAAATAGCCCCGGCATGACCTTCGAGTTCGACCTGGCATTTGCATGAAAATGCCCCCAGACCTGTCGCTTTGCGCCAGGCCCCCCGAGGGGGTTGAGCCAATTCGGGAACGGCCCTTCATTGACTCAAGAGGATGACCCGCATGTTTGACGGCTTCAAGGTGTTGTTTGTCGAGGATGACCCGCCGGTGCGCGCCAGCCTGACGCAGACGCTGGAGCTGGCCGGCCTGGAGGTCACCGCCTGCGGCTCGGCCGAGGAGGCGCTGCCCCATATCCAGCCCGGCGCCCAGCTGGTGGTGGTGACCGATGTGCGCCTGCCCGGCATGGACGGCCTGGCCCTGCTGGACCATGCGGTGGCCATCGACCCGGGCATTCCGGTCGTGCTGGTCACGGCCCACGGCGACGTGGCGATGGCCGTGCGGGCGATGCGCACCGGCGCCTATGACTTCATCGAAAAGCCGTTCGACCCCGAACGCTTCGTCGACACCGTGCTGCGCGCGCTGGACAAGCGCGTGCTGCGCGTGGCGCTGGACGAGATGCGCGAGCAGCTGCGCCACCGCAGCGGCATCGAGGCGGTGCTGCTGGGCAACTCGGCGGTGATGCAGCAGGTGCGGCGCCACATCCTGAACCTGGCCGACACCTCGGCCGATGTGATGATCCTCGGCGAGACCGGCACCGGCAAGGAGCTGGTGGCCCGCTGCCTGCATGACCAGAGCCAGCGGCGCGACCGCAACTTCGTTGCCATCAACTGCGGCGGCCTGCCGGAGGCCCTGTTCGAGAGCGAGCTGTTCGGCCATGAGCCGGGCGCCTTCACCTCGGCGGGCAAGCGCCGCATCGGCAAGATCGAGCACGCCAATGGTGGCACCCTGCTGCTGGACGAGATCGAGACCATGCCGATGGCGCTGCAGATCAAGCTCCTGCGCATCCTGCAGGAGCGCAAGATCGAGCGCCTGGGCTCGAACGAGGAGCTGCCCATCAATGTGCGCATCATCGCCGCCACCAAGGCCGATCTCAGGGCCTTGAGCGAGCAGCAGAAGTTCCGTGGCGACCTCTACTACCGGCTCAATGTCGCCACCCTGCAGCTGCCGGCCCTGCGCGAGCGCCGCGCAGACATTCCGCTGCTGTTCGAGCACTTCGTCGCCCAGGCCTGCGCCCGCTATGGCCGCCCGGCGCCGGAGCTGACGCCGCAGCGCCTGCGCGAACTGATGGCCCACGACTGGCCCGGCAATGTGCGCGAGGTACGCAATGCCGCCGACCGCTTTGTGCTGGCCCTGGACAGCATGGAGGGCGCGGCCGCCGCCGACAGCGCCGCCAGCACCCTGGCCCAGCAGATGGACCTGGTCGAGAAGGCCTTGATCGAGCAGGCCCTGGCTCGCACGCAGGGCCGCGTGCCGGCGGCGATGGAGTTGCTGGGCATTGCCAAGAAGACGCTCTACGACAAGCTCAACCGCCACGCCATCGACCTGGACAAGTACCGCTGATCCACCCTCACGGGCCTCAGCCGCATCGGCGACGAACCAGGCCGGCCAGCAGCGCCAGGCCGCCCAGCATCAAGCCATAGCTTGCCGGCTCCGGCACGGCGGCGGTCACGTCCTGCGCGGCCTGCAGCCACACATCACCTTGCGCCCGGTCATAGACGATGTTGAATGCGCCGGTCGCGAAGCCGCTCATCGTGAGCCCGGCGAAGGTCGAATTCGCCAAGCTACCGGTCGCGTCGAGCACCAGAATCATGTCACCGCTGCTGTACTGGCAGTTGGCGTAGCACGACAGGGCCAGCGTGCCTTCCGGTGCAACATTGCCCTTGACCGCCAGCAAATCGTGGCTGGACAGGCTGTTGAGGTCAATGTCCAGGCTGCCGGTCGCGCCCAGCGCCACATCGCCGCTGATCGTCAGGGTGGCCGGTGCGCCGCCATCGGTGGCCCCCGGTGCCAGACGCCCGTTGTTGCTCAGGGTCCCGGCGAGCGAGAACTGACCGGTGCCGGCCAGCATGCCGGCATTGGTGAAGTCGGTCGGCAACGCGATCGCGCCACTCAGCACCGACACAGTGCCCTGGTTGGTGAAATCAATGCCGCCCACCGAGCTGGTGCCAGTGCCGGCGGTCTTGACCAGCAGGCCGCGGTTGTCGAAGTGACCGCCATAGCCACCGTCGAGTAGGCCGACATCCCTGTCCATCCGGTAGACACCCAGGTTGACGACCTTGGCGCCGTTGTAGAAGCGCAGTTCGTCGCTGGCTACGATCAGGCCCTGGTTGCTCAGCACCGTTCCGGGGTCGACCAGCGTCTTGGCGCTGCCGACCTGCAGGTTCAAGGTCGAGCCGCTGCGCACCTGCCAGCCGCCATTCAGATTGCCGCCGCGCCAGTCGGCCGTGCCATTCAGCATGGCCCCGGAAGGCCCGGCGCCAACCTGGGTGCCGCCGGTCAGGGCCAGCTTGCCGGTGACGTTCTGGATTCCGGTCCATGTGGCGCCGGTCGCCACCACCACCTGTCCGCCGCCGCTGAACGTGCTGCCGTCGCCAAAGCTGACACTGCCACTCTGGAACAGGATCGTGCCGGTCTGCGCCTCGATCGTGCCGCTGTTGTTGAAGCTCAGGCCGGCGATCACGCTGTCCCCGCTGCCGGACACCTTGCTCAAGGTCGCGCTGTTGGTGACAATGCCGCCATAACCGCCATCCCGCAGACCGACGTCGCCCTGCAGCCTGTAGGCTCCCTGGTTGACCAGGGAGGCGCCGTTGTAAAAGTAGAGCTCGTCGCTGGCGGCCACAACGCCCCGATTGGTCAGCACCGCGCTGGGGTTGGCCAGCACCTTGGCGCTGCCGGCCTGCAGGTTCAAGGTCTTGCCGCTGTTGACCTGCCAGTCGCCGGCCAGGTTGCCGCCGCTCCAGTTGACTTCGCCGTCGAGCCGCACGCCGCTGCCGGACTGCGTGCCGCCGGCCAGCGTCAGTGTGGTCGCGACATGCTGGGTGCCCACCCAGCTGGCATCGGCGGCAACCCGCACCTGTCCGGCCCCCGCGAAGGTGCCGCCATCGCCAAAGCTCAGCGTGCCGCTCTGGAACAGGAGGGTGCCCGTCTGTGCCTCTATCGTGCCGCTGTTGTGGAAGGTGATGCCCTCGATCGCGCTGGTGCCGCTGCCGCCGGCCTTGCGCAGGACGCCGCTGGCCTCGTTGCCGAAGCGACCGCCGTAGGCCGCGTTGTGCAGCCCGACATCGCCTTCGAAGCGATACAGGCCCTGGTTGCTCAGGACGGCGCCGTTATAGAAGTACAGGTCGTCAGCGGCGCTGACCGTGCCGAGGTTCAGCAGCAGGGCTGCAGCGTCGTGTACGGTCTTCTGGCTGCCGACCTGCAGATTCAAGACCT
This sequence comes from Burkholderiaceae bacterium, assembly GCA_018780645.1. Taxonomy (GTDB): domain Bacteria; phylum Pseudomonadota; class Gammaproteobacteria; order Burkholderiales; family Burkholderiaceae_C; genus Paucibacter. The sequence continues at coordinate 6,856 of JADMJJ010000025.1, forward strand.
TGCCGCTGTTGACCTGCCAGCTGCCGGCCAGATTGCCTCCACTCCAGTTGACGTCGCCATTGAGCTGCACGCCACTGCCCATCTGCGTGCCTGCGGCCAGCGTCAGCATGGTCGAGATCGTCTGGCCACCGGCCCAGCTGGCATTGGCGGTGACCAGCACCTGTCCGGCGCCGGCAAAGCTGCCGCCATCGGCGAAGTTCAGCGTGCCACTCTGGAACAGAAGGGTGCCCGCCTGCGCCTCGATCGTGCCGCTGTTGTTGAACGTGATGCCGTCGATCGTGCTGCTGCCGCTGCCGGCGGTCTTGAGCAAGACGCCGGTGGCCTTGTTGTTGAAGCTGCCGCCGTAGGCTGCGTTATGCAGTCCGAGGTCGCCCTGCAGCGCGTAGACACCCTGGTTGTCTAGCACGGCCCCGTTGTAGAAGTAGAGATCATCCGCGGCCGCGATCGTGCCGATGTTCGTCAGCATCGCGCCCGGGTTGGAGAGCTGCTTGGTGCCGCCGCCCAACAGCTTGAGCGTCTGGCCATTGCTGACCTGCCAGCTGCCACCCAGGTCGCCGGCGGTCCAGTTGACGACGCCGTTGAGCCGGGCCGCGTTGCCGGTCTGCGTGCCGCCGGCCAGGGTCAGATTGCCGCTGACGTTCTGCTCGCCAGCCCAACTCGCATTGACCGTCACGACCACGCCGCCGGCACCGGTGAACTGTCCACCGCCGGCGAAGCTAAGCCCACTGCTCTGGAGCAGGATGCGGCCGGCCTGCGCGTCAATGGTGCCGCTATTGCTGAAGCCTATGCCGTCGATCACGCTATCGCCCGCACTGCCGCTCTTGCGCAGCACGCCGCTGTTGGCAAAGCTGCCGCCATAGGCCAGGCTGTGCAGGCCGATGTCGGACAGGAAGCTGTAAACGCCGCTGTTCGAGGCCGCACCGCCATTGTAGAAATACAGTTCGTCGCTCGCGTTGACCTGGCCGGCATTGATCAGCTGCGCAGCGCCACCGTTGACCTGCTTGACGGCGCCGGCGACGATGTTCAGCACATCACCGACACCCAGATCGGGCCCGCCCCAAACGCCGCTGCTGAAGCTGTAGGTCGCCGCCTGCGACGATCCGGCCATCGCCGCCAGGCAGGCCAGCGCTAGCAAGCGGCGGGCATGACCACCCATCGCTTCACGGGTCTTGCTCATGGTTCATCACTCCTGTGTTCCGCGGGGCTTGATCGATCCGGACTCTCCAGTCCGCATCGCCAGCTCTGCACAGGCATGATCGAGGTGCCGTCCAACGGCTCAATTGCGGCACGTCAATCGCCGCATCAATCAGGGAGCAGCAGCCGGACAAGCGACGCCCGCAACCTCAGCGGTAGTGCTGCGGATCCGGCGAGTCGGTCGGCTGCTGTATCACCCGCTTGAAGGCCTCGCTCAGCGGCAGCTGCAGGTTCACGCCCTTGGGCGGAATCGGCGCCAGGAACCAGCGCCGGTAGATGGCCAGGATCTCGCCGCTGCGGTAGAGCTCGGTCAGCACGCCGTCGGCCAGCTGCTTGAACTGCGGGTCGTCGCGCGGCAGGCCGATGGCATAGGGCTCGACCGAATAGGCGGTGTCGGAGATCACATACTCGCCGGCATTGGCGATGCCGGCCAGTGCCACGCGCAAGAGCACATCGTCCATCGCATAGGCCACGGCGCGGTCGGTCTGGACCATGCGGAAGGCATCGCGGTCGTCGAGGCCGGCCAGTATCTTCATGTCCAGATGCCGGGTCTGGTTCAGCTGGTGCAGGAACTGGATGCTGGTGGTGGCAATCGTCGAGCTGACCGGCAGGCCGCGCAGGTCATCGACACCCTGTATGCCCGCAGCGCGCTTGGACAGCAGCCGGCTCTCGGCCACGAAGGTGGTCAGCGAGAAGGCCTGGGTGCGTTGGCGCTCGACGGTGTTGGTGGTGATGCCGCACTCCAGGTCGACCGTGCCGTTGGCCACCATGGGCATGCGGGTGGCCGAGGTCACGGGCACCAGCTTGACCTCCAGCTCCGGCAGGGCCAGACGCTTCTTCACCGCCTCGACGATATGACGGCACAGATCGATCGAGTAGCCGACCGGCGTGCGCTTGGCGTCGAGGTAGGAGAAGGGCGGCGAGGCGACGCGAAAGCCCAGCGCCAGCACGCCGGTGTCACGCAGCTTGCGCAAGGTCGGCGACTCGGCGCCCTGCGCCCATGCCGACGGCGCTTGGATCAGCAAACCGGACAGGACAAGGAGTGCCAGCAGGAGCGGGAACCGGCGGGACGGGCGAGACACGGGGAGCATGGAGCCTTGGACAATGGAATCAAACCCATTGTCGCAAAGCTCGCAAAGCCGGCAATAGTGTCCAGCCCTGAGGACCGGCTCAGCCCTTGCCGACCGTCATCCGGCGGCGCCGAACCGACCAGCCCAACACCCCCAGGCCGGCCAGCAGCAGGGCATAGGTCTGCGGTTCGGGGACCGGCGGGTGGAAGCCGCCACCGCCGTTGCCGAAGTCCCAGTTAGTGTTCTCGTCATCGACGGTGGGCGAGTTGTAGACATTGCCATAGAGCTGGGCGAGGCTGCCCAGGCCGGCCTGCGAGGCCCCGGAGTCGAGCGTGGCGCCGAATGGAATCTCGAAGGAGCTGACCCGTCCAGTGTTGAAGAAGTCGGCATCGCCGTTGTTGCCCACGCCGGCGTACTGCCAGAGATCGATATTGAACTGCGTGCCGTACTGGAACAGCAGCTTCTTGTAGACCGTCTTCGCGCCGCTCCAGGTGCTGTCGGATGAGTCGGTGTTGATGGAGAAGCTGCTGGTGTAGCTGACCCCGGCCACATCGGTGAAGCTGCTGCTGGCCTGCAGGCGGGTCCAGCCATTGTTGAATACCGAAGTATTGGCCAGCGCCGGGAAGCCGCCGTCCAGGGTCACCCCGACCAGCACCGCGCCATAGTCGCCGACCTTGTGTGCGGTCGTGGCGCCGATGAAGAAGCCCTGGCTCCACTGGGCCTGGGCATAGCTGTAGGTCGAGCTGTACGGCGTTGAATCGACGCGCTGGCCGCTGCTGTCGGTGGTCGCCGACGTCATCTGGGTGCGCAGGTTCAGGGAGGCAACCTCGGCCCGGCCGTCGTAGTGAAAGCCGTACTCGCCGCTGCTGGTGACGATGTCATACATCGGGTCCTGCCCGCCATGGCCGCTCTCGATCGTGTAGCTGGCGGTAGCCACGCCGGTGGTCAGCGAGCCGGAGCCGCTGTAGTTGCTGCGGTAGTCCTGGGTGCCGTTCAGCGTGAACGAAACATTGCCCAGGTAGGGGCTGCTGTAGCTGGTGTTCACATAGCCATAGACCTGGGCCCAGCTGTTGAACGACAGGTCGGGTGCGGTGGCTGCCGCCTGCTGAGGCAGGCACACGGCCAAGCCCAGCATGGCGAGCGCGAAGGGACGGGATGAAGTCTTCATGGCTGTTCCTACAGAATTGGGGAAGGGTCCGGCTGTGCCACCTCGCTGGCGCCACAACGACTCGCTTCATTTTGTCCACGCCGGCCCGGGCCCGTGGGCCTAACTGGCCGCGCATTGACCTTGCGCAATCCGCGTGCTGCCACGCAGCAACGGCTGAGGCACCTAGTCGTTCCGGAGGAACGTATCGGCCATGACGACGCCCTCCAACCGGCCGATCAACTCCTGCACCAGCGCCTGATCGCTTGCACTCATCAGGCCAGAGCGCAACAGCGCTGCGCGCTTGAGTTCACGCATGCGCCAGCTGAACTCGCGCACAAGGGCGACCACCTCGATTTCGAGCTCCGGGTCCTGCGCCGCCAACTCATGGACGACATGCTGCGGGCCATGCAAGTCCAGCCCCGCACTGGAGAACGAGGCCTGTAGCTGCTGCATGCGCTGCGAGCACAGCGCCAACATCGCACTCAGCTCGGGAGTGGCATCGTCCAGCCGAGCCTGGATCAGCAGGCGCAGGTCGCGAAAGCGCTGCAGCACCTCGGCCACACGGATCGCCCGCGGCAAGACTTCGTGCAGGCTTCGACCCTCGTCGGCCAGATGGCTGGTCTCGTCGCTGGCGCGGCCGGCGACGCGCAAGACCTGCAGCAGCGTTTCACTGAATTCTCCGGGCATCAACCTGGTGGCGACGCTCGCATGGGCGACGGGGCTGGACCCGGCCTCGATCAAGCCCATCAACCATTCGGCGCAGGCCAGTATCTGCGCATCGATGCTGAGCTGCTCGGCCGCCAACCCGCGCGGATAGCCAAAGCCATCCAGCCGCTCATGGTGGCTCAGCACCAACTCGGCAATCGCCTGCCCGGCCCCTTCCATTTCGCGCAGCACATGGTGGCCACTGACCGGATGGCTGGCAATGTGCTTCCACTGATCCAATTGCAGCTCGGTGCCTCGCTGAAGATAGGCCGGGGCGATATACAGCTCGCCCACGTCATGCAGCAGGCCGGCGGTGGCCAGCAGTCGGTGGCTGTCGATATCGCCGGGGCGAAGCCTGCGGCCCAGCGACATCGCCAGCAGGGCCACGCCGACGCAATGGGCCAGCCGATCCGGCTGATGCTCGGCATAGACGGTCAGCAGCGATTGCATCGGCGGCGCCAGCTTCAGCCCACCCAGCGACAGGGCCACCGACTGCGCACGGGCGTCGGACCCCAGGGCGGCCAGCAAGGGATGGCGGTCCAGCAGGGCCTGCGCCGCGTCGCGAATCTGCTCACCGCTGATGCCACCGGCCACTGCCACACAGTCCTCCAGCGGGCGGCTGAGCTTGTGCTGCAGCAGGCGGTCGCGCACCTCGGCATCGACGCGCGAGCCCTTGGCCAGCAGCTTCATGCCGTTGCGGGTGACGATGTCCTGCGTGACCTCGACCTCATGGGAAGCCGAGGCCGTGACCACATGGTCCAGATAGTGTTGATTGACTTCGCTCATTGCTGCTTTTCCTTGGCCGGGATTGTCTGACGTTTGCCCCTACCGCGGGGCCACAAATGGCCGCCAAATCGCCTATGCCAAACTGCGTCCAGACCCCCGAACCAGGAGCCCCACCCGGATGCCGCACGACGTCACGCTGATCACCACCCTCGCCGCCGGCTTCGGCCTCGCCCTCGTGCTCGGTTTCGTGGCCCTGCGGCTGAAGCTGCCGGCCCTGGTCGGCTATCTGATGGCCGGCGTGGCGATCGGACCGTTCACCCCAGGCTTCGTCGGCGACATGGCCATCGCCTCGCAGCTGGCCGAGATTGGCGTGATGCTGCTGATGTTCGGCGTCGGCCTGCATTTCTCGCTCGATGACCTGATGGCGGTGCGCAAGATCGCCCTGCCCGGCGCGGTGGCGCAGATGGCCGTGGCCACGGCCATGGGCATGGGTGTGGCCCATATCTGGGGCTGGAGCCTCGGCGCCGGCCTGGTGTTCGGCCTGAGCCTGTCGGTGGCCAGCACGGTGGTGCTGCTGAAGGCGCTGGAGGCCCGCGGCATAGAAGACTCGATGAACGGCCGCATCGCCATCGGCTGGCTGATCGTCGAGGACCTGGCCATGGTGCTGGTGCTGGTGCTGTTGCCGGCGCTGGCCGGTGTGCTGGGCGGCGTGACGCCGGGCGGCGCCGCGGCGCCTGCCGATACCGCGGCGATCTGGCTGGCGCTGGGCAAGACGCTGTTGCAGGTGGCCGTCTTCATCGCGCTGATGCTGGTGGTCGGGCGGCGCTTCTTTCCCTGGCTGCTATGGCAGGTCACCAAGACCGGCTCACGCGAGCTGTTCACGCTGTGCGTGGTCGCCGCGGCGGTGACCATCGCCTACGGCTCGGCGGCGCTGTTCGGTGTGTCGTTCGCGCTGGGCGCCTTCTTCGCCGGCATGGTGATGCGCGAATCGAAGTTCAGCCACCGCGCGGCCGAGGAGTCGCTGCCGCTGCGCGATGCCTTCGCCGTGCTGTTCTTCGTCTCGGTGGGCATGCTGTTCGACCCCCATGTGCTGATCGATCGCCCGCTGCAGGTGCTGGCCGTGGTGGCCATCATCATCCTGGGCAAGTCGCTGGTGGCGGCGGGCGTGGTGCTGCTGTTCCGCTACCCGCTGAACACGGCGCTGACGGTCTCGGCCAGCCTGGCGCAGATCGGCGAGTTCTCCTTCATCCTGGCCGGTCTTGGCGTGTCGCTGAAGTTGCTGCCGCCCGAGGGCCAGAGCCTGATTCTGGCCGGCGCGCTGATCTCGATGGCGTTGAACCCGCTGGTGTTCTCGCTGATCGAGCCGGCGCAGCGCTGGATACGCGCCCGCTCGGCGCTGGCGCGCAGGCTCGAAGCCCGTGATGACCCCTTGGCCGAGTTGCCAGCCGCCACCGAAGGCAAATATCTGGCGCGCCAGGTCGTGCTGGTCGGCTATGGCCGCGTCGGCAAACACATCGCCGAGGCCCTGGCTGCGGCCGGCATTCCCTTCGTCGTCGCCGACCATAATCGCGAGCGTGTCGAGGCCTTGCGGGAGCGCGGCATTCCGGCCGTGCTGGGCGACGCCAGCGAGCCCGCCGTGTTGATACAGGCCCACATCGCCCACGCCAAAATGCTGGTGCTGGCCACGGCCGACACGGTCAGCGTGCGCAAGATGATCGAAGTGGCCCGCACGCTCAACCCCGGCATCCAGACCCTGGTGCGCAGCCACAACGAGGAAGAGGCGCAACGGCTGCAGGCCGACGGCGCCGGCCGCGTGTTCCTGGGCGAGCGTGAACTGGCGCAGGCGATGGTGCGCGAGGTGTTGGCGGCCCGGGCTCACTGAGCCGGTTCATGCTCCTTCAGCAAGGCCGCCAACAAGCCCATGCCCACCAAAAGCACCGCCGCCGTCAGCCACAGCGCGCCCTGGTAGCTGCCGCTGGCCTGAGCCATGCTGCCGGCCAGCGCCGGTGCGGTGATCTGGGCCACGCCATAGCTCAGCGTCAGCCGTGCCATCGCCTTGCCTGGATTGGCCGGTGAGCGCCGGCCGACCAGGGCCAGGGTCAGGCTGACGATGCCGATGAAGGTGGCGCCGTAGAGCAGTGCGCCGGCCAGGGCTGCCACCAGCGAGCCCGACAGTGCCGGCAGGATCACCGACAGCGTCTGCAGGCCGAAGGCCAGCAACAGTGCCCTCAGCTCGCCCAGTCGCCGCGCGATGCGGTCCCACAGAAACACCGCCGGCATCGCCGCCAGTCCGACCAGCAGCCAGGCCAGCGGCCCGCGCCCGGCCAGCAGCGGCTGGCGCTCGACGATGGCCACGGTGAAGGTGGCGCTGATCACGAAGCCCCAGCCGGCACAGAAGTAGCAGGCGATCATCAAGGCCATCCAGCGCCGCGATGGCGCCGCGCCTTCGCCATGGCCGGGCTTCACCGCCGGCGGCACCGGCGGTCGCCAGCCCAAGGCCGGCAGCAGGAAAAGCAGGCCGATGGCACTCAAGCCCAGCCAATGCCCGGCCCAATCCAGGTGCCAGGCGCTCAAGGCCATGGCCCCGATGGCCGACACGACGATGCCCAGGCCCAGGCCGATGAAGTGCAGGCCCAGCTCCGGTCTGCGCCCGGCACGCATCAGCCAGTTCAGCACCAGGCCGGAGCCGAACAGCATGCCCGCCGCGCCGCACAGCCCGCCGACATAGCGCGACAGCGCCCACAGCAGCGGTTCGGTCGTGAGCCCCATCAGCAGCGTGCTGAGCAGGGCCAGCACCAGGCCGGCCAGATAGATGCGATGGCGCAGCCGGGCGTCGTCCAGCCAGGAGGCGAGCAGCGCGCCGCTCATATAGCCGAGGTAGTTGATCGCCGCCAGCCCGCCGCCGGCCGCGTCACTCAGTCCGGCCTGGGCCTGCATCAGAGGCAGCAAGGGCGTGTAGGCAAATCGCGCCAGGCCTATGGTCAACACCAGGCCGCAGACGCCGCCGGTGATGACTTGCCAGGGGGCCAGGTGGTGCGGGGTGTCGGTGCTCATACCACCGAGCTTAGCCGCGCGCGCAAGAAAAAAGGGCCCGACGCAAGCGCCGGGCCCCAAGGGTCAGAGTGACCGAATGAAACCTCAGGCCTTGCGACGACGGGCCACGGCGCCCAGCAGGCCCAGGCCGGCCAACATCAGCGCATAGGTCTCGGGTTCCGGCACGGCGGTGATCTGGATCATGCGGTCGATGCCGCTGTTGGGGTGCTGGATATTGACGTAGGCAACGTTCGGGTTGAACTTGTCGAAGTACAGGCCCGTGGGCTCGGCACCCACGGTGGACATCGAGGCCCAGCGGCTGATCGACTCGGCCACGCCGTCGCGGTTGGTGTCGGTGGCGAACCAGATGTCGGCCAGGCCACCCGGCTGGTCTTCGATGATGTAGATGTTGCCGGCGGCGTCAATCGCCACATTGTCCGGGCTGGTCAGCGCACTGCCGACGGCCAGGCCGGTGGCGGCATTGATGGTGTTGCGGTCCACGAAAACCTTGACGGTGCTGGTGCCGTCGGTGTTCAGGTGGATCGAGAACACCTGTTGTGCGTCGGTCGTCGGCACGTAGAGGGTCTGCGAACCGTCGGCCAGGGTCTGGACCTCCAGATCCTCGGGGCGGTTGTAGTCGGTGCCCTTGAAGGCAGCCAGATTGGCGGTGGCGCGGCCGTCGATCTGGCCGCCCAGCACCGTCGTGACGCCGGGCAGGGCCACGCCGTCGGCATCGGTCAGCGCGATCCAGCTGGCGGCGCCGGTGCCGCCGAAGGTGTTGCCGCTGCCGACGCGCATCACGAAGCTCTGGCCCTTGGCGAAGTAGTCGTCGCCATTGCTGGCGTTCGGGTTGGCCGAGGTGTACTTGTAGATCGAGCCGCCATTCAGTTCGTCGATGAAGTACAGGCTGTTGCTCTTGTCGAAGGCCAGGCCCTCGTGCGAGACGCGCGGCAGGATGCTGCGGTGCACGAAGTTGCTGGTGGCCGCGCCGGTGGTGGTGACCGGATTCGTCAGCTCGAACAGACGGCCCTTGGTGCTGCCATTGCCCCAGGACTCTTCGGCGGTCAGATAGCTGCCCCAGGGGGTCCAGCGCGAGGCGTCGCCCGAGACAAAGCCCTGGGTGCCGGGTGTGACGATGGTGGTGGCAGTGCCGGTCTGCAGGTCGATGCGCTTGACGCCGGCCGCGCCGGTTTCCATCGGGAAGTACAGGTAGCGACCGGCGCTGGCGCCGGTCTCGTTGGCCGTCACCATGTCCCAGCTGCCGGTGTCATCGGCGGCGCCGGCGACGCGGGCGGCAATCGTCTTCTGGCTGAAGTTGGGCGAGGACAGCTGGAACGGGGCGCTTTCCGGCAGCGAGCCGGCGGCGACGTTGGTCAGCAGCGGGGTGAAGTTCTCGAAGTTCGTGGCAGCGGCCATTGCGCCTTGGGCGGCGACGGCGGCAACGATCAGGGCGGTGAGTTGGTTCAGGCGAAACATGGGATAAATCCTCCGGCGGGTGTGATCAGTGGTTGCAGGCCCTGCCCCCGGTGGCACCGGGGGCAAGCTGCCTGCTGATGATGAAGAGCGCTTGTTGCGTGGTGACGAAATCGCGGCGCGAGAAACAAGCCGATCGGCCTATGGCAAAGGCCGGCGACAGCGCGCTTGCAACCCCAGCGCGCCCAGGCCCAGCAGCAGCAACATCAGCGAGGCCGGCTCCGGCACCACGGCCACGGTGAGCCGGCCGAACACGCCGTCCTGCTCGCCGTTGGGGCCGGCGGTGTAGTACAGGCTGTTGGCGTCGCCCAGGCTGACGCCGTTGCCGAAGGTGATGCCCCACAGCCCGTCGATGCTGATCAGTTCACCTTGGTCATCGCGCAGCTGACCCAGGGCGGCGCCGGTCGTCGGGTCATAGACGGCAATCGTGCCGTCGCCGAAATTGGCCACCAGCAGCTTGCCGCCGAAGGCACCGAACGAGGTCGGCGCCAGTGCCAGTCCCCAGGGCGCGTTGAGGATGGACTGGTCGCCAAAGTCCTGCACGATACGGCCGTCGCGGTCATAGGCGACGATGCGGCCGGCGCCGGCCACGTCCAGCTCTTCGGTCGGATCATCGATCTCGTAGGCGGTCTCGGCATAGGCCACGTAGATGCGCCCGCCCAGGTACTGCACATTGAAGGGCATGAAGTCGCCCTGCATGCCATTGGGCCGCTCGAAGCTCACGCTGGCGCTGATGTCGTTCCACTGGTTGTCGAACACCTGGACACGGTTGTTGGCGAAATCGGCCGCATAAAGGCGGTTGTCGGCCCGCTTGTTGCCTTGTGCATCGACGGTGAAGGCATCGGTGGTCATGGCCACACCCATATAGCCGGGCGTGTGGGCCAGGCCCAGCGGCGTGGCGGAATTGGCCGAATAGTCCTTCACGATCACCGCTTCCTGCATGCCCGGGTTGGTGCCCGAGCGCCAGGCGTTGATGGTGCCGTCGGTGGTGACGAACACGAATTTGGCCGAGCCGGCAATCGTGCCCACCGGTGTCGGCTGCGGCGTGGCCCAGTTATTGGCCGGGCCGGAGACGAAGAACTCGACCGGCTGGCCGGCCACATCGCTGGCCGCGTTGTAGACCTGGCCGGTCACGGTGGCATGGTAGGTCTGGCCGATCAGCTGCGAGTAGCCCGGCGGGTCTTCGGGCACGGCCTGTATCGGTATCACCTTCAGCCCGTCCTGATGCAGCGGTATGCCATTGACGTCGCCGATATAGGTCGTGGTGGTGCCGCTGCCGGCATTGCTGATCCAGATATGGCCGCCGGCGCCGGGCGGGCGCAGGGCAATGCCCCAGGGGTTGAGCAGATAGGGGTCGACCATCACGGTCGGGTTGTAGCTGGCCTTGTTGGCGATCAGCGTCGTCTGCACATAGGCATTGGGCGCGGCCTGGGCGCCGGCCTGCAGGGCGGCAGCCACACACAGGCCCATCAGGGAAGGCAGCAGGCGCTTGAGCTTGTGATCGGACATGGTCATTCCAGGCTTGAACGGTGGCGAAACTGTGCCCGGCCGATGTGACATGGCGCTCCAAGGCGGGGGCCCGATCGGACCATAGGCCAAGGGCGGAACTGATCTTGTGCTGGCGCCCGGCGGGGCGCACTATCGGTGCACTGCCCGGCGCGGGCCAGGCTCCAGAAAGAGTGCCCCCATGAATCTGCTGACCGATTGGTTGGGGCGTGAAGGCTATCTGCCGCACGGCTATTGCTTCACCTGGGATCCCTCCCTGCTGTGGAGCATGGTCGGCGCCGACGCCACCATCGCCGCGGCGTATTTTTCGATACCGCTGGCCCTGGTCCTGTTCGTGCGCAGACGGCGAGAACCGGCACTGAACGGCATCATGCTGCTGTTCTCGGCCTTCATCTTTGCCTGCGGCACCAGCCATCTGGTGGACATTCTGGTGATCTGGCGGCCCGACTATGGCTTGCAGGCGCTGACCAAGCTGGCCACGGCGGCGATCTCGCTGGTAACAGCCGTGGCGCTCTGGCGCCTGATGCCCAGGGCGCTGAGGATTCCCTCGGTGGCCCAGTTGCAGCAGCTCATCGCCTCGCTGGAGGCCGAGGTGCAGCAACGGCGCCGCGCCGAAGATCATCTGCTGGACACCCAGGGCAATCTGGCCGTCACCCTGTCCAGCATCGGCGCCGGCCTGATCGCCACCGATCGCGAGGGCCGCGTCACCAGCATGAACGGAGTGGCCGAGCAGATCACCGGCTGGCGCATCGCCGAGGCGCGCGGACGCAGCTACTGGGAGGTCTGGAACCGCGAAGACAGGCCGGCGTCGCACCCGACGGTCAATGTGGTCGATCTGCTGATTCGCGAGGGCATAGACGCCAGCGTCTCGACGCGGGTGGTGGCGCTGTCGAGGGACGGTGGTCGTACGCCGGTGGAGGCGCGCGCCGCCACCACCGACGCGCCGGACGGCACGGTGCGTGGCATGACGCTGCTGTTCCGTGACATGTCACGCCTTGACCAGGCCGAGGCCGACGCCTCCTACCTGTCGGCCATCGTCGAGAACTCGCTGGACGCCATCATCAGCAAGTCGCTGGACGGCCGGATCACGAGCTGGAACCGGGCCGCGGTCGAGCTGTTCGGCTACCAGCCGCAGGAGGCGATCGGTCGGTCGCTGGGCATGCTGATTCCGGCTGATCGTCAGGTCGAGGAGGAGCTGATCCTTGCGCAGCTCGCCAGCGGCCTGAAGGTGGCGCCGTTCGAAACGTTACGGCTGCATCGAAGCGGCCGCGCCATTCCGGTCTCGGTGACGATCTCGCCGGTGGCCGATGCGCATGGGCGCATCATCGGCGCGTCCAAGATCGTGCGCGACATCACCGAGCAGAAGCGGCTCGAGGAGTTGCGCTTGAACGCCATCCATCTGGCGGCCGAGAACCGGCAGATCCAGCGCGCCAACCGCCTGAAGACCGAATTCCTGGCCAATATGTCGCACGAGCTGCGCACGCCGCTGAATGCCATCATCGGCTTCGCCGACCTGTTGCAGATGGGCGCCGTGCCGCCCGACTCGCCCAAGCAGGGCGAGTTCCTCGGCTACATCGGCAGCAGCGGGCGCCACCTGCTGTCACTGATCAATGACCTGCTCGACCTGTCCAAGGTCGAAGCAGGCAGGTTCGACTTCTACCCCGAACGGCTGGACCTGACCGCGACGGTCAACGAGGTCTGCAACATCGTGCGCGCCGAGGCGGCCAAGAAAGGCGTGGAACTCGACATCCACATCGATGCGAGCCTGAGCGAGGTCGTGCTCGACGCCGCCAGGCTCAAACAGGTGCTCTACAACTATCTGTCGAACGCGATCAAGTTCACGGCCGCGAACGGCCACGTCAGGCTGCGCATGCTGGCCGAGGGCGAGCTGAACTTCCGCATCGAGGTCGAGGATGACGGCATCGGCATCTCGGACGCGAATCTGTCGCGCCTGTTCGTCAGCTTCCAGCAGCTGGACAGTGGCTACACCAAGCGCCATCAGGGCACGGGCCTGGGTCTGGCGCTGACCCGTCGGCTGGTCGAGGTGCAGGGCGGCAGTGTCGGCGTACGCAGCCGCCTGGGCGAGGGCAGCGTGTTCCATGCCGTGCTGCCACGGCGCGGTGCGCGCATCAGCCATGAGGCGGTGGAGGCCGACCCGGCCGCACCGCCCCAGCTGCTGGCCAGGCTGCTGGTGGTCGAGCACGACGCCGGCATCCAGGCCCGCCTGACCCATTTGCTGAGCCAGGCCGGATACGAGGTGGACGGGGTCTCCACCTCCTCGCAGGCGATGCGTGTGGCCATGCTCCAGCCCTATGACGCGGTGACGCTGAGCCTGCTCGGCGGCGATGGCCTGCAGGCCCTGGTCAGCATACGAAGCGGACAGCTGAATGCCCAGGTGCCGGTGGTGATCCTGACCCTGCCCGGCGGGCAAGAACAGCTGGCAGGCTTCGTCGTCAACGACGTGTTGGCCAAACCCCTGCATGCGGCTGCGCTGGAACATGCGCTGCAGCGCAACGGCCTGCAGGCCGGCAGTCGGCTGATGATCATCGACGACGACCCACTCGCTCTGCAATTGATGTGCAATATGCTTGAGCGCCTGCAGATGCGAGTCGACTGTCAGCCGGACGGCCGGCAGGCGCTGCGCGAGCTGGAGGACGGGTTGCCGGACGCGATCATTCTTGATCTCGTGATGCCCGACTTCGACGGCTTCGCCGTGCTCGACGCCCTGCGCGCCGACGAGCGAATGCGCCATTTGCCGGTTTTCCTCTGGACCAATATGGTGTTGAGCGAGGTCGATATCCAGGGCCTGACACGCTCGGCCCGGCACATCCTGATGGAGGGCCGCGGAGACTTGACGGCCTTGAGCGATCTGCTTGAAGACCTGGTGCAGGTGCGCTCGACGGCTCACGGGAGCGACTCATGAGCCGGCCCCGCGTGCTGGTGGTGGACGACAGCCTGCCCAATCTTGAGCTTGCCGCCTACCTGCTGATGCGGGACGGCTTTGACGTCGCCAAGGCGCTGGACGCCCTGGACGCCCGCGCGCAGCTGAGCGCTTTCAAGCCCGAGCTGGTGCTGATGGACATCCAGATGCCCAAGGTTGACGGCCTGACGGCCGCGCGCCAGATCAAGGCCAACCCTGCCACGGCCAAGGTGGTGGTGGTGGCCTTTACGGCCTATGCGATGAAGGGCGACGAGATGAAGATGCTGGCGGCCGGCTGCGATGGCTATATCTCCAAACCCATCGATGCGGCGCGCTTTGCCGGCCAGGTGCGGGGCTTTCTGGCGGCTCCCACGGCCGCCGGTTGAAACAAATGAAGCAAGCCCGGGGCAACAAGAAACGTCGCTGATACGGCGGCTGCACACACTGGAGGCCTGTTCAGTCTCACGCCCCCGGAGCCGCACCATGATGCCCATTGCCCCCAAACTGCCGTCACTGTTTTCGCACAGCCAGGGCAATGGCCCACTGGTGGTCTGCATACACTCCAGCACCGGCAGCCATGCGCAATGGCGGGCGCTGACCGAGAGCCTGTCGGGCCGCTGCCAGATGCTGGGTGTCGATCTGCACGGCCATGGCCGCAGCCCGGCCTGGCCGGCCTTCACCCCGGCCAGCCTGCAGGTCGATGCCCAGGCCGTGGCCCGCATCGCCCATGCCGCCCAGCATGGCGCGGCGCACGAGGGCGTGCATCTGGTGGGCCATTCCTACGGCGCTGCCGTGGCCCTGCAGCTGGCGCTGAGCCAGCCGCGCTGGGTGCGTTCGCTGACGCTGTATGAACCGGTTGCCTTTGGTGTGATGCGCCGCGCCAGCCCCGACGACGCGGCTCTGGCCGAGGTCGAGTCGGTCGCTGCCCGCGTGGCCGCCTTGGTAAGCCAGGACGAGTTGCTTGAGGCCGCCCGCGTGTTCGCCAGCTACTGGTCCGGCGAATCGGCCTGGGCCGGCATGAACCAGGTGCAGCGCGCCACCATGGCCACGCGCATGGCCACCGTGCCGCTGCACTTCAGGGCCTTGTTCGCCGCCACCTGGGATGCGCCGCTGCTGGCCGCGCTGCGCATGCCGGTGCTGCTGATGAAGGGCTCCCATACCCGCGCCTCGGCCGCAAGGGTGGCGGAGCTGCTGCAGGCCGCGCTGCCGCGGGCAATTTCCGTGGAGCTGAGCGGCGCCGGCCATATGGGCCCGCTGACGCACAGCAGCGCCGTGGTGCGCGAGACGCAGGCCCACCTGCAACAAGTCGGTGCACTGGCCACCCCAATGCGCGCCGCCGCCTGAGCGCGGCACAGCAGGACCGACGCACCAGCGGCGGGCGTCACACAGCAGGCAGGACAGCCCGGGAAAACCCCTGTATGGTCGGCCCATGCAGTTTGGCAAACGCCGCACTCCCCGCACGATCAACCTGGCCTTGCAGGGTGGCGGCGCCCATGGTGCCTTCACCTGGGGCGTGCTGGATGCCCTGCTGGAGGACGGCAGGCTGGGCTTTGAAGGCATCAGCGGCACCAGTGCCGGCGCGATGAATGCCCTGGCCATGGCCCATGGCCTGATGGTCGGCGGGCCCGACGGCGCACGCGCGGCCTTGCAGAAGTTCTGGACCGCGGTGGCCGGCGCCGCCCCGCTGGAGCTGACGCAGACCTCGGCCGACGGCACCCAAACCGGCCTGTCGCCGTTGGTCAAGCTGATGCTGCAGTGGACGCACTATCTGTCGCCCGAGCAGATCAACCCATTCGACCTGAACCCGCTGCGCGACATCGTCACGGCGCAGATCGACTTCGCCCGTCTGCGCACACACAGCCCGGTCAAGCTCTTTGTCGCCACCACCCAGGCCAACACCGGCAAGCTGCGGCTGTTCCGCAATGCCGAGATGAGTGCCGACGTACTGCTCGCCTCGGCCTGCCTGCCCACCCTGCACCGCGCCATCGAGATCGACGGCGAGCCCTACTGGGACGGTGGCTTCGCCGCCAACCCGGCGATCTTTCCGCTGTTCTTCGAGTGCCACGCGCCCGACCTGCTGCTGGTGCTGCTAAGCCCGCTCAAGCATGCGCAGACGCCACTGAGCGCGACCGACATCCAGACCCGGGTGCTCGAGATCGCCTTCAACTCGACCTTTCTGCGCGAGATGCGCATGTTCGCCCACCTGCGTCAGCAGGTCAGACCCAGCTGGTTCGTGACCCTGGGGCGGCTGGAGCGGCGCGTGCAGCGCGCGCACTTCCATTTGATCGAGGACGAGGAGGTGTTGCGCGCCCTCTCTCCCGACTCCAAGCTGGCCGCCAACCTGCGCTTCTTCGAGCATCTGAAGGGCCTGGGCCGACGACGTGCCCAGGCCTGGCTGGGCACTCACCATGGCGCACTGGGCAAGCGCTCCAGTGTTGATCTGTCGGCACTGTTTTATTAGTGTGCCGTCGATCCGGCGCAATCCCATACTCAAAACGTCTTGAGATTGCGTTGTTGGTATATTTGACGCGATATTGAGTGATCCCTAAGGTGTCGGACATGGCCTGATTCGCTTCGGCCAGGTTCAGAAAACATCCAGGAGACACGACTTGAAACTGCACCGCCTTCTTGCCGGGACCGCGCTCGCGCCCGCCCTCTTCCTCTGTCCGGCCGCCCAGGCCCAGGTCACCGTGTTCGGCGTGCTGGACCTCGGCCTGAGCCGGCTCAGCGCCAGCGGCACGTCGGGCCAGTCCCAGCTCAACGGCGATGGCAACACCTCCAGCCGCATCGGCTTTCGCGGCACCGAGGATCTGGGCGGCGGGCTCAAGGCCAACTTCTGGATCGAATCGGCGATCAATGTCGACACCGGCACCAGCGGCGCCACCAGCACCAACAACAAGGACTCGGTCAGCGGCGGCCTGACCTGGGGTCGGCGCTCCACGGTGGGTCTGCAGGGCCCCTGGGGCGAGTTGCGCCTGGGCCGTGACTATGTGCCCAGCTTCAGCAACCTGACCACATCCATGCACCCCTTCGGCACCAACGGCGTCGGCAGCTCGGGCCTGCTCTTCTACCCGGTCAATGCCGGCGGCACGACGGTGCGCACCAGCGTGCGGGCGTCCAACTCGATCGGCTATCACCTGCCAAGCAATGCCGTCGGCATCTACGGCGCGCTGATGCTGGCCACCGGCGAGCAGCCCGGCGGCGCGGCCACCTCGAAGGACGGCAATCACCAGGGCCTGCGTCTGGGCTGGCGCAGCGGCGGCTGGAACATGGCCGCCGCGACCGGCAAGACCCGCTACGCCACCGGCGACTACACCCAGAGCAACGCCGGCATCAACTACAAGCTCGGCGCGGCCAGGCTGATGGCGCTGTGGGGCGAGAACAAGGTCGGCGCGACCCGCACCCGTGCGCTGATGCTGGGCACGCAATGGGAGCTCAGTGCCCAGGGCGAAGTGCGCGTCGCCTACACGACGTTGAAGGCCAGCGGCGTCGCCAGCGACGCGACGCATCTGGCCATCGGCTATGTGCACGAGCTGTCCAAGCGCACCGCGCTGTATGCGACGGCCGCCCACATCGACAACAAGGGCTCCGGCACCCGCTTCAACACCGGCCTGTCGCCCATCAGTCCCGGCGGCAGCAGCTCGGGTCTGGACCTCGGCCTGCGCCACAGCTTCTAGAGGCAGTCGGGCTCTGGCCCGACTGCCGCCTAGTGCGCGCGGGACACGGACTTCAGCTTGTCCAGCTTGGCCGCGTACAGGTCGTGGTCCCTGCGCGTGGTGGTGTTGTCCAGCGCCAGCGTCAGCTGCTGGCGGGCCTGAGGCAACTCACCCAGCGCATAGTGGGCCAGGGCCAGCCAGAAGTGGAACTCGTGGTAATAGGCGGCACGGTCCACCTCCTTGGCGAACAGCTGCTTGGCGGCATTGAAGTCGCCCTGGCGCATCGCCGTCAGGCCGCGGTTGAAGTAGCTGAACGGCGGATTCGGCTGGATCTGCGCCAGTTGCGTGCGCAGAGTCATGGCATCGGCCAGACGGCCCTGGTCTTCAAGGGTCAAAGCCAGATTGGCCATCACCTGCGTATTGCCGGGCTCGCGTTCCAGCACTTGCCGGAACACCTGTTCGGCCCGCTGCAGGTCGCCATGGCGGCGGTAGACCACGCCCAGCGTGTTGTAGGCGCTGAGGTATTTGGGGTCGCGCAGAATGGCCTCGCGTATCCACCAATAGGCCTCGTCCACCTGGCCCGCGGCCAAGGACTCGGCGGCACGGTTGCTCATATACATGGCGACGATGTTCTCTTCCGAGATGGCTCGGGTGCGCTGGCCGCGGATGTCGGCGGCGGGCATGAAGTCCACCACCAGCGAATCGGCCTCGGGATAGCTGGCCACCACCTCGCTGCGCCGCTTGCTCAAGCTCAGATTGACATGTCCCATGGACAGATACAGGTCACCGCTGCGGCCCCAGACCTCTTCGGTCAGCACACTCTGGAACTGCACCTCCATGCCGAGTTCACGGGCAAAGGCGGCGGTCATGATGACCAGCGACAGGCAGTTGCCGGTGCGTGCGGCAAAGGCCTCGCGGGCATTGCGGGTGAGCGCCGAGTCGTACTCAAGGCGCAGCTGCTTCTTGTTGTACAGGGCCTCGATCAGGCCGCGCTGGCGCCCCTTCTGCCGCAGCTGGCTGCTCATCTCGCTGCTGGCCAGATAGCTGCGCATCTCGTCGCTGAGCGCAAACACATCGACCGCCGCCGGGGGTTTCGCGGGTGGCGCGAAGCTCTGGTCAGCGAACAGGCCCAGGGTCGCAGGCGGCGCCTGCAGGGGGGGGCTGGAACAGGCCGACAGGCACAGGGTCAGGACGATGGCTGCAAGGGACTTCATGGTGATCGCCTCCAGGTACCGCAGCGCCGACACCGCAGCTGAACCGGCACTGTTCAAGGAATCGTAGTCCGATTCGACGGGCACCGCATGCCCATGCGACGAATGGCGGCAAGGCGGGGATGGGTGGCCTCCTGCGCCCGCCGACCCTCAGCCTCCCAGCACCTTGGGCACGGGGTGGGCACGCAACCGGAAGGCATCCGGCAGGCCCGAGCCCAGCAGCGGCCGCAGGTACAGGCGGAAGGCATCGGTGACGTCGGTGCCCGAGGCGGCGATGAACTCGTCTTCCATCACCCGCGTCTTGCCGGCCACCTCGGACAGCGGCAGCAGCTCGTAGTCCACCGAGTAGTAGCCGGTGCGCTTGATCGCCACCGAGCCATCGCGGCTGCCCCACATCGCGAACTGCACCGCCTTCTCGCCGACCTCGCGGGCCTCGCGCTGGTCCACATCGGACACGCAGCCGATGAAGGAGCGCTGCAGGTAGCCGAAGGTGTCGCCGCGCACGCGCTTGATCTTCAGCTGCATCTTGATCTCCTCGCACAGCAGATCGGCCAGCGCGCCGCTGCCGGACAGCTGCACATTGCCGTGCGCGTCATGCTCCAGCGCCTTGGCCAACTTGACCAGCATCGGCGTGCCGCTTTCGTCGTGTATGCCCTCGGAGACGGCGATCACGCAGCGGCCGTGGCGCTCGTAGACCGCCTTCACGTCGGCGAGAAAGCGCTCGATGCTGAACACCCGCTCGGGCAGATAGATCAGGTGCGGGCCGTCGTCCGGGAACTTCTTGCCCAGGGCGGCGGCGGCGGTCAGGAAGCCGGCATGGCGCCCCATCACCACGCCGACATAGACGCCGGGCAGCGAGGCATTGTCCAGATTGGCGCCGGCAAAGGCCTGGGCGACAAAGCGCGCCGCGGACGGAAAGCCCGGCGTATGGTCGTTGCTGACCAGGTCGTTGTCTATGGTCTTGGGGATGTGGATGCAGCGCAGCGGATAGCCGGCCCTGGCGGCCTCCTCGCTGATGATGCGCACGGTGTCCGACGAGTCATTGCCGCCGATATTGAAGAAATGCTCGATCTGGTGCGCGCGCAGCACCTTGAAGATTTCATGGCAGTACTTCAGGTCGGGCTTGTCGCGGGTCGAGCCCAGCGCCGAGGACGGCGTATTGGCCACCATCTCGAGGTTGTGGCTGGTCTCCTGGGTCAGGTCCCAGAAATCCTCGTTGACGATGCCACGCACGCCGTGGCGCGCGCCATAGACCCGCTGTATGCCCTGATGGCGGCGGGCCTCGAGCACCACGCCGGCCAGCGATTGGTTGATCACGGCGGTGGGGCCGCCGCCTTGGGCGACCAGGACTTTTCCGGATGACATGGGGCCTCCTTGGCGCTCGACAATGGCGCCCTGCCATTGTGCACGCCTGGAAGCCTGTCTACGCCAGTTTGAAGGTGCCCACCACCTGGGCCAACCGTCCGGCCTGGTCACGCAGCGACTCGGCCGCCGCGGCGCCCTCCTCCACCAGCGCAGCATTTTGCTGCGTCATCTGGTCCAGCTGATTGACGGCGCCATTGATGTGGGCGATGCCGTCGCTCTGCTCCGAGGTGGCGGCGGTGATCTCGCCGATGATGTCGCCGACGCGCTGCACCGAGCCGACGATCTCCTGCATGGTCTGGCCGGCATGGGCCACCAGGCGGGCGCCGTCCTCGACCCTGTCCACCGAGGCGCCGATCAGGCTCTTGATCTCGCGCGCCGCCTGGGCCGAGCGCTGGGCCAGGCTGCGCACCTCGGAGGCCACGACAGCAAAGCCGCGGCCCTGCTCGCCGGCGCGGGCCGCCTCGACGGCCGCATTCAGCGCCAGGATATTGGTCTGGAAGGCGATGCCGTCGATCACGCCGATGATGTCGCTGATCTTCTTCGAGCTGCTGTTGATCTCGTCCATGGTGGACACCACCTGGGCCACCACCGAGCCGCCACGGGCGGCCACCTCGGCGGCCGAACCGGCCAGCTGATTGGCCTGGCGCGAGGCGTCGGCCGTCTGCTTGACGGTGCTGGTGAGCTGATCCATCGACGAGGCCGCCTGCTGCAGATTGCTGGCCGTCTGCTCGGTGCGCGTCGACAGGTCGGCATTGCCGGTGGCGATTTCGCTGGAGGCGGTGGAAATGCTGTCGGTGGAGCTGCGCACCTGGCTGACCAGCTGGCGCAGCGACTGCTGCATCTGGCTCAAGGCACCCATCAGGCTGGCGTCGGCGCCCGATGTGGTCAGACGCGCGGACAGATCGCCCTGGGCGATCTGCAGCAGGGCGTCGTGCGCCTCGGCCGGGTCGCCGCCCAGCTCGCGCCGCACCGAGCGCTGCAGGATCAGGCAGAGCACCCCGGCCACGGCGACCGCCAGCGCGGCCAGCAGTCCGGCGACCCAGGTCGTGCGGTTGGCCCGGGTGTTGACGTCATCATGGGTTTGCCTGGACTGCTTGGCCGATGCCTCGACCTGCTTGAGCAGGCCGGCGCGCAGTTGGCGCCAGGCCGGCGTCTCCTCGCTGTTGAGCACGACAATCGCCGCGGGCACATCGCTGGCCACCAGGGCCAGCACCTTCTCCTGCGCCTGGGCCTGCGCGGTGCGCAGCGGCTCCAGGGCCGCAAGGTCTTTCTGGAACGGCGTGCCGGCCGCAATTTGCGCGCTTTCGGTGGCGGCCTTGTCATAGGCGGCCCGTGCCGCGCTGAGGTTCTCGAAAGCCTTCTTGTTGGCCGGATCCAGCACCACATTGCGCAGCGCCTGGCCCATCTGCAGGCCCTGCGCATACATCTCGGATACGCCGGCGGCAAAGGCCTGCTCGGTGCGGATATAGGTGTCGAACTGCGACTGGGTGCGCGTCAGGCCCCAGATACTGGTGGCCAAGGCCGCGACAAACAGGGCGGCGGGAACGGTCGAACACACCAGCAATCGGGTGGTGAAGCGCATGGATGGGACTCCTGATGACAAGGATGGACGCGGAGCAAGGACGCTCCGGTCAGGCGAACGCCGGTCTTGATGCCGGCTGTACGAGCACTATCGGCCGTGGCGGCCGAAAATCAATCGGCCCGCGCGCAGGGACGTGATGGAATTGGCTTGATCCATATCAATTCGCCAGCGCATCGTCGCGCTGACGCAGCAGCAGCGCGTCGAACTCCTCGGCCGCCAGCGGCCGTGCGAACAGATAGCCCTGGGCATAGTCGCAGCCGGCGGCGGCCAGCAGAACGCGCTGGGCTGCAGTCTCCACGCCTTCGGCAATCACCTTGATGCCCAGCTCATGGGCCATCACGATGATGGCCTTGCACAGCGCCACGTCACGGGCGCCGGGCTTGAGGTTGCGCACAAAGCTCTGGTCTATCTTCAGGTAGTCGATGTCGAACTTCTGGATGTAGGACAGCGAGGAATAGCCGGTGCCGAAGTCGTCCAGCGCGACCTCGACGCCGGCATCGCGGAACTCCAGCAGCTGCTCCGTCACACCGGGGCTGGCATCAAGCAGCAGGCCCTCGGTGATCTCGACCACCAGGGCCCCGCCCGACAGGCCCAGCGTCTTCAAATGCTCCAGCCACAGCGCGCTGCGCCGGCCCTGGCGCTGGAACTCGACCGGCGACTGGTTGACCGCGACCTGGAAGTAGGGATCGAGCTCCAGCCGCCAGCGCTTGACCCACAGCGCGGCCTGCTGGAACACCCACTCACCGATGTCGTGGATCAGACCGCTGGCCTCGGCCAGCGGAATGAACTCGGCCGGGCTGACCATGCCGCGTGTCGGATGCTCCCAGCGCAGCAGGGCCTCGGCCTTGTGGATGCGGCCGCTGGCCAGATCCACCACCGGCTGAAAGTACAGGCGCAGCTCCTCATTGGCCAGCGCGCCGCGCAGATCGTTGGTCAGGCGCATCCGGGCCACGGCGGCAATCTGCAGCGCCGGGGTGAAGAAGCTGAAGCAGTTGCGGCCGGCGTCCTTGGCCACATACATGGCCTGGTCGGCCTGCTTGAGCAGGTCATCGATCTCGGTCGCATCATGGGGGTAGAGCGTGATGCCTATGCTGGCCGACACATAGGCCTGCTCGCCGCGCAACTCGAACGGTGCGGCCAGCGCCTGGTTGATGTGCTGGGCGATCGCCTCGACCCGGGCCAGGTCATGCAGCTCGGCCAGTATCACGGTGAACTCGTCGCCGCCCAGCCGGGCCACGGTGTCGGCGTCACGCACGCAGCGGCAGATGCGCTGCGCCGCCTCCTTGAGCAGCACGTCACCATGGTCATGGCCCAGCGTGTCGTTGACCTCCTTGAACTGGTCAAGATCGATGAATAGCACCGCCACCGGCAGGCCATCGCGCCGACTCTTCTTGACGTCCTGCTCCAGCCGGTCGCGGAAGGTGCGGCGGTTGGGCAGGCCGGTCAAGGCGTCATGCTGGGCCATGTGGCGCATGCGCTCCTCGCTCTCGCGCAGCTCGCGGGTCATGGCCTCGGCGCGGCCGAAGGCGCGGGCCCGTGCCGTCAGCAGCTGCCAGCTGAGCAGGCTCAGCAGCAGGCTCAGGCCGATGCCGGAGATGGCGATGATGTCGGCCGAGTTGCTGCTGTAGCGCTGTTCGAACTCGGGCCGCATGCTGGCCACCAGCGTCCAGGTGTGGTTGGCCATGGCAACGTACTCGTGCGCCTCCTGGCGCTGCGGGCCGGCGGGCTTGCCGTTCACGGCCGAGCGGTACATCAGCGAGGCGTCGCTCAAGGTCACGCCGTCGTAGATGCTCAGGTCCAGCCCCGGTGTGCCCTCGCCGTAAAGGCCGGACATCAGATCGCCCATGCGGAAGGTGGCGAACAACCAGCCGGTCAGGTGCGCACGACGTTGTGCGACATTGTTCAGCGCCTTGCCCTTGGCATACAGCGGCAGGAAGAGCACGAAGGCCGCCGGGGCCTCGCCGTCGGCCTCGGTCACCAGCCGGGTCTTGCCCGTCATCACCATGGCCCCCGAGTCGCGCGCCTTGAACATGGCCTCCCGGCGCGCCGCCTCGCTCAGCGTGTCAAAGCCCAGGGCGCGCTCGGTCAGGCGAGAGAGCGGTTCGATATAGGTCACCGGCGCATGCCACTCGCGCTGCCCCTCCGGGAACACCCGGTAGCCCGGCAGAGCCATGCGGCGTTGCGCGGCCACGAAATCCCCGAGGCGCTCGCCCGCAAGTTGCGGCGTGAACGCCAGGGCCTGCAAGCCGCTGAAGTTGGTGCCCGAAAGGGCCACGTCGACATAGAGGCGGAAGTCCTCGCGCTCGACCAGGTCCGATGCGTCGAACAGGCCCTGAGCGCCACGCAGCAGTTGCTCGAATGCCGCCATGCGCTGCTCGATGCGGTTGGCACTCTGGCGCAGGGCAAAGTCGAAATTGGCCCAGAGGTTCTTCTGCGTCACCGTCTGCTCGTGCCTCCACAGGGCCCAGGTTGCAGCCAGGCAGACCAGGCCCAGGGTCAGCGATACAGACAGATGCACCAAACGCTTCAAGAGGATTCCCGATTCAGAACTGCGTCATGGCGCGAGCCAGTTCGGGCTTGAAGTACTTTTCGAAGATGCGCAGCACGGTGCCGTCAGCGCGCATGCCGTCCATCAGCGCTCGCCACCGCTCCTGCTCGATGGCTGACAGCGCCTTCCTGGACATGATCAGCCCATGCGGCACCGGCGGGTCGTCGAACTCGATGATCTGCGTCTGGGCGCGCAAGGTTTCGGTTTCCAGGGTCGGATAGTCGAAGGGCTCGATGATCATCGCCTGGACGCGGTTCTCAAGCAGGATCTGGTACAGCGGCCCCAAGGTGCCGGCATAGCTGACACGGCGCTCGGCCTCGAGCTTGTCCACCAGCCGATTGGCCGTGGCGCTGTAGCGGAAGCCGCGAATGGCGCCCAGCTTCAAGGCCGCGTTGCTCTCGAAGTCGGCACGCTTGGCCACACCGGCATCGCGGCGCAATAGCAGGTAGTACTTGTTGGAGAAGTACCAGGCGAAGGCTGCAAACTGGTCACGTGCCGGGTTGGTGATGCCCGACAAACTGAAGTCGAGCGCGCCCGACTCGATCAGTTGCCAGATGCGGGCACGGGGCATCAAACTGACGTTGACCTTGCAGCCGCTGCGACGAGTCAATTCGTCGGCCACATCCTTGTCTATGCCCTGGCCGGATTCCGCCGAGTACAGCAACCCGTGATCGTGCAAGGCCAGGCTCAGTGGCCGGGAACAGTCGGGCTTGTCCGAGGCCCGGGCGGCCGAGGTCAGCAGACACAGGCAAACGATCCACAAGCGCGCATACCCCAGCATCGGCGGACTCCTCTATCGAGCATGCAGCTTACCCGAGCGAGGCGGGGGCCAAACCGCTTCAAGCGTGGATTGCTGCCGTATTTGCGCCCATGTGGCGGCAACCGTCCGCCTTGTTCGCATCGACAGCGCGATCAAGCCACGGGCAGCGCCGTCTCGTACTTGACCTCGCGCAGCACCACATTGCTGCGCACGCTGGCCACGCCGGGCACCTTGAAGATCTGGCCCTGCAGGAACTGGTCATAGGCCTTCATGTCGGGCACGACGACCTTGATCACATAGTCGGCCTCGCCGGTGATGCCGTGGCATTCGATGATCTCGCGGCTGGCACTGACCAGGCGCTCGAAGTTCTCCACCGCGCCGTCGCTGTGCCGCACCAGGCTGACATTGGCCAGCACGCAGATGTTGAGCCCGAGCTTCTCGCGATCGACCAGGGCGACGTGGCGGCGTATCACGCCGCTTTCCTCCAGCTCCTTGATGCGCCGCCACACCGGCGTGGCCGACAGGCCCACCTTGTCGGCCAGCTGCTGTGTGCTCTGCCTGCTGTCCTGCTGCAGCTCCTGCAGTATCAGCCTGGTCGCTCGATCGAAACGTTCATTTTCCATATCCGCCATTTTGGAGTAAATACTGGTTCCAGAATCCGCAGTTCAGGCCAATTGCGGAAACTATCCCTCGCGTAGTTGGCGAAAAATCGCTCGCAACTCACTCCGAGATCAGACCATGTCCGAACTTGCTTCCCTGCCCGCCCTGCGCGACTACAAACTGTCGGACAACCTCGCAGCCACCCGCGGCGCCGTGTTCCTGACCGGCACGCAGGCGCTGGTGCGCCTGCCGCTGATGCAAAAGGCGCTGGACGAGGCTGCCGGGCTGAAGACCGCCGGTTTCGTCTCCGGCTATCGCGGCAGCCCCTTGGGCATGGTCGACCAGCAGATGTGGAAGGCGAAGAAGTTCCTCGATGCCGCCCAGATCAACTTCCTGCCGGCGATCAATGAAGACCTGGCCGCCACCGCCTGTCTGGGCGTGCAGCGCGTCGGCCTCGATCCGAAGCGCACCGTCGATGGCGTATTCGCGATGTGGTACGGCAAGGGCCCGGGCGTGGACCGCGCGGGCGATGCTTTGAAGCATGCCAATGTCTACGGCAGCTCGCCTCTGGGCGGCGTGCTGGTGGTCTGCGGCGACGACCATGGCTGCGTGTCCAGCAGCACGCCCCACCAGTCCGATCTGGCGCTGCAGGCCTGGAGCATGCCGCTGGTCCATCCGGCCAATGTGGCCGAGTATCTGGAGTTTGGGCTCTACGGCTGGGCGCTGTCGCGCTTCTCCGGCGCCTGGGTCGGCTTCAAGGCGATCTCCGAGGTCGTCGAGTCGGGCATGACGGTCGATCTGGACCAGGTGACCCTGGACTTTGAAAACCCGATCGACTACCAGGCACCGGTGAACCTGCACATCCGCTCGGTGGATCTGCCCTCGCTGGAGCTGGAGTCGCGGCTGGCCCACAAGCTGGAGGCGGTCAGCGCCTTCGCCAAACTCAACTCGATCGACAAGCACATCGTCAGCAGCCCGAATGCAACGCTGGGCATCGTCACCGTCGGCAAGGCGCACTACGACTTCATGGAGGTGCTGCGCCGGCTGGACCTGGACCCGAACGCCCTGGCCGCTGCCGGCGTGCGCGTCTACAAGGTGGGCCTGGTGTTCCCGCTGGAAACGACGCGGATGCTGGAGTTCACGCAGGGCCTGACCGACCTGCTGGTCATCGAAGAAAAGGCGCCGGTCGTCGAGCGCCAGATCAAGGAACTGCTCTACCACCTGCCCGATGCGCAGCGGCCCAAGGTCATAGGCAAGAGCGACGAATACGGCAAGCCGGTGCTCAGCGCCTTGGGTGAGCTGCGCCCCTCGCGCATCATGAATATGGTGGCCGACTGGCTGGCGCGGCTGAACCCGGCGCTGGACCGGCGCGCGCTGGTGGTGGACTTCCAGACGCCCTGCCTGCTGTCCAACGCCGCCGACGCGGTGCGCCGCCAGCCCTACTTCTGCTCCGGCTGTCCGCACAACACCAGCACCAAGTTGCCCGATGGCTCGCGGGCGCTGGCCGGCATCGGTTGCCACTTCATGGCCAGCTGGATGGAGCGCGGCACCTCCGGGTTGATACAGATGGGCGCCGAGGGCGTGGACTGGGCCGCGCAGAGCCGCTTCACGACCGAGAAGCATGTGTTCCAGAACCTCGGCGACGGCACCTACTACCACTCCGGCTATCTGGCGATACGCCAGGCGATCGCCGCCAAGACCAATATCACCTACAAGATCCTCTACAACGACGCGGTGGCCATGACCGGCGGCCAGCCGGTGGACGGCAGCATCAGCGTGCCGCAGATCGCGCGCCAGGTCGAGGCCGAGGGCGTCAAGCAGCTGGTCGTGGTCTCGGACGAGATCGCCAAGTACAAGGGCCACGAGTCGCAGTTCCCGGCCGGCACGACCTTCCACGATCGCAGCGAGCTCGACGCCGTGCAGCGCCAGCTGCGCGAGGTCGAGGGCGTGACGGTCCTGATCTACGACCAGACCTGCGCCGCCGAGAAGCGCCGCCGCCGCAAGAAAAAGGAGTTCTACGATCCCCCGAAGCGCATCTTCATCAACGAGGCGGTCTGCGAGGGCTGCGGCGACTGCGGCGTGGCCTCGAACTGCCTGAGCGTCGTGCCGGTCGAGACCGATCTGGGCCGCAAGCGGCATATCGAGCAGAGCTCCTGCAACAAGGATTTTTCCTGCGTCAACGGCTTCTGCCCCAGCTTCGTGTCGGTGCACGGCGCGGTGCTGAAGAAGCGGGTCGGCTCGGGCTTCACCGCCGCAGACATGGCGCGAGAACTGGCCGCCATCGGTCTGCCGAAACCCTGGGACTGGAGCGGCCCCTTCGACCTGCTGGTCACCGGCGTCGGCGGCACCGGCGTCGTCACCGTCGGCGCGCTGGTCTCGATGGCCGCGCATCTTGAAGGCAAGCAGGCCTCGGTGCTGGACTTCATGGGCTTTGCGCAAAAGGGCGGCGCAGTCTTGAGCTTCGTGCGCGTGGCGCCGACGCAAGACCTCTTGAACCAGGTGCGCATAGACACCCAACAGGCCGATGTGCTTTTGGCCTGCGACATGGTCGTCGGTGCGTCCAGCGACGCCCTGGGCACCGTCAAGCCCGGCCGCACGGTGATCATCGCCAACACGCACGAGATTGCCACCGCGCAGTTCGTGCGCAACCCCGACGCGCAGCTGCATGCTCCCGAGCTGCTGCAGAAGATGCGCTTCGCCGCCGGCGAGAGCCAGGTCAGCAGCATAGACGCGCAGGCGGTCGCCCAGGAGCTGATGGGCGACACCATGCCGTCCAACATCATCATGCTGGGCGCCTGCTTCCAGCGCGGCCTTATCCCGGTCAGCGAGGCCGCACTGCTGCGTGCCTTCGAGCTGAACGGCGTCGCCGTCGAGGGCAACAAGACCGCCTTCGCCTTGGGGCGTCTCGCCGCCGCCGACCCGCGGGCGCTGCTGCGCCTGGCCGGCAAGCAGGAAGCCACCGCCGTGATCGACTGGGACGCACTCGACGGCGAGCAGGGCCTGATCGCCCGCCGCACCCGCCTGCTGACCGACTACCAGGACGCCGCCTATGCCCAGCGCTACGTCGCCCTGGTGGAAAAAGTGCGCAAGGCCGAACTGGCCCTGGGCGAGGCCGGCAGCGCGCTGCGCCTGACCAAGGCCGTGGCCCGCTACTACGCCAAGCTGCTGGCCATCAAGGACGAGTACGAGGTTGCGCGGCTCTACACCAACGGCGTGTTCGAAGCCTCGATGAAGGCGCAGTTCGAGAACTGGGATTCGCTGAGCTATCACCTCGCGCCGCCGCTGCTGTCCAAGCCGGGGCCTGACGGCCGCGCCCGCAAGATGGTGTTTGGCCCCTGGATGATGAAGGGCTTCCGGATGCTGGCCAGGCTCAAGGGCCTGCGCGGCACGGCGCTTGACGTCTTCGGCCGCACCGACGAGCGCCGCATGGAGCGCCGGCTGATCACCGAGTACGAGGCATTGATCGCCGAGATCCTCGCCCACCTCAGCGCCGAGCGTCTGGACCTGGCCGTCAAGCTCGCCCGCCTGCCGGAGACCATACGCGGCTACGGCCATGTCAAGCACGCCAATGTGGTCACGGCCACGGCCCAGCGCAAGGCCTTGCTGGACCGGTTCCATGGGCGTGTCGTCGAGCCGGTGGCTCAGGCAGTGGCGATGCCGGTACGGGTGAAGAGCGTGGCCGAACTCTGAGGCTTCAGGCATCATGACCCTAGCCAAGGGACTGGGGCGAGGGTCATGCGCATGGAGTTGCTGTTTCCATTGCTTGAACAGATCAAAGGGCTGGAGCTCGACCTCCAAGCCCTGCCGCAAGGGCAGGAGGCCCGTCTTGCGCCGGCGCTGAAGCTGGCCTGGGCCGTCAGGCAAAGTGCCCCGGCTCGCTGTCTTCAGCTGCTGGATGAAGTCGAGGCCGGCCTGACCATGCAGTCAAGCGCAGCACAGCCAGCCCTGCGCGCCCGCGCCCTTTGCATCCGGGCCGAGCAGGCACAGCTACAGTTGAGGACCGAGGCGGCCGAACGGCTCAGCCAGCAGGCGCTGGCACTGTTCGCCCGCTGCATGGATCACATCGGCCAGTTCGACAGCATTCTGCCCCTGGCCTTGCAGGCCTTTGACCACGGTGAGCTGGACACCGGTGACCGGCTGCTGGCCGAACTGGACGCGCTGGCTGCCCAGGCCGGAGACCGGCTGCGCGCCCGCTATGCCGCGCTGCAACGGGCCTATTTCTGGCTGCCGCGCGACGTCGAGCGAGCCCAGCAACTGGCGGCTGGCCTGCTGACCGCCCCTGCGGACGAGTCGGCCATCGAAGCGGCCACTCTCGCAGCGCTGCGGGCCCAGTTTCTCGGTCTGCTGAGCACGCTGAAGGGCGATCTTGCGACCGCCTTGCACCACTATGTGCAGGCCTATCAGGCGGCGCTGGACGGCGGCCAGCTGAGCCGTGCCATCCTCTGCTGCTGCTCGGTGGCCTACAGCTTTGGCGAGCTGCTGGACAACCCCCGTGCACTGGAGTGGGTGGAGCGCGGCACGACCCTGGCTGAAGGCACCGGCTGGGTCGGTCAGCTCGCCACGTTGCGCTATCTGAACGGCACATCGCTGCTGCAGATGGAGCAGTTTGAGCGGGCGCGCCAGGAGTTCGCCGACATGCTGACGATGCTGGCACCGCATCCCGAACTGCGCATGGTCAACCACGCCATGTTCGGCTCGGGCCTGGCCCTGTTGAAGCTGGGCCTCGCCGAACAGGCCGATACCACCTACCGTGAGTTGCTGGAGCGGCTGCGCCGCAAATCACAGAGCTTCGCCGACCTGTGTTTCGCTCTCGAAGGCCACGCCAAGGCACTGCTGGCTCTGCAGCGCCTCGACGAAGCCCGCGCCACGGCCAACGAGATGCTGGCCCTGGCACGTCGCCATGGCTACACGCTGGCGCAGCTGAGCGGGCTGCAAGTGCTGGCCGCCATCGACACCGCACTGAGCCGCTCGCGCGGCGAAGCCTGCTCAACCGCGGCACTGCACACGCTGCGCGAGGCCGAAGGGCTGGCCCTGGACAGCGATGGCCAGGGCCTGAGCCCCGAGCTGTTGGAAGCGCTGGCCGATGCCCTCGCCGGCCACGGCGAACACGAGCAGGCCTTTCTGACCGAGCGCCGTGCCCGCCTGGCCGCTCAGCAGCAGGCCACGCAGCAGGCGCAACTGCGCGCGCTGGCCCTGCAAGCGCACTTCCACAGCGAACAGCTGAGCCAGGAGAACCAATACCTGCGGGCCCTGGCCACCGCCGATGCCGAGCACATCGGCGCTCTCACCACCGCCCAGCAGACCCTGGAGCAACTGAGCCTGATCGGCCAGCAGCTCACCGCCCAGCTCCAACCCGCGGCCATGTTCAAACTGCTGGCCCGACATATGCACCAGTTGTTGGCGCTGGACTTCATCTCGGTCTACCGGCTCGACGCCGAGCAGGGCGTCTTGGTCCCCATCTACGCAGCCGAACGGGAGCGAGCGATCCAGATGCGCGCCGTCCCGCTCGATTCACCGGTCGCCTTGAGTGCCGCCTGCGTGCGCAAGGGCGAGCTGCTGCTGATCGATGGCGATGGCATCACCCCGCCGCCCTCGCAGATTCCGGGCGCCAGCGTGATGGCCAGCATGATGTTCTCGCCCTTGAAGCTGGGCGACCGCATCACCGGCGTGATCAGCCTGCAGGCCCGCCAGTGCTACGCTTTCGGCCAGCGCGAGCGTCTGATCTGCGCCAGCTTGAGTGCCTATGTGGCCATCGCGCTCGACAACGCCCGCGCCTACAGCAGCCTGGCCGAGTTGCAGCGCCGTGTGGCCGAGCAGGAGAAGCTCGCCGCACTGGGCGGCCTGGTGGCCGGCGTCGCCCACGAGATCAACACCCCGGTGGGCAACAGCCTGCTGGCGGTCAGCACACTGATCGAAGACCTGGACGCGCTCATGGCCAAGGTCAGTGGCCAGGGCCTGCGGCGCTCGGATCTGGACGGCTTTGGGAGCCGTGCCGCCGAGGGCCTGCAACTGATACTGGGCGGCCTGCAGCGCACCGGTGCGCTGGTGCGCGACTTCAAGTCGCTGGCCGTCCATCATGACGAGGCGCTGGCCAGGGAGGCGCAATGGCTGGACCTGCCCGCGCTGTGCCTGCAGCGCATCGAGGCGATGGCGCCGCGCTTCGCGCAAGCCGGCATCGCCTGGCACATCGATGGCCCGCCCACCCTGGCGCTGCACAGCATTCCCGCCGCGCTCGACGAAGTGCTTGCCATCCTGCTGGACAACGCGCTGACCCACGCCTTCCCGCCCGGCATCGGCTCTCGGATCGACCTGCGTCTGCGCGCCGGGACCGATCACGCGCTGATCCAGATCGAGGACGATGGTCGTGGCATAGACCCGGCCTGGCTGCCCCGCATCTTCGAGCCCTTCGCCACCACGCGCCTGGGCCAGGGGCGCAGCGGCCTGGGCCTGGCACGGGCCCGCAATCTGGTACACGGCCTGCTCGACGGGGAGTTGCAGGTCGACAGTGCCCCCGCACGGGGCAGCCAGTTCACCCTTCGGTTGCCGCTTCGATCCGTCGCCGAGTCCGCTGCGTTGCGGGCCTAGAACTAGGGGCTTGCAGTTCAGTTCTTGCCAACTAGTCTCTACAGGCTGGGGCTCGAAATCCGTGCAGCGGTTTCCATGGCCTGAAGCGTTTCGCTTGCATTCATTCAACTCCCCGGGGGAACGGACCATGAGCAAGGCAATTCAGGCACTTCTGGCGGCGGCGCTGCTTGCCGTTTCGGGCTCGGCGCTGGCCAATGAGCGAGACCCCGTCTGCGGCAACAACTGCACGGCCTGGCTATCGTTCGGCGGCCAGGACTTCACTATTCCGATGAATGTCAGCGCCGACGGCAAGGGCTGGGTCAAGGACTTCGTGGCCGAAACGGCGATGGGGCGCGTTGAGCTCAACAACCTGTGGATGGACCCGGACCCGATGATTCTGTTCGGCATTGGTGTCGTCAACTTCACCAACAGCCCCCTGCTGTTTTCGTTCGGTTTTTCGACACCGATATCGCTGAGCGGCACGGTTGGCGCCAACTCCCAGATCAGCTACGCCCTGACCGATGGCGCGGGCGATGGCGTTACCCTGGCTCCCTTCTTTGGTTCCAATGTGCTTGTGGCGCAGGACTTTGACGCCACGCTCAAGGGCACCGACAAGGGGGTGGACGTCGGACAGTCCTGCTCCACTGCGCTCTGCGGCCCCTACTCGGGATCGAACGTGCTGAACTTCGGCACCACCCAGGTCATGATGGGTGCCACCGTGTCCTTCGTGCTGACAGGCATGGACGCGGCTGGCCTGTCCGGCTACGTGGTGCAGACGCCCATCCCCGAACCCGCCACCTATCTGATGATGGGTCTGGGCGTGGCCGGCTTGCTGCTGCGCCGCCGTTTCAATATTCGCTGAGCGAGCCCGCCCCACCGCGACGCCGGCCAGCCTCAGGCCGGCGTTGCTTTTTCTGCAGCTGCAAGGCCCAGCATCGCCCGCCCCAAGGCCTCGGCCACCTCGATGCCATCGACCCCGGCCGACATGATGCCGCCGGCATAGCCCGCCCCCTCACCGGCCGGGTACAGCCCCTTCGTGTTCAGGCTTTGATAGTCGCGGCCGCGGGTGATGCGCAGCGGTGAGGAGGTGCGTGTCTCCACGCCGGTCAGCACGGCATCATTCATCGCAAAGCCGCGGATCTGGCGCTCGAAGGCCGGCAGGGCCTCGCGTACCGCCACGATCGCATAGTCGGGCAGGCTGCTATTGCCTTTCTGGCCCAGATCGGTCATCAGCACGCCGGGCTTGTAGGAGGGCTCGACCGTGCCCAGCGCCGTCGAGCGCTGGCCCTTGATGAAATCGCCGACCAGCTGGCCCGGCGCGATATAGCCGCCACCGCCCAGTTCGTAGGCGCGCGACTCCCAGATGCGCTGGAAGGCCATGCCGTCCAGCGGGCTGACCGGCCCCTCCTTCAGGCCGTCCTGCCGGTAGTCCTGCGGATTGATGCCGACGACGATGCCGGCATTGGCATTGCGCTCGTTGCGCGAATACTGGCTCATGCCGTTGGTGACGACGCGGTTCGGCTCCGAGGTCGCCGCCACCACGGTGCCGCCAGGGCACATGCAGAAGCTGTAGACCGAGCGGCCGTTGCTGGCGTGATGCACCAGCTTGTAATCGGCCGCGCCGAGGATGGGGTTGCCGGCGTTCGGGCCGAAGCGGGCGCGATCGATGATGCCCTGTGGATGCTCGATGCGAAAGCCCACCGAGAAGGGCTTGGCCTCCATGAACACGCCGCGCTCATGCAGCATCGTGAAGGTGTCGCGGGCGCTGTGGCCCAGGGCAAGCACCACATGATCGGCGCGCAGCTGCTCGCCAGAAGCGAGCGTCACGCCGCGGATGTGACCGTCTTCTATCAGCACATCGCTGACGCGCTGCTCGAAACGGATCTCGCCGCCCAGCGCCTCGATATCGGCCCGCATCTTCTCGACCATGCTGACCAGTCTGAACGTGCCGATATGCGGCTTGGCGACGAAGAGGATTTCCTCCGGTGCCCCGGCCTTGACGAACTCGCTGAGCACCTTGCGCGTCAGGTGGCGCGGGTCGCTGATCTGGCTCCACAGCTTGCCATCGGAGAAAGTGCCCGCCCCGCCCTCGCCGAACTGCACATTCGACTCCGGGTTCAGCTGCTGCTGGCGCCACAGGCCCCAGGTGTCCTTGGTGCGCTGGCGCACCTCCTTGCCCCGCTCCAGCACGATGGGCCGCAAGCCCATCTGGGCCAGTATCAGCGCCGCGAAGATGCCGCAGGGGCCGAAGCCGACGACCACGGGCCGCGGTCGTGGCTCGCCCCCGTCGGGCATGAAGGAGTCAGCCGGCGCCTGGCCGACGAAGTGGTAGCCGGTGTCCGGCGTGACGCGGATATGAGGGTCTCCGGCAAATCGCTGCAGCAGCTCGGCCTCGCAAGCCAGCTCGCAATCCACCGTGTAGATCAGCACGATGGCCGTCTTCTTGCGCGCGTCATAGCTGCGCTTGAAGACGGTGAATGCATTCAGCTCGGCTTCGCGGTCGGTCAGACCCAGGCGCCTCAGGATGGCGGCGCGCAGGGCGGGTTCGGGATGATCGAGGGGCAGGCGCAGTTCGGTGATTCGCAACATGGGCCGTATTTTCGCGCATCACACAGAACTCATGCATGAGTGCGCGCCCGTTGGCTCGCTCAGCCCCGCCCCTGAACTGGCCCTCAGGCCCGGCGTCGCTTCGCCGCAGCCCCGACCACCGCCAACCCCAGGCCCATCAAGGCATAGGTCTCGGGCTCGGGCACCGGCATCAGAAAGCCGCGGATCTCGCCGCCCGGGAATGATGAACTATGGATGTTCAGGTAGGCCTTGCCCGCCTGGGCGCCGGCCAGCAGGGCGTTCATCGCCGACCCCGGCGTGCCGCCATTGGCCGTCACGAATGCGGCGTTATAGCTGGACGCAACGCCGAGATTGAAGGTGGCGTCGTAGCTGCCGCTCGTCACCCCCGACGGGAAGCCTAGGAACGTCGGCGTCATCGTCGCCACCCCGGCGTTCTGGAAGCCGGGAGCGCTGGTGCAGCAGTGAATGTGCGAGTTGGTGGTGTTGCCAATCAAGCCGCTGAAGCTGACCTCGACGCGCAGGGTGGCCAGGTCCATGTCGAAGGTGACCATCCCCGAACCGGTGCCCGGCGAAGCATTGACGGGAAACTCATTCGGGCCGCTCAGCGATACGGCGAACAGATAGGTGTGCGCCAGCGCAGGTGCGGCAAGACCCGACAACAACAGGCTGGCGGCGAACAGCGTTCTGATTTTCATTGCGAGATCTCCTAGCAGGGCAGCGGCTCACACCCGAACCCTGGACGCCGCCGCGTAAACCAGGATCGGGCCTCGACGCATCAAGGCCCTGAGGGTGTATCCCGCCGGCCGAGCCGGGGCAATCCCTATTCAAAAGTCGGCGAGACGCAACCGAAATCGCCGCAATTGGTACGTCAGGCCAGCGCACGTCCGATCAGTATCTTCTGCACGTCCGAGGTGCCCTCATAGATCTGGCACACGCGCACATCGCGGTAGATGCGCTCCACCGGAAAATCGCTGACATAGCCATAGCCTCCAAAGGTCTGGATAGCCGCGCTGCAGACGCGCTCGGCCATCTCGCTGGCGAACAGCTTGGCCATTGCCGCCTCTTTCAAGCAGGGCAGACCGGCGTCCTTCAGGCTGGCGGCATGCCAGATCAGCTGGCGCGCGGCCTCGATCTGGGTGGCCATCTCGCCCAGGCGAAACTGCACCGCCTGGTGCTCGAAGATGGGCTGACCGAAGGCGACACGCTCCTTCGAGTAGCGCAGCGCCGCCTCGAAGGCCGCGCGGGCCATGCCCACCGACTGCGAGGCAATGCCGATGCGCCCGCCCTCAAGGCCCGACAAGGCGATCTTCAGGCCCTGGCCCTCGTCGCCGATGCGGTTGGCCACCGGCACGCGGCAGTCCTCGAACAGGATTTGCGCGGTATCGCTGGCGTGCTGGCCCATCTTGTCTTCGATGCGCGCCACCGTGTAGCCGGGCGTCTTGGTCGGCACCAGAAAGGCGCTGATGCCCTTCTTGCCGGCGGCCTTGTCGGTGACGGCCATGACGATGGCCACGTCGCCGTTCTTGCCGCTGGTGATGAACTGCTTGACGCCCTTGATGACGTACTCGTCGCCGTCCAAGGTGGCGGTCGTCTTCAGGCCAGCCGCCTCGGAGCCCACATGCGGCTCGGTCAGGCAGAAGGCGCCCAGCATGTCGCCGCGCGCCAAGGGCTTGAGGAAGCGCGCCTTCTGATCTTCATTGCCCCAGGCCATCAGGATCGAGCAGACCGGGCAGTTGTTGACGCTGACCACCGTTGAGGTGGCGCCATCACCGGCGGCTATCTCTTCCAGGATGATGGCCAGGGCCAGATAGTCCAGGCCGGCACCGTCCCACTCGGTGGGCACGGCCACGCCATAGCAACCCAGCTCGGCAAGGCCCTTCAGTTCAGCGGCGGGGAAGTGATGGGTCTTGTCCCACTCGGCCGCCTTGGGCGCGATCTGGTCATGCACATAGGAACGCACGGCATCCTGCACCGCGCGGTGGTCTTCGCTGAGAATCATGGACTTGTCTCCGTAGCCCGGATGCAATCCGGGAATGCATACCGGGCGATATGTGGCCTACCAGCCCAGCAGCTGCCCGTCGTAGTTAAAGAAGCCGCCGTTGTCGGCCGCCGTGAGTCGGGACAGCACGCCACGCATGCCCGCCACGCTGGTGCGCGCATCAATGTCGGCGCCGTCGCCGCCCATCTCGGTGCGCACCCAGCCGGGGTGGAAGCTGATGCAGATGGCCTTGCCATCGAGCACCAGCGAAGCATCCTTCAGCACCGAGTTGAGCGCCGCCTTGGACGCACGGTACAGCCAGCCGCCGGAGGCGTTGCGCAGCGAGATCGAGCCCATGCGCGAGGAGATCACGGCCAGACGCGCGCCAGGAGCCAGGGCATCGACCAACTGCGGCATGACCCTCATCGGCCCCAGCACATTGGTGTGCATCACCTCGTCGAAATCTGCCTCGGTGGGCGTTTGCAGCCCGCTGGTGCGCGGACCGTAGACGCCGGCCACGATCACCACCTCGTCGAACTGGTGGCCATCGATCTTCCAGGCAAGGCCCGAGGCGCTGGCCGTGTCGGCCACGTCCAGCTTCAGCGCCGTGGCGCCCAGATCGCTGAGCGCCACCAGCGCCGCATCGCTGCGCGCGGTGGCCACCACCTGGGCGCCGGCGGCGCGGTACTGGCGGACAAACTCCAGGCCGATGCCGCGCGAGGCGCCGACGATCAATACCTGTGGCATCAGATCAACTCGACGCCAACTGCAGTCGCCTCACCGCCACCGATGCACAGTGCCGCCACGCCGCGCTTCAGCCCGCGGTGCTTCAGCGCACCCAGCAGGGTGACGATGATGCGGGCGCCCGAGGCGCCGATCGGATGGCCCAGCGCGCAGGCGCCGCCGTTGACGTTGACGATCTCGTGCGGCAGCTTGAACTCGGCCATCGCCGCCATGGTCACGGCGGCAAAGGCTTCATTGACCTCCCACAGATCGACGCTCTTGGCCTCCCAGCCATTCTTGGCCAGCAGCTTCTGGATCGCCCCGACCGGTGCGGTCGTGAACCAGGCCGGCGCATTGGCATGCACGGCCGTGCCGACGATGCGGGCCACCGGCGACAGGCCCAGCTTGGCGGCCGTGCTCTCGCGCATCAGCACCATCGCGGCGGCGCCGTCGGAGATCGACGAAGAGGTGGCGGCGGTGATGGTGCCGTCCTTCTTGAACGCGGGCTTCAGGCCGGCGATCTTGTCGAGCTTGGCCTTGAACGGCTGTTCGTCCTTGCTGAAGACGGTGTCACCGGCGCGGCCGGCCACCGTCACCGGGGCCATTTCCCAGGCAAAGCTGCCATCGGTATTGGCACGCTGGGCGCGCTCGGTGGAGGCAATCGCGAAGGCGTCCTGCGCCTCGCGGGTAAAGGCGTATTTGTCGACGCACTGCTCGGCAAACACGCCCATTGCCTTGCCGCGCTCGTAGGCATCTTCCAGGCCGTCCATGGCCATGTGGTCATACATCTGCGCGGCGCCGTACTTGACGCCCTTGCGTGCGAACATCAGGTGCGGGGCGTTGGTCATGCTCTCCATGCCGCCGGCGATCAGGATGTCGGCGCTCTCGGCCTTCAGGGTGTCATGGGCGAACATGGTGGCGCGCATGCCGGCGCCGCACATCTTGGACAGCGTCACCGCGCCCACCGACTGCGGCAGGCCGGCCTTCAGCACCGCCTGGCGGGCGGGCGCCTGGCCCTGGCCTGCCATCAGGCAGTTGCCGATGAAGGCCTCCTGGATCGCGTCGCCGGGTACACCTGCGCGTTCGACCGCGGCCTTGATAGCGACGGCGCCAAGCTCCCAGGCCGCAAGGCCTGCGAAATCACCCAGCAGACCGCCGATGGGCGTGCGGGCTGCGGAAACAATCACGATGGGGTCGGACATGAGAAAAGCTCCTGCGGGCATGTGACGGACAAACCGAGCCGGCACCCACGGGTCCTGGTTCGGCAAACAGGCACTATTGTGCTCCGGCAGTTTACGTAAACGTCAATCAACTCGCCAAGCACCCAGAACGCGCTCAGGTAATGGCGCCGCGGCCGAAGCGCCGCTGCGGGTCGTAGGGAAACACATCGTGCACATGACCGGCGAGGATACGTTGCTTGTGGCCCTGCCAGAACGACGCGTCGAGCAAATCGGCGTGGTGCTTCATGAAGATGCTGCGCACGGCGGGGTTGCCGAGCAGGAAGGGGCCGAAGGTCTCCGGGAAGACATCGCGCGGGCCGACCGAGTACCAGACCTCGCCCGACATCTCCTCCTCTTCGTTGCGCGGCTCCGGCACCCTGCGAAAGTTGCAGTCGGTCAGGTACTCGATCTCGTCGTAGTCGTAGAACACCACCTTGCCGTGGCGCGTCACGCCGAAGTTCTTCCACAGCATGTCGCCGGGGAAGATATTGGCCGACACCAGGTCCTTGATCGCATTGCCGTACTCGATCACCGCATGCTCCAGCTGCTCGGGCCGGGCGTCCTGCAGAAAGATGTTCAGCGGTACCATGCGGCGCTCGATATAGACGTGCTTGAGCACAATGTCGTCGCCGCTCTCCTCCAGCAGGCTGGGGCAGAAATGCCGAATCTCGGCCAGCAGCTCGGCCTCGAAGCGCTGGCGCGGAAAGGCGACGTTGGAGAATTCCAGGGTGTCGGCCATGCGGCCCACCCGGTCATGCTGCTTGACCAGCAGGTACTTGCGCTTGATGGTCTCCCGTGTCGTGTCCTTCTGCGGCGGATAGAAGTCCTTGATCAGCTTGAACACAAAGGGGAAGGACGGCAGGTCGAACACCAGCATCACCATGCCCTTGATGCCCGGCGCGATGCGGAATCGGTCGCCGGAGTGGCGCAGGTGGTAGAGGAAGTCGCGGTAGAACAGGTTCTTGCCGTGCTTCTGCAGGCCCAACGCGTTGTAGATCTCGGCGCGCGGCTTCCTGGGCATCATCGAGCGCAGGAACTGCACATAGGCGGACGGAATCTCCATGTCGACCATGAAATAGGCGCGGGCAAAGCTGAACAGCATCAGCAGATCGTCCTCGCCGAACAGCAAGGCATCGATGTAGTAGCGACCCTCCTCATTCCTCAGTATCGGCAGCGCGAAGGGCAGCTCGCTGAAGCCGTTGATGAACTTGCCCACCACATAGGCGCCCTTGTTGCGGAAGAACAGCGAGCTCAGCACCTGGATCTGAAAGTTGGCTCGGGCGCGAAAGCCGTCTCCCAGGTGGCGGTTCACCGCCTCCAGCACCAGGGCCACATCGCGGGCCAGGTCCACGAACTCGCCCTGCAGCTGGAAGTTCGTGATGGAGCGAGTCAGCGCGTCCTGCAGGCTGTCACGGCTCGGGTAGTAGGCCCGGTAGGTGGGCTGCGAGGCCGGCTCGTCGTTCTCGATGTATTCGGTCGAGACCGCCGGCCGCACGAAGATGAAGTCGTTGTGGAAGTAGCTGTGGTGCAGCATCCGCGTGGTGACCGAGTTGAAGAAGGTCTCGGCCAGCTCGGGCTGGTGGTGATCGACCAGCAGGCCGATGTAGTGCAGCTTGACCTGGTGCCACAGCGCCATCGGCTGGGTGCTGGCCGCAAAGTCGCGCTCCAACGCCTGAGCCGCCTCCTCGACCCGCC
This sequence comes from Burkholderiaceae bacterium, assembly GCA_018780645.1. Taxonomy (GTDB): domain Bacteria; phylum Pseudomonadota; class Gammaproteobacteria; order Burkholderiales; family Burkholderiaceae_C; genus Paucibacter. The sequence goes on from JADMJJ010000025.1 coordinate 47,100, forward strand.
TGTCATAGAACTCGATGCGCAGCGCCTGGGCGCGCTGCTGGCCATGCCAGTCGCCGCGCTCGAAGCGCTGCTTGGCCAGCGCGCTGGTGCCACGGAACAGCCGGTAGTGGGTGTTGAAACCATCCAGCATCGCCGCGGCGATGTCATAGGCGCGGGTATCGGTCAGCTCGCGCGGAAACATGGCGCACTCCTGATGGCATAGGCACGGAACAGTGTAAGCAAGCCCCGGCCACCGGCCGTGTCGCGGCCGCCTGGCTGGCAAAAACGCAGGCGAACCCTGCACCCCGGCCCGCAAAACCGCGCTATGCTGTGGTCAACAAAGCGCCTGGACAGCCAAGTGGAAGACGACTTTCTGCAACTATTGGACGACGAAGGCGCCGGCGCCTCTCAACATGGCAAGCATCGGCCGGGTCCCTGGCAGGTGCTGATTGTTGACGACGACCAAGGCGTGCATGACGCCACCGTGCTGGCCCTGCAGGGCCCGACGGTACTAGGCCGGCAACTGAAGTTCCTGCACGCGTTCTCCGCGGCCCAGGCGATTGAGGTGCTCAAACGCGAAACCGATGTGGCGGTGGTCTTTCTTGACGTTGTCATGGAGACGGCCGACGCGGGCCTTGGCATCGTCGGCACGATACGTGAGCAGTTGGGCCTGACCCGGCTGCGAATCGTTTTGCGCACCGGCCAGCCGGGCTATGCGCCCGACCTGGAAGTCATCACCCGCTACGACATCAATGACTACCGGGTGAAGAGCGAGTTGACGCGCAGCCGCCTGTTCACCACCCTGGTGGCCTCGCTGCGCGCCTACGACCAGCTGTGCCGGCTCGACGCCACCCGCGACGGGCTGGAAAAGATCGTCAAGGCCAGCGCCCAGTTCATTGCCGAAGACGGCCTGCGCTCCTTCTCCGAGGGTGTGATCACCCAGATTGCCGGCCTGATCGGCCTGGCGCCCGAGGGCCTGGTCTGCTGCGAGGTCAATCGCGATGCCGAAGACGGAGTGGCCCACGAACGCTTTCGCGTCGTTGCCGCGGCCGGCCGCTTCCGCCAGTACATCGATCAGGACATCTCCTCGATCAGCGATGTTCGCATCGTCAAGTTATTGACGCGCTGCCTGCACGAGCGGCGCAATCTACTGGAAGACGACGGCGTGGCGCTGTACTTCCCGGTGCACGAGAACAATGCGCTGGCCGCCTTCATCGACACCGACGGCCCGGTCAGCCAGGTGGACCACTACCTGCTGGACGTGTTCTGCACCAATATCGGCCTGTGCGCCGCCAATGTGGCCCTGGTCACAGAGCTGCGCACGCAAGCCTACTTCGACCGCCTGGTGGCCCTGCCCAACCGCGCCGCCATGGTCAACGAGCTCGACACCCGCCTGGCCGGGGCCGACCGGCAGACCTACTCGCTGGCCCTGCTCGATGTCGATGCCTTTGCCGAAACCAATGACCTGCTGGGCCACCAGTACGGCGACCAGCTCTTGATGGCCATCGCCCGCCGCCTGCGCGAGGCCCTGCCCGACTGCTTCGTCGCCCGCGTCTCCGGCGATGTATTCGGCGTGCTGGGCCCCAGCGCCCAGCTGACCGATGACTGCCTTTACGGCGTGTTCCACACCCCGCCCAAGGTCGGCGGCTTCGAGCGACCGGTGACCTTCTCGATCGGCCTGGCCGATCTGCGCGACATGACCGGCTCGGCGCTGGATGGAATCAAGGACGCCCATATCGCCTTGAAGCGTGCCAAGAGCGCCGGCCAGGGCCAGTTCGCCCACTACACCACGGCCATCGCCACCGAGACGCGCGACCGCACCCGGCTGCTGCAGGACCTGCGCATGGCCTTCAGCCATGGCCTGCTGTTCCCGCACTACCAGCCGCAGTTCGATCTGAAGAGCGGCAAGGTGGTCGGCTTCGAGGCCCTGCTGCGCTGGCGCACCGAGGAGGGTCAGTTCATACCGCCCGACCGCTTCATACCGGTGGCCGAGCAGTCGGGGCTGATCGTCGCGATGGGCGCCCAGGTGCTGAACAACGCGCTGGCGGCGCTGAAGACGATTCATCAGGCCGGCTTTCCGGGCCTGCGCATGGCGGTCAATGTGTCGGTGATGCAGATGCGCCAGCCCAATTTCGTGGCCATGGTGCAGTCAGCCCTGGAAGCGAGCGGCGTGGCGCCGCAGGAGCTGGAGCTGGAGGTCACCGAGTCGGTGGCCGCGCTGGGCATGGAGGTGATGGTCGAGCGGCTGCAGACGCTGCGCTCCACCGGCATCGCCATTGCCATCGATGACTTCGGCACCGGCTTTTCGTCACTGAGCTATCTGGACCAGTTGCCGGCCGACCGCGTCAAGATCGACCGCGCCTTTGTCAACGCACTGGACAGCGGCACCGGTGGCCGCATTGCCGACATGATCGTGCCGCTGGGCCACAAGATTGGCCTGAAGGTGCTGGCCGAAGGCGTCGAGACCGAAGCGCAGGCCAATATCCTGCTGGAGCTGGGCTGCGACGAGGTGCAGGGCTATCTGTATGGCCGGCCGATGGCGCTGGACGTCTTGCTGGCCTGGCTGGCCAAGCAGCCGGCCTGAGCGGAGCCTTCAGCCGGGGTTGTAGCGGCCCTTGATGCCGTCAAGCGCCCGCGCATAGGCCTCATCGACCTCGGCCGCGTTGGCCACCGTCATATTCATGTCCTTCAGCAGTCCGTTGTGCAGGCCATAGACCCAGCCGTGGACGACGACCTGCTGGCCGCGCAGCCAGGCATCGCGCACCACCGTGGTCTGGCAGGCGTTGAGCGCCTGCTCCAGCACATTCAGCTCGCACAGCGCGTCCATCTGGCGGGGCTGCTCGGTCAGGCTGCTGAGCCAGGGCCAGTGCTTGTTGCGCACGTCCTGCACATGGCGCAGCCAGTTGTCCACCAGCCCCACCCGCGCATCCGTCAGCGCAGCCTTGACGCCGCCGCAGCCGGAATGGCCGACGACCATGATGTGCTTGACCTTCAACTCGTCGATGGCAAACTGCATCACCGACAGGCAGTTGAGGTCCGAGTGCACGACCACATTGGCCACATTGCGGTGCACGAACAACTCACCCGGCAGCAGATTGACCAGCTCATTGGCCGGCACGCGGCTGTCGGCACAGCCAATCCACAGATACTGCGGGCTCTGCTGCTTGAGCAGGCGCGTGAAGAAGCCGGGCTCGCGCGCTTCGGTGGCGTCGGCCCACTGTTGGTTGCGGTCAAACAGTTCTTGCAGGTCTTGGCTCATGGTCGGATTGTCGCGAAGTCTTGTTACATCGTCTCCGCAAACAGCTCGCGGCCGATCAGCATGCGGCGGATTTCGCTGGTGCCGGCGCCGATCTCGTACAGCTTGGCATCGCGCCACAGGCGGCCCAGCGGGTACTCGTTGATATAGCCATTGCCGCCGAAGATCTGCACGCCCTCGCCAGCCATCCAGGTGGCCTTCTCGGCGCACCAGAGGATGACGGAGGCGCAGTCCTTGCGCACCTGACGCACATGCTCGGCGCCCAGCAGGTCAAGATTCTTGGCCACCGTGTAGGCGAATGAGCGGCCGGCCTGCAGCACGGTGTACATGTCCGCCACCTTGCCCTGTATCAGCTGGAACTCGCCGATGCTCTGGCCGAATTGCTTGCGGTCGTGGATATAGGGAATGACGTTGTCCATCACGCTCTGCATGATGCCCAGCGGGCCGCCGGTGAGCACCGCGCGCTCGTAGTCCAGGCCGCTCATCAGCACCTTGGCACCGCCGTTGACTACGCCCAGCACGTTCTCGGCCGGCACTTCCACGTTCTGGAACACCAGCTCGCCGGTGTGCGAGCCGCGCATGCCCAGCTTGTCGAGCTTCTGGGCAATCGAGAAGCCCTTCATGCCCTTCTCGATCAGGAAGGCCGTCACGCCGCGCGCGCCCAGTTCGGGCTCGCTCTTGGCATAGACCACCAGGGTGTCGGCGTCGGGGCCGTTGGTAATCCACATCTTGTTGCCGTTGAGCAGGTAGTAGCCGCCCTTGTCCTCCGCCTTGAGCTTCATGCTGATGACGTCGGAGCCGGCTCCCGGCTCGCTCATCGCCAGCGCACCGACATGCTCGCCGGAGATCAGCTTGGGCAGGTACTTGGCCTTCTGGGCCGCATTGCCGTTCCGCTTGATCTGGTTCACGCAGAGATTGCTGTGCGCGCCGTAGCTCAGGCCCACCGAGGCCGAGGCCCGGCTGATCTCTTCCATCGCGATCATGTGCGCCAGATAGCCCATGTTGGCGCCACCGTACTCCTCGCTGACGGTGATGCCCAGCACGCCCAGGTCACCCATCTTGCGCCACAGGTCCATCGGGAACTGGTCGCTACGGTCGATCTCGGCCGCGCGCGGCGCGATCTCGGCTTGGGCGAAATCGCGCACCGCGTCGCGCAGCGCATCGATGTCTTCGCCGAGTTGGAAATTCAGGCCGGGCAGGTTCATTGCTTGTCTCCTAAAACAGGTATTCGATCAATGTTTGAGGCCGTCGCGGCCCAGCACCGTCATCACGGTGGCATTCATGCTGGCAACCAATTTTTTCTCGGCGTCTAGCGCGTCGGCGCTGGCATAACCCCAGGCGCGCCCCTCCACCACGCTGATGGTACGACCGGCCTTGAGCACCTGGCCCTCGAAGCGGAAGAAAGGCCCCCGTGCCGGCGAAAGCAGATTGATCTTGAATTCGATTGTCAGCACGGCCGCGTCGACCGGCATCAGGCTGAAGGCGGCATAGCCGCAGGCCGAGTCCAGCGCCGTGGCGACGATGCCGGCATGCAAAAAGCCATGCTGCTGCGTCAGCTCGGGCCGGTGGTCCATGGTCATCAGCACGCGGCCGGCCTCCACCGCCGCCAGCTCGGCGCCCAGCGTTTGCATCACGGCCTGACGGGCAAAGGAGTCACGCACGCGCTGGGCGAACTGGTCATCGGCGGCTTGCTGCATGGCGGCTCCGGGTGAGTTTGGTTGACGTTTACGTAAACGTCAATTTGGCGCAGATTCTAAACGCGGAATTCGCTACGGCACCGTCAGGCGGCGGAATCCGCCGCGGCTTTGGGCGTCGGCTTGGCCTTGCGCTCGGCACGCTGGGCCTCGCTCAACAGGCCCTTGCAGCGCTCCTCATGCTGGGTGATCTCGGCCAGCGTGATCTCGATGTCTTCCAGCTGGCGAGCCAACTGCTCGCGATGGGCATTCAGCACGGCCAGAAAGGCCTTCAGCTGCTGGGTGGTGTCGCCCGACGAGTCGTACATGTCCACCAGCTGCTTGATCTCCTGCAGGCTCAGGCCCAGACGCTTGCCGCGCAGGGTCAGCTTCAGGCGGGTGCGGTCGCGATGGGTGTAGACGCGGTTGCGGCCGGCGCGGGCCGGCTCCAGCAGGCCCATGTCTTCGTAAAAGCGGATGGCGCGCGGCGTGACGTCGAACTCGGCCGCCAGCTCGGTGATGGTGAAGGTGCGATTGGCACCCTCTTTGCTCGCGCGGGTTTCGATGCTCATGGCTACACTGGGCTCATCTTGACGTTGACGTAAACGTCATCTTACAGACCTTGAGTGCCGGACCTTGAGACCCATGCCGAGCATGGCCGAAAGCTCTGGCACCAACTGACTGAAAACCATGGCCAATCCCAAAGAAGCTGAACTGCACTACCCCCTGGGCGACGCCCTGCCCGCCCCCGGCGAGGTGCTTGAGCTGGCGCCCGGCGTGCGCTGGTTGCGCATGGGCCTGCCCTTCGCGCTGGACCACATCAACCTCTGGCTGCTGCGCGACGAGCTGGACGGCGCACAGGGCTGGTCCATCGTGGACTGCGGCGTCAGCAATGACGCCACCCGCGCCGCCTGGGAGCAGGTGTTCGCCAATCACCTCGACGGCCTGCCGGTGCTGCGCGTCATCGTCACCCACTTCCATCCCGACCATATGGGCCTGGCCCACTGGCTGACCGAACGCTGGAACTGCCGTCTGTGGATCAGCGCCACCGACTACAACGTCGGCCGCATGGCCAGCCAGAGCACGGTGGGCATGGGCGGCGAGGCGGCGGCGCGCTTCTTTGGCAGCCACGGGCTGACGGACCCGGAGTCGCTGGAGAAGATACGTGGCCGCGCCAGCTACTACCCGAGCATGGTGCCGGCCGTGCCCTCGAGCTTCAGGCGTCTGATGGACGGGCTGCAGGTCCGCGTCGGCGGCCATGACTGGCGCTGCATCGCCGGCTATGGCCATGCGCCCGAGCACATGGCGCTGTATTCGCCGCACCACCAGATACTGATCTCCGGCGATATGGTGCTGCCGCGCATCTCGACCAATGTCAGCGTCGTCGATGTGGAGCCCGAGGCCGATCCGCTGTCGCTCTATCTGACCTCGATCAGCCGCCTGGGCGAGCTGCCGGCCGACACCCTGGTGCTGCCCTCCCACGGCAAGCCCTTCACCGGCCTGCATCAGCGCGTGGCCCAGCTGCACGAGCACCATGAGGAGCGCCTGGCCGAGGTGCTGGAGGCCTGCAAGAGCGCGCCGCGCTGCGCCGCCGAGCTGCTGGACCTGCTGTTCAAGCGCAAGCTGGACCTGCACCAGACCACCTTCGCGATGGGCGAGTCGGTCGCCCATCTGCACACGCTGTGGCTGGCCGGCCTGGTCAAGCGCAGGCGGGATCAAGACGGCATCATCCGCTTCGGCCTGTAGCGAGCGCCCGCAAGGAAAAAAGGCGCTTGAGGTGGCCGGGAAACCCGGTCCTCAAGCGCCTTTTCGTTCTGATCGGGTGCACCGGGCATCGCCCTCCCAAGCGTTGACCCGATGCGTACTACCCCCTCTCAGTCGCGACCCGGCTCCCCGGCCCGGCGCGAGTTCTCCTCCCCACTCACTCCCTGATCGCCGCCCGGCCAATCTGACTGATCTGGCCGTTCGGCTTGCCGTGATGACAGCAGTGCGGGCAGTGTGCCCAGGCAGGTTGAGGGGGACAACCCCCCCCTAAAGGGGGATAAAACTGCTTGCCGAAGTTAATCAATCGCGCAAAGCGCAATAACGATAGAAACTCAGTCGAGTATCGGCGCGTGCTCGCGCTTCAACGAGCCGCGAAGCTGTTGATAGTCCGGCACCACCGAGCGCACCACCTCCCAGAAACGCGGGCTGTGGTTCATCTCGCGCAGATGGGCCAGCTCATGGGCCACGACGTAGTCGATGGTGGCCTGGGCGAAGTGGATCAGCCGCCAGTTCAGCCGTATCGAGCCATCGGCGCTGGCGCTGCCCCAGCGGGTCTGCGCCGAGCTCAGCGACAGCTTGCTCATGCGCACGCCAAGCTGCGCCGCGAAGTGCTGGCAGCGCAGCAGGAACAGCTGGCGCGCCTGGCGTTGCAGCCAGCTCTGCACCGTGTCGCGTATCTGCTCGGGCGTGGCGGTGTGGGGCAGGCCCACATGCAGGGTCAGGCCCGAGACCAGGCCGGCCCGCTGGCCATCGTCGCCGCTGCTGAGCCGCGCCGCACCCTGCGCGCCGGCCGCGCGCGAGTCCAGCACCACCACCATGGCCTCGCCCAGATAGGGGATGCTGACGCCGTCGCGCCACTCGACACGGGCCGATTGCAGGCGCCTGGCCCGCTCGCGCTGCTCGTGCAGCTTGCGCAGAATCCAGCCGTGCTTGGACTGCAGGGCCTGGTTGATGTCGCCCAGGGGCACCCATTTGGGTGCGCTGACGCGCAGGCCTTCGTCATCTATCGTGAAACCTATGCTGCGCCGCTTGGCACGCCGCAGCTCGTAGCCGACCAGATGTTCACCCAGCCTCACCTCGTGATGGGCGCGCGGATGGAGGTAGCTGCGGGGAGCTTCTGGCACCGGCGCGGCCGTCTTGGGCCCGGGAAATGTTAGAGGCAATGGCAGCGGCGCCGGCAGCGAGCTCTGCACCGGGCGCATGTCCATATCGAAGAGCGAGAGCTGTGCGGTGACGGTCGCGGCGGGCTGCATGGACCGTCAGTTTATGTCACAGCGCGGCGGCCGCGTCGCCGGCATGGGGCGTGCTCAGATAGGCCTCGGGGTCGATGCGGCGCATCTCGGCCTCGATCCAGTGCTCGACCTCGCGCATCAGCTCGTCGGGCTGGCGGCCCACCGAGGGGATGGGCTTGCCGATGACCACATCGATCAATCCCGGCTTGAGCAGAAAGCTCTTGCGTGGCCAGCACTTGGCCGAGCTGACGGCGATGGGCACCACCGGCACGCCTACGGCAATCGCCAGCCGCGTGCCGCCGGCCTTGTATTCGCCCTTGCCGCCACGCGGCGCCCGCGTGCCCTCGGGGAACATGATGACCCAGTTGCCATGACCCATCAGGCGCTTGCCCTGCTCGGCCACTTTGGCCCAGGCCTGCGAGCGCTTGCTGCGGTCGATATGGATCATGTCCATGCGCGACATCGCCCAGCCGAAGAAGGGGATGTAGAGCAATTCGCGCTTGAACACATAGCACAGCGGGTGCGACATCAGCGCCGGGAAGGCGAATGTCTCCCAGGTGGACAGGTGCTTGGACAGCAGCACCACGGCCGACTTGCTGTCGGCCTGGCTGGGCACGTTCTCCATGCCGGTGACGCGGTACTTCACGCCGCAGATCACCTTGGCGCCCCAGATCACCAGCTTCAGCCAGCCGGCACAGGCCCAGTAGATCGCATTGCCTCGAACAAACACCGACAGCAGCAGCACACCCAGCGCCCAGGGCACCACGGTGACCGTCATGTAGAACACGAACAGCAGGGAACGAATGGCAGACAGCATCAACTCAGGGCTCCGGGAGCGGTAATCGGCGCCATCGCCTCGCCGCGAGCGTCGGCCCGGGCGCGGCGTTCGCGTTGAATCAAATCATCGGCAAAGGCGGCCAGGTCGTCATGCACCTGGGCGCCGGGCACTTGCGCAACCTGCTCGGCCACCTGCTCGTCGCTGAGGCCGGCCAGCTTGCCTGTGCGCACCAGATGCGGCACGCAGCCGGCGGCCTTGGCCGTCTGGATATCACGAAGGCTGGCGCCGACCATATGCACATGACTCAGATCGACGCCGAAGCGTTCGCCAATCTGCTCGATCAGGCCCGGCAGCGGCTTGCGGCACAGACAGCCCTCTTCCGGCGCGTGCGGGCAGAAGAAGGCGGCGTCGATGCGCCCGCCCTTCTCGGCCAGCATCTGGTTCAGGCGCAGATGCACGGTGTTCAGCGAGGCCATGTCCAGCAGGCCGCGGCCGATGCCGGGCTGGTTGGTGGCCAGCACCGTGTGCCAGCCGGCATGGTTGAGCCGGGCCACCGCCTCCAGCGCGCCGGGGATGGGCAAGAGCTCTTCGGGCGACTTGACGTGGTCGTCGCGGAACTCGTTGATCGTGCCGTCGCGCCCGAGTATCACGAGCTTGATGGCGTGGGCGTGGTCTATGCGCATCGTGTTCCCCAGCCCGGAAGGCTATGACTCATGAGAAACAAACGCCGGGCCGTCCCAAGTGTTTCTCTTCCCCCTCGGGGGGGCGGACGAGGCAAGGCGGCGGCCTTGGGGGCGTTCATGAAGCCAATCTTGACAGATCGGCGACGCGGTTCATCGCCTCATGCAGGTTCTTCAGCAGACCCAGCCGGTTGGCGCGCAGCGCCGGGTCCTCGGCATTGACCATCACGCCGTCGAAGAAGGCATCGACCGGGTCTTTTAGCGCCGCCAGCGCGCGCAGCGAGGCCTCATAGTCGTGCTGCTCGAACAGACTGTCGGCCTGCGGGCGTATCTGCGCCAGCGCGGCATTCAGCTGCTGCTCGGCGGCCTCCAACAGCCGGCCGGCGTCCACCGCCGAGGGCAGCTCGCCCTCCACTTTCTTCAGTATGTTGGATACGCGCTTGTTGGCCGCGGCCAGCGAGGCCGCCTCCGGCAGCGCCGCGAAGGCACGCACGGCCTCCAGGCGGCGCGGCACGTCGCCCAGGCGCTGCGGCGCCAGGGCCAGCACAGCATCGACCTCCTGGGCGCTGTAGCCCTGGTCGCGCAGGGTCACGGTCAGGCGGTCCTGCATGAAGATCAGCAGCGCCTCGGCCGGGTTGACGATCAGGTCACCAAAGGCCGGCAGTGCCGACTCGACCAGCGCCGCCAGGTCCAGCGGCAGGTTCTTCTCGACCAGGATGCGTATCACGCCCAGCGCATGGCGGCGCAGCGCGAACGGGTCCTTGTCGCCGGTGGGCAGCTGGCCGATGCCGAACAGGCCGACCAGGGTCTCGAGCTTGTCGGCCAGGGCCACCACGGTGCCGGTGTGGTTGCGCGGCAGCGCATCGCCGGCGAAGCGGGGCTTGTAGTGGTCCTCGATGGCGATCGCCACGCCATCGCGCAGGCCTTCGTGGCGGGCGTAGTAGCCGCCCATGATGCCCTGCAACTCGGGGAACTCGCCGACCATATCGGTCAGCAGATCGGTCTTGGCCAGGCGCGCGGCCTGCTGGGCCTTGGCGTCCAGCACCTCGAACTCGTCCTTGGCTTCGGCCGTGTAGGGCACGGTGGCCATGCGCAGCTGGTTGACGATGGCGTGGGCGATGGCACGCACGCGCTCGCTGCGGTCGCCCTGCGTACCCAGCTTGCCGTGATAGACCACCCTGTCAAGACCTGGCACCCGCGACTCCAGCGTCTTCTTGCGGTCCTGGTCGAAGAAGAACTTGGCGTCGGACAGGCGGGGCCGCACGACTCGCTCATTGCCCTGCACCACCGCACTGGCGTCGGCCGGGCTGATATTGCTGACGATCAGGAACTGGTGCGTGAGCTTGCCCTTGGCGTCCAGCAGCGGGAAGTACTTCTGGTTGGCCTTCATCGTCAGGATCAGGCATTCCTGCGGCACGCCCAGGAACTCGGGCTCGAACTGGCACAGCAGCACGTTGGGGCGCTCAACCAGGGCCGTGACCTCGTCCAGCAGGGCCTCGTCATCGATGGGCTTGAGGCCCAGCGGCGCGGCCGCGGCCTGCAGTTGGCGCACGATCTCGGCGCGGCGGGCATCGAAGCTGGCGATCACGGCGCCCTGCTCGGCCATTTGCTTTTCATAGCTGTCGGCATCGCTCAGAGCTATGGGCGAAACGCTGGCCTCGAAGCGGTGGCCGGTGGTATTGCGGCCGGCCGTCAGGCCCAGGGCCGAGATCGCAACGACCTCGCCGCCATGCAGGGCCACCAGGCCATGGGCCGGGCGCACGAACTTGACGTCCCTCCAGCCATCACCGAGCTGGTAGGTCATCAGCTTGGGGATGGGCAGCTTGGCCAAGGACTCATCCAAAGCCTTCTGCAGACCCTCGGCCAGGGTGGCGCCGGCCACCATCGAGTCGAGGAACAGCGCCTCGGCCTTGCCGTCAGGCGCGCGCTTCAGATTCGGCACGGCGGAGGCATCGGCCCCCAGCGCGGCCAGCTTCTTCAGCAGGGCCGGCGTGGCGTTGCCGCTGGCGTCCAGCGCCACGGCGACGGGCATCAGCTTCTGCTGCACCGAACGGTCGGCCGCCTTGGCGGCAACCTGCGTCACATGCACGGCCAGACGGCGCGGCGAGGCGAACGAGGTGACGACCGAGGCCTCGGACGTCAGGCCCTGGGCCTTCAGGCTCGCGGCCAGCACAGCCGAGAACGAATCTCCGAGCTTCCTCAGCGCCTTGGGCGGCAGCTCTTCGACAAACAACTCCACCAGCAAGTTTTGCATGCTCATATCAGGCTGCCTTCTTCTCGTTCTTCAGTATCAAGGCCAGCACCTCGTCGGCGCGCTCCTTCTGCGCCATCGGGAAACCCAGCCGCGCGCGGCTGTCGAAATAGCTCTTGGCGACCTTGCGCGCGATGTCGCGGATGCGGCCGATATAGGCGGCACGTTCGGTCACGCTGATGGCGCCTCGGGCGTCCAGCATATTGAAGCTGTGCGCGGCCTTGAGCAGCTGCTCGTAGGCCGGCAGGGCCAGGTTTTGCTCCATCAGGTATTTGGACTGCTGCTCGTGGCTGGCAAAGGCGCCGAGCAAAAAGTCCACATCCGAATGCTCGAAGTTATAGGTGCTCTGCTCGACCTCGTTCTGGTGGTAGACGTCGCCATAGCTGATGCCCGGCGCATAGACCAGGTCATAGACGCTCTCGACGCCCTGCAGATACATGGCCAGGCGCTCCAGGCCGTAGGTGATCTCGCCGGTGATGGGCTTGCAATCCAGGCCGCCGACCTGCTGGAAGTAGGTGAACTGGGTCACCTCCATGCCATTGAGCCAGACCTCCCAACCAAGGCCCCAGCAGCCCAGGGTCGGATTTTCCCAATCGTCCTCGACGAAGCGCACATCGTTCTTCTTCAGGTCGAAGCCCAGCGCCTCCAGCGAACCCAGATACAGCTCCAGGATATTGGCCGGCGCCGGCTTGAGCACGACCTGGTACTGGTAGTAGTGCTGCAGGCGGTTCGGGTTCTCGCCATAGCGGCCGTCCTTGGGGCGGCGGCTGGGCTGCACATAGGCCGCCTTCCAGGGCTCGGGGCCGATGGCGCGCAAAAAGGTGGCGGTGTGGCTGGTGCCCGCGCCGACTTCCATATCGTAGGGCTGCAGCAGGGCGCAGCCCTGCTGGTCCCAATAGTCTTGCAATTTCAGGATGATTTGCTGGAAGGTCAGCATGGCACGGAGCTCTCGGTATAGGCGTAAACGATTGATTTTACGGGGGTTGACAGCCGCTACGCTCCGAATCGCGAGGAGGCGCGTGTGAGCACACAACAACTGATACTGAGCCTGGTGCTGGCCACCATGGTGTTTTCGGTGGCGCTGGAGTTGAGGGTGGAGGATTTCCGGCGCGTGGCGAAGATGCCCAGGAGCGTGGTCTGCGCCCTGATTCCGCAGTTCCTGCTGCTGCCGGTGGCCACCTGGGCGGCCACCCTGGCGCTGGACCTGCCGGCCAATGTGGAGGCGGCGATGATGCTGGTAGCCGCCTGCCCGGGCGGCTCGCTGAGCAATTTCGTCACCCACTATGGCCGGGGCAACACCGCGCTCTCGGTCAGCGTGTCGGCGGTGGCCAGCCTGATGGCCCTGGTGCTGACGCCGTTCAACTTCGGCTGGATGATGGCCGCCAACCCGGCCACGGCCGCCTGGCTGCGCGAGATTGCCCTCAACCCGAACGACATCTGGATCAGCCTGGCCCTGATGCTGGCCATACCGATGGCCCTGGGCCTGAGCCTGAGCCACCACCGGCCGCGCCTTGCCGAACGCATACGCAAGCCGCTGGGCAACTTCAGCCTGCTGGCCCTGCTGGCCTTCATCGCGCTGGGCCTGGTGGCACAGCGCCACCTGCTGAATGCCGCCATCCTGCCGATGCTGGCCATCGTCGTGCTGCACAACGCCTCGGGCCTGCTGCTGGGCTGGCTCACGTCCAAGGCCATGGGCATGAGCGAGCCCGACAAGCGCGCGGTGATGATTGAGGGCGGCATGCAGAACTCGGGCCTGGCCCTGGGCATCATTGCCGTGCAGTTCAATGCCGACCTGGGCATGGTGATCATCGCCAGCCTGTGGGGCATCTGGCACATCGTGTCGGGCATGAGCCTGGCGATCTACTGGAGGAAGCGTGATGCTGGACTTGCTGGTTAAAGGCGCAACCATCGTCGATGGCACGGGTGCGCCGGCATTCACTGCCGATGTGGGGGTGAAGGATGGCCTGATCACCGAGATCGGCGCCAGCATCACCACCGCCGCGACCGAGACGGTGCCCGCCGACGGCGCCTGGCTGACCCCGGGCTTCGTCGATATCCACACCCACTACGACGGTCAGGCCAGCTGGGACGAGACCTTCTCGCCCAGCATCCACCATGGGGTGACGACGGTGGTGATGGGCAATTGCGGCGTCGGCTTCGCGCCGCTGCGCAGCGGCGAGCAGTCTCGGCTGATCAGCCTGATGCAGGGCGTGGAAGACATCCCCGGCGTGGCCCTGGCCGAGGGCATAGCCTTCTGCTGGCAAAGCTTCCCGCAATACATGGATGCGCTGGCGGCCCGGCCGCGCAGCCTGGACTATCTGGTCCAGGTGCCGCATGACCCGCTGCGCATGTTCGTGATGGGCGAGCGCGCGGTGGCGCAAGAGGCAGCGACCGAGGACGATATCGCGCAGATGCGCAGTCTGCTCCGCGAGGCGCTGCAGGCCGGCGCGGTGGGCTTCTCGACCGGCCGCAGCGACAACCACCGCACCGCCGAGGGCCATGAGACGCCGGCCTCGGAGGCCAGCGCCGCCGAGCTGATGGGCCTGGCCCGCGCCTTCGAGGGCCTGCAGCATGGCGTGGTGCAGATGGTCAGCGACTTCGACCTGCTCAGAGGCGCCGAGCGCTTCGATGCCGAGTTCGATCTGCTGGAGCAGTTGGCCCAGGCCAGCGGCCGCAAGCTGTCGATGACCTGGCTGCAGCGCGACCCCGGTGGTGAGCAATACAAGGCGATTGCCGCCCGTGTCGAAGCGGCTGTCGCCAAGGGCATGCCGCTGTATCTGCAGACGGCCGCGCGCGGCATCGGCGTGATCAACGGGCTGGACGCGAGCTTTCATCCCTTCATGGGCTTCCCGGGCTACAAGGAGGTGGCGCATCTGCCGCTGGCCGAGCGTGCCGCAGCGCTGCGCGAACCCGCGCGCAAGGCCCGCATCCTGAGCGAGAAGTCGGACCGTCTGGCCGGCGATGGCACGGCCATTCCGCCGCTGGTGGACATCCTCCTGGCCCGCATCGAGCTGATCAGCGGCCGCATGTTCCCCTTGTCATCGACCGAAGGCGTCGAACCCGACTATGAGCCTTCGGTGATGCAGAGCTTTCTGGTGCGAGCCAAGCAGCGCGGCTGCACGGCGCTCGAAGCGCTGTACGACCACCTGGCCGGGGGTGACGGCGGCAATCTGATCTATTTCCCGATCTTCAACTACAACCAGGGCTCGCTGGACGTGGTGCGGCAGATGCTGGACCACCCGCGCGCGCTGCTGGGCTTGAGCGACGCAGGCGCCCACGTGGGCACCGTCTGCGACGCCAGCTTCAGCACCTTCATGCTGACCCACTGGGTGCGCGACCGGGCCAAGGACCGCCTGCCGCTGGAGACCGTGGTGCAGATGCTGACGCAGCGCAATGCCGAGTACCTGGGCCTGGCCGACCGCGGCCGAATCGCCGTGGGCCTGCGGGCAGACCTGAATCTGATCGACCCGGCCTCGCTGTCGGTCGGCGTGCCGCGCCTGGTGCGCGATCTGCCGGCCGGCGGCCAGCGCTTTCTGCAAAAAGCCAAGGGCTATCGGGCCACCTGGGTGGCAGGGCGCTGCGTGCAGCGGGACGGTGAGATCACCGCCGAGCGGCCGGGCCGGCTGGTGCGGATGAGCGGAATCTAGGCAGAGCGCCGGCGCCAGGCCCAGCCCAGCACAACCAGGGTCAGCCCGAACAGCGGCCATAGCCCCAGCATCGACAGCCAGCGCGCATAGGGCGTCACACCGACCCGCCCCTGCACCTGGGCCTCCAGAATGCCCTCGGTCAACGCCGGCAGGCGCGGGCCGATGCGGCCGCGGTGGTCGACCACGGCCGTGGCACCGGTGTTGGTGGAGCGCACCACCGCGCGCTGGAACTCCAGCGCCCGCATCTGCGAGAACTGCAGATGCTGGTCCTGCACCAGCATGTCGCCGAACCAGGCCAGATTGCTGACGTTGACGAACAGGGTGGCCGGCCGCGGGCCGACCATGCTGGCAACTACGTCTTCGCCGAACAGATCCTCATAGCAGATCAGCGGCCGCACACGCTGGCCGGCGACCTCGTAGGCGGCCTCGCTGCGGCCGCTGGCCTGGTCGCCCAGCGGAATCTGCAGCAGGGCCACGAACCAGCGAAAGCCCGGGGGGATGAACTCGCCGAAGGGCAGCAGATGGCGCTTGCCATAGACATAGTCGGCACCACCCGGCCCCGGCAGGCCCAGCACCGAGTTGACATAGCCATCGGTCTCGCTGCCAGTGAAGATGCCGATCATCAAACCCCGGCCCTGAGCGGCAAACGGCGCCTGCAGATCGGCCCAGAAGCCCGGGCTCAGCTCGCCGCGGGTCAGCGGCACGACCGACTCCGGCGTCACCACAAGGTCGCCCTTGGCACCGGCGATCTGGCGCAGCAGCAGCTGCAGATTGGCCTCCAGCCGGTTCGGATCGAACTTCAGGTTCTGCGCCACATTGGGCTGCAGCAGGCTGACCTTCAGCGTGCCGGCATCCTGGGTGAATTCGCCCGGCAGCAGCGGCGCGGCCACAAGCACGACCATGGCCGCAACGGCCAGGCCCAGCTTCTGACGGCGAGGCACCGAGCCCAGCACAGAGGCCAAGACATAGGCCAGCCCAGCACCCAGTGCGCACAGGCCATACACCCCGATCCACGGCGCCCAGGCGCTCAACAGGCCCACGCTGTGCGCATAGCCGGAGGCGATCCAGGGAAAACCTGTCCATAGCACCGCCCGCGCCAGCTCGGCCAGCAGCCAGCAGGCCGTCCAAAGCAGCGCATTCAGATAGGGGCTGACGCCGCGCAGCTTGGCAAACAGTGCCATCGCCGCGGCGTAGTACAGCGACAGGGCCGCCGCCAGCGCGACCACGGCCAGCGCCGCCAGCCAGGCCGGCATGCCACCGAAGTCATGCATGCTGATGTAGAGCCACCACAGGCCCGAGACCAGCCAGGCCAAGCCGAACAGCCAACCCAGAAAAGCGGCGCGGCGCGGCGCAGCCTGAAGGGTGGCAAAGGCCAGCAGGGCCAGCGAAACCGGCTGCAACCACCAGGCCTCGAACGGTGCGAATGACAGGGTCTGGCCGAGTCCGGCCACAAGCATGGCCGGCGCGCTGGCGAACCAGCCGCGCACGCGGGCGAGCGCCTTCACGCGGTGGGTGCCCCGTCGGCTTCCGATTTGCGCTCGGGCGCGCGGGTGACCTTGAACCAGCGCACCGCACCGCCGCGCGCCAGCATCACATTGAAGCTCAGGCCGGCCAGCTCGACGATCTCGCCGCGCCGGGGCACACGGCCCAGCTCCTGGGCGATCAGGCCGCCTATGGTGTCGAAATCCTCTTCCGGCAGCTGCACCGAGAAGGCCTCGTTGACGGCGCTGATGTCGGCGTCGCCGGCCACCCGCTGGCTGCCATCGGCCAGGGTGTAGATGCTGCTGTCACCGTCCTTGTCGTCGAACTCGTCCTCGATCTCGCCGACGATCTCTTCCAGCACGTCCTCGATGGT
>JADMJJ010000052.1 GCA_018780645.1 Burkholderiaceae bacterium
CGAAGCTCACCGACTCCACCGAGCCGTCGCTGCGCACGGCCACCGTCACCACCGGATCCGTGTGGGGCTGCCTGACCGCGTCGCGGACCATGTCGAAGGTCATGTTCAGCTGGATCTTGCGGCTCCAGGTTTCGGCGTACTGGACGAGTTCCGCATTGGCATCGCTGCGCCCGAACAGCCTGCCCCGGCGCGCACTGCTCACCGTCGGAGACTGGCGCGCTGCGGCCGAGACTGCATCACGCCGGGCGGCCTCCTCGTCCAACTGCCGCCCGATCGCCCGCAGCCGGGCCTCGCGCGCCTCCACCGCCTGCGCGGCCTCCAGCCGGGCGGCCTCGACCCTTGCCGCCTCCCTGCGGGTGGCGTCCTGCCGTGCTGCCTCCTGCCTTGCGGCGTCCTGCCGAGCCGCCTCCTGGCGCGCGGCCTCCTGTCTTGCCGCCGCTTGCCTTGCGGCTTCCAGCCGCTCGTGCTCCAGCCGGGCGGCCTCTGTCCGCGCGGCCTCCTGGCGTGCAGCTTCTTGTCTTGCCGTTTCCAGCCGCGCTGCTTCCTGCCTGGAGGCGGCCTGTTTCGCTGCGGCCTGGCGTTCGGCCTCAAGCCTTGCGGCCTCTGTTCGGGCCGCGTCCTGACGGGCGGCCTCCAACCGTTCTGCCTGCTGCTGGGCTTGGAGTTGTGCCTGCGCCTCGCGCTTGGCGCGCTCAAGCTCGGCCTGTTCGGCGGCTCGCTCGCGCGCTTCCTGCTCGACGCGGGCGCGGGCCGCATCGGTGGCCTCTTGAGGCGGCGGTCTCTCGGTGGGCGGGCTCGAAGCGCTCGACGCTGCGGCAATCGCGGGCGTTGGCATGGCCGGTGCGGCGGGAACGGCCCACTTGGCTTCGTCGGATCGAGTCACGGCCACCGCCACTGCGGCGGGCTCGGCGGCCGGCGGGGGCGTGGCATCAGCGGGCGCTTCGGTGCGCAAGGGCGCTAACGGCGGGGCGGCGGGGGCTGCAGGGGGCAGGGCGGTGGGCACCGGGGTGACCGTAGCAGCAGAGACCACAGCGGGTGCAGCCGTTGCAGTGGGAACAGCCGCCACAGAGGGCGCCGGTGGCGCCAATGGCGTAAACGCTGGTGCGTCGGCCACCGGCGGCTCTATGCGATCCTGCGGCGCTGGCAGTATGGCCGCAGCCCGGGGCGGCACGAGCAGCACGCGCAGCTCGGGCGCCTCGGCCCGTCGTTCCTGCCAGGGGAATCCCAGGCCCGGCAGTCCTAGCCCCTGGCCGCCGAAGGTCAGGCTCAGCAGCAACGCGTGAACCAGCAGCGACAACAGCAACGCAAGCGCCGGCCGCTTGCGCTCGGCGCCAGGCCGCCGGGCCAGGGCCAGCGGCGACATCTCAGGCTCGGCCACGCTCAAGCGCTGGGCTCCGCTGCGGCGGCCAGCCGGCACAGGGCGCGACCTTGCAAAGGCATCTCGGAGGTGTACGTGAACCGCATCCGCCTATTGTCATATCCAAACAGGCAAATCCTGGCCCCGAATGATGAAGATCCAGGAGGCTGTCGGGCTGGGGGTCGGACCCGAGCCGGGTATACAACCCGGCTGTGCTATGCGCCTAGACTGCACCCCCTTGCAGGCTCAACGCGGTCCCGACCCCAAGCCCGACAGCCTCCTGGCACCACCCTTTCAAAGCCCCATCAGCCCGCCGGACGAACAGGCCCGGCGCGCCTTCAGGCCGGCCTGAACACCCTGTCGAAAACGGGTCAGGGCCGGCGCCGCCGCATCAGCAGCGTCAGGCCCGACAACCCGGCGGCCAGGGCCCACCCGCTTGGGATGTCGGGCACTGGCGCCAGTGCATCAAAGCGCAGGTCGCCAAACGGGCCGTCGTCCCGCCTCACGCTGGGCGTGGTGCGCAGCAATCCCGGCGCGGCGCTGGAGTTGACCAGGACCTCGCGGCTGGCCCCGGGTGCAAGGACCCCGGACAGCTGCAGCAGCTCGAGGTCGACGACGACCTCGCTGCCGGTCAGATTGGTCACCGAGTAGCGGTACTGCCATGCGCTGCCCAGCTGCTGCGCGGCGCTGGTGAAACGGTAGAGGGCAGTCACGGCGTCGGCGTCGCGGTTGTCGGGATCGTCGATGTCGGGCACCAGCACCGACAGCGTCGCCCGCGTTTCGTCCAGGCCCTCGGCTGCCGCGGCGTTGGCAAACGTCGCCTGCTGGGCACTGGGCCCTGGCGGAGGCGGCGCGTTGTGTACCCAGTCGTAGTGGCTGGTCGGGCAGACCTTCGAGAAGCACGGAAACTTCTGCACCTGTCCGGCGCTGAAGTCGGCCTTGCCTCCGAACAATCGGTGTCCGATGACCGGTGCCAGCTGGCCCACATAGTCGACGTCAAGGGAGTACGCGTAGTGACCCGACGAATAGCCGCCGCCGCCATGGACGAGCACCGAGTTGTTCTGGTCGTACCAGGTGACGTCGAGCCCGACATCGAGCAGTTGGTACGACACCGTGTACTTCAGCGATGCAAACCCAGCATTGAGCAGCACATCGGACGTCAACCAGACATCGGGCGAGTTGTCGAAGAACTCGATGTCGAACTGGTTGGTGTAGCTGGCGACGACGGTGGCAGCGGCCGGGCCACATGACAAGGCGGCAGCCAGGGCGACAGCTGGAACGATTGAACGAGCCATGGGGGTCTCCGGAAGTTGCCGTACCGATGTTCAAGATAGACCCTGCAAGGCTCGGAGGCAAAGGCGGCTTGCGCTTCAAGACGCGGTGCCTGCTGTCGATGAAAACCCGGCCGCCAGAGTACCTTGGACTGGCGGTCGCTCGGTGCGGCCAGCTTCCGGCCGTGCTTCGGATGGCACCCGGCTGCAGCCGCCTGCCGTGCCCCGCGTCGAGCCCATCTTGGCGCGGCGGTGGCCGGGTGAAGAGGCTTGTGGCAGCGCGACCCAACGAATCGCCAACTTCGATGATGTGGCCTGCGCTACCGGTAGGTAGCATATGCTCAGGCAAGGCAACCGACGGGCACTTCCATGGCTTACAAACCTGCATTGAGCGAGGGCGACCTGCACAGCAAGAACTTCAAGGCCATTCGTACCTGGGTGTCGGAAAACAAGAGCAAGCTGAAGGCGCCACCCAACAAGACGATCCTTTACTCGGGACGAGACTACGATCTTGAGGACATGGAGGACGAGCTGGGCAAAAGAGTGTCGCCGGAGGATCGTAAGACCTTCATGGGCACGCCGATGTACAAGGTCGTGGAGAAGTGGCAGAAGCACGCGAACGCGGCGAAAGACGCGAAGGTAGGCGTCGGGTTCAAGACGCTGCCCGACATCCTCAAGACGCTGAAGCCGCCGGTGATCGTCGACAAGGATCGCAAGGAGATTCCCTACCCGAACGCCTGGGTATTCTTCAACGAGCTGGGCAAGACCGCCGACCTTGACGCGCTGCTTCCGAACCGCAAGAAGATCGCCAAGGACGTCTGGGGTGAACTTTCAGACATCTTCGCAAGCCATGCGGTCGGTGACATCCAGATCTTCGACGGCGCAGCCGACGACTACGGCATCCTTCAGAAGGACAAGGACTTCATCATGCGGGAGCTGCCGGCGCTCCTCAAGGACCCCAAGCTGTCGAAGCAGGCGAAGGATCTGCTGGCCAAGAAGATAGGGGAGTTCGGCAGCCACTTCGACCGGCGCTATACCGAACTGCTGCGAAACCTGCAGGACGGACGCGAGACTTTGAAGACGAAGTAGGCCGCGGGGCTACGGTACTCGGCCGTCGCCGAGGCGAGCTCTGAAACCGCTGGAGCCGCCGGCTCCTGTGACTCTCAACCAGCGGCGGCAACAACCATCGGACATGCTTGAAGGCAGGCGAAACTCTGTGCGCTTGAGGCGAAGCTCGCGGCTTGAGACCGTGCGGACACTGTGTGGTGCGTGCCGGACCTCGCAGAACGCGGCGTGGCGATGCGTTGCGGGCCTTTCATGAAGCCTGCATCCAGGGCGTGTCCGCCGCCGAACACCGGCTGCGCGATGCTTGATCGTGCTCAATGTCTGCCGCGCGACCCGTCCTCACACTGCATGGCGTTGTCCATCCTCACAGGAGAGCCGAAGTGTCCGTATCGCGTAGCTTGATTGCCGCCATCGTGGCACTGCTGGGGCCGCTGGCCCAGGCCGCGCCCATCGCCTCGTCCGACGTGACGATCCGAGACGTCAACGGTCTCAGCAGCAGTGTTTCGGCAGGCCCTGGCGAGGCGGCCGTGCTGGCGCCGCTGTCGCTGGACAGCGCGCTGTCGGGCGGCCTGCAGCAGTCGCTGCACCAGGGCACGGCGGCGGCGTCGCAGCAGACGCTGCGCGGCGTGGCCACGCTGAGCGCGTGGCACCCGTCGGCTGCCAACCTGTTCACCGCCAGCACCGACGCCAGCTTCTTCAAGCATGTGCAGGTGCTGCCCGGCACGTCGGGCCTGCAGTTGGGCACGCCGGTGCAGTTCGATGTGCTGCTGCGAGTGGACGGGCAGATCGGCGCCGGCTGGCTCAACCCGCTGACCTTCGGTGGCATGCCGACCTACGGCAACGCGCGTTCCCTGGCCAGCGTCGACGCGCGCGTGGACTACCGCATCATCGACCTGAACCAAGACGTGCCCGGTTGTGGCGAGTGCGGACCACGCGAGGTGATGGGCTTCGGCTATTACGGTCACGTCCTGTTCGACGCCAAGGTCGACGCATGGACCGGCGCCGAAGGCCTGATCGAATCGCGCTGGGGGCCGCCAGGCGAATGGGTGGGCGGCACGCTGCCGTCGGCCAACGACTACGAGTTCGTCAACAACGACATCCGTGCGTCCGACCAGCTGAGCCACTTCCCGGACACGAGCCTGCGCCGTTACACCGTGGCCACCTTCGTCGGCAACACGCTGGAGATCTCGGGCGACATGAACCTGTTCGTGCAGGCCATGGGTCAGGGCACGACCTCGCAGTCGAGCGGCTACTTCGCGCATTCCTTCGACGCCGAGCTGTTCAGCGCCCAAGGGCTGACCTTCGACGGCGAACTCGCCGGCATCTACCCCGCGGTGCCCGAGCCGGCGACGTGGGTGACGCTGCTCGCCGGGCTGGCCCTGCTGGGCGGCTTGGCGCGGCGCGCTGGGCCGGTAACCCAAGGGCTGATATTGCTCAGTTCAACTCACCTGTCATGACAGGGGCGCAGCTCCAGCAGGACTCAGCCCGGAAGTGACCCCAAGCCCGACGAAAGTCAGGCCCCCTGACGCAGTATCTTGACTCCCATCGCGACGACCACAAGCCACCCCACCATCCCCGAGGCATAGAAAGCCACGCCGGTGGCAACGATATTGCTCATGCCCAGCCCGACCAGAGCGGGCATGGCAATGCCGGCCGACACACAGAACACCGCCCAGGGCATTGACCCTTCGGCCCAGAAGTTCGCGGCGAGCACGAAGCAGGCGACGATCAAGGCTCCGAAGGCCAACATGAAGGCGATGCTGTGCAGCACGGCCGGGGTGTTCATCACGGGCTGAAGGTCCTCGGGCGTTCCGGGAGGGAAGCCCAGCGCCGCTGGCGCAGGAAACACCCCCGCCATCACCAGGCCAAGGCCATAGAGGCCCAGCAGCAGGGGGGCAGCCACGGCACCCGTGGCGCGCCAGACGCCTGCGGCAAACATCGTCGTCAGCGCGCCGCTGACGATGAAGGTGGCCATCATCAGCCAGCCGCGGTCGCCCAGGCTGAGCATGCTGACGGCATGCTTGCTCAAGTTGAAGCCGGGCCGAATCAGGCTCTCGATGGTTGCCACCAGAAAGAAGATGCCGGCCGCGGCGATGCCCGCCATCAGCAGCGATTGTGTTGTTTGATCATTCCCCATGGGTGTCCTCTTCAAAGTATGAGTCGCAGAGGCGAAGTGCCTCTGGATCACGACGAAGGAGGTTGGGGAATATCGACAAGCTGTTGTGTTGTGTTGTGTTGTGTTGTGTTGTGTTGCGTGGCGTGGCGTGGCGTTGCCCGACCCGGCGCACTGATATTTTTTCAATCAAACCCGTCGCGCCTGTCGATTTCGGCTGGGCAGTTTCGTCGTTAGAGTGGAGGCCGGGTGCTGCAGCGCCAAGCTCCAACCTATCAACGACATCAGTGAGTGAATCCGTCCATGAACCAGAAAATCTTCGTCAATCTGCCGGTCAAGAACATCGAAAAGACCCGCGCCTTCTTCACCAGCCTGGGCTACAGCTTCAATCCCCAGTTCAGCAACGACGACGCGCTGTGCATGGTGATCAGCGAGCACATCTTCGCGATGCTGCTGGCCGAGCCCTTCTTCCAGACCTTCACCCGCAAGCCTGTGGCCGATGCAACTAAGGGCACCGAGGTGCTGGTCTGCCTGTCGTGCGACAGCCGCGCCGAGGTGGATGCACTGGTCGCCAAGGCCGTGGCGGCCGGCGGCAAGACGCCCAATGCGCCGGTGGACCATGGCTTCATGTACGGCCATGGGTTCGAGGACCTGGACGGCCATCTGTGGGAACTGATGTACATGGACATGGCCGCCGCGGCGCAGGCACACGGCGCTTCAGCGCAGGCCTGAACCGAGGCAATCACTGCCTTGCCCGGCGACCTCCGAGCAGGCCGCTGGTAAGGCTAAACCCGCGGCACGCAGCGATGGCGATCACTCCGGCCACGGCCACCATCGCTGCCGTGTGAACGCCAACCGCCGCAACCGCCATGGCCAGTGAGTCAGACACCGTGATCGCGGGGCCGGCTGCGGTGCTGCTGAAGCACAGCGGTGCCAGCGCAGGCGCCAGCATCAAGCCCGACCCGTGCGCGGTGGACATCATGAAGGACCAGAGCGCCAGCCCGAGATGGCCCGCTGGCGCTGGCCGCCACCCGCATCGGCGCCCCGCCAGGCACAGCACCACGGCAACAAGCAGCAGCCCACCCGCCAGCATTTGCACCAGCCAGCGATCCATCGCCAGGCCGAGCAGCACCGTGGCGGCGACCAGTCCGACCGAAGCGACATGCCCGGCCGCCAGCGGCAGCAGGGCCCGCAGTGCCTGCCGCCGGTCGCCTGACTTCACACCCCAGGCGGCGGCGAACATCCAGCCGCTGGTGGGGTTCAACCCATGCAAGGCGCCGACGCCGGCAATTGCCAGCCAAGGCCACAGGCTTGTCATTGCTTGCTCCGGTGCTCACGGGTCATCAATCAGGCCTGCGCCGCGCAGCATGAGCTGCCGGCCGCGGCGGCCTTCGCGAGCGCTGCGGCCTCGTAGCGGTCATGGTGGCGCAGCCATTCCATGCCGTAGGCCATGCCTTCTTCATTGCGGCCCGCCGGGGTCAGGTCGAGCAGGTGGTAGGTGCCCATCATCACTTCGACGCCGCGGCCGAAGCGCGAGTAGGTATGGAAGACCTGGCCGCCATCGTCCCGGTAGAACACGCTGATGCCGGGCGCTTCGGCCTGCGGGAAGGGCTGCATCTTGTAGTTGTAGTACACCTCGCCGCTGGCCATTTCGTCTGGCGTGAAGCTGACGTGGAAGTCGCGGTTGAAGTCGCTGCCCTGCGACGACACCCAATTGAAGCGCCAGCCCATGCGCTGGCGAAAGCGCTCGATATCGGCCAGCGGCGCGCACGACACGGCCAGCAGGGTCACATCGCGTTGCGCGAGATGCGCGGTCATGCCGTCGTGGTGGTCGGCCATGAAGGAGCAGCTCTTGCAGCCCTGCTCCCAGCCGGGGGCGAACATGAAATGCTGCACCAGCAGCTGGCGGCGGCCGTCGAACAGATCGGCGAGCCGGCGCGGGCCCATGGGCGTGTCGAACACATAGTCCTTGTCCATGCGCACCCAGGGCAGGGCGCGGCGCTCCTGGGCGAGTTGGTCGTTCCAGCGCGTCAGCTCCTTTTCGCGCTCCAGCAGCTTGATGCGCTCGGCGAGCCAGCGCTCGTGGGAGACGACCGGGTGGTGGGTAGTGTCTGCAGTGGCTGTGTTCATGATGGCTCCTTTGAGTAGGTGTGGGATCAGGACCGGGGGCGGCGCACGGCGCGGACCTTGCCGCTTTCGCCGCCACCGGCATAGAACAAGCCGGCGCCATCGGACTCGAGCCCGCTGACACCGGCACCGGGCGGCATGCCCAAGCGTTCGAGCACGGCGCCGCTGGTAGGGTCGATGCGGCGGATCTCGCTCTCGCCGCCTTCCCAGACGCCGTGCCACAGCTCGCCATCGACCCAGGTCACGCCGGTGACGAAGCGGTTGGACTCGATGCTGCGTATCAGCGCGCCGGTCTCGGGGTTGATCTGGTGGATCTTGCGGTCACGGTACTGACCGACCCACAGGCTGCCCTCGGCCCAGGTGAGGCCCGAGTCGCCGCCGTGGCCGGGGGCGGGTATGGTGGCCAGCACCTGGCCGCTGCCCGGATCGATCTTGTCGATGCGCGACTCGGCGATCTGGTAGAGGTAGGTGCCGTCGAAGGCCGTGCCGGCGTCGCAGGCGCAGGCTATGCTGCCCGTGGGCTCGCCGCTGGCCGGATCGAAGGCCATCAGCGCCGCGCCGGTGGCGGCCCAGACCCGCAGGCCATCGTGGGTGACGCCGGCGACCTTGCTGGCCCCGGCGAAGGGGCCGTACTCGCGGACGATCTCGGCCGCGTGGAGGGGGACCTGGCTTTCTTGCTTGCTCATCTGTGTTGACTCCGTTGATAGCGCCTCTGGTCAGCGCCTGGAGTCAACTCTATTCAATCGGCAGCGCGGCAGGGAGTAACAAGATCGTCGTGAATCCGCTCAGCGGCGGCGCCAGCCAGCGCTGCGCCCGTGCCCGGCCGAGCGAGCACGCCTGGCCTGCAGCCTCCAGCTCGGCCAGCGCGCGCTGCACCGTGCGCTGGCTGGCCCCCAGCGCCAGTGCCAGCGCCGAGGTGGACCAGGCCGCTCCATCGGCCAGCAGCGCCAGCAGCGAGGCCTGCTCGCCCTCGATGGGTGGCATCAGCAGGGTCACGTCTCGCCCCTCACTCGGCCTGAGTGCGAAGCCGCGCGCGGTGGCTGCTATGCCGGCCAGCGGCGCCACGAGCTTGCGCAGCCGGCCGATCTCGACGCGCAGCCGGGCTCTATGGGTTTCGTCGGGGTGCCGCGTGCGGAATGCGTCGGCGATCAACGCTTCACGGTCCACATCGCCCGGCCAGGCATCGGCCAGCGCACGCGCCAGGGCGAACAGCACTGGCCGGCGCGCCAGTGGCCGCCACTCGGCACCAGTGCCCAGGCCGCGGCGGCAGGCGTCTACCACCAGCGCATCCGAGTTCAGCAGCGCTGCGACCTCATCCAGTCGCAGCATCTGTTCGCCGCCAGCGGAAATGCGCCGGGCGGCAGGGCGATCAAGCGCCGCCCGCGCCTCCACCACCTCGGCCAGCAGGGCAGGCACTTGCGCGCGATGAGCTGCTTGCTGCGCGCGGGCCAGCGCGTCGCGCGCCACGCCGGTATGCAGCGAGCGCAGGGCCAGCTCCGCGGCGCACAGCTCGGCCACGGCGGCCAGCGAGGACGGCAGACGGCGCGCCTCCAGCGGGGCCAGCGCGGCGGCTGCCTCATTGAGACGCCCGAGCAGCAGCAACCGGCGCGCCGCGACCAGGCGCGCGTGAAGCGCATTGGCGTGATCGGCATGGGCCTCCAGCGTGAGCACGGCAGCGGCCAGCGTGCGCGGCGAGCCGCCCAGGTCGCGCATGGCCAGGGCGACCTCGGCCTCGGCCACGACGCAGCGCGCCTGTGCCAGCGCCTCATGGCTGCCGAAGGCCCGGCCGGCCCGCCGCAGCAGCGCGCGGGCCACCGTGTGGTCGCCCAGCTGGGCCATGGCGATGCCGCGCAGGGCCAGCGCCGGGGGGTCGTTGCGCAGGGCGACGCGCTTCAGTGCGCCTAGTGGATCACCGGCGGCGAGGGCCCGCCCGGCGGCGGCGATCAGGGAGTCCATGGCGCAAGGGTAACTTGTGGCTAGCCCTGAACCTGCGCCAGGGCCACCGCATCGGCGCCCGCCGCATAGCGCAGGCGACCCGAGCTGTCGTTTGCGGCCAGCCACACGGTCTCGGCCACATCGGCTTCGGTGGTCACGGCAGGCAGTTGCGCGAACGACGCGAAAACGCGCTGCGCGAACGGTGCATAGGCCTCGGGGATCAGGCCCGCCATGCGCTCGCCGCCATTGGCCGTGAAACGGGTGGTCGGCGCATAGCCGGGTTCGACCAGCTTCACGCTGACGCCGAAGGCCGCCAGCTCGTGGGCCAGCGAGGCGGTGAAGCCCTCGATGGCCTGCTTGCTGGCGGTGTAGACGGCGACCAGGGGCATGGGCGCCAGCGTCGCGCTGGAGGTCACGTTGACCACGACGCCCGCGCGCCGGGCGCGGAACTGCGGCAGCGCCGCCTGCGTCATCGCCATCACGGCGAAGGTATTGGTCTCGAAGACCTCGCGGATGGTGGCCATCGGCGTGGCCTCGAAGGCGCCGAACAGGCCGATGCCGGCGTTGTTGACGAGCACGTCGATGGGGCCGCTGGCTTCGATGGCGGCGGCGATGCTCTCGGGCTTCGTCACGTCGAGGGCTAGCACCGACATCCGCGGCGAGCGCGGCAGAAGGTCTTCGCGCGGCGTGCGCATGGTGGCGATGACGTTCCAGCCCTGGGCGTGGAAGTGGCGGGCGGTCTCGAGGCCATAGCCGGAGGAGCAGCCGGTGATCAGTACGGTCTTCATGTCAGATTCCTGGGTGGTTGATGGGCACGGGGAGAACGATAGCGACGAACGGTAGGACTAACTACAATGGAGAGTCCGTAATTCGTTTGCGAAAGTCCTGCCGTGAGCGATCCCCTCAACGATGTGATGGCCCTGCTGCAGCCGCGCGCCGTGCACTCGAAGTGCATCAGCGGCGCCGGTCTGTGGGGCGTGCGCTACTCGGACTTCGGCCAGCCGGGCTTTGCTGTCGTGCTTGATGGCGCCTGCCGGCTCGCCGTCGATGGCCAGGAACCGGTCACGCTGGAGGCCGGCGACTTTGTGCTGCTGCCGCAGACGCCGGGCTTCACGCTGTCGGGCTTCGAGCCGGTGGCGCCGCTGCGCATAGACCCGCGATCGGTGCCGCCGCCGGAAGCGGAGGTTCGCCACGGTGAGCAGAGTGGCCCGCCCGACGTGCGCCTGCTCGGCGGCTTCTTCATGTTCGACGCGCCCGATGCGGTGCTGCTGGTCTCGCTGCTGCCGGCGCTGATGCGTGTGCGTGGGGTCGAGGCACTGGCGGTGCTGGTGCGCTTGATCGATGAGGAATCGAAGGCGCAGCGCTCGGGCCGCGACCTGGTGCTCACGCGGTTGGTGGAGGTGCTGCTGATTGAGGCGCTGCGCTCCACCACGGGTGACGACGCGCCGCCCGGCCTGCTGCGCGGGCTGGCCGATACACGCATCGCGCAGGCGATGCGACAGATCCATGGCGACCCGGCACGCGCCTGGACCGTGCCCCAGCTCGCCGCCAAGGCGGCGCTGTCGCGCTCGGCATTCTTCGAGCGCTTCACGCGCGCCGTGGGCCAGCCGCCGATGGAGTACCTGCTGGCCTGGCGCATGGCGGTGGCGAAGGCCTTGCTGCGCCGCCGGGTTCTCGGCATCACCGAGGTGGCCGAGCGCGTGGGCTATGGCTCGGCCAGCACCTTTAGCACCGCCTTCAGCCGCCATGTGGGCCAGCCGCCGAGCCGCTACGCCCGGGCGGGCTGACACCAGCAACAGACACCAAATTGGGGCGTCGCCTCGATGTGGTGCTGCCTGCACCTTGATCTGGCAGATTGCAGCCGTTTGTGCGCCTGTCGCGCCTCACGTGCTTGCGCGAAGCTTGTGTCAGCCCGGCGATGCACCGATGAGGCTCACACTGCTGGCTTTTTGCACGGGATCAGCAGATGAGCAAGGTTTGGCGCCGGGGCCTGCCCTTCACGGCCGAAGTGGCGCCGTTTGTGCGGCATATGCCGCTGGTGGATGAACACCGCGAGGGCCTGCTGCGCCTGCAAGCGGCCTGGGACAGCCTGGCCCTGCTGGGTCAGATGAGCGGCGCGGCCACCGATATGGCGCACACCCGCAGCGCCTTCCAGGCCTTGACCGGCAGCCTGCTCGACAGCCTGGCTCGCCGCCAGTTGGACAACGCGGTGCAGCGCCTGCAGGGCAAGGCCCAGGTGGCGATCGACATCCTGGTGCGCAATCTGTTCGAGCGCACGGCCGATGTTGGATTCCTGGCCGCCGATGCGCCCGTGCGCGCGCTGGTGGCCGGTGGCGCTGCCGCGGCCGATGCGCGACCCGCGCTGGAGGCGCGCTTTCGTGCCTATGTGGCCAAGTATTCGGTCTATGACGACATCGTCGTGCTCTCGTCCCAGGGCCTGGTGCTGGCGCGGCTGGACCGCAGCGTCGCCACCACCCACAGTGCCGATCCGCTGATCGCAGAGGCGCTGCGTGCTGGTACGCCGTTTGTCGAGCGCTTCGGCACCCCTGAGCTGTTGGGCGGCCGCGCAGGGCTGATCTACGCCAGCGCCGTGCGCGCTGCCGACGGCACGGCCGGCGTGCTGTGCCTGAGCTTCCGCCTGGCCGATGAGATGTCTGGCGTGTTCCGCCAGCTGCTGGCGACGCAAGACCGCACGGTGATCGTGCTGCTCGATGCCGAGTCCCGCGTGCTGGTCAGCTCGGACC
>JADMJJ010000091.1 GCA_018780645.1 Burkholderiaceae bacterium
AACTTACGGCGGGACTTGCACCCGCAAGAGTGCGCTCATGCTGAGCGCACAAAAGGAAAAGAGGCCCGCGGGCCTCTTTATTGCTGGACGACAGACGCCGTTCAGGACGTGCGACGGCGGCGGGCTATCGTGCCCACGGCCAGCAGACCGGCCAGCATCAGGCCATAGGTCGCGGGTTCGGGCACCACCTGTGCCGTGACGTTGATATTGTCCACGTTGTAAGAGCTGCCCAAGCCGGTGATGGATATCTTCAGGCTGTCGATGACGACCGACGAGAAGCTGCTGCCGATGGTGGCAAACAGCCCATTGCAGCCGCCGCAGCTGCGCACGCCGCTCTGTGTGAACTGCGAAACGCCGCCGAGCGAGCCCTCGAAGGTGTAGCTGGCATTGCCCAGATTGGCCGACAGATCCACCGAGCCGAAGGTGAACATGCCGCCGGTCACCTCGATCGACGCCGAGGCTGTGCCCCAGCCCTTGCCCGAGAAGATGTCGGGCACCGGCGCGCCGTAGTTCTTGGCCACAAGCCACTTGCCCAGCAGAGATTCCACCGTGAAGCCGGACTCCACATAGCTGGTGAAGGTGCTGCCCTGCAGCCCGGCCAGATTGTCAAAGCTGATCACGGTGGCCGAGGCGGAACCGGCGGTGGCGGCTATCGCCAGTGCGACGGCGGTTTTGCTGAACAGATTCATTACGGGATCCCTAAAAGTGTGGGTAGCTTCGCTACGAAAGCCGCGACCCACCTTCTGAGTGATCGCGCAAATCTTGTGGAGCCATTGTGCGCGAAGTGTGAATTTATTCACTAATGGGCGGGGGATAGTCCTACCCCTGATTTGTGGGGTGGGTTTTTACTGAGGGCCTTGTTGGGTCCAGCACTCAAATCTCGACCTTCGACCCCAACTCCACAATCCGATTCGTCGGCAGGTTCAGGAAGTCGGCCACGCCGGAGGCGTTGCGGTGCATGCTGGCGAACAGCTGCTCGCGCCACATCGCCATGCCGCTGCCCATGGTCGGGATAACGATGTCGCGGGACAGGAAGTAGCTGGTCTCCATCTCCTCCAGCAGCACGCCGCGCTTCTCCAGCAGTTTCAAGGCCTGGGGCACATCGGGTTCGTCCTTGAAGCCGAAATGCAGCATCACCTGCCAGCACTCCTGGCCCAGGGCCTCGACCTCGATGCGCTGGGCCAGCGGCACCCAGGGCACCTCGTGGTGCTTGACGGTGACGAACAGGTTCTGCTCGTGGAGCACCTTGTTGTGCTTCAGGTTGTGCAGCAGGGCGTTGGGGGTCAGCCCCTGGTCGGCGGTCAGGAACACGGCCGTGCCGCTGACGCGCATCGGCGGGCTGATGAACACCGCCTCCAGAAAGCCCTTCAGGTCGATCGCGTCGTGCTGCAGGCTTTCGCGCATCAGGCGCCGGCCCTGCTTCCAGGTCAGCATCAGGGTGAACATGCCGACGCCTATGACCAGCGGGAACCAACCGCCGGCAAACAGTTTCAGCGCGTTCGAGCCGAGGAAGGTGATGTCGATGATGAAGAAGAAGCCGGTGGCCAGCAGGCACAGCGGCAGCGGGTACTTCCAGCCGTGGCGGATGACGAAGAAGGTCATCACCGTGGTGATGGTCATGTCCACCGTCACGGCGATGCCATAGGCGCCGGCCAGCTTGCTGCTGGAGCCGAACAGCACCACGGCCAGCACGATGAACACATACAGGCCCCAGTTGACGAAGGGCACATAGATCTGGCCGGTGTCGCGCTCCGAGGTGTGGCGCACCGCCATGCGCGGCAATATGCCCAGCTGTATGGCCTGCTTGGTGACCGAGAACGCCGCCGTGATCAGGGCCTGCGAGGCCACGATGGCGGCCAGGGTGGCGAGCGCGAACAGCGGTATCTCGGCCCAGCCCGGCGCCATATTGAAGAAGGGGTTCTTCACCGTCTCGGGGTGGTCCAGCAGCATCGCGCCCTGGCCAAAATAGTTGACGACCAGGGCCGGCATGACGATGCCGTACCAGGCAATGCGTATCGGCTTCTTGCCGAAATGGCCCAGGTCCGCATAGAGCGCCTCGCCCCCGGTCACCACCAGCACCACGGCGCCCAGGGCGACAAAGGCCACCCATTTGTGCTGCAGGCAGAACGAGGCCGCGTAGGCCGGATTGACGGCCACCAGCACATGGGGGTTGTCAAGGATGTGCGGTATCCCCAGCGCCGCCAGCGCGGCGAACCAGGCCAGCATCACCGGTCCGAAGGCCTTGCCGATGCCGCCGGTGCCGAAACGCTGCACCGCGAACAGCCCGGTCAGCACGACCAGGGTCAGCGGCAATATCAGGTCGTGGAACTGCGGCGCATAGACGTCGATGCCTTCGACCGCACCCAGCACGGTCATTGCCGGGGTGATCACCCCATCGCCATAGAAGATGGCGGTGCCGAACAGGCCCACCAGCATCAGGCTGCGCCGCAACTCGGGCTTGTGGTTGACCGCATTGGTGGCCAGGGCCAGCATGGCAATCAGGCCGCCCTCGCCGTTGTTGTCGGCGCGCAGTATCAGCAGCACGTATTTGATCGAGACGATGATGGTCATCGTCCAGAATATCAGCGACAGCACGCCCAGGATGTTGTCGTGCGTGGGGCTGACATGGCCGCCGTGGAAGACTTCCTTCAGCGCATACAGCGGGCTGGTGCCGATGTCGCCATAGACGACGCCCAGGGCCCCCAGGGTCATAGCCGCCATGACGGAGGGCGAGCGGCTGTCGTGGGAAGATGAACTCACAAATTCGGGGCCATGACGGTTGGCATGGCCGGCGGCTGGAAAGCGACTATTGTGCGCTTGACCCAGAACGGATCACAACAGTTGTTCGGCGCAATGTTGCGGTGCAACATCGCCACCAACAACCCTCAGTCGTACTGCTCTGCATCAGGGTCCGTGGTCTCCAGCTCATAGCTCGCCGCCAGCATCGCCAGCCGGGCGATCACGCCATACATATAGAAGCGATTGGGCGCGCTGGCGCCCGGCTTCTCGCCCAGGCGCGGCAGCTGGCCCGACTCGGCAAAGGCCAGCGGCACATAGCTGGAGCCCGGGGTATTGAGGTTCTCGTCGCGGCCGCGCTCGGCATGGACGCGGTAGAAGCCGCCGACCACATAGCGGTCGATCATGTAGACCACCGGCTCGGCCACCGCCTCGTTGACGCGCTCGTAGGTCGGCACGCCCTCCTGCAGAATCACCGAGCTGACCTCCAGGCCGCGCCCGCTGGCACCCAGCTTGGCGCGGGCCTTCAGGTTCAGGTCGGCCAGCTCCTTGGCGTCGCGCACCGTCATCAGGCCGAAGCCCTCGGTGCCGGAGTCGGGCTTGATGACGATGAAGGGCTTTTCCTGGATGCCGTATTCCTTGTACTTGCGCCGCACCTTGGACAGCAGCGCGTCGGCCTGCGTCTGCAGCGCGTCCAGGCCCGTGCCCTCGGCGAAGTTCAGGTCCGTCGTGGTCGAGAACATCGGATTGATCAGCCAGGGGTCCATGCCCAGGAGCTTGGCGAACTTCTTCGCCACCTCTTCATAGGCGCGGAAGTGCACCGACTTGCGCCGTACCGCCCAGCCGGCATGCAGCGGCGGCAGCAGGTATTGCTCGTGCAGGCCCTCCAGCACCTGGGGCAGGCCGGTGGACAGGTCGTTGTTGAGCAGGATGGTGCAGGGGTCGAAGTCCTTCAGCCCCAGGCGCCCGCGCGTGCGCACCAGCGGCTCGACGGTCAGCTCGCTGCCATCGGGCAGCTGTATGGCGGTCGGGGCCTTGACGCTCTCGTCCAGCGAGCCCAGGCGCACGTTCAGCCCGGCCTGGGTGAAGATCTGGATCAGCCGCCGCACATTCGTCAGGTAGAAAGAGTTGCGGGTGTGGTTCTCGGGAATCAGCAAGAGGTTCTTGGCCTCGGGGCAGATCTTCTCGATCGCCGCCATCGCCGCCTGCACGGCCAAGGGCAGCATCTCGGGGGTCAGGTTGTTGAAGCCGCCCGGGAACAGATTGGTGTCGACCGGCGCCAGCTTGAAGCCGGCGTTGCGGATGTCCACCGAGGTATAGAACGGCGGCGTGTGTTCCATCCACTCGAGCCGGAACCAGCGCTCGGTGGCCGGCATGGACTCCAGGACGCGGGCCTCCAGCTCGTTGATGGGGCCGTTCAATGCGGTGACGAGATGAGGAACCATGGTGGGGGCCGGGCCGGATGGGGTTGTTGTTCGATTCTAGGACCAGGGCAGATGGGGCCAATCGGCGTCAAGCCAAGCCCCGGGCGATGGTATTTCTGGCTCAGAAGCTCAGCCGCAGCCCGCTCTCGAAGCGGCGCACCTGGCCGCTGACCGGATCGGTGAACTCCAGCGTGCGGGCCAGCAGTTGCAGCGGCCGGCTGTAGTCGTTCTCGGCCAGTTCGGGCTGGTGCACAGGGTAGATCTGGTCGTTGACGATGGGCAGGCCCAGCACACACATATGGACTCGCAGCTGGTGGCGCTGGCCGGTCTCGGGTTCCAGCCGATAGCGGGCCAGCGCGCCTTGGCGCTCGATCAGGCTGATGTGGGTGCGAGCATTGGGCTCGCCAGGCACCTCCTGCATCCGCATGAAGGACTCGCTCTCGGCCAGCCGGCTGCTGCGGGTCATTGGCAGCGGCAGATCGTCACGCCAGGGCGCAATGGCTTCGTAGCACTTGCTCACTTCACGCTCCCGGAACAGGGCGTGATAGGCATTGCGGGTGGTCGGCTGCACGCTGAACAGCACCAGGCCGGCCGTCTCGCGGTCCAGCCGGTGCAAGGGCTGCAGCTCATCCAGGCCCAGGCGGCGCTTCAGCCGTACCAGCAGGGTTTCCTGCAGATAGCGGCCGCCGGGCGTGACGGGCAGGAAGTGCGGCTTGTCGACGGCGACCAGCAGCTCGTCCTGGAACAGGATCTGCTCCTCGAACGGGATCGGTTGTTCGGCAGCCAGGCTGCGGTAGTAGAAGAGCTTGGCATGGGGCCGGTAGGCAGCGTCGGGGTTCAGGGTCAGGCCTTGCGCGTCCAGCACCTCGCCACGCTCCATCCGTTCTCGCCAGTCGTCGGCCGTCACATGGGCGAAGCGCTGCTGCAAAAAGGCCAGCACCGTGGGCCAGTCACCGGGCGGCAGGGCGATGCAGCTGGGGCTGACGCCGCCGCGCGCCGCAGCCCTGCTCATGGCTCGCCGGCGGCGTCCAGGCGCTTGGCGCGCTCCAGCCGCCAGGCCTCGTCCGGGTCGCCGGCATAGACCTGCTCGGCCGTGGTCGCGGTTTCCTGCAACTGCGTGTCCAGGGCCACCCGGTTGTCGAACACAAAGCACTCGCCCTGCCAGTCGGCCTCAGTGTCGGGCATGGACTGAAAATAGTTAAGGATGCCACCGTCGAGCTGATAGACCTCCAGCCCCAGGCCCTGCATCCAGGCGCTGGTCTTCTCGCAGCGTATGCCGCCGGTGCAGTACATCGCCACCCGCTTGCGCCCGGCCTGCCACTGCGGCGCATGGGCCTGCACATAGGCCGCAAAGTCACGGAAATTGGCCACCTGCGGGTCGATCGCCTTGTTGAAGCGGCCCAGCCGCCATTCGAAGCTGTTGCGGTTGTCGAGCAGCACTACGTCGTCGCGGGCAATCAACTCGCGCCAGGCCTGCGGGCTGACATGACTCACGTCCTCGGGCGATGGCTTCAGCCCTGACACCCCATCGACGCCAAAGGCGACGATCTCGCGCTTTCTGTGCACCTTGATGCGGGCAAACGGTGCGGTGTGGCAGGCGCTGCGCTTGAAAACCATGCCGGCAAAGCGCAGGTCCTGCAGCAGCGAGTGTTCGAAGCCATCCAAGGCCGGCGCCGTGCCAGCCAGTACGCCGTTGATGCCCTCCGAGGCCAGCAACACACTGCCCCGCAGTTCGCGGGTCAGACCGCGCACGCGCTCGACCACCGCATCCACATCGTCGAGTTCGACGAATTTGTAGAAGGCGATATGGAAGATGGGTTCGTCGCCGGACATGGCCTAGAACTCGACGAGCTCAACCTGCACGCCCCGCACCGCCAGCAACGCACGGGCGCGCTCGGCGTCGTCACGCTTGGCAAACGGCCACCAGACCGCCTGCCAGGCCTGGCGGGCCTGTATCAACTCGATGCGGGTGCCGGCCGGGGCAATCGCGTTGGCCGCACCGGCGCGCAGCAAGATCATGCGCGCCTCGGCATCGACCTTGGAGAAGCTGGGCTTGGTGACCAGCGCATAGAACTTGGCGGTGGCCGGCGCACTGCCACCCTGAGCTGGACGCTGCGCCGCGCCGGACGGGCCGCGATCGGCCTCAGGCGTGGCCGGAATGGCCAGCGAGCCTGGATCGGGCGCCTTGCTCGGCTTGGGCGCCGGAGCAGAAGCTGCCGGCGGCGGTGTGCGCGCAGGCGGCAACGGGTCTGAGGCGCGCATCTGCTTGCCTTCGGCCATGGCGGCCTGGCGGGCCTCGTCGGACAGCTGGGGCCTGGTGCGCGAGGACCGGGTCTTGTCGATGGCCGCCGCGCTGGCGGAGGCCTCGGCGGCCGCAGCAAGGACAGGGGCGGAGGCCTGAGGCACCGGCGCAGAGGCCACCGCCTCGGCGATGACGACGACCGCGGAAGCCGCCGGTTCGGCGACATGCTGGGTCAAGGTCGGCGCCGACGCAGCCGACGCAGCCGACGCGCTGGCCGCCACAGCAGAGGCAGGCGGCGCGGGCAGCGCCGCCTCGGGCCCGGGCGCCTGCGCGCCCAGCAGCAAGAACCATGCGGCCAGGCCGCCCAGCGCCGAGAGCAGCAATCCGACCACCAGCATCCGCACCAGGCTCCAGTCGCGGGGGCCAAGCACCTTCACGGTGCCGTTGCGGCCCAGCAGCACGCGCAGGCGCCGGGTCGGCGTATCGATGGCCGCCGTCACCAGATAGAGGGTGACCGGCTCAACGCCGGGCTTGCCTGCGGCCTTGGCCTGCAGGGCCGCATCGGCCAGCACCTCGCGCTGCGGCCAGGCAGGCTCGCCCGGGCGGGTGGTGCTGCCATGCTGCAAAGCCCAGGCGGCGACCTGCCTGGGGCGCAGCGGCGCGATGAAGTTCTCGCTGAAGACCGACTCGAACCCGGCTCGCGAGCGCAGCCAGGGCAGCCGCAACGCACCCAGCCAGCCGCCGGCCTTCGCCACTTCGGGCTCGGCCAGGGCAGCCGGCGCACCTGGCGCCGAGACCTCGCCGGGCACGGCCGCCATCGCCCGCTCGCGCAGACTGGCCTTGGCCATCGCTGCATCCTGAGCGGCCGGTGCCGGTGCCGGTTCATCCGGCGTCACCATCTGGTCGAGCACCGGCGGCGCGCCAAAACTGGGTTCAACCACCACCCGCGGCGCCGCCAGATCGGCCCGCACCGTGCCGCCGGCACGCTCGGCGGTGGTCACAAACGGCAAGGCGATCACGCCGATGGCGCTCACCTGGGCGGACGTAATGCGCCGCGCCAGGGGATGACGGTTGTGCCAGGCCACCACGCGGGCGGCCACTTCGTTCATGCGGATGGAGTTCATTTGACCTCCCGATTGTCACCCAGTCGCGGGGCCATGCAATGCGTCCATCAGCACCGGAAACCCTCTCTACAATTGCCCCCCAACCGCAACTCCGGGTAGCGCCTCTTGTTTGAACGTCTGGCCGTACTGCCGCAATACCTGATACCCAAAGCGGCGCTGACCCGTTTTGCCGGCCGCGTCGCCTCGGGGCGCCGCGGCGAGCGCACGACCCGGCTGATACGCTGGTTCATCGGCCGCTACGGCGTGAACATGGCCGAGGCGGCCGATTCGGACCCGGCCGCCTATGCCAGCTTCAATGAGTTCTTCACCCGCGCCTTGAAGCCCGGCGCCCGGCCGCTGGCCGACGCCGAATGGGTTTGTCCCGTGGATGGCGCGATCAGCCAGTTCGGCGACATCCAGCTCGACCAGATCTTCCAGGCCAAGGGCCACCAGTACTCGACCATCGCCCTGGTCGGCGGTGATGCGGCGCTGGCCAAGCCCTTCGAGGGCGGCAGCTTCGCCACCATCTATCTGAGCCCGAAGGACTATCACCGCATCCACATGCCCTGCGACGGCCGGTTGACGCGGATGATCCATGTACCGGGCGAGCTGTTCTCGGTCAACCCGACCACCGCGCGCGGCGTGCCGGGCCTGTTCGCCCGCAACGAGCGCGTGGTCTGCCATTTCGATTCGCCGCACGGACCTTTTGTGCTGGTGCTGGTCGGGGCGACCATCGTTGGCAGCATGGCCACCGTCTGGCATGGCGTGGTCAATCCGCCGCGCAGCAGCGACGTGCGCGAATGGGCCTACACCGCCGACGAAGTGGTGTTGAAACAGGGCGATGAGATGGGCCGCTTCCTGCTGGGCTCTACCGTGGTGCTGCTGTTCCCCAAGGGCCAGACCGCATTCAACCCGGTCTGGGCCCCCGCCGGTGCGGTGCGCATGGGCGAGCTGATGGCGACGCTGCGGCGCTGAACTCTCCTCCGATCATAAAAAAAGCCACCCGCGAGGGTGGCTTTTGCGTTGGCGAAGGCCAGCGTTTTACTTGTGGTACGCCGTCTCGCCGTGCGAGCTGATGTCCAAACCTTCGCGCTCTTCCTCTTCGGTGACGCGCAGGCCGATCACCATGTCGACGAGCTTGAAGGCGATCAACGAGACCACGCCGGACCAGACGACGGTCACCAGCACGGCCTTGAGCTGAATCCACACTTGCGCGGCGATCGAGTAGGCCTCGGGGGCAACCATCGTGACCGTGACCCAGTCGCCAACGGCGCTGGGACCACCCAGCGACGGCGAGTTGAACACGCCGGTCAGCAGAGCGCCGACGATGCCGCCCACGCCGTGGATGCCGAACACGTCCAGCGAGTCGTCCATGCCCAGCATCTTTTTCAGGCCGTTCACACCCCACAGGCAGGCGAAGCTGGCGACGATGCCGATGACCAGCGCACCGCCAACACCGACGTTGCCGGCAGCCGGCGTGATGGCGACCAGACCGGCCACCGCACCCGACGCTGCACCCAACATCGAAGCCTTGCCCTTGGTCAGCGCTTCACCGACGCACCAGGCCAGCACCGCAGCGGCCGTGGCCACGAAGGTGTTGATGAAGGCCAGGGCGGCAAAGCCGTTGGCTTCCAGTGCCGAGCCGGCGTTGAAGCCGAACCAGCCCACCCACAGCAGGGCGGCGCCGACCATCGTCAGCGTCAGCGAGTGCGGCGTGAACGACTCGCGGCCGTAACCGACGCGCTTGCCGATCATGAAGGCACCGACCAGACCGGCGACGGCGGCGTTGATGTGCACCACGGTGCCGCCAGCGAAGTCCAGTGCACCCATCTGCCACAGGAAACCGGCCTTGGCAGTCATCGCGTCAGCGACTTCCTTGCTGGCGTAGGCGTCCGGGCCCATCCAGAACCAGACCATGTGGGCGATGGGCAGGTAGGCGAAGGTGAACCACAGGGCCATGAAGGCCAGCACGGCGGTGAACTTGATGCGTTCGGCAAAGGCGCCGACGATCAGTGCACCGGTGATGCCTGCAAACGTGGCCTGGAAGGCGGCGAACACCAGCTCCGGAATCACCACACCCTTGCTGAAGGTGGCGGCGTTGGCAAAGGTGCCGGCGACGTTGTCCCAGATGCCCTTCATGAACAGGCGGTCGGTGCCACCAATGAAGGCGTTGCCCTCGGTGAAGGCCAGGCTGTAGCCATAAATGACCCACAGCACGACGATCATCGAGAAGGTCACCATCACCTGCATCAGCACGCTGAGCATGTTCTTGCTGCGCACCAGGCCGCCATAGAACAGGGCCAGGCCGGGAATGGTCATCAGGATCACGAGGATGGTGGACAGCATCATCCAGGCGGTGTCACCCTTGTTCGGCACGGGCGCCGGTGCGGCGGCGGCGGAAGCGGCCTCGGCGGCTGGCGCAGTGGCCATTGGAGCAGAGGCGGCTTCAGCGGCCGGGGCCGTCACGGCCGAGGCGGCGATCGGAGCCGAGGCGGCGTCCTGTGCCCAGGCGGCGGGCGCCAATACGGCAAGGCTCAAGGCCAGGCCAGCTAGGAGTTTCTTCATCATCATTTTGAGTTCTCCGTGGAGCGTCACAGCGCGTCGGCGCCGGTTTCACCGGTGCGGATGCGCACCACCTGATCGAGCGGCGAGACAAAGATCTTGCCGTCACCGATCTTGCCGGTGCGGGCCGATTTCTCGATCGCTTCGATGACCTGATCGACCACGGTGTCGGCCACGGCGGCCTCGACCTTGACCTTGGGCAGGAAGTCGACGACGTACTCGGCGCCCCGGTACAGCTCGGTATGGCCCTTCTGGCGCCCGAAGCCCTTGACTTCGGTGACGGTCAGGCCCTGAACGCCAATGGCGCTCAGCGCTTCACGCACCTCGTCGAGCTTGAAGGGTTTGATGA
The DNA here is from genome assembly GCA_018780645.1 of Burkholderiaceae bacterium. GTDB lineage: Bacteria > Pseudomonadota > Gammaproteobacteria > Burkholderiales > Burkholderiaceae_C > Paucibacter. The sequence goes on from JADMJJ010000091.1 coordinate 10,417, forward strand.
TGGCGGTAATCAGTTTCATATTGCGCTCCACTTACGGGTATCAGAAGGCCTTCTTGACCGACAGGACCAAACCGTCCTTGCCCAGGTTCTTGCCGGCGCCGACATAGCTGTCGGTGTTGGTGCCCACGGCGGACAGACCGAAGGTGAAGCCGGCGTAGTCCTTGGTCAGGGTCAGGGCGTAGTCGGTGTAGCTGGCAGAACTGAGGTTCTTGACGCTCTGGTGGCCGATGTGCGGGGTCAGGGTGAAGCCGTCGCCCAGATCCAGCGTGGCGGACAGGTCGAGATAGCCGCTTTGCTTGGAATCGGCGAAGCCAAACAGATTGGTGACGCTGTGCGAGTACTTGGCGGTGACCACGCCGAAGCTCAGCGCGCCATACAGCTCGGTGGTGTTGGCGCTGGGGTTCAGCTTGTTGCTGGGATAGATATAGGTCAGCACGCCGACATCAAGATTCAGGCCCTTGCTCAGCTCGGTCTTGTAACCACCGTAGACGTCGACTTCGAGGTTGCCGTCACCGCCGCCGTCCTTGATCCACTTGATCGTCGAGGCCCAGGTGCCGACGTAGAAACCATTGCCGAGGTCATAGTCGGCGCCGCCTTGCAGGGCCGGCTTCAGGCGTGTCTGCGAGATGCCGCGGTAGCGGTAGTCGGTCGTGACGCTGACGTTGAACGTCAGCGGACTCGCGTCCTGTGCCTGGACCATGGTGGGCATGGCCGAGACCGTCAGGGCGCCAAGCAGGGCAACCATTGTGTGTTTCATCGTCAAGCTCCTGGGAAGGGTGGAAATCAAAAGCACTCCAGCCCTATCTGCAGAAACCATGCCAACCCGCTCCACAAGCGGTGGTAACGGTTACGCACGTCGTGGAACGCCGATTACCACCGATTCGATGCACCAATTTGGCGCCATCCGGATGAAAAACACCAGCTTGGTGCGGTGTGTGCATCACCCAAGAGGGGGACGCACCGCCGCGACGCCAAGCGACACAATGACCGACTTTCGCGCAAGGCTTACCCATGTCACTGGCCCTGGTACACAGCCGATCACTGGACGGACTGGCCGCCCCCGCCGTCAGCGTCGAGGTGCATCTGGCCAACGGCCTGCCCAGCTTCACCCTGGTCGGCCTGGCCGACACCGAGGTCAAGGAGGCCCGCGAGCGGGTACGCGCCGCGCTGCAGACCAGCGGCCTCGGGTTTCCGCACAACAAGCGCATCACCGTCAATCTGGCCCCGGCCGACCTGCCCAAGGAGTCGGGCCGCTTCGACCTGGCTATCGCCCTGGGCATCCTGGCCGCCAACGGCCAGTTGCCGACCCAGGCGCTGGAAGGCCTGGAGTTCGCCGGGGAGCTGTCGCTGGCCGGCGATCTGCGGCCGGTGCGCGGCGCGCTGGCGATGAGCCTGGCGGTCAAGCGGCTGGGCGTCAGCCGCAGCCTGGTGCTGCCCGAAGCCAGCGCAGCCGAGGCCGCCCTGGTCGGCGGCGTCACGGTGCTCAGCGCCCGGCACCTGCTGGATGTGGTGCAGGCGCTGAGCCCGGTGTCGGAGGGCAGCGAGGGCGGCGAGCCCACCGCCCTACCCCGCGCGCTGGCGATTCCCCGTCCGGCCGTCCCGCCCTGCGCCGATCTGCGCGAGGTCAAGGGCCAGGCCGGGGCCAAGCGGGCTTTGGAGATTGCCGCCGCAGGCTCGCACAGTCTTCTGATGGTCGGCCCGCCCGGCACCGGCAAGTCGATGCTGGCCCAGCGCTTTGCCGGCCTGCTGCCGCCGCTGAGCGAGGAGCAGGCGCTGGAATCGGCGGCGGTGCTAAGCCTCAACGGCGGCTTCGACATCGCCCGCTGGGGCCAGCGCGTGCTGCGCACGCCGCACCACAGCGCCTCGTCGGTGGCCCTGGTCGGGGGTGGCTCGCCGCCGAGGCCGGGCGAAATCTCGCTGGCCCAGCATGGCGTGCTGTTCCTTG
>JADMJJ010000039.1 GCA_018780645.1 Burkholderiaceae bacterium
ACCTTTGCCTTCAAGCCAATTGAGGTGGTCAATGACGGATCGAAGGTATTGGCCCGCCGTATTGGGTGCGGTCGAGAGAAGCGCTTTGTGATATTCGGTGAGATATGCGTCGTCGACATCGTCAATTCCTCGCACGTCTACCTCTAACTGGCGATAGAAGTCCAGAATATGCCCCCCGTAGGTCTTGACAGACCCTATTGCGAGGCCTTCTTCATGCCGCTCAATCAGCCATCTTGTCGGCTCCCACACGACCTTTTTATCAGCAATGAACAGCGGGATCTTGCCTAAGTCTGTTCCTTCGAATAACAATTCGCTTCCGTGACGAATAGCCTCGATCATTTGCGCCCTCTGCCGATGAGTTTGGCAAGGGTAGCGGTTAAGGCAAACACATCAAATAGTACGTCGGCTGTATTTATTGGCCGCCAATAACATCTCGACGTAATTTATCGCTGAACGGCGAGTCGCCTGGACTCTTTGCCTTGCGCCCTGCCTGCCTAGTACACGTCCGCTGGAGGAGCTGTTGACAATCTGATGCAATATTGCAAACATAGCAAACATGACATCAGAGATCGATCTGCCAGCCACTCTGCGCACGCTTCGCGCCACCCTCAACCTGACCCAGGAACAACTGGGCGCGCGACTGGGCGTCTCCTTCGCCACCGTCAACCGATGGGAAGGCGGGCTCTCCAAGCCGCAGAAGGCCGCGGCCGCCGCCATTCAGGCGCTAGCGTTGGAAGCCGGCATTGCCACGGACGACCTCAGTTCCCAGACCGCGGCCGTCGAGGTCAGCCGCCGCAGGGCGCGCACTTCGAAGTCGGGCGACCAGGCGCTGACCACCAAGCCCATGGAGCAGATGCTTTGGGACGCCGCCTGCTCGATCCGGGGCGAGAAAGACGCCGCCAAGTTCAAGGACTACCTGCTGCCACTGGTGTTCCTGAAGCGCCTGTCCGACGTGTTCGACGACGAGGTGAACCGTCTGGCCGAGGACTATGGTGACAAGACCACCGCGCTGGAGATCGCCGAGACCGACCATTCTCTGCTGCGCTTCTACCTGCCGCCCGAGGCCCGCTGGGATGTGATCAGCGGGCGCGAAAAGGAAGATGAACGCTACGTCTGGCCGCTCGACGAGAAGGGTCGCAGCACCGCGCCCAAGGATGCCGGCGAGCACTTGACTCGAGCGCTGCGTGGCGTCGTCAAGCACAACCCCAGCTTGTCCGGTGTGATCGACGTTGTGGACTTCGCCTCCGAGCGCAACGGCGAGCGCGACATCAACCCCGCAAAGTTGCGCGAGGTGATCGAGACTTTTTCGGACCCGCGCTACCGTCTCGGCCTGGCCGACGTGCAGCCCGACTTCTTGGGCCGCGCCTACGAATACCTGCTGCGCAAGTTCGCCGAAGGCTCGGGCCAGAGCGCGGGCGAGTTTTTCACCCCAACCGAGGCCGGCTTCCTGATGGCGCACATCCTGCGCCCCCGTCCTGGCGAGACCTGTCACGACTTTGCCTGCGGCTCGGGTGGCCTGCTGATCAAGCTTCAACTCGTTTCGCGCGAGCTGGACCCGATGGCAAAGGTGCCCCTCAAGCTCTACGGCCAGGAACTGGAGGGCGCCAGCTACGCAGTGGCGCACATGAACGCCAAGATCCACGACATGGACATCGAGCTGGCGCGCGGCAACAGCATGCTGAACCCTAAGTTCCGCACACCCGACGGCCGCATCCAGGCTTTCGACATTCTGATCGCCAACCCGATGTGGAACCAGCCCTTCGATGCTGACTCCACATTCGCCAACGACCCCTATGACCGTTTCCGCGCCGCCGGCGGCATCACTAGCGGCAAGGGCGACTGGGCCTGGCTGCAGCACACCCTGGCCTGCCTCAACGACCACGGCCGCGCAGCCGTGGTGCTGGACACTGGCGCGGTGACGCGCGGGTCCGGTTCCAAGAACGAGGACAAGGAGCGCAACATCCGCAAGTGGTTCGTGGAGCAAGACCTGATCGACGGCGTGATCCTGCTGCCGGATAACCTGTTCTACAACACCACGGCAGCTGGCATCATCGTCGTGCTGAATAAGCGCAAGCCCGCCTTGCGGCAAGGCCGCATCGTGCTGTTGAACGCCAGCAAGCGCTTCAAGAAGGGCAAGCCCAAGAACTACCTGCCCGAGGACGCGATCCGGCCGCTGGCAGCTATGTTCCTGAAGGGCGAAGAGGTCAAGGGTGAGCTGACCACCATCACGCAATCGCAGGCGGCGGAGTCGGACTACAACCTTAGCCCGAGCAGGTGGGTCGGCCAGGACGACGACGCCAAACATCGCTCCGTCCCGCAGCTGATCGCTGAACTGGCCGAACTTGATGCGCAGGCAGCCAACGTGAACAAGACGCTGTATCGCCTGCTTTCTGGGATCGGCAAATGAAAGGTCTGCCAGAAACCTGGACTGTTGAGCCGTTCAGTGCGGTGGCGCGATATACGACAGGTCGCACTCCCGCACGTGCAAACCCGGCGTACTGGGCGAAAGATGTCAATCTGGTGCCCTGGGTGGCCATCTCCGACATGGAGGAGTACGGCGCTATCACCACGACAGCTGAGTCTGTTTCATCAGCTGCCTTTCAGGATGTGTTTCGCGGGCGAATCGTTCCTGCAGGTACCTTGCTGATGAGCTTCAAGCTGACTATTGGCCGCGTGGCGACGCTTGATGTTCCTGCTTGCCACAACGAAGCCATCATCTCGATTTTCCCGCGTGCGGGCGTAGATCAGCGGTACTTAGGCTACTTCCTCTCTCAGGTCGACTACGCGGACCACCAAGATCGGCAAATTAAAGGCAATACGCTCAACCAATCCAAAATAAACCAGATTCAGGTGGCGCTTCCCGCCACAAAGGAGCAAATCCACATTGCTGACGTTCTCGACTGTTGCCGCCTTGGCATTCATTCGGAGCGCACGGCTGAGGCAAGAGCACGGGAACTCAAGCGTTCCACTATGCGCGAGTTGTTCAGACGAGGGCTGCGCGGCGCCGCGCAGACGGAGACCGAGCTTGGGCTGCAGCCTGCGAACTGGAATGTTGCACCACTCGGTAGTCTTGGGCGTGTTGGGAATGGATCAACACCCAAGCGGTCCATTGAAGCCTATTGGAATGATGGGCGATTTCCTTGGCTGACTAGTGCGAAGGTATACGACCGCGACATCACCAGCGCCGACCAGTTCGTGACTGAGACCGCGTTGCGTAAGTGTCATCTTCCTAAAGTTCAGCCGGGCGCTTTGCTTATGGCGATCACAGGTCAGGGCAAGACTCTGGGGCACTGCGCCGTGCTTCGCGTAGAAGCAACTGTCAGCCAGCACGTCGCGTATGTGCAGACCGATACGGTTCGCGCTAATCCCGGGTTCTTGCGAGGCTATCTGGAAACGCAATACGACTACCTGCGCCAAGTCGGCGCTGGTGGGGGCAGCACCAAGGGCGCGCTGACATGCGCCTTTCTGCGAAGTCTGCCAGTACCGCTTCCGCCATTGGTTGAACAGGACGAAATCGTCGAAGTGCTCGACGCCATCGATCGCAAGATCGAACTTCACCAAGAGAAGCGTGCCGTCCTTGAGGAACTGTTTAAGGCGTTACTCCACAAGCTGATGACCGGCGAGATCGACGTCAACGATCTGGACCTCAGCGCCCTGCAACCGTCGGCCTGACCCCACCCACAGGGAGAAAAGATGAAGAAGGAACTGATCCACAAGCTGCACAAGAGCTTCGAGGACTGCGCCCACCAGGAGGAAGGCGTCGAGTATTGGCTGGCCCGCGAGCTCCAGGAGCTGCTGGGGTATGCGCAGTGGCGCAGCTTCGAACAGGTCATCGACCGGGCCAAGACCGCGTGCCAGAACGCGGGGCAGCCCGTGGCGGATCATTTTGCGGACGTCAGCAAAATGATCGAGCTGGGCAAGAGCGCAGAGCGTGACGTGGGGGACATCGCACTCACCCGCTACGCCTGTTACCTCATCGCCCAGAACGGCGACCCGCGCAAGGACCCGGTTGCCTTCGCGATGACCTACTTCGCGGTGCAGACCCGCAAGCAGGAGCTGATCGAGACGCGCATCGCCGAGTGGGAACGCTTGCAGGCCCGCGAGAAGCTCACCCTGTCGCAGAAGGAACTGTCTGGCGTACTCTACGAGCGCGGCATCGACAGCCAGGGCTTCGGCCGCATCCTGAGCAAGGGTGACGCTGCACTGTTTGGCGGGCTCACCACGCAGACCATGAAGGACCGCTTGGCGGTGCCCGACGGCCGACCCCTCGCCGACTTCCTGCCCACGATCACGATCAAGGCCAAGGACTTCGCCAACGAGATCACCAACACCCAGGTGAAGCAGCAGGATCTGCGTGGCGAGACCAGCATCACCCACGAGCACGTCAAAAACAACCGCGACGTGCGCAAGCTACTGACCGACCGCAACATCGTGCCAGAGCAGTTGCCTGCCGCCGAGGACGCGAAGAAGCTGGAGCGGCGCTTGAAGTCCGAGGAGAAGAAGCTGCCGAAGCAAACGCCCAAGCTCGGAGGCAAGCGATCATGAGTGGGCTGAAAGTCAGCGAAGCCGGCAGCGTGCAGTTTCCGATGGTGGACCATGCCGTGGAGATCGGCTGGAAGCCGTTGACGCCGCAGGAGGCGCTGTACCGGCGCGGTGGCGAGGCCGGTGGCTACTTGCGTGGCACGCTGACGCATAAGCTGGTCGAGTTCAACCCGTGGTTGAACGAAGAGGGCGTTCGCGGCGTCATCGACGCGATGGAGGCGTTGCCGCCCACCATCGAAGGCAACCGCCAGTTGATGGCTTGGCTGCGTGGTGAGCATGGCTGGTATGACGAGAACGAAAAACGGTACCGGCGCGTGACGGTGATCGACTTCAGCACGCCGGGCGCGAACGACTTCCACGTCACCTGGGAATGGAAGATCAAGCCGCCGGCCCGCAAGGGCAACCGCGCAGATGTGATGTTCGCCATCAATGGCGTACCGGTGTGCATCGTCGAACACAAGAACCCGAAAGATGGTGACGCCATCGAGCGCGGCATCAAGCAGCTACGCCGCTACGAGCTGGAGACACCTGAGCTGCTGGCCAGCACTCAGCTCTTCAACGTGACGCACCTGCTGGACTACTGGTACGGCGTGACCTGGAACGTCACCCGTCGCGACATGGCCCGCTGGAAGCAGATGCCGGAAGAGACCTACCGTTTCGCGGTGCAGTCGTTCTTCGAGCCGACCGACTTCCTGCGCACGCTGCAACACTGGATTCTGTTCTACGTGCAGGACGGCGAGACCCGCAAATCCGTGCTGCGGCAGCACCAGCAGCGTGCCATTGAGGCCGTGCTGAAACGCTGCGCCGATCCTAATAAAACGCGCGGCCTGATCTGGCATACCCAGGGCTCGGGCAAGACCTTCACGCTGCTGACGGCGGCCAAGCGCATCCTGGAGGACAAGGCCCGATTTCATAACGCTACGGTCATCCTGGTGGTGGATCGCACCGAACTGGAGGGGCAGCTCAAGGGCTGGGTGGAGCGGCTCCTGGGAGAGATGCAGAAGCAGGACATCGTGACCAAGCGCGCCAACACCAAGGCCGAGTTGCAGTCGCTTCTGGACGCAGACTTCCGGGGCCTGATCGTCTCGATGATCCATAAGTTCGAGGGCATCGCCAAGGAAAGCTGCACCCGCGACAACGTGTACGTGTTCATTGATGAGGCGCACCGTTCAGTAGCGAAGGACCTGGGCACCTACCTTATGGCGGCGGTGCCCAATGCGACCATCCTGGGCTTCACCGGCACACCGATCGCCAACAACGCACAGGGCGAAGGCACGTTCAAGATCTTTGGCGCGCAAGACGAACTCGGCTACCTGGACAAGTACTCGATCAAGGAATCTATCGAGGACGAGACCACGCTGCCGATTAAGCATGTGATGGCACCGTCCGAGATGACCGTCCCTGCGGAACGGCTCGACAAGGAATTCTTCGAGCTGGCCGAGGCGGAGGGCATCACCGACATCGACGAGCTGAACAAGGTGCTGGACCGCTCGGTCGGCCTGCGCACTTTCCTGTGCGCCGACGAGCGCATCGAGAACGTGGCCGCTTTCGTAGCGCAACACTTCCAGGACAACGTGATGCCGCTGGGCTACAAGGCCTTTGTCGTTGCGGTGAACCGCGAGGCCTGTGCCAAGTACAAACGCGCGCTGGACAAGCTGCTGCCACCTGAGTGGACCGTGCCTGTCTACACCGACAACGCGGCGGACATCGTGGACCGGCCACTGGTGGCCGAGCTGCAGATCAGCCCCGAGCGCGAGGAGGATGTGCGCCTTCTGTTCAAGAAGGCGGACCGCGAGCCCAAGATCCTGATCGTCACTGACAAGCTACTCACCGGATACGACGCCCCGCCGCTGTACTGCCTGTACCTGGACAAGCCCATGCGCGACCATGTGCTGCTGCAAAGCATTGCACGGGTCAACCGCCCCTATGTGGATGCCCAGGGCATCAGCAAGAAGGTCGGCCTGGTGGTGGACTTCGTGGGCGTGCTGCGCGAGCTGAAGAAGGCCTTGAAATTTGACTCCGAAGACGTGAGCGGCGTCATCGAGGACCTCGAGGTGCTGATGGCCGACTTCCAGCAGAAGATCGCGTTGGTCAAGGCGGACTACCTGGAAGACGTGGGCGAGGGTGGCGCTGACGAGAAGCTGGAGAAGATGGTGTACGGCCGCTTCCTGGCCACCGATGTGCGCAAAACCTTCTTCGAGCGCTACAAAGAGGTCGAGGCACTGTGGGAAATCCTGTCCCCGTCGCCCGAGCTGCGCGATCACATCGGGAACTACAAGCAGCTCTCTGTGCTGTATGCGGCGGTGCGCAACGCGTATGCCGACAAGGTGGGCTTCATCGCCGACCTGGCCTACAAAACCCGCCGTCTGATCGAGGAAAACGCCACCCAGCAAGGCCTGGGACGGCTGACCAAGAGCATCACCTTCGACACCAAGACGCTGCAATCTCTGCGCGGCGACTCGGGCACCGACGAAGGCAAGGTTTTCAACCTGGTGCGCGGGTTGCAGAAGGAAATCGATGATGACGCCAACGCTGCGCCGGTTCTGCAACCGCTGAAGGACCGGGCCGAACGCATCCTCAAGGACATGGAAGAACGGCGCACCACCGGCCTGGCCGCCATGGACCAGCTCGCCGCGCTGGCGGCCGAGAAGGAGGCTGCGATGCAGGCCGCCACGGACAGCGGGCTTTCCGGCCGGGCCTTCGGCGTCTACTGGACGCTGCGGGCAGACGCCGATCTCAAAGAGGCGAGCATCGACCCCATGGGGCTGGCTCGCGAGGCCGAGGCACAACTGGGCAAGTTCGCCAACGCGGCAGTGAACTCGGACGAGAAGCGGCGCCTGCGGGCATCGCTGTACCACCCTCTGCTCAAGCTGTCTGCCACGGCGCGCGCGCGCGTGGTGGACACCATGATCGCCGTGCTCCTGAAGGACTCGGACGGCTGACATGGCGACGACAAATCACAAGCGGCGCCCCCCCCAGAGCCGGCGCCAGGGCTCGGGCTATCCAGTCCAAGACCTGCGGAAGCGCGCCCTCGCCTGGGCCGTGAAGTTGCGGGTCAATCCGCGCGTGATCCGCGTCCAGGACATGCGGCACAAATGGGGGTCGTGCACCTCACAGGGCACGGTCACGCTGGCCCACGATCTCGTCTATCGCTCTGACAAGTTCCAGGACTACGTGATCGTGCACGAGCTGCTGCACATGCGGTACGCCAACCATGGGCGTGTCTTTAAAGCGCTGATGAGCGCCTATGTGCCGACATGGCGTCGGCTGGAAGCCGACGCCGACAGTCCACCCGCGAAGACGGGAAGCTGAGCGCCAAATCAAAAACACATCAGAGAAGATGACATGACTGATACCAAAGAAGATGTCGGCCCCGGGGCCGACACCATCGCGGCCTTGAGCCGCGAGGCCGAGCGCTTGGAGGAGGATGCGACCTATTCCAGCAAAGGCCACTTCAACGCCGAGGACACGTGGGTGCGGCGCAACTACTGGCTCGGCGTTCCTGCCACTGCCCTTGGCGCGATTGCGGGCGCTTCGTTGATCAAGAGTAACCCCGAATGGGCTACGGTCTTCACGCTGCTGGCCTCGCTGCTGACCGGACTGATGACCTTCCTGAAGCCCAACGAGCGCGCTGCCTTGCACCGCGCAGCGGCAGGCCAGTTCTTGGCGCTGCGCAACGAGGCCCGCTTCTTCCGTGAGGTTGACCTGCTTCAGCTCGACCGGCTGGCCGAGTTACCAGACAAGCTCAGGGCCCTGTCGGCCACCAGGAACGAGCTGAACAAGACGAGCCCGAGCATTCCCCGACATGCGTTCGTCACTGCGCGCAAAGGCATCGAAGAGGGAGAGGCCAAGCACAAAGTCGATCAGGAGGAGTAAGCCATGTCGGTTTTGAGCTTTCTGACCGAGGCGGCCGGCAGCGCTGTGCTGTCCACTACCGAGCGGTCGTCCATCGAGACGTCCGTGGCGACGCTGCAGGCCCGCTTGGGCCTGCACTTCCAGGCCGGCGTCATCAAGCAGCACTTCCGGTTCGGGTCGTCCACGCGCGGCACCATCTTGCCAAGGTCGATGGACGAGCAGTCCGACATCGATTACATGATCGTCTTCAACGACGCCAGCGCATCGCCGCAGACCTACCTGAACCGCCTCCGGTCCTTCGTCGAACGGCGGTACGGCACCTCCGAGATCTACCAGTCGCAGCCGACCATCGTCCTGGAGCTGAACCACATCAAGTTCGACCTGGTGCCCGCCACGATGAACTGGCTGGGTCAACTGCAGATTCCCAAAGGTTCGGCCAGTTGGCAGACCACTAACCCCAACGAATTCAACACGACGTTGGAAGCCAAGAACAAGGAGCACCGATCGCTGATCAAGCCGACGATCCGACTGTTTAAGTTCTGGAACGCGACCAGCGGCTTTGTCTTCCCATCCTTCGAGATGGAGAAATGGGTCTGCGGTCTGCAGTTCTGGTTCTCGTCGAACCAGCGCGACTACTTTTTCTCCGTGGTCGAAAACCTCAGCACCGACTTCTCCTACTCGCAGCGGGTCAACAACGAGATCACGCGCGCTAAAACCATCGTCCAAAACGTCAAGAGGTACGAGGCCGATGGGAAGACGGTGCTGGCTGAGGCTGAAATCCGAAAGCTATTCCGCCTGTAGGCTGAGCCTGTGGCCCTGAGCAGCGGGATCGGCCAATTGCTGATGCCCGCCTACGTCCGTCGAAGCATGGCATGCATCATTTTGTACGCCGTTCAGCGTCGCGGGGCCCGGCCATTCATCTACTTATCCAGGGCATCGATCTCGACGATGTGCGTGAATTCGCGCAGGACTTCCGGCTGACGCTGCGCCAGGAACCGTGTGACCTCTTCGTTAGCAAGCAATTTGGCCAGATAGCCCTTGGCAAGCACCAGGTTCAGCACGTCCTGGCCGTAGGATTGCTCGATGGATTTGAAGCGCCCTTGCAGATTGCCCATCTCCTTTTCCATGCGCGCCATCTGCTCGGCGCTGACACCGGCGATCTTTCGGGGTTTGCGCTCAACGACGAGCATCTCGGCTGGCGTTACGGCCAGCATGCAATTGGCATAGCCCACCGTCACGTTGTTGCTCGACACCATGAGCTCGGCGCACTCGATTTGTCGCGTCGGTTTCATCTTGCGCAGCACCGCACCCATATTGGCCGAGAAGCGCTGGTCCTTGAGCAGCCCCGCAGCCTCCGCGCAGATGCCGTCGAGCAGGTTGAGCTTCTTCTGGATCTGGCTGATGTCGACCCGCAGGGCCTTGGCCAGCCGCGCCGGCGTCACGCCCCGCTCGACCGCGCGGCGCAGCATCATGTGTTCCTGGATGGTGGAGAGTCGATTGATGCGGTTGTTGTAGGTATAGGTCTCGTCGTCGGTGGCGACCAGGCACATCACGTCTTCAAAGCCTAGCTCCTGCAGCACATACGCCCGGATATGGCCGTCGATGAGCATGCGCTTGCCGGTCGAAGGGTCTGCAGGGCCTACCGTCAGCGGTTCGATGAGCCCGACGTCCTCGATGGAGGACTTGATCTGCTTGAACTTGGTCGAGGCAGGCAAGCCTTCCGGGATGCGTCGAGAGGACAGCAGTTGATCAAGCCGCACGGTGATGGGCTCGGGGATGAATGCCAATGGAATCTTGCTCACGCGGCTCGTCCCAGGGGCCAGACCCGGTCCGCCAGGTACTTCGGCAGCGTGTCGAGTCCTTCTGCCCGTAGAAGGGTGGTGAAGTTTTCGTCGGCGAGCAGCTGGCGCAGCGCCTCGGTCACGAATAGCAGCCTCTGTTGCGCCAGCTCGGCCTTGCGCACCATGAGCTTCTGCCGCTCAACCTCCTGCTGATAAGTGCGGACCAGGCTGGCTGAGGTCACATTGACGTATGTCCTGGGCGCGCTGCGCGCGACCGTGCGGCCCAGCGTGCGGCGCCGCTCGATGATCTTGCGCGCCTGCAGCAGCTGGCTGCCACGCAGCTCGCGCTTCTCATATGCGTCTTGCAGCGCGGCTTGGATGTCCTTGTCGTTGGAGCCTGCGCCGGCAATAGCGAGCGCCACATTCAGCGAGATGCGTCCACCCTCCATGGCAATCAGCAGTCGCTCCTCGCCATGCTCGAGCAGGTGAAGAATGCCGGAGATGTATTCGGTCGTGAGCCCGGTCTTCTTGGCAATCGCTTTGCGGTCATACCCCTGCTTGCGCAACTGCTCGATGCCGGCCAGCAATTCGAGGGTGCGTCCCTGGCGCCTGGCAATGTTCTCAGCCAAGCTCATGATGAAGGCGTCTTCATCTTCGACCTGGACGACCATCGCGGGAATGGTGGATTCACCCAGAGACCGGAACGCCTTCAGGCGGCCCTCACCGCAGATCAGCAGGTAGTAGCGCCGACCATTGCCATCCACGCGTGGAGTGACGGTCACGGGCTTCTTGAGGCCCAGCGCTTTGATGTTGACGACGATCTCTTCGAAGATTCGCTCATTCCGATCCCGAGGGTTGAGCACCTCGATCTGATCGACGGGGATCATCTGAAGTTCGCCCGGCGACTGCGGGCGAATCATGCAGCCCTCCGAAAGCGAGCCCGTTCAGCCATCCGGTGCAGGTAATCCAGGCTGTCGAAGCGGTAGCTCTCGAACTCGATGCTGTTGTGGTCTGCCAAACTGATCCGCGGCAACCCGAAATCCAACCGCGGTAGGAGGTAGTAGTCCTGGGCGGCCTGGTTGTCAGGACGCAGCCGGACCGCCAACGTGATGTCCGGCACCAGGCCGGTGTCGAAGCGGACTTTCCAGCGGCGGCGCCCATCATCGTGGTTCTGACATCGCGACAGCACGATGGAGACCGTGAATTCGCGGTTGATCTCCAGCAGGTCCGTCGCCGGATCACGGGTGACCATGCCACCCAGTTTCTGGATCTCGCGCTCCGTGTTCGCCACGATCTCCGGATGTATGCGGCGCAAGAACTTGTTGACCTCAAGGAATGCGTAGTCGCGGTCAGGGGTGAAGCCAACCGCCTGATAGGCGCGGATCAGGCTGCCGAAGCGGTGGATGTAGGCCGAGGCCGATGGCATCTCTTCGGCCTCGTCGATGATCAGGCCCGAGAGGATGCCGCGGCGCTGGTAGAGATTGCGCAGCTTCTCAAGCAGTTCCTCGTCGGTGAACCGACGCGACCGTGCGCGGATGATGCCTTGCGCCGTGTAAAAGACTTCCGTCGACACAATGGCGTCGAAGGCGCCGTCCTTGCGGATCCACATGTCGGGCTGATTGATGACTCGGAGCTTCTTGAGCTTGAACGACACGCGGTTGTAGACGTTGTTGCCGATGTACTTCTCGTTGGTCAGAATCTCTCGCACAGTGGCGCGGGTCCAGGTGCGGCCGAGTTCAGTGCGAACGCCGTGTTCATTGAGGCGCCGAGCGATTTCCATCTCCTGCAGGCCCTCGTCGACGAACCACTTGTAGATGCCGCGGACCACGCTGACCTCGGAGTCAGGACCAGGTACCAGGATCACACGATCGGTCTGCAAGCTCTTGTGCTCGCCCCGAGACAGTTCGCTTTTGACGTTGCCGGCCTGGTCGACGAGCACCCGGCGCAGGCCGAAGCCCGCGGGGCCGCCCTGACGAAACCCAAGTTCGATAAGGCGGCACTGGCCAGCGAATACCTTGGTCGACAATTCCCGGCTGTACTCGCCCGCCATCGCCCGCTTCACGCCCTTGACGATAGTGGACACCGGTGAGCCGTCGTTCTCGAACTGCTCGGCGCAGTAGGCGACCTGGATACCGGCGCGTCGGCAGATGTACTCGTAGTAGGCACTCTCGTCCGCGTCCTGAAATCGTCCCCAGCGGCTCACGTCATAGACCAGGATCACATTGAAGTCGGCTTGGCCGGATTCGACGTCCTTGATCAACTGCTGCAGGCCTTGCCGGCCATCGATGCGCAGGCCGCTCTTGCCCGCGTCGGCGTAGGTCCGGATGATTTCGATGCCCCGGTGTCGGGCGTACTCGCGGATCCTATCGGCTTGGTTTTCGGTCGAGTACTGCTGATGCTCCGTCGACATGCGCACGTACTCGACCGCCCGAAAGCTGCCGCTTCGCGCACCATCCTCTTGTTGGTCTTCTGCTTGCATGGTCTGTTCCACTTCTGGAGTGATCCCGAATGGCTTCAAGACAAGGCGGATCGGCGAGGGCAGCTAGAAGCAATTGCATGCCGCGCAAGTAACCTGCGGGATCCTCGACCGGGTCTCGAAGCTACGCGTTGCGCACCTTACGCGCCATGCAACTCCCAGCCCATGACGTCCTCTATTTGCAGGCGTCACTCTTTGCAAACGATGCCGGCGGCATTAGGCGAAGCTCGACACGCCATTTCGACCAACATCCCTCAGCGCCAGGCGTGTGAATTTCGATCCAGCACAAACCGGCTGCGGAGTCGGCGCAGCAAGATGACGCGTCACTTGTTGCATGTGTCGGCCGCGGCGAACCAATCGGCTGGTTCGAGCTCTTTCGGCTGCGGTAGGTTTGCCAGTAATCTGGATTGCGGGTGTGCCAGGCCCGCTGTGCAGCCCGCTGGTTGGCGCGATAGTCAGGGTCCTCATGCAACTTCCGCTTGTTCCACATCTGGCGCCGTTGACGCTGGCACTCGGCATCCGAGCAGTAGCGCTGCGCCGGGGATTGCGGCCGGATAGTGAACAGCTGATTGCACGAAGCACAGACGGTTTGCGCCATGGCCGCTCCAGCGGGTTTTGATCCCCACAAGTTCGGGCGTAGGCGAGGCAGATTTAGTCCTGCCTGACCGAGTTGCGGCCTCCGCATCCAGCAACGCCAACATCGCTCGGTGTCGTGACGCAGAGCAACCAATGCGTCGCTCGCCAAGAACTCGACGAACCCCTCTGATTGCGTCTTCTGAGATGTCGAATCGCGTGTCTCGCCTCTGTCCGAGTTGCTGCCACCTGCATTTGGCGAACCGCACGGCAACATTCACAAATTCTGGCCACTTCTCCCGGACACGCATTACTCGAAGCCTGTTCTACGACAAGGGAAGGCGACGCCGCACTGTTCGACGGCAAGAACGGCACGCCAGCAAAATCCATAAAGCCGCATGCTGGATGCTCCTGGAACTCAGTCGGCGGAGGCGTACGGCAAGGGCGGCCAGTCGCCGCAGACGTTCGGAAGCCATCTCATGGCCACCTTCTGAAGGTCGGCCGACACCCCGTACTCGTCGCTACGGCAATCGAAAAGGACAGCGTCCTTCTGCTGAACCCTAACGAGTGAGAAGGCCTGTTCTGGTTTGCGGCTGTTATCGAAGAAGATGGCCATATCGGCCAGCGGCGCAGCGTGTCCGATGGCCCTCTGTGTGCGCGGGTACCGGTCGACTAGCTTCTGTACAGGCACCGCATGTCCGCCTTGCGACCGGCGAGTTTGCACCCGAGCAGTTGACAGGGATGCAGAGGCCAGGCCGACGAACAGAAGGACGACGAAGTAGCCCGCCTCCTGCAGTTCCAAAATGTCGTCGGCCTTAGATTCGACGGTGCCGTCGTCTCTTTCGACCCAATGTGAGAAGACCGTCTCGAAAGCGAACGGAATTTGTTTGGCCATCACCAGACGCTTGAACGCCTTCACGCCTTGCTGAGAAAGCTCGTGCCACCTCTGGTCTTCGTCACGGAGACGCTGAGCCCAGGCGGGAAGGCCATCCTCTCCCCTCTCGGGCAGGATGGACGTCGTTAGCCGATCAGCATTGATCAATGGCATTTGCAGGCTCTTGACCAGCCTGTCGTACCAAAGCGTCGACTTGCCCGAGCCGTTGTGCCCAGCGAGAACAAAAGCGGCGGGACGTCCCGCCGCTTTCACAACCCCATTTAGCAGGACATCGAGACGCGGCTCAGGCCGGCGTGTCACATTGCCTTCCGGGAAACGCGGAAACGGCCATCGGCACCGATCCTGCCAACTTCTTGGGTGCCGTCTTCGGCCTCTCGGATCAGCATGCTCGAGTCGATGGGGTGTGCAGAGTAGGCGAAGACCTTCCGCTGATGCGCCGCAGCGCTACGGAACACGCTAGTCCGCGCAATGCCAGGCGACCTGAGCGCAACCGCCGCCTTGTTGACAAGCGCCAGGGCTTCTTCAGCAGGAGGCACAACGGTCTCGTTGTCGTCGCCGATCTTCAGCAGCAAGAACCTGTCACCAATAGGCAGCTTCTTGGCAAGGCGAAGCTGCGCCGCCGAAAGCTGCGTCTGTCCTGCCTTGAATTTATTCGTGGCCATCTTTGACTGGGTCTGTTAACGCTTGAAGCCGCGACTATTGCGCGGGCCGTCATGCTACTTTTGCAAAAACCGCTGAGCGCGCAGGATGCGATCCCGCAAGCTCGACTGGAATGCTGGATCTTGCTTACGCTGCTTCACGTGGCTGGCAATCGCCGCTCGGATGATCTCCGAGACAGGAAGGTTCTCGACATTAGCCACGGTTTCCAGCTCTTCCGCCTGCTCTTCAGACAGTCGAATGGTCATCGCTTTTGAGCTCTTCATAAGATTCATTCTTGTTTGAGACACCCTGGTTGTCAAGCACCCTGGTAGCTTGGTATCATGCAACCGCGACTTCATGAGGAGATACACATGGCTACCGAAGATGTGAAGACCGCGGATCAAGGGAATCAGCACGACATCCGCATACAGATCGACCGTGTGCACTACGAGGTAACGGCGTTGGCAATGACTGGCATCCAGCTGCGTGCCGTCCCGCCGCCTCCTCAGGGGCCAATCGGTGCGGATCGAGATCTGTTTCTGGTCGT
The DNA here is from genome assembly GCA_018780645.1 of Burkholderiaceae bacterium. GTDB lineage: Bacteria > Pseudomonadota > Gammaproteobacteria > Burkholderiales > Burkholderiaceae_C > Paucibacter. The sequence continues at coordinate 15,309 of JADMJJ010000039.1, forward strand.
GCCCGGAGGGACTGACGAAAAAATCGCTGACGATCAACCGGTGAAGCTGCATAACGGCATGCGCTTTTTCACCGCGCCGGCGCAGATTAACCCCGGTCAATCCGGCGCCGACGCTTGAGGAGACGGTCATGGCGCTGCCCCAGCCCGATATCGAGTTTCTTGATGCGCGTGGCCTGCCGTACACAGTGACGGAAGAGGCGAACATGACATGCGTGGTCTTTCCCAACTACTCCCTGCCGCTGGGATGCAACGTCGCCCATGCTGACCTGCTCATTCGACTCAGCCCCGGCTTTCCAGATATCCCGCCAGACATGTGGTGGTTTAGCCCTGCAGTGACGCGCCACGACGGGCAGCCGATCCCCTGCACAGAGCATGTGGAAAGCCATCTGGGCCGTACGTGGCAAAGGTGGTCGAGGCACCTCACCCAGGGTCAATGGCGATCCGGAACCGATGACGTGCAGACCTACTTGGCGATGATCGCGCGCGAGTTGAAGCGCGCGACGGCCACGGAGGCCGTGACGTGACCGCCACGCTTGTCATCCCCCAACCCATCTTGCGCCAGCTGACCGATGTAGTCGGACATCCGCTTGAAACGGCTGGTGTTTTGCTGGCCAAGGTGGTCATCGTCGATGGCGAGCAGGTCCGGCTTCTGGCTCGCGAATATCGCCCGGTGGTTGACACTGCATACGCGCGCCGCGAAGTCGATAGGCTCACCATCGATTCGATGGGCTATGTCCCAGCCCTGGCTCGAGCTGAGGAACTCGGCGCGATGGCGATCTGGGTACACACGCATCCCGGCATCGGGTCTAGCCCGCAACCCAGTCGGCACGATGTCGTGGTGGATTCGCTGCTGGCGGAGACCTTCCGCCTGCGCGCCGGCAGCGACTTCTACGGTGCCCTCATTCTTAGCCCCACAGAAAGCGGCTTCTGCTTCACCGGCCACCTCGATTCTGAAGGTCGGGATCCGCAGCGGATCGACCGCATCTGGGCGGTCGGCGATCGCTTCAGCCTAATCTTGAATGCGGCCGACCAGAGTGGCGAGTCTCTTGAGATGTTCGACAGGAACATCCGCGCATTTGGTTCGGCAGTCCAGAACACCTTATCCAACATTACCGTCGGCATCGTCGGGTGCGGGGGAACCGGCTCGGCCGTCGCTGAACAACTGGTACGGCTCGGGGTACGGAAATTCGTGCTTATTGACCCGGACACACTTTCTCAGTCGAACATCACCCGTGTCATCGGCTCAGTCGCCAGCGATGTGGGACGTCGCAAAGTCGACGTGATGGCCGACCACTTGGAGGCCGTGGCTCCAGACAGTCAGTGCGAAAGAGTTGCAAGCATGCTGACCGTCAACCATGCAGCGAGCCGACTGCTAGGCTGCGATGTCGTCTTTGGCTGCAGCGATGACAACGCTGGCCGCCTCATCCTCTCGCGTCTACCGACCTACCTGCTCACGCCGGTCATCGACTGCGGCGTACTCTTGTCCAGCGACGGCACGAACCAACTTACGGGGATCCATGGAAGGGTGACCACCGTGGCGCCTGGCCAGGCCTGCTTGCTTTGCCGTGATCGCATTGATGTCGCCCGTGCGGCGGCTGAGCTAATGACCCCTGAGGAACGCCGGCGCCTTGAGAACGAGGGGTATGCGCCGGCGCTCGGACGCATCGAACCGGCGGTGGTGACGTTCACTACTCTTGTCGGGGCCACTGCGGTTAGTGAGCTTCTTGAGCGATTGATAGGCTATGGGCCTGAGCCGCGCCCGACGGAGGTTCTCCTGCGGTGTCACGATCGTGAGATCTCCACCAATGTGGCGTCACCGCGTTTGCGCCACTACTGCCACCCTGAAGCCGGCGTCCTCGGACGGGGGGTGACGGAGCCGTTTTTGGACATGGCATGGCCCAAGTAAAGTTCTCCTGGAAAGAATGGCTCCCATGGCGCCGCTGGCGCATAGGGTTGGTTGTAGAGGCCGCGGACGAAGTGCCCGACGACCTGCCGCCGCGAGTCGCAGTGTTGGTCGGCACACGAGAAAGGCCGAAGTGGATCGCCTTCGATTGCCCGTGCGGCGAAGATCACCGCATCATGGTGACACTCGATCCTAAGAATCGACCTCACTGGCGTCTCGCCGGCGCGGACAAAATTTCGTTGTCGCCCAGTATCGATGCGTGGCGCGGAAAGAAGCGCTGCCACTACATCGTTCGGGACGGGAAGATAATCTGGACATAAACAGGGAGGCAGCGATGGGAGACTCTCAATCCGGCGTAGATGCCGTGGTCGCCGAGATGGACAGCAAGTCGGCGCCGACGGTGGATACGGCGAATGACGCGGTCCGTGTGCCCGCTCGCAAGTTCAGCAAGACGCCGGCATTTCAGGCAATGCATGCGCTTCGATACAAGCGGCAGGATCTGATCAGCGAGATCGAGGCGCTGACGGGCCACAAGCTGATCTGCTATCTCGCCGGTCACGACGGCGAGATCAGCCGAGACGATGCCGTTTTTTTCGGCGACTTGCTCCACAACATTCCCGCCGGTCAGCCAGTCGATCTGCTGCTTCAAACGCCAGGCGGCGACATAGATGCAGCCGAGAAACTGATCAGCATGGTCCGCAATAGGGTCGGGGCCGCAAAGTTGCGCGTCATTGTCCCGGACTATGCAAAGAGCGCGGGGACCCTGATCGCGCTTGGAGCTGACGTGGTCATGATGAGCGACACCTCCGAGCTGGGCCCTATCGATCCGCAGGTCACGATGGTCGATTCAAGCGGGCACCACACCACGACGCCGATCCACAGCTACTTGGAGGCGTTTCGCGAGCACAGCAAAGCGCTGCGCGACGATCCAGATGATCCGGTTGCCATGTTGATGCTCAAGAAGATGGACCCCACCAAATTCAAGCATTTCGAAACCGTCATGCGACGAGCCCGAACCATAGCTGAAGACCTACTCAAGCAAGGCATGCTTCGGTCGCCGCCCGCTGGTTCCACCGTCTCCTTCTCGAGCATAGCGGCCGTGCTGCTTGACCCGACTCGTTGGCCATCACACGGACAGATGATCTGCGCTGAAGACGCAATGGAGATTGGCCTTTCCGTCGACCAAAGGGATCCGAATGATCCGGAATGGCAGTTGTTCTGGCAGTTGTATTGCTACCAGAGGCTTGAGCTGAATCCGACGACGAAGCTTTTCGAGTCGTACTACGCCTACCTGCCCTGTGATTCGAAGGGTTGAAACTCTCTCATCGTAGGCGACTCACGCGACAGTTTTCTGGCATGCGAGAAAGCCTACGCCGAGCGGAAAACACGGCAACTGGCTGCAAGGAGTAGAAGATGCGTATGAAGCACTTGATCGGCGCTCTCTCGATGTGCGCCGCATCGATGACCACCACGTCCGTGGATGCTGCGATCTTGAGATTCACGATCATTGGCAGCTATTCAGCAACGTGGGATCTGAACTCGTCAGCGGCGCCTTCTTTCTACCAAAGCAATGCCGGGTTCGCCATTTGGAATACATCAGGTACCTTCAGCGGTGCCGTGCAGGATGAAGCTGACGTCACCTTCTACAACGCGGCAGTAGGCGGCGGTATCAACATCTATGACGTTCAGGGCGATATCAACCTACTCGCTGCCGATGGCCCCCAACTCTACACAGGCCCCGAATCCGTACCGGTGTTCAAGCTGGGCACATTTGCCTTGACGGAATTCCGCGGCACTGGCACCTACACGCTCACCGTGACCGACGTTTCGGCAATCCCGGAGCCAGCATCGGCTGGGCTTGCGTTCGCTGGGCTGGGCGTTTTGTACGCAACCCGACGAGCGCGTCGGTAAATGCTTGGACACAGGGATGCCACGCGGGCGCCACGAGGCCTCCAAACGGGCCGAAACGTGTTCCAGAGGAAGCACTAGAAGTAAATAGGGGCTCCCTACTTGCGCCCGCTCTTGGTCAGGTGCTGCTCAATTGCTGATGCATGCTCAAGTTCCGAGTCCAAGCGTTTCGTAAATGTCCGAAAGGACAGTCCCATGGCGCAAATCCAGTCGCGCAACTCAATGACGTCAAGACGCCGAACACCTAGTTCGCACTTGCTGACATACGACTGGTCTTCCCCCAGGGCTGCTGCAAGCTCCCGCTGTGTATAGCCACGTTCTTCGCGAGCCACTCGGAGAATATCCAGCAGCTTCCTGTACTGAGCGTTGTGTAACGGTTTCGGCATCGACCCACCCTTTCAAGGGGTTGAGCGTCAATGCGAAAATGGAATATGCGAAAATCGCTTCATTCCTACAGCAAAAGCGAGCAACATGGTGGCTCATAGACGGGGTAGATACCTTGGTGTGGTGCTAGGCGACGATGTGACCGCAACTTCCGGTCGCCTGGAAGCATTGGGTCTCGCGGACCAGCGTGCGTTGGAAGTTGCCTCCGCAGCCATGCGCTACGCCCAAGAGGAAGCGGACCAGCTAACGCGACTGATGACGCCAAAGGAGTCTTGGCCTGGCCATGTCTGCCTGCGTAGGCACATAGTGAAGCCGCGTGACGAAACCTGGCTGATGCTTCGATATGACAAGAAGAACTTCTGGACGCTTGACGCAGTGTTCGTAACCTAAGGCAACCTTGACCGGCTATGAGCGACGGAGCCACTGCATTCATCGCAACCCAGCGAGCGCTCCTCACCCGACTTGAGCGTTTCGCGCAGACGCCGAGTTATGACCGTCTGTTGAAGAAGGCGTGTGAGTTCGCAGCGGATGATCCGGAACCATGGTTGCTCGATTGGCTGATCGGGCCAATGTTCGGCAGCAGCAGTTGTCGTCTCGACGTCGCCGAAGGGCCGGATGGCGTAGAACTGTTGTCAGACCAATTGCAGCGCGCCTTCAGTGGCGTCTGCGCCTAATTCAAACAATCAGTATTCCGTCGGCTTCATTACCGGTCCACGGTCGATACGAAGCACGGCCCTCTACTTCGGCCAGCAGCCACGATGCAGATCAGTGATGAGCTCGGCGATTGCGGCTGTCGACAGCGAAGGGCGCATAGTGACAACTTCATCGGGGAGGCAGTATGAGCTGTTGGGGCCACGCGCCGTCTTCGCACCCTTGGCGCCGGGCCGCGTGGTTTCAATCCAAGGAATTCGAGCGCAAGTTCTCGACGATGGACGGGATGCTGCGCCACCTGGCAAGCAAGTGCGACTTTCCGCCGTTCAGCTTGTCGCAGCGGAAGATGAAAAAGCTGCGGATCAGCCGCAGGCTGGCTTCATGAGCCTTGCTGTGTCGATGTCGGTGCTTTCAGAGCACCAGAGCTGACCACTGCGCGAGGCTGGTCGGTGCCACGCGTACCCCGCTGGCTCTCAAGCTGGCGCAGGCGTCGAATTCGCTGCTCAGCGCGGCGAGATAGCTGACCACGTCGTGGGACTGGGACACAGCCTGCGCGACCCCGGTCGCATGAAACATCAGGTCGAGCTTTTGCTCCTTTGGCGCGTCCTCCAGCATCCTAGCGACTGGCGAGTAGTTGCCATCGGCACGGGCGGCCATCAGCAAGAGACTTCCAAGGCGCGAGTGCACCAGAGACAACGCTTCCACGCACTGCGGCAGCAGCCTCAAGGTCGTTTGTTCTGCCTGATCCTGCGTCAGCCGCTTGCTCAACACCACGAGTCCGATCAAGCTGCGTACGGCAGTCAGCGGATGGGTCGGCTGCTTGTTCCAGTCGCCGTCGAACTCCTTGAAGCCCATGATCGACATGGCGATCGCCGCACCGGTGCTGGCAAGCAAGAGCAGCCGATCGGGCTGGGTACATGACGCACAGATCAGTGCCGCTTCGGCGGGCAGATCGTCGGCCGCTTCTAGTTCGCCCTTCAAGTTCAGCCAAAAGGCAGCCGCGAGCGCAAAGCCTTGGACGTCGGCGTCTACCTCGTGGGCGTTCAGTCGCAACGAACGATTATTGGATGTCGCGCCTTCGGCCTTCGCCGCAGCCACGAATTCGTCCACAAACAGCACGTGTTCTTCGTCCGGATCAGCGTTGCTCGCCCCGGTAACGATGACCGCCTTGTGACCAGCTGCAAGGTGGCCGGCTTCATGCCCGACAAAGAAGGTCATGGCGCCTTGGATGAGCAGGCTCCTGAGAGCAGCGTGCTTGACATGCAAAGGCAAATCGACGTCCGTGAGGTACGCGAAGCCGCTGCCATGGCCGGAGCGCTTGAGCAGATAGCGAGCCACGTCGTCAGACAGTTCGGCGATCTCGCGGGCCATGGTCGTCGTTAGGCAGATCGCCTCGAAGCTGCTCATCCAGTAGGCGTAGGCGTTCGAAAGCTCGCTGTCCAACATCAGGAAGCGCACGCGCCAGGACGAGGTCTTGATGAAATGGTCGGTGAACCGCTCCGTCAGGTCTTCGCCGACCGCGGCAATGGGTTCGATGTCCGGGGCATATGGTGTGCCCATCACCACATCAATGACCTTGCCGCGCTTTTTGTCGTCGAGGACCTTTTGCAAGGCCTTGATCTGGTTCGAGTTGAGGCCCGTGCGGCTTGCTGCCGCGGTTGGATTCGACATGTGGATGGACTCCCAAAGTAGGTGCGCCCGACGCTCGTGATTGGCGTCTCGAAAGATGGGCTCTCAAAAACAAGGCACCCGGTGTTGGCCGGGGGCTGAACCTTCTTCGCTGTCGCGTTGAGGGCCTGCTCAGGGAGGAAAAACAGGGAGCCGAACCTCGCAGTTGAGGATAACGACAACGTGCTTGGTCTCCACTTACAAATTCTGCTGCTGTGGCTTAGCGATGCGTTCTTACGACGAAGCCGGATTCAGGCTCGGCTGCACGACACCCCTTGGCGCAATGCAGGGTGATCTGGCGGGATCGCATCAACTCGCCCGGTTGAAGCCGGACTGTGCGGGGCGCTCGTGGATGAGCTTGTACAGCGCAGCACGGCACTCTTCTGCAGTAAGCAATTACCGTAATTATCGTAATACCCGGCGAGCGCTGCGGAGTGTTCGCTGGATGGCTACCGAGCGACCCTTTGATCGCCGCTTGCGCGGTGTGCGGATCCGGTGCTCAGGCGACGTAGGAGTCGCCATACCGGCGATCGTCGAGCCATCTTCTCTGGGAATCAATGTCCTGGAGAAACCGGGCAGGTCACGGCGCCGACATCTTCGGTGGACTGCAGTAAGGATGCAGCCTGCTTCAACCGAGGAAGCGGGAGGGCCGGGCGCTACGCGCCCGGCAAGTCCATGGACAACGCGTTGCGTTGCCCACCGACAGATATTTATCTAGTCAAAGAATCCCATCTAGACAAATCCAAGCCAAATCAGCCTATGTGAACAAAAATGACTTTATTGACCGAGGCCATGGTGCGCTCCGAAGCGGTGATGAATCAGTTAGGCATGGGATTATGCCGTCCGGCCCACAGTTGAGGGCAAGATCCCCGCATTTGGTCGCTGGCCGCCCCATCCAGCCCGTCCCTTCCCTACGATAGCGCCATGTTGTCGCCCGACACCCCCCTTCCGACACCCGGCAAGCCCGGCAATCTGCGCCTGTGGCTGGCCTATGCCGGCGTCTGGACCCTGGCCTGGCTGCTGTTCATGCTGGCCGGCATCCAGGCCGACCTGCAGCGCGGCAGCTGGCGGCCGCTGTCGGCTGTGTATCAGGCGAGCTGGACGCTGTGGCCGGCGGCGCTGTGGGGCCTGGCGGTCCATCCCTGGATGCGCTGGATGCAGCGGCTGGCCCTGGCCGCGCCCTGGCAGCTGCTGCTGCATGCCGTTGCCGCCCTGCTGTTCAGCTTTCTGTGGCAGGCCAGCAGTTTTGTCGCCGCCTGGGCCCTGTTCGAGTTCGAGCATGCGCTGGCCACCCTGAACCAGACGGTGCTGTGGCAGGCGCTGTGGGGCTGCTTTGTCTATGGCTCGCTGGCGGCGGGCTTTTCGGCGGTGCTGAATGCCCGCCGGGCGCGGGCCAGTGCGCTGGCCGCCGCCCAGGCCGAGGCGGCGCTGGTGAGGGCCGAGCTGGCCGCGGTGACCGGCAAGCTGAATCCGCACTTCCTGTTCAACACCTTGAATTCGCTGATCGCCCTGACCCGCAAGGATGCCCAGGCGGCCGAGCAGGCGCTGCTGCGCTTCGCAGGCATGCTGCGCTATGTGCTCGACAACAAGCGTGGCGGCAGTGACCGTGTGGCGCTGCGCGACGAGATCGAATTCGTGCGCGACTACCTGGCGCTGGAGAGCCTGCGCCTGGGCAAGCGTCTGCAGATCGTCTGGGAGCTGGACCCGCAGACCCTGGACGACGAGATCCCGCCGTTGAGCTTGCAGCCGCTGGTGGAGAACAGCATCCAGCACGGCATTGCGCCGCGCACCCAGGGCGGCCAGGTGCATATCAGCGCCCAGCGCGACGCGATGACGCAAGCACTGGCCCTGTGCGTGCGCGATGACGGCGCCGGCTGCGAACCGGCCCGGCTGGACGCCAGCCAGAGCCGCAGCGGCATCGGCCTGTCGGCCCTGCGCAGGCGTTTTGCGCTGGACTATGGCGGCCGCGCCCGACTCAAGACCCATACCGCGCCCGGCGCGGGTTTTCGCACCGATCTATGGATTCCGCAATGAACCAGCCCCGCATCCGCACCCTCATCGCCGAAGACGAACCGCTGGCCAGCGAGAGCCTGGCCGAGTGGGTGGCCCAGTTCGGCGCCGCCGGCCTGCCCGGGCTGGAGCTGCTGACGATCTGCGCCGATGGCGACAGCGCGCTGGCACAGATCCGCGCATTGAAGCCCGACCTGGTGCTGATGGACATCCATATGCCCGGCCTGACCGGCCTGCAGGTGCTGCGCGAGCTGGCGCGGGACCGCAGCGCCTCGCCGCCGGCGGTGATCTTCACCACCGCCTATGACGAGCATGCGCTGACGGCCTTCGAGCTGCATGCGGTGGACTATCTGCTCAAGCCCTTCTCGCAGGAGCGCTTCAACGAGGCGGTGGCCCATGCACTGCTGACGCAGCTGGCCCAGCCCGATCAACCCGCCCAGCCCCTGCAGGCGCTGGAGTCGCTGGAAGACGAAGCCGCGCCGGTGCAGGCGCTGTCGCGTATCCTGGTTCGCGACCAGGGCAAGATCTTCCCGCTCAGCACCGACGACATCGAGTACCTGCGCTCCGACACCAAGTACACGGCCATCAACAGCCGTGGCAAACAGTTCATGGTGCGTCTGCCGATCTCCGCCTTCGAGCAGCGGCTGGACCCGACCCGCTTTCTGAAGCTGCAGCGCTCCTGCATCGTCAATATGGATTTCGTCGAGTCGATGACGCCCGATGACACCTCGCAGCTGATCGTAAAGATGCGCGACGGCACCAAGTTCACCGCCAGCCGCGAGGTCTCCAAGATGCTGCGGGGCCAGGCGATATGAAGACGAGGCATGCCTATTGGCTGGCGCCGCTGATGTGGCTGGCGCTGCTCACCGGCGCCCGGGCCCAGCTGATCGGCCAGTCCTCGCCCACGCAGATGACCTACGCACTGGGCAGCTTCAAGCGCCTCGTGCTGGCCGGCGCAGCCGATGTGCGGCTGGTGCAGGGCGAGGTCAATCAGCTGGTCATCGAGGGCGATGCCGAGGTGCAGAAGCGCGTCGAGGTGGACCTGAGCGGCGGCAGCCTGCGCATCGAGCCGGCGGGCGGCTGGAAATTCTGGAACTCGCGCCGCACACTGGTGCTGATCACCGCACGCGAGCTGGACGAGATCAATATCCAGGGCGCCGGCGACGTGATCGCCGATGGCCCGCTGAAGCTGGAGCAGCTGACGGCCAAGATCACCGGCTCAGGCAATCTGCGCATCAACGAGCTGCAGGCGCGCCGGCTGGCCATGCACATCGTCGGCTCGGGCGATGCCAAGGTCACCGGCACGGTGCAGGACCTGCAGCTGAGCATCTCCGGCACCGGCGACTTCGTCGGCCAGCGCCTGCGCACCGAGCGGGCCAAGGTGGCGATCGCCGGCGTCGGCGACGTCAGCCTCTGGGTCACCGAGGATCTGGTGGCGCGGCTGTCGGGCGCCGGCTCGGTGCGCTACTGGGGCAACCCCCATGTGCACAAGTCGATCTCCGGCGTGGGCTCGGTCAGTCCGGCCAGGGACCAGGGGCAGTAGCTTACGGCTCGCCTTCCCAGTAGTCCAGCGTCTCCTTGGTACGGCCCAGCGCGTCGAAGTCCGGCGCGTAGGCCAGGTATTTGCCGGAGTCGGGGTATTCGCAGATCTCGGGCTTGTCGCGCGTGCTGATGCTCAGGTACTTCAGCGGCGCATCGGAGGTGTTGATCAGCTGGTGCGGGTACTCGGGCCCGGGCGGGATGAAGATCGTGTCGCCCGCCGCCACCGGCAGCATCTCCCCGGCAACACGCAGCGTGCCTTCGCCCTCGAGGATGATGAACATCTCCTCCTGGGCGTGGTGCAGGTGGTAGGGGCAGCTGCGCATGCCGGGTGCCACGATGTCTATGCTGGCGCCCAGCTTCATCGCGGCGGTGCCCTCGGCCAGGCGCGCGCCCCGGCTGTCATAGAGCGGCTCGCGCAGATCATGCCTGAGCTCCACCTGGTTGAAATTGCGTATCAGCTTGGTGCGCAGCTCGGCGGCTTTGTCAGTCATGGCCTAATCCCGGTATGTCCCAGACTTCAGATCTTCACGCACCGCTTGGCATCCTGCAAGAGGTGTTCGGTTACAGCGCCTTCCGCGGCGAGCAGGCCGCCATCACCGACCATGTGACCGCCGGCGGCGATGCCCTGGTGCTGATGCCCACCGGCGGCGGCAAGAGCCTGTGCTACCAGATTCCGGCCATTGCCCGCCACCGCCAGGGCCGCGGCGTGGCCGTGGTCGTCAGCCCGCTGATCGCGCTGATGCACGACCAGGTCGGCGCGCTGGAGGAGGCCGGCGTTCATGCCGCCTTCCTCAACTCCTCGCTGAGCAGCGAGCAGGCCCAGCACATCGAGCGCGAGATGATGAGCGGCCGGCTGGTGATGCTTTACGCGGCGCCTGAACGCATCACAAATTCGCGCTTCCTGGCCCAGCTCGACTCGCTGCACGAACGCGGGTTGTTGAGCCTGTTCGCCATCGACGAGGCCCATTGCGTCAGCCAGTGGGGTCATGACTTCCGCGAAGACTATCTGCTGCTGAACGTGCTGCACGAGCGTTTTGCCGGCGTGCCGCGCATCGCGCTGACGGCCACCGCCGACGAGCACACCCGCGCCGACATCCTGGCCCGGCTGCAGCTCGAAGACGCACGCATCTTCCTGAGCAGCTTCGACCGGCCGAACATCCGTTACGCCATCGTCGAGAAGGACAATCCGCGGGGCCAGCTCTTGCGCTTCATCCGCGACGAGCATGAGGGGGATGCCGGCATCGTCTATTGCCAGAGCCGCAAGAAGGTCGAGGAGACCGCCACCTGGCTGGAGGGCGAGGGCATCCCCGCCCTGCCCTATCACGCCGGCCTGGACGCCGGCGTGCGCCAGCGCCACCAGGACCGCTTTCTGCGCGAGGACGGCATCACCATGGTGGCCACCATCGCCTTCGGCATGGGCATAGACAAACCCGATGTGCGCTTCGTCGCCCACCTGGACCTGCCCAAGAATATCGAGAGCTATTACCAGGAGACGGGCCGGGGCGGGCGTGACGGCGCACCGGCCGACGCCTGGATGACCTACGGCCTGGCCGATGTGGTCAACCAGCGCCGCATGATCGACGAGAGCCCGGCCGGCGAGGAGTTCAAGCGCGTGCAGCGCGGCAAGCTCGATGCGCTGCTGGCGCTGAGCGAGGCGCACGACTGTCGCCGCGTGCGCCTGCTGGCCTATTTCAACGAGGAGTCACCGCCCTGCCGGCCGTACCAGAATCTCTGCGACAACTGCCTGCACCCGCCCGCCACCTGGGACGCCACCGAGGCCGCTCGCAAGGCGCTGAGCTGCATCTACCGCTTCCACCAGAACGGCGGCCAGCGCTTCGGCGCCGGCCATCTGCTGGACGTGCTGCGCGGCAAGCGCACCGACAAGGTCACGCAGTACGGCCACGAAGCCTTGAGCACCTTCGGCATAGGCGCCGATCTGAGCGAACAGCAGTGGCGCTCGGTGCTGCGCCAGCTGGTCGCCCTGGGCCATGTGGTCAGCGAGGGTGAGTACAACACCTTGGCGCTGAGCGACAGCGCCCGCGCCGTGTTGAAGGGTCAGGTCCAGCTGCTGCTGCGCGTGCCCGCCGAGGCGCCGAAAAAGGGCCGCGGCGGCAAGAGCGGCGGCAGCCGCAGCGCGCCCAAGGCCGCGCCGGCCCATCTGGACGAGATCGCCCAGGGCCGCTATCTGGCCCTGAAGACCTGGCGCGCCGAGGTCGCCAAGGAACACGGCCTGCCCGCCTATGTGATCTTCCACGACGCCACGCTGGCGGAGATGGCCCGCCAGTGCCCCGGCTCTCTGGACGAGCTGGGCGAAATCAGCGGCGTCGGGGCAAAGAAGCTGGAGGCTTATGGGCGGGAGATCTTGAGGGTGCTCGACGAGGGCTGATCAGGAGACCCTGTTTCGTTGGCGCCCACGAGGTTTCGCCGCTTCAGCCCACACCAGCCAAGCCCAGCGCCAACGCCTCGAACACCACGCGAATCCGCCGCGAGGTGCGCAGTTCGCGATGCGTGACCAGCCAGATCGGGAAGCGCACCGGCGGCACATCATCGAGCACACGGACCAGGCCAGGGGTGTCGCGGGCGATCTCGACCATCATGGCGCCTATGCCCATGCCCTGCTGCACCAGGGCCAGGTGGGGGATCGAATGATCGCAGTAGCAACTGAAGTTTGACTCGCTCAGGTGCAGGCCGTGCTGGCGAAGAAAGCCCAGGAACTGACCCGAGCGATCGGAGCCTACGAAGGGCAGGTCAGCGGCTTCTTTGGCGCTGCGCGGATGCCCGTGGATCTTCACCCAGTCTTCTGAGGCATAGAAACCGGCCGAGGCCTCTCGTATCAGCTGAGCGATCAGGTCCGGCTGTTCGGGTTTGACGTGGCGAATGGCGATGTCGGCCTCACGGCGCAACAGGTCGCTCAGCGCATTGGACGAGATGACCTCGATGGCAATGCCCGGCTCCTGTTCACGCAGCTGCCGCACCAGCGGCGGAAGAAGGTACGCGGCCACCACATCGGTGGCCGAGACCGAGACCACGCCCTCGACGGCCTGCGAGCGGCCGGTGGCCGCCAGGCCCAGCGCTTCGGCGGCGGCGCCCATGGCACGCGCGTGTTCGAGCAGCTCGATACCCGTGGGCGAGAGCACCATGGCCTTGCCCACCCGCTCGAACAGCGTCACGCCCATGCGCTGCTCGATGGCGGCAACCTGGCGGCTCAGCGTGGGCTGGGTCAGGCCCAGCTTGCGGGCGGCCGCCGAAAGCGAGCCGGTTTCAGCGGTTTCCAGAAACGCCCTGAGCTGGTTCCAATCGACCTTTTCCATACGTAAATGTATATCTCCTGTGCAAATTTCCGCTATTTCCAGCGGCCTTGCGCATGGATAGCATCCAGCTACCGCCTCTTGCACGGATTCCGTCCCCACCCCAGATGCCCGCCCCCACGCTCACCTCGCACCCCGAAGCCTCGCCCCCACCAGCGGCGGGCGACTCGACCGCCCGCAAGGCGCGATTCTGGGATCGCATTGCCCGCAAGTACGCGGCCGACCCGATTGCCGACCTGGCCGGCTACGAGGCCACCCTGGCCCGCGTGCAGGGCCTGCTGTCTGCCGAACAGGATGTGCTGGAGATCGGCTGCGGCACCGGCACCACCGCGCTGCGCCTGGCGCCTTTCACGCGGCGTCTGCTGGCCACCGACGTCTCGACGAGCATGATCGCCATCGCCTGCGAGAAGCTGGCGGTCCAGCCCCTGCCTCAGCTGAGCTTCGCGGTGGCCGACGCCGACGCGCCGGCCTTCGGGCAAGGTGGTTACGACGCGGTGCTGGCCTTCAACCTGCTGCACCTGGTGGACGATCTCGACCACGCGCTGTCGCTTGCGGTGCAGGCCCTGCGGCCGGGCGGCTTGCTGATCTCCAAGACGCCCTGCATCGCCGAGATGAACCCGCTCGTTCCCTACCTCGCCCTGCCGCTGATGAAGGCCATAGGCAAGGCGCCCCAGGTGCTGTGCTTCAAGGAGGCGCAGCTGCTGGCGGCAATCGCGCGGCAGGGCATGGAGATCGTCAGCGTCGAGCGGCACGGCACTCGGGGCAAGGACATCCGGGCCTTCATCGTGGCCCGCAAGCCGCGCTGACCCAGTCGTTCTCCATGCCTGCGCCCTCAGCTTTGCCGTGGCGCACAGGCCTGTCGGTCATCGCCCTGCTGGCGCTCGGTGCATGCGATGGCGGGCGCGGGGGCGCAACCCACCTGCGCAAAGGCTGGCCCTCAGTCGCTCCGCAAGGTCCTTGGCTCCATCCGCCTGGAGTAGCGGCCCGCTCGACGGGAGCGCGGGATGGCGCGTCAAGCTCAACCCGGCACCCTTGATGCGTGAGTATCGGCCCGCGCTCCTCGCGGGCGCCTGGCCCGGTGCTCAGCGTGGCTCGCTGGCGTTGACAGGCCGCCTTGGTCACAGTGCATCCGCACCAGACAGGCCGGCGCCCTTGCCGGCGCTGGTGCCCCTCAGCTCAGACAACTCCCGACATGCACATCTCGCTCGCAAAGCCCCCGCTCCTCCCCTCTCTCGGCCTGGCCCTGATGGCCCTCGGTGGCCACACCGCCCGGGCCGAGGACGGCTTCCACGGTCTGCTGGGGGCAGGTATTGCCTATGCACCGACCTACGACGGCGCCAAGGAGCGCCGCGCCCAGTTCATGCTGCTGCCCGATCTGCGCTACCGCAAAGGCGCATTCGAGGCCTCGACCACCGGCGGCCTGCGCTACTGGGCGATCGACAAGGAGGATCTGCAACTGGCCCTGGTGCTGGGAGCGGACAGCGGCCGCGCCGAGAAGAAGACCAGGGGCGGGCTGGGCGCCGAGGGCAGCGACCGGCTCAAGGGCATGGGCAAGCTGTCGGCCACGGCCGAGCTGGGCCTGGCCGGCAGCTGGCAGGGCCTGGGTCTGCCGCTGAGCTTCTCGGTCATGCGGGCCCTGGGCAGCAAGGGCCATGGCGGCACCCACGGCACGGTCGAGGCGTCCTGGCCGTTCTACAGCCGAGACAAACTGCAGCTGGCCGCCGAGCTGGGTATTGGCTGGGGCGACAAGCGCTACAACCAGGCCTACTACGGTGTCACTGCGGAACAGGCCGCGCGCACCACATTCAGGGCCTATGCGCCGGGTGCCGGCCTGCATGGCCTGGACCTGCGACTGAACGGCCAGTACCAGCTGACCGAGCGTTGGAGCCTGATGGGCTCGGTCGGCTACCACCGCCTGCTGGGCGACGCCGCCAGGAGCCCACTGACCGAGCGCAAGGCCACGCCGGTGGCGATGATGGGCGTGGGCTACAGGTTCTGTAGCCCGCTCAGTCGCGCTTTCCGGGCCCTATGTGCTTGTCGAGGAAGCGCTCGACGCGGGTCCAGAAATCGATATGGGTCTCCAGCTTGCGCCAGCCATGGCCCTCGTCGGGATAGCCAAGCCACTCGACCTGCGGGTTGGTCTTCTTCACCGCGTCGAAGAAGTCAGTGCCGTGCTGTATGGGCACGCGGCGATCGCTGCCGCCATGGGCGATCAGCAGGGGGCGCCTCAGGCGCTGCGCCTGCTGCAGCGGTGAGGTGGCACGCAGCTGCTCGGCATCTCGCAGGCGGTCGCCGACCAGCACCGGCATGCCGAAGCGTTTCCACTCATCGCTGGAGTCGCTCCAGTTGATCGTGTACATCAGTTCGATATCGCTGACCCCGACCCACTCAAAGCCGCATTGGTAGAGGTCATGGTGCTTGATCAGCCCCATCAAGGTCGCATAGCCGCCATAGCTGGCGCCGGCAATGCAGACGCGCTTGGGATCGACCCAGCCCTGCTTGACGGCCCATTCCACCGCGTCGGCCACATCGTCCTGCATGGCCAGGCCCCATTGCTTCCAGCCGGCCCTGAAGTGCGGATGGCCATAGCCGGTGCTGCCGCGGAACTCGGGCTCGATCACCACATAGCCGCGCGAGGCCAGGAACTGCGCCTGCGGCTCCCAGGCCCAATGCGCGCCACGCACATAGGGCCCACCATGTACCAGCACAACGGCAGGGCGCGGCGCGGCGGCCTTGCCCGCGGGTCGGGTCAGCAGCAGGGGCAGGCTCATGCCGTCCCTGGCCTTGATGCTGAACATATCGCGCTGGCCCATTTGCCGGGCATTGATCCAGGGACGGGACCGGGCCACGACGCTGAGACTCTTGCTGTCCCGGCGGTAGACGGAATACACCGGCGGCTGGGTGTCGGAGTGCGAGCTGACCAACAGCACCGACGCGGCAAGACAGCGCCGGCAGTCGAGCCGATTGACCATGCCCGGCACCAGGGCGTCCACCTCGGCCTGCGCCGTGCGCAGCGTGGGGTCCAGCCACGCCGAGCCCTGGGCGTCCGTCTCGAAGTGCACGCCGACGAGGGCGCCGCTGTCCATGTCGACGACCAGCTCGCCATCGAAGTCATACCCCTTGAGGCTGACCAGCGGCTCGGGCTCAAGCTGGCGACTCGCGGTGTCGACGCGATACAGCGCGCGGGTTCCGGACGTCGAGGAGGCAAGCGCCAGCACCGTGCCATCGCGCAGGAACGAATGGAATCGCGGCAGCGCGGAGTCGTAGGTGCTGCCCTGCTGCCAAACGCCCCAGGTGCCCTGCGCATTGCGCCAGTGGCTGGTATAGCGGCCCTGGTGCCAGCCCTCGCTGGCCACCGGTTGGCCCTGAGCATCGACCCACCAGTTCTTCACGTGGCTCGCCACGCTGCCGCTGAGGCTGCGCATCAGTCCGGTGCGGGTGTTCAAGCGCGACAGGGAGGTGTCATCCACGTTGTCGTCGAGGCCGAAATGATGGTTCTGCACCAGCACATCGTCCGACCCGTCGTTCAAGCTGCTGTGAAAGCGCCAATGCCAGGGCAGGCTGCGATCGACGATGAGACTGGACTTGTCGCTAATGAATTGGAAGTGGGCCTTGATCAGCTTGCGGGCGTCGCTGCCGTCGCGGTCAACCGCCCACAGGCCCGGTGGCGTCCACTCGCCGCTGCCGGCCTGCAAATCGGTGATGGTGTAGGCCAGACGCTTGTCGTTCAGCCACCAATAGCGCTGCACATCCGCGTCGGAGTAGTTGGCGACGATCCTGGAATCCTGCAGGTTCTCCAGGTCCAGCACCGCCAGGCGGATGCGCCCGTCATCGCCGGACACAGCCGCCGCCAGATAGCGGCCGCTCGGCGACAACATCGGTTTGAGCATCTTGGCGGGGCGGAAGAAGTCGGCCACCGTCGGCGGCGCCAGCGCCGGGTCTGCCGCCCGGACCGCAGGGGCAGCGAGCAGCAATGCCGCCAGGCTGGCGAAAACGCCTCGAAGAACGCTGGCAAGTGGCATCAAACCTCCCCGTTGTACTGATCTGTTATGTGGATCAGTATCTACGAGCAGTTCAACGGTGGGCACTCGGTCTATCCCGCAAGAGGGACTCAGCCCGCGGTCTGCAGCACTTCGCGCACCTTGTCCACCAGCTCCTCCAGCAGGCGCTCCTTGTGCAACAGGCCGCGCACGCCCAGCTTCAAGGCCTGGGCATGCATCTCGTCGCTGAAATAGCCCGAGCTCAGCAGCACCGGCAGCAGCGGTCGCAGCTGCGACAGCATCTGGGCCAGCTCCAGGCCATTGCGGCCGGGCATGTTGTAGTCGGTCACCAGCAGCGCAATGCCGGCGCCGGGCACCATCACCTCGGCCAGGGCCTGGTCGGCGCTGCTGCACAGGGTGACCCGGTAGCCGACTCGGCGCAGCAGGCTCTCCACGGTCAGGCGCAGCACCTCGTCGTCATCGACATAGACGATGTGCAGGCCCTGCTCCTGGCCGCTGGCAGCCTGCAGCGCACCCCACTCGGACGACGGGTCGGCCACCGCATCGACCAGGGGCAGGTAGATCTGGAAGCGCGTGCCCGCGCCGGGCAGGCTGTGCACCGTGATCGCGCCCCGGTGTGCGAGCACGATGCCGTGCACCACCGACAGGCCCAGGCCCGTGCCCTGGCCGGTGGGCTTGGTCGTGAAGAAGGGCTCGAAGATGCGCAGGCGGGTCTTGGCGTCCATGCCGCAGCCGTTGTCAGCTACCGTCAGCAGCGCGTAATCGCCATCGGGCAGATCGGGCCCCGGCTCGTGCGGCGAACTGCGCAGGCGCACCCGCTCCAGGCTCAGCTCGACGCGGCCACCGCCAGCGGGCAGGGCCTGCTGGGCATTGGTGCAGAGGTTCATCAGCACCTGCTGCAGCTGGGCCGGGTCGGCCAGCACGCAAAGGCTGGGGTCACCCTGTTTCAGCCCCAGCGCCACCTGGGGCGGCAGGCCGGCCTGCAGCAGAGCCAGGGACTCCTGCACCTGCTTCTGCAGATTGACGACGCGCAACTCCTGCGCCTGGCGCCGGCTGAAGGCGAGGATCTGCTGCACCATGCTGCGCGCGCGCTGCCCGCCCTTGGCGATCAGCCCCAGATGGCTTTGCGCCAGATGATCGGCCGGCAGCGCCTCGCGGGCCAGCATCACATTGGCCAGGATGGCGCCCAGCACATTGTTGAAGTCATGGGCGATGCCGCCGACCATCGTGCCCATGGCCTCCAGCTTCTGGGCCTCGCGCAACTGGCCTTCGAGCTGATGGCGCAGGGCCTCGGCCTGCACCCGTTCGCTGAGGTCCACGTCGACGCAATAGAGCTGGGCCTCGCCGCTGGCACTGCGCTGCATCGTGTGGCTGGAGTAGACCGGCACCGGCGAGCCGTTCTTGTGCCGCAGCACCAGCTCCTCGGCCGGCACCGAGACCACGCCGGCCTCCAGCCACTGCCGCGTGCCCTCGATCACCAGCTCACGCATCTCGGGCGGGATGATCAGGTCCTCCAGCTGCTGGCCGATGGCCTCCTCGCGGGTGTAGCCATAGAGGCGCTCGCTGGCCTTGTTCCAGAAGATAACCCGCCGGGCGCTGTCATAACCCTGCACCGACACCCGCTCGACACCCTCGACCAGGCTGCGAAAGCGGGCCTCGCTTTCCTGCAGGGCCACCTCGGCCAGCTTCTGTTCGGTGATGTCCTTGCAGACACCGTCAACGCGCACGACGTGGCCCCGCTCGTCGCGCACCGCCTCGGCCAAGGTATGCACCCAGACCTCGCGGCCCGTCACGGTCAGGGCGCGGTACTGCTCGTCCAGCGTGTCACCCTGCTCGATGCAGTGCTGCAGCGCCTCGGTCACCCGAGCGCGGTGGATCGGCGCCACAAAGGCCAGCAGCGCCTCGACCGAGGGCGCGTGATGCTCGGGCGCCTCGAAGATGCGCAGGGCGCTCGCCCCCCAGATCAGCTCGCGCCGCGGCAGGCTCAGCGACCAAGCCCCCAGATGGGCCATGCGGCCGACGATGTGCAGCAGATGCGCCTCGGGCGCAAGTCCGGTGCTGACTTCACTGGCAAACCCCGAAGAATGGGCCGGCACTTCGGACGGCGGGCCGCTGGCATCGTTCATGGTGCCCCTCTCTGAGCAAGCTGTCATGCAGGCTTTTCAGGAGGGTATCGGATTTTTCAGATCTGCGCCGGCACTATTTGGGCACCGCCTTGGGCCCGATGTGCTTGCCCAGGAAGTTCTCGACCCGGGTCCAGAAGTCGATATGGGTCTCGTGCATCAGCCAGCCATGTCCCTCGTCGGCATAGGCCACCCACTCGACATCGGAGTTGGTCTTGGCGACCGCGTCCTTGAAGTCGGTGCCATGCTTGATCGGCACACGCCAGTCGTCCAGGCCATAGGCCATCAGCAGCGGGCGGCGGATCTTGGCGGCCTGGTGGATAGGCGAGGTTTCCTTGATCTGGGCGGCGTCCTTGACGCGCTCGCCGACCAGCACCGGCAGGCCGTACTGCTTCCATTCATCGGAAGAATCGCTCCAGTGAATGGCATACATCAGGTCGATATCGGTCACGCCGACCCAGTTGATCGCACATTGGTAGCGCTCCTGGTGCCGGACCAGCCCCATCAGGGCCGCATAGCCGCCATAGCTTGCGCCGGCAATGCAGACGCGCTTGGGATCGACCCAGCCCTGCTTGACGGCCCAGTCCACCGCGTCGGCCACATCGTCCTGCATGGCCAGGCCCCATTGCTT
Source organism: Burkholderiaceae bacterium (assembly GCA_018780645.1). Classification (GTDB taxonomy): domain Bacteria; phylum Pseudomonadota; class Gammaproteobacteria; order Burkholderiales; family Burkholderiaceae_C; genus Paucibacter. Next base: position 35,438 of record JADMJJ010000039.1, read on the forward strand.
CCAGCCGGCCCTGAAGTGCGGATGGCCATAGCCGGTGCTGCCGCGGAACTCGGGCTCGATCACCACATAGCCGCGCGAGGCCAGGAACTGCGCCTGCGGCTCCCAGGCCCAGTGTGAGCCACGCACCCAGGGGCCGCCGTGAACCAGCACCACCGCCGGCTGCGGGCCCTTGGGCTTGCCGACGGGCCAGGTGACCAGGGTCGGAATGGGCAGGCCATCGCGCGCCGCAAAGCGTTGCATATCGCGCTCGCCCATGGGCTTGCCGCGCAGCCAGGGCCGGCTCGGGAACAGGCCCATGACCTTCCTGGCTTCGCGCTGATAGACGTAGTACTCGACCGGCCGCTGGTCCGACTCGGCGGCGATCAGCATGCGCGGCGCGCCTTCACAGCGCTGGCACAGGATGCGGTTCACCGTATGGGGCAGTTGCGCGTCAACCAGCTTCTGCACCTCCTTCATGCCCGCGTCGAACCAGGCCGTGCCGCTGGCGTCGGTCTCGTAATGCACACCCAGCAAGCGCTTGGAGTCGCGATCGATGATGGCCTGGCCCCGGAAGTCGTAACCATCCAGGCTCAGCAACGGCGCACTGCCCGGCTGTTCGGTGCCCGGCTCGACACGGAACAGGGCGCTGGTGCCCTTGGCCGTGCCCTGCACGACATACATCTCGCGGCTCCCGCCCACGGCAAGAATGTCGGGCACGCTGTCGCGCACCGCGTCCCCCTCCTTCCAGGCCACCCAGCCGTCGTCCCCGGACTTGCGGCGGTACATGATGAAGCGCCCGTCCTGGTTGCTGGTGGCGACTATCGGCTTGCCCTGCTGGTCAAGCTCCCATCCGATCACATTGGGCGGCGCGCCATCGGTCAGCGAGGTCCGCAGGGCGGTGCGCGTGTCCAGGCGCGACAGCGTGATCGAGGTCACCTCGCGCACGCCATTGGTGACGAGGTTGGCCACCACCACATCGCTGGACCCATCGGTGAGCACCGTGTGCAAGCGCCAGTCCCAATCGAGCACCCTGTCCTTGCCCTGCACGCGCGAACCGGTGCGCTTGAGCTCCTCGTAGTCGGGCTGGATCAGCTGGCGAAAGTCGCTGCCGTCGCGGTTCACCGCCCAGAGACCCGGAATGGTCGGACCATCACGCCGCGGCTTGCGATCGATCGCGTCGAACACCAGACGCTCGTCGTTGACCCACCAGATGCGATTCACATCACTGTCCCGGAATGCCCCAACCGCCTTCAGCGGGCCGGGTTGCTCCAGGTCCATCACGACCAGTGCAGTGCGTGCCTTGTCCTGCGTCAGCGCATAGGCCAGGTAGCGCCCGTTGGGCGACAACACCGGCCTTGCTGCCAAGGGCGTGCGGAAGAAGTCGGCCGCCGACGGTGGCACGGCGCCCGGTGCCGCTGCGGGCTGGGCCTGGGCAGCCACGGCCACACAAGCGGAGACCGCCAGGCCAGCCAGCCATTGCACGACGACCTGGGGACCCAAGCCCCGTGCATAAATTTTGCGTTGCATTGACGCGCTCCCTGTCATTCCGATTCATCGATGGCGATGCCGGGTCGGCGCCAAGATTCAAACCTGACCCCCGAAGCCCGTGCATGCCAGATCATTTTGGCAGAGCTCAGGCTGCGCACCCACAGGAGTTACCAGCCCATGCCACCAGACCGGCGACGCAGAAATGAAAAAGCCCGCAAAAGCGGGCCTGCCATGAGCGATTCGGCGCCTTCAGGCCGGTCGGGCGCGTGCCTGGTTGCGCTGGGCCATGTTCGTGTCGCTCGGCGCCACACCCTTGCCCTTCGTGACCACCTGCTGCAGCTGCACCGCCTCAGGTTCGACCGATGTGACCTTGCTGTAGGGCCAGAACAGGGCTGCACCGACGGCCAGTGCGGTCAGCACCAGCAGGGCACGGATCAGGCCCGAGGTTTCGGTGAGCGGGGCGGTGTTCATGGCGGCTTCCTCGGTCTTGCTCAGACGGGTTGTTGCGGTCAGGGTGGCCAGTATCGGCAAGCCGGCGCGCGGATGCCAGCGACCTGCGACGAGTGGCGCTTTATGCGCCGCAAGGTGCCAACTGACGGGACGAACGCCCCGTCAGATCTTGGCAGCTGCGGCGCGCGGCGCCTGCGCCACCACGGTGTCGGCATCGGCCGGCAGGCGCTTGCCGGTGATGACGACGCGGGGCAACTGGGCAATCTGCTGGTCCTGCGTACGCTTGCCGGTGATGACGACGCGCTCCAGCTGCACGACTTGCAGGTCTACTGCCGGTGTTGCGGGCTTGAGCATCCAGCCCGCAGCGGCCAGCACGGCGCCGGCGATCAGGGCTTGGATCAGTGTCTTGGCAGTGGTGTTCATGGTGGGCTCCGGGTGACTGAAGGGACACGTTTTGCTGTGTCGATGAAGTCAGTATCGGCATCCGCACCGCCCGCCGCCAAGGCCTTGCGATGAGTCGCAGGGGCGGCGCGCCAGACTGCTTGTGCACGCGATGAAAGGTGCGCTTGCGTCGAGCCAAAACCGGCAGATACCGCGCAAAGCGCCCAGCAGCCTATGATCTAGGGTTCTCTTGCCTCTGCCCACCATGCCCGACTTCGATTCTTCACGCCCCAGCGCGGTGCGCATTGCCGCTGAAACGCCCGCGATCCGCGTGCGTGGCGCGCGCACCCACAATCTCAAGAACATCGACGTCGATCTGCCGCGCAACCAACTGGTGGTGATCACGGGCCTGAGCGGCTCGGGCAAGTCCAGCCTGGCCTTCGACACCCTGTATGCCGAGGGCCAGCGCCGCTATGTGGAAAGTCTGTCGGCCTATGCCCGGCAGTTTCTGCAGCTAATGGACAAGCCCGATGTGGATGTGATCGAGGGCCTGTCGCCGGCGATCTCGATCGAGCAGAAGGCCACCAGCCACAACCCCCGCTCGACCGTCGGCACCGTGACCGAGATCCACGACTACCTGCGCCTGCTCTACGCCCGCGCCGGCACGCCCTTCTGCCCCGACCACCATCTGCCGCTGGAGGCGCAAAGCGTCAGCCAGATGGTGGACGCGGCGCTGGCCCTGCCAGAGGACACCAAGCTGATGTTGCTGGCGCCGGTGGTGCGCGACCGCAAGGGCGAGTTCGCCGACCTGCTGGCCGAGATGCAGGGCCAGGGCTATGTGCGCTTTCGCATCGATGGAGCGACGGTCGAGGCCGGCGAGCTGCCCGAGCTGAAGAAGACCGAGAAGCACGATATCGACGTGGTGGTGGACCGCGTCAAGATCAAGCGCGAGAACGCCGACGCGCTGCGCCAGCGCCTGGCCGAGAGCTTCGAGGCCGCGCTACGCCTGGCCGAGGGCCGCGCACTGGCGCTGGACATGGACAGCGGCGCCGAGCACCTGTTCTCCAGCAAGTTCTCCTGCCCGGTGTGCAACTACTCGCTGGCCGAGCTGGAGCCGCGGTTGTTCTCGTTCAACTCGCCGGTGGGTGCCTGCCCCAGCTGCGAGGGGCTGGGTCATGTCACGGCCTTTGTGCCCGAGCGCGTGGTCGCCTTCCCTAGCCTCAGCCTGGGCAGCGGCGCGGTGAAGGGTTGGGACCGGCGCAATGCCTACACCTTCTCGATGCTGGAGAGCGTGGCCAAGCACTACGCCTTCAATATCGAGCAGCCCTTCGAGGAATTGCCCGAGCAGGCGCGCCAGGTGCTGCTGCATGGCTCGGGCGCGGATGACATCGAGTTCGTCTATCAGGCCGAGGCCGGCACGACGCGCAAGCGCAGCGTCAAGCGCTCGCATCCCTTCGAGGGCATCCTGCCGAACCTGGAGCGCCGCTATAGAGAGACCGACTCGGCCGCCGTGCGCGAAGACCTGGCCCGCTACCAGGCCGCCAAGGCCTGCCCGCAGTGCGAGGGCTCGCGCCTGAAGCGCGAGGCTCGCCATGTGCTGCTCCAACCGGCCGACGCCAAGGACGGCGAGCAGGGCAAGCCGATCTACGAGGTCGAGCATGCGACCCTGCGCGAGGCGCAGCAGTATTTCGAGACCATCAAGCTCAAGGGCAACAAGGCCGAGATCGCCGACAAGATCGTGCGCGAGATCAGCTCGCGGCTGAAGTTCCTCAACGACGTGGGCCTGAACTACCTGAGCCTGGACCGCAGCGCCGACACGCTCTCGGGCGGCGAGGCCCAGCGCATCCGCCTGGCCTCGCAGATAGGCTCGGGCCTGACCGGCGTGATGTATGTGCTGGACGAGCCCAGCATCGGCCTGCACCAGCGCGACAACGACCGGCTGATCGCCACGCTGCGCCATCTGCGCGACCTCGGCAACAGCGTGCTTGTGGTCGAGCACGACGAGGACGCGATCTGGGCCGCCGACTACGTGCTGGACCTGGGCCCCGGTGCCGGTGTGCATGGCGGGCGCATCATTGCGCAGGGCACGCCACAGGAGGTGGCCGACCATCCGGACTCGCTGACCGGCCAGTACCTGTCGCGGCGCGTGCGCATCGAGGTGCCCAAGCAGCGCCGTCGCCTCGCCGACATGCCGGATCAGCAGAAGCTGACCGTCGTCAACGCCACCGGCAACAATCTCAAGGGCGTCACAGTCGACATTCCGGTCGGCCTGTTCACCTGTGTGACCGGCGTCTCGGGCTCGGGCAAGTCAACGCTGGTCAACGACACCTTGTATGCCGCGGTGGCGCGCAAGATCTACCAGAGCCATCAGGAGCCGGCGCCGCACGACACGATCGAGGGGCTGGACGCCTTCGACAAGGTAATCAATGTCGATCAGTCGCCGATAGGCCGCACACCGCGCAGCAATCCGGCCACCTACACCGGCCTGTTCACGCCGATTCGCGAGCTGTTCGCCGAGATGAACACGGCCAAGGAACGCGGCTACGGGCCGGGACGCTTCAGCTTCAATGTCGCCGGCGGCCGCTGCGAGGCCTGCCAGGGCGATGGCGTGCTGAAGGTGGAGATGCACTTCCTGCCCGACGTCTATGTGCCCTGTGATGTCTGCCACGGCAAGCGCTACAACCGCGAGACGCTGGAGGTGCTCTACAAGGGCAAGAACATCACCCAGGTGCTGGGCATGACGGTGGAGGACGCTCACGGCTTCTTCAGCGCCGTGCCGACCCTGGCGCGCAAGCTTCAGACCTTGCTGGACGTGGGCCTGGGCTATGTCAAGCTGGGCCAGAGCGCCACCACCTTGTCGGGCGGCGAGGCGCAGCGCGTCAAGCTGGCGCTGGAGTTGAGCAAGCGCGACACCGGCCGTACGCTCTACATCCTCGACGAGCCGACCACCGGCCTGCACTTCGCCGACATTGCCCTGCTGCTGAAGGTGCTGCACCAGCTGCGCGATGCCGGCAACACCATCGTCGTGATCGAGCACAACCTGGACGTGATCAAGACCGCCGACTGGGTCATAGACATGGGCCCCGAGGGCGGTTCCGGCGGGGGCCAGTTGTTGCTGGCCGGCACGCCGGAAGAGGTGGCGGCCTTCGAGGGCAGCCATACCGGGCGCTATCTGAAGACGCTGCTGAAATAGAGAAGGGTCGCCAAGGCGACCCTTTTTCAATGCGGCAACGAACCCGCTCAGGCGCGGCGGCGGCGCTTCCAGACCATTGCGCCCAGTCCCAGCAGCATCAGTGCCCAGGTGCCAGGTTCCGGCACAGGGTTGGGCGGAACCGGCGGTGTCGGATTGCCGCCATCGGGAATGCCGCCCGGGGGCACGAGGCCGGTGCCAGGGAAACCGGGGCCAGGGCCGGGGCCGCCCGAAGGACCGCCGCCACCACCAATGAGACCCGGGCCTGAGTCGGGAGCTGCCGAACCCGACATCTGCGAGAAAGTCGGCGGCGTCGGGGTACCGCCGGCACCAAGTGCCGGAACACCGGCGCCGGGCGCTTCGGTGATCAGCTCGCTCTCTGCATCGTCCTCGCCATCGCGTGCCGACGAGGCCACGTTGGCCGCCTGGGCCGGCGCCTCGGCCGTCTTGCGCGGCGCCAGGCGCGTGATGCGGCTGACGTTGCGGCAGACGGTGGGCACCAGAATGCAGTGGCCGTCTTCGCAATAGACGAGGCCGCGCTCTTCCATCTTGTCGGTCCACTTGGCGCGGGTCACCGTGCCGCAGACGCTGCCGGCACCGAAGTGCATGTCGCGGATCTCGCTGGAGTAGAGCTGCTTGCCGTCGATGCCGTCGCGCTTGATGCTGACCATCTCGTCATAGCTGCGTGCCTGCATGCGGGCCTTCAGCTTGTTGCGCACAGCCACCGGGATGTCCTTGTAGCGGTCCACGGCCGCGACGACGTCGCCCATGAAGGGATTGACCCCAGGCCTGTCCCAGGAGCAACTGGGCAAGGTGGGCGCGGACACGGACGCGGCAAGCGCGAGAGAGGCAACCAACGACATAGTATTTACTTTTGTTGTGAGAGTCCTGCGACGCCGGGGCCTTGCTGCCCTCTTCGCGCTGCTCTCGTGTGCCCAATCACCCTGGAGTCATCGGTGGGCAGATCCGATACAAGAAGTTTACAAAAGGCAAGCCCCCCGAAGGGCAGCCCAACCCCCCGGATCGCGGGGAGCCGCAGCGGTGCTTTGTCACACCTTGTGGCCCCCTGTGCCCCGCAAGGCGCAAATGATCAAATCGAACTAGACTGCCCACTCCACTGCGCACAGCAAGGAGTCAGCATGATCGCGCCCGCTATCAACACCCGACCCCATAGCCGGATGGCCCTCGTGCTGTTTCCAGCCGTCCTGCTTTTCCTGAGCGGCGTGGCACGTGCAGCCGATGTGCCGCTGCCCTACGCCGGGCCCCTGTTCGATGCCCACCTCCATTACAACGTCGAGGCCCAGGACGCGCACCCACTGACCGATGTGCTGGGCCGCATGCAGCGCAGCGGCGTGCGTGCCATCGTCGCCAACAGCCGACCCAATGACGGCACCTTGACCCTGGCCACGGCCAAGACGGCCGCCGCTGCGGCGGGTGTGACGGTCGTGCCCTTTGTGCGCCTGTACCGCAACCGGGACGACTATTCCGGCTGGTTCCGCGACCCCAGCATCATCGCCATGGTGGAACGTGAGCTGGCCCAGGGCACGCCGGCCGGCCCCTACCGCGGCCTGGGTGAGTTCCATCTGTACGACAGCGCCAATGCCGATGGCAGCACCGCCGTGGCGCTGATGAAGCTGGCGCAGCAGCGCGACCTGGTGGTGCTGGCACATGTCGATGACGTTGCGATAGCCAAGCTGCTGGCGCACGCGCCACAGACGCGGCTGGTGTGGGCCCATACCGGCATCAGTGGCGTGCCAGAGGCACGTGTGCGCGAGTTGCTGCGGCGCTACCCCAAGCTGATGGGCGAACTGTCCTACCGGCCCGGCCTGACCGACAACGGTCGCTTGAGCGCCGCCTGGCGGGCCCTGATGATGGAGTTCCCGGAGCGCTTTCTGGTCGGCTCCGACACCTGGGTCAATCAGCGCTGGGCCTATTACGAGGGGCTGATGCAGGAGGCCCGTGTCTGGCTGGGCGAGCTGCCGCCGGCGGTGGCGCAGAGCATTGCCTGGAGCAATGGCGCGCGGCTCTACGGTCTGCCGGCACCCTAGACGGCTATGATGCCGCGCCGGCACTTGTCCGGGGAGAAGTTCGCATGCACAGCGCTGACCTGGGGCTGAAGGTTTTGTACGTGGAAGATGACCGTCTCAACATCATCCTGATGGAAGAGGTGTTCCGTGACACCCCGCAATGGGAGCTGCTGATCGCCGAGACCGGCGCCGAGGCCCTGCAGTGCGTGCAGGACGAAGCGCCAGCGCTGCTGCTGGTGGACATGAACCTGCCCGACATGAACGGCCTGCAGCTGCTGCAGGCGCTGCGTTTGCAGCAACGCGCACTGCCCCTCTGCATCGCGCTGTCGGCAGACGCACTGCCCGAACAGGTCGCCGCCGCCCGCGCCGCCGGCTTTGCCGACTATTGGCTCAAGCCGATCGACGTACCGGCCCTGCACACCGCCCTGCAGACTCGCCTGAGCACCAACGCACAGACGTAAAAAAAGGCCCGGAGATCCGGGCCTTTCTTGATCAGAGCCTGACTGAGCAGGCCGATCAACCAAACATCACTTCAGGTGGCTGTTGATCAGCTTGGTCATCTCGAACATGTCGGCCTTGGCCTTGCCGAAGATTTCCTTCAGCTTGGCGTCGGCAATGATGATGCGCTTTTGCACTTCATCCTGCAGCTTGTTCTTCTTGATGTACTCCCACACCTTCTTGGTCACGTCCGTACGCGGCAGCGGGGTGCTGCCAACGATGGCAGCCAGGGCTGCGCTCGGGGTCATGGCCTTCATGAAGGCTGCGTTGGGGGTGCGCTTCTTTGCAGGAGCAGCAGCCTTCTTCGCGGGAGCCGCCTTCTTTGCAGCAGGAGCTGCCGCCTTCTTGGCCGGTGCTGCCTTTTTAGCCGCAGGAGCCGCCGCCTTCTTGGCCGGAGCGGCCTTCTTTGCCGGTGCCGCCGATTTCGCGGGTGCGGCCTTCTTCGCAGTTGCCATTTGGATTCTCTCCATCAAAAGTTAGTTGATGTGCCGGGCCGGGTGAAGGCCGCATAAGCCTTCATTTCTCTCTAGCACCCTGCGCGGGCAATGATACTGCGCACCCATGGCGTTGAGAAGGCTTTCATAGGGGAAGATTGACCTATGTGGCACTCAACAGGCCCTTGTTTACCCTGGTTTGTCGCGGCCGTGCATCACTCGGGGCTTGCGTGCTGCGCTACCAAAGCAAATGAGGCCCCGCATCGGCCGGTGTTTTGCAGCCGGTGAGGGCCATCGCGATCTCGAATTCATCGCGCAAAAGTCGCAGTCCATGGGCCACGCCGAGTGCTCCTGCAGCGGCCAGCGCGAACACATAGGGCCGGCCCAGCAGCACGGCATCGGCACCCAGCGCCAATGCCTTCAGCACATCGGTGCCGCGACGGATGCCGCCATCGACCAGCAGCGGCACGGCCTCGCCGACGGCCGCGCGCAACACCGGCAGCAGCTCGGCGGTGGCCGGCAAGGTGTCCAGCGTGCGGCCGCCGTGATTGGACACGATCAGGCCCGACACGCCACGTTGCAGCGCCTCGCGCGCATCGTCCGCATGGCTCACTCCTTTTAGCAACAAGGGCAGGCGGCTGTGGGCACGCAACCAATCCACCTCGCGCCAGGTCGCGGCGCGCGGCATCAGGCCGTCGAACATCATGCTCTGGCCCGGCGCCAACTCGATAGCCTGCTTGCGCCCGCCCAGATTGACGGCCCGCACATCGTCGGGCAGCTGGAAGCCGGCGCGGCGCTCGCGGTCGCGTGCGCCATGCACCGGCGCATCGACGGTCAACACCAGGGCCTGGTAGCCGGCCCGCTCGACGCGATGTATCAACTCCAGCATGAAGCCAGGATCGTCGCGCCAGTAGAGCTGGAACCACAGTGGGCCGCTTTGCGGCTCATCGGCAAAGGCCTTGGCCACAACCTCCATCTCGACGCTGGACTGGGCGCTGAGCACCATGCCGGCCGATTGCGCGGCGGCGGCATAGGCACTGGCCAGCTCGCCGTCCTCATGCGCCAGGCGCTGGTAGGCAATCGGCGCGAGCAGGATCGGATGCGCCAGCTCGCGGCCCAGCAGGGACACGCGGGTGTTGCCGCCGCTGAGGTCACGCAGCACGCGCGGCTGCAGCTTGATCGCATCCCAGGCCGTGCGATTGGCACGAAGGGTGAGTTCGTCTGCGGCACCGCCACTCATATAGGACCAGGCCTGCGCGCTCATGCGCTCGCGCGCCGGAGCTTCAAAGTCGGCCAGATTGATGATGCCGTCTGGCAGCGACTCCAACCTCATGTATCGGCCCACATGCGCAGCAGGTTGTGATACGTGCCGGTCAGCTGCACCGCAGCCTCGGTCTCGCCGTGCTGCTGGCGCAGCTTCATCAGGCTCATGTCCATCTCATAGAGCAGACGACGTTGCTCATCGCTGCGCACCATGCTCTCGATCCAGAAGAAGCTGGCCAGGCGCCGGCCGCGCGTGACGGGCTCGACGCGGTGCACGCTGGTGCCGGGATAGAGCACCATGTCGCCAGCAGCCAGCTTGACGCGCTGCTCGCCGTAGGTGTCGGCAATCACCAGCTCGCCGCCGTCATAGCTGGCCGGATCGGCAAGGAACAGGGTGGCGCTGATGTCGGTGCGCACGCGCTGACCGGTGCCGGGCGCATAACGCACCGCGCCATCGACGTGGGCGCCATAGGTGTTGGTGTCGCCGCCGTAACGGTTGAACATCGGCGGCAGCACCTTCTTCGGCAGCGCGGCCGAGAAGAACAGCGGGTGCCGCTCCAGCACGCCCAGTATGAGCTGCTGCAGGCGCCGCGCCGCCTCGCCGTTGACCGGCAACTGCTCGTTGTTCTTGACCTGGGCGGCCTGCGTGCCGGCGCTGACCGACCCGCTTTCCCACTGTGCCTCGGCCAGCCAGGCCTGGGCCTGACGAACAGCATCGGCACTCAGCACGGCGGGGATGCGTATCAGCATGGCGGCGGCTCTGCGGTCAAAGGTTAAAACTTGTATGTGCCGGTCAGCGCAAAGATCCGACCGGCACCGGGAATGTAGTGCCCGGTGTAGAGCGAATCAGCATACAGCTTGTTCGTCACGTTGCTGAGGTTGGCGCGGAAGGTCAGGCGCTCCGCGATCACCGCGTACTCGGCCATCAGGTCGCCGGTGATGAACTTGGGCGCATACCAGCCCGGGTTGCGGTTCGGCGACTGGGCGCTGCGTGCGTTCAGACCGCCGCCGACGCGCAACTTCGGCGTGAGCTGATAGGTGGCCCAGGCCGTGCCGGAATGGCGCGGCGTCAGCGACGGACGCGTGCCCTGGCCTTCGGAGCCTGCCACACCGATGTCGATCTTGGCCACCGGAATGAAGGTGTAGGAGGCGTACAGCTCCCAGCCCGGCGCCGGCCGACCCATCACATCCACCTCGAAGCCGGCCACATGGCGCTTGCCCGACAGGGTGATCAGGTTCACCAGCGGGTCGGTGTTGCGCTCATGCAGCTTGGTGGAGCGGAACAGCGCGAAGCGCGTGCTCAGCTTGCCGTCGTTCGAGTCGATTTTCGCGCCCAGCTCCATATTGATGGACTGCTCTGGCGGAATGTTCTGGTTGTCGGCGCCCAGCGAGTAGGCGTCGCCCGAGGTGTTGAACGAGGTCGCGGCCGAGGCATGGAAGGACATGCGCTCGTTCGGCTGGAACATCAGGCCCAGGCGCTTGCTGATCTCCGACACCTTCATGCGGTAGCTGGTCTTGGTCTCCGGGCCGGCCGCGGTCCCAGGAATGGCCAGGGTGTCGTAGTCGCCCTTGAGCTTGTCGTAGCGCAGGCCAAGCAGCAACTTCCATTGCGGCGTGAACTCGATCAGGTCCTGCGCATAGAGACCGAAGCCGCGGGAGGTGTATTCGCTGGCGGTGCGCAGCACGCGGGAGTTCTCATCGATCCAGGCGCCGTCATTGGGCCGGCCGATGCTGGTGGTGGGTTTGGTCAGATTGACGCCGCCCTGGGCCGCGCTGCGAGCGGCGAAGACCTGTTTCTCCTCCTGCGAGAAGTCGGCGCCGGCCTGCACGGCATGGCGCAGGCCCCAGGCCTTGAACTTGCCGGTGTAGTCGCTTTGCACGCTCAGCGTCTGCATGTCCTGGATCTTGTTCTGCGTGCCGCGGGTGATCACCGTGTTCGGGCCGAAGGTCGCCAGGGTAACGGCGGTACGGTCGGGCTGCGTGGTGGCGCCACCAAAGCGCACCGTGCCGGCGCGCTGGTCGCGGCCGTAGTCGGCGACCCGCACCCGGGTCTGCAGCTCGTCGGTGGCGCTGAAGCGATGGGTGTGCGTGGCGGTGAGCTGGCTGACATGGCCGTCGTTGCGATCGCTGGCCATGCCGTAGTAAGCGGTCGGGTCCAGCGGCAACAGCGTGGTGTCGCCGACCGGCGAGGTCGCCGTCGGGCGGACCCAGGGCATGCCGTAGTTCATGCCGTTGTGGTTCTCGAGGTGATAGACGCCCACCGAGAACTCATCGACCTCGCCGATGCCGAAGCGGTAGGTGCCGGCGATGCCGGCCTTGTCTTGCGAGGCGCCGGTGCCGTCGTTGTCGGCGCGGGTGAGCATCGCGCCGACGCGCAGGGCCGAGCTGTCGCCCATCTTGACGTTGAAGTCACCGACGGTGCGCACGCCGCTGTGGCTGCTGAGCTCGACGTCGATCTGGTTCTCGTTGATCAGGCGTGGCGTCTTGGTGACCATATTCACCGCACCGCCGGTCGAGCCGCGGCCGAACAGCATCGAGGCCGAGCCACGCATCAGTTCGACGCGATCGACAAAGAAGGTGTCGCGCTCATAGAAGGCCGGGTCCCGCATGCCGTCCATGAAGATGTCGCCGGTGGCCTGCAGCGAGAAGCCGCGCAGGCGGATGTCCTCCTCGCCACCCTCGGCGGCCATGAAGGTAATGCCGGCGGTGTTCTTCAAGACCTCTTTCATGGTGTCGAGGTTGCGGTCGTCGATCAGACGCTCGGTCACCACGGTGATCGACTGCGGCACGTCGCGCAGTTCCTGCCTGCCCTTGCCGATGCGGGTTTCGATGGCCTGGTAGTCGTCCTTGCCTGCGCGCTCGGCGCTGGCCTTGGCGCGCACCACCGGCAGCGCATTCTCGACCACCGGCTTCTTCGCTTTTTCAGCGGGCTGAGCCTGTGCGAAGGCGGCCGACGAGGCCAGGCCGAAGCCCGCGGCCAGAGCGCCCAGGGGCAGCAGCACGCCGGGTGCCATACGATTTTTCTTGCTGGACATGAACTCTTCTCCTTTGATATGCAATGTGTTCGGGCAAAGCGCTGCCCAAGGTGGCCTCGGGCCACCTGTAGAAACAGGGGTAGTGCGGGATCGGCTGGCGGCCTAGGGGCGCTCTGGCTCGCTGACGAAACCGACCTTGCTCAGGCCCGCCTTGGAGGCATCGCCCAGGGTCTCGGCCACGGCACGGTAGGCCACGTTCTGGTCGGCGCGCAGATGCACCTCGGGCTGCACCGGCTTGGCGCCCTCGGCGATGAAGCGCTGAGCGGCCTCGGCGCGGCTGACCGGCTCGCCGTTCCAGAAGCGCTGGCCCTGGGCGTCGATCGCAAAGGCAATCTTGTCGGGCTTGAGCTCGTTGACGTTCGAGCTGACCTTGGGCAGATCAAGCTTGACGGCGTGGGTCAGCAGCGGCGCGGTGACGATGAAGATCACCAACAGCACCAGCATCACGTCGATCAGCGGCACCATATTGATGTCGGCCATCGGGGCGCTGCCGCGCTTGCTGTCAAAGGAGGCGAAGGCCATCTCTAGTCTCCGTTCAGGCAGTCACTGCAGCAGAAGGCTTCAGCGGCCGCACATTGGCGCCAACCTGCTGCGCGGCCGCACCCGGCGCCTCGCCCAGGGTCAGGAAGCTGTGCAGTTCGTAGGCAAAGGCGTCAAGGCGGGCCGCGAGCACGCGGTTGCTGCGCGTGAAGGCGTTGTAGGCCATCACCGCGGGGATGGCGACGGCAAGGCCGATGCCGGTCATGATCAGCGCCTCGCCGACCGGGCCGGCCACCTTGTCCAGCGTGCCCGAGCCGCTCATGCCTATGGCCAGCAATGCGTGATAGACGCCCCAGACGGTGCCGAACAGGCCGACGAAGGGGGCGGTGGCGCCTATCGTGGCCATGGTCGTCAGGCCGGTGTCCAGGCGGGTGGTCTCTTCGTCCAGCACCTTCTTGATCGTCCGGGTGATGAAGTCATTGGCCGTGCCGGCCTCGGCCAGCCGTGCCGCGCCATGGCGCGCATGGTGGGCCTGGGCATGCAGCGCATGGGCGCTGAGATGCGAGAACGGATCACGCGCGCCGTGGGTGCTGAGCTCGGCCTGCACCGCATCCAGCGAACGGGCATTCCAGAAAAAGTCCAGAAAGGCGGCGCTGCGCTTGCTGCGCAGATACTGCGTCAGCCCCTTGCTGGCGATCAGGCCCCAGGAGGCGGCCGACATGATGACCAGCACGGCCAGCAAGAACTTGCCGACAACGTCGGACTGGGTGATGAAGTGGGCAAAGCCCATGGCATTGGTTGCGGTGGCGTCCATCTGTATCTCGGTTCGTCTAGATTCTTTGTGGTTCAGATCGCATCGCGCTCTGGACCCAACTGGATAAGCGGGTTTGGAGTCAAATTACTGATCCAGTTCATAGGACAGCGGCGCGGTGGTCTCCCACTCGATCGGCTGGCCGTTCTCGGTTTGCGGGGCAAAGCGAGCGCTGCGTATGTCTTGCAGGGCCTGCTGATCGAGGCGGGCGAAGCCTGATGACTTCTTCACGCTGGCGTCCTTGAGCACGCCGCGGGTGTCCACGACGATGCGCAGATAGACGATGCCCTGCTCACCCAGCCGGCGAGACAGCACCGGCACCGTCATCCGTGGCTCGGCCAGGTAGCGCACGGCATTGGCCGGTATCACCTTGGGCGCCGGAGGCGCTGCCACCACGGGCGGCGCCAGAGGGGCGGGAGGCGCCGGCGCCGTGACCACCGGCGCAGGTGGTGCCGGTACGGGCTCGGGCACCACAAAGCTGGGCGCTGCCGGCGCAGGTGCGGGCGCGGCGGCGATCAAGGGGGCGGGCGCAGGGCGCGGTTTCTGGATCTGCTGCGGGGGCGGTGGGGGTGGCAGCACGGGCTTGGGCACATCCGGCGGGGCGATCAGGCTGACCATCATCGGCGCGGCCTCGATCACCGCCTGGCGCACGACGTCGACCTGCAGCAGCGCCCAGCCTCCCAACAGGTGTGCGGCCAGCACGCCACCCGTGAGGCACCGCCGCGCCGATCGCGACATCTCGTCCTCCAGCTGCAGCCGCACCGCCCCCACACCGGCACGCAGGGGAGCCGCCTGCGCCGCAAGGGCTGGCGGCAACGGGGCTCTGGGCTCGACGGGGAAAGAGATGGCTGAGTTCACAACGGCTGCGCGCCGGAGGCGCCTGGAAGACTTGTTTTGCAAATCTTAACACCAATGCGAACCATTCTCATTAGCTTTTTTGAACGGAGATCCTGAAATGAGGGACACAGGAACGGCCGCTGCGGGTAATCGTTGACTTTGATCTATAGGCGGCGCCGAGCCCACGCCTGTATGCTGGCGCCCATGAAAATCATCGTTCGCTGGTTGTTGCTGGCCGCCGCCCTGTTGCTGGTGGCCCATCTGTACTCTGGCGTGCATGTCACCAGCTTCGGCGCGGCGATGATTGCCGCCCTGGTGCTGGGGCTGCTGAACACCCTGCTGCGACCGGTGCTGGTGCTGCTGACCCTGCCGGTGACGGTGATCACGCTGGGCCTGTTCCTGTTCGTGATCAATGCGCTGATGTTCTGGGCCGCCGCCAATCTGCTGGACGGCTTCAACGTCGCCGGCTTCAGCGCGGCCCTGATCGGCTCGCTGATCTACAGCCTGTGCGGCATGGCCATCGATGTGGTGGTCGAGCGTATCTTCCCGTCCGACGTCTGAGCGGCTGAGGCCTTGACCCGTCAGCGGGTGACCGGCTCATCCACACCGGCCGGTATTTCACGGCGCGGATTCAGGTCCTGCAATTCCTGCCGCCGCGCGGCCAGCAAGGCACGCAGCCGCGACTCCAGCACAGCCGCCTCGACCTGATCGGCCTCGCGACTGCGCGACAGGCGGATGCCCGAACGCAGCCGGTCAATGGCGCCGACGATGTCGCCCAGCGCCACGCGGGTCTCGGCCTGCGCCCGCACCGAACGCAGCGGGTGATCGAGCCGCTCCCACAGCTGGGCGAGCAAACCCCAGGCCAGGGCATCGTGGCGGTCCAGCGTCACCCAGGTCTGCAGCGTATTGGCGCTTTGCTGCAACTGGGCCCTGTCATCGCCGGCCAGCGCCAGCTGCACCCGCTGCAGCACCACCGGCCGCGAACGGTCCCCAGCCAGCGGCAACAGCGCCTGCTGACCCTGTAGAGGTTGCGCCCGCGCCAGCGCCAGCTCGGCTCGCAGCAGGCTCAGCGCCCGGTGCACGCGCGGCTCGCCGCTGATCAGATCGGCCACTGCCTGGGCGCTGTTCAGCGCGGTCTCGGCCCGCGGCCAGTTGCGCATCTTCATCGACGCGAACGCGCTGGCGTAGAGTGCCGACAAGCGCTCGCCAACGCCCGGCTGACGCACGCCAGCATCCAGCGCCTGCAGCTGCTGCCAGGCCTCGGCGCGGGCGTCCATCAAGACCTTGGCGCGTGCCTGCATCAGCGCATGCTCCAGCGAGCTCTGCGGCGGCACCGACGGGCCGGTGGCCAGGCGCTCGCGTGCGTCGCCGATGCGCTCGCTGGTCATCGGGTGGGTGCGCAAATAGGGGTAACCGCCGCTGTCATTGAGGTGGTAGGCCTGATCGAGCTTTTCGAACATGCTGGCCATGCCCGAGGTGGCAAAGCCTGCCCCCGTGAGCAGGCCATAGCCGACTCGATCGGCCTCGCGCTCCATATCGCGCGAGAAATTCAGCTGTCCCTGTGCCGCCACCGCCTGCGAGCCGACCAGCACCGCGTTGGCCGCGTCCGGACTGCTGCTGCGCGCGGCCGCCAGAAGGCCCACCAGCATGCCGGCAAGAGCCATCATCGACTGGCGCGAATCGCTGGCAATGCGCCGCGCGACGTGGCGCTGCGTGACGTGGGACAGCTCATGCGCCATCACCGAGGCCAGTTCGTCGCGGCTGGTAGTCATCGCGATCAGCCCCAGGTGCACGCCGACGAAGCCACCGGGCAGCGCAAAGGCGTTCACATTGCGGTCGCGCACCAGGAATATCTCCCAGGCGAAACGCTCGTTCGTCTCCGGCACGACATTGCCATTCTGGCGGGCCACGGCCATCAGGGGTGCCCACAGCTGCTGGATGTACTCAAGCAGCAGCGGATCGTCCAGATAGTCGGGATCGACGCGGATCTCGCGCATGATCTGGTCGCCGATGCGCCGCTCGGTGCCCACACCCAAGCCCTCCGAGACCGAGTCACCGAGGCTGGGCAGATTGATCTGGGCCAGGGCGGGGGGAGCATAGATGCCTGCCGCGGGGCACAGCAGCAGGGCGGCGGCGCTGGCAAGCGCCCGCTTGCGCACCAACACGACGAAGCTGGGGCGACGGCGAGGCAAGGTCATCAGGGACATCAAGAACTCTCTTCTTCAGCAAACGCCCGCAGCATAGCGCCCGGACGGCCCGCTTGTTCGCGGGCACTCTCGTATCATGACAGCCCCAAGGTTTCGCGATTGTTGCTGCGATGAGCTCCCCGCCCACCCCCTCCCCTTCCCCTCTGACGCACTTTGACGCCCAGGGCCAGGCCCATATGGTGGACGTGGCTGCCAAGGCGGTGACGCACCGCATCGCGCGCGCCACCGGCTACATCGAGATGCAGCCCGCCACGCTGGCCCTGATCAGCAGCGGCAGCGCCAAGAAGGGCGATGTGATCGGCATCGCCCGCATCGCCGCCATCCAGGCCGCCAAGCGCACCGCCGACCTGATACCGCTGTGCCACCCGCTGCCGCTGACCCGCGTGGCGGTCGAGTTCGCCATCGAAGCCGACACGAGCCGCGTGCACTGCACAGTGCAGGCCGAAACGCTGGGACAGACCGGCGTCGAGATGGAAGCACTGACTGCCGTGCAGATCGGCCTGCTGACCGTCTACGACATGTGCAAGGCCGTTGACCGCGGCATGGTGATGAGCCAGATCCGGCTGCTGGAAAAGCAGGGCGGCAAATCCGGAACCTGGATCGCCGAGTAGCCCGGATGGAATCCGGGGCCGGCGTTCATGCTCACGAAGAACCCCGGATTGCATCCGGGCTACGAAGAGGAGGGACTTACCGCATTTCCCGAAACTCGAACACCCGCGTCACCGGCTCGCACTGAAACGGCCGGGGCTCGCCCTCGGGTCGCGCCTCGCCACAGACCGCCAGCCATTCGTCACCCTGCGGGCTGCGGAACTCACGCAGGCGCTCGACCACATAGCGCGCACGCTCATCGTCGCCGGTGGCATGTAATGACTGAGCCCAGGCCATCATCAGGCGCACGTCGATCAGGTTGTGGGCGGTGCGGCGCGCCGCCGCCAGGGCCTCGGGGCCAGGACTCAGCGTGGTGGCCGCCGCGTAATCGGCCTGCGTGGCGAACAGCGGGCTTTGCTGCCCACGGTGAATACGTGTTTCCAGAGATGCCGCACCGGCGGGCGGCGCGTAGATGACCACGGCGCTGCGGTAGTCGACCAGGGTCAGCAGGCTGCACACCACCATCAAGCCGCCGCCCATCGTCAGCGCACCGGCTGGCAAGGTCCAGCGTGAAGAACGATTGGCCGCATCGCCGGCATCGCCCAGACACAGGCCCAGAAACAGCGCCGCGGGCAGCAGGAAGTAGGCATACCAGAGCGGATACTCGAGCAGGCTGTGCAGGCCAATCATCAGCACCATCAAGAAGGCGCAGCGCAGCGCCACCGCCTCGCTGCCCTGGGCCACCAGGCCGGCAACGAAGGCCCGGTACAGCGCCCAGCCGAGCAGACCCAGCACCAGCAAGGCGAGCGGCAGACCCAGCTCCACCATCAGCTGCATCGGCAGGTTATGGGTGTGGTCGAAAAAAGCCACCGGCCGGGCGGGAAACGGCGTCATCGTCCAGGCCAGATTGAACTCGCCCCAGCCCACGCCGGTCAGCGGATTCTGTTTCACCAGCTCCCAGGCATTGGCCAGAATGGCCAGCCGCGACGGCGAGCCCGCCCCTTCCGCGCTGAGCCGGGTCGCGGCGCCAAAGGCATGGCCGCTGTTGTCGGCCCAGAGACCCAGCAGCCACCAACTGAGGCCCAGCATCAATGGCGTGCACAGCAGGGCCAGGCGCGAGGTGCGGTTGAGCTTGCGATCCAGCACGCCCCACAGCGCCAAGATGCCCACGCCGACCATGCCGGTGCGCGAGGCGCTGAGCACCACGGTGAACACGAACAAGCCCAGCAGCGCCCAGACGGCCTCGCGGCGCAACCGCCGAGACTCACCCAGCCATATCACGGCCACGCAGGACCACATCAGCAGACTGGCCAGGTGATTGGGCTGGCGCATATTGCTGACTGCCCGGCCTATCACCGTGCTGCGTGCGATCCAATCGCCGTCGGCCCATTGCGGCGCGAACACCTGTACGCCACCCACGGCAGCGCACAGCAGGCCGGCCAGCACCCAGCCCAGACACAGCAGCGTGAGAACGGCCTGCACCTGCCCGGCCTGATGCATGGCGCGACCGACCAGAAGCATCACCGTTGCAGCCAGCAATAGCGCTACCGCATGCAATGCCAGCGATGGTGGCAGGCCGGACCACAACATGGATGCACAGGCCGCAAGCAAAAGCAGCATCAGCGCCGCGAGCGCCGGGAGGGCCGGCTTCACCTCGACCCGCAAGGCCGGCTGCCCAAGCAACAGAACGATAGAGAAGCCGCCCCACGTCAGCAGCGCCGCCACCTGATTGAACAGCGTGGCCGAGGGCGGCTGGTTGTAGGCGATCAGGCTGGCAAGACAGCAGGCGACCAGCGCGGCCAGCACAAGCTCAGGCGATTGACGTTCAGGACGGGTGGACAAGTGGCTCAACCGGGATGGCGAAGCCCGTAATCTAACCGGGCTCCGCATTTGCCAGCCAAAGGCTCAGAGCATGTCGCGGTAGGTGAAGGTCTTGGTGGGGGGGGTGCACTGGAAGGGCTTGGGTTGGCCAGGGGTAGGTGCAGCATCGCATTCCGCAAACCACGGGAAGAAATCTTCGTGCTGGAATTCTCGAAGACGCTCGGCCACATAACGCGCGCGCTCTACGTCACCCGTTGCGTAAAGCGACATTGCCCAGGCCCGCAGCAAAACCAAATCGGCCAAGCGCGGCGCGGCGCGCTTGCTGGCTGCAAGAGCGGCTTCGCCCGGAGGGTAGTTGGTTGCAAACGCGAAGTCTGCTTGTGGAGCAAATAGCCATGAACCCTGCGCGCGCTCAATACGCTCAATCAGAGGTAAGTCAACCTCCTTGCGCGCATAGATCCAGGCAACTCGCATGAAGTCGGCAAGAGTCGCTATGCCAATGACCACAAGAAGAACCCCGGAAAGCTTCAATACGCCGGCATTGACAGGCTCTGGCCTGGTAGTCGAGACCTCGGCGCCGCGTCTGCTTCCTAGACACAAACCCCAAAGCAGCGCCGTCGGCAGCAAGAAGTAGATGAACCAGAGTGGGTACTCCATCAAACTGTGGATACCCACCAACAGCACCATCATGAAAGAGCATCTCAGTGCAGTGCCCTCCGGCCCGGCAACCTTGCCGCTCTCCGAGAAAGCGCGCTTCAGTGCCAAGCACAAGAGCAGCACGAGCAACAATCCCAGCGGCAAGCCAAGCTCGGCCATCAGTTGCAATGGCAAGCTGTGAGCGTGATCAAACACCTCGACCAAGCGGTTGGCGTTGGGCGTGAATGTCCAAGCGAGATTGAAACTCCCCCACCCAACTCCAGTCAGGGGATACTGCCGAATCATCTCCCAGGCACTGACCCAGACGCCAAACCTTGACGATCCAAGCCCCTCGCCCACCCGAGCAGTGGCACCCAGAATTTGCTCGCTAAACCGTGCCCAAACGGACAGACCAACCCAAGCGACAGCCATCACCGCAGGGTTCCACATAAGCGCGCTTCGTGACGTAGGCGCAAGACGTCGGTCAAGCACCGCCCAGACTGCGAGTACCAACACACCAAACTGGCCGGTTCTCGATCCGCTGAGCACAACGCCAAATGTGAAGGCAGCCAGCAATACTCCCAGTGAGACACGCCGCAAACGCCCCATTTCATTCATCCAGACCAAACCCACGCTGGCCCATAGAAGAATAGTTGCCAACTGGTTTGGCTGTCGGAGATTGCCCACAGCACGACCGGGAAATGAAGTCGCCGCTATCCACTCGTTGCCGACCAGACTTGGGACGAATGCTTGCACGCAGCCCACAAGAAAAGACAAAAGTCCCAGTACGATCCACCCAAGGCTGACGGCACCCATCAAGGAGGTCGTATAGCCAGCCTGCCGGGCCATGATCCCCACATAGACCAGCAACATCGCTGCCAACAGGCCGCCTGTTGTTGCAAGAGTCATCGGGAGCGGCAGAAAGGCAAACGAGTACGACCCCAGCACGCCCAGCAGCAGTAGCGCCAGCGCTGAAATGAGTACCCCGGCACGCCCCATCGAAACCGTTCTTCTACCCAACGAGCCCATGAACACGGCGGCAAATAGGCCCCATGTCACTAAGCTTGCCACTTGATTGAGGATCGTCGTGGAAGGCTTAATCGTATGAGCGATCATGGGAGCGAATACGCAAGCCAACACGACCAAGATTTTTTGCAGGGCACTAAGCGTTGCAACGTGTCCCGGCAAAGCGCCCATGTCGACGTGTCTAGTGCCCTCAACGGCGTGTGTCAATTGCGTCTCCCGAGAAAGCAAGCCATACAGGTGCCGCTGCGCTAACAAAACATGCACTCGAAATCGTTGCGAAATCAAAAACGCCCACCGAAGTGGGCGCCGCTAAACAGCATGGGAAGCACACCGCTAGACTGATTTAGCCGCAGAGTAGCAACCAAACTGCCACTTCATCAGTTGATCTTGGGCAGGTACTTCGCGTCAACGTCACCAGACACAGCCCATGTCATCCCCGACGCGCTGCAGGTGCCGGTATAGATGACCGTCTTGTCCTCTGCGACTTGCGTTCCGATTTTCTTCATCGCGACCGTCACGATGCCAGTTGTATCGGTACCGGTAACAGCGATGCCCTTCACGTTGTTGCCAACAGCCGAGGCGGGCAAGCCGAGGGACGCGTTGCTGAGGCTTGAACTCAGCGTGCCCTCGCTGCAAGCGATACCCACAGCGGTCCGATGCGGAGCCGACAAGCCTGCCGCCTCAGAAACCTTGGCCTTGACCGTGTAGTCCTGATACGCCGGCAGTGCCACAGCCGCCAAGATACCAATGATCGCCACGACGATCATCAGTTCGATCAGGGTGAAACCTTGTTGTACGCGCTTCATGCTCATGTGCAAATCTCCGTCAGAGAGTGGGGTGGGGAGGGAACACCCCCCATGAATGCAGGGGTCGTGCCAGGCTGGGAATCTTTTGAACCGTGCGGTTTCGCACGCTTTGGCAGGGGTTTTCGGGAATCGGGTGACAGTTTTTGTCAGGCGGGCTGCCGGTTTTGGTCGCCTCGGCAGCGGAGTGACGATTTTTGTCAGTCGGCGGCTCAACCCGGCACGTAGCCGCCCAGCTCAAAGCGGTAGCCGGCCTGCAGCGCACGCAGTTCGTGGCTGGTGCTCAGCGCCGCGACCTCGCTCATCACCGCATCGACCTCGCCGGGCTTGATGTGGGTGATATGCACCTGGATGCGCCCGGGCAGATGGGCCAATTCCTCGCCCAGCATGCGCGGGCACAGATGACGGCTGATGCGGGCAAGTTGGCACTCGTCGTCGCCAAAGGCCGTTTCTATGACCAGATGAGCCACGCGCATGGAGCGCAGCCGCTCCCACAGGGCCGGATTGGGGCCGGTGTCGCCGGTATAGACCCAGAAGGCCGGCTCGTCGGTCGGGCCGGTACAGGGCAGTTGCACGGCGAAGCCGACGGCCGGCACCGTGTGCAAGGCGCTCAGCACCTCGACGCGGCGCTCGCCATTGGGGCCAGGCAGGTGCAGCACCTCGCCGGTTTCGAACGGCACCAGTTGCAGCGCCGGCGCCTCGGGGCTGGGCAGGCGGGTGAAGTCGGGCCAGATGACGCCGTTGAAGACATGCTGGCGCAGCGCGGCCAAGGTCTGCGCCAGACCATGCACCTGGATTGGCGGACGACCGCGCTGCTGGCGCAGGCGCATCACCGCATCGGCCAGCAGGGCGATCGACAGCACATGGTCCAGATGCGAGTGGCTGATCAGGATGTGGTCGATGGCCGCCAGCGCCTCCAGCGGCAGATCGCCCACGCCGGTGCCGGCATCGATCAGCACATCGTTGTCCAGCAGGAATGCGGTGGTCTTGTAGCCGGCGGCAATGGCGCCTGAGCAGCCGAGGACGCGAATGTTCATGAACCGTCCATCAATGCAGCGGGCAAGGCCGCCGGGGTGGATTGGCTGTTCCGCAGGCGGATGCTCACGGGGCTTGAAAGTCTCAACCCCTATGGTCGTTCCCGGCTCCACCGTGCACAAGGCGGAAATCCGCATTTCTAGTCAGATCTTGGGAAGCCCAAGCGCACATCGCGCCGGCGCGTGAAAAGCTTCACGGCGGTATCAGCGCGGCATCAGAAGGCCGCAGTTCAGTCCGTCGCTCAGGCCTGGATGAACTGCATCTGCGTGCCGGCCAGTTCGATTACGTCGCCATCCTTCAGCGGGATCGACTCCCCGGTCAGGGCAGCGCCATTGACGCTGGGGCGAACAGCACCTTCCACATGGGCAAACACATAGCCGCTGGGGCGCTTGGTGATGGAGGCCACCTGCACGCCGGGCTTGCCGACTGTCGTCACGACCTTGCTGAGCGTGACCTCGCGCCCCGCCGCGGCGCCATTGAGCACCTTGATGGAGGCCGGCAGGGTGTTGCTGCTCATAGCGCCCAGACTGCCGGCCGAGGTGCTCGAAGCGAACGGCCGTGCGAAGCCGGCGCTCATCGGTGTGCCGGGCTGCAGGATCATGGTCTTCTCGTAGTCGTGGCTTTCCTCGACCAGATACTTGATCTTGTACTTGCCGATCTCGACCGTGTCGTTGTGGGCCAGCAGCTGCTTCTTGATGGCCTTGCCGTTGATGTAGGTGCCGTTGGTGCTGTTCAGGTCTTCGATGAAAACATCGGCGCCCACCATCTGCAACACGGCATGCTCACCGCTGACCGCCAGATTGTCGATCACGATGTCGTTATAGGGACGACGCCCGAGCGTGGTCTTGTCCTTGGTGATCTGCACGTCCTTGATCACCACCCCATCGAGCGACACCACCAGCTTGCCCATGCTTGACCTCGAATCCGTCGTCTTGTGTTGCGATTATTGCCTGCGGGCTCAGCCAAAGTGCTTGTATCGCCCTTTGGCCTTCGCTAGGCACAGGCCCCTTCCGGGCCATGTGTCCACGCTCAGCGCCGTCCGAAAGGCCACCAGGAGCGCCCTCCAGCGCTCGAGCGGCCCTCCATGCGGACCAGGATGACAGCGATATTATCCTTTCCGCCCATGTCGTTGGCGGCGGCTATCAAAGCGGCGGCCGTCTCGGGCAGAGTGTTGTTGCTACGCAGCACCTGGGCGATATTGTCGTCATCGAGCATGTCAGACAGGCCATCGGAGCACATCAGATAGACATCGCCCGGCAAGGCCTCGTGCAGATGGGTCTCCAGCATGACCGTGTCCTCCACACCCACGGCCCGCGTGACCAGATTCTTGTTGGAGGAGTACGCGGCCTCCTCGGGGGTGATGATGCCGGCGTCAAGCTGCTCCTGCAGCAGTGAGTGGTCGCGCGTCAGCTGGTTCAGGCGGTCGTCGCGGAAGCGGTAGGCACGCGAGTCGCCGACATGCCCCAGCAGCAGGCGTTCGCCGCGGAACACCCCCACCACCAGGGTCGTGCCCATGCCGGCGTACTTCGGGTTGCTGTTGGCGGCGTTGAAGATGGCGCGGTTGGCGTTGTCCACGCAGATGTCCATGGCACGCTTGACATCGCTGTCGCTGACCGTGCCGGCGGCTTCTTCCAGCCAGCGCCCCAGCTCCGTCTTGATGAAGGAGGTGGCCATGCCGCTGGCGACCTCGCCGGCGTTGTAACCGCCCATGCCATCGGCCAGAACGGCCAGGGCCACCGCCTCGTCCAGAGCAACCGAGTCTTCGTTGTTGTCGCGCGCACGGCCTACGTCGGTGGCGCTGAAGAACTCGAATGTCATGTCTGAACGATGTAAGGAATGCGTGTGGCGGCTAGGGATTGTGCCTTGGATCGCGCACGTCCAAGGCCTGGGTTTGCGCAAAGGCGTCCACGTTTTGCTCAGCGGCGTGAAGAGTTTGCGTGCCTGGGCTCGGCGTGCTGGCCAGATCGAGATCCAGGTCGGGCGCTGCCTCGACCAGTTGCAGGGCCACGGCATCCAGATCGTCGGCAAACTGATCGCCATTGGCGTAGCGCAGCTCGGGGCGCTTTTCCAGCGCCAGGGCCACGACCATGGCCAGCGCTTCAGGCAGCGGCGGCCGCAGGCGGCGCACATCGGCGGCGGGCTCGTTGGCAATGGCATTCATCAGCCGCGCCATCGACTCGGCCTGGTGCGGCAACTGGCCGGTCAGCATCTGGAACAGCAGCACGCCCAGCGAGTAGAGATCGCTGCGGCCGTCCACCCTGAGGCCGGCGAGTTGCTCGGGCGACATGAAGGACGGCGTGCCCAGTACAAGGCCTGTGCGCGTGCGGCTGCCGTCGGCAATGCGCGCGATGCCGAAGTCGCTGAGCTTGACGCTGTCCTGCAACGGATCGACCAGCACATTGGCCGGCTTGATATCGCGGTGCACCACCCCTTGGCGGTGTGCGTAGGCCAGCGCACGGGCCAAGCGTGCGGTGATCTTCAGCACCTGGCTCACCGGCAACAGCTGACCGCTGCGCGAATAGGCACTCAAGTCCTGGCCCTGCACAAGCTCCATGACAATCCAGGCATCCGGCCCGGCCTCGCCGGAATCAAGCACTTCGAGGATGTCCGGGTGATGCAGGCTGCTGGCAGCGCGTGACTCGCGCAGGAAGCGCTGCCGCACTTCGGCCAGATCCTCGGGCGAGAATTCGCGCTGAAGCGACAGCAGCTTGAGTGCCACCTGGCGCCCGGATTGCAGATCGGTGGCCAGATAGACCGCGCCCATGGAGCCGCGCCCCAATTCGCCATCGCGTCGATAGCGTGCCAGGCCCATGGCTGGCGCAGCATCTGCCGCCAGCGGCTCGGTCGCAACGGGCGGCTCAGGACGGCTTGGCACCACCGCAGGCTCCTGCGCCCTGCCCAGCAAGCGCCGCCAAAAGCCTGGGGAGTCACTCATGGCGGCACGGGGGCAAGGCTCAGGTTTCGACAGCCTGGCGTCGGGACACGAGCTTGCCAACGGCCAGCACGAGCAGCGCACCGATCACGCCGGCTGCGTAATTGAACATGCTGCTCACCTGCATCGCATCACCCTTGCCGGCCTCCATTGGCACCCACTTCTCCAGCGCCGGGTCGCCGACGACCATGGTACCGGCGATCCAGCCCAGCAGCATGGCGCCCAGCGTGATGACGATAGGGAAGCGATCCATCAGCTTGATGACCAGTTGGCTGCCCCAGACGATGATGGGAATGGACACCACCAGACCGAAGATCACCAGAATCATTTCATGGCCGCCGCCGGCGGACTCGGCCGCACCGGCAATGGCAATGACGTTGTCCAGGCTCATCACGAAATCCGCCACGATGACGGTCTTGACGGCGGCCCAAAGCTTGTCGCTGGACTGGATGTTGCTGTGCTCGTCACCGTCTTCAGGCAGCAGCAGCTTGATGCCGATCCACAGCAACAGCACCGCGCCAACGATCTTCAGATACGGCACCTGCAGCAGGGTCAGCGCAAAGAAGATCAGGATCACGCGCAGGATGATGGCGCCGAAGGTACCCCACATGATGCCCAGGCGCCGCTGCGCCGGCGGCAGCTTGCGGCAGGCCAGCGCGATCACGACCGCGTTGTCGCCACCCAGCAGGATGTCGATCATGATGATCTGCGCGACGGCGAGCCAGAACTCGGGGGTCAAAAACTGTTCCATGATGCGATCTTAAGGCGTGGGCCTGGGGGCGTGGGTGTGACGGCAATGTGCGCGCGTCCGTAAGTGTCGCCGCAGCGGGGCAAGCCAAGGTGCGGGGTTATACGCATCTGAAACGGAAAGGCCGCCCGTGGGCGGCCTTGCGGACCTTGGATCGGCGAAGATCAGAGCAAGGCCTTCAGCAGCTTGGCCATTTCGGACGGATTGCGCGTGACGGTGAAGCCGCAGGCTTCCATCACTTCCAGCTTGGCGTCGGCCGTGTCAGCGCCGCCCGAGATCAGCGCACCGGCGTGGCCCATGCGCTTGCCCGCCGGGGCTGTGACGCCGGCGATGAAGCCGACGATGGGCTTCTTCATATGGTCTTTGCACCAGCGGGCGGCTTCGGCTTCATCCGGACCACCGATCTCGCCGATCATGATCACCGCGTCGGTGTCGGGATCGTCATTGAAGGCCTTCATCACGTCGATGTGCTTCAGGCCGTTGATCGGGTCGCCACCGA
>JADMJJ010000016.1 GCA_018780645.1 Burkholderiaceae bacterium
GACCAGCCTTGAAAGGTCTTTCGCCCTGCTGCCTCGCCTGGATGCAACTGGCAAAGTCGTTTGGCCGACCCCACACCCGGCCATCGCCCCAGATCGCCAAGGCCAACAGCGCACAAGCGCCCCTGGATTGCGCCGGACAGTGATTTTGCGCCCGGTCTGGCCCACCTCAAGGCAGCCAGATCTCGAAATCCGTCCCCCCCGGCTCCCTTCTGTGCAGCAGCACCCGGCCCTCGCGGTCCGGCATGCGGTGGGCGCGGGCGACGGCGGCGCAAAGCTCCAGGCCGAGACCGGTCGAGGACTGGGCCGAGGGGTCGCTGGCGCCCAGGCCGGGGCCGTCGTCGTGGACGGTGAAGACCAGAAAGCCGTCACGCTGCGAGGCGTCGAGCACGACCTCGGAGTGGGCGAAGCGCCAGGCGTTGTGCAGGGCGGCTTCCAGGGCAAGGCGGGTCAGGCGCGGATCGAAGTACCAGAAGGGCGGGGCGCTCTCGCAGGGGCCCAGCCTCAGCGGCGCGCCATCGGGGCGCGAGGCCACCGTCAGCAGGCTGGCGAGAAAGTCGCGCGGGGATTCGTCGCTGGCATGGGCGACCAGCTGGCCCTCGGGTGATCCATACAGCGTCAGGTAGGCGACCAGGCGCTGGCGCAGCTGGGCGCAGTGCTGATGGGCGCGGTGGGCCTTGAGGCGGTCGGGCTTGGCCTCCAGCAGGCTCAGCTCGGCCTCCAGCACGCCCAGCTGGTTCTTCAGGTCGTGCACCAGCAGGGCCAGCAGTTCGTGGTTCATGCGCCGGTTTTCTGGCTGTTTTTCTGGTCAGTGGCCGGAGCTCC
Source organism: Burkholderiaceae bacterium (assembly GCA_018780645.1). Lineage (GTDB taxonomy): Bacteria > Pseudomonadota > Gammaproteobacteria > Burkholderiales > Burkholderiaceae_C > Paucibacter. The sequence goes on from JADMJJ010000016.1 coordinate 823, forward strand.
GGCCTTGGCCTGCAGGGCGGCCTGGGTGTCGCGGAAATAGCGCCGCATCTGGGCGACGCGGTCGTTCATCGGCAGCAGCTTATCCAGCCGGGCCAGATAGCCGCGCACCTCGTCCACCTTGGCCGGATTGAGCTGCTTGCCCAGGCGCAGCGACATGCAGTTCATCTGCGCCGCTTCGAGCAGCACGGTGGTGTTCTCGGGGTAGGCGCGCAGCTCGGCCTCGATCGCCTCCAGCGCTTCCATCAGCTGACCATTGCGGAACAGCAGCTTGGCCTCGTGCAAGCGCGTCTTCAGCCCCTTGGTGGCGGCGCCGACGACCTGCTCGATCTGCCCGCCCTGGCCGGCGTCGAGCAGGGCCTTTGTAACGAGCTGCTGGATGCGGGTGTTCTCATGGTCGGCGCTGACGGCCTGCATCAGCAGCTTGAGCCCGGCCTCGACCTGGCCGGTCATCAGCGCCGCCTTGGCCACGGCGATGGTGGCGAAGTCGGCCTTGCTGTGGCGGGTGGCGGCCAGCGCCTGGGCAACCTCCTGCTCGGCGCGCTCGGTATCGCCGGTCAGCGTGTGAGCCTGGGCGCGCAGGGCCAGCATCACGGTATCGAACTCGGGGCTGCGGTTGGGCTTGCCGGTGGGCGGGGCGTCGAGGGTGGCAAGCGCCTCCTTGGCCTCGCCGAGGTCGAGCTGGGTCTGGGCCAGGGCCAACTGGTCCTGCGGCTGGGCGGTGATGGAGCCGGCGCTGGATTTCCAGGCCTTGGCATAGCTGGCCTTGGCCAGGGCCAGGTCACCGTTGCGGTAGGCCCCCTCGGCGACCAGGCGCTGGCGGCGCGCCGAGGGCACGACGTTGGCCGAGTCCTTCAGCACCTCCAGCGCACCGGCCGGGTCGCCCTGGGCCTCCAGCGACTGGGCCAGCACGTCGTAGGCGGCCAGGACCTTCTCGCCCTCGCGCGATTCGATGATGTCTTGCGCCAGCTGCTTGGCCTGGTCGAACTTGCCGGCTGCCTTGTGTGCGCGGGCCAGGCCGATCTGTGCCCACATCAGGCCGGCGCGCAGCTCCAGCGCGCTCAGGTAGATGTTGCGGGCCTCGTCGACGCGGCCCAGGTCGAGCTCGATCTGACCCTTGAGCTGCAGCGCGTGCATATACCAGCGGTCCTTGCGAGCCAGCACCGCATCACAGGCCGCGGCCGCGGCAGCGAGGTCGTTCTTGCTCAGCTGCTGGTTGATGGCCAGCAGGGCCTGGCGCTTCTCCAGCTGCGCCTTGAGCCGCTCCTCGATGTCACCGGCGGTGATGGGCTTGAGCAGATAGGCGTCGGGCAGGTGTTCGCTGGCAGCGGCGACCGAGTTGTAGTTGCTCTCGGCGGTGACCATGAAGAACAGGCAGTCGGCCGGCAGGAGCTGCTGCTCGCGCAGGAACTCGAACAGCTGCTGGCCGTCGGTCTTGTGGTTCAGGTTGTAGTCGCACAGTATCAGGCTGTAGTGCTTGGAGCGGATATGGCGCAGCGCATCATCGGCCGAGCCTGCGGCGTCGATCTTTGCGATGCCCAGCATGCCGAGCTGGCCTCGCAGCGTAGTCTGCTGGGTGGCCATGTCGTCAACGACCAGGGCCTCGATCTTGGAATACGGAGTTTCTATGCGCATGCCCACTCCAAGGCAGAGTTCTGCCAAGCCCAGCTTACAGGCATGGGCCAGCCTGGGCAACTGCCGTGGCGCTACTGGCTGAAGAAGGCGATGCGCTCTGGCGTCGCCGGATGGCTGGACAGCAGGCTTGGCACGCCGGTCTGCCGCGCTTCGATCGCGGCGATGCGCTCGAAGAACTGCAGCATCACGCGCGGCGACAGGCCGGCGCTGCGCAGCATCTGGTGGGCCTGGGTGTCGGCCTCGCGCTCGAAGTCGCGTGAGTAGGCCTGCTGGGCTAGCAGGGCGGGCAGGCCGGCCAACAGGGCCGAGAAGTCACCCACCACCAGGCCGGCCAGCGCGCCGACCAGGCCGGACTGCACGGCCATGCGCAGGCCGTGGCGGTGCCGCACATGGCCCAGTTCATGGACCAGCACGCCCTGCAGCGCATCGGGGCTGTCGTGCAGCAGCTCGACCAGGGCGTCGGTGAGTACGATCTCGCCGCCGGGCAGGGCGAAGGCATTGGGGCCTAGCAGCTTGCTGCCGGCCCGGAAGTGCAACTGGTAGCGAAGGGCTGCGGCGTCGACCGCGCTGGCGGCCACGAGCCGCTCGAAACGCCTGGCGATCTGTTCGCGCTGGTCCGCGTCGAGGGTGCTGGGTTGGAGCCAGTGCCGGTCCAGATAGTCCAGTGACTGGCTGCCGATCTGCTGCTCGGCCGAGGCGGGCAGGGCCTGTACGATCAGGTCGGCGGCCAGCGGTGCGCCCCAGCGCCAGCAGGCGAACAGCAAGGCCAGCAGCAGCATGACGGCCAGCAGGACGCGACGCCAGCTCTGCGTCCAGTGCACCGCAAGCGGGTCGCGCAGGCCCGAGCCCTGGGCCCAGGCGTCCCAGGCGGCGGCGTCGGCGCAGCTGAGCAGGCCGCCATCGGGCAACTGGGCCTGGCGCTGGCCATGCCGTTGGCGTTCCGGCCAGCGAACTTCGCCGGCCGGATACTGCGCCTCGGCACCGGCGCTGAGGTGCAGATGACCATCGCTGAGCCAGATCTCGGCCGACTGCGGCCGGGCGCTATGGCCGTCGAAGTAGTCGAGCCGCAGCCGCGGATTCATAAGCCCATGTCGATGCCGAAGAAGTCGCCGGCCGCTTCGCCGGCGGCGTCCTGCTGCGTGGCGCCGGCCTGGGCCACCCACTCGTCGATGTCTGCGTCGACGGTAACCTTCATTGCCGACAGCCGAAGCTGCGTCGTGTTGATGGCCGCAAAGGGGCGGTACAGACCCAGCGTGATGGCGGTCAGCACCCAGTTCTTGAGGTTCAGCCAGGCCAGGGCGCGGGCGCTGAGTTGGCTGTCGAATTTCAGGGCGGCACTGCCGGTCTTGCACCAGACCAGGTTCTGCATGCGGGCGCTGAAGTAGGACATCATGACGACCAGGAGCAGCAGATAGGCCAGCAGGCCCAGGCCGGCCAGCAGCACGATGGCGGCGGTCTGGCCCAGGGCGCCCGACTTGGCCAACGGGATCAGCACGGCGGCCCCGAGGCCGGCCAGCGCCACCGGCGCCAGGGTCACCAGCAGGCCCTTCAGCGCCAGGCCGTAGAAGCTGCCGATCGAGGCGCTCAGCCGGGTCTGTTGATCGGCATAGACGTAGCCGCCGTGCTGATAGCGCTTGAGCAGGGCCAGGCCCCAGGGCAGCAGCGCGAACAGCAGCAGCAGCGGGCCGAAGGTGCTGAGGGCGTAGAAGGCCGGGTCCTCCGGCTGCGCACCGGGCGCGGGCGCCCACAGGAACTGGCCAACCACCAGCAACATGGCAGGCAGATAGGCGGGCAGCATGCAGCGATAGACGCCGGCCAGGTCACCGCGGAAGCCCAGGCGCAGGCCGCGCCAGCTGGTGTTGGACAGGCGGAACTGCAGGCCCGCCCGCCACAGCGCCGGCCACACCGCACAGAGCAGACCGAAGGCAATCAGCCCGGCCACCGGCGAGAGCCTGCCGGCCAACGCATAGGCCAGCATCAGCAAGGCCAGCAGCAGGAAGCCGCGGAACATGCGCCAGGGGTTGCCGTGGAAGGCCAGCGCCTGGCCGTCGATCTGCGTGTTGGCGTAGAAATAGCTGAGGCGCCGCGCCTTGGCAAAAGGCAGGTAGAGGCCCAGCGTGACCACGGTCAGCAGCAGGTTGACTATCCAGATGCGGAAGTACTCGCTGCCGGAGCCGCTGAATTCGATGTCCAGCCGGCGTTTGAAACGGGTGGTGGCAAGGTCGGGCAGGACGCTGTGCGCGAACGCGGGCGCCCGGACCGGGCTGATGCCGGCCGTGAGGGTGGTCATGAACTTCTCCCTGAAGTGTCGGTTTTATCGTTGTGATCGGCGCCAGGATCTGGGTCCTGGGCGTCCGATTCGGGCCACAGTGTCACCGATGGCAGCAGCAGTGACAAGGGCCCAGGAATGGGGGAGATCCCCGCGCTAGAACCGCACTTGGGGAGATCGATCAGCCCGTATTTCGCAACCCCGCCGCCACCCCGTTGATCGAGATGTGGATGCCGCGCTGCACGCGCTCGAGGTCGGTGTCGGCGGGGCCGCGGTTGCGGTAGCGGCGCAGCAGCTCGACCTGCAGATGGTTCAGCGGATCCAGATAGGGGAAGCGGTGGGCGATCGACCGGGCCAGGGCCGGGTTGGAGGCCAGGCGGTCGCTCTCGCCGGTGATCAGGGTCAGGGCTTGCTGGGTGCGCTGCCATTCGGCCTGGATGGCGGCAAAGATCTTGCGGCCCTGCTTCCTGTCCTCGACCAGCTCGACATAGCGCGCGGCAATCGCCAGATCGCTCTTGGCCAGCACCATGTCCAGATTCGACAGCAGGGTGCGGAAGAAGGGCCACTGCTTGTACATGCGCTTGAGCAGGGTCAGGCGGGTCTTGTGCTCCGCCCCGTCTTCCTTGCCCAGATAGCTGAGCACGGCCGAGCCGAAGCCGCACCAGCCGGGCAGGGCGACGCGGCACTGGCCCCAGCTGAAGCCCCAGGGGATGGCGCGCAGGTCCTCTATCGCCCTCGTCGCCTTGCGCGAGGCCGGGCGCGAGCCGATGTTCAGCTCGGCGATCTCGCGTATCGGCGTGGCGGCGAAGAAGTATTCGGCAAAGCCGGGGGTCTCGTAGACCAGCTTGCGGTAGGCGCCGAAGCTGGCGTCGGACAGCGATTGCGCGGCGCCCAGAAAGCTCGCCGGGGCGGTCTTGGTCGGATGCAGCAACGTGGCTTCCAGGGTGGCGGCCACCAGCGTCTCGAGATTGCGCCGGCCGATCTCGGGGTTCGAGTATTTGGACGCAATCACCTCGCCCTGCTCGGTCAGCCGGATCTGGCCGTTGACGGTGCCCGGGGGCTGGGCCAGGATGGCTTGATAGCTTGGGCCGCCGCCGCGGCCGACGGTGCCGCCGCGGCCGTGGAACAGGCGTAGCGTGATGCCATGCTCGGCACGCAGTTGGCTGAACAGCTCGACCAGCTCGGTCTCGGCACGGTAGAGCTCCCAGTTGCTGGTGAAGACGCCGCCGTCCTTGTTGCTGTCGCTATAGCCCAGCATGATGTCCTGCTCGGCGCCTGAGCGCTTCAGCATCCCGGTGATGCCGGGCAGGGCGTAGAAGGCGCGCATGATGGGCGCTGCCAGGCGCAGGTCGGCAATCGTCTCGAACAGCGGCACGACGATCAGGTCGGCGGTGGCCTCGGCGTCGAGTGTGCCGCGCAGCAGGCCGACTTCCTTGAACAGCAGCAGCACCTCCAGCAGGTCGCTGACGTCCTCGGTGTGCGAGATGATGTAGTGGCGCAGTGCATCGAAGCCATAGCGCCGGCGCATCTCCACCGCCGTCTCGAAGATCGCCAGCTCGCCCTGGGCCAGGGCGCTGTAGGCAACGCCATGCACGCGCAGCGGGCGGGCATCGTTGAGCTGCTGCAGCAGCAGCGCGCGACGCGCGGTTTCGTCCAGCGAGCTGTAGTCGGCCTCGACGCGGGCGGTGCGCAGCAGCTCGGCGACCACGGCCTCGTGCTGGTCAGAGCTCTGGCGCAGATCGAGCGTGGCCAGATGGAAGCCGAACACCTGCACGGCGCGCATCAAAGGCTTCAGACGTGGCCCTATCAGCGCCTGCGCATGGTGGCTGCGCAGCGAGGCCTCGATGGTGCGCAGATCGGTCAGGAACTGCTGCGCGTTTTCGTACGGGTCTTGCGGCGCTACCGCGTGGCGCAGGGCCTCGGTGCCCGTCAGCGCATGCAGCGAGGCGGCCAGCTTGGCATACATGCCGATCAGCGCACGGCGGTAGGGCTCGTCCATGCGGTGCTCGTTGTGGTCCGGCGAGCGCTCGGCCAGGGCCTGCATCTCGGGCGTGACCGGGGCCAGCATGGCCGAGATCGACAGCTCGGCGCCCAGCTCGTGCACCTCGGTCAGGTAGTGGCGCAGCACGGTCTCGCTCTGGCGGGAGAGTGCCATGCGCATCGTGTCGGCGCTGACATTGGGGTTGCCGTCGCGGTCGCCGCCTATCCAGTGGCCCATGCGGAAGAAGCTCGCCACCGATTGGCCGGGCAGGGCCTGCTCCAGCTCCTCATAGAGCTTGGGGATTTCGCGCAGAAAGGTGCTGGGGTAGTAGGACAGCGCGTTGTCGATCTCGTCGGCGACGCGCAGCTTGGCATTGCGCAGCATCCGCGTCTGCCACAGCTGTGTGACGCGGGCGCGCACAAGCGCTTCGTTCAGGGCCAGCTCGCGGGCGGTCTGCAGGCCGTCGCGCTGCTCCACCAGGGTGGCGATGGCGCGCTCGGCGTCCAGAATGCTCTTGCGCTGCACCTCGGTCGGGTGGGCCGTCAGCACCGGCGCGATATAGGCGTGCTGCAGGGTGTGGGCGATGTCATGGGCGCGATGGCCCGCGGCCTCCAGGCGCTCGAAGCACATCGCCAGCGAACCCTCCTGGCGGTTGCCCTGGCGCTCATGGTGTTCGCGGCGTCGCACATGGTGGCGGTCCTCGGCCAGATTGGCCAGGTGCGAGAAATAGCTGAAGGCGCGAATCACGCTGACCGCCTGGTCGCCCGACAGATTCTTCAGGAGCCGGTCCAGCGCCTTGCCCGCCGGGGCGTCCTGCTTCAGCCGGTAGGCCACCGACAGCTGGCGGATCTGCTCGACCAGCTCATAGGCCTCGCGGCCCTCCTGCTCGCGTATCACCTCGCCGAGGATGCGGCCCAGCAGCCGGATGTCATCGACCAGCGGTTTGTTCTTCTCGGCCGCATCGGCCTGGGCACTGCGGCTGCGGGTCTTGCTCGGGGTCGTGCTCGATTTGGCGGCTTGCGTGGAAGGGGCGGGAGCGGCGGTCTTGCGTGGCATGCGGGCCTCTTGAAGGTGGCGGAGGGCGAGAAAGCGAAGGCAGGAGCTACCGGTAATGTAACTTTGTTACCGACATTCAACTGTATCAGTAACAGAGCCTGCAGCATTCTGGATCGCAGCAAGCCAGCCTTCGGCGGGCTGCTAGCATTCGCCCATGCAAGAAAAAACTCTGATCGCCACGCGCGAAAGCCGGCTGGCACTATGGCAGGCCGAGCACGTGCGCAGCCTGCTGCAGGCGATGGGCCTGGACGTCGATTTGCTGGGCATGACCACCCGCGGTGACCAGATCCTGGACCGCACCCTGTCCAAGGTCGGCGGCAAGGGCCTGTTCGTCAAGGAGCTGGAGACGGCGCTGGAAGAGGGCCGCGCCCACCTGGCCGTGCACTCGCTGAAGGACGTGCCGATGGACCTGCCACCCGGCTTCGACCTGGTGGCCATCCTGGAACGAGAAGACCCACGGGATGCCTTTGTCTCGAACCGCTACGGCTCGCTGGACGAGCTGCCGCAGGGCGCCCTGGTCGGCACCTCCAGCCTGCGCCGCGTGGTGCAGCTCAAGGCGCTGCGTCCAGACCTGCGGATTGAGCCGCTGCGCGGCAATCTGGACACCCGCCTGCGCAAGCTCGACGAGGGTGGCTACGACGCCATCGTGCTGGCCGCCGCCGGGCTGATGCGCCTGGGCCTGGCCGGGCGCATCCGCGCCCGCTTCGATGTGCAGCAGATGATCCCCTGCGCTGGGCAGGGTGCGCTGGGCATCGAGATCCGCAGCGATGCGGCCGATCTGCGCGCCAAGCTGGTCACGATGATCGACAAGCCCACCTGGCTGGCCACGCAGGCCGAGCGCGCCGTGTCAAGGGCGCTGGGTGGCAGCTGCAGCGTGCCGCTGGCGGCCCATGCCGTCTGGGAGGGCGAGACCCTCGTGCTGAGCACCGCGCTGGGTCATCCGGAGCAGACGGACAAGCCCTTGCTGCGCGCCAATGTCGCCGCCGTGATAGCCGACGAGCAAGCAGCCCGCGCCATGGGCACGCAGGCCGCCGACCAGCTGCGTGCCGCCGGTGCCGCCGACTATCTGAGTGCCGCTTGAGCCCTGGCCTGCCGCGACTGCTGGTGACGCGGCCGGCCGCGCAGGCCGATGAGTGGGTGGCGGGTCTGAAGGCTGAAGGGCTGGCTGCCGTCGCGCTGCCGCTGATTGCCATCAGCGCCGGCAGCAATCCGGCCGCGCTGGACCAGGCCTGGCAAGACCTGGCCCTGAACCGGATGCTGGTCTTCGTCAGCCCGAATGCGGTGCAGCAGTTCTTTGCCCATCGCCCCGAGGGTCAGGTCTGGCCGGCGCAGACCCTGGCGGCCACCGTTGGCCCAGGCAGTGCCCGTGCGCTGCGCGAGGCCGGGGTGCCGGCCTCGCTGGTGCGAGAGCCCGCCGCCGATGCGCCCAGCTTCGACTCCGAGGCCCTGTGGCAGGTACTGGCGCCGCTGGACTGGCAGGGCGCGCGCGTGCTGCTGGTGCGCGGCGATGGCGGCCGCGAGTGGCTGGGCGAGCGCCTGCGTGCGCGGGGCGCCGTGGTCGAGGCGGTGCAGAGCTACAGCCGCGTGCTGCCCTCGCTGAATGCGCAGGAACAGCAGCAACTGGCCGAGGCCCTGGCTGCGCCGCATCGACATACCTGGCTGCTCAGCAGCTCGGAGGCGGTGGCCAATCTGGCGGCCCTGGCGCCGCCCGGCACCGATTGGTCCCGGGCCCGCGCGGTTGCCACCCATGAGCGCATTGCAGAGCGCGCCACGGCCCAGGGTTTTGGCCGTGTTGTGTTGGCGCGACCCCAACTGCCCGCGGTGGCAGCCGCGGCACGAGCCCTTAGCTAACGCTCTATACAATCGACCGAACCGTGAGCGATACCACTTCCAACCCATCCAGCCAGCCCCCATCCGACCCTTCGGTCGCGCCTCAAACCGAGGCCGTGGCGGCATTGCCCAAGGTGGCGCGGCAGGGCGGCGTGCCCCCTGCAGCCATCGGCCTGCTGGTATTGATGACCCTGCTGGCGCTGGGCCTGTCTTGGCAGGCGCACGAGCGTGTGCAGCAGCTGGAGCAGGAGCTGGTGCGCCGCCAGCAAGGCACCCAGGCCGAGTCCAGCGAGGCCAGGGCCCTGGCGCGCCAGGCCCAGGAGGTGTCGCGCGACAGTGCCGCCAAGCTGGCCCTGGTCGAGGCGCGGCTGTCCGAGGTGGCGCTGCAGCGCAGCCAGCTGGAGGAGTTGATACAGTCCTTGTCCCGCTCGCGCGACGAGAACGTGCTGGTCGACATCGAGGCCTCGATTCGCGTCGCCTTGCAGCAGTCGGCGATCACCGGCAGCGCCGAGCCCCTGGTCGCCACGCTGCGCCAGGCCGATGAACGCCTGGCTCGCTACAAACAGCCGCGCCTGGAGGGCGTGCGACGCGCCGTGGCCCGCGATCTGGACCGGGTCAAGGCCATCAATGTGGTCGATGTGTCTTCGCTGACGATCAAGCTCGACGAGGTGGTGCGCCTGGTCGATGAGCTGCCGTTGCTGTCGGTGGCGCAGCGCGGCAAGGCCGAGACCGACGAGGCCATCGCCAGTGACCGCGCCCCGGTCAAGAAGCGCGTGGCGTCCGCCGCGGCCGAAACCGGCTGGTGGCCCGAGCTGCAGGCGCAGTGGACGGGGATGGCCGGCAAGATCTGGGGCGAGGCCCGCACGCTGCTGCGGGTGACCCGCATCGACAACCCCGAGGCCATGCTGCTGGCCCCCGAGCAGGCCTTCTTCCTGCGCGAGAACCTGAAGCTGCGCCTGCTCAATGCCCGCCTGGCCCTGCTGAGCCGCCAGTTTGATACCGCCCAGGCCGATCTGCGCGACGCGCAAGGCAGCCTTGAGCGCTATTTCGAGCGCAACTCGCGCAAGGTCCTGGCCGCCAATGAGCTGCTGCGCCAGGTGGCCGGCCAGGCCCGCCAGGTCAATGTGACCCGCCCCGACGACACCCTGGCCGCCCTGTCGGCCGCGGCCGCGGGCCGCTGAGCGGAGCCGACAGCATGCGCGCGGTGATCTGGCTGGTTCTGCTGTTCGCGGTGGCCGTGGTGGCCGCGCTGACCTTGGGCAGCAATGACGGTCTGGTGACCATCTACTGGAGCGGCTGGCGGCTCGATGTGTCGTTGAACCTGTTCCTGCTGGTGCTGATCGGCAGCTGCTTTGCGCTGGTCACCGTGATACAGGCGATGGACCGGCTGACCGGCCTGCCGCGGCGGGCGCGCGAGTGGCGCCTGGGCCAGCGTGAACGCAGCGCCCAGGCGGCCTTGCGCGACTCGCTGTCGGAGTTCTTCGGTGCCCGCTACAGCCGTGCGCAGAAGTCGGCCCTGCGCGCCCTGGCCATTCAGGCGCAGACGCCCGAGCTGGCTCCCGATCCGGCCTTCATGGCCCTGGGCCATGTGCTGGCCGCCGGCAGCGCCCATCGCCTGCAGGACCGCAAGGGCCGCGACGAGCAGTTGCAGATGGCACTGGATCTGGGTCAGCGTTTCCCGGCTGCACGCTCGGCGGAAGAGGGCGCAAGATTGCTGGCCTCCGAATGGGCGCTGGAGGATCGTGACGCCACCCGCGCGCTGGCCCTGCTGGCCGATCTGCCGCCAGGCGTGGCGCGCCGCACCCAGGCCCTGCGCCTGAAGCTGCAGGCCACCCGCCTGTCCAGCCAGCCGCTGGAGGCCCTGCGCACCGCGCGTCTGCTGGCCAAGCACCAGGGGTTCTCGCGCGTGGCGGCGCAAGGCTTGCTTCGCTCCCTGGCCTTCGAGGCCCTGGAGACGGCACGTGATGTGGACCAGCTGCGGGTGATCTGGCAGCAGCTCGATTCGGCCGACCGCCGCGATGTGTTTGTGGCCGCCCGCGCCGCCCAATGCGCGGCGCGTCTGGGCGCACCCGAAGACGGTCGCGGCTGGCTGCGCCCGTTCTGGGAAAAGATCGGCGAACTTGGCTCGGACGAGCGCTCATCGCTGAGCGAGGCTTTTGCTCATGCGGTGCCCGGCATGGGGCCGGAGTGGCTGCCGCGCCTGGAGGCCGCCGCCCATGCCTTCCCGCGCGACGCGTCGATCGCCTTTGCCCTGGGCCACGCCCTGGCCGAACGCCAGCTCTGGGGCAAGGCCCGGCTGATGCTGGAGCAGGCCGGCGAAGACCGCGACCTGCCCGCGAGCGTGCGCCGCCGCAGCTGGCTGACATTGGCCCGCATGGCCGAGCGCGACGACGACGTGGAGCGCCGCGCGCGCTGTTACGAGGCTGCCGCCAACGCCTGAATTTCGCGAAACCTCGTGGTTCACCAAAAATCCGTGCTATAGTCGCAGGCTTCGCGGCTGTAGCTCAGCTGGATAGAGTACTTGGCTACGAACCAAGGGGTCGTGGG
>JADMJJ010000108.1 GCA_018780645.1 Burkholderiaceae bacterium
GGCGGCGGCACCACCGAGGTCGGCGTGATCTCGCTGGGCGGCATGGTCTACAAGGGCTCGGTCCGCGTCGGCGGCGACAAGTTCGACGAGGCCATCATCAACTACATCCGCCGCAACTACGGCATGCTGATCGGCGAGCCGACGGCGGAATCGATCAAGAAGCACATCGGCTCGGCCTTCCCGGGCTCCGAGGTGAAGGAAATGGAAGTCAAGGGCCGCAACCTCAGCGAGGGCGTGCCGCGCAGCTTCACCATCTCCAGCAACGAGATCCTCGAGGCGCTGACCGACCCGCTGAACCAGATCGTGTCGGCGGTGAAGAACGCGCTGGAGCAGACGCCGCCCGAGCTGGGCGCCGACATTGCCGAGCGCGGCATGATGCTGACCGGCGGCGGCGCGCTCTTGCGCGACCTGGACCGCCTGCTGGCCGAGGAAACCGGCCTGCCGGTGCTGGTGGCCGAAGATCCGCTGACCTGCGTGGTGCGCGGTTGCGGCATGGCGCTGGAGCGGATGGAGCGCCTCGGGTCCATTTTCACTTCCGAGTAAGGCCGGTCCCAGGTGCAGTCCCAGGCCGGCACGTTGCTCACGTCGCCGGCCTTTTCGTTCCCAGCAGGCCCTGCTCTTTCCGTGATCTGACTGTTCCGCCATGTCGCTCGGTTCCTTTGATCGCACCCCCCCGCCGTTCTTCCGGCAGGGCATGTCTGCGCTGACCAAGCTGCTGGTGTTTGCCGCGCTTGCGGTGTTCCTGATGGTGGCCGACACCCGCTTCAAGATCACCTATCCGCTGCGCGCCGCCCTGGCCACTGCCCTGCACCCGGTGCAGCGCCTGCTGCTGGCGCCGGTTGAGAGCTGGGAATCGATGGTCGACTACTGGCACAGCATGCAGGCCGCGACCAAGGCCGACGACCAGTCGCGCCGGCTGCTGGCCGCGCAGTCTGCCCAGGTCCTGCGCGTCGCCCAGCTGCAGGAAGAGAACACGCGGCTGCGTGCGCTGCTGGAGCTCCGCCCCAGCCTGCAGGTCAAGGTGGCCGCGGCCGAGGTTCTGTACGACACACCCGACCCGTTCTCGCGCAAGGTCGTCATCGATCGCGGCGCTGCCCAGGGCGTGAAGGCCGGTTCGCCGGTGATCAACGAGGTCGGCGTGCTCGGCCAGGTGACGCGGGTCTATCCGCTGTCGTCCGAGGTCACCCTGCTGACCGACAAGGACGCCGCCGTGCCGGTGCTCAACAGCCGTACCCAGCACCGCAGTGCCGCTTTCGGCAACGGCGACAGCAGCGGCATGGAGCTGCGCTATATGGCCGGCAATGCCGATGTGCAGAAGGATGATCTGCTGACGACTTCGGGCGTCGACGGCGTCTATCCGGCCGGTCTGCCCGTCGCCAGGGTGGTGGCGGTGGAGCGCCGCGCCGAATCCGGCTTCGCGCAGATCAGCCTGGCGCCGGTGGCCGCCAGCGACAGCGTGCGCCATGTGCTGGTGCTCGACCCGGTGGGCCTGCAGCTGCCGGCCCGGCCCGCTGCCGCCGCCGCCTCCGAGCCGGCGCGCGGTGCCGTCAGGAAGGGAGGCCACAAGTGATCATGCCGCGCGCCCATGGCCAGCTGTTGCTGCCGGCCAACCCGCTGTTCATTGCCTTCAGCCTGCTGATCGCGCTGGGGTTCAATCTGATCCCGATGGGGCGCCAGCCGGCGATGCCCGATCTGCTGGCCCTGGTGCTGGTGTTCTGGAATGTGCACCAGTCGCGCCGGGTCGGCGTCGGCCTGGCCTTCTTCTTCGGGCTGGCGATGGATGTGCACCATGGTGCGCTGCTGGGCCAGCATGCTCTGTCCTACACCCTGCTGAGCTTTGGTGCGGTGGCCCTGCACCGGCGGCTGCTGTGGTTTCCGTTGCTGCCACAGGCGCTGCATGTGCTGCCGCTGTTCGTGGCCGCCCATGCGGTGTCGCTGATCGTGCGCATGATCGTCGGTGGCATGTGGCCCGGCTGGAGCCTGCTGTTCGCGCCGGTGTTCGAGGCCTTGCTGTGGCCATTTGTGTCGGCCCTGCTGCTGGCACCTCAGCGCCGGCCGCCGGATCCGGACAAGCACCGGCCGCTGTGAGCGCTGACCTCGTGCTGAATCACGTGCTGACGGCGGCGACATGACCGAACTGAAGAACCTCGGCCAGGAGCTGAGCCGCTTTCGCCTGCGCATCTTCGCCGCGGCGGGCTTCGTGCTGTTCTGCTTCTCGCTGCTGGCCGCCCGCCTGGTCTTTCTGCAGGTCTACAAGCACGAGGAGTTGTCGACACGGGCCGAGGCCAACCGCATCGCCGTCGTGCCCATCGTGCCCAACCGCGGCCTGATCGTTGATCGCAACGGCGTCGTGCTGGCCAGCAACTACTCGGCCTTCACCCTGGAGATCACGCCTTCCAAGGTGCCGGACCTGGAGCAGACCATCAACGCACTGGCCGAATTGGTGGAGGTGCAGCCGCGTGACCGCAAGCGCTTCAAGCGGCTGATGGACGAGGGCAAGAGCTTCGAGTCGCTGCCGATACGCACCAAGCTGAGCGACGAGGAAGTGGCGCGCTTCACCGCCCAGCGTTTCCGCTTCCCCGGCGTCGAGATCAAGGCGCGGCTGTTCCGCAGCTATCCGCTGGGTGCGGTCGGCAGCCATCTGATCGGCTATATCGGTCGCATCAACCAGGCCGAGAAGAAGCTGATGGAGGACTGGCCCGACGAGGATCTGGCGAACTACCGCGGTACCGACTACATCGGCAAGCTGGGCCTGGAGCAGGCCTACGAGAAGGAGCTGCACGGCCAGACGGGTTTCGAGGAAGTCGAGACCAGCGCCGGTGGCCGAGCCGTGCGCCGCCTGCGCAGCAACCCGCCGACGCCAGGCAACAAGCTGGTGCTGTCGATCGACATACGCCTGCAGGCCCTGGTCGAGGAGTTGTTCGCCGATCGTCGTGGCGCCCTGGTCGCGATGGATCCGCGCACCGGCGAGGTGCTGGCCTTCGTCAGCAAGCCGACCTTCGACCCGAATCTGTTCGTCGATGGCATCGACGCCGACAGCTGGCGCGAGCTGAACGAGGATGCCGACAAGCCGCTGCTGAATCGGGCCCTGCGCGGCACCTATCCGCCGGGCTCGACGTTCAAGCCCTTCATGTCGATCGCCGCGCTGACCTCGGGCAAGCGTGCCGCCAGCACGGTGATCATGGACAACCTGACTTTCAGCTTCGGTGGCCGCACCTTCGGCAGCCCGGAAAGCGACCGGCCCGGCCCCAAGGACATGCGCCTGGCCATCGTGCAGTCCAGCAACGTCTATTTCTACACCCTGGCCAACGAGATGGGTGTGGATCTGATCCATGAGCAGTTGGAGCCCTTCGGCTTCGGCCGCAAAACCGAGATCGATATGCAGGGCGAGGTCACGGGCCTGCTGCCCAGCACCGCCTGGAAGACGCGGGCCTACAAGAAGCCCGAGCAGCAGAAGTGGTATGCCGGCGAGACCATCTCGCTGGGCATAGGCCAGGGCTATAACCACTTCACCATGCTGCAGATGGCCACCGCAACGTCCACGCTGATCACCGGCGGCCAGCGCTATCGGCCGCGCCTGGTGCGCGAGATCGAGGATGTGGTCGATCACCGCAAGCGCCGGGTCGCCAGTGATGCCCTTGAGTCCCTGCCCCTGAAGCCCGAGCATGTGCAGGTCATCACTCAGGCCATGCATGGTGTGACGATCGAGGGCACCTCGCGCGCCGCCTTTGCCGGCGCGGCCTATCAGAGCGGCGGCAAGACCGGCACAGCCCAGGCCATCGGTCTGCGCGCCGGTGAGAAATACAGCAACATCAAGGCCGATGAGTACAAGCGTGACCACTCGCTGTATGTGGCCTTCGCCCCGGTCGAGGCGCCGAGCATCGCGGTGGCGGTGATTGTGGAGAACGCCGGGTTCGGTTCGACCTCGGCCGCGCCGATCGCCAGGCGTGTGTTCGACTTCATGCTGCAGGGCCAATACCCCAGCGAGCAGGACATTGCACTGACGCAAAAGGGCCAGACCACAGCGCCGGTGGGCACGCCACGGCCTATCGCCAGCGTGCCGCTGCCGGGCTCGCCCGAGGCGGTGGCGGCAGCCGCGGCGAGCGCTGCCTCAGCGGCATCGGCCGCCGCCTCGGGCGCCAGCGCGCCTGCCCGCCCCGCATCCTCAGGAGTCCGCCAATGAGCCCCCGCCCGGCCGTTCCGAAGGGGGCTCGCACCGGAGTGCGAAGCATGGAGGTTACCCGATGAGCGTGGTGTTTGACCGACCCTCGCTGTGGCGCCGCCTTCGGCCGCTGCTGTCGGGCTTCGACGGCCTGCTGCTGGTGGCCATCCTTTGGCTGGTCGGCCTGGGCCTGATGACCATGTATTCGGCCGGCTTCGACCACGGCACGCGCTTTGTCGATCACGGCCGCAATATGCTGCTGGCCGCGGGCCTCCTGTTCCTGGTCGCACAGGTGCCGCCGCAGCGCTTGATGGCTCTGGCCGTGCCGCTCTATGTGGTCGGCGTGGCGCTGCTGATCGCCACCGCCTTGTTCGGCATCTCCAAGAAGGGGGCAACTCGCTGGCTCAATGTGGGCATCGTGATCCAGCCCTCCGAGATCCTGAAGATTGCCATGCCGCTGATGCTGGCCTGGTGGTTCCAGAAGCGCGAGGGCCAGCTGCGCCTGCTCGACTTTGGCGTGGCCTTTGTGCTGCTGGCCATACCGGTGGGGCTGGTGGCCAAGCAGCCGGACCTGGGCACCTCCATCCTGATCCTGTCGGCCGGCCTGTATGTGATCTTCTTCGCCGGTCTGCCGTGGAAGTTGATCGTGCCGGCCGTACTGGCCGCCGGTATCGGCATCACCGCGCTGGTGCTCAGTGAAGACACGATCTGCCAACCCGGCGTGCAGTGGCATGTGCTGAAGGATTACCAGAAGAACCGCGTCTGCACCCTGCTGGATCCGACCAAGGATCCGCTGGGCAAGGGCTTTCACATCATCCAGGGCGAGATCGCGATCGGCTCCGGCGGTATCGGTGGCAAGGGCTTCATGAAGGGCACGCAAACGCACCTGGAGTTCATCCCGGAGCGCACCACCGACTTCATCTTTGCCGCCTATGGCGAGGAGTTCGGCCTGGTCGGCGTGGCCGGGCTGATGTCGGGGTTTCTGTTCCTGATCCTGCGCGGCTTGATCATTGCCGGCGACGCGCCGTCGCAGTTCTCGCGCCTGCTGGCCGGTGCCATCACGCTGAGCTTCTTCACCTATGCCTTTGTCAATATGGGCATGGTCAGCGGCATCCTGCCGGTGGTCGGCGTGCCGTTGCCCTTCATCAGCTATGGTGGCACGGCGATGGTCACGCTGGGCCTTGGCCTGGGCATTTTGATGTCCATCGCCAAGAGCCGGAGGTTGATCCAGTCATGAACACGACCGTGGGTTTGATAGGCGCCGGCAATATGGGCTTTGCGATGATGCAGCGCCTGCTGGATCAGGGCTGGGCCGTGGCAGTGTGCGACATAGACCCGGCCGTGCAGCGACACGCATTGGCCGCGGGCGCGACCCTGGCCGAAAGCCCTGCCGATCTGGCCCGGGATGCGGAACTGCTGATCGTCGCCGTTGTCGATGCCGCGCAATCGGAGGCGGTGCTGTTCGGTGAGCATGGTGCGGCCTCGCAGCTGCCGAAGGGCGGCACCGTGCTGCTGTGCCCGACCCTGGGCCCGGACCAGGTCGAGAGCATCACCGCCCGACTGGCCACGGCTGGCCTGCACTGCATCGACAGCCCGATGTCCGGTGGCCCGGCCCGGGCCCGTTCGGGCGAGATGAGCCTGATGCTGGCCGCGCCCGCGGCCGTGCTGGCGCGGCAGGAGGCGCTGCTTAGTGTGCTGTCCAGCAAGCGCTTCGTGATAAGCGAGCGGCCGGGGGACGCGGCCCGCACCAAGCTCGTCAACAATCTGCTGGCCGCCATCAATCTGGCCGGCGCTGCCGAGGTGCTGGCGCTGGCCGAGCGGCTGGGCTTGGACGGCGGGCAGACACTCGATGTGATCGAGCAAAGCAGCGGCCAGAGCTGGATAGGCAGCGACCGCATGCGACGCGCGCTGGCCGGCGATCTGGCGCCACGTGCCCACACCAGCCTGCTGCGCAAGGACTCGGCGCTCGCCCTGCGCGCAGCGCAACTGCAGGGTTTCGATGCGCCGCTGGGCGCCCAGGCCGCCGCGTTGTTCGAGCGTGCCTGCCAGGAGGGCCTGGCCGGGCTGGACGACGGCTCCCTGCTGGACCTGCTTCGCCGGCCCCGTCCTTAGGGAGATCAGGCGTCGCCCGGCTCGACGGCCTTGGCATAGGCGTGGAAGCGCACGGTAAAGCGTGCCCCGGGGCCCTGGCCCTCGGCATCGGTATTGAGGCCTGGCTTGCGCGGCCGGGTGTCATCGACGCTCAGCTCGGCCTCGTGGCTTTGGGCAATCTCGCGCACGATGGCCAGGCCCAGGCCGGAGCCGTCGACATTGGTGCCCAGTGAGCGGTAGAAGGGCTGGAATACCTGCTCACGCTCTGTCGGCGCGATGCCCGGCCCCGAGTCCTCGACCTGCAGCACGGTGACCTGGCCGAACGGGTCTTCCATGATGCGCACCGTCACCGTGCCGCCGCTGGGCGTGTAGAGCAGGGCGTTGTCGACCAGGTTGCGTATCAACTCGCGTATCAGCACCGGATGGCCCAGCAGGCGCAGGCTGCTGGTGCTGACCTCCGGGCCCTCGTAACCGAGGTCGATGCGCTTGTCCATTGCACGCGGCACGAAGTCGCGCACCGTCTCCATCGCAAGCTCGACCAGATTGACCTCGACCCGCCGCGATGAATGCTCGTTGTCCTCGGCCCGCGCCATCGCCAGCAGCTGATTGACCATGTGTGCGGCGCGCTGGCTGGACAGCGAGATCTGTTGCAGCGACAGCTTCAGCTCCGAGGGGCTGCTGCGGCCCAGGTCGATCTCCCGCTGGGCCAGCTCGGCCTGCATGCGCAGGCCGGCCAGCGGCGTTTTCAACTGGTGAGCGGCGTCCGCCAGGAAGTGCTTCTGCCCGCTGATCGATTGGTCGAGCCGCCCTAGCAGATCGTTGATGGCGCGCACCAGCGGCGCCACCTCGTCGGGGACGCGACGCTCGTCTATCGGGCTCAGGTCGGAGCTGTCACGCGACCGGATGCGGCGCTGCAGCTCGTTCAGCGGAGCAATGCCGCGCGCCAGCGCCAGCCAGACCAGCAGCACGGCCAGCGGCAGTATCACGAACTGCGGCAGTATCACGCCCTTGATGATCTCGTTGGTCAGCCTTGAGCGTTTGCCCAGGGTCTCGGCCACCTGCACCAGCATCATCTTGCCGCCCGCCTGGCCTTCGGGCCAGACCCACAGATAGGCGACGCGTACGCTCTCATTGAGCAGTTCCTCGTCGCGGTAGCGCAGCTCCCAGGCGGCCACGGGCTCGTCCTCTCCTGGCTGGGGCAGGGTGCGGTCGCCGCTGAGAAACTCTCCCTGGGTGCCCAGCACCTGGTAGTAGACGGTGTCGGTCTCGTCGGCGCGCAGCAGTGCCGCGGCCTCGGATGACAAGGCATAGCGCGCCTTGCTGCTGCCGCTGCCCTTGGCGGCCTCGACCGAGACCTGCAGCCCCAGCGTACGCGCCATCTCACCCAGCTCGCGGTCATAGGGCTTGTTGGCAATCCCCTGGGCGACCAGCCAGGTCAGGAACACGCTCATCGGCCAGATCAACAGCAGCGGCGCGAGCATCCAGTCAAGGATCTCGCCGAACAGGGAGCGCTGGTCGGATTCGGCGCGCATTTTTCAGTCAGTTGGGGTCAGGGCCTGCTGCAAGTCAGCAGGGTCATAACCGCAATCAACTAGCTATCTTCTCCAAACAATATCCCAGCCCGCGGACGGTGGCGATACGTATCGGCCCCTGCTCGATCTTCTTGCGCAGCCGGTGGATATAGACCTCGATCGCGTTGTTGCTGACCTCCTCGCCCCATTCGCACAGGTGCTCGACCAGCTGGTCCTTGCTGACCAGGCGGCCGGCACGCTGCAGCAGCACCTCCAGCAGGCTCAGCTCGCGGGCCGAGAGCTCGATCATCTGCTCGTTGATATAGGCCACGCGGCCGGTGGCGTCGAAGCTCAGCGGCCCATGCTTGATGACGCTGGACGCGGTGCCCAGGCCTCGGCGGGTCAGGGCTCTCACCCGAGCCTCGAGCTCCTGCAAGGAGAAGGGCTTGGCCATATAGTCGTCTGCGCCCAGGTCCAGCCCCTTGACGCGCTGCTCGACGCTGTCGGCCGCGGTCAGTATCAGCACCGGCACAGAGGAGCCGCGCCCGCGCAGCTTGCGCAACACATCCAGCCCATGCATGCGCGGCAGACCCAGGTCCAGTATCAGCAGATCGAACTCATGCGAGGCCAGTGCCGCATCGGCTTCAGAGCCGCTGCTCACCTGATCCACCGCATATCCGGCATTGCGCAAGGAGCGCAGCAGGCCGTCGGCCAGCACCTGGTCGTCTTCAGCAATCAATATGCGCATGCGCTCTCCAATTTAGCCTGAGGGACAAGACCGCCCCCAATTCTAGGGACGCATCACAGACAGCCCAGCTTGACCGCACAAAACTACTGTACGAATATACAGATTGAGTCATAATTCGGCACCGAACCCGGAGACACACCATGGACGCCCCAGTGAAATCAGTCAACCCCGAAAAAGCCAAGGCCCTGGCCGCCGCACTTGCCCAGATCGAAAAGCAGTTCGGCAAGGGCTCCATCATGCGGCTGGGCGAAGGCGAAGTCATCGAAGACATCCAGGTGGTGTCCACCGGCTCGCTGGGCCTGGACATCGCGCTGGGCGTAGGCGGCCTGCCGCGCGGCCGCGTGGTCGAGATCTACGGCCCTGAATCCTCGGGCAAGACGACCCTGACCTTGCAGGTGATTGCCGAGATGCAAAAGCAGTCCGGCGTCTGCGCCTTCATCGATGCCGAACATGCCCTCGATGCGCAATACGCACAGAAGCTGGGCGTCAATCTGCAAGAGCTGCTGATCAGCCAGCCCGATACCGGCGAACAGGCCCTCGAAATCGTTGATGCGCTGGTGCGCTCCGGCTCGGTGGACCTGATCGTCGTCGACTCGGTCGCCGCGTTGACACCCAAGGCCGAACTCGAAGGCGAAATGGGCGACTCCCTGCCCGGCCTGCAGGCCCGCCTGATGAGCCAGGCGCTGCGCAAGCTGACCGCCACGATCAAGAAGACCAACTGCATGGTCATCTTCATCAACCAGATCCGCATGAAGATCGGCGTGATGTTCGGCAGCCCCGAGACCACGACCGGCGGCAATGCCCTGAAGTTCTACGCCTCGGTGCGCCTGGATATCCGCCGCATCGGCAATATCAAGAAGGGCGAGGAAATCATCGGCAGCGAGACCAAGGTCAAGGTCGTCAAGAACAAGGTCGCGCCGCCGTTCAAGACCGCCGAGTTCGACATCCTCTATGGCGAGGGCATCAGCCGCGAGGGTGAAGTCATCGACATGGGTGTCGAGGCCAAGATCCTCGACAAGTCCGGTTCCTGGTACGCCTACAACGGCGAGAAGATCGGCCAGGGCAAGGACAACGCCCGCGAATTCCTGCGCGAGAACCGCGACATTGCGCTGGAAATCGAGAACAAGGTGCGTGAAGCGATGGGTGTGCCGCTGCAGGCCGCCGAGGCGCAGTAAACCCATCCGGCCTTCAGCCACAGCCCCGTGAAGCCGCTGTCGCTGAAGGCCCGCGCCATTGCGTTGCTGGCCCAGCGCGAGCACAGCCGCAGCGAGTTGCAGCGCAAGCTGCTGCGCATTGCGCGCCAGCAGGACGAAAAAGAGCGTCAGGCCCGCCGGGAGGTAGGGGTTAATGCGGAGGCGGCGGATGTAGAGCCAGGCGATGACGACGGCGAGCCGACTTCCGTCAACCACGCCGAGGCCGTGGAGACCCTGCTTGATTGGCTGCAGGCCCATCGTTATCTGAGCGAGGCCCGCTTCGTCGAGTCGCGCATCAACGCGAGGGCCCACCGCTACGGCAATCTGCGCATCAGGCAGGAACTGTCACAGCACGGCGTGGCCCCCGACGCTGCCAGCCAGCAGACACTGAAAGACAGCGAACTCGACCGCGCGCGCCAGGTCTGGCAACGCAAGTTCGGCGAACTTGCCGCCGAGCCCGCCGCCCGTGCCAAGCAGATGCGCTTTCTGGCCGGGCGCGGATTTTCGCCCGAGGTGATACGCAAGGTGGTGCGGGGCGCCGAAGATGAGTAATCCCGTGTCTGATATGACGGTGCGTCAATCAAGCGCTTGAAAGCTTGGTGAAAGCCTTGGTGCGGCGCAGCATGCTACATTGCCGCCTGTTGCCCGGCGCCCCCACGCCGGGGTCGTTTCACGTCCCGCCCCGACGGCCCTCCCGCTCGTTGACCTGATGTCCCTGCCTCCCGCCTCGCCCGAGCGAAAGCTCATGCACCGACGCAGCATAGACGTGCATGTCTATGCCCGCGACGATGGGCTGTGGGAGGTCGATGCCCATCTGTGCGACGCCAAGACCCACGATGTCACCCTGGCCCAGGGCGTGCGCCTTGCCGGCGAGCCGGTGCATGACATGCTGCTGCGCCTGGTGGTAGATACCCAGCTGACGATACACGAGGCCGGAGCCGAAACCCGCCGCATGCCTTACCCCGGCCGCTGCGACGACCATGGCGACGCTTATGCCCGCCTGGTCGGCCTGAACCTGCTCAAGGGCTTTCGGCACGAGGTCAAGGCGCGCCTGGGCGGTGTGAAGGGCTGCACCCATCTGACCGAGATGAGTCAGGTCTTGCCCACTGCGGTGATGCAGGCCTTTGCCGGCGTGGTACTGGACACCCGCGAGGGCCCCGGCGGTGACGTGCCGCCCTTCCAGCTTGACCGCTGCCATGCGCTGAGGCGCGATGGCGAGTCGGTCAAAACCTACTACCCCCGCTGGTTCCGGGCACCGCCGAGCACGCTCGCGGACGCCATGGCCGACGGGACGTCAACCCTCTCCTGAACTTTCCCAAGCGAGACCCCCCATGAAGATTCACGAATACCAGGGCAAGGAAATCCTGCGCCAGTTCGGCGTGCCCGTGCCCCGCGGGCATGCCGCTTTCACCGTGCAAGAGGCACTGGAAGCCGCACAGAAGCTGGGTGGCCCGGTCTGGGTCGTGAAGGCGCAAATCCACGCCGGTGGCCGCGGCAAGGGTGGCGGCGTCAAGCTGGCCCGCTCGCTGGACGAGGTCAAGAGCCTGGCCGAGCAGATCCTGGGCATGCAACTGGTCACCCACCAGACCGGCCCGGCCGGCCAGAAGGTGCGCCGCCTGTACATCGAAGAGGGCGCCGACATCCAGAAGGAACTTTACGTTTCGCTGGTGACCGATCGCGCTTCGCAGCGAGTGGCCTTCATTGCCTCCAGCGAAGGAGGCATGGACATCGAGGAAGTGGCCCATTCCACACCCGAGAAGATCATCACCGAGGTGATTGATCCGCAGACCGGCATGACCGCAGAGCAGGCCAAGAAAATTGCCGCCGCGATCGGCCTGGGTGCCGAGTCGATGGACCAGGCGGTTGATGTGTTCCAGAAGCTCTACAAGTGCTATATGGACACCGACGCCTCGCTGGTCGAGATCAACCCGCTGAACCGCGACAGCAAGGGCAATCTGATCGCCCTGGACGCCAAGTTCAACTTCGACGCCAACGCGCTGTTCCGTCACCCCGAGATCGTGGCCTACCGCGATCTGGATGAAGAGGATCCTGCCGAGGTCGAAGCCAGCAAGTTCGACCTGGCCTATATCAGCCTGGACGGCAATATCGGCTGCCTGGTCAATGGCGCCGGTCTGGCCATGGCGACGATGGACACGATCAAGCTGTTTGGCGGCGAGCCGGCCAACTTCCTGGACGTGGGCGGTGGCGCCACCGCCGAGAAGGTCACCGAAGCCTTCAAGATCATGCTCAAGAACCCCGAGG
>JADMJJ010000119.1 GCA_018780645.1 Burkholderiaceae bacterium
ATGGTGGAGCCGGGGGGAATTGAACCCCCGTCCGTCAGCCATCACCAGGCAGTTCTACATGCGTAGCCGTCTGATTTGAATCTCGCGTTCAGGTCGCGCAGCGGCACGCTACCTTTCCCGCCAGTCACTAAATCTTGTTCCGTGACGAGTGACCCGCCACGAAACCAGCCTATGTGAATGACTTCTCAGCCTTGAACCTTGCGATTCGCGGCCCGGCCCATAGGCCAACCGTTGAGAAGCTCATCTGCAATTAAGCAGCGAGTGCGAACGTAGAGTCGTTTGCAGTTACTTTGTTTCCAGTGGTTTTACGAGCGAACTGGTGCTCGGCATGCCCCACTCCGGATCCGCACCCACGTCGAAACCAGGTCGGCCCCTAAAGCTGATATTAGGCCACAGATAACCAATGCAAGAGGGCCTGCGGACTTTCTATTGTCAAATCCGCCCCCCATTCGTGGATCGGAGCGCCCTGACCCAGATAGCCCCAGGCGGCGGCCACCGTGCGCATGCCGGCGGCACGGCCGGCCAGGATGTCGCGTTCGTCGTCGCCGACATAGATGCAGTGCTCGGCCGCGACACCGGCGCGCCGGGCGGCCTCCAGCAGCGGCGCCGGGTGCGGCTTGGCATGGGGCGTCGTGTCGCCACCGATCACCGCCGCCGCTCCGCGCTGCAGGCCCAGGGCCTGGGTCAGCGGTAGGGCAAAGCGTTCGGCCTTGTTGGTGACGATGGCCCAGGGCAGAGATCGTCGCTGCAGCGCGTCCAGCAGGCCCATAACGGACTCGAAAACCCGCGTTTCCTGCAGCATGCGGCTCTCATAGAGGTCGAGAAACTCGTGTTTCAGCGCCTCGTAGTCGGGCGCGGCGGGCGTCACCCCAAGAGCCACACCCAGCATGCCGCGCGCGCCGGTGCCCACCATTGGCCGCAATTGAGCATAGGGCAGGTCGGCCAAACCCCGGATGCTGCGCATCTGGTTGGCAGCGCCGGCCAGATCCGGAGCGCTATCAACCAGGGTGCCATCCAGATCGAACAGTACGGCCCGCACGTCACGACTGTTCACAACGCAGGCTTTCGGCAGGCGATCATGTAGTTGACGCTGGTGTCGGCCGACAGCCAATAGGCCTGGGTCAGTGGGTTGTATTCCAGACCCTTGCTGCCGTGCAGCTCCAGCCCGGCGTCGCGGCAGTATTGCGCGAGCTCGCTGGGGCGGATGAAGCGCGCGTACTCATGCGTGCCCTTGGGCAGCATCTTCAGCAGGTACTCGGCGCCGATGATGGCGAACAAGAAGGCCTTGGGGTTGCGGTTCAAGGTCGAGAAAAACACCCAGCCGCCAGGCTTGACCAGGGCGCTGCAGGCGCGCACCACCGAAGACGGGTCGGGCACATGCTCCAGCATTTCCATGCAGGTGACAGTGTCGAATGCGCCCGGCATCTCGGCAGCCAGCTCCTCGACGGGTACTTCGCGGTATTCAACACCCTCGGTACCCGCTTCCATCGCATGCAGCTGCGCCACGCGCAGCGCCTTCGTCGACAGGTCTATGCCCAGCACCTGGGCGCCTTTACGCGCGATCGAGTCGGTGAGGATGCCGCCGCCGCAGCCCACATCCAGAACCTTCAGCCCCTTGAACGGGCTCAAACCGTCCATCCAGGCCAGGCGTAGCGGGTTGATCTGGTGAAGCGGCTTGAATTCGCTGTGCGGATCCCACCAGCGGTGGGCCAGCTCGCTGAACTTGGCAAGCTCTTGGGGGTCGGCGTTGATCATGGGCGCAATCTTACGAACAAGTCGGGGCCTAACCGGCCCAGACATAAAAAAAGCCCCGCCGGAGCGGGGCTTCGATGACGAGCGTCGAGACGCTCAGTGCATCTTTTACTTCTTGGCGCGAGTGCCGACCACTTCGATTTCGACGCGGCGGTTCTTGGCGCGACCTTCCGAGGTCTTGTTGTCAGCAACAGGCTGCTTCTCGCCCTTGCCTTCGGTGTAGACGCGATTCTTCTCGACGCCCTTGCTCACCAGATACGCCTTGACGGCTTCCGAGCGAGACACCGACAGCTTCTGGTTGTACGCATCGGTACCGACCGAGTCGGTGTGACCCACGGCGATGATGACTTCCAAATTGATGCCACCGGTCTTGCCGACCAGGTCATCCAGCTTGGCCTTGGCTTCGGTCTTCAACACCGACTTGTCGAAGTCGAAGAAGGCGTCAGCGGCGAAGGTGACCTTCTCGCTCACGGGTACGGGACGCACCGGAGGAGCAGGCGGCTTGGGTGGTGCAGGAGGAGCGACTGCCGGCGGGGGCGGCGGCGGGGGAGCCACAACCTTGGGAGCCGGCTTGATCGCGCCATCACAATTGGCCGCAGCAGTAGCCGGGGTCCAATTGGAATTGCGCCAGCAGTATTCGTTGGTACCGTTCTTCCAGACAGTGCCGTCAGTGGCACGCCAGTTGTCGATCGTCTGGGCGGAAGCGCCAGACGCGGCGACAGCAGCGAACGCGAAGAGCGATGCCACTCGATTCAGTTTCTTCATGATTCTCCTCTCAAGGAAAGCCGCAGTTGCCCTGCGATACGTCCACAACAAGTATGGGTACGTTGGCGTAAACCCCAGCTTGCACGGGGGTCTGCCATCGACGAGTCATTGTGCCATAGGGCACTGGGACGGCTCCATTTTGCGCAATGCGCCCGGCCAGTGTTCGCACAATGTTGTGCGCTAGCTACACGCCGGGGCAATTAGAATTCACGCTTCCGTCCAATTCGACGTTGGCCAGCCGGAGGTATGTGGACACCTCTGGCTCAAGCCGCGCCCAGCGCATGACTCAGTTTGCCAAGGAAACCCTGCCCATCAGCCTCGAAGAGGAGATGCGGCGCTCGTACCTCGATTACGCCATGAGCGTGATCGTGGGCCGGGCCCTACCCGATGCCCGCGACGGCCTCAAACCTGTGCACCGGCGCGCGTTGTTCGCCATGCACGAGTTGAACAATGATTGGAACCGCCCCTACAAGAAGTCGGCCCGTATCGTCGGTGACGTGATCGGTAAGTACCACCCGCACGGTGACCAGTCGGTCTACGACACCATCGTGCGGATGGCGCAGGACTTTTCCATGCGCCATATGCTGGTCGATGGCCAGGGCAATTTCGGCTCGGTGGACGGCGACAACGCCGCCGCCATGCGATACACCGAAATCCGCCTAGCCAAGATCACCCACGAGCTGCTGGCCGATCTGGACAAGGAAACGGTCGACTTCGGCCCCAACTACGACGGCTCCGAGAAAGAGCCGCTGGTGCTGCCGACCAAGCTGCCGAACCTGCTGATCAATGGCTCGGGCGGCATTGCCGTGGGCATGGCGACCAACATCCCGCCGCACAACCTCAACGAGGTGGTGGACGCGTGCCTGCATTCGCTGAAGAACCCGGACTGCACGATAGATGAGTTGATGGAAATCATCCCTGCGCCGGACTTCCCGACCGCCGGCATCATCTATGGCCTGCAGGGCGTGCGCGAAGGCTATCGCACCGGCCGCGGCAAGATCGTGATGCGCGCCAAGGTGCACTTCGAAGACATAGACCGCGGCCAGCGCCAGTCCATCATCGTTGACGAGCTGCCCTACCAGGTCAACAAGAAGACCCTGCTGGAACGCATTGCCGAGCTGGTCAACGAGAAGAAGATCGAGGGCATCAGCCACATCCAGGACGAGTCCGACAAGTCCGGCATGCGCGTGGTGATCGATCTGAAACGCGGCGAAGTGCCCGAGGTGGTGCTGAACAATCTGTACAAGCAGACTCAGCTGCAAGACACCTTCGGCATGAATATGGTGGCGCTGATCGATGGTCAGCCCAAGCTGTGCAATCTGAAGGACCTGATCACGGTCTTCCTGGAGCACCGCCGCGAGGTCGTCACCCGCCGCACGATTTTCGAGCTGCGCAAGGCGCGCGAGCGCGGCCATGTGCTGGAAGGCCTGGCCGTGGCCCTGGCCAATATCGACGAGTTCATTGAGACGATCAAGAACTCGCCGACGCCGCCGGTCGCCAAGGCCGCGCTGATGAGCAAGAGCTGGGACTCATCACTTGTGCGCGAGATGCTGGTGCGCGCCGAGGGCGACACGCCTGGCGGCCGCGAGGCCTTCCGCCCCGAGGGTCTAGCGCCGATGTTCGGCATGCAGGCCGACGGCCTGTACCGCCTGTCCGACGATCAGGCCGGCGAAATCCTGCAGATGCGCCTGCAGCGCCTGACCGGGCTGGAGCAGGACAAGATCATCGGCGAATACAAGGAAGTGATGTCGCAGATCGCCGATCTGCTGGACATCCTGGCCAAGCCGGCACGTGTGACCTTCATCATCAGTGAAGAGCTGACGGGCGTGAAGCAGGAGTTCGGCCAGACCAAGGTCGGCGCCCGCCGCTCGGTGGTCGAGCACAACGTGCAGGAGCTCGGAACGGAAGACCTGATCACGCCAACCGATATGGTGGTCACGCTCTCGCACACCGG
Organism: Burkholderiaceae bacterium; assembly: GCA_018780645.1. Lineage (GTDB taxonomy): Bacteria > Pseudomonadota > Gammaproteobacteria > Burkholderiales > Burkholderiaceae_C > Paucibacter. The sequence goes on from JADMJJ010000119.1 coordinate 4,472, forward strand.
CTATATCAAGAGTCAGCCGCTGGCCGAGTACCGGGCGCAAAAGCGCGGTGGTCGTGGAAAGCAGGCGGCACAGACCAAGGACGACGACTGGATAGACCAGCTCTTCATCGCCAACACGCACGACTGGATACTGTGCTTCAGCAACCGTGGCCGCGTCTATTGGCTGAAGGTCTGGGAAGTTCCGCAGGGCTCACGCAATTCTCGCGGACGCCCCATCGTCAATATGTTCCCGCTGCAGGCCGAGGAAAAGATCACCGTGGTGCTGCCGCTGACCGGCGAGTTCCGCAGCTTCCCGGCCGACCACTATGTGTTCATGTCCACCGACATGGGCACGGTCAAGAAGACGGCGCTGAACGAGTTCAGCAACCCGCGCAAGGCCGGCATCATTGCCGTTGACCTGGATCCGGGCGATGCGCTGGTGGGTGCCGCGCTGACCGACGGCAAGCATGATGTGATGCTGTTCAGCGACGGCGGCAAGGCCGTGCGCTTCGACGAAGACGATGTGCGCCCGATGGGTCGCCAGGCCCGCGGTGTGCGCGGCATGATGCTCGAGGAAGGCCAGCGCGTGATCGCCATGCTGGTCGCCGAGCAGGACGACACTGCCACCTCACCGGTGAGCGTGCTCTGCGCAACGCAGAACGGCTACGGCAAGCGCACCTCCATCATCGAGTACACGCGTCACGGTCGCGGCACCAAGGGCATGATCGCGATTCAGCAAAGCGAGCGCAACGGCCGCGTCGTGGCCGCCACGCTGGTGCGTCCGGAAGACGAGATCATGCTGATCACCGACAAGGGCGTGCTGGTACGCACCCGTGTCTCCGAGATCCGCGAGCTGGGCCGCGCCACGCAAGGCGTAACTCTGATCGCGCTGGACGATGGTGCCCAGCTCTCGGGCCTGCAGCGCATCGTCGAGAACGACGCCAATGACACCGTCGCCGAAGGCGACACCGAAGCCCCCAACGGCGACAAGCCGGACGACAGCTCCAACAAGGAATCGACTTGAAACTTCACCTGAAACAGCTCACCGTTGCAGCCGCCCTGCTGCTGACTCTTGGCGCACAGGCGCAGACCGCTGCCGCGCCCAGCGCGGCCAAGAAGGAGCTGATCGCCAAGGTGCTGGCCTTCCAGCAACCGGGCATCGAGTCGCTGGCCCGTGCGCTGGTCGAGCAACCCGCCGCCCGCATGATGCAGGGTGCTGGCGCGGCGTTGCAGCAGGTACCGGTCGACAAGCGCGAAGCCACAGCCAAGGCGATCGAGGCCGACGTGCGCAAGTTCGTTGACGAGGCCTCCGCGCTGACGCGCGACAAGGCGATTCAGCTGGCCCCGACCACCATTGGCCCCATGCTGGACGAGAAGTTCAACGAGGACGAACTGAAGCAACTGATCGCCTGGTTCGAATCGCCGGTGAACAAGAAGTATCAGCAGATGGGCGGCGAGATGCAGAACGCGCTGGGCCAGAAGCTGGTGGCCGAGATGCGTGGCACCATCGAAGGCCGGCTGAAGACCCTGGAGCAGGGCGTGGCCAAGCGCCTGGGTCTGAACCCGCAGCCGGCGCCCACTGCACCGACGACCGCAAAGCCCGTGACTCCTAGCGCCAGCGCCGCCAAGAAATAATGCAAGCACAGCCGCAGCAACGCCCCTACAACTTCTCGGCCGGGCCGGCCGCCCTGCCCGCCGAGGTGCTGGAAATCGCTGCTGCCGAGATGCTGGACTGGCATGGTTCGGGCATGAGCGTGATGGAGATGAGCCACCGCGGCCGCGAATTCATCTCCATCTACGAGCAGGCCGAGAGCGATCTGCGCGAGCTGCTGGCCGTCCCGAAGGACTTCCACATCCTGTTCATGCAGGGCGGTGGCCTGGCCGAGAACGCGATCGTGCCGCTGAACCTGTCGCGCGGCGGCAGGGTGGACTTCGTCGTCACCGGCGCCTGGTCGCAGAAGAGCGCTGGCGAGGCCGAGCGCTACGCCGACGTGCATATCGCCGCCAGCAACGAGGCCAGCGGGTTCACCGCCCTGCCCGATCCGTCCACATGGCAGTTGCGGCGCGATGCGGCCTATGTGCATCTGTGCTCCAACGAGACCATACACGGCGTCGAGTTCCACGAGATTCCCGACCTGAAGGCACTGGGCTCGGATGCGCCGCTGGTGATCGACTTCTCGTCGCAGCAGCTGTCCCGTCCGCTGGACTGGTCGCGCGTCGGCCTGGCCTTTGGCGGCGCGCAGAAGAACATCGGCCCGGCCGGATTGACCCTAGTGTTCGTGCGCGACGACCTGCTGGGCCATGCGCTGCAGGCCTGCCCCTCGGCCTTCAATTACCAGACCGTGGCGCAGGCCCAGTCGATGTTCAACACCCCACCGACCTATGGCATCTACATCGCCGGGCTGGTATTTCAATGGCTGAAGCGCTTCTCGTACCGGGGCCGCACCGCGCTGGCCGCGATCGAGCAGCGCAATGCCGATAAAGCTGAGCTGCTGTACAGCACCCTGGACGGCAGCAGCATGTTCATCAACCGCGTGGCCCACAACGCCCGCTCGCGGATGAACGTGCCCTTCTTTTTGCGTGACGAACGCTTGAATGACGCTTTCCTGGCCGACGCCCGCGAGCGCCGCCTGCTACAGCTCAAGGGACACAAGTCCGTGGGCGGCATGCGTGCCTCGATCTACAACGCCATGCCGCTGGAAGGCGTGCAGGCCTTGGTCGACTTATTGCGAGATTTCGAAGCCCGTCATGGCTGATTCAACAACACCTACCGCACCCGTCCCCCCCGAATTGCTGGCCCTGCGCCAGCAGATAGACAGCGTCGATGGCCAGCTGCTGCAGCTGCTCAACCAGCGCGCCCAACTGGCCCTGGCCGTGGGCGAGCTGAAGAAGCATGAGGGCTCGGTGGTGTTCCGCCCCGAGCGCGAGGCCCAGGTCATCGACGGCCTGAAGCTGAAGAACAGTGGCCCGCTGCAGACCGAGAGCGTGGCGCCAATCTGGCGCGAGATCATGTCGGCCTGCCGCGCGCTGGAGACGCCGATACGCGTGGCCTATCTGGGCCCGGCCGGCACCTTCAGCGAGGAGGCGGCGCTGGGGTACTTCGGCTCCAGCATCGTGCGCGTGCCCTGCGCCAATTTTGACGAGGTGCTGCACCAGACGATTGCCGGCGCGGCCGATTTCGGCGTGGTGCCGGTCGAGAACTCGACCGAGGGCGTGGTGACGCGCTCGCTGGACCTGTTCCTGAGCACGCCGCTGTCCATCATCGGCGAGACCAGCCTGGTGGTGCGCCACAACCTGCTGCGCAAGAGTAATTCGCTGGAAGGCATCGAGGCCGTCTGCGCCCATCCGCAGGCGCTAGCGCAATGCCACCAGTGGCTGAGCACCCATCTGCCCCAGGCAGAGCGCCGGCCGGTGGCCAGCAATGCCGAGGGTGCACGGCTGGCCAGTCTTGACCCCAAGCTCGCAGCGATTGCCAGCACACGCGCCGGCAGCGAATTCGGTCTGCACCTGGTGTCGCCGGCGATCCAGGATGACGCACACAACCGCACCCGCTTTGCCGTGCTCGCCCATCCGGACCGCCACCCGCAGCCCGCCGCCTCTGGCCATGACTGCACCAGCCTCGTCGTGTCGGTGACGAACCGCCCCGGTGCGCTGCACGACATGCTGGTGCCGCTGAAGGCCCATGGCGTGTCGATGAGCCGCTTCGAGTCGCGCCCGGCGCGTTCGGGCCAGTGGGAGTACTACTTCTACATCGATCTGCAGGGCCACCCGGACGAGCCCCATGTCGCACAGGCGATGCAGGAGTTGCGCGCCGTCTGCGCCTTCTTCAAGGTGCTGGGCACCTACCCGCTCGACGTGCATTAAGCGAGGCTGCAGCGATGTTCAACCAACTCGGCGTCATCGGCTGCGGCCTGATGGGTGGCTCCTTCGCCCTGGCGCTCAAGAAAGCCGGTCTGGTCAAGCACGTGGTCGGCTACAGCAAGTCGCCGTCGACCACCGAGAAGGCCCGCCGGCTGGGCGTGATCGACACCATTGCCGAGTCGGCGCTGCTGGCGGTGTCGGGCTCCGACATCGTCCTGATCGCCGTGCCTGTGGCGGCCAGCGAAGCTACCTTCAAGGCAATCTGCCATATGGTGGAACCGGGCATGCTGGTGATGGATGTGGGCTCGACCAAGTGCGATGTGGTGCTGGCCGCCAAGCGGGCGCTGCGCAACCGGCTGGGCTCCTTTGTGCCAGCGCATCCGATTGCCGGCAAGGAGTCGGCCGGCGTCCAGCATGCCGATGCCACGCTGTACCAGGGCCGCCAGGTCATCCTGACGCCGCTGCCGCAGACCAATGCGGCGCTGCTGCAGAAAGCCACCGACGTCTGGTCGGCAATCGGCGCCCAGGTGCTGAAGATGTCGCCCGAGAACCATGACGCCGCCTTTGCCGCCGTCAGCCATCTGCCCCATCTGTTGGCCTTTGCCTACTTCTCGGCGATTGCCCAGCAGCCGGCGGGCGCGGACTTTCTGTCGCTGGCGGGACCGGGCTTTCGCGACTTCACCCGCATCGCCGCCAGCGATCCGGCGATCTGGCGCGACATCCTGGTCGCCAACCGCGAGGAGGTGCTGAAGCAGTCCAAATTCTTCCGCGCCGTGCTCCATCACTTCGAGAAGCTGGTGCAAGACGGCGACGGCCCGGCCCTGGAGAAACTGATCAGCCAGGCCTCGGACACCCGCTCGCAATGGCATATGAGCACGCCCCCCAAGACCCCCTCGCGCTGAAGCCTGACCTCGTCCTCCATGTATTCGACCTCCTTTCTTGATCTGCCGCCGCTCGTGTCGGCCGCCGGCACCGTGCAGTTGCCGGGCTCCAAAAGCATCTCCAACCGCGTGCTGCTGCTGGCGGGTCTGAGCGACGGTGTGACCGTGGTCCACGATCTGCTGGACTCGGACGACACGGCCGTGATGCTGGACGCGCTGCGCACGCTGGGCTGTAAGCTCGAACGCGAAGACAAGGGCCCGCTGCGCGTCACCGGCCTCGGCGCCAAGCTGGGCACCGCCCAGGCCGACCTGTTCCTGGGCAACGCCGGCACGGCGATGCGCCCGCTGACCGCCGCACTGGCTCTGCTCGCCGCCACCCAAGGTGGCGACATCACCTTGCGCGGCGTGCCACGCATGCACGAGCGGCCGATCGGCGACCTGGTCGATGCGCTGCGGCTGCTGGGCTGTCAGATTGACTGCCTGGAGAACGAGGACTACCCACCGCTGCGGCTGACGGGCCCATCCACGCTGGAACTCGACCAACCGGTACAGGTGCGTGGCGACGTGTCCAGCCAGTTCCTGACCGCCCTGCTCCTGGCCCTGCCGCTGGTGGCCACCGACCGGCCGGTGGTCATCGAGGTGCAGGGCGAACTGATCTCCAAACCCTATGTCGAGATCACCCTGCTGCTGCTGGCGCGCTTTGGCATCACCGTCGAGCGCGACGGCTGGCAGCGCTTCACCATCCCCGCCGGCAGCCGCTACCGCTCGCCAGGTCAAATCCATGTCGAGGGCGATGCCTCGTCGGCCTCCTATTTCGTCGCGCTGGGCGCGATTGCCGGCCTCGATGCGCCGGTGCGCATCGAGGGTGTCGGTTCGGCCTCCATCCAGGGCGATGTACGCTTTATCGAGGCGGCCGAGGGCATGGGCGCCTGGGTCGAGAGCGGGCCGAACTGGCTGCAGGTCAAGCGGGGCGTCTGGCCGCTGCGCGCCATCGACCTGGACTGCAACCACATTCCCGATGCCGCGATGACCCTCGCGCTGATGGCGCTCTACGCCGACGGCCCGAGCACGCTGCGCAATATCGCCAGCTGGCGGGTCAAGGAGACCGACCGCATCGTCGCCATGGCCGCCGAGCTGCGCAAGCTGGGCGCCACGGTCGAGGAAGGTCCGGACTGGCTGCGCGTACATCCGCTCAAGACCTTCCAGCCGGCCGCCATCCATACCTATGACGACCACCGCGTGGCCATGTGCTTCTCGCTTGCCGCGTTCAATGGGCTGAACGGCGGCACTAACGTGCCTGTGCGCATCCTCGATCCGAAATGCGTGGCCAAGACCTTCCCCGACTACTTCGAGACGCTGTTCTCCGTCGTCGAGCCGGAGCGCGACAGCATTCCGGTCATCACCATCGACGGGCCAAGCGCCTCAGGCAAAGGCACATTGGCCGATCTGGTCGCAGCCAAACTCGGCTACTGGGTGTTGGACTCGGGTGCGCTGTACCGTGCCACCGCCCTGGCCAGCCTGCGCGCCGGCGTGTCGCTGGACAACGAACACGACATCGCCGCCCTGGCCAGCCAACTGGATCTGCACTTCGAGGGCGGTCAGGTCTTTCTGGGTCCGGAGGACGTGACCCACGCGCTGCGCGACGAGACGGTGGGCGCGATGTCGTCCAAGGTTGCCGCGCTGCCGGCCGTGCGCCTGGCGCTGCACGGCCTGCAATTGGCCTTCCGCCGCCTGCCCGGCCTGGTGGCCGATGGACGTGATATGGGCACGATGCTGTTCCCCCAGGCCGGACTCAAGGTGTTTTTGACCGCCAGCGCGGCAACGCGCGCCGAGCGCAGGCATAAGCAATTGATTTCCAAGGGAATTTCGGCTAGCATTGCCGACCTGCGTGAAGACCTAGAGGCGCGCGACTTGCGGGATCAAAGCCGCAAGGTGTCGCCCTTGAAGCCAGCCGCAGACGCGCTGATGCTCGACAACTCGAGCCAGACCATCGATGAATCTGTGGATCTGGTATTGAGCTGGTGGGCCGAGCGCAGGCCGTTTCATAGCGCTGGGCATTGAAACGGCAGAGCCAAGGTCTCACGACTGTGGTTCAAAAACGGGCCCGCTGCCCTTCCCTCCCGCAACGTCAGTTGCACTGAGGGCGGCGAACTCTATCAACTAACCCGCAAGCTTCGCGCTTGCACAACCTGCCGGATCAGCCCGGCACCAGGAAACACCATGTCCGAATCCCAAACCGCCAGCTTTGGTGGTGACTCGTTTGCCGCCATGTTCGAGGAATCCCTGCAGCGCTCCGATATGCGCGCAGGTGAGGTCATCTCTGCCGAAGTGGTTCGCATCGACTACAACTTCGTGGTCGTCAACGCCGGTCTGAAGTCCGAAGCGTATGTGCCCATCGAAGAGTTCAAGAACGACAAGGGCGAGCTCGAAGTCCAAGTGGGCGATTTCGTGTCGGTGGCCATCGACGCGATCGAAAACGGCTACGGCGACACCATCCTGTCGCGCGACAAGGCCAAGCGTCTGGCCTCGTGGATGTCCCTGGAAACCGCACTGGAGTCGGGCGACTTCGTGACCGGTACCGTGTCGGGCAAGGTCAAGGGCGGCCTGACCGTCCTGGTCAACGGCATCCGCGCCTTCCTGCCGGGCTCCTTGCTGGACACGCGTCCGGTCAAGGACATGAGCCCGTACGAAGGCAAGACCATGGAATTCAAGGTCATCAAGCTGGACCGCAAGCGCAACAACGTCGTG
>JADMJJ010000120.1 GCA_018780645.1 Burkholderiaceae bacterium
AAGGAGGGCCGGCGCTGGGCCGACATCGTCTCGTTCACGATCAATATGGAGCAGATCGGCGACATCGTCGAGCGGCTGATACTCGATGTCGAAGACAAGGCCATCCGCAAGAGCCGCAAGTTCTCCGAGGCCGGCATGGGCGAGATCTCGCACCTGCACGAGCGCCTGCTGGCCAATCTGCGCCTGGGCATGAGCGTGTTCCTCGACGGCCATGTGCGCGACGCCCGCAAGCTGCTGGAGGAGAAGGCCCACTTCCGTGACCTGGAGCGCGAATACGCCAACTCGCACATCACGCGGCTGCAGGACCACACGGCGCAAAGCATTGAAACCAGCGCGCTGCACCTGGACATGATCAGCGACCTGAAGCGCATCAACGGCAATATCTGCTCGATCGCCTATCCGATCCTGGATGCGGCCGGGGTGCTGGCGCAGACGCGGATTCGACCCTCACAACTCATGGGACTTGATGGAAGCTGATGGCACTGACTCTTGTTGATATCTCCACGCTGTTCCATGAAAAGGGCGGCGAGCAATACAGTGGCGAACCGGTCACCCAGCTGCAGCATGCGCTGCAAAGCGCCGAGCTGGCCGAAAGCGAGGGCGCTGACGACGCGCTGATCACCGCGGCCCTGTTGCACGACCTCGGCCACCTGCTGCACGATCTGGGTGATACGCCCTCGCTGCGCGGTGTCGATGATGTGCATCAGTACTTCGCCTTGCCGTTCCTGCGCGGCCTGTTCTCCGACCGCGTGCTCGATGCGATCAAGCTGCATGTCGATGCCAAGCGCTATCTGTGTGCCACGCGGCCCGGTTACTGGGAGGCTCTGTCGGCCGACTCCAAGCGCAGCCTGGTGCTGCAGGGTGGTGTGTTCGAAGGCGAGCAGATAGCCGCTTTCGAAGGACTGCCCCATGCGCAGGATGCTGTGCGCTTGCGGCTTTGGGACGATCTGGCGAAGCGGGCCGATCATGTGACGCCCACGCTGGCGCACTACATGGCCATCGCGCAGCGCTGCGCATTGCAGTGATGCCGGTACCCGAGCTGGCTCTGACCTGGCCCATCGTGCTGCTGGTGCTGGGCGGTGCGGTGCTCCATGCCTCGTGGAACGCCCTGGTCAAGTCCAGCGGCGACAAGGAGGTGGACACCTCGCTGGTGCACTTTCTGGGCGCGCTGGTGGCCCTGCCGATGCTGCTCTACACGGGCCCGCCGCCCTGGGCCGCCTGGCCCTATATCGCCGGCTCGCTGTTCATTCACATCGGCTACTACATCGCCCTGGTCGGCGCCTACAAACACGGCGACCTCGGCCTGACCTATCCGATCATGCGCGGCTTCGCGCCGCTGCTGGTGGCGCTGGGCAGCGGCTTTTTCATCGGCGAGGCACCCACGGCCATGGCCTGGCTGGGCATTGCCGGCATCACGGCCGGCGTAGCCCTGGTGGGCCTGTCCAGGCCCGGCGAGGCGCTGCACCATGGCAAGGCCCTGGTGTTCGCCTTCAGCAACGCGGCCATCATCGCCATGTACACCATCGTCGACGGCATGGGCGTGCGCAGCGCCACCCAGGGCGGGGCGCTGGCGATGCAATATGTGCTGATGCTGTTCGTGCTCGACGGCATTCCCTATCCGACCCTGGTGCTGCTGAGGCGAACCTCGCAGCAGCGCCGCGAGATCTGGGCCTATGCCAAAAAGCGCTGGCCGCTGGCGGCCTTGGGCGGCAGCGCCTCGATAGGCTCGTATGCCATCGCACTGTGGGCGATGACCAAGGCGCCGGTGGCATCGGTGGCGGCCCTGCGCGAGACGTCGGTGCTGTTCGCCGCGCTGCTGGGATGCTGGCTGTTGAAAGAGAAATTCGGCAGGCAGCGCGCGTTGGGCACAGTCGTCATCGTAGCCGGGGTGATGGCCCTACGTCTGGCCTAGTCTGGCCTAGAACCAAGAAAACCATGTCACTTCCGACCCACGCTCAAACCATCATCATCGGCGGCGGCATCGTCGGCTGCTCCACCGCCTACCACCTGGCTCAGATGGGCCGCAGCGATGTGCTGCTGCTGGAGCAGGGGCGCCTGACCTGCGGCACGACCTGGCACGCGGCCGGCCTGGTCGGCCAACTGCGGCCGAATCGCAATATGACGCGGATGAGCCGCTACGGCATCGAGCTCTACGGCCGGCTGGAGTCAGAGACCGGCCTGGCCACCGGCTGGAAGCAATGCGGCAGCGTCACCGTGGCGCGCACCGCCGAGAGGCTGCAGGTGCTGCGCAAGCAGGTCGGCCTGGCGCGGGGCTTCGGCGTCGAGTGCGAGCTGATCACGCCTGCCGAGGCCGGCAGGCTCTATCCGCTGATGCGTACCGATGACCTGCAGGGGGCGGTCTGGATACCCGGCGACGGCAAAGCCAATCCGGCAGATCTGACGATGTCGCTGGCCAAGGGGGCGCGCAACCGTGGTGTGAAGATCGTGGAGGGCGTGGAGGTGCTGGACGTGCTGGTGGAGCAGGGCGCCAGCGGGCCGCGCGTGATGGGCGTTGTGACGAACCAGGGCGAGGTGCGTTGCGAGGTGCTGGTCAACTGCGCCGGCCAGTGGGCGCGTCAGCTCGGTGCCAAGGCGGGCGTCAATGTGCCGCTGTATTCGGCTGAGCACTTCTATCTCGTTACCGGTCAGATCCCGGGCGTGCATCCGATGCTGCCGGTGCTGCGCGACCCCGATGGCTACATCTACTACAAGGAAGAGGTCGGCGGCCTGGTGATGGGCGGCTTCGAGCCGGTGGCCAAGCCCTGGAAGATGGACACCATTCCCGCTACCTTCCAGTTCGAGCTGCTGGGCGAGGACTGGGACCAGTTCGAGATCCTGATGACCAACGCGATGCATCGCACGCCCTGCCTGGAGACGGCCGAGATCAAGATGCTGCTCAACGGCCCGGAGAGTTTCACGCCGGACGGCAACTTCATCCTTGGCGAGGCGCCGGAGCTGCGCAATTTCTTCGTCGCCGCCGGCTTCAACTCGGCCGGCATCGCCAACGGCGGTGGTGCCGGGCGCCTGATGGCAGAGTGGATCGTCGGCGGAGAGGCGCCCGTCGATCTATGGGACGTGGACATACGCCGCTTCGGCCCCTACACCGCGAACAAGAAGGCGCTGCACGATCGCACTGCAGAGACCCTTGGCCTGCACTACGCGATGCGCTGGCCGCGCCAGGAGTTGCAGGCCGCGCGCCCGCTGCGCACCTCGCCGCTGTACGACACGCTGCTGGCCAAGGGCGCCGAGTTCGGCAGCAAGAACGGCTGGGAGCGGGCCAACTACTTCAAGCCGGAGGGCGCGGCCGCGCCGGCCTATGGCCTGGGCAGTCCCGCCTGGCTGCCTTGGATGCTGGCCGAGCAACGGGCCACCCGCGAGGCGGTGGCGCTGTACGACCAGAGCTCGTTCGCCAAGCTCTTGCTGCAGGGCAGGGACGCGCTGGCCCTGCTGCAGCGCCTGTGCGCCAACGAGATGGACGTGCCGATCGGCAAGATGGTCTATACGGCCCTGCTCAACGAGCGCGGTGGCTTCGAGAGCGACCTGACGGTGATACGCGAGGCGTCGCAGCGCTTTCTGGTCATCACCGGCTCGGCACAGAGCGTGCGCGATGCCGACTGGATCAGGCGCCACATCGTCGCCGAAGAGCACGCGATGCTGACCGACGTCACGGCGCTGACCTGCGTGCTGTCGCTGATGGGGCCGAATGCTCGCGAGCTGCTGGCGCGGGTCAGCCCGGCGGACCTGTCGCCGCAGGGCCTGAGATTCTCGTGGACCGCCGAGATCGACCTGGGCCATGCCCGGGTCCGCGCGGCGCGCATGAGCTATGTCGGCGGGCCGGGCTATGAGCTCCATGTGCCGGTGGAGATGACCCGCCATGTCTATCAGACCCTGATGGCGGCCGGCGCGGACCTGGGCCTGCGCGATGCCGGCTACTACGCGCTCGACGCGCTGCGCATCGAGGCGGGCCGCCGTGCCTGGGGTGCCGAGCTGGGACCCGACGAGACACCGTTCGAGGCCGGGCTGGAGTACGCCGTCAAGCTCGACAAGCCGGCCGACTTCATTGGCAAGGCAGCATTGCTGGCTGCCCGTGGCCAGCCGCTGCGCAAGAAGCTGGTGACCCTGGTGCTGCAGGACGAGCAGGCCTACGCCTGGGGCGGCGAAGCGATCGTGCTGGGCGGCGAGACGGTCGGCGAGATCTCGTCGGTGGGCTGGAGCCCGCGCGCTGGTGCCTGCCTGGCGCTGGGCTATGTGCGCGGCACGGCGGCCCTGCAAGCCCATGCCGGCACCCCGGCCAGCGTCGATCTCTGGGGCCAGGCTACCGCGGTGACTCTCCATGACAGCTGGCCACCCAAGCCCTGAGCAGCGGGCCTTTCTGATACGGCTGCTGGCCGGCGCGCGCCGCCCGGTGCCGCGCGACTGGCTGCCGCTGTGCCTGGGCGGGCAGGCCATAGGTGCGCTGGCACCACTGCGCGTCGCGCCGCTGCTGGCGGTGTTGCCAGGCTGCAGCGTGCAGGGCCAGCGACTGGCTTGGGCGTCGCAAGACCTGGCCCCGGAGCAGCGCTCGCAGCAGATCCAGCAGGCGGCCGAGCGCCTGCGCGAGCTGGGGCTGATAGCCGGCTGGCGCAACGAGGCCTATCGCTGCGAGGCGCCGGTGGGTGATCCGCTTGTGGAGCAGGGCGCCGAGCTGTTCCGGCTGGAGCGCGCCGCCTTCCGCTTCTTCGGCCTGCGCAGCCGGGCGGTGCACATCAATGGCTTCAGCTCTGCAGGTGGCCTGTGGTGCGGGCGCCGTGCGCTGAACAAGGCCACCGATCCGGGCCGGCTCGACAATCTCGCCGCCGGCGGCCTGCCCGCCGGCGAGAGCTTCGAGTCCTGCGCCATTCGTGAGCTGGGCGAGGAGGCGGGTGTTGAAGAGATCGTGGCCCGAACCATCGCAGCGGGCGGAGCTGTGCGCTGCACTCGGGTCGAGGCCGAGGGCCTGCACGATGAGGTGCTGCACGTCTACAACCTGGCCCTGCCGCCGGGCTTTGCGCCGCGCAACCAGGATGGCGAGGTGGCCGAGTTCCTCCATCTGCCCCTGGCCGAGTTGATGGCGCGCCTGCAGGCCGGTCAATTCACCGAGGATGCCTCCGCCGTCATCGCCGCGGCCCTGCTGGGCAGGGCAGAATGCCCCGATGGAGAAAACTGATGTAGCCGTGATCGGCGCCGGTGTGGTGGTCCTGGCCGTGGGCCGGGCGCTGGCGCAGCGGGGCCTTGAGACCATTGTGCTGGAGCGGGCCAACGCCATCGGCACCGGGGTGAGCTCGCGCAATAGCGAGGTCATCCATGCAGGGCTCTACTACCCGGCAGGCTCGCTGAAGGCCCGTCTCAGCGTACGTGGCAAGGCGCTGCTCTACGCCTATTGCGAGCAGGCCGGCGTGGCCCACCAGCGCTGCGGCAAGCTGGTCGTGGCCACGCAGGAGTCTCAGCTGCCGGGCCTGCAGCAATTGCTGGCCAAGGGCCAGGCCAACGGCGTTGACGATCTGCTCTACCTCAGCCCCGCCGAGGCCCTGACCCTGGAGCCGGCACTGCGCTGCGTCGGCGCGCTGCTGTCGCCGTCCACCGGCATCGTCGACAGCCACGGCCTGATGCTGGCGCTGCAGGGCGACCTGGAGCGGGCGGGCGGCCTGTTGGCACTGTGCTCGCCGGTCGAGGCCATCATCACTGGCACGCAGGCACATCGGCTGCTGGTGGGCGGCGACGAGCCGATGGAGCTGCAAGCCCGCCGCGTGATCAATGCCGCCGGGCTGTACGCCCCGCAGCTGGCCTCGCGCACGCAAGGCCTGGCCCCGGCACACCAGCCACCTGCCCACTTCAGCAAGGGCAACTACTTCGCCCTGGCCGGCCGCGCGCCGTTCAGCCGCCTGATCTATCCGGTGCCGCAAGACGCCTGGCTGGGCGTGCACCTGACCCTGGACCTGGGCGGCCAGGCCCGCTTCGGCCCCGACGCCCAATGGCTGCCCGAGGTCAGCGAGCCCGGACAGATCGACTACACGGTGGATCCGCGTCGCGCCGACGGTTTCTACGCCGATGTGCGCCGCTACTGGCCCGGCCTGGCCGACGGCGCCCTTCAGCCGGCCTACAGCGGCGTGAGGCCCAAGCTGCATGGCCCCGAGCAGAACGCGCCGGACTTCCGCATCGACGGCCCGGCCGAGCATGGCGTGCCGGGACTTGTCAATCTGCTGGGCATAGAATCGCCCGGATTGACCAGCTGCCTGGCCCTCGCCGACGAGGTGGCGCTGCGCCTGGGCGTTTGAGCCGATTGACAGGCCGGTGGCCACGCAAGCATGCTTGCGTCGCCAAGTGCACGGCGGGGCGCACCAATCTGCCCTGGTCGCCGCGCATCGGCTCATACAACAGGGAGTATTGAATGAAATCGACGCGTTGGTTCGCCGGCCTTGTGGCCTCGGCGATGGTCATGCTTGCGCCCGCGGCCCAGGCCTATTCCAGTCTTTACATCTTCGGTGACAGCCTGTCCGACAGTGGCAACAATGCGGTGGCCATAGGCGGCACCTTGCCGCCCCAGCAGCTGCCGGGGGGCGGTTGGTTCTCGACCATTCCCTATGCCTCGGGCACCTATAGCAACGGCCCGGTCTGGGCCAGCGGCTTTGCCTCCTCGCTGGGGCTGAGCGCCGCACCTTCGCTGCTGGGCGGCGGCAACTATGCCTTCGGCGGCGCGCAGACCGCGACCCCTGGCGTGGAGACGCCCGATGGCTTTCCGTACAGCCTGAAGCAGCAGACGGAGTTCTTTCTTGCGGCGCACGGGGGCGCGGCGCCCAGTGACGCGCTCTATGTGCTCGAGAGCGGCGGCAACAATGCCCGCGACGCACTCAGCGCGATGCTGCTCGGGGCCAATCCGTCCATCGTGATTGGCGCGACTGCGCAGCAATATGCGATCGACACCGGCATGCTGATCGACAGCCTGCAGGCCAAGGGCGCCCAGAACATTGTCGTCTGGAACACGCCCAATCTGGGCCTGACGCCGCTGGCCGCCAGCTATGGCCCGATGGGCATGAGCCTGGCCAGCGATCTGAGCGCCAGCATGAATGCGGCTTTGGCCGCCCAGCTTCAGGGCCGCAGCGGCGTGACCCAGTTCAATGTATTTGAGCTGATGACGCAGGCCACGCTGAACCCTGCGGCCTTCGGCCTCAGCAATGTCACCGATGCCTGCGGCGCGGTGCTGGGTTGTGACGCCAGCAGCTATCTGTTCTGGGATGGCATCCACCCGACCGCCCGCGGCCACGAACTGCTGGCTGCGGGCATGCTGGCGGCGGTGCCGGAGCCGGCCAGCTATCTGCTGCTGCTGGCAGGGCTGCTGCTGCTGGCAGGCGCTGCGCGTCGTCGCGGGCACTGAAGGCGAGGCGCAGCCGAAGGGCCCCAAGCCCTTGCCGCAGCACGGGGCGGGTTCATGTCCTAGGATCAGGGCATGAACCTGCCCCTTTCCGTCCTCGATCTCGTTCCCGTCAGTTCCGGCGGCAGCGCCGCCGCCTCCGTCCATCGCAGCGGCGAGCTGGCCCAGCTGGCCGAGCGCCTGGGCTACCGGCGCCTGTGGTACGCCGAGCACCATGGCATGCCCTCGGTGGCCAGTGCTGCGCCGGAGGTCTTGATCGCCCACGCGGCGGCGCTGACCCGCACGCTGCGTGTCGGCTCCGGCGGCGTGATGCTGCCCAACCATGCGCCGCTGCGGGTGGCCGAGGCGTTTCGCACTCTGGCCGCGCTGTACCCCGACCGCATCGACCTGGGCCTGGGCCGCGCGCCCGGCTCGGATGTGCAGGCCTCGCGGGCGCTGCGGGCCTTCGACGGTGAGCAGTTTCCGCAGCTGCTGTCCGAGTTGCTGACCTGGTCGGGTGTCACGCCGCTACCCGACGGTCATCCGATGAGCGCGCTGAAGGCCATGCCCGACAACGCGCCCCTGCCGCCGATCTATATGCTGGGTTCGAGCGGCGCCAGCGCCCAGATGGCGGGTGCCGCCGGCATGGGCTACTCCTTTGCCAGCCACTTCAGCCCGACGCCCGCCGCGCCGGCCTTCGAGGCCTACCGCGCGGCCTTTGTGCCCTCCGCGCAGTTCCAGCGTCCGCACACCATCCTCGGCGTATCGGCCGTCTGTGCGCCGACCGAGGAGGAGGCGCAGTTCCTTGCCGCGACGATGGACCTGGCCTGGGTGCGCATTCGCAGCGGTCGCTTCGCCCCGCTGCCCAGCCCCGAGGAGGCGCTGCGCTATGCCTACAGCGATGCCGAGCAGGCCCTGGTGCGGGGCTTTCGCCGCCTGGTGGTCGTCGGCACGCCGGCCTCGGTGCACGAGCAGATCACGGCCAAGGCCGAAGCCTGCGAGGCCGACGAGGTGATGATCACCTCCAACATCCACAGCCACGCGGCGCGGCTGCGCTCCTATCAGCTGGTTGCCGAAGCCTTTGGCCTGATGCCTCAGGCGGCGGGTACTTCCGCCAGCCCCCAGGACGCCAGCGTGTAGTTGGCGCCGTTGGCCAGGCCGCTGCCCTGGGCGATCGTGGTCTTGCGCTTGCGCACGTTTTCCTGCCAGCGGGGCAGGGCGCTGTCGGCCACGGCGTTGGCCAGCAGCAGGCGGCGCTGCGCCTCGGGGGCCGAGGCGGGCAAATTGGCCACCGCGGCAAGGGCATTGGCCTTGAAGCCGCCGTTCTGCACATGGACATCGAAGGCCAGAGCCACGCCCAGCTCGGAGCTGAGCCCCAGCTTGCGGGCGGAGGCAGCCGCCGGCACAAAGTATTTGTCGAAGGCCCGCTGCATCTGGATACGCTTGATGATGGGTTCGTCGCCGAGGCGGGCGAAGGCCTTCAGCCAGACGTCGGGCACGGCCGTCTTGCTGGCCCCGCTGCTGATGCTGTCGGCCCAGGCGATCTGCTCTTTCAGCGGCTTGGCGCAGACGCCCAGCCAGACCGGCGCCAGATCCTGGAAGGTGCGCGCCAGCACGCCCGGTGCCAGGGCCTCGGCCTCCTTGGTTATGGCCTGGATCTCGCCATTGCTGAGGGTGAAACCTATCACCCCCCAGGTCAGGCCGGCGCCGTCGAAATTGCCCTGCACCAGGCCGAAGCCGTGGCCTTCGAAGGCGGCAGTCAGGCCCAGGCAGCGCTCGTACAGAGAGGGCAGGGGGTCATGGGTCAGCTGCGACCAGGTGGCCTCGTCCACGGTGCCGGTGACGGGCAGCGCGCGTTTTTGCTGCAGGGCCTGCAGCGCGCTGGTGGTGTTGCCGCCGAAGTCTCCATCGACGAACTTCTCGGCCGCGCCGGCAAAAATGCCCTGGCGCAGCAGATCGGTCTGGATGCGGCGGGCAATCATGCCCTTCAGTCCCTTGGCGAAATAGACACGGCCCATGGCGGCTCCCGGCGGTTGGATGGCGCAATCTACGCCCGCGGGTGACGGCTGGCTACTCTGCTCCTTAGGGATACGGGGTCAGTAGATCTCGGGCACCAGCATCTGCGGCGGCACCGGCTGGCGCGCATAGTCCTCGCTGCGCTCGCGCGCGGGCAGGGTCACCGGCGCGTGCTCGACCTCGTGATAGGGCATCTGCGCCAGCAGGTGCGCCATGCAGTTCAGGCGCGCCTTCTTCTTGTCATCGGCCTGCACCACCCACCAGGGCGCCTCGGCGATATGGGTGCGCTCCATCATCACTTCCTTGGCCTTGGTGTAGTCCTCCCAGCGGCGGCGCGACTCCAGATCCATCGGGCTGAGCTTCCACTGCTTGAGCGGGTCGTGGATGCGGCCCAGAAAGCGGGTGTGCTGTTCCTCGTCCGAGATCGAGAACCAGTATTTGATGACCTGGATGCCGGCGCGCACCAGCATCTTCTCGAACTCGGGCACGGTGCGGAAGAATTCCTCGTACTCGGCGTCCGAGCAGAAGCCCATCACGCGCTCGACGCCGGCGCGGTTGTACCAGCTGCGGTCGAACAGCACGATCTCGCCACCGGCCGGCAGGTGCGAGGCATAGCGCTGGAAATACCACTGCGTGCGCTCGCGGTCGTTAGGCGCGGGCAGGGCGGCGACGCGACACACGCGCGGGTTCAGCCGCTGGGTGATGCGCTTGATCACGCCACCCTTGCCGGCTGCGTCGCGGCCCTCGAAGATGATCACGGCCTTGTGCTTG
The DNA here is from genome assembly GCA_018780645.1 of Burkholderiaceae bacterium. GTDB lineage: Bacteria > Pseudomonadota > Gammaproteobacteria > Burkholderiales > Burkholderiaceae_C > Paucibacter. The sequence continues at coordinate 10,154 of JADMJJ010000120.1, forward strand.
CTGGCCACCACCCAGTCCTGTAGCTTGACCAACTCGCCCTGCAGGCGGAACAGCTCCTGGAAATAGGCTCGGCGTTCGCGGCGCTGTTCGTCGCTGCGCGCCGTGGCGGGATCGTCGAACGCCCGGTCATCGATCTCCATCTCCAGCTCTTCGTCATAGCTGTCGATCAGATCGGCGTGCAGGCGCTGCAGCAGCTCGGTCTGGGCGGTGTCGGATGGATTTAGGCTCATGGCAGCCGAGCGTGCCTCATGCCGGTGACAGGCCCATGACAGACAATGCCGGCCATGACGATGCCTGCCTCCATGGACTCCACGTTTCCCTTGCCCTGCATCTGCCTGGCTGGGCCCACCGCGTCGGGCAAGACGGCGGCCTCGCTGGCCATTGCCGAGGCCTTGCAGGCACGCCGCCCGGTCGAAATCATCAGCGTCGATTCGGCCCTGGTCTATCGCGGCATGGACATAGGCACAGCCAAGCCCAGCGCGGCCGAGCAAGCGCTGGTGCCCCACCATCTGCTGGACCTGATCGACCCGCTGCAGAGCTATTCGGCGGCGCGCTTTGTGGCCGATGCCACCCGCCTGGTCGGCGAGATCCGCGCTCGCGGCCACACGCCGCTGCTGGTGGGTGGCACGATGCTCTACTTCAAGGCCCTGTTCGAGGGCCTGGACGAGATGCCTGCGGCCGACCCCGCCGTGCGCGCCGAGCTCGATGCGCTGGCGCTGCGCGAGGGCCTGGGCGCCCTTTACGCCGAGTTGCAGCGGGTCGACCCACCCACGGCAACCCGGCTCAAGCCCGCCGACAGCCAGCGCATCCAGCGCGCGCTGGAGGTCTATCGCATCAGCGGCAAGCCGCTGTCGGCCTGGCACAGCGAAAAGCTGGTACGAGCCACACCTGCGCTGATTTCGCTGGAGCCGCAGGACCGCGCCTGGCTGCATCAGCGCATTGCCCAGCGCTTCATGCAGATGCTGGACATGGGGCTGGTGGACGAGGTCAAGGGCTTGGTGGCGCGCGGGGACCTGAACCCCGATCTGCCCTCGATGCGCTGTGTCGGCTACCGCCAGACCTGGGAGGCGCTGGAGGCTGGTGATCTGTCAACCCTGGCCGAGCGCGGCATCGCCGCCACCCGCCAGCTGGCCAAGCGCCAGATCACCTGGTTGCGCAGCATGCCGCAGCGGCAGATCGTGGCCTGCGATGCGGACGATGCGACCCGCCGGGCGGTGGACCTCGCGGTGGCGGCGGCCAGGGCTTTGCCGCCCTGAATCCGGCCCGGTCTGGATGTGCGGGATAATCGGCGCCGTTTTCATCCACATTTCATCGGAGTCATCCATGGCAAGAGCCCCCCGTACCGAAGCCGAGCGCCGCGCAACCCCGCGTCCCGTCGCCCCCAAGGGTGTGACCTTCACCGCCCCGCGCGGCCAGATGCGCAGCCTGGAGCGCGGCACGGCCACGAACAACAAGAAGAACCCGGGCAAGCGCGCTAAAAAGGGCGGTTGAATCCGGTCTGCCTGGTTCTCCAGCAGCAGCGGCGCCTCGGCGCCGCTATTTTTTGTGCGCTCAGCATGAGCGCACTCTTGCGGGTGCAAGTCCCGCCGTAAGT
>JADMJJ010000064.1 GCA_018780645.1 Burkholderiaceae bacterium
CACCATGATCACCTTTGAAGTCAATGACATGACCTGCGGCCATTGCGTCAGCACCATCACCAGGGCGTTGAAGGCAGTTGATCCAGATGCACGCGTGCAGATAGATCTGGCAACGCATCGCGTGCAGATCGATCCCGTCGAAGCCGATGCCGAGGAAGTCAGCGACGCAATCAAGGAGGCCGGCTACACCCCGGTCGCTATTGCCTCGCCGCCCAGTAGTGGCGAGTCAAGCGGAGCCCCCGCGAAGAAGGGCTGCTGCTGCGGTTGATCTTCGACTCCACCTCGGAGGAATATCGTCATTGCCTCTGGCTTCAGGCACCTTGTGGCTGTTCAGTGTGCAGCCGAGGGCACGGTGAACCCAATTCGGGTCTCACCGCCATCGGAATGAGCAAACGGATGCCCCTGATGCATGCGGGCGATGGCCGCCACGATGGACAGTCCGAGGCCATGGTTCACGCTGGCATGGGGCCGCGCAGCATCGACTCGGTAGAACCGGTCAAACAGCCGCAATAGGTCGGCCGCAGCAATCTCTTGCCCTTGGTTGATGACGGCCAACCTGATCGACCCGTTGTCTGGGCGATCAATGCTTATGCGCACCGTGGATTGAGGTGACGCATAGCGGGTTGCGTTACCGAGCAGGTTGGACAGCGCGCGCTTGAGCAACGACGCATCGAACTCCCCGCTCGCGTCTCCTTCACTAGTCTCAGGTCGGCTTCGGCGATCGCCGCGTCGTGATACTCAGCCGCGTCCTGCGCCAGCGCAGCCAAGCTGGCCACGGGTTCGCGCCGGGCCTCCGCGCCGCTGTTGGCATGAGACAGGAACAGCATGTCGTTGACGATCCCAGCCATGCGACGCAACTCCTCCAGGTTGGATCCGAGCAGTTCCTGCGATGTGCTGGGATCGTGGGTCCTGCGCATTGCCAGTTCGATGCTTGTGATCAGTGTCGAGAGCGGTGTACGGAGTTCGTGCGCGACATCGGCATTGAAACCCTCGAGTTGCTCGTAGGCGCGGCGTAAGCGTTCCAGCAAGGCATTGAACTGCTTGACCAGCGGTTGCAACTCCAATGGCTGTCCGGAACCATCCAGGCGCTGGCGCAGGTTGTCGGCCTCCAGCCGCATGGTTTGATCGACCAGAAAGTGAACCGGCCCGAGGCCAATCCGCACCAACACGAAGCTGCCGAACGAAACCACTAGGGCTCCTGTCATTGCGGCCCCAAGCAGGGTGGCGGCAAGGCGATGCAGGAACTGATCGTCCGACGTCGTGTTGAGAACCATGCGGGCGGTGATCTCGCCACCGGCGGCGCCCAACGCTGGATACCGGAAGTTGATGTGCTGTGCGCTATGTGCCGTCGCAACGGCTGCAGCGTTGTCATACAGCGCCGAACCGTCCGACCGAATCAGTGTCAGCGCCATATCGCGATGACCCAAAAAGAAGTCGTCGAGCTTGTGTTTGAGGTTGGCGAGGTCCTGGTCTTGCTTCGCTTCTGACAGTACATGCTCGATCAGCTCGCGCTTGTGCGTGAGCGTCTCGATCTGACGCTCGCGCAGATCAATGACCGTGAGCCAGTAGACCGCCACGGACACCAGCCCCAGGCCCACGAAGGTCTGGATGGCCAGCCA
>JADMJJ010000001.1 GCA_018780645.1 Burkholderiaceae bacterium
CAGGAGGTGCAGGACGCGCTGGCCGCCGGTGTGCCCTTCCCTTCGCGCCTGGGCAAGCCCGAGGACTATGCCAAGCTGGTGCACCAGATCATCACCAACGAGATGCTGAATGGCGAGGTGATTCGGCTGGACGGGGCGATACGGCTGGCTCCAAGATGATGAACTTGGGGATGGACCTTGCTGTACCCAGCAAGCTCCGTCCTCAACTGGCTGGATGAATTCGGCCCAAAAGAAAAACGGACCTAAAGAGGTCCGTTTTCTGGTGCGCCCGATCAGTTGAGGACTATCGTTTCGCGCTGCGCGACTGTATGACCCACAGGCGAGCCAGATCGGCCGCGCCGTCATTGCCACGCACCGAGCGCCAGGTCTGCTGCGCCTTGCTGACATCGCCGGCCAGCATATGGGCCAGGCCCAGGTGCAGCTTGGCATCCTCGGGGCGCTTCAGGCTGCCCTTGGCAATGCCTTCCTCGATCAGCTTGGCGCCCTTGGCGGCTTGGCCGCTGTAGGCCACGCCGAGGCCCAGATTGGCCAACGCATTGCCGTCCTTGGCCACCTTGGCCTGGGCCTCGGCCTCGGCCTCTCCTGCCTTGGACTCGGCCAGACGCTTGACCATCAGGTCACGCAGCCGCTTGTGGCGCTCACCCTCGGCGCCGGCACCCAAGACGCCAGCGGCAAAGCCCTTGTCAACCACCTCCTTGCCCTCGGCGGCCGAACCGGCCTGCACGGCCAGCTGCGACATTTCCATGTAGTCGTTGGCCGACTTCATGTTGCCGGTGGCCAGTTGCAGACGATAGACATCAAGTGCGAAGCGGTCGGAGAAGGTGGACTTGCGCTGCACGCGTCCCAACACGTCGGCCCAATACTCCTTCTTCGGGTAGTAGGCGAGCAGCTTCTCCAGCGCCATTGCCTCGGCATTGCCATCCTTGGCACGCATAGCGGCATTCAGCAGCAGGTTCAGCTTGTCGGCGCTCGGCGTGCGGCCGGCCTTTTCGTCGGCATTGATTTCTTCCGAGACATCCTTGATGGTGCTGGCCATGTCGCCGGTCAGGAACTGCGCGTTCTGCAGCACCTGCTTCATGGTCGGGCTGTTGCCGCCCTCCTTGAAGTAGCGCTGCGCCCAGTTCAGGGCCTTGCCGTTCTCGTTGTTGCGCAAATAGGTGCCGGCGATCGACTCCATGATGCGCAGTTGCTCGCCCGCGGCCACATTGCCGCTGGACTTCATCACCTCGAAGCTGCGCACCATCGTGTCGGCGTCACCCGCGCCCGACGCCGCCGCGACCCGCATGCTCTCGAGCATGTAGTTCTCGTTGGCCGTACGGCCGCCCACGGCCTCGACGTCGCGCAGCTTGGCCAGCGCGTCCTTGTACTTGCCCGACTTGATCAGCGCGGCAGCGGCCTGCAGCGGCTTGCCGACTTCCGGGCGCACCGACTGACCCTGCGCAGTGGCAGCTGCAAAACCCAGACCACCGTCAGGGGCGGCACCAAAACAAAAGGCCACGGCGCCAATGGCGGCCGCGGCCACAGCTTTCAGTTTCATGCTCTTGAGTCCTAAAAAATCGCGCATCCGCCTGATCCGAAAGACCTGACAGATGCGCGTTGGCTTGCCTCGGAGGGCCAACTTACTTGACGAACTGCTCGTTGCCAACCATGCCCAGCTTCTTCACACCCAGACGCTGCGCAGCGGCCATCACGGCAGCCACCGAGTTGTACTCGACCAGCTTGTTGGGGCGCAGATGAACCTCGGGCTGATCAGCTTCGGCGGCCACGACGGCCAGCTTCGCCTCGACGGCCGCCTGGTCGGCAAGTGCCTCGCCATTCCACAGCACCGTGCCGTCAAAGTCCACATCGATGGTGACGACAATGGGCGGCTTGGTCGGAGGCGGCGGGTTGCCGGCCGGCATGTTCAGATTGACCGAGTGCAGCTGGATCGGGATGGTGATGATCAACATCACCAGCAGCACCAGCATCACGTCGATCAGGGGCGTCGTGTTGACGTCCATCATCACTTCCGGTTCGTCGGAGGAGCCCGAGCTACCTACATTCATTCCCATGCATTGCTCCTAGGACTCAACCGCCACGAGCCGGGGGCTCGGTGACGAAGCTGATCTTCATGATTGCGGCCCGCTGGCAGGTGTAGACCACGCGTCCGACGGACTCGTAGCGTGCCTTGCCGTCACCGCGGATATGGACTTCGGGCTGGGGGTCCATCACTGCCACCTTCTTGAGACGCTCAAACAGGGCGTCACTGTCGGGCACCAGCGCGGTGTTCCAGTAGACGTCGCCATCCTTGGTCACCGCAATTTCGATGTTTTCCGGCTTGGTGACGCGAACGACGTTGGTCTCTTTGGGCAGAGTCAGCGCCACCGATTGCGTCACCACCGGGATGGTGATGAGAAAGATGATCAACAGCACCAACATCACGTCCACGAGGGGCGTGGTGTTGATGGTCGAGACCACCTCGTCATCGCCGGAGGAAGATCCGACGTTCATTGCCATGATGGGCTCCGATCGGGCAGCTTAGCGCTTGGAAACGCTGCGGTTGCCCATCAGCACGCCGTGCAGATCGGCACCGAAGGCACGCACATTGGACATCACGGCCTTGTTGCGGTTCACCAGCCAGTTGTAACCCAGCACGGCGGGAACCGCCACGGCCAGACCGAGGGCCGTCATGATCAGCGCTTCACCCACCGGGCCTGCGACCTTGTCGATCGATGCCTGGCCTGCCACGCCAATGGCGGTCAGTGCCTGCAAAATACCCCACACCGTGCCGAACAGGCCGATGAACGGCGAGGTCGAACCGACGGTGGCCAGGAAGCCCAGGCCGCCCTGCAGACGGGTACCGACTTCGCCGACCGAGCGGTCAACGCTCATCGTGACCCACGAGTTGTGGTCGATGTTCTCGGTCAGGGCGCCTTCATGGTGCTCGCTGGCCTCGATGCCGGACTCGGCGATGAAGCGGAACGCGCTGCCTTCCTTCAGGCCCTTGACGCCCTCGGCCAGACTGGCCTTCTTGAAGAACGTGGCGCGCACTTCCTTGGCCTCGTTGCCCATCTTCTGGGTGTCCCACAGCTTGGTGATCATGATGTACCAGCTGCCCATGGACATCAGGGCCAGCAGTGCCAGCACGCCCTTGGAGACCATGTCGCCATGCTTGAGCATGGCCTGCAGGCCGTAGGGATTCTCGACGGCGGCGGCCGGAGCGGCAGGTGCGGCGGCGGTTGCAGGAGCGGCATCAGCGACCACGGCGGAAGCGGCATCGGCCGGCTTCTGGTCTTGGGCTTGAACCGGCGAAACGGCCAGGGTCGCGGCGAATGCAAACGCGGCGATCACAGCGGAGAGACGAGAGATCATGGAGGGGTCTCCTAGAGAAAGAAAGCGAAACTTGGGTTTGTGAAGAAACGGAGCGCCACGCTGGTTCAGGCCGCGCCCCGCGATGTAGTCGATTCGAATGCCTGGATCAATCGATCTTGAAAACGAATTCCTGCTGAATCTGCAAATCGGCGCCCGGGCACTCGTAGCCCGACATGGCCGACTCGATCGCGCTGATCAGGGCGCGCTGGGCCTTGCGGTCGTTGCCGCCGCGCATATTGGCGCTCATCACCTCGATGGCCACGACCTTGCCGTTCTTGACCGTGCCCTTGACATTGAAGGTGGCTTCACCCGCCCAGTTCACGCCCGGCATTTCGGGGGTGACCATCTTGGTGCAGGCCACGCCGGCCTTGACCGGACCTGCCGGACGCGGCGGCGGCGGTGCCGCGACCACCGGTGCCTGCACCGGGCGGATGTCAGCCACAGGCGGGGGCGCCGTTGTCGTCTGCGAGATGGTCGGCACGACGGGGGCCGGTGCGGTCACCTGCACCTCGGGCGGCGGCACGAACGGCGGCGGAGGCGCCTTCAGCTGCGGCGGCGGCGGCGGCAAGGTCTCCGGCGGCGGCGGCGGCTTCTTCTCTTCTTCGATGACCTTGGTCTCGATCGGGCCCTTCACCATCTCGACGGCCTTGCGGGCCAATCCGCTTGCAATGGCCCACACCAGCAAGATGTGGATAAGGACAACAATCACGAATCCGGTGACTCGCGACGAGCTGTTCTGCTGCTGCGCAAAGTTCATGCGCGCTCCTTCATTTGACTACGGATCTCGTTCATCAGGCTCATATGCGACGGGAGGGGACGCTTCAGTAAAAAAACCCGATACAGGCGCTGAGCTTCAGATGGCACACCCAAAGCTTTCGTAGCTGAACCTGAGCGCGCCTCAAGCCGACGGCACGCGGACACCGAGCGCATCTCTGATCCATGCCGAACCTTTGCGGCTCACAGGGAGCCGCGCAGCAGGGCCGGCCCGAGATGCCTCCTGACGCCAGGATGGACATGACTACTCAACACTTTGGGCGTAAAACCCAAACTCAACAAAAATGCCCGCCGGCTGATGGTTACCCATTTGGCCGTCGGGCGGTCCATTTCGACAGGCCAGACTGTAACCGAATACAGCCCCAGTCCGACCCCGAAGCGACGCGATCATAAACGCATTCAGGGTGAGCAAGCACATGGGGCTTTCCCGGCCCTTACCGCTGTGACAGACCTCCGGAATCGGTGGTTTGCAAGGCGTCAGCCCGGTGAAACAGTGGGTGGTATTTTAGTGGTCTGCCCATTGGTTGACAATGCCGCAGTGCAATATAAGACCTCGGGTTTACCCGATTTTCACGTCCATCCCGACCGCGAAACACCTTGCATCCACCGGCCTACAAGGCCCTCCTGGCGCCTCGAACAGCGGCCTATGGCCTCGCGGGGATGGAACAAAGTTACATCACCGCATCCTAGATGCTCCACTCCACCCTGCCGCCCTGGTATTGGTCGATGACCTCGAACATGGCGCTGACCATTTCGCGCTCGGCCAAGGTCAGCTCCGGGCGCCAGATCTCGAACAGCAGGACTACCCGCGTCTGATCGCTGCGGTTCCAGGCCTCATGTTCGATGGTGTCGTCGAAGACCCAGGCCTTGCCGACCTCGCACTCCCGGGTTTCGTTGCCCACGCGCAGCGCACAGCCGGGCGGCACGATCAGCGGCAGATGACAGATCAGCCGCGTGTTGATGAGTCCGTGATGAGGTGGGATGTGGGTGCCCGGCCGAAGCAGGGAGAACATGATCGATGGTGAGCGCCCCTTCAAACGGGTCAGCGGCACTTCGGCCAAGGCGGCCATCGTCTTCGGACAGCGCTCGGCGTTCTCTCGCACCATCGCGCCATTGCGCCACAAGTGGAAGGCGCTCCATGCCGGATTGTTGACCAGTCCATCCTGGCGCCTGCTCGGGCGATTCGACTGAGATTGGACATAGGGCTCGAAGGGCGCACCCTGGTCGAGAATGGCCAGCAACTCCTCGCGGATGTCGTCGGTCGCGGCCTCCAGGCGCTCCAGCCAGGCAAACTGGCCCGGCTCGAAGAACTGAATCTGCGCCAGCTCGGGAAAATAGTAGACCTTGGGCTGCTGGAAGTAGATCTGCTTGTGGCCTGAGAGCAGATCGAGCGACTGCGTGAAGCGCTTCGAGTCCTCGCCCAAGTTCACGCAGGCACGGGCCATTTGCTCGCGCAGGTGCGCGTCGAACTGTTGCGCGTAGCGTTCGCACATGGCCTGCGCACGGGCAAGTTCCTGCTGCAGCTCCCGCGGCAACTGCGCCGGGTTGGCAGCTGCACCGATCGCCGACCGGTAGAACATCGACGCGGCCCTGGCATCGCCGGCCTGATCCATGCGATCGGCCTTGAACAGCAGCGCCTGCACATGGCCCGGTTCAAGTAGCAGGGCGGCATCCACCGCCACCACGGCGGCCACCGGATCCTGAAGGGCCAGACAGGCATAGGCCAGGCCCAGCTGGACTGAGGCATCGGCATGACCCTCGGCAACCAGGCGCTCAAATGAAGCGCGAGCGCTTGCGGGGTCGCCGCCCCTGAGCGCGGCCATGCCGGCCTGGGCGATCATGCGCACGTCGTTCGGGCTCATCTGCATAGGATAACGATCGGGTTTGAATCGGGCCCCCATCATGGCCCGAATCCGGCGCCGAGGCCCTACGGACAAGCCCCGAACGCGCCGCTCGGCGCTGCAACAGCGGGAACACAAATGCAAGCCGCACTATCGGCATGCCGGCACAGCGGCGGACGGTTCAAAATCGCGGCATGAACAATCCACAAATGCAAGCCGAGCAGGTCAGGCAGCTCGAAGCCGAGGCGAGCAAGTGCCTGCAGTCCGGTCGCCCCGATCTGGCTCTGCGGCACTGGCAGAGTGCCCTGGCCATAGACCCCAACCATGTCCGCACGCTGATGGCCATGGCTCAGCAGGCCTTTCGCAGCGGCGAGACCGTCGCAGCACGCAAGGCGATGGAGCGGGTGGTGGCCATCGATGGCAAGGACTGCCAGCAATGGGTCAATCTGGCGCTGGCCTGCCAACGCCTGCAGGACGAGGCCGGTGAGGAAGACGCCATTCGCGGCGCCTTGCGCGTCGACCCCAGCGATCTGCTGGCCCTGATCCAACGTGCCAGCCTGCTTGAGCGGCAGGGCAAGACGCACCAGGCGGCCAAGGCCCATGGGGCCGTGCTGTCCGCATCGCCACCACTGGAGCGCCTGCATGTCCATCTCCGTCCAGCCGTCATCAAGGCGATGGCCTTCCGCGAGCGCTATGACAGGGAGTTCGGCGCCTTCCTGGACCGCTACCTCGAACCCACCTATCAGGCCTTCGCCGGCGAGAGGCTGAATCGGTTCCGCGACTCGCTGGACATCATGGTCGGCCGCAAGCGGCGCTTCGACTCGCAGCCCGCCACCTACTACTACCCGAATCTCGCGCCTACCGAGTTCTTTGAGCGCAGTGACTTTCCCTGGCTGGATCAGGTCGAGGCGGCGACTGACGAGATACGCGGTGAATTTCTGGATATCCTCAATGCGGAAGAAGGCTTCACGCCCTATCTGACCTACCCGGACGACGTGCCGCACTTCCAGTTTGCGGAGCTCAACAATTCGCCGCGCTGGAGCGCCTTTCACATCTATGAGCACGGCCGCCTGGTCGAGGCCAACGCGCCCAAGTGCCCCAGGACCATCGCCGTGCTTGCCGGTTGCCCCCAGCCCAGCCAAGCCGGGCGCACGCCCACGGCGATGTTCTCGCTGCTCAAGCCGAACACGCGCATCCCCGCGCACACCGGCGTGACGAATGCCCGCCTGGTGACCCATCTGCCCCTGATCGTTCCGGAGCATTGCGGCTTTCGCGTCGGCAATGACACCCGGTCCTGGGTGCCCGGCAAGGCCTGGGTGTTCGACGACACGATCGAACACGAGGCCTGGAACAATAGCGACAAGCTGCGTGTCGTGCTGATCTTCGACATCTGGCACCCGAATCTGAGTCTTGCGGAGCGGGCCCTCATTTCGGCCATGTCGGAGGCGACGAATGCCTTCTCTGCCGAGGAGGGCAGCTTCGGCCTGTGACGCTCCAGCGCCGCGCACAAAAAAAAACGGGGAGCCTAGGCTCCCCGTTTTGACTTGCCGAGATCAGTTCGACTTAGAACTTGTAAGTCGCGCTCAAGAAAATCTTGCGACCCAGGGCGTCATACACCGACGGATAGGTGTTGCCGTTACCCGCGCCTGTTGCCAGTTGCGAGGTGATGGGCGGATCCTTGTCCAGCAGGTTGTTGATGCCGCCGCTCAGCGTCAGGCCCTTGGTGACCTTCCAGCTGCCGGCCAGATCCAGATAATTCTGCGCAGCCAGCTCGCGCTCCACAGCATTGGGCGTGCCCTTGAGCAGAGGATTGTCGCTGGCGGTCTGCAGGGTCACCTTGCTCAGGTGGCGCCAGGTGACCGACAGGTCAAAGCCCCAAGGCGAAGCCCAGTTGCCGCGGATCTTGTGACGCCATTCCGGATTCGGGCTGCCGCACTTGTTCGGTCCGTACAGGCCCACGCAATCGTAGGTGCCCTGGCCCTTGATTTCCTCGGTTTCCAGCTTCTTCAGCAGGGTGCCGACGAAGCTCAGGCCGAGGCTGCCGTAGGCGCCAATGCGATGTCCATAGTTCAGGCCGAAGTCGAAGCCGGTGGTGCGGGTGCTGCCCAGATTCAGGTTCGTGCCCACGATGGACGCTTGCGGCAGCAGCCACAGGGTGCCCAGACGGTCACGGGTGATCAGGCTGCAATAGATGGGATCGCCGTTTTCCAGGCACTTCGCCAGCGTGGTGGTCGGGTCGATGTTGCTGATGGTGTCCTTGACCTTGATGTCGAAGTAGTCGACGGTCACGGCCAGGTCACGCATCGGCGTCAGGACCACACCAAAGGTCGTGCTCTTTGCGGTTTCGGGCTTCAGGTTGGGGTTGCCACCGGCCAGGTAGTTGTACTGACCGGCAGGGCTGTCCTGAATCGTGCCGTACTGGGCCGGGGTGACACCGGTACGAGCGCAGGCCGCCAGGCTGGCCGTCGGCGTGGCGCCGGCGCAAGGATCGGCGTCGTTGTCATACAGGTTGTTGCCCTGAGCCTGGAACAGTTCGACCACGTTCGGTGCACGCACGGCCTGCTGGTAGCTGCCGCGGAACTTGACCGCCTTGATCGGTGCCCACTCGCCACCGACGCCATAGGTGTCGGTCTTGGTACCGGTGCCGTACTCGGAGTGACGGTAGCTGCCGTTCGCACTCAGCAACTCGGCCATCGGCTTGCCTTCGAGGATGGGCACGCGCACTTCGCCGAAAATGTCGTTGACGGTCGTCATGCCCGTCAGACCCTTGGTCGGGCCGCCCGAGCCGGACAGCTCGCCAGCCGCGGTGGCGGGGTCGGTGGACAGGGCCAATTCGTCACGGCGATGTTCCAGACCGAAGGCCACGCCAACGCCGTTCTTGGCGCCCGGCAGGCGAATGCCATAGTCGCCCAGGTCGGCAGACAGCGAAGCGCCTTCCACCGCCAGATTGGTCGAGCCCTTGCGGAAGCCCGGCGTCTGCAGATAGTTCAGCTGTTCAGGGGTCACGCCGCCCAGCAGCCAGGGGTTGTAGGGCACGCAGGAAGGATCGCTGCCATTGACGACGGAGGCGCAGGTGGCCACGCCGTTGACGTTCACCACATCCATGGCGCGGTCGATACGCGGCGACAGGAAGTAGTTGTTCTCGTTCTGGCTGTAGATCACCTTGGCGCGGATGGCGAAAGCGTCATAGCTCCACTTGCCGATCTCGCCCTTGACACCCACCACACCACGGAACGAGGTGTTGCGGAACTCGGACTGGCGACCACCGCCCTCGACGTTGCGACGCTGCAGCACGTAGTCGGTGCTGTCGCCCGGATTGACCAGGCCCAGTGCGGCCTTCCAGCTGGCCGACAGCAGGGGATTGTCGAAATTGGCCGTGTGCACGCTGCCGAAGGCGCCGCCAGGGGCGATCTGGGCAACGGTCAGGTCGTCGTGGAAGGAGAACTCGCCGTAGACCTTGGCGGTGTCCGTCAGCTCATAGTTGGCCGAGGCGTTGAAGCCATAGCGCTCCGAAGGGCGCTGATAGTGGTTGATCGGGCCGAAGTTGTACTGGTCCGTAGCGCCGACGTAGCGACGTGCCGTGCCATTCCTGTCGCCATTGGTGTAGGCCAGACCCGAGGTCAGGTTGGTGATGGTACCCGTCGCGTTGGTGCCGGAGCCACCGCAGGCAAAGCCAGCTGCACTGGCGCTGAGGGAACAGGCGCTGAAGTCGCGCTCCGATTGCAGCAGGGCGTCGTCCTTCTTGTAGCTGAAGAACAGCGTGGCATTGCCCTTGTTGTCGGCGAAGTTGGAGCCGATCAACAGGCTGATGTCGGTGGACTTGCCGTCGGCGCTCTTGTCGCCGGGAACCTTGAACTCTGCCGCATTGGTGGCTGCACGCCCGGCGACGATGCCGGCCACACCGGCGGTGCCCTGCTGACCATGGTTGAAGAAGCTGTGGTTGACGTCGAACTGCACGCCCTGGAACTTGTCGTTCATGATGAAGTTCACCACGCCGGCAACAGCATCCGAGCCGTACACGGCCGATGCACCACCGGTCAGGACTTCAACGCGCTTGATCAGCGCGGCAGGGATCTGATTCAGGTCGGCTGCGGTATTGGTCGGGCTGCCCAGCGGCAGGCGGCGGCCATTGACCAGCACCAGGGTGCGGTCGGCGCCCAGGCCGCGCAGGTTCACCGTGGCGGTGCCGGTCGAGCCGTTGACGACGTTGCCGCCCTGGTCAGCAAAAACTTGCGGCAGATTGTTCAGCAGACTCTCGACGTTGCGCACGCCGTCGGTCTTGATTTCCTTCTCGCCGATCACGGCCACCGGGCTGGTGCCCTCGAGGCTGATCGACTTGATGCGCGAGCCGGTGACTTCGATACGTTCCAGCTGCTGCTGGGCCATTGCAGGCGCGGTCATGGCCCAGCCGCCCATGGCGACGAGTACGCCGGTGCAAATTTTTGACTTCTTGAACATTGGAGCTCCTTAACGGCAGAAGTAGAGGTCGATAGACTCAGTTCGGAAGGCGCTGCCTCAAGCCTTGTAGGCATGGGCCGCCATGTGAACCAATTAACGATTCTCTAGGTCGGCAGGAGCAATCAAATCTAGGGAATTCCTTGACGAGGTTTGGATGCAAACCCCAATCCCCACCGCATCGACAGGACAAATATCAATAAAAACAATAGCTTACACGTCAATCCAAACGGCCCGGGCACTTCTCGAAGTCAATTACTTCTCAATTCTTAATACATTGACCCGCTTGCAAGCCCTCGCCCACGTTGGCTGAACACAACATAGCGAGAATGCGGGCTTGCGCAAATGGCAACAAGCCCCGCGGCTTGCGCCGACGGGGCTTGTTGCTCGCGACCCCTTGCGCCAGGTCAGGCCGGCACTTGCAGCCGCGGCACCGCCGCCAGCAGGGTCTTGGTGTAGTCGTGCTGGGGGTGTTGCAGCACCGCCTGGGCCGTGCCGGCCTCGACGATGCGGCCACTCTGCATCACCGCCACCGTGTCGGCGATGTACTCGACCACGCCGATGTTGTGGGTGATGAACAGGAAGGACAGGCCCATGTCCCGCTGCAGCTGGCGCAGCAGGTTCAGGATCTGCGCCTGCACCGAAACGTCCAGCGCCGAGGTCGGCTCGTCGCAGACGATCAGCTTGGGCTCCACCGCCAGCGCGCGGGCAATTGCGATGCGCTGGCGCTGACCGCCCGAGAACTCGTGCGGATAGCGGTCCAGCGCGTCCTGACGCAGACCGACCTGATCCACCATCGCCTCGATGCTCTTGCGCCGGGCACCGGCATCCAGGTCGGGGCGCAGGGCCAGCAGGCCCTCCTCCAGCACGTCGAACACGCGCATGCGCGGATTCAGCGATGCAAAGGGGTCCTGGAAGATGATCTGGATCGAGCGGCGGGCCTCGCGCAGCGCGTCACCCGACAGCGTGAACAGGTCCTTGCCACCCAGCAGGGCCTGGCCCTCGATGGTGCCGATCTGGCGCAGCAGCTGGACGATGGCCTTGCCGGTGGTGGTCTTGCCGCAACCCGACTCGCCGACCAGGGCCAGGGTCTCGCCGGCGCGGATATTGAATGACACTCCGTCCACCGCCTTGAAGATGCGCTTGGAGCGCTTCAGCAGGCCGCCGCCGATGGCAAAGCTGACGCGCAGATCGCGCACCTCCAGCAGATTGGCATTGGTGTTGGCCGCCTTCTCGGGCGCAGCGGCCTCCACCACTTCGGCGCGAGCCGCCTCGGGCGGTATCACGATGCCCGGTGCATGCAGCCAGCAACGCACGCTGTGCGGTTTCGCTGACATCGGGACAGCCGGAAAGTCGATCAGCTCCGGCGCCTGGTTGCGGCAGGTGTCGAAGGCCCGCTCGCAGCGCGGCGCGAAGCGGCAGGCGTTGAAGGTCTGCCACAGCGGCGGCACCGTGCCGCCTATGGCCGCCAGGCTGCCGCCGCGCTTTTGCGCATCGGGCAAGGCGCGCAGCAGCGCGTGAGCATAGGGGTGCTTGGGCGCATTGAAGAACTCGGCCGCACTGGCCACCTCGATGATCTGGCCGGCATACATCAGCGCCACGCGGTGCGCCATGCCCGAGACCACGGCCAGGTCGTGGGTGATCAGCAGCAGGCCCATGCCCTGCTCTTTCTGCAGGTCCTTCAGCAGGTCAAGGATCTGTGCCTGAATGGTCACGTCCAGCGCCGTGGTCGGCTCGTCGGCGACCAGGAAGTCGGGCTCGGTGGCCAGGGCCATCGCGATCATGATGCGCTGCTTCTGGCCGCCGCTGAGGCGGAACGGGTACTCGTCGATGCGGCGCTCGGGCTCGGGAATGCCCACGCGCCCCAGCCACTCGATGGCCTTGGCGCGGGCCGCGGCGCCGCGCAGCTCGGTATGCGTCTCGATCGCCTCGACCAGTTGCGCGCCGACGCGCATCACCGGGTTCAGGCTGGTCGAGGGCTCCTGGAAGATCATCGCGACGCGGCGGCCGCGTATGCGGCGCATCGCCACCTCGGGCAGCTCGACCAGGTCGGTGTTGCCGTCGATCATGATGCGGCCACCGGTGACGGCGCCGTTCTCGGGCAGCAGGCGCAAGAGGGCCAGGGCCGTCATGCTCTTGCCGCAGCCGGATTCACCGACCAGGGCAAAGGTCTCGCCCCGCTCGATCGCCAGGCTCAGGCCGTCCAGCGCACGCACCACGCCGTTGTCGGTGTCCAGGCCTACCTTGAGGTTTTGTATGTCCAGCATGTCCAGTTTCCTCAGGCGGCTGTCTTGGGGGCTGGCTTGAGCAGCACCTTGGCGCGCACCACGCGGGCGCGAGGGTCGAAGGCATCGCGCACGCCGTCGGCGAACAGATTGGCGGCCAGCACCAGGCTGACCATGAAGCCGAAGGCGGCGGCGAAGGACCACCAGACGATGGGGTCGCGGCTCATCTCGGTGCGGGCCAGATTGATCATGCCGCCAAAGCTGTTCATGCTCGGATCGACGCCGACGCCGACATAGGACAGCACCGCCTCGTAAAGGATCAGGGCCGAGAACTCCAGCACCGTCGAGATCAGCATCAGGTGGGCGACGTTGGGGAAGATGTGGCGCACCATGATGCGGCCGTGGCCGACGCCGAAGGCATTGGCGGCCTGCACATAGTCCAGCTCGCGCAGCTTCATCGTCTCGCCGCGCAGCAGCCGGCACAGGCCGGCCCAGCCGGTGGCACCGAGGATGAAGCACAGCAGCAGCAGCTTCAAATCGCTGCGCTCGGCACCGGTCTCGAACAGCTCGGGATGCTTGTCCAGATAGACCTGCACCATCAGCACGCAGGCGGCGATCAACAGGATATTGGGCACCGAAGACAGCACGGTGTAGATGTACTGGATGATCTCGTCCACCCAGGCGCGGAAGTAGCCGGCCATGATGCCCAGCGTAACGGCCAGCGGCAGCGTGGCCACCGTCGCCAAGGTGCCAATCACGAAGGCGGTGCGTATGCTCTTCAGCGCCTGGTACAGCACGTCATTGCCGGTGCGGTCGGTGCCCAGCACGTGGTAATGGTTCATCAGCGCCAGGGTCGGGCCTATCAGCAGGGCCATCACGATGGCGGTCCAGAACGCGACGTGCCAGGGGATTGCCAGCTCGCGCTCGCGCACGCGCCGGAAGCCCTCGCCCATAGGCACCTGCCAGTGACGCGACAGGCGGGACAGCACCAGCACGCTGATGGCCAGCGCCACGGCCAGGCCGCCGGCAGCGCCCAGCAGGGCGCGCTGGGTCAAGTCACCCAGCCATTGATTCGCAGGATCGGTCAGATGGGCGCCGCCGAACTTCAGCCGCGGCGAGGTGCGCACGATCTGGCCGTCGACGACGGCCGATTCCTTGGTGAAGCCCTCGTAGGCCAGCGGCCGCGAGTAGGTCGCCTCGCGGGCATTGACCACGCGCGAGAACAGCGCGTCCATCAGCGACTGGGTGCGCGTGTCATAAGCCGGCTTGCTGTTGTCGGCACCCGCCGCCGGCGGCAGCAGGCTGCGGAAATGCACGCTGTCCAGCACGGTGATGGTCAGGCAGAACAGCAGCACCAGCGACGACGCCAGCGCCGAGGCGTGGGTGAACACCTTGCGCCAGTTAGCGCTCAGGCCCGGGCTGCGCTTGACATAGACGGCATAGCCCAGCACGGCCAGCACCAGCAACCAGACCGAGACATCGGTCCACAGGAGTACGAACTTTGGCATGTGATGCTCCAGAACTCTGGGAAGGCCTTGTGGGCCTTAGCCCAGCCGCACGCGGGGGTCAACCCAGGTGTAGGCGAGGTCGATCAAGATATAGGTGGCGATGTAGAGCAGCGAGCCCAGGAACACCATGGTCCGCACGATGGCGAAGTCCTGGCCCGAGATCGCCTCGATCACATAGGCACCCAGCCCCGGCAGGCCGAAGAAGCTTTCGAACACCAGGCTGCCCAGGAACACATAGGGCAGATAGGAACCGGCGCTGGTGATGATGGGAATCAGGGCATTGCGCAGCACATGGCGGAACAGCACCACATGCTCGGCCAGGCCCTTGGCGCGGGCGGTGCGTACATAGTCCTTGCCGATTTCCTCGAGGAACATCACGCGGTAGAAGCGCGCCTCGGTGCCCAGCCGTGCGATCAGCGACAGCAGCACCGGCAGCATCATGAACTTGACCGCATCCAGCCCCGGCGCATAGCCCGAGATCGGCGCCAGGCGCAGCAGCTTGGAGAACAGGAACTGGCCGACGATGATGTAGAACAGGCTGGAGATGGACAACATCACCACGCACAGCACCACGCCCCAGAAGTCGAACTTGGTGTGCCTGAACATCACCAGCAAGAGCGCAAACGCCGTGCTGGCAAAGACCTGCAGGATGAACAGCGGCAGCGCCATCTGCAGGCTGACGATCATCCGCGACTTGATCTGGTAGCCGATCTCGCCGGCGCTCTCGGCGTCGGCGCGGCCGAAGTTCAG
Organism: Burkholderiaceae bacterium; assembly: GCA_018780645.1. Taxonomy (GTDB): domain Bacteria; phylum Pseudomonadota; class Gammaproteobacteria; order Burkholderiales; family Burkholderiaceae_C; genus Paucibacter. The sequence continues at coordinate 14,905 of JADMJJ010000001.1, forward strand.
GGTGAACAGCGACACCGAGCGCTCGAAGAAGATGGTCTCGGTGAAGCGTTCGCTGCCCTGCTTGGCCTCGTTGATGTACAGCGGCTTGTCATAGCCGCGCTCGATCTTCCACTTCTCGATCAGCTCGGGCGTGACGCGCTTGCCGCCGATGTTCAGCCGGGCCATATCGTCCGGCGTGTTGACGGTGAAGAACAGGAAGAAGGTGGCCAGGTTCACGCCCAGCAGCACCAGGGCGCCATAGGCGAGGCGACGCACAATATAGGAAATCATCTGGTCAATCCTCGTGAACTTTCGTCAGGCCAGCAGTTCGCCGCGCGCATTCAGGCGCTCGCGCTTCTTGAAGCTGCGCACCGCCCCCCAGACCACCAGCGCCAGCGCCAGCACACCGCCGATCAGTGGCCACCAGATCGCCTTGTTCCAGTCGGCCGTGCGGCGCACGCGCTCGGCGGCATCCACCCGGTAGTAGCGCTGGCCGTCACGTATCATCACGGCCGGTTTGGCGTTGTGCACCCAGGCCTGGTAGGCGCTGGAGGCGAAGGGGAAGTAGCCCCAGGTCCAGGGCGTGTCTTCCTGGGCGATCTTCACCATCTTGTCGATCACCGCCTGCTTCTCAGGGCCGTCATCGAGCTGCTTGAGCTGGTTGTAGAGCTTGTCGAATTCAACGCTCTCGTAGTTCGAGGTGTTCTCGCCATCGGCCTTGGTCTTGCCGTTGGGGCCGTAGAGCAGGAACAGGAAGTTCTCGGCGTCCGGGTAGTCGGCCAGCCAGCCCAGCCAGAAGATTTGGTGCTTGCCCTTGCGCACCTTGTCCTGGAACTGGTTGTTGTCGGTGGCGCGCACCTCCAGCTGAAGGCCGATCTTGGCGAACTGCTTGACCGTCCAGTCCAGCCGCGACTTGGTCTCGGGCGTCGGCGCCGAGTAGTAGTCGTAGTTCAGCACCAGCGGCTGGCCGGATTGGGCGTCGCGGCCACCGGGGTAGCCGGCCTCAATCAGCAGCTGCTGGGCCTCTTCGATCGAGCGGCGCTGGGCCTCGCCGTTGACCAGCTTGTGGGTGACCGGGTTGATGCCCTCGGGCGTGCCATGGCGCGAGCCGAACAGGCCGCCCGGCAGCGGGCCCATCGCGGCCTCGCCGGCATCCATCGGGAAGATGCGGCTCCACTCCTCCCAGTCGATGACGATGGCAATCGCCTGGCGCAGCTTCTTCTTCTTCAGCTTCTCCGCGGCCGTGCCGATGTCGCCGATGACCGGGTCCAGCATATTGAAGGCGATGAAATAGCTGTTGGTGTCAATGAACTTGGGCAGCTGGAAGCCCTTGTATTCGAATTCGCGACGCACGTCTTCCGAGTCCTTGGCCTGGACGATGTACTCCAGGCCGGTGTCGGTGCGCTCGACCACCGGCGTATCGTAAAAGCCCTGCTTGAACTTGGCCTCGCGGGGCACCTTCTCCTTGTCGATGGTGAACACCATCTTGTCGAGGAAGGGCGTCTTCTTGCCGCAGTCGTCCAGCAGGCCGGCCTCCTTGTCGCCGGGCATGCCCTCGCAGGGATAGGGCTCACCGCGGTAGTTCGGGTTGCGCGCCAGCACATGGCGGCGGTCCTGCACATACTCGGTCATCATGAAGGGGCCGGTACCCACCGGCCAGACGTCAAGCGTCAGGCCATTGGCGGCCATGCCCTTCTGAGCATAGAAGGCATCGGCCTCCCAGGGGATGGGCGCCAGAAAGGTCATCGCCATCCAGTAGTTCCACTGGGGATACTTGCCCTTGATGCGGATACGCAGCAGGTGCTTGTTCGGCGCGGTCACGCCGTCCATCTCGAACTTGCGGAAGTCCAGGAAGGGCTTGTCCAGGTCGGTCGGCGCCAGGCCCTTGCGCAGCTTGGCGTCCTCGGCCTTGATCACGGCGCCGTATTCCTTCAGGCCGACCACATACTCGGAGAACAGGCCGTAGATCGGTGCGGTGATGCGGGTGGTGGCATGGCGGCGCAGCGCATAGACAAAGTCGTCGGCGACCAGCTCGCGGGTGCCCTGATGCTCGAACTCCAGCGGCGAACGCTTGGTGCCCAACGCGTCGGGCTTCAGCGCGTGGTAGCGGTAGTTGCCCTGCTCGTCCTTGGCGAAGGCCGGGTGCGGCTGGTACAGCACGCCCTTCTTGATCGGCACCTCATAGACGCTCTCGACGATCCTCTCGCCCGGCGCATCCTCGGGCAGGATCTTGCCGTCCTTGTCCAGATAGATGGGCTTGACCACGTCGGACGCCGTCTTGGGCACCAGGGTGAACGGGCGCTTCAGGTAGTGGTAGCCATACAGCGGCTCATAGATCGAGTAGGTGTAGGGCGTCTCGTTGCTCCAGTAGGAGGCCGTCGGGTCCAGATGGCGCGGCGAGCGTTCCTGCACCGAGGTGTAGAAGGTGTTGGTGGCGGCAGCATCGCTGGGCCAGGGGTTGTTGTCGCAACCGGCCAGCAGCGTCATCAGTGCCAAACCTGCAACACCCGCGGCAACACCCGCTGCGGCGCGCATCAGGCTGCGCGCCCTTGCTTTCAAGCTGCCCATGTGGCTCTCCAAAAGTCCCAATCCAAGCGTCACACGGATCACCATGACGCCCCGGCCAAAAAAATTCAGCCTCTGGAAGGCATGGCTTGTGGCCGTGTCGTCCCGAGGCGTGGTCGCGCATTCTAAGCGCTGACGCGCAGCTGACACACAGGCGACACCTAGGGTTTGCCAGTAAGCGCCCCCTGAATGCAGGGCTTGCTACGTCAAGTGATTCGCTTCGCTGCGGCGCCTATCAATGCCTTGAGGGACAGCCCTGAGGCGTCAGCATCTGCTCTGTCCCCAACTGCCTAGAAGTGGTCCCAACCCATGAAGGCGTCCCGGCCCTGCACCGCCAGGGTGACCTTGGCACCCACCGGCAGGCAGACCTTGGTCGGCACATGGCCGAAAGGCAGACCGGTCAGTATGGGCGTCTTGGTGCGGGCACGCACCGCCTCGATGGCGCTCTTCAGCGTGTAGCCCCGGTCCAGCGGCGACTTGCGCCAGGCACTGAAGGCGCCGAGCACGATGGCCTTCTGCGCGTCGAGGACGCCGGCCTGCTGCAGCTGCAGCAGATTCCGCTCGATGCGATAGGGATGCTCGTTGACATCCTCCAGGAACAGGATGCCGCCCTTGATGCGCGGCATGTGCGGCGTGCCCAAGAGCGAATTCAGCACGCACAGATTGCCACCCCACAACGTGCCCTTGACATCGACGCCATCGAAGCCGGCCTCGGTGCGGAAGCCCACTGCCTCCAGCGCGCCGTCCATCGCCTCGGTGAAGCAATCCTGCGTCACATCGTCAACGCCGCCGTCGGCCTCGGCGCGGCCGAAGTCGTCGCAGGCCAGCGGGCCGGCCCAGGTGTGCAGGCCGGCGGCCGCCTTGGTGTGGGCCAGCAGGCCCAGCTGCAGCGAGGTCAGGTCGCTCTGGCCGACCCAGCGCGTGCCCTGCTCGACGCTGCGCGCGATCAGGGCCCAGTCGATGCCATCGAGCAGCCGCGTCATGCCATAGCCGCCGCGGGTGGCCAGCGCGATGCTGGGCGCCTGCTCGGCGACGCGGTGCAACGCGGCCAGGCGGGTCGCGTCATCACCGGCAAAGCGCTGGTGCTTGGCCAGGGCGTCGGCATCGATGCTGACCTCATAGCCCAGGGCCTTCAGTCGCTTGGCGGCCAGCTTCAGCGGTGCAGCCTTGGCCACCACGCCGGCCGGCGTGAACAGGGTCACCGTGCTCATCTTTTGATGCTCGGCGTCGGTGTGGCCGCAAGTGCCTTCGGTGGTATCACACAGCGTGTGTCGGGTCATGTGTCGTCCAGGTGCAAGGCTTCGCCTTGGGGAATGGGATCGGTATCGCCGGCGGGAGCCTGGCGCCTGCGTTTGGCGGCAGCGCGCCGCTCGGCAAAGAAATCGCGCAGCAACTGCGAGCTGGCCTCGGCCAGCACGCCGCCCTGCACCTGGGTGTGGTGGTTCAGGCGCTTGTCGGCGAACAGGTCCAGCACCGAGCCGGCCACCCCGGTCTTGGGGTCGGTCGCGGCGAACACGACGCGCTTGAAGCGCGCGTGCATCAGCGCCATTGCACACATCGCGCAGGGCTCCAGCGTCACGAACAGCTCGCACTCGGGCAGGCGGTAGTTGCCCAGCAGCTGGGCGGCATGGCGCAGCGCCACGATCTCGGCGTGTGCGGTCGGATCATGGGTGGTGATAGGCCGGTTGTAGCCGGTGGCGATGACCTGGCCGCCGCGCATGATCACCGCACCCACCGGCACCTCGCCCACCAGCAGCGCGTTGTGCGCCTGGTCCAGCGCCAGACGCATGGCATATGTGTCCGCGGCCAGGGTCTCGGACGCGTCGGGCTGGGCGGTGGATGGGGGGGCGGAATCGGTCATGGGCAGGCCGGGCGAAGTGTAGCAACCCGGGGTGTCGCAGCCGCAGTCAACGCTATGCTTGGACCATGCAAGACGCCCTGTTTCCCGACGAAATCCTGCCCGCCCCGGCCGCCGAGCGCAGGCCCAAAGGCGCAGGCAGCAGCATCCAGCCCGCGTCCGTCGATGCCGACATCGTGGCGCTGGCCCAGCGCCTGCCGCCGCAGCTGCATCTGGGCACCTCGTCCTGGAGCTATCCTGGCTGGGCGGGCCTGGTCTGGGCCGGCGAGCATGGCGAGTCGCTGCTGTCACGCCAGGGCCTGCAGGTCTATGCCCAACACCCGTTGATGCGCACCGTCAGCATTGACCGCAACTTCTACCGCGCATTGACCGCTGCCCAGTACGAGCGCTATGCCGCCCAGGTGCCGGACGACTTTCGCTTTGTCATCAAGGCGCCCAGCCTGGTGAGCGATGCCCAGGTGCGCGATGAAGACGGCCGTGGCCAGCAGCTCAACTCCGCATTTCTCGACCCGGCCCTGGCCGCCCAGGAGTTTGTGCAGCCGGCACTGGAAGGCCTGGGCGCCAAGATTGGTGCGCTGGTGTTCCAGCTCAGCCCGCTGGCACCGTCGCAGCTGGCGAACATGCCCGAGGTGTTGCAACAGCTGGACACGATGCTCGCCGCCCTGCCCTCGCTACAACCGGTGGCGCCCGACGGCGTGATCGCCGTCGAGGTGCGCGACCCGGCCTTTCTGACGCCCGAGTTTGCTTCACTGCTCAAGCGCCATGGCGCGACCTATTGCCTGGGCATCCACCCGAAGCTAGGTGATCTGGAGTTGCAGCTGAAGGTATTGCGGCGCCTGTGGCCCGGGCCGCTGGTCTGCCGCTGGAATCTGCATGCCCGCTTCGGCCCCTTCGGATATGAAGAGGCGCAGAAGCGCTATGGCCTGTTCGACCAGATCCTGGACCCGGCCCCCGCCACCCATGAGTTGCTGGCCCGGGTGATTCGCGCCACCGTCGAGGCCGGCCACAAGACATACATCTGCATCAGCAACCATGCCGAGGGCTGCGCGCCACGGACGGTGCAGGCCTTGGCGCAGGCCCTGGCTTACTGATTCGCGGCGGAGGCGGCGGCAGCATTGGCCGCAGCGCCTTGCGCGAGTGCTTTCTGCACGTCGTCGCGCACCTGCTGAACCTGGTTCGCGGGCATCGGCGGTGCACCCTCGATCTGGCCCGCCGTGGTGGCTGCCGGCGTCTGCACAGCTGGCGTGATCGCGGACATCTGCTTCTTGACCAGCAGGCCCACGATGGCCACCGTCAGCAGCAGACCCAGGACAGTGAAAAGCATGCGCATGGTGTTGCCCTCGTCAGTAACAGGCCTCGATGCTAAGCCCATGCCGCCCGCACCTCTGCATAGGCAGGCAGACTCGGATCAACTGCCCCCTTGAAGGTACACACGCTGGACGCGAACTGGGCCGCGCGCTGCAAGGTCGTCTCCAGCGGCCATCGGCGCAGCCGGCCCAGCAGAAAAACCGCCGCGAAGGCGTCGCCTGCGCCGACGGTGTCGACCACGTCAACCGCGGGCGCACGGCCTTCCAGCCAGCGCCGCTCGCTCGCGTCGAAGCAGGCATAGCCATCGGCGCCACGGGTGATGAGCAGGATTTGCAGGCCGAAGCGGTCAATCAAGGCTTCTACCGCAGCGGGATGCTCCGGCTCGCCGAACCAGCCCAGCAAGGTCTCCAGCTCGCCCTCATTCACCTTGGCCACATCGGCCAACGCCAGCGAGGCCTCGGCCAAGGTGCGGTTGTCCGGGCCATCACGCAGATTCAGGTCGAGAAAGCGTTGAGCCTGCGTGCAGGCCAGGCCGGAGCGTATCGCCGCGCGTGACAGCGGGTCGCGCTGGGCCAGCGTGCCGAAGCAGATCCAGGCCGGCCGGGCGGCCTCGACGCTGCGCACCAGCTCCGCCGCGTCGAGCGCATCCCAGGCGCTGTCGGTGCCGATCTCGAAGCGGTGCTGCGGGCCCTCCATCCGTACATGGACGACGCCGGTTGCACGCTGCGGGTCGCGCTGCAGGCCGCGGGTCTCCATGCCGAAACGGGTGAACTCGGCGGCGATGCGCCCGCCGGCAGCATCGGCACCGATGCGAGTGATCATCAGCGGGGCGGCGCCCAGCGCAGCGAGATTGCGCGCCAGATTGAACGGCGCGCCGCCGACAACGGAGCCCTCGGGAAACAGGTCCAGCAGCGCTTCGCCGAGCACAACCACGTAGTTCAAGTCGCTCATGCCGCAGTGTCGCGCACAAATCGCATAAAGGCGAAGCCGCTACAATTCACCTCAAGTCTTATATAAGACACAAGACACTGTGAACTACCTCAAGGAGCAAGCGATGAGCACACAGGACTGGAACCCCGCCCTCTACGCCCGTTTCGAAGACGAGCGCACCCGCCCCGCCGCAGAGTTGCTGGCCCGTGTGCCGCTGACGGCGCCCGGCCGGGTGGTGGACCTGGGTTGCGGACCGGGCAATTCGACCGAGCTGCTGCTGGCGCGCTATGGTCAGACGGGCATCACGGGGCTGGACAGTTCGCCGGCCATGCTGGCCAGCGCGCGGCAGCGGTTGCCAGGCCTCGCCTTCGAGCTGGGCGACATCACGACATGGCAGCCCGCAGCGCCGGTTGATTTGGTCTATGCCAACGCAGCGCTGCAATGGGTGCCTGATCACGAGCAGCTGATGCCCAGATTGCTCGCGGCGTTGGCGCCCGGCGGCGTGTTGGCGGTGCAGATGCCCGACAACCTCGATCAGCCCTCGCACCAGCTGATGCGAGAGGTCGCGGCCGACCCGCGCTTTGCGCCGGCCATTGGCGACGCCGGCCAGCTGCGGGCACGCATCCTGTCGGCCGATCACTACTACGATCTGCTCGCTCCCACGGCCAAGGTCGATGTCTGGCGCACCACCTACTACCACCTGATGGACGATGCTGCGGCCATCGTTCAATGGCTGCGCGCCACCGGCTTGAAGCCCTTCGTCGAGGCGTTGCCCACCGCGTTGCAGCCGCTGTTCCTGGCCGAGTACGAGCAACGCATTGACGCGGCCTATCCGCCCCGGGCCGACGGCAAGCGGCTGCTGGCCTTTCCTCGGCTGTTCTTTGTGGCTCGATCTCCAGTCGCTGCTTGAGTAGACGCACCCGAAGTCGCCATCCCCATGGCCAGCAGCACGCAGCCCAGGCCCAGCCCCTGCCAGGCGCTGATGGGCTCGGCGAGACACAGCGCCGATAGCAGCATCGCCGAGACCGGCAGCCAGGCCGTGGCCAGCGACGCCCGCGCGCCACTGGTGCGCGCACTGCCCGCGTACCAGAGCAGGAAGCCGAGCACCGTGGGCACCCAGGCGTAATAGACGATGCCCAGCAGCGCAGGCGTGGCGATGACCAGAGGCGCCGGGCCCGCCACCAGCCAGGCGGGCCCCACCGACAGCAGCAGGCCCCCCGCACACATCAGCGTGGACAGGGCCAGCGCCGGCACCGGGCGCGACAGCCGTTTGTTGGCCAGTATGAACACCGCCTCGCAGGCCACCGCGCCCATCACCAGGGCGATGCCCTTGAGCCGCTGCCCATCCAGCGCCGGGGCATCACCCGACGGCAGGGTGACGACCACGACACCCAGGGCCGCCAGCGCGATGGCCAAGCCCAAACGCCAGCCCGGCCGCTCGCCCAGAAACAGCACCGCAAACAGGGCCGCCACCGCCGGCAGCGTGCCGGTCACGATGCCGGCATTGGCCGCGCCGGCCAGCACCACGCCCTGTAACAGCAGCACCGTGTAGCCGACGCTGCCTGCCGCTGCCTGCACCAGCAGCAGGGCCGCATCCCGGGCACCGACACGCGGCAGGCGCTCGCCCTTGACGCGCATCAGCAGCAGGAACACCGGCAGTGCCAGCGCATGGCGCATCGCCGTCGCCAGGAAGGGCTCGACCTCCACCCCAATGATCTTGCTGACCACCACGGTGCTGCCCACCAGCACCATGGCCAGGCAGCACAGCAGCTGGCCCTTAAACACCTCTCTCATCCCGATCTCCCCAGTGAATCGGTCAGAGTCTCGGCTCTCGATCGGCGGGCGTCTTGAACGTTATTGCGGCCGTCGGCGAGCGGCCGCCAGCTGCCAGGCTCCGGGCGTGAAGCCGAAGTGCCGCCCGAACAGCCGGGTCATATGGCTCTGATCGGCGAAGCCGGAGGCCAGTGCGGCCGTCGCCAGATCATCTCCATCGCGTATCAGGCGCCTGGCTCGCTCCACGCGCTGCTGCAGCAGCCAGGCGTGCGGCGGCACGCCATAGGCCTGCGTGAATCGCCGCAGCAACTGGTACTTGCTGAGGCCGGACATCGTGGCGAGGTCGGCCAAAGTCGGCGGGTCCAGCATCTCGTCGGCCAGGCGTTCACGCACGCGGGCGATATCGCCGCCAGCCTGCTCCGCCGGGGCAGCCGTCGAATGGCCCGCCAGCAGCAGGCCGCAGGCCTGCACGAGCCCTTCCTCGCAGGCGAGGCGGTCTGCGTCGGTCAAGGCCTGGCCGGCGTTCCAGCGATCCATCTGGCTCAACAGCCGCTGCAGCGCGGCGCGCAGAGGCGCGTCCTGGATCACCGGCCGCGTCCATTCGATGTCGAGCAAGGCACGGCCCGGCGCCGCCATGGCCGCGATCACATCAGGGTCCAGATGCACCATATGCCAGCGCCGCGACGCGTCACCCAGCGGCCGGCCGTCATGGACCTCACCGGGATTGCTGGTGATCAGGTCGCCCGCGAACGCCTCCACAGTCCCGCGCCCGCTGGCGGAGCGCTGAGCGCCCTGCTCCAGCAGCCCGATGCCGAACGTGCCATGCCAATGCCTGCCGAAGTGGCGGGCGCTGTCGGTCTGCACGCCATAGACCCCCGGGCAAGGCGAAGCCAGCACGCGACATTGATGGAGAGGCGGTCCGAGCATCCTGAGATCATCGCATCATCGGCAACCCCTGCTCCCTCTCAGACGCAGTCCAAGCCAGGCAAAGCCCGCCAGCATCAGCGAGGCGCTTGTCGGTTCAGGCACCGCGAGGGCGTACTGCAAATGATCGATCTCGATGCCAGAGTCGCCGGCGACCACGCCGCTGTAAATCACGATTCTGGCAACGCCGGCGGGATGGATCACACCGTAGAAGCGGTCGTCCGCCGTCTGGCCCCCGTGCACACTGTCGGCATGATCGCCGGTCACGGCGCCGATGAGCGTCCCGGCCAAGTCGTAGGCCTCGAAGCGGATCGGGTTGATGCCGTCGGTCCAGACCAGCCCGGCATGCGTGGGCAGTTGCCCGAGCGCAGCCTTGTCGAAGCTGATGTTGATGCCGGGCCTACCCCAGGCCCAGACACTCCTGCCAGCGCTGCCGCTGCCGTCAATCACGCCGTCATCGCCATCGACAGAGTCGTCGTTCAACTCCAGGCGCAGGCCGTCGCCGGACATGCTGACGCCGGGCACATTCAACACCCCGTCCTCGAAGTCTTCGAAGTGGAAGTATGTGAACGGCAACGCGCTGAACGGACTGTCCGCGAGGCTCGCATATTCGCCGCTGAGCCCGGACCCACCGATAGGGCCTAGCATTGCCGCATGCGATGAGCCGACCGCAACCAATGCCAAAACCGATGCGAGCAGATGGCGACTCAAGTGACTCATGGCGATCTCCTCAATGGCATGACCCATGCTTCGGCACCAAACAATGCCCAAGTCGAGTGCCAAAGGTAGCAGCCGGTTGGGCGCAGGCGTTGAGCCCGCTCAACGCCTGCGCCCAAGGCGTCGCTCGATGATGGCCGCGTTGATGATCGTCCGACCACCATCGACTCCAGCCGTGCTTATCGCACCTGGGAAGTTGCCAGCTAGTTCCATTCGCAACCTGCTGGGCGATGCAGTCGTCCATCAAATCTATTGTTTCGATGGCGCCGCCGACAGGGCCGTGACCACGACAGGACGGGTCGACAGGGCACTCGCTGCCATTTGGTATTTGCCCTCTTTCAACGCCACGCTGTCGGACAGGATGCTGACCGCCTCGTTCAAGAGAACGTCGTTGACGGAGTCCTTGGTCTTCTCCATGGCCAGATCTTTGCTGAGCTTGCGTTCGTTGAACTGCAAGCCATCGTCCGCCAACGCGCCGCCCGCACCAGCTCCAGCAGAGCCCAGCATGCCGGTCAGGCGCGTCTCCAGAGCGGCGCGCTCCTTGCGCCGCGCCGCTTCGTTGAGTGAAATCACATTGTTCCTGCGCCGTTCCCGTGCCCTCGCAAGATCCTCCAGCAGGCTCTGGTAGTCACGGTCGCGCTGAACGCGACTCTCATGCCACGACAGCAGGCGCGGAAGCTGCGCCTTGATGTCACCCACAGGCGCGTAGTCGGCCGCCTTGACGCGAGTCCACGGCAAGGCGTTGTCGTAGCTCGATTCGCCAAACAAGGTGTCGCCGCCGGTTTGCAAAAAGCCGATGTCCGGTGCCACGCCACGCAATTGCGTTGTGCCGCCGTCTACTCGGAAAAACTGCGCGATGGTCATCTTCAGTTCGCCAAACACCGGAGTGGCATTCCTGGCGACCTGGTCGAGGCTGGCCACGGTCTGGACGGTACCCTTGCCAAAGCTGGGCTCGCCGATGATCAGGCCGCGACCGTAGTCTTGAATCGCAGCGGCGAAAATTTCCGACGCTGAAGCCGAGGCCCTGTTGATCAGGACGCCCATCGGGCCGTCCCAAGCCAAGCCGGTATTGACGTTTTTCTCCACGGCGATGTCGCCTTTGGCATTGCGTGTCTGAACCACCGGCACCTTCCCGACGAACAGGCCGGCCAGGCCTACCGATTCCCGCAGCGAGCCACCGCCGTTGTTGCGCAGATCCATCAAGACGCCATCTACCTTTTGAGCCTTCAGATCCGCCAGCAGCTGTGCCACGTCGCGCCCAGCGCTGCGGTAATCCTTGTCGCCCTTTCGAAGCGCGTCGATATCTTCGTAAAACGTCGGCAAGGTGATCACGCCGATCAGGCGCTTGCCCTCACCCGTCGTCACGGAATAGACCTTGGCCTTGGCCGCGCTGTTCTGCATCGTGATGGTGTTGCGGATCAAGACCACAGTCTTGATCGACGCGTCAGGCCCTTGATCGGCGGGCAGGATGTCCAGACGGACGGTCGAACCCACCGTGCCGCGAATGAGCGCCACCGTGTCGTCCAGGCGCCAGCCGACAACATCGTCCATCGGGCGGGTCTCGCCTTGCGCGACGCCTACGATACGGTCACCCACTTGCAGTTGCCCCGACTGGCTCGCGGGTCCACCTGCCACTAATTCCCGGATGGTGGTGTAGCCGTCGATTTCGGTCAGAACTGCGCCAATGCCCACCAGTGACAGCCGCATCGCGATGCCGAAGTTCTCCGCGGCGCGCGGCCCCAGATAGTTGGTATGCGGCTCGATCGCCGTCGTATAAGCATTCATGAACGCCTGGAAGGCGTCGGCGCCCGTGATCTTGCCGATGCGCTTAGAGGCGCTGTCGTAGCGCTTGTCGAGAATCTTCGCGATGGCCGAATCATCCTGGCCAGCAAGCTTGAGTCGCAACCAATCGTTCTTCACACGCTTGCGCCATAGGTCCAGCGAATCTGCCTCGGTCGCGGGCCAGGGCTGGTCCTTGCGGTCAATCATCAGCGTTTCGTCGTTCTTGAAATCGAACCCCTTGCGCAGCAGGCTGCGGGCATGGGCCATCCGCTCGACGGCACGGCGTCCGTACAGATTGAAAATGTCGAAGGGCGTGCGCAAGTCCGCGGTCAGGATCGCATCGTCAAGCCGGTTCCGGTCGACGGCCAGGCGGTCGATGTCGGTTTGCAGAAAGTAGACTTTCTCGGGGTCGAGTGCTTTCAGGTACTGGTCAAACATCTTGCCCGACAAGGCATCGTCAAGCGGGACGGCCTTGTAGTGATACCGCGAAAGCAGTTCCGCAGCCAGACGGGCGGCCTTGGCCTCCTGCACCGCCGGACTCAGCAGCGGCGGGTAAGCAAGCTCCGAATCCGCCGCGACAACCTGCGTTGTGACCGCCAGGCTCAGCAAGAACCAAATCAGCTTTTGTTTCAATCTCACTCCACCGCGGTTGAACGAAAAATCGCAAGGTCGAAACCGTCTGTGGCACCTTGCCTTTCCACATCTTGATCGTCGACAGAATTGAAGGATACCCGCCGTCCGCGCCGTGCCACGAGTCACGGGGGCTGCCGGTCACGACCGAAAGCTCATTGCCGTTACGGCAAGACTTGCATGGCGGCCAGTTCCTGACATTTGATCAGCCAGATCGGGCGGCAGCTTCGTGCCCATTGCGGGTATTCACGCGGGCTCGGTGTATTCACGCAATCGACCCTCAACCGCCCTTCGAGCTTCGACAAAGCTGGAGGCCGGGTTTGACCTGGGTCATGGTGATCTGCCTGGAAGCAACGCATATTTGGTAAGTCATCCATTACTTACCAATTCAGGCCTCACCATGCAGACACGCCTGTCCACCGAAGAGCGCCAGACGGAGATCGTGGCGGCTGCACTGCAGCTGGCACGCGACACGAGCCCGGCGCAGATTACGACGACTGACATCGCCTTGGCCATTGGCGTCACACAGGGTGCGGTGTTCAAGCATTTCCCCACCAAGGACGCCATCTGGGTGGCAGCGGTGCGGTGGGTCCGCGAAGCGCTCATGCAGACCGTGACCCATGCAGCCGCCGATGCGGTTTCGCCTGTGGATGCACTCGCGGCGATGTTCCGCGCGCATGTCGACTTCGTCATAGCGCATCCCGGCGTGCCGCGTCTGATCATCCATGAATTGCAGCAGCCCGCCGACTCCGCGACCAAACAGGAGGTGCGCTTGCTGCTGCAGGGCTACCGCAAGCTGCTGCTGGACACCCTTGAGCGAGCCGTGAGGCAGGGCCAGGTAATAGACGACCTCGACCGCGAGGCCGCGGCCACCACCTTCGTCGGCCTGATCCAGGGCCTGGTGATGCAGGCCATGCTGGCCGGCCGGCCAGTTGCGATGAGCTCACAGGGCGAACGCGTCTTCGCCCTCTTCAGGCGCAGCCTCGGGGAGGTCTCATGAAGCTGTCGTCGATCGGACTGCGCCGGCTGGTCCTCGGCCTGCTTGGCCTGGGCTTGGCCGCAGCCATGGCCTTCGTCGTGATGCGCTCCGGGCCGCTGGCGCCGACGCGCGTCACTGTCATCAAAGCCGCCGAAGGCCGGCTTACGCCGGCACTCTTCGGCATCGGCACCGTCGAGGCCCGACGCAGCTACCTGATCGGGCCCACGGTCGCTGGTCGCGTTCGCGCGGTGGCCGTCGACGTGGGCGACCACGTGAAGGCGGGCCAGTTGCTGGCCGAGATGGACCCCGTGGACCTTGACGAGCGCACGGCTGCCCTCGACGCTTCGGTGGCGCGCGCCGGTAGCGCCATGGCCGCGGCGGACGCGCAGCGCCGTGACGCGCTGGCCCGCAAGGAACTCGCGGCGGTCAATGCGCGCCGCTACGTCGAATTGGGCGCTCAAAACTTCATCAGCACCGGCGCTGTCGAAGCGCGCCTGCAAGAGCAGGCATCGGCCGATGCCATCGTCAGTGCGGCCGATGCCAACCTCACTGCAGCCCGGCAGGACCAGCAACGGCTGGCGGCCGAACGCGCCGGGCTTCGCCAGCAACGCGCGAACGTGCGCCTGCTGGCGCCGGCCGACGGCGTGGTGACCAGCCGTGACGCCGAACCGGGATCGACGGTGGTGGCCGGCCAGGCGGTGCTGCGCGTCTTCGATCCCTCGTCCCTTTGGATCAAGGTGCGCCTGGACCAAGGCCGCTCGGCAGGGCTCGCCGCCGGGCTGCCGGCGCAGGTAGTGCTGCGGTCGAACCCGGGACAGTCATTCGCTGGAAAGGTGGCCCGCGTCGAAGCCGTCAGCGACAGCGTGACCGAAGAGCGCGTGGCCCAGGTGAGCCTCGACCAGGCGCCGGCCAGCCTGTCGATGGGCGAACTGGCCGAGGTGACCTTGTCGCTGCCCACGACCGCCCAGGCTGTACTGCTGCCCAACGCCGCCGTCAAGCGCGTGCAGGCACAGACCGGGGTGTGGACGATCGACAGCGGCGCCCTGAAGTTCGCGCCGGTCCGCCTGGGCCAGACCAGCCTGGACGGCAAGGTGCAGGTGCTCGAAGGCATCAAGCCCGGCGCGTCGGTCGTCGTGCACAGCGAGAAAGACCTCGGCGCCAAGAGCCGCATAGTGGTGGTCGACTCTCTCTCGGGTCAGCAGCCGTGATCAGCCTGGCCGGCAGGGACATCCTTCACTCCTGGGGCAAGTTCGTCCTGACCGGCATCGGCCTGGGCCTGTTGATCGGCGTGACGCTGACCATGGCCGGCGTGTATCGCGGCATGGTCGACGACGCGCGCGCCCTGTTGAACAACAGCGGTGCCGACCTGTGGGTGGTGCAGCAGGACACGCAGGGTCCTTACGCCGAGTCGTCGAGCCTGCGCGACGACTCGGTGCGCAGCGTGCTCGGACTGCCCGGCGTCGCGCGCGCCGCCAACGTGACTTACCTGACGATGCAGGTGAGACGCACCGCCACGGCGGGTGCAGCCGCGGCGGAAGGCGCCGACGACGACGTGCGCGCCATGGTGGTCGGCTTCGAGCCGGGACAGCCGGGCGAGCCGGGTTACCTGGTGGCCGGGCGGCACATCACGCGCAGTCACTATGAGGCCGTCGCGGACGTCCGCACGGGTTTCCAGCTGGGCGAGCGCATCCGCATCCGCCGCCACGACTACACGGTCGTCGGCCTGACCCGGCGCATGGTCTCTTCGGGCGGCGACCCCATGGTCTTCATTCCGCTGAAGGACGCGCAGGAAGCGCAGTTCCTGAAGGACAACGACGCCATCGTCAACGATCGCGCGCGCACCGCGGCCAACCCGAGCCTGAACCGCCCGGGGGTGCCGGGGTTGTTGGAAGCGATCCAGGCCTCGCAGGCGAACAACCGCAACGTCAACGCGATCCTCGTGCAGGTGCAGCCCGGCACCGATGCCGAGAGCGTGGCCGAACCCGTTCGCCGCTGGAAGCACCTGGAAGCCTTCACGCGCGAGCAGATGGAAGAGATCCTCGTCGCCAAGCTGATTGCCACTTCGGCCAAGCAGATCGGCATGTTTTTGGTCATCCTGGCGATCGTCAGCGCAGCCATCGTCGCCTTCATCATCTACACGATGACGCTGGGCAAGATACGAGAGATTGCGGTGCTCAAGCTCATCGGCACACGCAACCGCACGATCGCCGGGATGATCCTGCAGCAAGCGCTGGGCCTGGGCCTGATCGGCTTCATCGTCGGCAAGGTGGCGGCCACCTTCTGGGCGCCCATCTTCCCGAAATACGTGCTGCTGGAATCGGGCGACGCTGTGCGTGGCCTGGTGGCGGTGGTGGTGATCTGCGCGCTGGCCAGCACGCTGGCGATCAGGGTCGCGCTGAAGGTCGACCCTGCCGCGGCGATCGGCGGTTGAGATGGCTGAAGTCGGTATCCGCATCGAGGCCTTGCGCAAGCGCTATGGCGAAGGCGACAGGGCCGTCGATGCGCTGAAGGACGTGAACATGGTCGTGGCGCCGGGCGAAGTGGTCGGCCTGATCGGCCCGTCGGGCTCGGGCAAGAGCACCTTGCTGAAGTGCCTGGGCGCCGTGATCGAACCAACGTCCGGTCGCATGATCCTCGGCAGCCAGATGATCTACGACGACGGCTGGAAGATTCCCGACCTGCGTGCGCTGCGACGCGACAGCATCGGCTTCGTCTTCCAGGCGCCCTACCTGATCCCCTTCCTGGACGTGACCGACAACGTGGCACTGCTGCCGATGCTGGCAGGCCGCCCGAATGCCGAGGCCCGCCTGCGTGCGGCCGAGTTGCTGAATGCGCTCGACGTGGGCCACCGCGCCAAGGCACAACCGTCGGAACTTTCGGGCGGCGAACAGCAGCGTGTGTCGATCGCCCGTGCGCTGGCCAACCGGCCGCCGGTGATCCTGGCCGACGAACCGACCGCGCCGCTGGACAGCGAGCGTGCCCTGGCCGTGATGCGCATCCTCAACCAGATGGCGACGCAGTACCACACCGCCATCATCGTGGTCACGCACGACGAGAAGATCATCCCCACCTTCAAGCGCATGTATCACATCCGCGACGGAAAAACGTTTGAAGAGGCCGGCGAAGGGCGCGCGCTGTAGCCTCGCTAACTCGCTATTCCAGCCTCGGGTTGCACGGACAGTGCCTTCGTAGGCAACTCGACCCACGCATCCAGGCCGCCGCCACTGCGTGCCGCCAGCCCCACCGTCCAGGCTTGGCTCGTCGCCAGTTGCTTGACGATGGCCAGGCCCAGCCCATAGCCACCGGTTTGCGGACTGCGCGAGCCTTCGACCCGTTGGAAGGGTCGCCAAACGGTGTCCATCTGATCGGAAGGGATGCCGGGGCCGCGATCCAGCACGCTCAGGCGGACGCGGCTGGCTGGCGTGGCATCGACCGCTTGAGCCAGCAGTTCAATCGGCCCAGGCGCATAGCGCAGCGCATTGCCCAGCAAGTTGTCCAGCACACGGCCCATCAGGCCGGCTGCGGCGTGCACCTGCAGTCCTGAAGGACAGCGCACTGAGATCACGGCACCGGCGGCGCGGGCAGCGTCGGCATGCTGAGCCGCGCGCTCTGCCAGCCAGGGCGCGAGCTCGAAGGTCCGCCGTTCCTCGCGCTCCAAGCCCTTGGCCAGATCGAGCAACTGGCCGATCAAGGCATTCATCTCCTCGATGTCGTGCTCCAGCCGGCCGATGAGGGCCGGGCTCGGCTTGAGCGTGAGCAACTCCAGCGCCAGACGCATGCGCGCCAAGGGTGTGCGCAGGTCGTGCGACAGGCCCGCCAGCAGCGTCGTTCGCGCATCGAGCAGGTCCCGCACCTGCAGCGCCATCTGGTTGAAGTGGCCCGCCAGTTCGGCCAGCTCGCGCGGCCCGGTCTGCGGCAGCAGGGCCGGGCTGGCGCCCGTGGCAAGTTCAGCGGCAGCCTGTTCGAGGCGCGCCACGGGCTGTGCGATGCGCTGGGCAAGCCACAAGGCGGCCACGCTGGCCAGCCCTGTGCCAGCCAACAGCACGACGGCCAGCCCCCACAGCGGCCTGGTATTCACGCGCTCTTCGGAAAAGCCGACGCCGATGGCCTGGCCGCCCGCCATCACCGTGGTCCACAACCAATCGCCACGGTCGGGGCCGACCGCTCTGGCCAGAAAGGCGGGCAAGCCACTGCGCTGCTGCAACGATTGCTCCAGGTAGTGGACATAGAAGCCGTGCACGAGGCGGTTGTCGGGCGGCATCGGCATTCCCGGCAGCAGCGCGAGCTGGTGCTGGCGCAGCAACTCGGCCTCGAAGGCCGGACGCGTGTCGGGAGGCAGCTCAGTCCAGGTCTGCGCCGACAGCACCATCAACCCGGCAAGGTCGTCGGCCGAGCGTGCGGCCAGTGGCAGCATCACGAAGCCGAGCCCCGCGGCAAAGATCAGCAGGGCCAGCGCGAGGAACAGTGATACCAGCCAGCGCAGGTAGTGTTGCGCCAACGTGGCGTGTCGGCCGACGGCCGACATCAGTGTTCCTCGCCGCGGGGGTTGAACAGGTAGCCCTCACCGCGCACGGTTCGCACGTACTGTGGGTGCGTCGGGTCGGCTTCGATCTTGCGCCGCAGGCGTGTGACGCGCACGTCAATGCTGCGGTCAAAGGCATCTCGCTCGTAGCCCTTGAGCCAGCCGATCAGGTCGTCGCGGGACAACACCCGGTTCGGATGCTTGACGACCACACTGAGCAGTTCGAACTCGGCGCCGTTGATGGGCACTTCGACATTGCCGCGCAGCAGGCGGTGCGCAGCGTCGTCCAGCACATAGGGGCCGAATCGGAACTGCTGCGCCGATGGGGCCGCGGCTTCGATTGCCTGAGCCCCGGAGCCGGCACGCCGCAGCAGCGCACGAATGCGCGCCAGCAACTCTCTCGGACTGAACGGTTTGGCCAGGTAGTCGTCGGCACCGACTTCCAGCCCAACCACCCGGTCGATCTCGTCGCCGCGCGCCGACAACATCAGGATGGGCAGGTTCGAGTCGCGGCGCAGTGCTCGCGCCAGGCTCAGGCCATCCTCACCGGGCAGCATGATGTCCAGCACCACGACGTCGGGCAGTGCCGCCACCATGCGCTGGCGCATCTGCTCGCCACCGTCGGCTTCGTCCACCTGGAACCCGCTCACGCCCAGGTAGTCGCGCAGCAACTCGCGCAATGCCGGGTCGTCATCGACGACAAGCACGCGCGCAGGGGTGGGAGCTTCCATGTCACAGCCAGTCTACCAGTCTACAGCCCGTCCCACGGGCGACCGGGCGGCGTGAAACACAGTGAAACCCGCTGGCACACGATGCTCCGCCCAGGAAATCGCCATGACACCCGCGGCTCTCAGCATCCACACATCGAAAGCCATTGCTGAACTTTGCTGAAGGACGCCAAGTGAAGACCCTGCTGCTGCGCAATGCCACGCTCCTCACCCTGCTGTTGGTGACGGGTTCGGCCTTCGCCCAGGGGCCGGGGCGGCACGCAGGTGGGCGAAGCGGCCTGGCGGCTTCGCCGACGGGTCTGGCGTATGGCTCCGGGTACCAGGCGCGCCGGATGCAGCAGGCCGAGCGTGAAAGCCAGCGTGCGCGCCATGCCACCACGACAAGCAAGGACGAATGCGCGTCTGCAACGGCGCCACCCCGCGAGCCAGAACCGGCTCGCGCCAAAGAAGCTGGACAGAACCCTGCACCAGCACTTCGCGACACCTGCGCCGCGACGAAACCCTGACCCATCAAACCCACCGGAGAACAACATGACCAACATCACACGACGCCTACCGCTGCAATGGATGCTCGCCTCATTGCTGGCCGCGAGCCTCGTCGCTTGCGGCGGCGGCGACGACGCGGGCCCGAACATGAACGTCGACGCCAACGGCGTTTCCACCTTCGACGCGGGCACCCTGACCACCACGCTGTCCACCTATCCGCTGCAGACCCCGTCCGCGGCTGAAGCCGACAGCCTGAGCTTCATGCGCGAAGAGGAAGAGCTCGCCCATGCGGTCTACGCAGCGAGCGCCACGCGCTGGCCGGCACTGCCGATCTTCGGCAATATCGCGGCCAGCGAGACGACGCACACCTCCGCCGTGAAGGCGCTGCTGAACCGCTACCAGCTTGCCGACCCGCTGGCCGGATTGCCGACGGGCACATTCAAGACGCCGGCCTTCCAGACCCTGTACGCCAATCTCGTAGCCGCCAGCAGCGTGAGCCTGGTCGAGGCGCTGAAGGTGGGCGTGCAGATCGAGGAATTGGACATCCGCGACATCGTGGCGCAGAAGGTCAGCATCGACAACGCAGACATCCTGCTGGTGTACGACAACCTGCTGCGGGGCTCGCGCAACCACCTGCGGGCCTACATGAAGACGCTGGTGCAGCAGGGCGGCAGCTACACGCCGCAATACATCAGCCAGACCGATTTCGATGCCATCGTCAATTCGCCGATGGAAACGGGACGCTAGTTCGACCCACGCAACTCAGGAGCAAAACCATGACACGCAATTCTCTCATCGCTGCAGCCATCGCAACGGGTGCCATCCTCGCCACGAGCATGGGCACCATCGCACAGACACCGGCGCCAGTTCAGGCGCAAACGCAGCAGAACATCTACGGCAGCCAACTCATGACCGTCCAGGAGCGCAACGAGCACCAGCAGCAGATGCGCGCACTGAAGACCCAACAGGAGCGCGACCAGTTTCGCAGCGAGCATCACACCAAGATGCTGGAACGCGCCAAGGAGCGCGGCGTGACGCTGCCCGATGCGCCGCCAGCCAGAGGCAAAGGCGCAGGCCCGCGCGCCGGAAATGCACCCGGCATGGGCGCTGGGCCCGGGTCGGCGCCCGGCGGTGGCAAGGGGCGCTGAGAAGCACCTGAATGCTGCAGCAGACATCGGTCCGGGCACTGCGCCCAGAGGATCGGCCCTCAAACCTTGCGCGGCACCGTGGTCGAGGACGTTGGGCTGCGGGCAGCCACTCAGTCCTCGAGCAGGCTGCGCAACATCCAGGCCGTTTTCTCGTGCACGTCCAGGCGCTGCGTCAGCACATCGGCAGTGGGCTGGTCACTTGCAGCCTCGACCACCGGAAACAGTTGCCGCGCCGTGCGCGCCGTCGCTTCTTGAGCAGTGACCAGGTGTCGGATCATCTCGGTGGCCTTGGGCACGCCTTCGACTTCCTTGATCGAAGCCAGCTTGACGAACTCCTTGTAGGTGCCGGGCGCAGGGTGGCCCAGCGAGCGGATGCGTTCGGCAATCTGGTCCAGCGCCGTCCACTGCTCGGTGTACTGCGCCATGAACATGGCGTGCAGGCTGTTGAACTGCGGACCAGTGACATTCCAGTGGAAGTTGTGGGTCATCAGGTACAGGGTGTAGCTGTCGGCCAGCAAGGCCGACAGCCCCTTGACGATCTTCTCGCGATGGCCGGCACTGATGCCGATGTCGATGGCCGGGGTTCGATTCTTCTTGGTACTCATGGTCCGGGACTCCTTTGGTGGTGCTTGCTCGTGCGCTGTCCAGCGCGGCGCTTCATGATGGCAAATCGCAGGCGGCTGCGCTGCTTCGTTGGATCAGAGCTTCTTGGTCGTGAAGTACCAGTCGACCGTGTTCAGCCCTTCAGCCTTTCGCTTGGCGATCGCGTCAGGCGTCTTCGGCGCGGGCACAATCACGTCATCGCCCGGCTTCCAGCCTTCCGGCGTGGCCACCTTGTTCGCGTCGCTGGTCTGCATGGCCTGCAGCAGGCGCACGAACTCGTCGATCGAGCGGCCGTTGCTCATCGGGTAGTACACCATCGCCCGCAGCACGCCGTTCGGGTCGATGAAGAACGTGGCGCGCACGGCCTGGGTGTCCGCTGCACCGGGGTGCACCATGCCGTAGGCCCCGGCGACCTCCATCTTGATGTCCTCGATGATCGGGAACGGAATCTCGACGCCGAACTTCTCCTTGATGTTCTGCGTCCAGGCCAGGTGCGAGAACACGCTGTCGATCGACAGGCCGAGAAGTTCGCAGTTCATCTTCTTGAACGTACCGGCCGCCTTGGCGAAGCCGATGAACTCGGTGGTGCACACGGGCGTGAAGTCCGCCGGGTGCGAGAACAGGATCAGCCACTTGCCCTTGTAGTCGGCCAGCGTCCGCTCGCCATGGGTCGTGAGCGCCTTGAAATCAGGTGCGGGTTCGTTGAGGTGCGGAAAGCTCGATGCGGTCATGGGGTGCTCCTAGCAGGGTTGGTCGGTTAAACAAGGTGCGCTGTACTTCTCATCGCAGGCATTCATCATCGAATACTTATATTGATACCGGGTTCACTTGCTGCAATCGCATCCATAGCCGCAGCGATAGCCGGAGATTGACGAGGATCATGTCCAGCGCGCGAAGCTGCTGGCAGCTGTCAGTTCAGGCGGGCCCGCGTTGTTGGCATAGCGATGCGCGCAAGCACCGACCGCAAACGCGGTTCCGCTTCCCAACTCTGACCTGTGGCTGGGCCACCGTCCGTACGGCGGTGCACACAACGTTCACATCGCGCGCCGCTTGATGCAGGGCAAGGACCACCCTGTCGAGCGCGCGCCAAATGCAGTCATCGCAACGACGGAGTGCGCCATGCATGCGCTCAAGGATCTCTTCACGACGGACGTCGGCCTGATGAGCGTGGCTGGCATCGCCTTCATGCTGGGCATGGGCGTCTTCTTCGTGCGCTACTTTCTCCGTCACATGCAGGAAGACGCCGACAAGGCGGCTGCAGCAGACCGGCGTTGACGACTCAGCACATCCTCGAAGGAATCCCCGTGCCACTGGCTACCGACACCTACCGCGCAATGACGCAAGCCGTCTCGACCGAGCTGGCCAGTCTCAGAACCAGCACGCCCGACGTGATGAAGGCGTTCGGCGATCTCGGCCGGGCGGCCACGGCTGACGGCGCCCTGGACAAGAAGCCAAGGAGCTGATTGCCCTGGCGCTGAGCGTGGCGGTGCGCTGCGACCCATGCATCGGCTTTCACACCCAGACGCTGGTCAAGCTGGGCGCCACACGCCAGGAGGTCGACGAGACCCTCGGCGTGGCCGTCTACATGGGGGGCGGGCCATCGCTGATGTATGCCGCCAGCGCCATCAAGGCTTTCGACGAGTTCGCCGCTACAGCCAAGGGCTGAACACTGTCACTTCGCCCGCCGATGTCAGGCGGGCGGCTCCTGCTCGATGTCGCGCAATTTCCGGTAGAGCGACCGCTCGCTGATGCCGAGCTTGCGCGCCAATTCCGCTCGGCTGCCACGATGGGCCTTCAGCTGTGCCTGCAAGGCGGCACGCTCCACGCTGCGCAGCGACGCGTCGCTGGCCAGCACGGACGGACCTTCGCTTGCGTCGGCTCCCGAGGCCCGCGGGCCACTCGCCGATGCGTCGGTGCCCAGCGCGCGCTCCACATGCACGGGATCGATCGTGGTCCCATCGGCCAGCAGCGCTGCGCGCTCCAGCACGTTACGCAGTTCGCGCACATTGCCCGGAAAGCGATGGCGCTGCAGTACCGCCAACGCCCCAGCCGAGAGGGCCATCCTGCGCTGCGGGGCCACCCGGGCCAGCAGGGCCACGGCCAGCAGCGGGATGTCCTCGGTGCGGTCGCGCAAGGCCGGCAAGGCGATCGGGAAGGTGCTCAGGCGGTAGTACAGGTCTTCGCGGAAACGGCCGTCGGCCACCATTGCTTTCAGGTCGCGGTGCGTCGCCGCCACCACACGCACATCCGTCCGGCGCAGTTCGGTGCTGCCCACGCGCCGGTAAGTGCCGCTCTCCAGCAGGCGCAGCAGCTTGACTTGCATGGGCAACGGAATGTCGCCAACTTCGTCCAGGAACAAGGTGCCGCCGCTGGCGGCCTCCACCAGACCCGGCTTGCTCGTATTCGCACCGGTGAAGGCGCCGCGTTCGTGGCCGAAGAGCTCGCTCTCGAACAGCGTCTCCGGCAGGCTGGCGCAGTCCACCACCACCAGCGGGTTGGCGGCGCGCGGGCTGGCTTCATGGACGGCCTGCGCCACGAGTTCCTTGCCTGTGCCGGATTCACCCAGCAGCAGCACGCTGGCCTGCGAAGGCCCCACCCGCGACACCAGCTCCAGCATGCGCTGGAACGCGGGGGACCGCCCGATCAGGCCCTGCGCGGCGGGCTGCCCTTGCGCCACCCGCAAGGGCTCCATCTTCTCGATGAAGTAGGCCTGCTCGCCACTGGCATCGCGCAGCGGTACCAGTTCGATATTGACGTAGGACTCGCCGTGCGGTGTGTGGTGCAGGTGCAGCACCCGTTCGCGCTGGCCCGACTCCCGCGATCGCGCCAGCGGGCAGCTCTCACCGGCCTGGTCGCAAGGCACGCTGAAGTGGTGAGACACCTCGTAGCAGGTGCGCCCGACCACCGAGGTCTGCGGGCTGAACTGGCGCCGGTAGGCCGCGTTGGCCGCGAGGATCCGGTATTGGCGATCGAACAGGATGTGCGGCTCGGGCAGCCCTTCCAGGTAGGACACGAGCTCGGGCAGGACAGTGGCCATGCGTCAGACGTCCTGCACGGGTGCTTGAGCGATCACGCCGCGCCCTCGGCCAGCAGCGCCTTGCGAAGGGCCCCGCGGTCGAGCACTGCACTGCGGCCCGGCAACAGCGTGAGCACGCCCTCGCGACGCAGGGCACTGACCAGACGGCTGGCGGTTTCGATCGTCATGTCCAGCATCGCTCCGATCTCCTCTCGCCTCGGCAGCCAGATGGTGTCGTCGGCTCCAGCATGCTCGGCCAGGCGCCGCAGCAGGTACAGCAGCCGGCGACGCGCTGGCCCAGTGGACAGGTCCGACACCCAGGCTTCAGCCGCGTCCAGCGCGCGCTGCCAGCGCAGCATCAGCTCGCGCGGCAGCTCATCGCGGCCTTGTGCGAGCTGGTCGATCAGCGCGCGCGGTATGCGACACAGCTGCACCTCCGTGCAGGCCACCGCGTCGTCTCCATAGGGTCGATTCAGCAGTGCCTCCTGCCCGATAAGGTCGCCTCTTCCGGCGATGCGCACGATGCGGCGATCCCCATGCTCACTGCTGCGCTCGAAGCGCACCAGACCTTCGCGGATCGTGAAGACCGCCAGCCCCGCCGTGCCGCGGTCGTAGACGGGAGCGTCTGGGTGCAGAGTCACCGAAGCGATCTGGGTGTGGATGCGGTCCAGACCCGAGTCGTCCAGCACACCGAACAGCGCCTGGCTGCGCACCTCACAGGCGGCGCAGGCCAGCGCCTGGGGATGGGCGCCGTCCTGTCGATAGATCGGGATGGCGTTGGTGCGGGTGTCCATGAAGGCAGGTCTCTCGTCCGCTGTTGTTCAGGCGCCGGGAGCACCGGTGGGCTTCACCATCGGCCAGCCGCGGCGAGCCCATTCACTCATGCCGCCGTTCACGTAGCGCACATGGCCATACCCCTGCTCGCGCAGCGCCCGCAGGGTTGCGCTCGATCGGTTCTGCGTGTTGCAGATGAGCAGCACCGGCTGCTCGGGATTGACGGGGATCTCGTTGAGTCTGCGCTTCAACTGACGCATCGGCAGCAACCGTGCGCCAGCCGCCACTCCGGTGGCATGTTCCTCCGGTTCGCGGATGTCGATCAGCACCGCTCTCCCGGCCTCGTGCGCGGACCTCGCCACCTCCAGGCTCACCGCGTCCGTCGAAGCCTCGGTCTCGCCGCAGCCCGCCAGCGCCACGCCAAGGGCTACCGACGCCGACCAGCGAAGCCATGTGCGGCGCCGCTGGTCACCGGAGCCGAGACGAGATGCTGGGCGGATCGCGATATCGAGTGGCATGTGGCGGTTCCTCAGGTTGGCAGCGATGCGTCAGGGGGCCTCGATGGGGACCGCTCGGACGGGGAGACATCAGCAACACAGCACATAAGCGATAGCGAATATATAGAGCGGGCTTTCCAATCAACTTGCCGACGCCCCAGACGACTTTACCTGTCATTTTGGCAGTTCGCCGCCATCCTGGCAGAGCCGAACTCCATGCACGCTGGCAGGCAAGGCCCTGCCTGAACCACAAGCTGTTGATTAAAAACAGATTTCTGGCTGGCAACTCAAGTGGCACGCGTCTTGATACCTATCACCGCATGAAGGCCACCCAGGACCGTCTTGTCCGCCACCTCGCCATCGCTATCGCGCTGAAGCTGGTAGTGCTGACTGCCCTGTGGTGGGCCTTCGTGCGGGACGAACGGGTCGGCGTCGATGTCGATCGTGCCGCTGCCCACATGGGCTCGCCTGTCGACGCCACCCACTTGCCCTCGATCCCCAGCGGAGCACAACCTTGATTTCGGAACAACTCGTCGACCTGTCGCGCCTGCAGTTTGCCGCCACGGCGATGTACCACTTCCTCTTCGTGCCGCTGACGCTGGGCATGGTCTGGCTGCTGGTCATCATGGAGAGTGTCTACGTGATGACGGGCAACGTCATCTGGAAGGACATGACCCGCTTCTGGGGCAAGCTCTTCGGCATCAACTTCGCGCTGGGCGTCACCACCGGCATCACGCTGGAGTTCCAGTTCGGCACGAACTGGGCGTACTACTCGCACTACGTGGGCGACATCTTCGGCGCCCCGCTGGCCATTGAAGGCTTGATGGCCTTCTTCCTGGAGAGCACCTTCATCGGACTGTTCTTCTTCGGCTGGGACCGGCTGACAAAGACCCAGCACCTGATGGTGACCACGCTGATGGCGGTGGGCACCAACCTCAGTGCGCTGTGGATCCTGATCGCCAACGGCTGGATGCAGAACCCGGTGGGCGCGGAGTTCAGCTACCAGACCATGCGAATGGAGATGACGGACTTCTGGGCGGTGGTCTTCAACCCCGACGCGCAGGCCAAGTTCGTGCACACCGTGTCGGCTGGGTATGTGACCGGTGCGATGTTCGTGCTGTCGGTGTCGAGCTGGTACCTGCTGAAGGGGCGCGACGTCGAGTTCGCCAAGCGCAGCTTCCGCGTCGCCTCGGCCTTCGGCCTGGCTTCGGTGCTGAGCGTGATCGTGCTCGGCGACGAGAGCGGCTACACGGTGGGCGAAGCCCAGCAGACCAAGATGGCCGCGCTGGAAGCCATGTGGGAGACCGAGCCCGCACCCGCCGGCCTGAAGCTGATCGCCGGCATCAACGAGCAGGCCCAGAAGAACGACTGGGAGATCGAGATTCCCTACGTGATGGGCCTGATCGGAACGCGCTCGATCAGCAAGCAGATTCCCGGCATCCACGAGATCAAGGCCAAGAACCGCGAACGCATCGTGAACGGCATCACCGCCGTCACCGCGCTGGAAACCCTGCGTAAGAACCGCGGTGACGAAGAGGCCAAGCGTGTGCTCGAAGCCACCAAGGGCGACCTCGGCTTTGGCCTGCTGCTCAAGAAGTACACGACCGACGTGCGCAACGCCACGCCCGAGATGATCGACCGCGCGATGCACGACACCGTGCCCAAGGTGACGCCGATGTTCTGGAGCTTCCGCATCATGGTGGGCCTGGGCTTCGCGATGCTGCTGCTGTTCGCCCTAAGCTTCTGGAGCACGCTGAAGAGCGAATGCCGTGCCCGGCCCTGGCTGCTGCGCGCCGCCGTGCTGATGCTGCCCGCGCCCTGGATCGCCAGTGAGCTGGGCTGGGTGGTGGCCGAGTACGGCCGCCAGCCCTGGACGATCTACGGCGTGCTGCCCACGCACATGAGCGTGTCCACGCTCAGCGTCAACAGCCTGTACGGCTCGCTGGCCGGCTTCATCGGCTTCTACACGGTGCTGCTGATCGTCGAGATCTACCTGATGCAGAAGTTTGCGCGCCAGGGTCCGGGATCACTCGGAACGGGTCGCTACCAGTTCGAACCGGCCCACGCCTGAAGCCAACGGGACACAACATGATCGACTACCCGACCCTCAAGATCATCTGGTGGCTGCTGGTGGGCGTGCTGCTCGTCGGCTTCGCCATCATGGACGGCCACGACATGGGCGTGGGCACCTTGCTGCCCTTCGTCGGCAAGGGGGACGACGAACGCCGCGTCGTCATCAACACCGTCGGCCCGCACTGGGACGGCAACCAGGTCTGGTTCATCACCGGTGGTGGCGCCATCTTCGCGGCCTGGCCGCTGGTCTATGCCACGGCCTTCAGCGGCTTCTACTGGGCCATGCTGGCCGTGCTGTGGGCGCTGTTCTTCCGGCCGGTGGGCTTCGACTACCGCAGCAAGGTCCACAACGCCACCTGGCGCAGCACCTGGGACTGGGGCCTGTTCATCGGTGGTGCCGTGCCGCCGCTGATCTTCGGCGTGGCCTTCGGCAACCTGCTGCAAGGCGTTCCCTTCGGCTTCGACGACTACCTGATCAGCACCTACACCGGCACGTTCTGGCAGCTGCTGAACCCGTTCGCGCTGCTGGCCGGCGTGGTGAGCAGCGCGATGATCACGATGCACGGCGGCACGTACCTGGCGCACCGCACCGAGGGCGACATCCAGCGGCGTGCAATTCGCGGTGCAGTGGGCGCGGCGGCCGTCATGGTGCTGGCATTCGTCGGCGCCGGCGTGTGGCTGAAGTTCGGCGGCATCGAGGGTTTCGTCATCACTTCGGCCATTGACCCGGGCGCCCTGCCCGACCCGCTGGCCAAGACCGTGGCGCGCAGCGCCGATGGCTGGTGGATCAACTACGGCAAGCAGCCGCTGCTGTGGCTGTTGCCGGCGATCGGCATTGCCGGCGCCCTGGCCGCCGCCGCCCTGGTGCTGGCGCGCCGCACGCTCAGCGCCTTCGTGGCTTCGGCGCTGGCCATCGTGGGCGTGATCGGCACGGCCGGCGCGGCGATGTTCCCCTTCGTGATGCCGTCGTCGAGCCAGCCCAACGCCAGCCTGACGGTGTGGGACAGCGTCTCCAGCCACCTGACGCTGGGCCTGATGTTCTGGGCCACGCTGATCTTCATGCCGCTGATCGTGTTCTACACGTCATGGGCCTACCGCGTGATGCGCGGCAAGGTCACCCTGGCGCACATACGCGCCAACGAACACACGGCATATTGATCTCAGGCTGAGCCTGCAACAAGGAACCGACCATGAACCCCACCCTGCCCATCACCTGTCCGTCCGTCCATGCGACGGCGCACGATCCCGACAAGCGGCTGTGGCTCATCGCCACCGGCGCTGCCGGCGGTGCCGCGGCCCTGGCCACGGCCATTCCCTTTGTGTCGACCTTCGCGCCGAGCGAACGGGCCAAGGCTGCCGGTGGCCCCGTGGAAGTGGACATCTCCGACATCCCCCCCGGTGGCGTGAAGACCGTCGAGTGGCGCGGCAAGCCCGTCTGGGTGGTGCGGCGTACGCCGGAGATGCTGGCCGCCCTTCAGGGCCACGACGGCGAACTGGTCGACCCGCAGTCCCTCAAGGACCAGCAACCTGCCTACACCAAGAACGCGGCACGGGCGATCAAGCCTGAGGTCTTCGTCGCCATCGGCATCTGCACCCACCTGGGCTGCTCGCCGAGCGACGCCCCCAAGGGCGGCAACAACCCCAGCCTGCCGGCCGACTGGCCGGGCGGCTTCTTCTGCCCCTGCCACGGCTCCACCTTCGACGGCGCCGGCCGCGTGTTCAAGAACAAGCCGGCCCCGACCAACCTCGAGATCCCGCCGCACCGCTATGCGGGCGACACGCGGATCCTCATTGGCGACGACGCCGCTGCCTGAAAGGAACCTGCCATGTGGTACTTCGCCTGGATGCTCGGCGTCGGATTTGCGGTGTTGCTGGCCGTGATGAACGCGATGTGGGGCGAGAACGAAGCGGCCCGCGCGCAAGCCGCCCGCGACGGTGATGACGGAGCGATGCAATGAGCACCGTGCCGGTGCCAGCGTCGCCGCCCGCGCCACCCCGCATCCAATGGCCCAGTCTGGTTGTCGCCCTGTTGATCATGGTGGGCGGCACGCTGTATCCCCCGGTGATGGCCGATGCGGCCGGCAAGGCCGACCACAACCTGGCGATGGCGCTGTTCTGGGCCATGAGCGCTGGCTTCGTGCGCGGCGTGGGCTTCGTGCCGCAACGTTGGATCTGGCGCGCCCTCTTCTCTGGGTGGGCCTGCGCGGCAGCGCTGCTGCTGGCCGCCGTGCTGAAGCTGCAGCACTGAAGCGCGTCCAAGGAGCGATCCATGTACTTCCGACTCCTGCACGACGAGCGCAGCGGTGCGGTGAGCTACCTGCTCGCCGACCTGGATGCCGGTGAAGCCGTGCTGATCGACCCGCGCGGCGCCGACGTTCCTCTCCTCGGCGCCATGCTCGACGAGTATCAGCTGCGACTGCGCTGGCTGCTGCGCACCCATGAGCACGATGCACTGCTGAACGGCGAGGCCGCCGCGCTGGACGCGCTGGGTGCACCCCGCATCCAGCACCACCTTCCCGCCTCAGCGACGGCGGGCGAGACCGAGCACGCAGTCCTGACGTTCGGCAATGAGCATGTCCAGGTGTTGCAGACCCCAGGCCACACCGCCGGTTGCCTGAGCTACCTGTGGCGTGACCGCCTGTTCTGCGGCGGGCTGCTGGCCGTGGATGCATGCCCCTTCCAGCCGCGCCCGGCCCTGCCCGAGGCCTTGTGGGACAGCGTCGTGAACGACGTCTTCAAGCGGCCCTCCGAGACGCTGCTCTTCACCGGCCACGCCCAACGCTCGCGTGCCGTCTCCAACGTGCTGGAACAGCGGCGCTGGCACCCCTGGTTCGGCGGCGCCACGCGCGACGAGTTCCTGGCACGGGTGCGTGAGCTGCCCGCCGCCGAACCCGCCTGACCTGGATTGAGTTTCAACCCGACATCGAGAACCAAGAACATGACCACCGCCTACGCCCTCACCATCGACCTGCCGCAGCCCCTGCCCACCGCCATCGAGACCTTGCGCGCCGCGCTCGCCGCCGAGCAGATGGGCATCGTCAGCGAGGTCGACGTGCAGGCCACGCTCAAGGCCAAGCTGGGCCTGGACAGCCACCCGCAGAAGTTGCTGGGCATCTGCAGCCCCAAGGTGGCCCACGCCATCCTGAGCGCCGAGCCCGACATGGGCGCGATGCTGCCCTGCGGCTGCGGCGTCTCCGAGGCCCGGCCCGGCGTGACACGCATCGCGCTGCAGGATCCGGCGGTGATCGCGGCGGCTACCGACAACGCCGCCGTGCACGACGCCTGCGAGATGGCGACGGCCGCACTGCAGCGGGTGGTAGCACGCTTGGCCAACGGTACAGCCGGCCATGCGGTGAGCGCCACATGACATCGCGCAGCGACCCGGCTCGCATCACCGTGCTGGGCGCGGGATTCGGTGCGCTGTCCACAGTGCGCGAACTCCGCCGGCGTGACGGCACCGCACGAATCACGCTGGTGGCGCCGCGCGCCGAGCTGCACTACTTGCCCGGCATCATCTGGATCCCCAGTGGCCTGCGCACGCGCGCCGACCTGGTGGTGCCGCTGGACAACTTCCTGCGGCGCATGGACGTGGATTTCCACGCTTCAGAGGTCATTGGCCTGGACGATGGTGGCCGCACCGTGCGCACGAGCCAGGGTGACGTCACGAACGATGCGCTGGTGATCGCCACCGGCGGCCGCTTCCTCAAAAAGCTGCCGGGCATCGAACACGCGATAACGCCCTGCGAAGGCATCGCCGCAGCCGAGCGCATCCGCGACCGCCTGGGTGAGATGAAAGGCGGCACCATCGCGGTCGGCTTCGCCGGCAACCCCAACGAGCCCACCGCGGTGCGCGGCGGGCCGATGTTCGAGTTCCTGTTCGGCATCGACGAACAGCTCAAGCGCGAAGGCCGACGAGACCGCTTCGAGATCGTCTTCTTCAACCCCAGCACCGAACCCGGCAACCGCCTGGGGCCGAAGGCGGTGAAGCACCTGCTGGGCGAGATGGCGCGGCGCGGCATCCGCACCCACCTGGGCCACAAGCTCAAGCGCTTCGAGGCCGACAAGGTGGTGACCGAGGGCGGTGAGTTCGCCGCCGACCTGATCCTCTTCATGCCCGGCATGACCGGAAATGCCTGGTTCGATGCCACCGACCTGCCGCGCTCGCCGGGCGGCCTGCTGCAGGCCGATGCGCAGTGCCGCATCCCCGGCACAGAGCGCCTCTACGTGGTGGGCGATTCAGGCAGCTTCCCCGGCCCGGACTGGATGCCCAAGCAGGCCCACATGGCCGACCTGCAAGCGGCAGCAGCGGCCGAGAACCTGCTCAGTGATCTGCAGGGCAAGCAGTCCAGTGCCACCTTCAAGGTCGAGCTGATCTGCATCGTCGACGCCATCGACCACGGCACGCTGATCTGGCGCACGCCAGAGCGCAACTGGCTGCTGCCATCCACACGGCTGTTGCATTGGGCCAAGCGCGGCTTCGAGTGGAACTACCTGCGTCAGTACCGCTGAACCCGGAACCCCGACACACCATGACCGAAACCCTCGAAGACACCCCCGTCGCGACCGACAGCGTCTACGCCCGCCTGGGCGGCGTGCTGGCGATCCGCGCCCTGGTGAATCGCTTCTACGCGCTGATGGACGAACTGCCCGAGGCCTACACCGTGCGCCGACTGCACCCCGAGAGCCTGGCCGGCAGTGCCGACAGTCTCTTCAAGTACCTGAGCGGCTGGTTCGGCGGGCCGCCGCTGTACATCCGCGATCGCGGCCACCCCCGGCTGCGCATGCGGCACGCTCCCTACGCCATCGGCGCCGTGGAGCGAGACGAGTGGATGCTGTGCATGCGCCAGGCACTGGCCGAGCAGGTGGCCGACCCAGCGCTGCGTGAAGCGGTCGAGCGGGCCTTCACCGGCATGGCCGAGCACATGGTCAACACCGGCAACGCCGCGGGGTGCCCGCGATGAACTGGATGAACCCCCACCAGGCTGGCGCCCGAGCCTTCTGGGCCACAGCCCTGGCCGCGCTGATGTGTGCAGTGGCCTTGTCTTTGCCGCTGAGGGCAGATGCCGCGCCGCTGACGGAAGGCTCGGCCATGCCCACGCTGAGCCTGAACGACCAGCACGACAAGCCGGTTGCTGTCGGCACCCAGACGCGCTGGGTGGTCTTCACGGCCGAGAAGCCGGTCAGCGACATGGTCAGTGCCGTGCTGGCTGCCGAACCCGCCGGTGTGGCCGATCGTATGCGCCTCGTCTACGTGGCCGACATCAGCGGCATGCCGGCGCTGGTGACCCGCATGTTCGCCCTGCCCAAGCTGCGCGAGCTGCCCTTCCCGATAGCCCTCGTCCGCGAAGCCCCTCAGGTCACGCAGGTGGCCGACATCCCGCGCGTGAAAGGCACAGCCACTGTCCTGCGCCTGGACAACGGCCGTGTGGCTCAGGTGGCCACGATCCGACTGGCCGACGAACTGCGCACGCTGCTGGGCTTGCCAGCGAAACCGACCACACCTTGAACAGCTTCTGCAAGACCTTTTCCCTTCTCAACCCTTTCCACCCACCCCTGGAGTACTGAACTATGAAGAAGTCACTGATCATCGCCGCAGCCCTGCTGTCCACCGCCGCCGCGGTGCAGGCAGAGGAACTGTTCGTCAACATCCACTCCGGCAATGCCATGGCGCAAGGTGCCGGGCTGGTGCTCGCCGGCCAGGCCCTGGAGCAGAAGGCCAACGTGCGCGTGCTGCTGTGCGACGCGGCCGGAGACATCGCGCTGGTCGGCAAGGAAATGCCGACGCTCAAGCCGCGCAACGTCACGCCGCAGCAGATGCTGCAGGGTGTGATCAAGGCCGGCGCCAAGGTCGAGGTCTGCGCCCTGTACCTGCCCAACACCGGCAAGCAGGCCAGCGACCTGATTGCCGGCGTCACGCCCGCCAAGCCGGCCGAGGTGGCGGCGC
The DNA here is from genome assembly GCA_018780645.1 of Burkholderiaceae bacterium. Lineage (GTDB taxonomy): Bacteria > Pseudomonadota > Gammaproteobacteria > Burkholderiales > Burkholderiaceae_C > Paucibacter. The sequence continues at coordinate 48,141 of JADMJJ010000001.1, forward strand.
ACCTGCTCAAGCCTGGCGTCAACACGCTGGCCTTCTGACGACAAGCCTGTTGCCATGGCACCTACGCAGATGCTGATGCCCTGCCTGCGCTTGCCATCCCGCCGGCATATGCTGGCTTGGTTGGCAGCGGGCAGCACGCTGCTGCAGGCCTGCGACCCCGGCACCGGGCCTGGCATGAGTGTCGGATTCAAGGGCCTGGACATCACCGGCGCCAAGTACGGAAGGGGCTTCTCCCTGACCGACCAGACAGGCCGCGTTCGCACGCTGGCCGACTTTCGTGGCCAGGTGGTGATGCTGTACTTCGGATTCGTTCAGTGTCCGGACGTGTGCCCCACGGCGCTCATGCGGGCTGCAACTGTGAAGCAGTTGCTGGGTGACCAAGGGAACCGCTTGCAGGTGCTCTTCGTCACGGTCGACCCAGAGCGAGACACGCCCGAAATGCTGCGGGAGTACATGGCGGCCTTCGACGCCAGCTTCCTGGCCCTGACCGGCAGCCTGGCCGAGATCAAGACCGTGGCTGACGAGTTCAAGGTCTTCTACAAAAAGGTCCCCACCGGCAGCAGCTACACGATGGACCACACCGCGTTGAGCTATCTGTTCGACCCTGATGGCCGGCTGCGATTGGCCCTGCGCCATGAACAGACCGCCCAAGACTACGCCGCCGATGTGCGCGCACTGCTGAGTGAACCGGCCGCCTGACTCTTCCACCGAGAACCCTGCGATGAAATCCATCCTTCCCCTCTTGAGCCTGCTTGTCAGTGCGGCCGCCCTGGCGCAGACCACCGTGCAGGTCGAAGACCCCTGGGTTCGCGGCACGGTGACCGGGCAGCCGGCCACGGGCGCCTTCATGCGGCTGACACCGTCCGCGCATGCGCGGCTGGTGGCAGCACGCTCACCCGTTGCCGGCGTGGTCGAGATCCATGAGATGGCGATGGACGGCGACGTGATGAAGATGCGCCAGATTCCGGGCCTCGACTTGGCAGCCGGCCGCACGATGGAGCTGAAGCCCGGCGGCTACCACGTGATGCTGATGTCGCTGAAGCAGCCACTGAAGGGCGGCCAGTCCGTGCCCCTCACCTTGATCTTCGAAGACGAGCGCGGCAAGCGCTTCGAACAGACCCTGGCGGCCCCGGTGACAGCCCTGGGCGCCGGCAATGCCGCCATGCCCGCGGCGCCGGCGTCTGTTGCGCGCCGCTGAAGCACCCCCTCGATCACTCTGAACCCATTCCCACAACCACAAGGAACTTCTCCATGTCCCCGATCAAATCTCTCCATGCCCTGCGCCGAGCCACGGTCGTCCTGGCCATGGTGGCCGCTTCCGGCCTCGCCACTGCGAAAGCGGTGCCTGGCGACGGCGCCTTGCCGGTCGTCGAGTTGATGCCGCTGACGATGAAGCACGAAGCCGACCTGAAGCTCAATGCCGAGCAGATCAAGTCGCTGGACGACTACCGCAAGCAGGCCGCGCCCGGCCGAATCGCGGTGCAGAAGAAGATCATCGATCTGCGCGGGCAGCTGCGCATGGCCATCCTGGACAACCGCCCGGCGGGCGACCGTGAAGCGCTGATGAAGCAGATCGCCGACGCCGAGGTCGAGCACTTCAAGGGGCGCGACCGCTGCGTCGAGCATGTGCGCAAGACACTGGATGCGGCGCAGTACCAGCAGCTGGTGGCGCTGTACCTCGGCGGCCTGCGCTGAAGCGGCCGGGCACGCACACCACAAGAAGAATCGGAGACAAACCATGCCCCACCAACCCACGCGCCGCGCGCTGCTTGGCGCTGCCGCGCTGGCCCCGCTGGCCACCGCCGCACCGCCCGCGCGCGCGATGTTCAAGACCTCGGCCCACATCGTCATTGCCGGCAGCGGATTGGGCGGCATCGCCGTGGCCAACCGGCTGTCCAAGATGCTCGACGGCGCCAAGATCACCATCGTCGACCGCAAGGAAGAGCACAACTACCAGCCCGGCTACACGCTGGTGGCCACTGGCGTGTGGCCGGTGGACAAGGTACGCGACCGCAACGCCGACTACCAGCCTGCGGGTGTGGAATGGGTGAAGGACATGGTCGCCGGCTTCGACCCGGCGACCAACACCGTGCTCACCGCGGGCGGGCAGCGCATCCCGTACGACTTCCTGGTCGTCGCCACAGGCGTGCAGCTCGACTACGCACAGATCGAGGGCATGGACGTCGGCGCAATCGGCAGCAACGGTTTGGCCAGCGTCTACCCCAGCCCCCAGGCGGCGCAAGCCACCTGGGCGGCCATGCAGGCCTTCACCGCCAAGGGCGGCAACGCCGTGATGACCTTGCCGGCCACACCGCTGAAGTGCGCGGGAGCGCCGCTGAAGATGAGCTTCATGCTGCGCGACAGGCTGCTCAAGGCGGGCACGCTGGGCGCCTCGAAAATCAGCTTCCAGTCGGCGCTCGGCAACGTCTTCGGCGTCAAGGTCGTGAACGACAACGTGCTCGAACGCTGGAAGTCTCTGGGCATCGATGTCGAGTTCTCGCGCAAGCTCACCGCCATCGACATCGGCGCCCGGCGCGCCACGTTCGTGTCGCCTGAAGGCGAGAAGCAGGAGATGCCTTACGACTTCATTCACGTCGTGCCACCGATGCGTGCACCCGACGCGGTGAAGAACAGCGACCTGGCCTGGAAGGAAGGCCCGTTTGCCGCAGGCGGCTGGCTGGAGGTGGACAAGAGCACGCTGCAGCACCGGCGCTACCCCAACGTGTTCGGCATCGGCGACATCAATGGCACGCCGCGTGGCAAGACCGCCGCCACGGTGAAGAAGAGCGCGCCGCTGGTGGCGCACAACCTGGTGGAAGTGATCTCCGGGCGCAAGGCCGACGAGACCTTCGACGGCTACACCTCGTGCCCGCTGATCACGCGCGAAGGCTCGGCGATGCTGATCGAATTCGACTACGAAGGCCGACTGACCCCGTTCTTGCCGATGATCGAGCCGCTGAACGACAGCTTCTTCGCGTGGTTGATGAAGTACCGCATGCTCAAGCCCGCCTACATGGCGGTGCTCAAGGGCCGGGTCTGAACAGGAGACATGTCATGTATGAAATCTGGCTCGTGATGAACATCGTCTGGGAGATCGCCCTTGGGGTCTGGCCGCTGCTGGCCCTTGGTGCTGCTGCCTGGCTGGTCTTGATGGTTCTGGCTTGGCGTCGTCCGATGGCCCAGTGGCGAGGCGCAGGGCCACTGGCTGCTGGTGTTGCAGCCGCTGCAGCGGTGATCGGCTTTCTGGTGGTACCGACGACGACACGTTCTTCGCTGCAGGAACTGGCTTACTGGGTCGACTGGGCGAACCTGGCCAGCATTGCGCTGGGCATCGGCGTGGCCGCGCTGGCGTTCGCATGGCCGGCCGGCGTGCTGTGGCGCGGAAATATCATCCAAGCGTGATATTCAGCTTCCTGGAGATAAGAACCATGCGCTACCTGGACCCCAAACTGAACCAAACGCAGGAACGCCGCCGCTGGCTCGTGGCCACTGTCGCGGGTGCCGCCGCCATCCTGTTGCGGCCTGGCTTGGCCCTGGCGGCCGTAGATCCTGCCACCGTCCCGGAACCCAAGCGCACCAAGGCGGGCCGCTACCTGATGGCCGCTGACGTGCCCGCCTTCATGCAGACCCAGGGCGGTACCGGCAAGGTGCTGTTCCTCGACCTGCGCACCCGCGCGGAAGCTATGTACGTGGGAATGGCAACAGGCATCGACGCATTGGTGCCCTTCGTCGAACATCAGGAACTGATGACCGACTGGGACGCGCAGCGCGGCATCTACCGCCTGGAGCCCCTGCAAGACTTCGTGCCCGAGGTGAACCGCCGCCTGGCGCAGAAGGGACTGTCCAAGTCGGACGTGGTGGTGCTGATCTGCCGCTCGGGCGACCGCAGCAGCCGCGGCGCCAACCGCCTGGCCGACGACGGCTACACGCAGGTGTGGTCGGTGGTGGACGGCTTCGAGGGCGACATGGGCAAGGACGGCCGGCGCAGCGTCAACGGCTGGAAGAACGCCGGGCTGCCCTGGAGCTACAAGCTGGAGCGGGAACGCATGTACTTTCCGCGATGACGAGCACTTCGCCTTGACTGCCGCCACCCGCGCAGCGACCTCACGAGGTCGCCTGACGAACCCTTTGCGGGCGCTGCTGCACGGGTTGCTGCTGCGCGGACTGCGTGCGCCCCGACTGCCCCATGCCCCGGGCTGGCACAAGAGCTCGTCGAGCGGACAGGGCCTCGTGGCCTTCCAGGTTCGCGGCGCGCGTGGTCAAACCCTGGCAACCTGGCTGGCGCTGCCGCGAACGGCGGATGCGGAGCGGCCGGTGCCCGTGGTCGTGGCCGTGCACGGCTGGGGCGCCAATGGGTCCACGCTGGCGGCGATGGTCGATCCGCTCGTGCGCGCTGGCATCGCGGTGGTGCTGTTCGACGCGGCGAGCCACGGCGACAGTTCTTCCGAAGCCTTCAGCTCTCTGCCCCGCTTCGCCGAAGACCTGGGTGCGGTGCTGGACACGCTGCGCCGGATGCCGGCCATCGATTCCAGTCGGGTCGGACTGCTCGGACACTCCGTCGGTGCCGCTGCGGTCTTGCTGCACGCGGCACGCCAGGGCGGCACGCGGGCCGTGGTCAGCCTGTCCGCCTTCGCCCACCCGCGCGAGGTGATGGAGCGCTGGCTGCAGGAGCACCACATCCCCCGCCGCTGGATCGGAACGGCGATCCTCGAACATGTGCAGGACGTGATCGGCGAGCGCTTCGACCACATCGCGCCGCTTCACCAGCTGCCACACATCGCCTGCCCCGTGCTGCTGGTGCATGGCGCGCAGGACGGGACGGTACCGCTGTCGGACGCGCACCGCCTGCACGCAGCCCTGCGCCGTGGCGATCTGCTCATCGTCGAGGGTGATCACGATCTGCGCCCATCCCTGGAGCCTCACAGCGGCGAGCTCGTGCGCTTCTTCGGCGCGCACCTGCACGCCCTCGCAGCATGATGTCGATCCCGCTCGGACCGCTCGCCCTGCCAGCGGCACCGCTGCTGTTGCTCTTGTCGACCTGGTTCGCGGCCTGGCTGGCCGACCGGCTGGCCGTGGCGGTGGCGCCCTCGCCGACGACAGCACGCCGATCTGCTGGTTCCGTGCTGGTTCACTCGGCGATGTTCGGCCTGTTCGTTGCGCGAGCAGCACACGTGACGCTTCACCTGGCGGCATATCGGGCCGAGCCCTGGTCGATCGTCGACGTGCGCGACGGTGGCTGGAACGCCTGGGCCGGCCTGGCAGGAGGCATGGCCTGGGTCGCCTGGCAGTCCTCGCGACATGCGGCCTGGCGCAAGGCACTGGCGACAGGCACCGCGGCGGGACTGGTGTTGTGGTCGGCCGGCACGGCCGGCATCGCCGCGCTGGCGCCGCGCGCCCTGCCAGATCTGGTGTTCACGGACCTCGCCACGGGGCAACCCGTGCGCCTACACGACCTGGCTGCCAGCAGACCCGTCGTGGTGAATCTGTGGGCGACCTGGTGCGGCCCCTGTCGCCGCGAGATGCCGGTGCTGGCTGCCGCGCAGGCCCGCTATCCCAGCGTCGTGTTCGTGTTCGCCAACCAGGGCGAGAGTGCCGAGGCCGTGCGCCGCTACCTCGACACGGAACGGCTCGGGCTGTCGCATGTGCTGATGGACCCGCAGTCCCGTCTCGGCCCCGCGCTGGGCTCTGGCGGCCTGCCCACCACGGTGTTCTTCGACAGCACGGGCCAACGTGTTGATGCGCACATGGGTGCACTCAACGCTGCCGCGCTGGCGGCCAAGCTTAGCTCGGTCATGGGACCCTGAAGGCTTGCAAGCCGTCAGTCTTGCGCGAACTGCGTCAGCGCCCGGGGATCGACAACCGTCACCCGCTCCCGCTCCAGCCGCACCCAGCCACGCTCCTCGAAGCTGCGCAGCATCCGGCTGACGAACACGCGCACGCTGCCCAGTTCATTGGCCAGCGCCTGGTGCGTGGCCTCGATCACCGGTCCTCGCTGCACCAGCAACTTCGCGAGCCGGGTGTCCACCTTGCGGAAGGCGACTTCCTCCACCAGTTCCATCACTTCGGCGAGGCGGCTGCCGTACATGTCGAAGACAAAGCGCCGGAACGGCTCGGAGACGGTCATCAACTCGTTGAACAGCGCCGGCGGCAGGCGAACCAGGCTCACGTCTGTCTCTGCCACGCCGGTGGCGGAATAGTCGGTGTGCCCCAGCAGGCAGCCGCCGGAGAGGATGCAGCCTTCGCCTGGCGTCACGCGGTAGAGCACGATCTCGCGCCCGCCCGACGACACCGTGCTGACCCGCACCGTGCCATCGAGCACCAGCGGAAACCCTTCGCAGGGCGTGTGCCTGTCGAACAGCCGCTCACCCGCACGGACTGTGCGCACAGGGCACTCGGCCAGCACGCGCGCCAAGGCACCCGCTGGCAGGTCGGCGAGGACCGGGAAGCGCTGCAGCAGCACATCGGCGAGGGCTGAGCCGTCGTTCATCGGCGGGAAGTATTGGGGCTGATCGCGCGGCGCGCCTGTGCAACCTGGGTTGCCGACCGCCACCGCGTCTTCTGCGAATCTTGCATCCATGCCACCCATGAAATGACAAGCAGGTGGCGCCCACTCTTGATCTGGAGATTCTATGGACACCACCATCGCGACCAGCGCGCAGACCGCAGCCTGCACCCATTGCCACACCATCAACCGTGTCGGCGGCGGCGAACCGGCCCAGGCCCATTGCGGCAAGTGCGGCCAGGCCTTGTTCGAGGGGCATCCAGTCGAACTCGACGAGGCATCCTTTGCACGCCACCTCCAAGCTGACACGCCGCTGGTCGTCGACTTCTGGGCGCCTTGGTGCGGCCCGTGCCGGATGATGGCGCCCATTTACGAACGTGCGACCGGCGAGTTGGAACCTGCTTTCAGGCTGGCCAAGGTGAATACCGATGAACAGGGCGACCTGGCCGCGCGCTTTGCCATCCGCAGCATCCCCACCCTGGCGATCTTCAAAAACGGCCGCGAAGTGGCGCGCCATTCGGGCGTGATGGAGCCGGCACGCTTCCTCAGTTGGGTGCGAGCCCATGCTTGAGCCCATCCTTCAGCACGTGCGACGCTGGTTGCAGGCGGCGACGCAACCCTTGCCCTCCATCGCAACCGCGGTGGTTCCCGCCGCCGCCCCGCCATCAAGCACGCAGCGAAGGGACACCATGCTCGTGATCGACGTCCGGTCGGAGCGCGAATTCCAGGCGACGGCCGTGCAAGGCGCGATCAACCTGCCGCTGTCGCAACTGGAGCATCGGATCCGCGAGGTGGTCGCCGACGAGGCCACGCCGATCGCGCTGTACTGCGCCAGCGGCGCACGGTCGGGCATCGCATGCATGATGCTCAAGCAGATGGGCTATGCCGATGTCCGCAATGCCGGCGGTCTGTACGCCGCGGCAGCGAGCCTGCAACTTGAGCTGCGACGCTGAGTCCGGCGGCTGTGTCAACATCGTGCGATGACCTCTGCCGCTGTTCCCTCCGTCACTGACGAGCTCGATGTTCTGCAGGCCCTGGTGCCCCTGCAGGGCGCCCGCATCATAGAAGCGGGGTGCGGCGCCGCGCGCCTGGCCCGCGATCTGATCCAGCGCCACGGGACTGCCGACGTGACCGGCATCGAGGTCGACGACCGGCAACTGGCGAAGAACCTGCTCGAGCCCGCCGAACGCCTGCGCTTCGAGCGCGCCGGCGCCGAAGCCATCCCGTTTGGTGACGCGTCCTTCGACGGCGCGATGATGCTCAAGTCGCTGCACCATGTGCCCATGGCGCTGATGGACCAGGCCCTGTCCGAGATCGCCCGCGTGTTGCGCTCACGCGGCTGGCTCTACGTCTCCGAACCGGTCTACGACGGCCCGCTGAACGAGTTGATCCGCCTGTTCAACGACGAAGGCGAAGTCCGCGCCGCCGCACAGTCAGCACTGGACCGCGTCATCGCCTCCGGGCAGTGGCTGGCCGCAGCCGAGCAGCGCTTCGAGATGCCGGTGCGATTCGCGAGCTTCGAGGAGTTCGAGCAACGCATGATGCGACCGACCTTCGCCGACCACGGCATCGACGACGCAATGATCGATCGGGTGAGGCAGCGCTATGCACCACACCAGGGTGAGGGCGGCGCGCACTTCACCCGTCCCATGCATGTGCGTCTGCTGCGCAAGGCGCATTGATTCCGATCCATGAGCACGCCACCCGCCTTCGCTGACGCCGCACAGACCTGGAATCGGCGCTACGACTGCGCCGAGTTCCTCTTCGGCACCGCCCCCAACGAGTGGCTGCGCGCACAGGCCCATGTGCTTCCGGCCCAGGGCCGCGTCCTCTGCGTGGCCGATGGCGAGGGGCGCAACAGCGTCTGGCTGGCTCGGCAGGGCTTCGAGGTCGACGCATTCGACGTGGCCAACCTTGCCGTCGACAAAGCGCGTGCCTTTGCGCAGCGCGAGGGCGTGTCGGTGAACTTCGCCGTGGCCGACTGCGACGGGTTTGCCTGGCCCGAGGCCGCCTACGACGGGGTGGCCGCGATCTTCGTGCAGTTCGCCGATCCGCCCTTGCGGGCACGCCTGTTCGAGCGCATCGTCCGCAGCCTGAAACCCGGCGGTGTTCTCATCCTTCAGGGCTACACGCCGAAGCAGCTGGAATACCGGACCGGCGGCCCGCCGATCCTGTCGCACCTGTACACGCCGGACCTGCTGCTCGCCGCCTTTGCTGGCTTGTCGATCATCGAGTTGCGCGAGTACGAGGCCGAGATCCACGAGGGGCAAGGCCACAGCGGCCGCTCGGCGCTGGTCGGACTCGTCGCTCGCCGATGAATCTGTCGGATCGCACACCCGGCGCCGACGCCGCTGAGTGGGCCGGTCGCTTGCTGGTGCTCCTGCAGTTCGGCCTGCTGGCGCTCCTGGGCTGGCGGGCATTGGCGGCACCTTCGGCCATCTCGGTTCAGGTCGTGTCCCTGCTGGCAGCCTCGGGGCTGTTGGCGCTCTGGGCCCTGGCGGCCAATCGGCCCGGCAACTTCAACATCCGGCCCACGCCCCGCCACGGAGGCACGCTGATCACGAGCGGCCCCTACCGATGGATCCGGCATCCCATGTACACCTCTGTGCTCCTGGCGGCCGCCGCAGCAGCCTGGAAATCGTACGAGACTGCGGACACCCTGCTCTGGTTGGCGCTGCTGGGCGTGCTCCTCGCGAAGGCCACCATCGAGGAGCGGGCGCTGGTGCGGCGCTTCCCGGGCTACCAGGACTACCGGGTGCGGACCACCCGGTTCGTCCCTTGGCTGGTCTGACACCACACACGGCGGGTTCGAATGTCCTACCTCGATGACCCTCGCGTACTTTTCGCCGCCGAACGGACGCTGCTGGCCTGGCAACGAACGGCCATCGCACTCATGGGCTTCGGCTTCGTCGTCGAGCGCTTCGGGCTCTTCTTGCGCATGGCGAGCAATCAGCCGCTGTCGCCCTCACAGCGCGGCTTCTCCCTGTGGCTCGGGGTCGGCCTGCTGCTGATGGGCGCGGGCGTCTCGATCGTCTCGGCCCTTCAGTTCCGGACCGTGCTGCGCAGCCTGGGCGAGAAGGAAATCCCCCGAGGCTACTGGACCAACCTGGGCGTCTGGCTCAACTTCCTGCTCGCGTTCGTCGCGCTGGCACTGGCCATCCATTTCGTCACCAGCGCCTGAGACGGGCCGCTCCGCGCCGATTTTTCATCGTCGAATGACGTCCTGATAGGAACACTCCACAGGACCCTGACTGGGCGGCGGCATGAAGGGGACGGCAGAAAAAGTGGTGGAGGCTCCGCCTTGGCACAGCGACTGTTCGCTATGAGGCAGCAGTCCCAAGGACGGCTTCTGGCCGAGTCGAGACTGCCAGCTTTCGGAATTGCTCGCCCCAAAGCGGCCGATCAGGACGTGACCTCTGAGCGACTGCTCTCGGGCGATGAAGTTGGTCGAGGGGGCACCCGCACCCGGCCA
>JADMJJ010000038.1 GCA_018780645.1 Burkholderiaceae bacterium
ATGCCGCAGGCGGTGCTGGGTGTGGCCTTCAGCTTCGGCATACCGATGGCCTTCTCGGCCGCGCTGGGCGGCATGCAGTGGAGCCTGGAGGCCATCAACGCCGCCGTGCCGCCCACCGCTTGGGGCCTGCTGCTGTCCAATCTGTTCTGGGTGCTGGCCTACGACACCGAGTACGCAATGGTCGATCGAGACGACGACATCCGCATCGGCGTCCGTTCCTCGGCGCTGCTGCTGGGCCGCTTCGATGTGGCGGCGGTGATGGGCTTCTATGCCGTCTATCTGTCCAGCTGGACTTTCCTAGGCCTGCGTCTGGGTCTGGGCAAGCTGTTCCTGCTGGGCATGGCCATCGCCGCGGTGCAGGTCGTATGGCACTACCTCCTGATCCGTGACCGCTCGCGCGAGGGCTGCTTCAAGGCCTTCCGCGAGAACCACTGGCTCGGCTTCTCGGTGTTCGCCGGCGTGGCGCTGGACCTGTCGCTGCGCTGAGGCGCGGCCACGCGCCGCGCAAATGCGTGCGCAAGTCACGGAGGGCTGTCGCTATCCCCCCGAGGCACGGGCACCGGTTGCGAATGCTAAAACCGATACTCGGATTTCGGTTTGCAGGCCTTGATGTGTTGCAAAGAACTCAGCCTCAAGGACTGCGCAATGACATCCAAAGCCTCCCCCCGCTTTTCACTCGCCGCGCTCGGCGTCATCGCCTGCGCCACGGCGCAGGCCGGCCCGGTGACCGTGACGCAGTCGTTCGCGCTGAACTCCCTGATGCAGGGCAATAGCAGCCAGCTGAGCTTCGACCTGAGCAGCTTCCTGTCGGGCCAGGGCCTGTCGGTTGCCAATGTGGTGTCGGGCCAGGTGGTGGTGCACGGCTTCTCCGAGGCCAGCTATCTGACCAGCTACTCCGAGTACGGCGGCTACGCCCAGACCGGCGTCACCTCGCACCAGGCCAGCTACTCCTACTATGTGCCCGGCTATACCTGCAGCTGGTGCTGGTCCTACAACCCGGGCTACACCCAGTACGTCAACTACCAGGTGCAGGACACGCTGGAAACGCGCTACCGCGACGTGCGCCATATCGACAACATGGCCGACAGCATGCTGGTCAGCACGGGCGGCAGCAGCGCCAGCGACACCGTCGACACGCGCAGCGCCAGCACCGGCGGTTACGGCAACAGCAATTACGAAGGCGCCTATGTGCGCAGCTACGACTACTACGGCAACTACAGCCTGGGCCACCGCTACAACCGCGAACGCGACGTCTATGAAGCGCTGTACGGCGCGCTGGACACCAGCCTGAGCCTCGATGCCGCCGCGCTGCTGGACCTGCGCGGCGATGGCCAACTGGGCATGAGCATAGGCGGCACCGGCCAGTTCCGCCTGCAGTCGGTGCAGATCACCTTGGATGTGGACACGCCCACCGTGCCCGAGCCCGGCAGCCTGGCACTGGCCGGTGCGGCGCTGGCCGGCCTGGTGGTGGCCTCGAGGCGCAATCGCAAGCCATGAGCGCCCCAGCGGCGGGCGCGTTGTTCAGCCTGAACCCGGCCGCCAGCGTGCATGTGGAGACCCTGTCCAGCGGCTGCCCCATCCTGGTCATCGACGATTGCTACGCCGACGTCACGGCGGTGCGCGAGCGCGCGCTGTGCGGCCGCTTCGACGCCTCGCTGGCCTTCTACCCGGGCGTGCACTCGAACATCGATCGCGATGAGATCATGCCGCTGTTCCGGCAGCTGAGCGACCTGCTGGCGCTGCTGGGCGACGGTCTGGTGCCGCCGGAAAGCTTCATCTCTGATTTCTCGCTGGTCACCACGCCGGCCCGCGACATGCTGGCCAAGCAGAAGCACCCGCATGTCGACCCGGTCTCGCTGGCCGGCGTGCTCTACCTGAACCCCGACTACGAGGTCGGCACCAGCTTCTTCCGCCACCGCCCGTCGGGCCTGGCCTTTCTGCGCAGCGATGCCGACCGTGAACAGCATGGCCAATGGCTGCAGGCCAACGGCGAGCGCACCCAGCCCGAGAGCTATGCCGTTGCCGATGACGACACCTGGGAGCATCTGCACTCGGTGGCCGGCCGTTTCAACCGGCTGGTGATGTATCCGGGCACCGCCTTCCACTCGATCGCCATGCAGGACGTCGCCGCCCAGGTCACGCTCAGCTCGGCGCGCCTGACCCAGCGCTTCTTCGCCCAACACGCGCCCACCGCGGCGCGCTGATCCGAAAGCTCCCCGCCCATGGTTCCCTACCGTTCGATCCTGATTGTTGGCGGCGGCACGGCCGGCTGGCTGGCCGCTGCCTATCTGCAGCGCATCCTCGGCGCCAACCCGCAGGCGCCGGTGCAGATCAGCCTGGTCGAGTCCACGGAGATTGGCACCATAGGCGTCGGTGAGGCGACGGTGCCCACGCTGCGCCAGATCCTGCGCGTGCTCGACATCCCGGAGACCGCGCTGTTCGCCGAGGCCGATGCAACGCTGAAGAACGGCATCCGCTTCGTCGGCTGGCGCAACGGCGGCGACACCGCCAGCGACAGCTTCGACCATCCGTTCGAGGCGCCGATGGTGCAGGAGGGCTACTCGACGATGGTGCACTGGCTGAACCTGAAGCAGCGCGGCCTGATGAACAAGCCCTATGCCGAGGCCGGCATGGTGCAGACCGCCCTGTTCGACGCGATGGCCTCGCCAAAGCTGATGACTTCGGCCGGCTACGACGCACCGGTGCCCTATGCCTACCACCTCGACGCCGTCAAGCTCGCGGCGCTGCTGCGGCGCGTTGCCACCGAGCGCGGCGTGCGGCACAGCTATGGCGAGGTGACGGAGGTCGAGACCTCCGAACAGGGCATCGCGGCGGTCAGGCTCAAGGACGGCCAGCGCCTCACGGCCGACCTGTTCGTCGATTGCACCGGCTTCGCGGCCCTGCTGCATGGCAAGGCGCTGGAGGTGCCCTGGATCTCCTATGCCGACACCCTGCTGTGCGACCGCGCCGTCGCCTGCCCGGTGGCCTACCCGGACCCGCTGGCGCCGCTGCGCAGCTACACCACGGCCACCGCGCAGGCAGCGGGCTGGACCTGGGAGATCGATCTGCAATCGCGCCGCGGCACCGGTTACGTCTACTCGTCGCGGCACTGCTCGGACGACGAGGCGGTCGCCACGCTGCGCCGCTTTCATGGCGATGCCCAGGCGCTGGCCGAACCGCGGCTGCTGAAGATGCGCATCGGCCACCGCGCGCGGATGTGGGAGAAGAACTGTCTGGCGCTGGGCCTGGCCGGCGGCTTCATCGAGCCACTGGAGTCCACCGGCATCTATCTGATCGAGCATGCGCTGCAGCTGTTCATCGACTTCCTGCCGTCCAGCGCCGGCGCCACCCGGGGCCAGGCCAAGTACAACGAGCTGATGTCCGATCTGTACGACGAGCTGCGCGACTTCATCCTGCTGCACTACGTGATATCGATGCGCAAGGACACCCCGTTCTGGCGCGAGTACACGCAGAGCGTGGTGCTGCCGCCCAGCCTGGCGGCGTTGCTCGCTCTCTGGGACGAGAAGGTGCCGCACACCACCGACCTGCAGCGCAAGATGTCGCTGTTCGGCCCGGCCAACTACTTCTTCATACTGGCCGGTCTCAATCGCCTGCCCAGCCAGGGCATAGGCCAGGCGGCCTTCATACCGCCCGAGGCCAGCCAGCGCGTGCTGGAGCAGGTGGCGAAGATCCGCCTCGCCGCCGTGGCGCAATCACCGGCCATGCGCGAGTACACCCACAAGATCAGCGCCGCAGTGGCGAACGCGCCACGCAGCTGAGCGCGTGCTCAGCCCTTGCCGCTGAGCTCGCGATGCAGCCAGGCCTTGGCCAGGCTCCAGTCCCGCTTGACGGTGGCCAGGGAGAGGTCGAGCGCGTCGGCGATCTCCTCGTTCTCCAGACCGCCGAAGAAGCGCAGCTCCACCACCTTGGCGGCGCGCGGGTCGAACTGCTCCAGCGCCAGCAACGCCTCATGCACGGCCAGCACATCGGGGTCACTGGGCAGGGCCAGCTGCTCCAGGCCGGCCAGCGTGGCGCTGACCAGCTCCGCCTCGCGCTTCTGCGCGCGGCGCGCCATCTCATGATTGACCAGGATGCGCCTCATCATGATGGAACTGACGGCCAGGAAATGGCTGCGGTTCTTCCAGTGGGTGCGTCGTTGATCGGCCATGCGGAACCAGGCCTCGTGGGCCAGCGCGGTGGCGCTGAGCGTGTGGCCGACGTTCTCGCGCCGCAGATGGCCGCCCGCCATGCGCCGCAACTCCTGGTACAGCAGGGCGAACAGCTGGTTGCCCACGGCAGCGCCCTCACCCTCGGGCTGGCCGTGATCGCTGAGCCATTGCGTCAGCTCCGCCAAGTCGACCGGAAACGAGGAAGGAAGGTCTGGGAGGTTTTTCACGGCACCTGATTGTGTATGAGCTTTCCCCGGCTGCGGGCTTGCGTAAACCCACAGTACCCCGCGAATACGGGGTCAGGTCGTTTGTCCCGGGTCAAACTCTCTATGCTGGTGGCCCATCACGCCGCCATGGAGCCTGCCGCCGCATGAGCCCGCCCACCGATTCCGCGCGCTGGAACCTCGTCAAGTCGCTGTTTGACGAGGCCCTGCAGCGACCCGAATCACTGCGCGAGGCCTGGCTGAGGGAGCAGGACCTGGCCCCGGAAGTGCGCAAGGAGCTGCTGTCGCTGCTGGCCCACAGCACCGGCGGCCTCGAGGCCGCACCCGGCTTTCTGGAACAGCCTGCCGCCACACCCCGCGAGCTGGGCCAGAGCGGCTGGCCCGGCATGCGCTGCGGCAGCTGGGAGCTGCTGGAGCCGATAGGCAGCGGCGGCATGGGCGAGGTGTTCCGTGCCCGCCGCGCCGATGGTGCCTACGAGGGCCAGGCCGCCGTCAAGCTGCTCAAGCGCGGCATGGACTCGGCCAGCGTGCTGGCCCGCTTCGCCCTGGAGCAGCAGACGCTGGCGCGGCTGGAACATCCGCACATCGCGCGCCTGTTCGACGCCGGCCTCAGCGAGCTGGGCCTGCCCTACTTCGTGATGGAGCTGGTGCAGGGCCGGCCGCTGGATCAGGCCTGCGAGGGCCTGAGCCTTGAGCAGCGGCTGCAGCTGTTCCTTCAGCTGGCCGACGCGGTGGCCTATGCCCACCGCAATCTGCTGGTGCACCGCGACCTCAAGCCCGGCAATGTGCTGGTCAACGAGCAGGGCCAGGTCAAGCTGCTGGACTTCGGCATCGCCAAGGCGCTGGACGCGCGCGACAGCGTTGATGCCGGCCAGACCCGCATCGGCGAGCGCCCCTACACACCGCACTACGCCAGCCCCGAGCAGGTGCGTGGCGAGCCGGTCAATACCGCCACCGACATCTATTCGCTGGGCGTGCTGCTGTATCTGATGTTGACCGGCGTTCGCCCCTATGGGAGGCAGGCCAGCACACCGGGCGAGGCCGCCCACAGCGTGCTGATGGAGGTGCCCACCCGACCCAGCACCCTGGGGCCGGAGGTGGTCAGCGATGCAGGCTGGTTGGCCACCCGCCAGCGTCTGCGCGGCGATCTCGACAAGATCGTGCTCAAGGCGCTGGAGAAACCGCTGGAGCGGCGCTATGCCAGCGTCGATGCGCTGGCCAGCGATGTGCGCGCCTATCTGGGCGGCTATCCGGTCAGCGCCCGGTCCCCCAGCTGGGGCTATGTGACGGGCCACTTCATACGCCGGCATCGGCTGCCGGTGGCATTGAGTGGCGTGGCGATGCTGGCCCTGATAGCCGGGCTGATAGGGACCGCCTGGCAGATGCGCGAGGCGGAAGTGGCCCGGGCCCAGGCCGAGCGCCGCTTTGCCCAGGTGCGCCAGTTGGCCAACAAGCTGGTCTTCAACTACCACGACCAGATCGCCAGCCTGCCCGGCGCCACCCAGGTGCGCGAGGCCCTGCTCAGCGATGCCGTCGGCTATCTGGACGGCCTCAACGAAGAGCTGGGCCGGGACCAGCGCCTGGCCCGCGAACTGGCCGAGTCGTATTCCCGTATCGCCGCTCTGCAGGGCGATGCGTTCTCGCCCAGCCAGGAGCGCCTGGCCCTGGCCGAAAAGAATCTTGACAAGGCACTGGCCCTGCTGCCCCGCTATCTGGACAGCGGCAACCGCGACCTGGAGGCCCTCAACACCGCCACCGAGATGTGGCAGGGCCGGGCCCTGCTGCACAGCCGCGCAGGCCGTCTGCAGCGGGCTCTTGACGCGCTGGAGCAGGGCCGGCGCCTGAGCGCCCGGGCGCTGGCCCTGGCGCCGGGCAACAAGGAGGCGATCTCGCAGCTTGCCACCTTGAAGGGCCGCATGGCCCTGGTGCTGGGTGGCAACTACAGCCAGGCCTGCCTGGGCCGGGTGGCCGAAGCCGGAGCGCAATGGCTTGAGGCACTGGCGCTGTTCGAGCAGCTGGTGGCCTCCGAGCCCGATTCGTCCCAATGGCTCAATCAGCTGGCCTGGGCGCGCAACGGTCTGGCCAGCTGGGCGATACTGAACGGTGATGGCGAAGAGGCCTTGCGTCAGGCACAGCGGCTGATCGGATTGCGCGACAGGATCAGCGCCCTGGAGCCCAATAACGGCAACTACCAGCAGCAGGCCGCGATGACGCGATCGGTGATGGCCGCGGCGCTCAGCGCGGCCGGCCGGCCGAGCGAGGGCTTGCCATGGCTGGAGCAGGCCGAGGTCATCCTGAACAAGCTCAAGCGCCAGGATGGCGCCAATCGCGCCGCCGGCCGCGATGCCGCGCTGCTGCAGCTGATACGGGCGCGCACCCAGCACCTGGCCGAGCCCGGTGCGGCCAGCCGCCTGGCGCTGCAGAACGCCCTGCAGGGGCTGCCCGACAGCGCCGAGCTGCATCAGGACTTCTACATGACGCGCTGGCGCGCCGAGGCGCTGATCTGGAATGCCAGGGCGCAGGGTTCCCGACCCTCGGATGCCCAGCAAGCCCTCGGCTACGCCGAGCAGGCACAGGCCCTGCTGAAGCGCCTGTCGGACAACCCGGACAACGCCAATCAGCGCTGGATGATGGCCCAGGCCCTGGGCGAGCAGGCCCAGGCCCAGCGCCTGCTGGGGCGCGACGCCGCAGCGCGGGTGAGCGCAGGGCAGGCCATGAGGCTTTGGGGTGGCGGCAGTGCCGAAGTGGCGCCGGCCTACTTCAAGACCTGGATCGAGCGCGACCGACGCAGCGCAGCGGGTCGCTGAACAACGACTGCCGGCTCAGAACGCGTACTGCAGCCGCATCGAGAACATGCTGCCGGGGCGGCCGTAGATCTTGCCGTTCAGCCAGGCCGCCTGGTACTTGATCTGCTGCCGGGCGCCCACGTCCCAGCTGCCCGACAGCACCGGCCCGGCGCGATGCGACTGCCGGGCGTGAGGCGACCAATGGTCCCAGGGGCCCAGCTCGCCAAAGCCCTGCAGCCCGATATGCAGCCAGGGCTTCCAGCGATACTTGGCCTGCCATTGGTACTTCATCCTGGTTGGGCTGGGCACGGCGCCATCGAAGCGGCGCTCCAGGAATACATTGCCATTCAGCTGGGTACGACCGACATCGGTTTGCAGCGCCGGGCCGATCTCGATCTCGACGCCGTCAGCGCGATCACGGTTCCAGATCAGATTCGCGTGCACGGCCAGATCGAAGGGGTACTGGCCCTGGGTCAGCAGATAGTCGTTCTGCCAGTTCAGGGTGCTCAGCTTGGTGGCGACGCCGGTGCCGCCGATGTAGCTGGCATAGAACTCGGTGTACCAGCGCTTGCTGACGCCGTAGCCGAAGCCGATCTCCGGCCAGGTCTGGACCGGCCGCCCGGGGAACTTGACGGTCCAGTAGCGGTAGTCGATCGAGGCCTCGCCCTTGTTCTCATACACGCTGACCAGGTAGTAACCGGGGTCGGCCGCGAGGGCCGACCCCAAGGGCCAGATCAAGCAGGCAAGGACCGCAAGCCGACTGCGCATCGAGCGTCTCCCGAACAATCCCACAGCCATGAAAGGGCTGACGCTAGCTTAACCGCTGACCGGCTCAGGGCCGATACTTCGCCAGCGCGGGCGCAAACACCTCCATCACCCGCAGCTGCGCACCGCAGCGGTGGAACACCGAGTTGCGTGACCACAGCATCTGCGCCGATGGCGGGCTGCCGGTGGCGGCCAGCCACTGACGCTGCAGGTTGCGGCGCGTATGGCCGTGACGGGCCAGGCGGCGTGGCCGCAACTCGCTGCGCACGACGCGGCGGTCGGCATACAGCAGGTTCGCCAGCGGCTGCGGCCCTAGACCCTTGACGGCCCGCCAGGGCCCGGCCAGCGCCGATTTGTGCAGGGCCGAGCGGGCCCAGACCAGGGGCAGTCCATCGACGCGCAGCAAGACTTCACGCACCAGCGTGCAGCCGCGCCGCGGCAGGCCCAGGGCCAGGCGCTCATGGCTGCGCAGCGGCTGGGTGCGCTGGCTCAGCACCTGCACCTCGAAGCGCTGACCCAGGCGCGCCAGGCGCCGGCTCAGCGAACCGGGCGCGCGCAGCCAGTCGCGCAGGCCGTTGCGGCTTGCTATTCCCATGCTGGATGAACCCTTTAGCCGCCGAACTCGTCGCCCAGCTCGCGGGCACGCTTTTGGGCGGCCAGCACGGCGCGTTGCACTGCCGCGCCTACGCCATCCGCCTGCAGGCTGCTCAGCGCCGCATAGGTGGTGCCCCCCTTGGACGTGACCCGCTCGCGCAGGATCGCCGGCGACTCGTCGGACTGCAGGGCCAGCGCGGCAGCACCTGCACAGGTTGTCAGCGCCAGCTGGCGACCCTGCTCGGCCGTCAGCCCCATCTCGACCGCGGCCGCCATCATCGCCTCGACCACGTAGAAGAAGTAGGCCGGACCGGAACCGGACAACGCCGTCACCGCGTCCAGATCCGCCTCGCGCTCCACCCACAATGTCCTGCCGGTGGGCCGCAGCACCTGCTCGACCAGCGCGCGATCGGCGGCGGTGACCTCGGGCCGCGCATACAGGCCGGCAATGCCCTGGCCGATCAGTGCCGGCGTGTTTGGCATGCTGCGCACCACACGCTGCGCACCGGTGGCTGCGACCAGCGCCTCGCTGCGTATGCCGGCCATCACCGACAGCTGCAAGGCCTGCTGCACATGGGGCTTGCACGGCATAGCCGCTTCGGTGAACAGCTGCGGCTTGACGGCCCACAGCACCAGGCCGGCGCGCTCAAGCGAGGCATCGGGCGCGGCCAGCGGCTGCAGGCCGAAGTCGGCCGCGAGCTTGGCGCGCTGCGCCTCGAACGGTTCAACCGCCAGCAGATCGGCGGCAGCGTGGCCCGACTTCAGCAGGCCGCCGATGATGGCGCTGGCCATATTGCCGCCGCCAATGAATGCAATGCAGGTGTTCATGTAAAGGGGATCCAGCTGGGGAAGATGCGCAGTTTAGGGGCAGTGCGGATGTGAGTTACACGCGCCGAGCGCTATGCTGGCGCCCAGAAATCGCGGCCAGGACCGCTTTCACCGTCAATTCCACCTGCCAGGGAGACAGCTCATGCCCACCACCTTCGCGCCGCCCGTCATGGAGGCGCTGCCGCACTATCAAGAACTGACCCCGGCGCAGATGCTGGAACACGCCACCGCGCGCTACCAGAGCCTGCTGCGCCGCCGCACCGTGCGCGACTTCGACAGCCGGCCGGTGGACCGCGCCGTGATCGAGCAATGCCTGCTCGCCGCCGGCACCGCCCCCTCGGGTGCCAACCAGCAGCCCTGGCACTTCGCGGTCATCACCGACGCGGCCCGCAAGCAGGAAATCCGCGTCGCAGCAGAAGAGGAAGAGCGCGCCTTCTACGCCGGCCGCGCCCCCGAGGAATGGCTGCGCGCGCTGGCGCCACTGGGCACCGATGCGAACAAACCCTTTCTGGAGGAGGCGCCGCTGCTGATCTGCATCTTTGCGCAGAAGTACGGCATCGATGCCCAGGGCGAGCGCTTCAGCCACTACTACGTGCCCGAGTCGGTGGGCATTGCCACCGGTTTCCTGATCAGCGCGCTGCACGAGGCAGGACTTGCCAGCCTGACGCACACGCCCAGCCCGATGGGCTTTCTGAACCGCATCTGCAAGCGCCCGGACAACGAGAAGCCGGTCATCCTGCTGGTCGTCGGCTATCCCAAGCCGGGCTGCCAGGTGCCGGTGCATGGCGGCATCAAGAAGCCGCTGGAGCAGATCAGCTCCTGGTTGTAGGCTGCCGCCGGCTCAGTGCGTGCCGGCCAGCAGCGCTGCATTGCCCCCGGCCGCGGCGGTGTTGATGGTCAGGGTCTGCTCGGCCGCGAAGCGGTACTGCTGACGCGGATTGGCGGCCTCGGCGGCGCTGATCAGCGGCAGGATGGCGCCGCTGCGCTGGGCCAGGCGGCGCAGCACGGTGCGGGCCAGGTTCACATCGTTGGCGGCCACGCAGACGCCGGCCAAGGCCGGAGCATCCAAGAGCGCGGCCGCGGCATCGACAGGCAAGACAGCCAGCACGGCCGCAGGCAGACCGGCGGTGACGAACTGCTGGCGCAGCGTCTCGCAGCGGCCGTTGCCGAGCAGGGCCACGCTATTGCCTGCCACCAGCGCGCCGGCCAGGGCGGCGGCCAGCTGGGCGACATCGGCACCGTCGCTGAGCACGGCGATCACGCCGCGGCCATGCAGGCGCAGCTCATTGCTTTCGCCGGTGGGGCCGGGCAGGGCCAGCGGTGCCAGGCCATGACGGGCCTGCAGGGCGTGCGCCCGCACCACGGCTGCGGGCCCGGGCTCCAGCGCCTCGGCGGCGCGCTCCAGCACGGCCACGCGCTGGGCCAGCTCGACCTCGGCCCAGGCGGCCTGCGCCGCCTGCAGCGCGGCCAGACGCCCGTTCAGATCGGCGGGGGCGGGCACGCCGGAGATCAGGCCGCTCATCGCCTGCGTGCTCGGTGCCGGCTCGGCGCAGAAACGGTGCAGATAATGCGGGCCGCCAGCCTTGGGGCCGGTGCCCGACATGCCTTCACCACCGAAGGGCTGGACGCCGACCACGGCACCGATGATGTTGCGATTGACATAGACGTTGCCGACCTGGGCCTTGGCGGCCAGGCGCAGCGCACGGCTGTCGATGCGGGTCTGTATGCCCAGGGTAAGGCCATAGCCCAGGGCGTTGATCTGTTCGATCACCGTGTCGGCCTCGCCGCCCCAGCGCAGCACATGCAGCACCGGGCCGAAGATCTCCTGGCCGAGGTCTGAGATCTTGCCGATCTCGAAGGCCACCGGCTTGACCAGACGCGGCACGGCGTCGTGGATGGTGCCTTCGGCAATCAGCTTCGCCTCACGCTTCAGCCGTTCGACCTGGGCGGTGATGCCCTGATAGGCCTCGTCATCGATGACAGGGCCCACATCGGTGGCCAGTTCGGCCGGGTTGCCCACCCACAGCTCCTGAAGCGCACCGCGCAGCATCTCTATCAGACCGTCGGCAATGCTCTCGTGCACGCACAGCAGGCGCAGGGCCGAGCAACGCTGGCCGGCCGAGCGGAAGGCCGATTGCACGACGGCATCGACCACCTGCTCGGGCAGCGCGGTCGAGTCGACGACCATCGCGTTGATGCCGCCGGTCTCGGCGATCAATGGCACGACGGCGCCTTCCTTGGCGGCCAGCGTGCGGTTGATGATGTGGGCCACGGCGGTGGACCCGGTGAAGCACACGCCGGCGGTCCGCGCATCGGCCACCAGGCCGGCGCCGACCGTCTCGCCGGGGCCATGCAGCAGCGCCAGCGCATCGGCGGGCACGCCGCATTGCTGCAGCAGCTCGACCATCTTCAGCGCGACATAGGGCGTCTGCTCCGCCGGCTTGGCGGCCACCGTGTTGCCCGTCACCAGCGCGGCAACCACCTGGCCGGCGAAGATCGCCAACGGGAAGTTCCACGGGCTGATGCAGACGAACACGCCGCGGCCCTGGATGCGCGGGGATTCCAGCTCGGCCTGGTCGGCGTAGTAGCGCAGGAAGTCCACCGCCTCGCGCACCTCGGCCACGCAATCGGCCTGCGTCTTGTGCGCCTCTTTCACCAGCAGCGCGCAGAACTCGGCCAGGCGATCATCAAGCGCGTCGGCGGCGCGGCGCAGGATGGCGGCGCGCTCGGCCACCGGCGTCGCGTTCCAGCCAGCAAAACCGCCTTGCAGCCGAGCCATCGTGGCATCGACGTCAAAGGTCGTGGCTTCGGGCACCGGCAAGACCGCGTGCTGCTCCAACGCGAGCCGCAGCGGCTCGCGCTGCGTCGGCGCGGTCAGGTCCGCGCCAGTGGAGTTGGCGCGGCCGCGGCCTCGGGCGTCACGGTACAGATCGACCGGCATAGGCAAGGCGCCTGTCGGCTGCACCAGGCTGATAGGCGAACCCAGCAGCTCGGGCACCTGCACATTGACGTCGGCCAGCTGATGGACGAAGGACGAGTTCGCACCGTTCTCCAGCAGGCGGCGCACCAGATAGGCCAGCAGATCGCGGTGCTCGCCGACCGGGGCGTAGACGCGGCAGGGGATCGAACCATCCTTCAACACCTCGCGGTAAACGCCCTCGCCCATGCCGTGCAGGCGCTGCATCTCGAACTTGGCGCCGGCCTGCCGCGCCATCAAGACGATGGCGGCGATGGTGCCAGCGTTGTGACTGGCGAACTGCGGGAAGATCACATCGGCATGTTCAATCAGCGCCTTGGCGCAGGCCAGGTAGGACACATCGGTGTGCTGCTTGTGCGTGAACACCGGATAGGCCTCCAGGCCCAGCTCCTGCGCGCGCTTGATCTCGCCGTCCCAGTAGGCGCCCTTGACCAGGCGCACCATGAAGCGCAGGCCATGCTTGCGGGCGATAGTGGCCACTTCGTGAATGACGGCCAGCGCGCGGGTCTGATAGGCCTGCACGGCCAGACCGAAGCCGCGCCACTGCGGGTAGGTCTTGGCGATCTGCTCGGCCAGGGTGTCCAGCACGTCCAGTGACAACTCCAGGCGATCGACCTCCTCGGCATCAATCGTCAAGTTGATATTGGCGTTCGCCGCCAGCTCGATCAGCTGCCAGACGCGGGGCAGCAACTCGGCGAACACCCGCTCGCGCTGCAGCACCTCGTAGCGGGAGAACAATGCGCTGAGCTTGATCGAGATGCCGTCGGCCGTTTCCGGTGCCTCGGCCTTGCTGCCGGCGGCGATGGCCTTGATGGCCGCGATATACGAATCCTGGTAGCGCTGGGCGTCGTGCTCGGTACGGGCGCCCTCGCCCAGCATGTCGTAGCTGAATCTCAACATGCCCTGCTCTCGGCGCTGATCGGCCGCCTCGCGCATCGCCTCCTGAATGCTGCGGCCCAGCACGAACTGGCGGCCCAGCAGCTGAATGGCGCGCACGGTGGCAGCCACCACCGTCTGCGCGCCCAGGCGGGTGAACAGGCCGCCATCGCCGTCGGAATCGGGCAGGAACTTCTTCGACAGCGAGATCGCGGTGGCCGACAGGCTGGCCAGCATCTTGTGCGGCCCGTCCGAGGCGCCGTCAAATTGGGCGCGACCCAGCTGATCGGCGGTCAGCGCGATGGCGGTGGGCGCATCGGGCACGCGCAGCAGCGCCTCGGCCAGCCGCATCAGGGCCAGGCCCTCGGCACTGGTGATCGGGTACTCGCGCAGCAGCGACTCCATGGCCCAGAACGGCGCCGGATTGGCGCGCACCGCCTCGACCCAGGGGCCGGCGGTGGTGATCACCGTGCTCCAATCCAGGCCCTCGCCCAGGCTGCTGATCAGCTCTTGCAGCACCGCCTGCTCATCGCGGTAGGGAAAAGGCAGGCGGGTACGCTCGGGAGGCAGGGCGAAGCTGTTCATGGTGCGGCAGTCAACTGGTGAGATTCAGGAGAATATGCGGGGGCCCGATGAATTAAATTCTGCTTTGTGCCTTCGGCCCGGAGAAAAATCAAGCATGTCCAGCGAACAAGATCAGACCGATGACCAGTTCGGCGCCGCCCGCGACATCGACCGCATCGACCTGCGCATCCTCCGCGCGCTGCAGGCCGACGGCCGCATCTCCAACCTGAAGCTGGCCGAGACGGTGCACCTGTCACCCACCGCCGTGCTGGAGCGCGTCAAGCGCCTGACCCGCGACGGCTACATCCTCGGCTACGAAGCGCGGCTGAACCCGGCCAAGCTGGGCGCCGGCATGATGGTCTTCATCGAGGTGCTGCTGGACCGCACCGCGCCCGACGTGATGGACAACTTCAAGGCCGCCGTGCAGGTGCGCCCCGAGATCCTCGAGTGCCATCTGGTCGCCGGCGGCTTCGACTACCTGATCAAGACCCGCGTCGCCGACATGCCCGCCTACCGCGCCCTGCTCGCCTCGGTGATCTGGAGCCTGCCCGGCGTGCGCGAGACGCGTACTTATGCGGTCATGGAAGAAGTGAAGAACACCAGTGCTCTGGCACTGTAGATACCAGTTAGGAATTTGCCGGGTTTACCCAGGGGGAGTGCCCACCCGGAAGGGGGTGCCATGCACCCCCTCACCCCCCACCAACCCTCCCTTGTGGTGATGGAGCGGCGAGGCGGCCAGCGAGAAACTGGCTCCATCGCAAGCAACATGTCAAACCAAGGGAGGCCACCATGCTGCAATTCCTGAGCGCCAAGCGCCACGCCGCCGATCCCGCCATCGTCGCACTGGCCGCCAAGCCGGTGGAGCCGACCCAAACAGCCGCGCAGGCCGCGATCCCGGTGGTCGAACGGCACTACGCCTGGTTCGACTCCAGCCGTGAGCTGAAGGCCGGCTTGTTGGTGCAGGAACTGCCGTTCTCCCGTGAAGACTGGTTGGCCCTGAGCGGCCAGCGCCTGCAATGAGGCGCTCAGGCACCGGCCAGCGCCAAGGGCTGGCGGGGCAAGGCCGGCAGCGGCGACCTGTGCAGATCATGACGGGTGAAGGCCTGATGGCGGCCGGACAGCTTCAGCGACAGCCGCGTCACCATGTCATGGGTGCGCGACGGGGGCGCGCCGGCCGGCAGGGCCATCAGCCAGGCGAGCAGCAGCAGGGGCACCCAGGGCGGGGCGTGCATCTTGGGAATGTGCTGCCAGCCGAGCACAGCCAGGCTGACGGCGGCGCCCAGGCAGAAGCCGGTGACCACCTCGGAGACCGAATGCGCGTGCACCTCCAAGCGCGACTGGGCCACCAGCAGGGCCAGGGCGAAGCCGGTGGCTATCGCCAGCGACTGGGTGCGCGGCGGGGCATTGGTGGCCATCACCCGCAGCAGCAGCGGGTGCACTGCGGCGGCAAACATCGCGTGGCCGGAGATGCCGGTGAAGTCCCAGGCCGCGCTGCCCAGGCCCCAGCCGATGAAGGCCACCTTGGTGGCCGTGGTCAGGCCCGCGGCGGCGCTGAGCAGCACCAGCCACATCAGGGCCGCCTGACCGGCGCGCACCCGCCAGGACAGCCAGGCGGCGGCCAGCAGGGCGGCGGGCAAGAGGATCTGGGCCTCGCCCAGGCGGGTCACGCCGCGCCAGAACAGCGGCAGCCAGGCAGCGTCAAATATCAAAGAACACCGTCTCGCCCTCGCCCTGCAGGCGGATATCAAATCGATAGACGGCCAGGCCGTCTCGCTCGCCGCGCTGGGCGATCAAGGTGGCGCGGCGCTGCACCCATTCGATGCTGTTCAGCACTGGGTCGGCCGCATTGGCCGCGGCCTCGTCACTGAAATACAGCCGCGTGTTCAGGCCCATATTGATGCCGCGGGCCACCACCCAGACATTGATGTGCGGCGCTTGCGGCTGGCCCTTGCGACCGACCACCGGCCCGGGCTTGATGGTGTCGAAGCGGTACAGGCCGGTGTCGAAATCGGCGCCGCCGCGGCCCCAGCCGCGAAACGCATCGTCCAGCGGCTTGACCTGCTGATCGCCGGGATGGGCATATTTGCCGGCCGCATTGGCCTGCCAGATCTCCAGCAGCACATCGCGCAGCACGGCGCCGGAGCCGTCTATCACCTGGCCCTCGATGGCGATGCGCTCGCCCACGGTGGCCGGCGTGCAGAGATTGGCACCGAAGTTGTTCTCGAAGATGTCGAAGCCGGCCTGCTGGGGCGCCAGGCCGATGTGGACGTAGGGGCCGCCGGTCTGGGATGCCGTTTCTGGATACCTCATGCCGATGCTCCTTGCACATGGTTCTCGAACAGGGTGGCTCGACGCCCTCGGAGCGTGATGTCGAAGCGGTAGGCCCGGCTGTCCAGCGGCACGAAGGCGGCACGGTCCTGCAGGGCGATCAGGCCGCGCACCTGTTCCTCGCTGGGGATGGTGCGCACGATGGGGCAATCGGGTATCAATGGGTCGCCCTCGAAATACATCTGCGTTATCAGGCGCTGGGCCCAGCCATCGCCGATCAGCGAGAAATGGATGTGCGAGGGCCGCCAGTCATTGATGCGGTTGCGCCAGGGGTAGGGCCCCGGCTTGATGGTGCGGAACACGTAGTAGCCATTGGCATCGGTCAGCCGCCGGCCGCAGCCGCCGAAGTTCGGGTCAATCGGCGCCAGGTACTTGTCATTGCGGTGCCGGTAGCGCCCGCCGGCATTGGCCTGCCAGATCTCGACCAGGGCATTGGGCACCGGCCGGCCCAGCTCGTCACGCACGATGCCGTGCACGATGATGCGCTCGCCTATGGGGAGTTCCTGCAGGCCGCCATCCTTGGCGAAGTTCAGGATCAGGTCATGGTCCAGCGGGCCCAGCTCTTCGGGCCGAAAGGCCGGCGCGGTGATCTCCGACAGTGTCTGCTCGATCGAGATCAGCGCCAGGCGCGGCGAGCGCAGCACGCTGGTCTTGTAGTCCGGCGTCAGCGCCGGCGCGTGCAGACGGGTGTCGCGCTGGATGAATTCATCACTTGGTCTTGGCAGAGGGCCCATGCTGTCTCCAACTTTCGGCTCACTCTACCTGAAGCCTCACAAGGCAAACAACTCCGGCGCCTGCGCCTTGCCATAGAAGTATCCCTGGGCCCAGTCGCAGCCCTCGTCGCGCAACCAGGTCGCCTGGGCCTCGGTTTCGACGCCCTCGGCCAGCACGTCCAGACGCAGGGTGCGGGCCAGCGCGATGACAGTGCGGGCGATCGCGGCCACATTGCCGTCGCCGGGCAAGTCGCGGACGAAGCTGCGGTCAATCTTCAGGGTCTGCACCGGCATGCGCTTCAGATAGGACAGCGAGGAATAGCCGGTGCCGAAGTCGTCGATGGCCACGCGCACGCCGCGGCTGGTCAGCTGGGTCAGCAGGTGGATGGCCTTCTCGGCATCGTCGAGAAACATGCTTTCGGTCACCTCCAGCTCAAGCGCCTGCGGCGGGCAGCCGGTGGCGGCCAGCGTGGCCTCGACCATCTGCACGAAGTCGGGCTGCAACATCTGCCGCGCCGAGACGTTGACGGCAACAATCTGCGGCTGGCCCGGCGCGCCCAGCCAGCGCGTGGCCTGCAGGCAGGCCTCGTGCAGCACCCAACGACCCAGCGGCACGATCAGGCCGCTGCTCTCGGCCAGTGGAATGAACTCGACCGGCGAGATATTGCCGCGCGTCGGATGCTGCCAGCGCAGCAGCGCCTCGGCGCCGATCAACCGGCCGTCGGACAGGCGCACCTGGGGCTGGTAGTGCAGATAGAACTGGCCCTCCTCCAGCGCCTGGCGCATCGCGTGGGTCAGCTCGACGCGCTGCTGCACGGCACGCGTCAGCTCGGGCCGGTAGGCCTGCACGGTGCAGCGCGCCTGCACCTTGGCGCGGCACATCGCCGCATCGGCATTGCGCAGCAGGTCGTCGACGGTGATGCCGTCGGCCGGGAACAGGGCCAGGCCGATCGAGGCACCGATATTGAAGCGGGCCTCGCCGATCTGTATCGGTGCCTGCATCGCCTCGATCAGGCGTTCGCCCAGGCGCATCGCCGACTCCTCGTCGACCAGGCCGCACAGCACGACGACGAACTCGTCGCTGCCGACGCGGGCCACCGAGTCGCTGGCCCGCACCACATCCTGGAAGCGGGCGGCGGCGATCTTCAGCACCTCGTCGCCGGCGGCGTGGCCGGCGCTGTCATTGATGTCGCGGAAGCTGTCCAGGTCGACATAGAGCACGGCCACGCAGGTGTGCTCGCGCTGGGCCACAGTGATCTGGCGCTCGATGCGGTCGCGCAGCAGGGCCAGATTCGGCAGGCCGGTCAGCGGGTCGTGCAGGGCCTGGTGCTTCAGCGCCGCCTCGCTCTTCTTGATGCGCGAGATGTCGGCCAGCACGGCCACGTACTCGGGTTCAGCCTCGGGCGTGGCCGCGGGCACGCGCACCACGGTGGCCCACAGCGGGATCAGTGACCCGCTCTTGTGACGCTCGATGATCTCGCCGCTCCACTTGCCCAGGCGCATCACCTCGTCACGCAGGGCAGCACTGAGCAGCTCGGGCGCACGGCCCAGCAGCTCCTCGCGCACGCAGCCGGTCAGCGCGCACAGGGCAGTGTTGACCTCCTGTATGCGCCACTGGGCGTCGGCGACGAACATGCCCTCGCCGCAATGCTCGAACACGCTGGCGGCACGCTTCAAAGCCTGGGCCGGGGCGGCGGGCTTGAATACGGGCGGCGCCGGTCTCGGCTCGGGGTCCTCGAACAGCTCGGGCGCCAGCGGAGGGCCGGGATCGGCCACCGGCAGCATCGCCTTCTGCAGCCCTGCGCTCACCGTGCGCTCGCGCGCCAGTTGCAACGCCTGGCCCCAGCGCTTGAGCAGGCCCTGTTCGTGCAACACGGCCAACAGCAGCACCAGGCTCAACGCCAGCATCCACCAGTCGCCCGCGCGCCCATCGGTCAGTGTCTCGGCGCGGCAGGGCACCAGCCAAAGACAGGCAGCCAGGCAGGCAGCCTTGCGCCCCGCCGTGACGCGGCGCATGTTTCTTGCAGCTTCTGTTCCCAACGAGCCCTCCATCCGGTGATGCGTGGTGCACGCCGACTTTCGGGTTGCCGGCGCTTCTACGGCCGCCGGTCTATGGTCCCGAAAGACTCTTCATCGCTCCACGCACGGGCTCACCGCCCGGCTATGGAGCCTGGCCTATCGGCGGTGGGGGTCCGGTCTTGATAGGGTCTAGGGAAAGCACTTACAACACAGCGGCCAAACGCGTGCCCTGGTTAATGGCGCGCTTGGCGTCGAGCTCGCTGGCCTCGTGGGCGCCCCCGATCAGATGTGTCTTGATGCCTGCCGCTTTCAGAGGGGCTTCGAGCTCGCGCAGCGGCTCCTGGCCGGCGCACAACACGATGGTGTCGGCTGCGATCAGTTGCGCGTCCTTGCGCTGTTCGCCATAGCTGACCATCAGGCCCTCGGGGGTGATGGCCTCGTAGTTGACACCTGACACCATTTCCACTTTTTTCATTTTTAGTGTTGATCGATGAATCCAGCCGGTGGTCTTGCCCAGCGTGGCGCCGAGCTTGCCGGCGCGGCGCTGCAGCAGCACGACCTCACGCGCCGGCTCGGCGGGCGCGGCGCGCACCACGCCGCCGCGCACTTCGCCGGGCCGGGCCACGCCCCATTCGCGCCGCCAGGCGGCCAGATCCAGCGCAGGCGAGTGGCCCTGCTCGACCAGGTACTCGGCCACATCGAAGCCGATGCCGCCGGCCCCGACGATGGCAACACGTGGCCCCACCGCCTTCTTGTGCAGCAGAACATCGATATAGCTCACGACCTTGTGCGCCACCTCAGGGTGGTCCTGACCCGGGATGCGCGGGTTGCGCGGCGTCACCCCGGTGGCCAGCAGCACCTCGTCGAACTTGTCGGCAATCAGGGCGTCGGCCGTGATGCGGGTGTTCAGGTGCAGCCTCACGCCGGTCAGCTCGATGCGGCGGCGGAAGTAGCGCAGGGTCTCGGAGAACTCCTCCTTGCCCGGAATCTGCCGCGCCATATTGAACTGGCCGCCGATCTCGGCCGCCGAGTCATACAGATGCACTTCGTGGCCGCGCTCGGCCAGCGTGGTGGCCGCAGCCAGGCCGGCAGGCCCGGCGCCGACGACGGCGAAGCGCTTCCTCGCTGGCGTCAGCTTGATGATCAAGTCCTGCTCGTAAGCGGCGCGCGGGTTGACCAGGCAGGTGGAGATCTTCTGCGCAAAGGTGTGGTCCAGGCAGGCCTGGTTGCAGGCGATGCAGGTATTGATCTCGTCCGCCCTGCCCTGCGCCGCCTTGTTGACGAACTCGGCATCGGCCAGGAACGGCCGGGCCATGCTGATCATGTCGGCGCAGCCATCGGCCAGCACCTGTTCGGCCACCTCGGGCATATTGATGCGGTTGCTGGTGATCAGCGGGATGGCCATGCCGGCCGCGCGCAGCTCGCTGCGCAGCTGCTGCGTCACATTGGCAAAGGCGGCGCGGGGCACGCTGGTGGCAATGGTCGGGATGCGCGCCTCGTGCCAGCCGATGCCGGTGTTGATGATGGTCGCTCCCGCCGCGGTGATGGCCTTGGCCAGCTCCACCACCTCCTCCCAGCTGCTGCCGTCGGGGATCAGGTCCATCATCGACAGCCGGTAGATGATGATGAAGTCAGGCCCCACGGCCTCGCGCGTGCGGCGCACGATCTCGATCGCCAGGCGCATGCGGTTGGCGTAGGAGCCGCCCCAGTCGTCGGTGCGCTGGTTGGTGTGGGTGACCAGGAACTGGTTGATGAAATAGCCCTCGGAGCCCATCACCTCGACGCCGTCGTAGCCGGCCTCGCGGGCCAGCTTGGCGCAGCGCACGAAGGCACGGATCTGGCGCTCGATGCCGCCCACGCTCAACTCGCGCGGCGTGAACGGCGAGATCGGCGACTGGATGCGCGAGGGCGCCACGCACAGCGGGTGGTAGCCGTAGCGGCCGGTGTGAAGGATCTGCAGCGCGATCTTGCCGCCCTCGGCATGCACGGCCTGGGTGATGGCCTGGTGGCGGCGCGCCGCGCCGTGCGTCGCCAGCGTGCCGGCGAACGGCTTTGCCCAGCCCTCGATATTGGGCGCAAAGCCGCCGGTGACGATCAGCCCCACGCCGCCCCGCGCCCGCTCGGCAAAATACACCGCCATGCGCTCGAAATGCTTGCGCCCGTCTTCCAGCCCGGTGTGCATGCTGCCCATCAGCACGCGGTTCTTCAGCTGGGTGAAGCCCAGATCCAGCGGTGCCAGCAAATGCGGGTAAGGTGTGCTCATGGGCGCCTCGATATGACAATCGGCCATCGTAGGCCGGCACCCGGGGTTTCGCACTGGGGCTTGCCAGCAGCTAGGCAGATGGCTCTAAACCTTAACCCTTGCGGGACAGACCTGATGCGCAGCATCTGCTCTGTCCCCAACTGACTGGAGAAGACATGAAAGCAGTCTGGAACGGCACCGTCATCGCCGAAAGTGACGACACCGTGGTCGTCGAAGGCAACCACTACTTCCCCGAGGCCTCGGTGAAGAAGGAGTACCTGAGCTTCAGCAACCACCGCACCGGCTGCCCGTGGAAGGGTCAGGCCTATTACCACTCACTGTTCGTCAATGGCGAGATGAACCCGGAGGCGGTCTGGTACTACCCGGAGCCCACCGAAGCGGCGGCCGAGATCAAGGGGCGGATGGCGTTCTGGAAGGGCGTGAAGGTCATCGATTGATCTTCACGCCGAAGCACCGAAGGCGCGCCGGTAAGCCGCCGGCGTCAGGCCGGTGGCACGCTTGAACATGCGGTGCAGCGCCGCCTCGCCGCTGAAGCCCAGCGCCTCGCAAAGCGTCTTCACCGGCTCGGTGCCGCGGGCCAGACGCTCGGCGGCCTGACGCAGCTTGATCAGCCGCAGCCACTCGCCGGCCGCCACGCCGGTGCCCAGCTGCACATGGCGGCACAGGCTGCGCGGCGAGCTGTTCATCTGCTCGGCGGCCGATTGCAGATTCAGCGCCGTGGCCGGCGTGCGCTGGGCGCACAGCAGCAGCCGGCGCAGCCAGGGGTCCTGCAGGGTCAGCAGCTCGACGCAGCGAAAGGCGGCGTGACGCTGGCGCGGCTGCGGCAGCATCAAGACCTCCTGCAGCTCGCGCAGTTGGGCCACGTCCATGCGCCAGGCCAGCTGCTGCAGGATCAGCGGCAGATGGCCGCTGGCCCCCGCCGCCGTGCAGACCTGCTCGCCCAGCACCAGCGGTTCGTCGAAATGCCATTGCACCAGCGGGAACAGCCGCTCCAGCAGCGGCGCCAGCCACCAGGTGGCTGTAGCCGGCTGCCCCGCCAGACGCCCGCTGGCGGCCAGCAGGGCCACACCGGTGCAGTAGCTCCACAGCGCTGTGTGGGCCGGCAGACGCTGCAACTCGGCGATCAGCTCGGGCTGAGTCTGCAAAAAGGTCAGCAGATCGGCCTCGGCCGAGGTCCACAACCCGGGCACGAGCACAGCGTCGATCCCGGCCGTCGTCATTGAAGCCTGCGGTGTCAGCGTCTGTCCATGGGCGCAGACCACCGGTCGGCCATCCAGGCTCAGCCAGCAGATCTCGAACAGCGCACGGCCGGCGCGCAGATTCGCGGCCGCCACCAGATCGGCCACGGCAAACAGCCCGGCCGGCATGCACTGCGGATAGAGCAGCAGGCCCAATCTCAGGCACAGTGGGTTTGCAACATCGGTGCTTGGCAAGAATTGCAAGGAATGACTCCTTTCTTGCCATTGTGCGGGCCCGGCTCGATTTCGACAATCGAGGCCTCAGTCGCTACCCGCATCACCCCCATGAAGATCACCCAGCTGCGCAATGCCACAGTCCTGCTCGAATTCACATCGGCCGGCCAGCCGGTGACCCTGCTGGTGGACCCGATGCTGGCCCCGCAGGGCAGCTTGCCGACGCTCAAATACCTGGGTGGCCAACGCCGGCGCAACCCGCTGGTCGAGCTGCCGGAGGGTAGCGACGCGCTGCTGCAGCGCGCCACCCACGGCCTGATCACCCATTGCCAGCGCGGCCACTTCGACCATCTGGACCGGGCGGGCAAGCGTTTTCTGCGCGAGCGGGGACTGCCGGTGCTGTGCATGCCGCGCGACGAGGCCTATCTGAAGGACCGTGGTCTGCAGGCCAAGGCGTTCGATGGCGCGCAGCGCCAGCCCTTCTTCCACGGCCACATCACGCCCATCCCCTGCATCCACGGCCACGGCCTGGTCGGCAGGCTGATGGAGCATGGCCACGGCTACTTGATCGAACTGCCGGGCGAGCCCTCGGTCTATCTGGCCGGTGACACGGTGCTGACCGACAGGGTGCGCGACACCCTGAGCCGGCTGCGGCCCGATCTGGCCGTACTGCCGGCCGGCGGCGCGCGCTTCGATCTCGGCGGCGACATCCTGATGACCGAGGACGAGGTCTGCCAGGCCGGCCAGCTGTTCGATGGCCGGGTGCTGGCCAACCATCTGGAGGCGCTGGACCACTGCCCCGGCACGCGCGCCAGCCTGCTGCAGAAAGCAGCCAGGCTGGGCTTGGGCGAGCGCCTGCTGGCGCCGCACGACGGCCAGACGCTGGCCTTCAGCGTCGCTTGACGAGCAAGGGACTCAGGCCAGCTTGCCAGCGTTGAAGTCCTGCACCGCCTGGTAGATCTGCTCCTTGCTGTTCATCACAAAGGGGCCGTACTGGACGATGGGCTCGTTCAGCGGCTTGCCGGCGATCAGCAGCACGCGGGTAGCCTCGGCGCCGGCCTGCAGGCGCAGTCCATCGCCGCTGTTCTTCAGGATGGCCATCCGTTGCGGCGCCACCTCGGTGTCGCCCACGGTCACGCCGCCGCGATAGACGTAGATGAAGGCGTTGTGCTCGGCCGGCAGCGCCTGCTCGAAGCTCGCACCCGGCTCCAGATGCAGATCCAGGTACAGCGGCTCGGTGCCGTCGCGCTGCACGGCACCCGTCACGCCATGGCTCTCGCCGGCGATCACGCGGCCGGTCACCCCCTCGGTCTTGAACTCCGGGATCTCGGCATTCTTGAAGTCGCGGTACCAGGGCTCGCGCATCTTGTCGCCCGAGGGCAGGTTCAGCCAGAGCTGGAAGCCCTCCATCACGCCCTCTTCCTGCTCGGGCAGCTCGCTGTGGATCACGCCGCGGCCGGCGGTCATCCATTGCACGCCGCCGTTTTCCAGCAGGCCCTCATGGCCGGCACTGTCGCGGTGGCGCATGCGCCCGGCAATCATGTAGCTGATGGTCTCGAAGCCGCGGTGCGGATGGTCGGGAAAGCCGGCGATGTAGTCACCGGGCTTGTCGCTGCCGAAGGCATCGAGCATCAGATAGGGGTCGAGGCGGCGCTGCAGGTCCTGCGTCAGCACGCGCGTCAGCTTGACCCCGGCGCCGTCGCTGGTGGCCTGACCCAAGACCTGGCGCTCCACGGTGCGCGGGTTGGAGATCGAAGTGGTGACGGTGGCGGTGCTCATACAAAACCTTTCTGGAGTTTCACAATGCGGCGATCTGTCCGCGGGCCTCGGCCAGGCCGGCTGCTTCGGCGTCCGGGCCCATGGCCAGACCTTCGGCGTAGATGAATTCGACATCGGTCATGCCGACAAAGCCCAGCACGGTGCGCAGGTACGGCACTTGCGAGTCGGCCGGCTGGTCGCGGTACTTGCCGCCGCGGGTCAGCACAGCATAGACCTTCTTGCCGGGCAGCAGGCCTTCGACGCCGGTCTCGGTGTAGCGGAAGGTCGTGCGTGCCTTGACGATGGCGTCGATCCAGTTCTTCAGCTGCGAGCTGACGCCGAAGTTGTACATCGGCACACCCAGCACCAGTACATCGGCGGCCTGGACTTCGGCGATCAGCGCGTCATCCAGCGCGGCGCGGGCGGCCTGCTCGGGTGTGCGCTGCTCGGCAGGAGTGAACAGCGCCTGCAGCGCGGCTTCGTCCAGCGCCGGCTGGGGCTGGCGGGCCAGGTCACGGACGGTGACCTTGGCGTCCGGCGACGCGGCCGCCAGCTTGGCGACCAGCTCATTGGCCAGACGGGTCGATTGCGAACCCTGGTTGTTCTCGTAGACACGGGCGCTGGTGTTGATTTGCAGGACGTTCATGATTCAAGCCTTTCGGGATTGCCGGTGGTTGCGGCGCCTGCTGTGAGCCTTGTGCGTCGCGTTAGGGATAATTTATTCCTCACGCCTGAAGAACAGAAGACCTTGGATTGGCATTCATTGTTCGTCTGGTGAGACAATTGGCGGGCCGTAACCGCCCGCCCCGCCATGGAACCGAATGACTTGCTGATGTTTGCCCAGGTCGCCGATGCCGGCAGCTTCACCCGCGCGGCCGAGCGCATGAAGCTGCCCAAATCGACGGTGTCGCGCCGCATCGCCGCGCTGGAAACCGAGCTAGGTGAGCGCCTGCTTCAGCGCAGCACCCGGAAATTGCTGATCACCGAGTTTGGCGACAAGGTGCTGCAACATGCCCGCCAGGTGTTGTGCGAGGTCGAGCAGACCCAGGCGCTGGCCCAGCATCGTCAGGTCCTGCCCAGCGGGCGGCTGCGCGTGTCCATGCCGGCCGACTTCGCCAACACCGCCCTGCAGCAGATGCTGGCCGACTTTGTGAAGACGCACCCGGCGATCTCGCTGGAGCTGGACCTGTCCGCCCGCCGGGTCGACCTGATCGGCGAGAACTTCGACCTGGCCATACGCATGGGCGACCTGCCGGAGGACAGTCTGCTGACCGCCAAGCGCCTGGGCGTGTTCAGGGTCGGCCTCTATGCCTCGCCAGCGTTTCTGGCCGCGCATGGAGCGCCAGCCACACCGGACGACCTCAACCGCCTGCACGCCTTGATGCTGATGAGCCGCACCGGCGAGGCCCTGCCCTGGCGGCTTCAGCCGCTCGAAGGCAGCGAATCCGGCGCGCAGATCACCCACCCGGTCAGCCGCACGTTGGCCAACTCGCCCGACGTGCTGATGCGCCTGGCGCAGAACGGCAGTGGCGTGACCACGCTGGCCGACTTCATCGTCGAGCCGATGATCAGCGGCGGACAGCTGGCCCGTGTGCTGCCCGGCTGGATGGCCGAGCCGGCCGTGGCCTGGGCCGTGTTCCCGGGCCGGCGTCTGATGCCGGCCAAGACGCGGGTGTTCCTGGACGCACTGACGCTAACCCTGGACGCCTGCCCGGCTTCGCGCATCGACAGTCCCTGACGCCACGGCTGCTGTGCGCTCCTCGCCGCAATGCCCGCCCCGTCTGCGGCAAGATGACACCATGCCCGACACCCCGCCCTACGCCACCCGTCACGCCCTGCTCGTCGGCCTGCTGGTGGTCCTGTTCTGGGGCCTGAACTTCCCGATCCAGAAGGCCCTGCTGACGGCAATGCGGCCCGAGGGCTTTCTGTTCCTGCGCTTTGCCGCAATGCCGCTGCTGGTGCTCGGGCTGCTGCTGCAGCGCTACGGGCTGCGGTGGCCCCGCGTGTCGCGCGCCGACCTCTGGGCGCTGACGCGGCTGGGCCTCCTGGGCCAGGGCCTGCACCTGGCCCTGTCCAGCTACGGCACGCATTGGTCCACGCCGTTCTCCAGCTCGGTCCTGCTGGCCTGCGGGCCGGTGTTCACCCTGCTGATACTGCGGCTCTACGGCCTGGAGCGGCTGCGTCGACCCCAGCTGATGGGCATGGCCCTGGCGGCGCTGGGTGCGCTGCTGTTCATGTCGGACAAGCTGCTGGCCGCCGACTGGCGCGCCGGCGGCGGCGACCTCGTGCTGCTGGCCGCGGCCGCGCTGTTCTCGTACTACACAGTGGCCGCCAAGCCGCTGATCGCCCGCCACGGCGCGGTACTGGTGATGTGTTACGCCAGCCTGATCGCCACCCTGCCGGTGGTGCTGTACTGCTGGCCGGTGGCGCGGACGGTGAACTGGGCCGCCGTCACGCCGCTGCTGTGGCTGGGCGCGGCCTGGGGCATTGTCGGCATCGGTTTCATCAGCTGGCTGGCCTGGGGTTGGGTCAATGCCCAGCGCGGCGTGGCGCGCACCGCGCCGCTGATCTATCTGATGCCGCCGATCGCCGGGTTGGCGGCCTGGTTCAGCACAGGCGAAACCTTTACCACACCGAAGCTGCTGGGCGCGGCGGTGGCACTGGGCGGTGTGGCATTGGCCCAGTTCACGCACAGCAGCCCGGTGCCGGAGCCCGAGCCGCAGTGACTCAACCGAGGCGGGGCTTGAGCTCGCGCAGGGCATCGGCCGCGATCCAGCGCGCGCTCTTCGAAGGCTGTTCTTTCAGCCGCTCGGCCAAGCGAACAGCCTGCGGCAGCAGCGCCACATTGCGCTTGCCGACCTGGCGCAAGGCCCAGTTGACCGACTTCTTGACGAAGTTGCGTTCATCGTCGGCCGCCTGTTCGATCAGCGGGAAGCAATCGGTGAAGCGTGCATCGGGCGCCTGCTTGTCATGGACGGCGAGCACCGCCAGCAGCGAGAACCCCGCGCGCTTGGCAAAACAATCCTTCTTCACCGCCCAGCGCGGAACGCGGCCCCAGGCCAGCGGCGAGCGCCGGAAGCAGTTCAGACAGGCCTGGTCGCAGACATCCCAGGCTTGCATGCCCTTGGTCCAGTGATCCATCTGTGCGGCCGTCATCAGCTTCGGATCAGCCACCAGGCTGGCGACGATCTGCGCGTCCGGGATGCCGGTGTCCCACAGGGCCAGGGCCAGGTCATGATCGGTGCCCAGCTGCTTGCCCAGGGCGCGCATCGTCGGTACGGCCAGGCCCAGGCGGCCTTCGCCGACCAGGCCAAAGCCGGCCATCGCTTCCAACGACTCGGGCCGCGCCTGCGCGCGCAGCAACGCCAGCGCCTGGGCCAGGCGTACTTGCACCGTCATGCGCTTCGGCGCATGCCCACCAGCGGCCGGCGGAACGACAGCGGCGCCGGCGCGCGCGTGGCATTGCGCCCGGCCAGCCACAGGCCCAGCAAGACCGGCAACAAGGCCCAACCGGCCACGCCCAACAGCCGCAGCCAGGGCATATGCAAATGCGGGCCCAGCAGCGACATCGGCACATAGGCCAGCCAGGGCAGTGCACAGGCCAGCAGCAGATGGGTGGGCGAACCCTGCAGGTTCTTCACCAGCACCAGGCCGAACAACCAGGCCAGCAGCAGCACCGGCAGACGGCACCACAGCAGATCGCCCAGCGCGAACTGCACGACCGGATGCATTTGCCAGGCAGCGGGCACACCAGAACCTGCCAGCCAGGCCAGCGGCAAGGGCGCGGCAAGCAGCCAGGCCGACATCAGCACCGTCAGCACGGCAAGCACGACGCCTGCCGTGAGTGCAACGGCCAGAGAACGTTGATGCAACATGAGCAGCCCCTGTGCGCATCGAGCCATCCCCGCAGGATGCCCAACAAACCCGATGGCGTTTCTTAGGATTGAGACCAGCCGGGGAGCTTAGGCAGGCCCAGTGCCCCTGTCTATTGGTAAGCGCCCCAATCCTGCGTCGCCGTAGGGCCGTCACAAAACAAGCACAATGCGCGGCAGTCCTGATCTTGGCCACGAGCCTATGGAGCCTTCGATGACATTCCGCTTCCGTCTGAACCACGGCGCCGCCGCGGTCCTGCTGGCCATGAGCCTCGCACATCCCGTCATGGCCGCGTCAGCTGCCACCGGCCCCAGCGTGGCCTGGCAGGCCGCCGCCGGCGACGCCGACATCGAGCGCGCTTTTGCCCAGGCGCGCAGCGAAAAGAAACCGGTGCTGCTGTACTGGGGGGCCAAGTGGTGCCCCCCCTGCAACCAGCTGAAGGCCACGCTGTTCAACCGCCAGGATTTCATCGAGCGCTCGCGTGCCTTCGTGGCCGTCAATATCGATGGCGACCTTCCTGGCGCGCAAAAGCTCGGTACCCGTTTCAAGGTGCGCGGCTACCCGACGATGATCCTGTTCAACACCGACGGCGCCGAGCTGACCCGCCTGCCCGGCGAGGCCGATGCGGCCCAGGTGATGCAGGTGCTGCAGGTGGGTCTGGCCGGCGGCCGGCCGGTCAAGTCGGTGCTGGCCGATGCCCGCGCCGGCAAGCCGCTGAGCGCCAATGAGTGGCGCCTGCTGGCCTTCTACTCCTGGGAGACCGACGAGCAGCAGCTGGTGCCCCCGGCCGAGCTGCCCGGCATGTTGACCCAGCTGGCCGTGGCCAATGCCGGCGGCGAGGCCGCCACGACGACACGGCTGTGGCTGAAGGCACTGGCCGCCAGCAATGAGTCCAAGGGCCTGAAGCCCGATGCCGCCGTGCGCGACCGCGTGATGGCCGTGTTGGCCGACCCGGCGTCGGCCCGCGTGCAGATGGACGTGCTGGTCAACAACGCACCGGCCATCGTGCAGACCCTGGTCGCCGCAGGCGCCGACAAGAAGGCCCTGCTGGCCGCCTTCGATACCGCGCTGCAGAAGCTGCAGGCTGACACCACCCTGTCACGTGCCGATCGCATCACCGCGCTGGGCGCCCGCGTCGAGCTGGCCCGGCTGGACCTGCCCAAGGATGCCGCCCAGGTGCAGGCCCAGATGCCCGCCGCCCTGCTGACCAGCCTGCGCGAACATGCGGCCCGCGACGACCGCGAGATTACCGACGGCTACGAGCGCCAGGCCGTCATCACCTCCGATGCCTATGTGCTGGGCCAGGCCGGGTTGTGGGCCGAGTCGGATGCGCTGCTCAAGGCCAGCCTGGGCAAGAGCCACTCGCCCTACTATCTGATGAGCCAGCTGGGCAGCAATGCCAAGAAGCAGGGCCGCAAGGACGAAGCGCTGAAATGGTATGAAGAGGCCTTCAACAAGAGCGAGGGCCCGGCCACGCGGCTGCAATGGGGCTCAAGCTACCTGACGGCCCTGGTCGAGCTGGCCCCGGCCGAGGCCGCCCGCATCGAGAAGGCTGCCGCCCAGCTGCTGACCGAGGCCGGCCAGGACAAGGGCGCTTTCTACGAGCGCAGCGCCCGCTCACTGCAGCGCGTAGGCGCCAAGCTCAACAGCTGGAACCAGGACGGCAAGCATGCCGCCGCACTGAAGCGCCTGCAGGCCCAGCTCGACGGCGTCTGCGCCAAGCTGGACACCAAGGACGCCCAGCGGGCGACCTGCGAGGGTGTGTTGAAGCCCGCGAAGAAGGGTTGAGTTACGACAGGCCTTCGGCTTTCAGCGCTTCCTGGACGGCAGGCCGGGCGTTCATGCGCTCCATGAACGCCCCCAGATGCGGCAGATCGGCGATGTCCACGCCCACGTACTGGCCCCAGCGGGCAACGGTGAACAGATAGGCGTCGGGCAGGCTGAAGGTGTCGCCCATCAGGTACTGCTTGCCTTCGAGCTGGCCGTTGACCCAGGCCAGACGCTGCTTGACCTTGTCACGTGACAGGGCCTTGGCCTCCTCGGGCATGGCCGGGTTGAACAGCGGCGAGAAGCCCTTGTGCAGCTCGGTGCTGATGAAGTTCAGCCATTCCTGCAGGCGGTAGCGGGCCATCGTGCCGTTGGCGGGTGCCAGGTTCCTGGCCGGCACCTGGTCGGCGACGTATTGCAGGATGGCCGGGCCTTCGCTGAGGCGTTCGCCATTGTCCAGCTCCAGCAGCGGCACATAACCCTTGGCATTGATGGCGTAGTAGTCTGTGCCATCCTGCAGCTTGTGGGTCTTGGTACTGGCCAGCACCAGATCAAAGGGCAGGCCAGCCTCGCGCAGGACGATGTTGGGGGACAGCGAGCAGGCGCCGGTGCTGTAGTAGAGCTTCATCTGAGGACTCCTTTGATTGAAAGCGGGTGGGGCACGATACGCGCTATCGCAAAGGCCTGCAGCGCCCGCGGCCTTGTCAGGCGACTGCTACAGTCGGCGACACGCAGACTCCGGGAACACCGCCATGACCTTGGCTTTTGAAGATTTCGTCGTGGGCCAGGTGCGGGAGTTTGGCGGCCGCACGGTCGGCAAGGACGAGATCCTGCAGTTCGCCGCGGCCTACGACCCGCAGCCGCTGCACCTCGACGAGGTGGCTGCCGAGGCCTCGGTGCTGGGCGGCCTGTCGGCCAGCGGCTGGCATACCTGCGCGATGGTCATGCGCATGATGTGCGACGACTATCTGCTGAACTCGACCAGCCAGGGCTCACCCGGCATCGACAATCTGCGCTGGCTGCGCCCGGTGCGTCCAGGCGACACCCTGCGCGTGCGCATGACGGTGCTGGAGGCTCGCGAGAGCAAGAGCCGACCCCAGATCGGCCTGATACGCTCCAGCTGGGCCGTCTTCAATCAGCACGGCGAGCAGGTGCTGAGCATGGAGGGCTGGGGCATGTTCGGACGGCGCGACGCGCCAGCGGCCTGAGCTGCTGAATGACGTCGATCCAGGGCCTGACCATGGCTTTGGCCCTGAGCCTGGCTGCCCCGGCCATGGCGCAGTCAGCCTTGACGCCTTGCCGCGTGGACGGCCTGAAGAACGAGGCGCTATGCGGCCAGCTCAACCGTGCGCTGGACCCGGCCCGGCCACAGGGCACGCATGTCACTGTGCACTATCTCGTCGTCCCCGCGCTGGCGCGGCGCAAGCTGCCTGACCCCGTGTTCCTGCTCGCCGGCGGCCCGGGCCAGAGCGCCATCACCCTGGCCGGCCAGCTGATGCCGCTGCTGGGGCGCCTCGGCAACCGCCGCGACCTGGTCTTCGTCGATCAGCGCGGCACCGGCCGCTCTGCGCCACTGATCTGCGACGACGTGCGCCACCAGCCGCTGGCCCAGAGCCTGGACGGCGCCGCGCAGGAGATCCGCATGCAGCAGTGCCGCGAAGCGCTGATGAAGCTGCCGCACGGCGATCTGCGCCAGTAC
This sequence comes from Burkholderiaceae bacterium, assembly GCA_018780645.1. Taxonomy (GTDB): domain Bacteria; phylum Pseudomonadota; class Gammaproteobacteria; order Burkholderiales; family Burkholderiaceae_C; genus Paucibacter. The sequence goes on from JADMJJ010000038.1 coordinate 31,616, forward strand.
ACGACGACGATCGCGATGCAGGACCTGGACGCAGTGCGCGAGCGGCTCGGAGCCGAGCAGATCAATCTGGTCGGCGCCTCCTATGGCACGCGGGCCGCGCTGGAGTATCTGCGCCAGTTCCCGCAGCACGTGCGGCGCGTGATCCTCGACGGCGTGGCGCCGCCGGACATGGTCTTGCCGGCCAGCTTCTCGACCGACAGCCAGGCCGCACTGGAGCAGATGTTCGACGCCTGCGAGGCCGAGGCGGACTGCCGGCAGCGCCACCCGAGGCTGCGCCAGGACTGGACCGCCCTACTGGCCGGCCTGCCGAAGACGGTGACGCTGAACCACCCGTTGACCGGGCAGCCAGAGCGGCTGACCTTGACCCGCGACGCCGTGCTCGGTGCGGTGCGCGGCCCGCTGTATGTGCCCGGCTATGCCAGCGCCCTGCCCCAGGCGATTGCCGATGCGCGCCAGGGCCGCTTCGAAGGGCTGGCGGGCCTGTCCGGCCTGCTGGGGTCGGGACGGGCGGCCAGATTGTCGATGGGCATGCATTTCTCGGTCGTGTGCGCCGAGGATGTGCCGCGTCTGGACCGGGCGCGCGATGCTGGCGGCAAGGACTTCGGCGCACAGTTCGCTGAGGCCTACACCCGCATCTGCAAGGACTGGCCGCGCGGCCCGGTGTCCGCCGAGTTCTATCAAGTCAAACCCTCGCCGGTGCCGGTGCTGCTGCTCAGCGGCGGGTCCGATCCGGCCACGCCACCGCGCCATGGTGAGCGGGTCGCAAAGGCCCTGGGCGCCAAGGCTCTGCATGTGATCGTGCCAAACGCCGGGCATGGGGTGATGGGCCTGGGCTGCGCCCGCGACCTGGTGTTCCGCTTCATCTCTGCCGCAGAGGACAAGGACGCACTGGCGCTGGACGCCGGCTGCGTGAGCAGGATCCCGCGCCCTCCGGCCTTTCAACCGGTCCAGATCGGCTCAGAGGCACGTCCATGATTGCCGTTCAAGGCCTGAGCAAGCAATTCCGTCAGGCAAGCGGCGGATGGTGGCGACGCAAGCCTGCCCGCGTGGTGCAGGCCGTGGCGCAGCTGAGCTTTGCCGCGCCCAATGGCCGCATCACCGGCCTCCTAGGCCCCAACGGCGCCGGCAAGACGACGACCCTGCGCATGGTCGCCGGGCTGATCACGCCCGATGCCGGCAGCATCCAGGTCGATGGCTTCGATGTCGCCGCCCAAACCAGCGCCGCGCTGGCCCGCATGGGCGTGCTCAGCGATGCACGCGGCCTCTACCCCCGCCTCACCGCCCGCGAAAACATCGTCTATTACGGCCTGCTGCAAGGCATGACGCGCGAGCAGGCCGATGCCCGTGCCAAGGGCTTGGGCGAACTGCTTGACATGAGCAAACTCCTGGAGCGTCGCACCGAGGGCTTCAGCCAGGGCGAGCGGATGAAGACGGCGCTGGCCCGGGCCCTGGTCCATGACCCGGCCAACATCATCCTGGACGAGCCGACCAATGGCCTGGACGTGCTGGCCACCCGCGCGCTGCGCGACACGCTACGCCATCTGCGCTCGCCCGAGGGCGGGGCCAAGTGCATCGTCTTCTCCAGCCACATCATGCAAGAGGTCGAACGGCTGTGTGACGAGGTCGTCGTTGTCGCCCATGGCCGCACCGTGGCCGAAGGCACGGTGGCCGAACTGCTGCGGCGCACCCAGCAAAGCGATTTCGAGGAGGCCTTTGTGCAACTCGCGTTTGCCGAAGAAGGAGTGCACGCATGAGTCGCGCCGCGCTGGCCCAGGTCGGGGCCGTCTACCGCAAGGAGATCATCGACGCGCTGCGTGACCGCCGCACGATGCTGATGGTGCTGGTGTCTGCGGTAGTGATGGGGCCGGTGCTGCTGGTGGCGCTGTCTTTTCTGATGGCTTCGCTGGAGGAGAAGGCCGAGCAACGCATCGTCTATGCCGTCGGCATCGAGCATGCGCCGAGCCTGCGCAACTTCATCGAGCGCCAGAGCTATGAGATCAAGCCCGCACCCGCCGAGTACGAGGCCCAGCTGCGCAATGCGCAATGGGGCGATCCGGTGCTGGTGATCCCACAGGATTTCGAGGCCACGCTCCTGCGGGGGGAACAGCCCAGTCTGGAGCTGGTGTCCGACAGCGCCAATCAGCGGGCCAGCGGCGGCGTTGGCGCGCTGCAGGGCCTGGTGCGCGCCTTCGGCCGCGAGCGGGCCTCGCTGAGCCTGGTGCTGCGCGGGGTGTCGCTGGACCTGCTTGCGCCACTGGAGCTGGAGGAGCGCGATTTGGCCAGCACACAGACGCGGGCGGCGCGGCTGACCGGCATCCTGCCCTTCTTCGTCATCCTGGCCGTGGTCTCGGGCGCGCTGAGCGCCGCGCTGGACACCACCGCCGGCGAGCGCGAGCGCGGTTCGCTGGAGCCGCTGCTGATGAATCCGACCGGTGCTTTGGCGCTGGTGGCCGGCAAGTGGGGCGCCGTGGCCAGCGTGGGCATGCTGATCGCCATGCTGAGCTGCCTGAGCTTTCTGCCCGGCCAATGGCTGCTGCGCAGCGACAGCCTGCAGGCGATGTTTCAGTATGGCCCCAAGGAGGCCGGCGCCTTTCTGGTGCTGCTGCTGCCGCTGGCCGCCGCCTTGAGCGCGGTGCTGATGGCGGTGGCGATACGCTGCAAGTCCTTCAAGGAGGCCCAGGCCAGCAGCACCTTCGTCGTCATGGGCGTGTCCTTCCTGCCCATGGTGACCCTGTTCAATCAGGGTGTCGAGGCGCCCTGGCAGATCTGGGTGCCGGCGTTGGCCCAGAACACCTTGATGACGCGGGTACTCAAGGGCGAAGGGTTGGACGCGCTGCAGATCCTGGCGCCGCTGGCGGTGTGCGTGGCGCTGACCGTGGCATGCCTGTGGTTCGTGGCGAAGTCGCTGCGGGCCGCGGCCACCCGCTAGGCAGGTCTTTGCTTGACACCTCAAACAAGTGGGCGCCAAGCGCCCACTTCAGGCGGCCTGCAGCACCCGCTGTACCTCGGTCTGCCAGGGCAGGCCATGAACAATCTCGTTGAGGCGGCGCACCGACTCCATGGGTGCCAAGACCTGACCCTCCCGGTTGACAAACTGCAGATTGCTGACCAGGGCCATCGGATCGACCATCGCCACCATGCCGATCGGCAGCTGGACCCAGTCCCAGGCCACGCCGGCCTCGCCTTCGTCCGAGTGGCCGCACCAAAGGGTTTGCCCCATCGATGGCTGGGCGCCGTAGCCCGCAACCAACACGCGCGTGCTCTGGTGTGTAAGCTGTAATCTTTGAGCACGCTGGGCCTGACACAATACCCGGGGCCATGCATACACAATCCAAGCTGGAGTCATTGAATAAAGTCGTTTGGGGTGGATAAGCCAAATCAAGCACTTGGCCGTGACCTTCAGTGTGCGCAAGCCCGACCGCCTTGGCATCTGTAAAACCTGTCAGGGCAGACCAAAATACCGATTCAGCGCCCGCCCGTCGTGCGCACCCCAACCATGAGGGATCTTGATGCTGCAGGGCGGTTACCTGTCGGTGCTTGAAGCCAAAACCCGCGACGAGTTTCGCGCGGAGGTGGTGCGCTTCACCCAGCAGCTGGGATTCGACACGGTGTCGGCCGTCACGGTCATCGACCACACGCTGGGCAACACCGAGTTCATCTCGGTCGACAACTGCCCACCCAGTTACCGGGACACCTTCGACGATCTGAGCCGTGCGCGACGCGACCCGGTGCTGCAGCATTGCAAGCGCCAGAGCGTACCCATCGTCTGGGACCAGAACACCTACACAGCGGCCGGCCTGGGTGACCTGTGGGAGAGCCAGGCGCGCTTTGGTTTTCGCACCGGCATCTGCATGGCCCTGCACCTGCCCGAAGGCAAGCACTTCGTTCTAGGTGTTGACCGTGATCAACCGCTGCCGCGAAACTCGACCGAGCTGACCCGGGTGGTGGCCGACCTGCAATTGTTCGCCGTCCATGCCTTGGACACCGCAATGCGGGTGCTGCTGCCCAGCCAGCAGCAGCAGGAAACGCCCAAGCTGACGCCCCGCGAGCTGGAGTGCCTGCAGTGGACGATGGAGGGCAAGACGGCCTGGGAGGTGGGTGAAATCCTGGCCATCAGTGAACGCACCGCCGTGCTGCACGCACAAAATGCGATGCACAAGCTGGGTTGCTCGACCAAGCACCAGGCGGTGCTGAAGGCCCTGAGACTCGGCCTGCTGCGCTGAGTTCATGGTCAAGAAACGCTGCGTCCTGCAGCGTTTGCGCCGGTGCGCACACTGTAAGACTTGACAGTATCCAGAAGGCGCACCGCCTGTTGGAATCGCTCCCGTGCACGAAAAAAGCACTTCACAAACGCCACGGAGCAGACCATGCAAAACCAAGCCACCCAATCGCACACCCTTGACCAAGCCGCCCACCAGGACGTCCAGCCTGCCCAGACCACTCAGCCGATCGAACTGGACCTGCAACAATTGAAGGCCGTCAGCGGCGGCGAAGGCGCCACCTCCAGCCCCGTCAAAGGCTGGTAATGTTCCAAGATCAGGGATGAGGGTCCGGCGCCGGGCCTCATCTCAGCGATCAACACCAATGCTCAGGGAAATGGCTGATACAGCCAGCGACGCAGTACCGGTAGTCTCGCCTCCACATGGCCTCATTGTTCAGACCTGAAGCCATCAACGGCCAACGCCAGAACTGGCTGGGCAGCATCACGCTGATCCGGCCTTTGTCGCTTTCCGTTCTCACTTCATTTGCCGTTGGCGCCGCCGTCCTGGTCGGCGCCTGCCTCTATTGGGGCGAATACACGCGCAAGGCGCGGGTCAGTGGCTATCTGGTGCCCGACCGCGGCCTGCTGCGCGTGGTGCCTCCGGCCGGTGCCACCATCGTCTCGCGCGAGGTCACAGAGGGTCAGGTCGTGCGTCGCGGCGATGTGCTGTTCGTGCTGTCGCTGGACAGCAGCACCGCCCAGGGCGACACCCAATCAAACGTCCAGCAAAGTCTGGGTGCGCGCGAACAAAGCCTGCAGCAGACCTCGCATCAACGCACGCTGCTGCTCAAGGAACAGCTCCAAGACCTGGGCCAACGGGTGGCCGGCAAACAACGCGAGCTTGAGGCAGCCGCCGAAGATGCCAAGGTCCGCGAGCAGCGCCTGGCCCTGGCGCGACAGACCCTGGCCGACTGGGAAGGCCTGAGACGCGACAACTTTGTCTCGGCCGCCCAGGTGCGCACCAAGCATCAAGAGGTGCTGGATCTGGAGTCGCAGCGCCTGAGCCTGAAGGGCCGGATAGAAGAGCTGCAACGCGAGTTGCAGACCCTGGACACCCAGCGCCGCGAGCTGCCGCTGCGCGCGCAGGCGCAGCAGGGCGAGATCTCGCGCGAGCTGGCGGTGCTGGCCCAGCAGGGCGCCGAGAGCGAGGCCAAACGCCGCGTCGTCTTGCGCGCGGCCGAGGACGGCGTCGCCACCGCCGTGCAGGCCGAGCCCGGCCAGATGGTGACGGCCGGCTTGGCACTGGCCAGTCTGGTGCCTGCCCAGGCACAGCTGCTGGCGCACCTGTATGCGCCGTCCAGCGCGGTCGGCTTTCTGCGGCCCGCCCAGCCGGTACAGCTGCGTTACCAGGCCTTCCCGTACCAAAAGTTCGGCCACCAGACCGGCCAGATCGTGCAGGTTTCGCGCACACCGCTGGCCGCCGCCGAACTGAGCGCCCTGCCCCTGGCACTGGCCGCCGGTTCACGCAGCGAGCCGCTGTACCGCATCACCGTCTGCCTGGACCGCCAGGCCGTCGCCGCCTATGGCCAGGACCAGGCCCTGGCCGTGGGCATGCAGCTCGATGCCGATGTGCTGCTGGAGCGCCGCCGGCTGATCGAGTGGATCTTCGAGCCCCTGCTGAGCGTGGCCAAGCGTGTCTGAGTCAGCCTCAAGGTTCGGTGGACTGAACCTCGGCTGGGGCCGCGGCGCCAATCGCACTCCGGTGATCCTGCAGACCGAAGGCGCCGAGTGCGGCCTGGCCTGCATCGCCATGGTCCTGTCCCACCACGGCCTGCACACCGATCTGCCCACCTTGCGCAAGCGATTCTCGCTGTCGCTGAAGGGCGCGACGATGATTGCCCTGGTGCGCCTGGCCGAACAGCTGAACCTCAGCCCCCGCGCGCTGCGTGCCGAGCCCGAGCATCTGGCCCAGTTGCAGCTGCCCTGCGTGCTGCACTGGGACATGAATCACTTCGTCGTGCTGACCGAGCTGCGCGGCCAGCTCGCCGTGATCCACGATCCGGCCCATGGACGGCGCGAATACAAGCTGAGCGAGCTGTCGCGCCACTTCACCGGCGTGGTGCTGGAGCTGACGCCCACCGAGGGCTTTGCTCCCGGCAACCAGCGCCAGCAATTCAACCTGCGCCAGCTGCTGGGCAAGGTCACCGGGCTGAAGCGCTCCGTGCTGCAAATCATCGCTCTGGCGCTGGCGCTTGAGGTGTTCACACTGCTGGCGCCCTTCTTCCTGCAATGGGTGGTGGACGGTGTATTGGTCAGCGCGGACCGCGATCTGCTCGTGACTCTTGGCCTGGGTTTCGGACTGCTGGTGCTGTTGCAGGTGGCGACCGGCGCGCTGCGCTCCTGGGCGGTGCTGGTGCTGTCGGCCACCTTGAACCTGCAATGGCTGTCGAATGTGTTCGCACATCTGCTGCGCCTGCCGCTGGACTGGTTTGAGAAGCGCCATGCCGGCGATATCTGGTCGCGCTTCACCACCGTACAGCAGATCCAGAAGACGCTGACGACCAGCTTTGTCGAAGCAGTGCTGGACGGGCTGATGGTGGTCGCGACGCTGGCCATGATGTGGGTCTATAGCGGCATGCTGACGGCCGTGGCACTGTCGGCAGTGGCGGCCTACGCGCTGCTGCGCTGGGCCTTCTTCGCGCCGCTGCGCACCGCCACCGAGGAGGCCCTGGTTCACGAGGCCAAGCGCTCCAGCCACTTTCTGGAATCGCTGCGCGGCGTGCAGGCGATAAAGCTGTTCAATGCCGAGGCCGACCGGCGCTCGCGCTTCATGAACCTGGTCGTCGACAGCATGAATGCCGACATCGCCACGCGCAAGCTGGACCTGCTGGCCAGCGTGCTGAACAAGCTGCTGTTCGGTGTCGAGCGCATCGCCATCATCTGGCTGGGCGCGCTGCTGGTGATGGATGCCCGGTTCTCGGTGGGCATGCTATTCGCCTTCCTGGCCTACAAGGAGCTGTTCGCGCTGCGCATCAGCGGGTTGATCGACAAGGTCGTCGAGCTGTCGATGCTGCGCCTGCAGGGCGAGCGCCTGGCCGATATCGTGCTGACCGAGCCGGAGTCGAATGCCGAGGGCAGTGCCTCTCACCCGGTGCTGTCGCCGCGCCTGGAACTGGTCGACCTGTGCTTCCGCTACTCGGATGCCGAGCCCGAGGTGATCTCGCACTGCAAGCTGGTGATCGAACCCGGCGAGTCGGTCGCCATCGTCGGCCCGTCCGGCTGCGGCAAGACCACGCTGCTGAAGCTGATGATTGGCATGCAGCAGGCCCAGACCGGCGAGGTGCGGATCGGCGGCGTGCCGCTGGCCCACGTGGGCCAGCGCCGCTGGCGCGCCATGTTCGGCGCGGTGATGCAGGACGACCAGCTGTTCGCCGGCTCCATCGCCGACAACATCAGCTTCTTCGACCCCGAGGCGGACAGCGCCTGGATCGCGGAATGCGCGCGCATGGCCTGTGTGCACGACGAGATCGAGGCCATGCCCATGGCCTATATGAGCCTGATCGGTGACATGGGCAGCAGCATCTCCGGCGGCCAGAAGCAGCGCCTGCTGCTGGCCCGCGCGCTGTACAAGCGCCCGCAAATCCTGTTCCTCGACGAGGCCACCAGCGCCCTGGACGTGGACAAGGAGCGCCAGGTCAACCAGGCCATACGCCAGCTGGAGCTGACCCGGGTGATCGTCGCCCACCGGCCGGAAACGATTGCCGCCGCCCAACGCGTGATCGTGCTGCAGGGCGGCCGGGTGGCGCAGGACCTGCGCAGCGTCGGCGGCGGGCCGGGCAGCTCGGACGCCAGCCGGTCGTAGCTGATGACTCAGGCTTCGTCGAGTTCAACCGCCTGTACGCCGCGCACCACCGCCGGCTCGCCGACTACCACCCGGTTGCGGCCGCCATGCTTGGCCACATAGCAGGCCGCGTCGGCGGCGCGCATCAAGGCTTCGGTGCTCTCATACGCGCCATTGCTGCTGATCACGCCTATGCTTGCGCCCACGCCCAGGGTCTGACCGTCCCAGACCAGGCGGTAGGCCTCGATCTCGCGGCGTATCGCCTCGGCAATGTCCAGGGCGCGGTTCAGCGGGCAGAAGGGCAATAGCACGGCAAACTCGTCGCCGCCCAGGCGAGCGACCATATCGTTCTGCCTGACCTGCGCCACCATCAGCAGGGCCAGATCACATAGCAGCTTGTCGCCGGCGGCATGGCCGGCGCTGTCATTGACCTGCTTGAAGCGATCCAGATCAAGGAACAGGGCGCAGAACGAGGGCTCCTCCACCGTCCTGGGCGCCTCGAAGGCCAGTTTCAGTTCCTGCTCGAAGACCAACCGGTTGCTCAGGCCGGTGAGTGGGTCATGGCCGGCCTGCCAGGACAGCTGCTTCTGGGCCTCCAGCTCTGCCGTGACGTCCTCGATGATCCAGATGGTGCCGGCCTGGAAGTCCCCCTTGACCACCTCACGGGCGCGCATGCGGCCGTGGAACTCGCTGCCATCGGGCCGCATGAAGCGGGCATTGCCGTCAAAGTAGCCGGAATCCGCAAAACTCAGGCGCACGCTTTCGACCAAGCCGGCACGGTCCTCGCTCATGATCTGGATTGCGTCGATCGGCTCGCCGACCAGACTTTGCACCGACCGCCCCAGCAGGCGTGCCAGGTGCTCGCTGATCAGCTCGATGCGGCCGTTGCGGGCGAAGGCAATGCCCACCGGCGCCAGGTCCAGCATGGCGCGCAACTGGTCGAGCAGATGACGCGTTTCAGCACCGCGCTGCTCTCGTTGCTCCACCACCTCGCGAAAGGCGCGCGCGAGGCGGCCGATCTCACTGTCTTCCTCCAGCCAGTCACGGCCCATCATGCCCTCGGGCTGCAACAGCAGACCCTCCGCCTGAGACTGCAGCCGGCGCACCGAGCGGGTCGACAACCACACCCCTGCCCCGGCCAGGCTGCCCATCAGCAACGCCACCACCACGCCCACCCCCCAGACCACGCTAACGCTGCGCCGCAGCGGCTGGAAGGCCTGATCCACGTCGAGCCAGCGCATCACCATCCATTCGCTGGCAGGCATGCCGGCCATGGCCACCAGACCGTCGTCGGCCAGTTGGGCCACACCCTCGGCATGGACGGTGCGGCCGTTGTCCACCCAGGTGGCAAACGCCGCCTGCAGATTGGGCTCCAACGCGGCGCTACCGAGCACGCGCCTGCTATCGGGGTGGAACACGATGGTGCCGTCATGAGTCACCAACATCGTGCGGGTCCCGGACTGCTCCATGTCCTGCTCTATCACCCGGCGAAAGCTGCCCATCTGAGGCGACTGCAGAGCAATCACGCCGCCCAGCATGCCCAGCAACTGGCCCTGCTCGCCTCGAACCGGCACGGTCAACACAATCGCTGGCGCGTTGCCCTCGAGCAAATGGACCAGGCGCGCCACCGAGGCGCTTTCCTTGGGCACCTCCTTACTCCAGGCTGGCACGTCGATCTGGGCCTGCTTGGCGGCATCGGGCAAGGGCCTTGATCCGGACAGCAAGGCCAGCTGGCCCGCCAAATCGCCCAGGAATACCCAGTCAAACAGGCTCAGCAGGCTGGCCTGGCGGTCAAGATGGACCTGCATGGCATGTGGGTCGGCCATCCAGGCATTGCCACGATCGGGCACCGCCCCGGACAGCACGGTTTGCATCACCTCGATCCGTGATGACAGCAGATTGGCCACGGCCTCGACCTCGGCGGCACTGGAGTGCAGCAGGGCGCGTGTGGCCTGGCTCTGCATCACCGAGGCGCTCCACCAGGTCATGCCGACGGTGGCCAGCACCGCGCTCACAAGGCTGGCAGCCACAACCCTGAAGCTCAGCGTGCGGCTCAAACTCATCAGCCTGAGAAAGGGACGAGACGGCAAACATCCTCCTGGTCGGTCGGCGCGCGAATGGCGGAATTCGACAAGAATGCCACAGCCTTCGCGGGCTGGTGACTTTGTAGATGCCCTGTTGCGGGCATTGTTTCGCGCCTACCGCGAAATGAATATGCCGGGCTGCCCCTATGCGCCGGGCAGTCCGCCGACGACAACCCGATTGCGGCCGCCACCCTTGGCTGCATAACAGGCAACGTCTGCGGCACGAAGAAGACTGGCCGCGCTTTCGTACTCCCCGGCGTGGCGGATCACGCCGATGCTGGCTCCGACCCCAAGCGACAGGCCCTCCCACTGCAGGCGAAAGCCATCGACTTCGCGGCGAATGGCCTCCGCAATCTGCAGCGCCCGTTCGAGCGGGCATTGCGCCAGCAGCACGGCGAACTCGTCGCCTCCCAGGCGGGCGACCAGATCGTTCTGGCGCACATGGCTCATTAGCAGCATCGCGAGCTCGGTCAGCAGGCGATCGCCAGCGGCATGGCCGCCCGAGTCATTGACGCGCTTGAAATAGTCCAGATCGATGAACAGCGCGCAAAACGGCTGTTTCAACGCCTGTTCATGGGCACGTTGCAGCTGGGTCTCGAACAGGCCGCGGTTGCACAGGCCGGTGAGCGGATCGTGTCCGGCCAGCCAGGACAGGTTCTCCTGCTTCTCGCGCTCCTGCGTTACATCCTCGATGATCCATAGAGTGCCGGCCTCCATATGGCCGGGCACGACGGCGCGGCCGCGCAGGCGGCCCCAGAACACGGTGCCGTCCAGGCGCGCCATGCGGGCATGGCCGTCGAAGCTGCCCGAGGCGTCGGCAAATACCGCACGGGCGCGCTCGACCAAGTCTTCGAAATCCTGCAGCGTGGCATAGCTGATGCTGGTGTGCTGGCCTCGCAGGCTCTTGGCATCGCGACCCAACATTTTGGCGAAGTGCTCACTGACCAGCTCGAAGTGATTCTTGCGGGTGAACACGATGCCCACCGGCGCCAGATCCAAGGTCGCCTGCAGCTGCTCCAGCAGATGCTGCGACTCGGGCGAGCCGGCACGGCCCTGCTGCTTGACCTGCGCCACTATCTTGCGGAAGGCCTTGGCCAGGCGGCTCTGATCGCCATCCAAGAGTGTGCTGGGATAGGCGCTTTCGGAGTCAGCAGCATCGTGGCGCGGCGGCTGACGACGCCGGCGCAAGCGCAGCCAGGCAACGGTCAGCAGCACGCCGATGGCGGTGCCCAGCAGGATCAGCAAGAGCTGAAACCCCATTGACGTCGCTCAGCAAGCCGGCGCGGTCAACGCCTCGGTGGCACCCAGCCAGCGCATCGCCTGCTCACGGGAACTGCCGCACATATCGGGGTCGGGCTTCAGCGAGCCGCAGACGGCGGGCCGTTCGGGGCGGCCGAACAGCTTGCAGCGGTCTTGCTCATCGAGCTGGACACAGCGTACGCCGGCCGGTTTGCTGATGCCGTTGATCACCGGCATGCCCGGGATCGGCGAACTGATGGAGGGCGCGATGCAGCAGGCGGCGCATTGGAGACGACATTCCATGCCGCATTGTGCATGAGACATAACCCTGCCACAGTGACTTATCCACAGGCCAAGACTAAAATCAAGGGTTAGCCCGCGCGACCGCATCAGCCCTGGTGCCGACTCTTGCGTGCGGCATTTGATGAACGGCGCCCCCATGTTGTACCCCAAGGAATTTGATGTGATCGTGGTCGGTGGCGGCCATGCCGGCACCGAGGCCGCGCTGGCCGCCGCCCGCATGGGCTGCGCCACCCTGCTGCTGACCCACAATATCGAGACGCTGGGGCAGATGAGCTGCAACCCCTCGATCGGCGGCATCGGCAAGGGCCATCTGGTCAAGGAGGTCGACGCCTTGGGCGGCGCGATGGGCGCGGCCACCGACGAGGCCGGCATCCAGTTCCGCATCCTCAACTCCAGCAAGGGCCCAGCCGTGCGAGCCACCCGCGCCCAGGCCGACCGCGTGCTCTACAAGGCGGCAATCCGCCACCGGCTGGAGAACCAACCGAATCTGTGGCTGTTCCAGCAGGCGGTCGATGATTTGATGGTCGAGGGCGACCGCGTCGTCGGCGCCGTGACCCAGGTCGGCATCCAGTTCCGCGCCCGGGCCGTGGTGTTGACCGCCGGCACATTTCTCGACGGCCGCATCCACGTCGGCCTGCAGAACTACAGCGCCGGCCGCGCCGGCGATCCGCCGGCCGTCAGCCTCTCGTCCCGGCTGAAGGAGCTGGCCCTGCCCCAGGGTCGCCTGAAGACTGGCACGCCGCCGCGCATCGATGGCCGCAGCATCGACTTCGGCAAGCTGCTGGAGCAACCCGGCGACCTGGACCCCGTTCCGGTGTTCAGTTTCATGGGCAACGCTGCCCAGCATCCGAAACAGGTGCCCTGCTGGATCACCCACACCAGCGCGAAGACGCACGACATCATCCGGTCCGGCTTCGAGCGCAGCCCGATGTTCACCGGCGTGATCGAGGGCGTGGGCCCGCGCTACTGCCCCAGCATCGAAGACAAGGTCAACCGCTTCGCCGACAAGGACAGCCATCAGATCTTTCTGGAGCCCGAGGGCCTGACCACCCGCGAGTTCTACCCGAACGGCATCTCGACCTCCCTGCCCTTCGACATCCAGCTGGCCGCCGTGAGGTCGATGGTCGGCCTGGAGGACGCCCACATCCTGCGCCCCGGCTATGCGATCGAGTACGACTACTTCGACCCGCGGGCGCTGAAGTCCAGTTTCGAGACCCGATCGATCCAGGGCCTGTTCTTCGCCGGCCAGATCAATGGCACGACCGGCTATGAAGAGGCCGCCGCCCAGGGTCTGTTCGCCGGCTTGAATGCCGCGCTGCAGGTGCAGGGCAAGGAAGTCTGGCTGCCCGGCCGCGACCAGGCCTATCTGGGCGTGTTGGTGGACGACCTGATCACCAAGGGCGTGACCGAACCCTACCGCATGTTCACCAGCCGGGCCGAGTTCCGCTTGCAGCTGCGTGAAGACAACGCCGACGCGCGGCTGACCGAAGCCGGCCGCACGCTGGGCCTGGTGGACGATGCTCGCTGGAGCGCCTTCAACCGCAAGCGCGATGCTGTTTCACGTGAAACAGAGCGGCTCAAGTCCACCTGGGTGCACCCGGGCATTCTCGGTGCGGCCGATGCCGAACGGCTGATCGGCAAGGCCCTGGAGCATGAGTACAGCCTGGCCGAGCTACTGCGTCGGCCCGGCATTGGCTTCGATCAAGTCGCCGAGGCGGCAGCGATCGCGCGGCCGGAATGGGTTGTTTCACGTGAAACACTGAAGGCTGAACTCGGCTTCGATCTGGCCGAGACCGTGATCGAGCAGGTCGAGGTCAGCGTCAAGTACGCCGGCTATATCAACAAGCAGCTCGAGGACGTGGCCCGCGCCGCGACCTTCGAGAAGCTGCGCTTGCCGGAGGAGCTGGACTATGGCCAGGTCAAGGCCCTTTCCTTCGAAGTGCGGCAGAAGCTCAACACCCACCGCCCCGAAACCCTGGGCCAGGCCTCACGGATCTCCGGCGTCACGCCGGCGGCCATTTCCTTGCTGCTGGTCCACCTGAAGAAGGGCCGCTTCAAGGGCTTTGGCGGCGACAATGCCAGCAACGAAGCCTCGGCCGCCGACGCCGCCTGATAGCCCAAACTTGAGTCTCCATGCTGCTGCAACGAACGCCCGATCTACGTGAACCTCTGACTCAGGCCGCCAACCAGCTCGGCCTGACCTTGACCGAAGCCCAGATCGATCAGCTCCAGGCCTACCTGGCCCTGATCCACAAATGGAATCAGGTCTACAACCTGACCGCCGTGCGCCAGCCCGCCGCGATGCTGACCCAGCATCTGGTCGACAGCCTCAGCCTGGTCGAGCCGCTGCGCCGCCACACCCAAGGTCGCGCGCTGCGCGTATTGGATGTGGGCAGCGGCGGCGGCTTGCCCGGCGTGGTGCTGGCCATCGTCATGCCGGAGCTGACCGTGGTCTGCGTCGATGCGGTGGCCAAGAAGACCAGCTTCATCCAGCAGGTGGCGGCCGAACTGCGTCTGCCCAATCTGCGCGGCGAGCATTCCCGGGTCGAGCAACTGAAGATCGCACCCTTTGATGTGATCACCTCGCGTGCCTTCGCCTCGCTGGTGGATTTCACCGAGCTGACCCGCCAGCATCTGAAGCCCGATGCCATCTGGCTGGCGATGAAGGGCCAGACGCCGCAGGACGAGATGGCAGCCCTGCCCGCCGACGTCACGGTGTTTCACGTGGAACAACTGGACGTGCCGGGCCTGGATGCCCAGCGCTGCCTGGTCTGGTTGCAACCGACAATCTGAAGCGCGCCGCAAGCTTTGCGGCAAAAGCGCCACAGCCCGACTCATGGCAATACGTGAGCAGGCCTTAAGCTCTCACATTCCCTACCTCTCAGCGCCATGGCCAAGATCTTCTGCATTGCCAATCAAAAAGGCGGCGTCGGCAAGACCACCACCACCGTCAACCTCGCCGCCGGTCTGGCCAAGGTCGGCCAGCGCGTGCTGGTGATAGACCTCGACCCGCAGGGCAATGCCACGATGGGCTCGGGCATTGACAAGCGAAAGCTGGAGTTGAGCGTCTATGACGTGCTGCTGGAAAACGCCAGCATCGCCGAAGCACGCCAGCACAGCGACAAGGCCGGCTACGACGTGGTCGGCGCGAACCGCGAACTGGCCGGTGCCGAGGTCGAGCTGGTGGAGCTGGAGCGCCGTGATCAGCGGCTCAAGGGCGCCATCATCGGCGTGGCCGCCGACTACGACTTCGTGTTGATCGACTGCCCGCCCTCGCTGAGCATGCTGACGCTGAACGGCCTGTGCAGTGCCCATGGCGTGGTCGTGCCCATGCAGTGCGAGTACTTTGCGCTGGAGGGCTTGTCCGACCTGGTCAACACGATCAAGCAGGTCCATGCCAATCTGAACCCGGATCTGCAGATCATCGGCCTCTTGCGCGTGATGTTCGATCCGCGCATCACCCTGCAGCAGCAGGTCAGCGAACAGCTGAAGTCGCACTTCGGCGACAAGGTGTTCGACAGCGTGATCCCGCGCAATGTGCGTCTGGCCGAAGCCCCGAGCTACGGTCTGCCGGGCGTGGTGTTCGACCCCGCATCCAAGGGCGCGCAGGCCTTTGTCGATTTCGCCAAGGAAATGGTGCTGCGTGTAGGCAAGATGTGACCCCCATGCTGCTCAACACCGACCTCACCCAAGATCTGCTGCAAGCCGCCGAAAACGCCGGCCTCAATGCCAGCGCCCCGCCCCAGCAGGAAATGCTGGACGGCTGGCTGATACGCCTGTCCCCCGGCAAGGCCAAGCGCTCGCGCTGCGTCAACGCGCTGGCCCAGGGCAAGCTGCCACTCAACGAATTGCTGGCCCGCTGCACCCAGGCCTTCGAGCGCGCCGGCCTGCCGCTGGTCGTGCGCATCACTCCGTTCACCCGTCCGGCCGATCTGGACCAGCAACTCGCCGCGCTGGGCTGGGAGTTTTTCGACGACACGCGGGTGATGCTGAAGGCCGATCTCAGCGATTTGGGCAAGGTCACCTGGCCCGAGGGCTGCGTGCTGCACACCGTGGGCCACGCCGAATACGCCCAGGCGGTCGGCATCCTGCGAGGCTCCAGCCAGAGCGCGATCGAGGCTCACGCCGAGCGCATGCAGCAGTCGCCGGTGCCCTATGTGGGCATGCTGCTCAAGCGCGGCGACGAGTTGCTGGCCTGCGGCCAATTCGTCCGGGAAGGCGCGCTGGTGGGTCTGTACGACATCTTCACCGTGCCCGAGCAGCGCGGTCAGGGCCTGGGCCGCTCGCTGTGCACCCAGTTGCTGGGCCTGGCCCGAGAACAGGGCGCCCGCAGCGCTTACCTACAGGTCAGCGCTGACAACCATGGCGCGCGCTCGGTCTATCAGCGCATGGGCTTTGTTGATGGCTACGGCTATCACTACCGTACGCCTGATCTGACAAGCGTCTACTAGAGCCCGAGCGCCTCGTCCACCCCGAGGTGGACGTTCATTGCCTGCACCGCCGCACCGCTGGCGCCCTTGCCCAGATTGTCCAGGCGGGCCATCAGCACGACCTGCGTGTCGTGGCCGAACACGAACAGGTCCACGCGGTTCGTGTCATTGCAGCCCTGCACATCGAAGAAGCCTTCTTCGAGCGTGCCCGGGTCGCGCAGAGGCATCACGCGCACGAACTGCTCGCCGGCATAGTGCTTGGCCAGGGCCGCGTGCAGGGCCTCGGCCGTGACACCGGGCTTCAGCTGGCTCAGATGCAGGGGCACCGTCACCGACAGACCCTTGTAGAAATTGCCGACGATGGGCATGAAGATCGGCGCCACCACCAGTCCGGTGTGGGTCATCATCTCCGGCAGATGCTTGTGCTTCAGGCCCAGGGCATAGGGCCGCGGCGAGTTCAGCCGGGCGTCACCACCAGCCTCATACTGCGCAATCATCGACTTGCCACCGCCGGAGTAGCCGGTGATGGACGTCGCCGACACCGCCAGTTCACGCGACACCAGGCCGGCGTCCACCAGCGGCCGCAGCAGCAGGATGAAGGCACTGGCATGGCAGCCGGGATTGGCGATGCGCTTGGCCGCGCGCAGCTTGGCCCGTTGATCGGGGGCCAATTCGGGCAGGCCGAACACCCAGCCCGGCACCGTGCGGTGGGCCGTACTGGCGTCGATCAAGCAGGTATTGGGGTTGGTGATCATCGCCGCCGCTTCGCGCGAGGCGACATCGGGCAGGCACAGAAAGGCCACATCGGCGGCGTTCAGCAGGCGGGCGCGTTCGGCGGCGTCCTTGCGCTTGTCGGGATCAATCCGCAGCACCTCGACGTCATCGCGCTTGGCCAGATATTCATGAATACGCAGGCCCGTCGTGCCCTCTTGGCCATCAACAAATACTGCATGCTTCATGACTACTTCCTCTCGCGCACAATCGCAACAACCGAACGAACCATCAAGCATAAGGCATGACAACCAATAAGCATCGTGTACTGTTATTGCCCGGCTGGCTGAATTCCGACCCCGGCCACTGGCAAAGCCTGTGGGAACAGCATTTCGGCCACACCCGCGTCGAGCAGTCAGACTGGGAATGGCCGCTGCGCGGCGACTGGATGATGCGGCTGGACGAAACCTTGCTGGCCGACGACAGCCTGCTCGAAGCACCGGCCATCCTGGTCGCCCACAGCCTGGGCTGCCAGCTGGTCGCCGCCTGGGCCGCGCACTCGCAGCACACGGCGCGTGTCCATGCCGCGTTGCTGGTCGCGCCCCCCGACCCCGAGCGCGAAGACATGCCGCCGCAGCTGCATGGCTGGCGGCCCATCGTGCGTGGCAAGCTGCCCTTCCCCGCCACGGTGGTGATCAGCAGCGACGATCCCTACTGCGCGCCCGAACGCGCGATGGCGATGGCGCAGGACTGGGGCGCCGGTGTCGTTCAGCTCGGCGCGCACGGCCACATCAACACCGAGTCGGGACTCGGGCTCTGGCCCGAGGGCCAGGTCTTGCTCGACACGCTGAGCCGCAAAGAATAAGCAACAACCCGCTTGTCGGGGACAATCACGCCCATGGTCACCAAAAAACCCAAAGGTCTGGGCCTCGGTCTGGAAGCATTGCTAGGCCCCAAGGTCAGCGATGCTCCCGCCGCCGCCTCGGGCGAACCCAGCACCCTGAGACTCGAACAGATGCAGCCCGGCAAGTACCAGCCGCGCACGCATATGGACGAGGGCTCGTTGTACGAACTGGCCGAGAGCATCAAGGCCCAGGGCATCATGCAGCCGATTCTGGTTCGTCCGGTCGGCGACAAGCGCTACGAGATCATCGCCGGCGAGCGGCGCTTCCGCGCGGCCAAGCTGGCCGGTCTGCGAGAGGTGCCGGTGCTCGTCAGAAATGTGCCGGACGAGGCCGCGGCCGCGATGGCGCTGATCGAGAACATCCAGCGCGAGGACCTGAATCCGCTGGAAGAGGCCCAAGGCCTGCAGCGCCTGGTCACCGAGTTCCATCTGACCCACGAGCAGGCCGCCCAGGCGGTGGGCCGCTCGCGCAGCGCTGCCAGCAATCTGCTGCGGCTGCTGCAGCTGTCCGAGCCGGTGCAGCAGATGCTGATGGCCGGTGATCTGGACATGGGCCATGCCCGCGCGCTGCTGCCGCTGGACGGCGCCCAGCAAATCCTCAGCGCCAACGAGATCGTCGCCAAGAAGATGAGCGTGCGCGAGGCCGAGAAGCTGGTCGCTCGCAACACCTCGACGCGCCAGAAGCCGCTGCTGCGTGTGAGCAAGGACAAGCCCCGCGACCTGCAGCGCATTGAGCAGCAGCTGTCCGATTCTCTGACCGCCCAGGTCGAGATCCGCGTCAAGAAACGCACCAAGCGCGGCGAACAGGGTGAGGTCGCGATCCAGTTCGGTTCACTGGAAGAGCTGAACGGCCTGCTGGAAAAGTTGGGCCTGAGCAACAGCTGAAGACCCTGCTCGCAGGCGTCTGAATTCCCTCTCACACAGAGGCAAAGAGCGCCAACAGTTCACACTGCACCTGGAACTGAGGGGGTGCGAGCGCGATCTATTCGTTGTACTGTTAACCCATAGGCAGCACCGTGCGTTAAGCACCGAAGCAAGAGCCCGATCCGCGACAGCTGATTGACCGGAAAGTGCTGATGGAGCCCCAGAGGACTTCATCAGAACTTCCCGGACGACTTGAAGGGATGTCTCGTCAAGTCGCCCACCTGAATCAACAGGAGGTCAGCATGGACGTGATCAGCAGCTTTACCGCCAGGTTCGAACGCACCCGCGAAGAAGAGATTTCGCTCGAAGACTATCTTGCCGAGTGCAAGCGCAATCCGATGGCCTACGCAACGGCCGCCGAGCGCATGCTCAAGGCCATAGGCGATCCGCAACAGATAGACACGCGCAACGACACGCGCCTGAGCCGGCTGTTCGCCAACAAGACGATCAAGATCTACCCTGCCTTCGCCGAGTTCTACGGCATGGAGGACGCGATCGAACAGGTGGTCAGCTACTTCCGTCACGCCGCCCAAGGTCTGGAAGAGAAGAAGCAGATCCTCTATCTGCTGGGCCCGGTCGGTGGCGGCAAGAGTTCGATTGCCGAGCGGCTCAAGCAGCTGGCCGAGCAGGTGCCCTTCTACGCGATCAAGGGCTCGCCGGTGAACGAGTCGCCACTGGGCCTGTTCGATGCCGCCGAGGATGGGCAGATCCTCGAGCAGGAGTACGGCATCCCGCGCCGCTATCTGAACCGCATCCTGAGCCCCTGGGCCGTCAAGCGCCTGGACGAGTTCCAGGGCGACATCCGCAAGTTCAAGGTCGTGCGCCGCTTCCCCAGCGTGCTCAAGCAGATCGGCATCTCCAAGACCGAGCCGGGCGACGAGAACAACCAGGACATCAGCTCGCTGGTCGGCAAAGTCGACATCCGCAAGCTCGAAACCTATGCCCAGGACGACCCCGACGCCTACAGCTATTCCGGCGGCCTGTGCCTGGCCAACCAGGGACTGCTCGAGTTCGTCGAAATGTTCAAGGCGCCGATCAAGGTGCTACACCCCCTGCTGACGGCCACGCAGGAGGGCAATTACAAGGGCACCGAGGGCTTTGGCGCGATCCCCTTCGACGGCGTCGTCTTGGCCCACAGCAACGAGAGCGAGTGGAAGGCCTTCCGCAACAACAAGAACAACGAGGCCTTCCTCGACCGCATCTACATCGTCAAGGTGCCCTACTGCCTGCGCGTCAGCGAAGAGGTCAAGATCTACGAGAAGCTGCTGCGCGGCTCCTCGCTGGCCAATGCGACTTGCGCGCCCGGCACACTGAAGATGATGAGCCAATTCGCCATCCTGACCCGCCTCAAGGAACCCGAGAACTCGGCCCTGTACTCGAAGATGCAAATCTACGACGGCGAGAACCTGAAGGACACCGACCCCCGCGCCAAGAGCTATCAGGAGTACCGCGACTACGCCGGAGTCGACGAGGGCATGAACGGCATCTCGACGCGCTTTGCCTACAAGATCCTGTCCAAGGTCTTCAACTTCGACAACAGCGAGATTGCCGCCAACCCGGTGCACCTGATGTATGTGCTGGAGCAGCAGATCGAACGCGAGCAGTTCGCGCCCGAGCTGGAGCAGAAGTACGTCGGCTACATCAAGGAGCTGCTGGCGCCCCGCTATGCCGAGTTCATCGGCAAGGAGATACAGACCGCCTATCTGGAGAGCTATAGCGAGTACGGCCAGAACATCTTCGACCGCTACGTCACCTATGCCGACTACTGGATACAGGACCAGGAATACCGCGACACCGACACCGGCGAGGTGTTTGACCGGGTGGCGCTGAACGGCGAGCTGGAGAAGATCGAGAAGCCGGCCGGCATCAGCAATCCCAAGGACTTCCGCAACGAGATCGTCAACTTCGTGCTGCGCGCCAGGGCCGGCAATGCGGGCAAGAACCCCTCGTGGACCAGCTACGAGAAGCTGCGCACGGTGATAGAGAAGAAGATGTTCTCCAACACCGAGGAGCTGTTGCCGGTGATCAGCTTCAATGCCAAGGCCAGCGTCGACGAGGTCAAGAAGCACGAGGACTTCGTCAATCGCATGGTCAACAAGGGCTACACGCCCAAGCAGGTGCGGCTGCTGTGCGAGTGGTATTTGAGGGTCAGAAAGAGTTCTTGAGGACAGTGTGTCTAGGCCAACTGATCGGGACCCACTCATGCTTCAGCAAATCATTGATCGTCGCCTTTCGGGGAAGAACAAGTCGATAGGCAACCGCGAGCGCTTTCTGCGCCGCCACAAGGAGCAGATACGCGAGGCGGTGAAGCGCGCGGTCGATGGCCGCGGCATCCGCGACATGGAACGCGGCGAGGATGTGCACATCCCCAAGCGCGACCTGAACGAGCCGGTGTTCGGCCATGACCAGGGCGGCAAGCGCGAGATCGTCCACCCCGGCAACCAGGACTATATGCGGGGCGACCGCATCAAGCGCCCCGAGGGCGGCGGTGGCAAGGGCGGCGGTGGTGGCGAGGCCAGCGACTCTGGCGAGGGCGATGACGATTTCGTCTTTCACCTGACCAAGGAAGAGTTCATGCAGGTCTTCTTCGACGATCTGGCCCTGCCGAACCTGACCCGCACGCAGATCGCCGACACACCGGAGTGGAAGACCCACCGCGCCGGCTTCGTCACAGACGGCACACCGACCAACCTGCATGTGGTGCGCTCGATGCGTGGCGCCCTGGGCCGACGCATTGCGCTGGGCATGACGCCCCGCCGCGAGCTGGAGGAATGTGAGCAGGAGCTTCAGGCCCTGTTGGCGAAGCCACAGGATGCCGCCGCGCAGGGCCAGGTGGCCGAGTTGCAGGCGCGCATTGTCACCCTGCGGGCCCGCATCCAGCGCATCCCCTTTCTCGACCCTATCGACCTGCGCTTTCGCAGCCGCGTGCGCACGCCGGTGCCGACCAGCCGGGCGGTGATGTTCTGCGTGATGGACGTCTCGGGTTCGATGGACGAGGCGCGCAAGGACCTGGCCAAGCGCTTCTTCATCCTGCTCTATCTGTTCCTGACCCGGCATTACGAGAAGATCGAAGTCGTCTTCATCCGCCACCACACCCAGGCACAGGAAGTGGACGAGCAGAACTTCTTCCATGCCACCGAGACCGGCGGCACCGTCGTCTCCAGCGCCCTGGTGCTGATGGACGAGATCATCCGCACCCGCTACCCCAGCAGCGACTGGAATATCTACGGCGCCCAGGCCAGCGATGGCGACAACTGGCACCACGACAGCGGCCGCTGCCGCGAGTTGCTGGCCGACAAGATCCTGCCGATGTGCCGCTACTTCGCCTACGTGCAGGTGGCCGAACAGGAGCAGAACCTGTGGGAGGAGTACCAGCGCCTGATCGGCGTCGAGACCCACTTCGCGATGCGCAAGGCCATCGAGCCGGCGCAGATATACCCGGTGTTCCGCGATCTGTTCAAGAAGGAAGGGGCGCCCGCATGATCACCATCGAAAACCGCCGCCATGTCGGCTTGGCCCCGCGCAACGAAGAGTTCGGCGGCCGCCGCCACCACCATGTGCCACCGCGCCAGATCGCGCCGCTGCTCAAGCGCCCGACCGAGCGCCTGCCCTCGCCCAGCGACTGGACCTTCGAGCTGATCGAGGACTACCACGCGGTGATACGCCAGACGGCCGAGCGTTACGGCCTGGACACCTACCCCAATCAGCTGGAAATCATCACCGCCGAGCAGATGATGGATGCCTATGCCTCGGTGGGCATGCCGGTGATCTACCGCCACTGGAGCTATGGCAAGGAGTTCATCACCACCGAGAAGAACTACAAGCGGGGCCAGATGGGCCTGGCCTACGAGATCGTCATCAACTCCGACCCCTGCATCTCCTACCTGATGGAGGAAAACACCCTGGCCATGCAGGCCCTGGTGATCGCCCATGCGGCCTATGGCCACAACAGCTTCTTCAAGGGCAACTACCTTTTCGGCATGTGGACCGATGCGTCCAGCATCATCGACTACCTGGTCTATGCGCGTAACTACGTCAGCGAATGCGAGTCGCGCCACGGCATGGCCCAGGTCGAGGAGCTGCTGGACTCCTGTCATGCGCTGATGAACCACGGTGTGGATCGCTACCGCCGCCCGGCCAAGCTGTCGCTGGCCGAAGAACAGGCCCGCCGCGAGGACCGCGAGGCCTATGCCCAGCGCCAGATCAACGATATGTGGCGCACCCTGCCCCGCAAGGCCGAGCCTAGCGAGGCTGCGGTGGCCGCCGCGCGCCGCTTCCCGGAGGAGCCGCAGGAGAACCTGCTCTACTTCATCGAGAAGAACGCGCCGCTCTTGGAACCCTGGCAGCGCGAGATCGTGCGCATCGTGCGCAAGGTCGCCCAGTACTTCTATCCGCAGCGCCAGACCCAGGTCATGAACGAGGGCTGGGCCACGTTCTGGCACCACCGGCTGCTGAACCAGATGTATGACGATGGCTATCTGGCCGACGGCATGATGATCGAGTGGCTGAAGTCGCACACCAATGTGGTCGCCCAGCCGCCGGTGGGCCACCGCAACTACAGCGGCATCAACCCCTATGCGCTGGGCTTTGCGATGTACACCGACATCAAGCGCATCTGCGAAAAGCCGACCGACGAGGACCGGCTCTGGTTCCCCGACATGGCCGGCAGCGCCTGGCTGCCCACGCTGGACCACGCGATGCGCAATTTCAAGGACGAGAGCTTCATCGGCCAGTACCTGTCACCGAATCTGATGCGCGAGTTCCGGCTGTTTTCTATCCTCGACGATGACAAGAAGAGCGAGCTGGAGGTTTCGGCCATTCATGACGAGGCCGGCTACCGCCAAGTGCGGGAGGCCCTGTCGCGGCAGTACGACCTCGGCTCGCGCGAGCCCAATATCCAGGTCTGGAACGTCAATCTGCGCGGCGACCGCTCGCTGACCCTGCGCCACACCCAGCACAACAATCGGCCGCTGCACGACAGCGCGCAGGAGGTGCTCAAGCATGTGGCCCGACTGTGGGGCTTTGGCGTGCAGCTGGAGAGTGTCAACGGCCAGGGCGAAGTCAGCAAGCGCTGGTCGGTGGCGGCGCCAACCCATCCCTGATCCGTCAGCCGGACGATGCGGCGCCGGAAATAGCCCGCCCTTCTCCCTCTTCATGGGGCTTGCCCACGGCCGAGCCCCTTCTAGAATTTCTCCGGACCTGCGCACACGTGCGCCATGTCTCATAACCAAGGGAGAATCGATATGTCATTCCTGAAACTTGGCCCCGCCCTGCTGCTCGGCGCCCTGCTGAGCGCCTGCGGCGGCGGCGGTGGCTCCGACGGCGGCAGCCCCGCGCCAACCAATCTGTCGCAATCCGCCACCGAGGCGCGCCAGGCGGTAGAGTTCAGCGTCAGCGGCGCGGCCGCCATCGTCGCCAAGAGCTCGGTGCTCGACAACAACCCGCTGTTCGACCTGACCGGCCCCGGCAGTTCGGCCAGCCAGGCCGCCCCGCCGCTGAAAGCCCAGAGTGCCAAGCCGCCCAGCGTCAAGCCTCAGGCCCTGGTCTCGTTCGGCTGCGCCGAGCTGCAGGTCTTCACCGGCCCTTGCACCGGCACGGTGGGCGTCGATACCAATTTCCTGGATTCGGCCACGCAGATTCCTGCCGACAGCTTCCTGGCCATGACCTTCAACGGCCTCAGCGGCGTGATGGATGGCGTCAGCACCCGCCTTGACGGCCAGTTCCGCATCGAATTCCTCACCGCCGTGAACAGCAACGCCACCTCGTTTGCGAACGCACGCCTGCGCATCACGCTGGCCAATTTTTCCGGTGCGGTGGGCGCCATCAGCTATGGCCCGGAAACCTCGACAGCCCTGCTGGAATTCGACGGCCAGGGCCAGCCGACCATCACCATTGGCGACCTGACCCTGAGCAAGATCAGCAATCTCGACATCACCGACAACAACAACTACCGCATCGGCTCGGCCCAGCTGCGCAAGCCCTATTGGGGCAGCGAGGCCAACAAGATTGACAGCAGCTTCCAGACCTGGGTCGTGGGTCAGGCCCGCCCGGCCGTGGGCTCGGTGGCATCGTTGACCGCCAGCAATGGCGTGACGGCCAAGGTGGAGGTCAGCGCCTCCAGCAGCAGCACCGTCGTCTACCCGGTGCAGATCGCGATCGGCGCCTCGACCAAGCGCTACACCGTGACGGCCAGCTATGCCTCGGCCACCGCCGTGCCGACCTACAGCGTCGTCGAAGTGCCGTGATCACATAGGGCTTGTGATCCACCGAAGCCGGCCCTGTGCCGGCTTTTTTTTT
>JADMJJ010000036.1 GCA_018780645.1 Burkholderiaceae bacterium
TGGGAATGCCGATGATGTCGCCGGCAAAGGCCTCGTCCAGCAGCTCGCGGCGCTGTGACAGAAAGCTCACCACCGAGTTGGGGCGCAGCTCCTTGCCGGAGCGCACCACCTTCAGCCGCATGCCGCGCTCGAAATGGCCGCTGGCCACGCGCAGGAAGGCAATGCGGTCACGGTGGGCCGGGTCCATATTCGCCTGGATCTTGAACACCACGCCGCTGAACTTGGCCTCGTCGGGCTCGACCACACGCTGCATCGCCGGGCGGGCGGCCGGCGACGGGGCCAGGTCGACCAGCGCGTCCAGCACTTCCTGCACGCCAAAGTTGTTGACGGCCGAGCCGAAAAACATCGGCGTCTGGTGGCCGGCCAGGAACTGTTCCTTGTCGAAGGCCGGGGCGGCGTCGCGCACCAGCTCGATCTCACCCTCGGCCTGCTCGTACTGCATGCCGAAACGACTGGCGTACTCGGGATTGTTGAGGCCCAGCAGGACCTCTTCCTCGCCGGCCGCGCGGTCCTCGCCGGGCGAGAACACGCGCATCTGTTCCTTGCGCAGGTCCATCACGCCATGGAACTGCTTGCCCATGCCGACCGGCCAGGTGAAGGGCACGACGGTCATGCCCAGCTCGCGCTCGATCTCGTCCATCAGGGTCAGCGGCTCCTGCACCTCGCGGTCCATCTTGTTGACGAAGGTCAGGATGGGCGTGTTGCGCGCCCGGCAGACCTGCAGCAGGCGCCGCGTCTGCGGCTCCACGCCATTGGCCGCGTCAATGACCATCAGCGCAGCATCGACGGCGGTGAGCACGCGGTAGGTGTCTTCCGAGAAGTCCTGGTGGCCCGGGGTATCGAGCAGATTGATGACGCAGTCGCGGTATTCCATCTGCATCACCGACGAGGCCACCGAGATGCCGCGCTGCTTTTCGATCTCCATCCAGTCGGAGGTGGCATGGCGCGAGGCCTTGCGTGCCTTCACCGAGCCGGCGATCTGGATCGCGCCCGAGAACAGCAGGAGCTTTTCCGTCAGCGTCGTCTTGCCGGCGTCTGGGTGGGAAATGATGGCGAAAGTACGGCGACGCCGTACCTGGGGGCTGAGCTCGGTGGACATGGGATCTGGGCCTGAAGCGTTGAACAACCGGCCCGGCCGGATTCGTGGAACCCACGATTATCGTTGGAGCGCGCCTGTTCGTCTTGTCAGGGTGCCAACAGCGGGGTTGCGTCCAGCCGCCGCTCGATCTCGGCCAGCATCTGCTGATAGGCCGGCGCGCCGACGCCGCCATAGGTCTTCTGGAAATCCTGGGCGCGCAGAAACTCCGGCAGGTCCGACACATCGGGCATGAGCTGGGCCTCCTGAAGACCGGTGGCCAGGCGGGCCTGCAGCAGCGCCGGGGCGTTCTTGGCCAGCAGGCCCAGGCGGGTGCCGGCACGGTCGGCGGCGATGTCGTTGAAGCTGAAGCCGCTGCCGCTGCGCGAATCGGCCAGCTCCTTGTAGACGCCGATCGCGTCGGCCAGCGGGCCGCCTCCCTCGATGGCCAGCATCGCCGAGATCAGCAGATGCTGGGGGAAGTCGTCGCGGCCATACAGCGTGACCAGCATGGGCCGGGGCTGGCGCCAATCGCGCGCTGCGGGCACCAAGGCCTTCAGGCCGCGGCCGCTCGCATGCAGGGCCAGGGTCAGCAGGGCGGCGCGGTTCTCGGCGGCGGCGTCACCACCGGGCAGGCTGCGCTGGCGGGCCAGCTCGAACATGGCCGGCAGCAGCAGGGCCAGCGAAGTGCCACCGTCCGCGGGCATGGCCGCCGGCTGCTCCGACAGCTCGGCCAGGCGGTCGGAGTAGGCCTTCAGCCGGGCCTGCTCGGCCTGGGGCACGAGGGCGCCGAGCATGCGGCCGTAGCTGTCCTCGCGCCACTCGTAGTTCAGCTGCAGCCAGGCCGGGCGCAGCTGCACGCTCTTCACCAGGTCGTTGGCGAGCTGGCCTTCGGCGGTGGCGTCGAGCCGGCTGCGCAGGGACTCCAGCCACCGGCGCGCCACCCAGCCGGGCACCGGCAGCCGGCCGATGCGCAGCCGCTCCACCACCGGCAGCTCGGCGCTCTCGCGCAGGGCCGCGTCCAGGTTCAGCCACAGCGGCAGGCCCAGCTTATGCAGGGCCACGCTGGCGCGTACCTGGGCAATGCCGGCGCCCAGCACGATCTGGGCCGAGGTGCCGGGCAGCTTGCGGCGCATCAGCTCGTTCAGGAGCAGGTTCAGGTCCCGCTCCGGCACCACCAAGGTACGCAGGCTGCCCGGCCGCGGCAGGCGCGGGTCATTGCGACGCAAAAAGGCGTTGGCCCGCTCGACGTCGGCGGCGCTGACCGCGGCCTGCGGCGCGATCAGCGGTGCGCCCTGCAGCGCCAGGGCCAGCACCAGCAGCAGGCTCAGGGCCAGCGCCGTCAGGGCCCAACCCAGCCATCGAAACTTGGATCTCATGCGCCGAGTCTGCCATCGACCCGGCGACAGCCGGCCATCACTCTTCCAGCAGGCTTCGCAGCATCCAGGCGGTCTGCTCGTGCACGGTCAGGCGCTGGGTCAGCAGATCGGCGCTGGGCTCGTCGGAGGCCTTGTCCACCAAGGGGAACAGGCTGCGCGCAGTGCGCGCCACGCCCTCGTGGCCGGCGACCAGGATGCGCACCATCTCCAGCGCCTTGGGCGGCGTGGCCGGTGCATCGGGCAGCGAGCTGAGCTGGCCGAACTGGGCATAGGAGCCGGGGGCCGCATGGCCCAGTGCGCGGATGCGCTCGGCGATCGGGTCAACGGCGTTCCACAGCTCGGTGTACTGGCCCATGAACATCACGTGCAGCGTGTTGAACATCGGCCCGGTCACGTTCCAGTGGAAGTTGTGGGTGGTCAGGTAGAGCGTGTAGGTGTCGGCCAGCAGCTTGGACAGGCCGGCGGCAATGGCGGCGCGGTCCTTGTCGCTTATTCCAATATTGACGCCGATATTGATCCCCGAGGGTGCGGCGGCGGCGGCGGTTGCGGATTTGGGCGAAGACTTCTTGCTCATCAATCTCTCCTTGCTTGGCTGGGTCTTGTCGATTGTGCCCAACTGTGGGGCGCTCAGCGGTTTTGCAATGCCGCGCTGGTGATCAGCGCCTGGCCATGTGCGGCCAGCGCGCGACGCAGGGCCATCGGCTTGAGGATCTTGAAGCCGAAGGGCAGGCGGCCCAGCTCGCGTGCCATGGCCTCCAGATCGTCGGCCTGGGCGAGCAGCTGCACGCCGCCCTTGACCTGTGCCAGCACGCCGATCTCGGGGCGCACCGCGCGCTGCGCGCTGGCCAGGTCGGTATCGAGCAGAGCCTCGATCGCGTGGCTGCGCGGCAGGGTGGCGATAGCGTTGGACAGATAGGCCAGCACATCGAAGTCGGCCGGCCGGCCGAAGCTGGCCGGCAGGGCCTCGACCGAGAGCACCCGATCGAGCCGGAACGAGCGCAGGTCATGGCGCAGATGGCAGTGGCCCACCGCATACCAGGCGCCGCCGCGAAAGCCCAGGCCATAGACATCGACCTCGCGTGCGGTTTCGGTCTCGTCGCGGCTGCGATAGCCCAGGCGCACGCGCTGCTGCGCCCGCGCCGCGGCGCTGAGCGCCAGCAATTCCGAGCGGGCACCGGGGCCGGACGGCTGCGCCAGGTCCAGCGCGACGACCTCGTTGACATCACCGATGCGCTTGTGCAGCGCCGCCGGCATGACACGCTCCAGCTTGGCCTGGGTGCTGCTGATCGCCGGCAGTATGCCGTTCAGCCCCAGCTCGCGGGCGGCGCGCAGGCCGATGGCCAGGGCCATGGCCTCGTCGGCGGTGAACATCATCGGGGGCAGCTTGTGGCCGGGCCGCAGCCGGTAGCCGCCGTCCCGGCCGCGCTGAGCCTCGACCGGCACGCCCAGCTCGACCAGATGGGCGATATAGCGCCGCACGGTGCGCTGGTCGACCTCCACACGGCGTGCCAGCTCCGCACCCGGCATCTGCGGGTGCGATTGCAGCAACTCAAGCACGGCCAGCACGCGGCCGGTGGGTTTGGTGGTCAAGCGGAGGTGGCCGGGTGGCCGGAGTCGATTCGGGTTGATTCTGACCTGAATCGCCCCGGACGGCTCACTCGGCCGCGCGCGTCCGGCGGCGGGCACAGGCGCCCAGGGCGGCCAGGCCTCCCAGCATCAGCGCCCATGTGGTGGGCTCGGGCACCGGTGCGGTGTAGGCGCCCAACTCGTTGGCGCTGATGGTGTAGGCGTGCAGCACGCCGGGCAGCAGGTGGTAGTTGGCCGACCAGGCCGCCGCGGCGCCATTCGAGGTCTTGACACAGTTGACGGTCTGGTCCAACGGGCACTGGATCGAGGCGGCATAGGGGTCGGCCTGGCTGAAGTCGAACCAGACGTCCTTCTGCACGCCCACCCCGTCCTGCGTCACGCTGTAGTCGTTGTCGGTGCCGGCCAGCATCAGATAGCTGCCGTTGGCCAGCTTCGGGCCGATGGCCAGGCCCTCCCATTTCTCGGGCGACTTGCCGCCCAGGGCGGCCAG
Organism: Burkholderiaceae bacterium; assembly: GCA_018780645.1. Lineage (GTDB taxonomy): Bacteria > Pseudomonadota > Gammaproteobacteria > Burkholderiales > Burkholderiaceae_C > Paucibacter. The sequence goes on from JADMJJ010000036.1 coordinate 4,532, forward strand.
GGTGTTGGCGTCCAGATCGAGGACCTGGGCCGACTTGACGACCTTGGTGTACGCCGCACCCGAATCGAGATCGATGCCGGTCACGTCGGTGGCGCCGTTCAGGTCGATGCGGAACACCTCCTTGTCGGCCGTCGCAAAGGCCGCGCCGACGCCGACGCCGCGGTTGTTGCGCTCCAGCACGAAGAACTCATGGTCGTTGATGGCCACCAACGCCGAGATGCCCTGGCCCTGGCCGGCGCGCTTCATCTCGTAGGCGTACTGGGCCACCGCGGTGCCGGTCGCCATGTCGTACTTGACGATGCGGTTGACCGCGCCGTTGCCGCCGCCCTCGTCGAGCATCGCACTTTGCAGCATGCCGAAGGCGAACTTGCCGTCCGGGCTGATGGCCAGGCCTTCCATGCCGCGATTGGTGCGCTTGCCGGCGTTGTTCGTGCCGTCGTCATTGCCATAGTAGGTGCCGGTGGTGGTGTTGCGCGGCACCAGATTGGCCGGCGTCGTGAACGTGCGCAAGAGCTGGCCCTGGCGGTTGAACTCGCGCACCGATGGGCCGTACTCGTCCGAAACCAGCAGATTGCCGGTGTGCGGGTTGACGACGATGCCTTCCGGGTCGAAGGCCAGGCCGGGTGTCGTGGTGCCGGCAGGGGCCAGGCCGTTGAGCGAGCTCAGGCCGCTCTTGAATACCACCGTCTCGACGATCTTGAAGTTGCTGATCGCGCCGGTGTTCTGGTTCACGTCGAGCGTGAAGCGTTGCACGCGGGTGTCATAGCTCATCGTGCCGCCGCCGGGGCCGCGGTCCGACAGGCCCCACCACTCCTTGCGGTTGGTGTCGTAGTAGATGTCGGAGAAATAGCCGACGCGGCCGTTGTTGATGCTTGTGCCGCCGGACAGGTCCAGCATCGCACCATCGAGGGCCAGTCCGTTGACGAAGCTGGGCGCCGCGTGCGCGAGCGAGGTAGCGGCCAGCAGGGCGGCAGCGGCGAGCGCGTTGAGTTTTGCATTCATGGCGAGGTTCCTTCGAGGGTGCAAGCAAACCTCGAAGACTAGGGGCGGGATGTGACGGTGCGGTGACAGGGCCCTCCGGCGTATCTTCATCGCTCGATATAGGGCGGATTCTGTCCGCTGAGCTTCCTAGACTGGCGTCCCATCAAGCAACAGGAGGCCCGCATGGATGCCGGCAACAGTCTCTGGATCTATTTCGCGCTGACCCTTGGCGTGATCGCGCTGCCCGGCATGGACATGGCCTTTGTCGCCGGCAGTGCGTTGACCGCCGGAATGCGCGGCGGCCTGCTGGCCGTGGCGGGCATCGTGGTCGGGGGCATCGTCCACGTGCTGGTCAATGTGACCGGCGTATCGGCCCTGCTGATGCTGTGGCCCGGCGCGTTCAATGCGCTGCTGCTGGGCGGCTCGGCCTATATGGCCTGGATAGGTTGGGGCATCCTCGCTTCGACCTTGAGTCCGGCTGCCGCGGCCACTGCGCCTGTGGCTCAGCGGCCGCAGGGGTCCGCCTCAGCGATCTTCCTGCGCGGGGTGCTCAACTGCCTGCTCAACCCCAAGGCCTATGCCTTCATGCTGGCCGTGTTCCCGGCCTTTCTGCGCACGCCCAGCCGCGGCCTGGCGGAGCAGGCCCTGCTGCTGAGCGCCATCACCGCCGGCAACCAGATCGCCGTCTATGGCGCGATTGCCGTGGCCGCCGCGGGGGCCCAGCGCTGGGTCGGGCCGCGCAAGAACACCCAGCGCTGGATCTCCGCTGCCGTGGGCGCCACGTTGATCGTGGCGGCCGTCTTCACCCTCGCCGGCGCCTGGCAGCCGGCCTTTGCTTAACCCCCGAAAGGACCGACCATGACCCCATCCTCAACGCCCGGCGCCGACGCCTCCCACGACTTCGACTTCCTGATCGGAAAATGGGACATCAGCAACCGCCGCCTGCCCAAACCGCTGCAAGGCTCCAGTGAGTGGGAGACCTTCAAGGCGACGAGCCATGTCCACCTGCTGCCCGGCGGCATCGGCAACTATGACGAATTCCTGCCCGTCGGCTGGCGGCCTGGCTTCGTGGGCATGTCACTGCGGGCCTTCAGTCCGCAGACTCAAGCGTGGAGCATTTTCTGGCTGAGCAATCGTGACGGCGGCATCGATGCCAAGACCCAGGGCCTGCAGCCGCCGGTCGTCGGTCGCTTCGACGGCGACACGGGGCTGTTCCACGGCGACGAGCTGTGGGAGGGCCGGCCCATCAAGGTGCGTTTCGAATGGACACGGCTGAACCCGGACGCCGCCCGCTGGCAGCAGGCCTTCTCGGCAGACGGGGGCAAGAGCTGGGAGGTCAACTGGGTGATGGAGCTCAAGCGCATCCAGCAATGAATGAGGCCAGGTCCGCCTTATGGCGAGACCTGGCCCCAGGCGGCGCTATCAGGCCGCGTTGGCGGCCTTGCGGCGACGATTCAGCACGCCACCGACCAGGCCGAAGCCCAGCAGCAGCTGCGCCCAGGTGGCGGGTTCGGGCACAGCGACGACGGCCAGGCCGTCCATCTTGTAGATGTCCGAGGTGTCCATGTCGTACTTGGTCTGCTGCAAGGCATCGATGCTCAGGTTCCAGCCCATCGCGTCGAAGGCAGCCAGATCATTCTGCGTGACCCGACCGTTGGCGCAGGGGGTGCCGGTGGGGTCCATGATGCCGACGTCGCGGCCGTTCAGGTAGCAGCCGGGGAGGCCGGCGTCGGGGAACAGGTCGGTGTCCTTCCAGTGCGAGGCCTGGCTGTGGTCGCCATTGAACGATCCGGTCGAGAAGCTCGCCACCGATTGGTCGGCGCTGCCGAAATTGAATGGGGTCACGCCGTCGATGGAGAAGAACGCTGCCTTGTTGGCACCCCACTGCAGCTGCAGATGGCCGTCCGGCGTGACCGGGCTGGCGCCATAGCGGAACAGGTCCAGCACGCTGCCGATGGCGAAGTCGTCGAGGCGCTTCGACCCAAAGACGCCGGACTCCAGCAGGTCGGCGCCGGGGCCGCTGCCGCGCCCGAAGTAGTCGAAGGTGTCTGCGCCGCTGACGAAGCCCAGCGAGTGGCCGAGCTCATGGATGGCCACGGCGGTGAAGTCGTAGGTGCCGGCGTTGGTGCCATTGGTCGGGTTGTAGTCGAAACCGAAGGCCGAGCTGAAGGTGATGGTGGCGTCGTACTGTGGGCTGGCCGGATTGGCCAGACCCAGGGCCTTCTGCACCGAGGTGTTGACCTCCAGCACATGGTTGATCGCATCGCTGCCGCTGGTCATGCGGCTGCCGATGGTGGTGTCCACACCGATCTTGTTGGCTGCATCTACATAGCCGTTGACGCGCATGAACAGCCCTCCATCGGGATTCAGGCTCTTCAGGCCGCCGACGGCGATCGCGTCCAGTGCGCTCTTGTTGGCATTGGCGTGCAGGGCGCCATAAACGTCCGAGACCAGCACGCCGCTGCTTGCGCTGCCAGCCTGGGCCAAGACGTTGGCACCCAGATCGGCGAAACCGATCTTGATGTTCACCGTGACGTCATTGGTGATCGTCTTGTTCCAGTAGTTGGCGGCCTTCTGGAAAGCCAGCAGGGCCTCGGGCGACGCGGCGTAGCTATTGTTCGTATCCCACAACACGATATTCAGCGCGCTGGCCGGGGCGGCGCAGACCAGGGCGGCAGCGGCCGCAACAATGCTCAGAACGGATGATTTTTTCACTTTGACTCCTCCATATTGGTTCGATCGGCCGCTGGGTCAGGACCTTTCAAACGGACACCTCGGGATGGCTGGCGGGCCCTTGTGGATGCGCCGCCGGGGAGTCGAAGGATAGTGAAATAGTTCACGTAAGTAACGGGCCAAGAACCCCCCATATGTGGGCCGGGTATTCACCGGCGTGCAGCTGTCACGGACCTGTGGCATATGCCGCCATGAGTCAATGATATTAGCGAGTTAGTGACACGCTCTTCATGGGGGAGATTCTGCATTCCATTCGTGCTGCGGTCCGTATCGGGGCACCGATGACCGGCAGCTCGAGCTGCCTGCTGCAGGCCTGATTGCAATGTCCTTGACAGATGGTGCTGCCCACGCCGCACCTCTGAATCGATACAAACAATTCAAGCCGCAGATTCGCCAATCCGCTCAACCGCTCAGCCGCTCCATCCCCGGCAGTTCGCAGGCGTAGACGGCGTTGCGCAGCGCGGCAATCGCCTCGTAGCGGGTGAAGGTGCGGCGCCAGGCCAGCACGACGCGGCGCGACGGCACCGGCGCCTGGAAGGGGATGTAGCGCAGATGAGGCGACGCCTCCTTGGGCACGCTGAGCAGCGGCACCACCGTCACGCCCATGCCGGAGGCCACCATGTGCTTGATGGTCTCCAGCGAGCTGCCCTCGAAGCTCTTGCGTATGCCCTCGGCGTCGCTGGAGAAGCGAGCGAACTCGGGGCAGACCTCCAGCACATGGTCGCGGAAGCAATGGCCGGTGCCCAGCAGCAGCATGGTCTCGCGCTTGAGCTCCTCGGACGAGATGCTGTCGCGTGCGGCCAGCGGGTGGTTGGCCGGTACGGCCACGACAAAGGGCTCGTCGTAGAGCGGCGCCACGGCCAGGCCGGTGTCCGGGAAGGGCTCGGCCATGATGGCGCAGTCCAGCTCGCCGGTGCGCAGCATCTCCAGCAGCTTGACGGTGAAGTTCTCCTGCAGCATCAGCGGCATCTGCGGGTAGCGCTCGATCACGCTCCTCACCAGCTGGGGCAGCAGGTAGGGTCCTATCGTGTAGATGATGCCCAGGCGCAGTGCGCCGGCCAGCGGATCCTTGCCGCGCTTGGCGATCTCCTTGATCGCCGCGGCCTGTTCGATCACCATCTGCGCCTGGCGCACGATCTCCTCGCCCAGCGCCGTGACGCTGACCTCGCTGGCCCCGCGCTCGAAGATCTTCAGTTCCAGCTCCTCCTCCAGCTTCTTGATCGCCACGCTGAGCGTGGGCTGCGACACGAAGCAAGCCTCGGCGGCCCGGCCGAAGTGCTTCTCGCGGGCGACGGCGACGATGTAGCGGAGTTCGGTCAGGGTCATGCGTCTCTTTCTGTACGTGAGCGGCGGGCGCTTGCACCGCAAATGTAGCGGCCCGACCTGCTTGACACCATGATGGCCACGCCGGCCGCAGGCGCTGCGGCCACAATGGCGGCCCATGAGTCAAGCCATCGCACCGCTGCTGCAGGTCAGCGACCTGTCATTTTCCTATCCCGATCGGCCCATCATCGAGGCTTGGTCACAAGACTTCGGCCCGGGCATCAGCCTGCTGAGCGCCCCGGACGGCGCCGGCTCCTCGACCTTGCTGAACCTGATCGGCGGCGCATTGGCACCATCGGCCGGCCGCTTGATCGCCGCCGGCCTGTGCGCCGCGACCGACCCGCAGGCCTACGCCCGCCAGGTGTTCGCCTTCGACCCCGAACTGGATGCCTTTCAGCAGCAGACGGCGCAGGACTACTTCGACCACGTCCGCAATCGCCATGCCCAGCGCGAGCCCGGGCAGTGGGAACGGCACATCGCAGGCTTCAAGCTTGAGCCCCATCTGCACAAGCCCATGTATATGTTGTCGACCGGCACGCGGCGCAAGGTCGGGCTGACGGCGGCCCTGAGCGTGCAGGTGGTCGTGTGCCTGCTGGACGAACCCTTGGCCGCGCTGGACCTGCCATCGATCCGTCACCTGGCCGCCGCTCTTGCGGAGTACGCTGCAGCCGGCAGCACGGCCTGGCTGATCGCCAGCCACGAGCCCTTGCCTGAGCGATTGCCCGTTCACGCTACCATTGAGTTCACTCGAATCCCCTGACCCGGGACCCATCTGTCAACATACACTTTGAATTCACCATGTCCATGATGAACCTGCGTTCCCTGTTCGCACGTGCGGCCCTGACGGCCGGCGTGGCCTCTCTGGCTGCCTGCGGTGGCGGTGGCAGCGACAGCCCCGCCCCGGCCCCGGCACCCCAGGTGATTGGCTCGCCCAACCCCAAGCCTACCGCGCCGACCACCGTGTGCAGCGCCGCCGGCATCGCCGCGGCCAAGCTGACCACCAACGCCGCCGTGTGCATGCTGACCAGCGATGGCGAGATCGTGTTCGAGCTGCGCGCCGACAAGGCCCCGGTCTCGGCGGCCAACTTCCTGAAGTATGTGAAGGACGGCTTCTATACCAACACCATCTTCCACCGCGTCTCCAAGGTCGCTGGCGTGCAGGTGGTGCAGGGCGGCGGCTTTGCCACCGGCACCGTCGCCAAGGCGGCGACCTACCCCGCCATCGTGCTGGAAAGCGAGAACGGCCTGAAGAATGTGCGCGGCAGCCTGGCCATGGCCCGCACCGATGTGGCCGACTCGGCCACCAGCCAGTTCTATATCAACACCGCCGACAACAGTGGCACGCTGGACTTCAAGGCCACCACCCCGGCGACGAAGAACGGCTATGCCGTCTATGGCAGCGTGATCTCCGGCATCGACACGATCGACAAGATCTATGCCGAGCCGGTGTTGAACGCGGCGCGCGAAGTGCCGGCGGTTGAAGTGTTGATCTACTGGGCGCAACAAATCCAATGACTTTGCGGGACAGACCTTGAGACCCGCGCCTTGCGCGGCCGAAAGCTCTGTCCCCAACTGACTGGATGTATTTTGGCTTTGCTTGACATTGGTAACAGTCAAGTAACAAGCCGCGCCGCAGTCAACAGCCCTGCCCGAGAGCGCGTTGTGCCACGATCCCAGTTTCGGAGTCAGCACGATGCGCTCTTTTGTTTTGCGCGCGGCCACCATCGCCAGCGTGGCCTGTATGGCCTTCCTGACCGCCTGCGGCGGCGGCGGCGAAGTCATCATCTACGAACCCGATCCGCTGCCCCGGCCTCAGCCCAATCCCTACCCTTACCCCAGCACCAACAGCTGCAGCGCCACCGGCCTGGCCGCCTCGGCACTGAGCAGCTACAGCACCGTCTGCATGCTGACCAGCAGCGGCGAGATGGTGATCGAGCTCTACACCGCCTATGCGCCGGCCACGGTCAACAACTTCCTGCGTCAGGTGGCTGATGGCTTCTACAGCAACACCATCGTCCACCGCGTGGATCGCGACTTCGTCATGCAGGGCGGCGGCTATGTCAGCGGCCAGATCCCGCTGGCGCCGCGCTATGCGCCGATTGCGCTGGAGAGCAATAACGGCCTGAGCAATCTGCGCGGCACCCTGGCAATGGCCCGCGGCAGCGACCCCAATTCGGCCACCAGCCAGTTCTTCATCAACGCCCGCGATAACACCTCGCTGGACTACAAGAGCAGCCTGCCCGGCCAGCAGGGCTATGCGGTGTGCGGCCGCGTGATCTCGGGCATGGCCACGGTGGACGCGATCAACACGGTGCCGGTCTATCGCTACAGCGATGTGGACATACGGCCTCGCACAGAAGTGCTTGTCTACTGGATACAGCGGCTGAAGTGATGGCGGGCTAGGCTTTCAGATATTCCGCCTTGCTCCCCAGCCAGCGCGCCACATGCCTGGCCGCCGCCTCGGGGTGCTGATCGAGTAGCCTCGGCGCCAGGCGCCGGGCATGCTCCAGCAGCTTGATGTCCTCGGTCAGGTCGGCGAAGCGCAGCAACTGGGCGCCCGACTGCCGCGCGCCCATGAACTCGCCGGGGCCGCGGATCTCCAGATCTCGGCGGGCGATCTCGAAGCCGTCATTGGTCTCGGCCATGGCCTTCAGCCGCGCCTTGCCGGTGTCGGACAGCGGTGCCGTGTACATCAGCACGCAGACGCTGGCCACAGCCCCGCGACCGACGCGGCCGCGCAGCTGGTGCAGCTGGCTCAGGCCGAAACGCTCGGCATGCTCGATCACCATCAGGCTGGCATTGGGCACATCGACGCCGACCTCGATCACCGTGGTGGCCACCAGCACGCTCATCTGGTTGGCGGTGAACTGGGCCATCACCGCCGCCTTCTCGGCCGGCGGCATGCGGCCATGCAGCAGGCCCACCGAGTGGCCGGGCAGGGCCTCGGCCAGGTGCTGATGGGTCTCGGTGGCGTTCTGCAGATCCAGCGTCTCGCTTTCCTCGATCAGCGGGCAGACCCAGTAGACCTGCGCCCCCTTGGCCACCTCGTCGCGGATTTTTTCAATCACGTTCTCGCGCTTGGCATCGGCGAACACCTTGGTGACGATGGGCGTGCGGCCGGGCGGCAGCTCGTCGATCGTGCTGACCTCGAGGTCGGCAAAGTAGGTCATCGCCAGCGTGCGCGGGATCGGCGTGGCGCTCATCATCAGCAGGTGTGGCTCCAGCGCCTGCTGCGCCAGCTTGTTGCGCAGAGCCAGCCGCTGGGCCACGCCGAAGCGGTGCTGTTCGTCGATGATGGCCAGGCCCAGCTTCGCGAACTCGACCCGGTCCTCGATCACGGCGTGCGTGCCGACCACCAGCTGCGCCTCGCCCGAGGCGGCGGCGTCCAGCATCCTCTGCCGCGCCTTGCCCTTGATACTGCCGGTCAACCAGGCCACGGTGATGCCCAGCGGCTCCAGCCAATGGATCAGCTTGCGAAAATGCTGCTCGGCCAGGATCTCGGTCGGTGCCATCAGCGCGCACTGCCAGCCGGCGTCCATGCAGACGGCGGCGGCCAGCGCCGCCACCACCGTCTTGCCCGAGCCCACATCGCCCTGCAGGAGCCGATGCATCGGTTTGCCAAGGGCCAGGTCTTGTGCGATCTCTTCGACGACGCGCTGCTGGGCCGTGGTCAGCTGGAAGGGCAGGGCGGCGAGCAACTTCTCGTGCAGGCCGGCGCGCTGGCCGCGCAACGGTGGCGCTTGCAGCAACGCCCGCTCGCGCTGTGACTGCAACTGGCTCAGCTGCTGGGCCAGCAGCTCCTCGGCCTTCAGCCGCTGCCAGGCCGGATGGGTGTGATCCTCCAGCGTCGCCAGGCTGACCTTGGGTGACGGGTGGTGCAGGAAGTCCAGCGCCTCGCGCAGTGGAGGCAGGTTCGAGGGTAGGCTGCCGGGCGGCAGGATCTCGTCCAGCGGCGCCCGCTTCAGCGCGCTGACCACCGCCTTGCGCAGATAGGCCTGGGGTAGCGAGGCACTGGTCGGATAGACGGGCGTCAGCGCGGTGGCCAGCGGTGTGTCTTCCTGCACCAACCTGCACAGCGGATGCACCATCTCCCGCCCCCAGAAGCCACCGCGCAACTCGCCGCGCACGCGAACGCGCGCACCGGCCGCCAGACTCTTCTGCTGCGAGGGATAGAAGTTCAAAAACCTGAGCAGCAGCTCATCGCTGTCGTCACTCAGGCGCACCAGCAGCTGCCGCCGTCCGCGCAGCTCGACGTGGCTCTCGCTGACGATGCCCTCGACCTGCACCACCTGACCCTCGCGCGCCTGGGCGATCGGCGTGATGCGAGTCTCGTCCTCATAGCGCAAGGGCAGGTGCAGGGCCAGATCGATGTCCCGCCGCAGGCCCAGCTTTTCCAGCGCCTTCTGGGGCGCTGACTTCTGCTGCTGGGTGGGGGGCTTGACCTCGGGCATGGGCCGGATTCTGCCCTGCCCGATGCCATGTCACCCAGGCAAAGTTCAGCTCGGTGTCGGCACGCCCGCCATGCGGTCGTGCTTCAGGAAGAAGTCGCGGGCCAGGGCCACCAGCTGGTTGTCGGTCGGGTGGTCCACGGTCTGGTAGGCGACGACCTGCTTGGCCACTTGCGGGCGGTGCTTCTCGACATAGTGCTTGAAGTCGGCCTGGGCGGTGCTGGAGCCGACCACCAGCACCTCGGTGATGCCGGCCAGGGCCGCGCTGACCTCGGCGAAGAACTCATGCTCGTCGCGCACGCCGCTGCCATGCTGCTTGGTGTTGTGGGTATGGGCCTTGACGGTGGCGGTCTCGACGGTGTCGGGATTGAACTGCAGCACCTTGGCGTTATGGTGGTCGAGCCAGACGATGGCGTGGAACATGGTCATATCGGTTTCCTCTTCTCAGGGTTTCGGTTAAAGGCTGTGATGGGTGCTGTTCAGGCCGCTGCGCTTTTCCACCGCGGACTGGCAGCTGATGCAGCGCAGCACCTCGGGGCTGTGCTGCAGGCGGTCGAAGGAAATGCCCTGGCCGCAATCGGTGCACAGACCGTAATCGGGCTGGCGCAGGCGCAACAGGGCCTCGTTGACCTGGCGCAGTGCGTCCAGGTTCAGGTCGCTGCGGGCCAGATCGACCTCGCGATCGGCGTCGTGGGCGCGCTCGCCGTCGGTGTCCTGCAGCAGTTGCTCGCGGGCGTGCTCGACGCGGCCCTGGTCGCCCAGCTGGGCCTGTAGTTCGCGCTCCAGTGCATGCTGGCGTTGCGTCAGCGCGGCTTCCAGCAGGGCCAGCTGGCCGGTGGTCATTGAGTGGCTCATGTCTTTTCTCCGAACAGTTGGGGACAGAGCAGATGCTGCGCATCAGGTCTGTCCCGCAAGGAACTGAGTTGATGCTCGCACCGCCGGCCATGCCGGGCCTTGATGCGTGTCAACCGCACGACGCATGGGACAATCCGGCCCCCAGTGTTTGGCACGGGTCCGTCCGGCCCTCAAAACCCCATGTCTTCTGCAACTCCCCGCGTGTTCACGGCCAGCGACTTCGACTTCGCGCTGCCCCCCGAACTGATCGCCCAGCATCCGGCGCCCGAACGCAGCGGCTCGCGCCTGCTCGATGGCCGTGCGACAGCGCCGGTGGACCGCCAGTTCCTCGATCTGCCCGGCCTGCTCGATGCCGGCGACCTGCTGGTGTTCAACAACACCCTGGTGATCAAGGCGCGGCTGTTCGGCAGGAAATGGGGCCCCCACGCGCCTGCTTCGCGGTCGCTGCCCCCCGAGGGGGAGCTGGGCCAGCTCGGGAGCGGCCCAGCGCTGGCCCAGGCCACCGGCGGTTCGGTGGAGGCCTTGATCGAGCGCGTGCTGCCGGGCACGCAGGAGGTGTGGGCCCATATGCGGGCCAGCAAGTCGCCGAAGCCCGGAGCGTTGGTGCGCTTCAACGATGCCTTCGACGCCGAGGTGCTGGGCCGTTGCGGGCCCGACAACGGCCTGTTCCACCTGCGCTTCCCGAGCGATCCGTTCGCGCTGCTGGACGCCCATGGCCATGTGCCGCTGCCGCCCTACATCACGCATGAGGACTCCAGCGACGATGTGCGGCGCTACCAGACCGTGTTCGCCCGCGAGCCCGGAGCGGTGGCCGCACCGACGGCGGCGCTGCATTTCGACGAGGGCGTGCTGGCAGCCCTTGCCGAGCGCGGCGTCGGCACGGCGCATGTGACGCTTCACGTCGGCGCGGGCACCTTCCAGCCGGTGCGCGTCGAGACCCTGGCCGAGCACAAGATGCACAGCGAATGGTTCCAGGTGCCGGCCGAGACGGTGGCCGCGATCGCCGAGACCCGTGCCCGCGGCGGCAAGGTGGTGGCTGTGGGCACGACGACCCTGCGCGCGCTGGAGTCCGCGGCGCTGGGTGGCACGCTCAAAGCCGGCGCCCGCGAGACCGACATCTTCATCACGCCCGGCTTCGAGTTCCAGGTGGTGGATCGGCTGCTGACCAACTTCCATCTGCCCAAGAGCACCCTGATGATGCTGGTCAGTGCTTTTGCCGGCTATGAGCCGGTGATGGCGCTGTATCGCCATGCGATTGCCGAGCAGTACCGCTTCTTCAGCTATGGCGACGCGATGCTGCTGACGCGCGCGGGCTGATTGAGGTCCCTCGATGGCCAAGCGACCGCCGCGCAGCCATCACTACAGCGTCTATGTCGTCGAGCTGGCCGACCAGGTCTGGAACGAGCCGCGCTTTCGCAAGGCCAACCCGGACCATCAGCTGGGCAAGCCCTTCGTCTACGTGGGCATGACCGGTGTCGACCCGGACCTGCGCTTTGACAAGCACAAGGCCGGCATCCAGTCCAACCGCTATGTGTTCGACTACGGCCTGCGCCTGTTGCCGCAGCTCTACGAGTGCTACAACCCGATGCCCTACGACGGAGCGCGTGACATGGAAGTCGAGTTGGCGATCGCGCTGCGCGAGGCGGGCTATGGTGTGTGGCAGGCCTAGGGTGACAGCCAGCCGATGCGTCCCTGCGTCGCGTCATTCAGTCGATTGACCAGCGCCGCCGAGCCGCTTTCCGCCAGGCTGAACCACAGCTCCACCTGGCTGCCATGCTCGACCTGCGTCAGTGTTGCCTGGGCGGCCTCCAGCTCGCGCCGCAGCACCCCCTCCTGGGCATAGGGCACGGTGCAGCGCAGATGCACCAGACGCTGCAGCGGCACCTTGGTGGCGCTCAGCAGGGCCTGGGCCACGCTGTCGGTGTAGGCCCGCACCAGGCCGCCGGCACCGAGCTTGACGCCACCCCAGTAGCGCACCACGGTGGCCAGCACGCCCTCCAGGTCCTGGTGCCGCATCACCTCCAGCATCGGCCGGCCGGCGGTGCCGCTGGGCTCGCCGTCATCGACCGCCGCCGACTGGCCGCCGGCCAGCAGGGCCCAGCAAACATGCACGGCACCGACGTGCTGGGCACGAAGTTCCTGCACCCTGATGAGCGCCGTCGCCCGGTCCGCACAGGGCTCGACACAGCCGATGAAGCGGCTCTTCTTGATGATCAGTTCGCTGTGAACGGCCTGGGCCAGGGAGTAGGGCATGGCCGCCATTGTCCTGCGACAATCGCCCCATCATGCTGAAGTTCGACCTGCTCAAGACCGAAGGCCGCGCCCGCCGCGGCACGCTCACCCTCAACCATGGCGTCGTGCAGACGCCCATTTTCATGCCGGTGGGCACTTACGGCACCGTCAAGGGGGTGATGCCGCGTTCGCTGGAGGAAATGGGGGCGCAGATCATCCTCGGCAACACCTTCCACCTGTGGCTGCGCCCGGGCCTGGACATCCTTAAATCTTTCGGCGGCCTGCACAAATTCGAGGCCTGGAACAAGCCCATCCTTACCGACAGCGGCGGCTTCCAGGTCTGGAGCCTGGGCGAGATGCGCAAGATCTCGGAGGAGGGCGTCAAGTTCGCCTCGCCGGTGAATGGCGACAAGCTGTTCCTGACGCCCGAGATCAGCATGCAGATCCAGACGGTGTTGAACAGCGACATCGTGATGCAGTTCGACGAGTGCACGCCCTACGACACCAAGGGCCACATCACGACCGAGAAGGAAGCACGCCTGTCGATGGAGCTGAGCCTGCGCTGGGCCAAGCGCTGCCAGGATGAATTCGAGAAGCTGGAGAACCCCAACGCCCTGTTCGGCATCGTTCAGGGCGGCATGTTCGAGAACCTGCGCGACGAATCGCTGGCCGGGCTGGCCGCGCTCGATCTGCCTGGCTATGCGATCGGTGGCCTCAGTGTGGGCGAGCCCAAGGCAGACATGATGCGGGTGCTGGCCCATATCGGCCACCAGCTGCCGGCCAACAAACCGCGCTACCTGATGGGCGTGGGCACGCCGGAGGATCTGGTCGAGGGCGTCAGTCAGGGCATAGACATGTTCGACTGCGTGATGCCCACGCGCAATGCACGCAACGGCCATCTGTTCACCCGCTTCGGCGACCTGCGGCTGCGCAATGCGCGCTACAAGACCGACGACAAGCCGATCGACATGACCTGCAGCTGCCACGCCTGTGAGAGCTTCAGCCGCGCCTATCTGCACCACCTCGACCGCTGCGGCGAGATGCTGGGCCCGATGCTGACCAGCATCCACAACCTGCACTACTTCCTGAACCTGATGCGCGAGATGCGCGAGGCGTTGGACGAGGGGCGCCTCAAAGCCTGGCGGACTCAGTTCCATGCCGACCGGGCGCGCGGTATTGAGTAGTCGTGAAGGCGGGATGAAGCGCCTGCTTTTTGCTTGACACCCCCTGCGATACGATGGTGCCCATCGACGCGGCTCAGACCGCCGGATCTGCATCCAGGGGAGAATTTCATGAGTCATATTCCAGCTTCGGGTCTGCGCCCGACGGTGCTGTCGGCTTCGCTGTGCGCGTTGCTGTTGGCGGCCTGCGGCGGCGGCCCCGGCATCACTGATCCGGCCATTCCGCCGCCGGTGGTCGTCGTGCCGCCCGACCCCATCGTCCAGGTCAAGGGCCCCGGCGAATTCAAGACCGCCACCAGGCTGAACAGCATCACCGCCGCAGATATCTCGATCGCCCTGCGCGACGCCGGCGCCAAGGCGCCCGACGTCGTGCCCAAGTACGAGGTCACCAACTACCGCATCGAGTACCTGACCATCGATGCGGCGGGCAAGGATGTGCTGGCCTCGGCCCTGGTCAGCGTGCCGGTCAAGCCCGCCAATGCGGTCAGCCCGGTGCTGGCCTATCAGCACGGCACGACGATGCGCAATGCCGAGGTGCCCAGCAACCACGCGGTGGCGGCGGAGGCGGCGGTGGTGATGGCGTCGGCAGGCTACATCGTCGTGGCCGCCGACTACGTGGGCTATGGTGCGTCCAAGGGCGTGCCCCATCCCTATCTGCTGGCCGCGCCGTCAGCGGCGGTGGTGATGGATGTATTGACCGCCACCCGCTACTGGCGCCAGTCCCAGAAGATTCTCGACAACAAGCAGCTCTTCATGGGCGGCTATTCCGAGGGCGGTTACGTGACGATGGCCGCGCACCGCGTGCTGCAGGCCAGCACCAGCCCGCTGCGCAGCCAGCTGGTCAGCGTGGTGACGGGCGCAGGCCCCTACAGCGTCGAGGTCACGATGGACCAGCTGCTGGACCGTGTGCGCACGGCCGTGCCCAAGCTCGCTCCGGTGCTCGATCGCCGCCTGTTCAAGCTGCTCAGCGACACCGTGCGCCGCGAGGTGCGTGATGCCTTGCTGAAGGAGTTGATGAGCGACGATGCCGACGTCACCTTCACGCCCCACTTCATCGACAACTACCTGGCCGACGACAGCGCCGCGATGAATCTGCACAGCAATGTGCACAACTGGAAGCCAGCCGTGCCGACCAGGCTTTACCACGGTCGCGACGACCGCACCGTGCCCTACCAGACGGCGGTGGCCACGCTGCAGGCGATGCAGGCCCAGGGCGCCGGCGGCTTGGTCACCCTGACCGACTGCCCGGCCCAGCCGGCCGGCCATCTGGACTGCGTCAAGCCGTTCTGGAACTTCATGCTGGCGGAGTTCGCCACCCTGGCCAAGGACCTCTGATTCAGGCCAGCGCCATGTGCCCGACCGTGACGCCGCAGGCGTACTCCGGAATTGGCTCGTAGCAGCGGATCTCGCCCAGCCCGCGGGCAGCGCCGGCCACGGCGATCAGCGTGCGTATCTCGAAGCCGCCCTGGCCGCCATCGCGATAGACCTCGGCATCGGTGTAGGCGGTCAGCGCAGCGGGCTCGTTGCAGGCCCAGCGCTGCAGGAAGTCCTGGTCCCAGGCGGTGTTGATCTTGCCGGTGTCCGGCGTGCAGGGCCAGTGCGAGATACCGCCGGTGCCGATGAGGGCAATGCGCTCAGGCTGTGCGTCGCAGGCGGTGCGCAGTGCCTGGCCCATCGCATAGGCTCGGGGCAGCGGCGTCATCGGCGGGCACTGGCAGTTGATATTGACCGGTATCACCGGCAGCTCGTAGCCGGGCGTCAGAAAGTGCAGCGGCACCATGATGCCGTGATCGAACTGCCATTCCTCGCAATAGGCCATGTCGATGTGCGGCAGCAGGCCATCGAGCAGGCGGCGCGACAGGTCCTTGGCGCCGGGTACCCGCCGGCGCGGTATGCGCAGCCAGTCGGGATCCTCGATCGGGCCTTCGTAGTGCTCGGCCATGCCGATCGCAAAGGCCGGCATATTGTTCATGAAGAAGTTCGCGAAGTGCTCGGCGGCGATGACGATCAAGGCATCGGGCCGGCTCGCCTCCAGCTCGGCGCGCAAGGTGGCCAATGCGTCGAAATAGCGGCCGCGCCGGGCCGGGTCGGCGCGTTCGGTGCGGGCGGTGATGCCCGGGCCATGGCTGCAGATGCCGGCAAAGACCAGGCTCATGAAGGTTCTCCGTCGGTGGTCATGGCATACAGGCCGGCGCGCACCGGCCCGTGGTCGCGCACGCCCTGGCGCATCGCCTGCAGATAGTCGTCCCAGGCCAGGCCCCACAGCGCGGCATAGTGCATCAGCAGCTGGCCGTTGACGCCCAGCACATAGAGCAGGCCAATGTCGGATGTGGCCAGTGCCCCATGCTCCTCGGCGCTGAGTTCGTAGTCGGCAAGCACCGCCGCCGGGCCTTCCGTCAGCCTCTGAGCCAGCGCCGGGTCGCGATTGACCTGGTAGATCAGCTTCTGCACCGCGTACAAGCTCATCGCTTCCACTCCAGCATAGGCGCCAGCGCATAGACACGTTGTGCATGCTCGGTGGCCACTACCCGTTGCACCGCCGGCCGTTGCCAGACGCGCTGGGCCAGGGCCTGGTAGTTCGGCCGTGCCGGCAGCGCTGCGCCTATGCGTTCATCGTAGGTCCAGAGAAAGAACACGAACAGATAGGCGTCGCAGACGCTGAAGCGCTCGCCCACCGCATAGCTCTTGCCCGCCAGCCGCTGCTCGATCGTCAGCAGCGCCTGGCTCAGGCGCTGCAGGCCCTGCTTGCGCACGGCATCCTGGCCAGCCATGCAGGGGCCGGCATAGTGCTCGGGGCGAAAGATGGCGCGAAAGCTCGGGTGCAGGCTGCTGGAGACGAAGTTCATCCACTCGTGCGAGCGGGCCCGCTGCAGCGTGCCGGGTCTGGCCAGCAGCCCCTGCTCGGGTGCTCGGTCGGCCACCCAGGTCAGGATGGCCTGCGACTCGGTCAAGAGCTGGTCGCCCAGGCCCAGCGCCGGCACCGTGCCCAGCGGGTTGAGCGCCAGGAAGCGCGAGCTGCGATGCACCTGGGCGCGTATGTCCACGCATTCGGCCGTGTAGGCCAGGCCGGATTCCTCCAGCGCGATATGCGAGGCCAGCGAGCAGGCCTTGGGGCTGTAGTAAAGGCGGAGGGTTTCGGCGCTCATGACGACGCAGCTTAGACGCCGCGCCTGGGGCAAAGCTCAAGCCGGGCTTGAGCTTTGCTGCAGGCTCACCAGAACTGCCACTGCCCCGTCTGCACGACCCAGATGCCCAGCGCGCCGTTGGTGACCGCATGGGCAATCACCGCCGTCCACAGCTTGCCGGTGCGGCGGTACAGCCAGGCATAGGCCAGCCCGGCGACGATGGCGCCCAGCCATAGCGTGTGGGCGAGCATGAACAGAAAGGTCGAGATGGCGATGGCCTTGAGGCCGACGCGACGCGGATCGACAGTCTCGAACTGCGGTGCCTGCACCCAGCGCATCAGGAAGCTGCGCCAGAACAGCTCTTCCATTACCGGCACCAGCAGTGCCGCACCGACCCAGCGCACGACGATCAGCGGCCACTGCAGTGTGCCGTTGGCATCGACAGGGTGGAAGGTTGCCGTGGCCTCGCCCAGCATCATCCAGGGGGCGTCGAGGTGTATCCACAGCACGAAGACCAGCAAGCCGGTCGCGACAGACAGCAGCAACTCCATCGCCGTGGGCAGGTTCTGCCGCGCCAGCTCGCCGTAGCCGCGCCAGTACCAGGCCAGCAGGCCGCCGACCACGGCCACGCTCAGGCCGTAGACCCAGCGGGGGTCAAGACTTGCCAGACCGGCGTCACCCAGCGCCCCGCGCAGACCCAGCAACAGCATGAAGGCCAGAAACGGCACGATGCGCGCAAGGGCGGCAGGGCTGAAGTTGAGGTTCATGCGGGGCGGGAGAGTCCGTTTGTCGCCCTAGGCTAGCGCAGAAATGCTGCGGTTCTATGAGTGCCTGCACGGGGTTGCCGGGCAGCCGTGCGATCTGCCACTCATTTACCCGGTGTCACACGGTGCGCTGTTCCAGCACATAGTTCGCGCCGTCGAACTGGCCGAGCTTGTCCACCAGATAGGGCAGCTCGGCGGCCAGCATGTCGTGCAGCACAAAGGGTGGGTTGGCAATGAACAGGCCCGAGCCCAGCATGCCGAAGCCGCGTTCGTCGGGCTGGGCCACGGTCAGGCGCACATGGAGCCAGCCCTTCTTGGCCATGGTGTCGCCAGTCGCCTTGAGTCGCTGGGGCAGCTGGGCGGCCTCCAGCAGCTGGATCTGCGGGTACCAGACGATCAGCACCGTCTCGGCGAACTTCTGCAGGCCCTCGCGCACGGCGGTCAGCACCTTGGCGTAGTCGCTCTTGATCTCGTAGGACGGGTCCATCAGCACGACGGCGCGGCGCGACGGTGGCGGCAGCTCGCCCTTCAGCGCGGCGAAGCCGTCCTTGTCGCTGACCTGGGTGTTGGGCCGGTCCTTCATATAGGACTCGACGATGCGGAAATCGGTCGAGTGCAGTTCGAACAGGCGCATGCGGTCGTCGGGCCGCAGCAGGCCCTTGGCGATGGCTGGCGAGCCCGGGTACTGGCGCAGCTGGCCGTCCTCATTGAAATCCTTGACCTGCTGCACATAGGCGGCCAGGCCGGGCGGCAGGTCCTTGCGGTCGAAAAGTTTGCCCACACCCATCGCGTACTCGCCCTTCTTCTGGGCGTAGCGGCCTTCCAGCGAATAGCCGCCGGCGCCCGCATGGGTGTCGATCAGGGTATAGGGTTTATCTTTTTCCCCCATATAGCGCAGCACCTGGCCGAGTACGAGGTGTTTGAGGACGTCGGCGTGGTTGCCGGCGTGAAAGGCGTGTCGGTAAGCAAGCATGGGGGCAATGTAGCCGTTGTTTGACCTAGCACGAACTCCTGCGGGGCGCTGACGCGAGGTTTTATCAAAACTGCGTACCCTAGGAAGTATCCATTTTCGAAAGCAGTCCCATGACCTCCCTGTTCGACCCGATCCGCCTTGGCGATGTAGAACTGTCCAACCGCGTCGTGATGGCGCCGCTGACGCGCAACCGCGCCACCCACCAGCTGCCCAACGAGCTCCATGTCGAGTATTACCGCCAGCGCGCCGGTGCCGGCCTGATCATCAGCGAAGGCACGCAGATCTGCCCCGAGGGCCAGGGGTATCTGGACACCCCCGGCATCCACACGCCCGAGCAGGTGGCGGCCTGGCGCAAGGTGACGGACGCGGTGCACGCCGAGGGCGGCCGTATCGCCGTCCAGCTGTGGCATGTGGGCCGCATCTCGCTGAAGGCCTTTCAGCCGGGCGGTCAGGCGCCGGTATCTTCGACAGCGAAGCCGGCGACGACCAAGACCTATGCCACGGAGGGCTTCGTCAATGTCGATGCCCCGCGCGCGCTGCGCACCGACGAGATTCCGGGCCTGATCCAGGCCTATGTCCATGCCGCCCGCTGCGCGATGGAGGCCGGCTTCGACGCCGTCGAGGTCCATGGCGCCAATGGCTACCTGCTGGACCAGTTCCTGCGTGACAGCGTCAATGACCGCACCGATGCCTATGGCGGCTCCATCGAGAACCGCGCCCGTTTGCTGATCGAGGTGATGACGGCCATCGCTGGCGCCATCGGCCCCGGCCGCACCGGTCTGCGCCTGAGCCCGGTCACGCCCAGCAACGACATCGGCCAGGACAGCAATCCCCAGGCCCTGTTCAACTACGTGGCCGAGCAGCTGGCGCCGCTGAAGCTGGCCTTTTTGCATGTCGTCGAGGGCGCCACCGGTGGCCCGCGCGATGTCGCCCCGTTCGACTTCGAGGCGATGCGCCATAGGTTCGGCGGCTCCTGGATGGTCAACAACGGCTACAGCCGCGAGATGGCGATGGATGTCATTGCCAAGGGCCTGGCGGACACGGTGGCCTTCGGTCGTGCCTTCATCGGCAACCCCGATCTGGTGCAGCGTCTGCGCCAGAACAGCGAGTTACAGGAATCGAACCGCGCCACCTACTATGGCGGCGGCGCCGAGGGCTATGTCGACTATCCGACGCTGGCTCAGTCCAACGCTTAGAGCTTGCGGCCCGCCGAGCGGCTGCGGAACAGCTCGCTGATGCCGACCTCGCGTGGGCCTGGTATCAGCTCGAAGGCCTCACCGGGCCGCAGCACGCCCGGTGAGCGCACGCTCAGGTAGAAGCCGCACGAGCCGCTCTGCGTCATCATCTTGACAGCCTGGTTGAAGCCCATCACCGCGTTGAACTTGAAGCAGGGAAAGCGCGGTTCGCTGACGGCCAGCTCGCAGCCGGGGAAGCGCAGCACGTCGCCGATCCAGACCTGGTTCTCCAGCAACCCGCTCAGCGAGAGGTTCTCGCCCATGCTGCCCGGCGGCAGCGGCGCGTCGGGCTCGGCCGCCTTGGCCTGGGCCCGCACCGTTTGCCAAAAGGGGTAGTGCTCCATCGGATAGGCATAGACCGCCTTGGCCAGCCCGCCATGGACGCTGAGATCGGCCTGCTCGTCGCCGGCCAGGCCAAGGGATCCCACGTTCACCGGGCCCTCGACCGTGCGCTTGCGTATGCCCGACATGACGGTCTGGCCTCCAGCCTGCAGCGTTTCGGCGCGGCCCACATTGATCTGTAGAAGTTTCATTGGGTGACGAAAGTCAAGGATTCGTGACGGATCTTACGGGTGCGTCAGCCCCCAATCGTCGCTTGCATCACCTTATTCCGCAATTGCATGACCCCCGGGGATGCGGTAGTTACGGCGTGGTTACATTGGGGTGACAATCGCTTCCCCGCCGGCCGTTTGGATCAAAACGCCCGGATGGCCGGCCCACAAAGCCGGTCAGGCGCCGGACCTGCGCGACCCGCAGCGAAGGCGGAATTGGGCCAGCCCCGCGAGAGGCGCTTTGCCATGCGCCTCGCAACGAGGCTCGCCCAATTCTGCTTTTTGACATTGATTGGGACTCACCATGAACCGACCCGCCATGGAAGGGCTGCGCTTGAACGTGCCCGCCTACGTGAAACACGCCCGTCTGATTGCCTGGGTTGCGGAAGTAGCCGCACTCACGCAAGCCAGCGATGTCTATTGGTGTGACGGCAGCCAGGCCGAGTACGACCGGCTATGCGCCCAGCTGGTTGAGGCCGGCACCTTCAAGAGGCTGAACCCCGAGCTGCGTGCCAACAGCTATCTGGCCTGCAGCGACCCCAGCGACGTGGCGCGGGTCGAAGACCGCACCTATATCTGTTCCGAGCGCAAGGAAGACGCCGGCCCGACCAATAACTGGATGGCCCCGGCCGAAATGCGCCAGCTGCTGCAGTCCGGGGACCAGGCACTCTTCAAGGGCGCGATGCGTGGCCGCACTCTTTACGTCGTGCCCTTCAGCATGGGCCCGCTGGGTTCGCCGATCGCGCACATCGGCGTCGAGCTGAGCGACAGCCCCTATGTGGCCGTGAACATGCGCATCATGACCCGCATGGGCCGGGGCGCGCTGGACGTGCTGGGCGAGAACGGCCAGTTCGTGCCCTGCGTGCACACCGTCGGTGCTCCGCTGGCCGAGGGCCAGCAAGACGTGGCCTGGCCCTGCAACAGCACCAAGTACATCGTTCACTACCCCGAGACCCACGAGATCTGGTCCTACGGCTCCGGTTACGGTGGCAACGCGTTGCTGGGCAAGAAGTGCTTTGCGCTGCGCATCGCCTCGACGATGGGTCGCGACCAGGGCTGGCTGGCCGAGCATATGCTGATACTGGGCGTGACCTCGCCCGAAGGCAAGAAGCGGCATCTCGCCGCCGCCTTCCCCAGCGCCTGCGGCAAGACGAATTTCGCGATGCTGATCCCGCCGGCCGGCCTGAACGGCTGGAAGGTCACGACCATCGGCGACGACATCGCCTGGATCAAGCCGGGCCCCGACGGCCGCCTTTACGCGATCAACCCCGAGGCCGGCTATTTCGGCGTCGCTCCGGGCACCAACACGCTGACCAACTTCAACTGCATGGCCAGCCTGACCCATGACGTGATCTTCACCAATGTCGCGCTGACCGATGACGGCGATGTGTGGTGGGAAGGCATGAGCGACACGCCGCCGGCCCATCTGATCGACTGGCAGGGCAAGGACTGGACACCGGCGATTGCCAAGGAAACCGGTGCCAAGGCTGCGCACCCGAACGCCCGCTTCACCGTCGCCGCGCTGAACAACCCGGTGCTCGACGCCGAGTGGGACAACCCCGCCGGCGTGGCCATCGATGCCTTCATCTTCGGCGGCCGCCGTTCGACCACGGTGCCCCTGGTCAGCGAGGCCCGCACCTGGATGGAGGGCGTCTACATGGCCGCAACCATGGGCTCGGAAACCACCGCTGCCGCCGCAGGCCAGCAGGGCGTGGTGCGCCGCGACCCGTTCGCCATGCTGCCCTTCTGCGGCTACAACATGAGCGACTACTTCCAGCACTGGCTGGACATGGAGCACAAGCTGGAGTCCCTGGGCGGCCAGCTGCCCAAGATCTTCTGCGTCAACTGGTTCCGCAAGGGCCCGGACGGCAAGTTCGTCTGGCCCGGCTATGGCGAGAACATGCGCGTGCTGAAGTGGATGCTGGAGCGCGTCGAGGGCACCGGCAAGGCCGAGGAACATCTGTTCGGCCTCAGCCCCGGCTACGGCGATCTGCAATGGGACGGCCTGGACTTCAGCCCCGCCCAGTTCGAGCAGGTCACCAACATCGACAAGGCCGCCTGGAAGGCCGAGTTGGAACTGCACACGGCTCTGTTCGAGCAACTGAGCTACCACCTGCCGGCCGAGCTGCAAGCCACCAAGGCGCAGATCGAGGCCCGTCTGGCCGACTGATCACCTGCCAACAGACGCAAAAAAGCCCGCTGCAAGGCGGGCTTTCTCATTGGCGAACCGGAACTTCAGTTGCGGCGTGCGTTGGCGGCGCGCAGTTCGGCGGCGAACGACGGCATGCTCATTTCGTACTGGTCGGCCAGGTTCAGCAATTCGCGTTCGGCGGCGCGGTCAGCGGCGGCGGCGCGGTAGGCCTTGACGCTGGCCAGCAGGCTCAGCCAGGCGCGGGCGCCGATCGAGGACAAAGAACCGCTGTGACGGACAGCGTGGCGGGTGGGCAGACCGAAGGTTTGGGATGCGATGCTCATGGCGTTTCCTTGACTGTTGGGAGACTCTTTTGGAGTCGATGGCGAGAGTTTAGGGTTAACCCTAGACATTAAGCCAATGAAAGATGCGCATTGAAGGTATAAACAGATCGCATACCTTCTGCACCACCCCATGAACTTCCGAACCCTCGATCTGAATCTGCTGCGTGTGTTCGATGCCGTCATGGCTGAGGGCAATCTGACCCGTGCTGCCGAGCGCCTGGCGATGACGCAGCCGGCCGTCAGCCACGCGCTGAAACGGCTCAAGGAGGCGATGGGCGAGGACCTGTTCCAGCGCCAGGCCTTTGGCGTCAAGCCGTCCTCCCATGCCGAAAGCCTGTGGCCCGAGGTGCGCACGGCGCTGAACCGGCTGCGCCTGGCCCTGGACCCGGCCGACTTCAATCCACAGGTCGACGAGCTGACCGTCCATCTGGCCATGGCCGACGCCACCGCGGCCATGCTGCTGCCGCCGCTGATGGTGGAGTTCGAGCGCCTGGGCGTGCTGGCCAATATCCGCGTGCTGCCGCTGACCACGCGCGATCCGCGCCGCCTGCTGGAGCAGGGCGAGGTCGACTGCGCGGTGGGCTACTTCCCGAATGCGGTGGCAACGCTGGTCTCCCAGGCCGGCATGGCACCGATACGTAACTACCGCTTGTACGAGAGCGAATATGTCTGCGTGATGCGCCGCGGCCATCCGCTGGCCGATCAGGAACTGACGCTGGACGCCTACTGCGCCGCCCGCCATCTGCTGGTCAGCTTCTCGGGCCGTGCCCACGGTTTCGTCGATGAGTCGCTTGGCGCGCTGAACCGCAGCCGCCGCATCGTGCTGACGGTGAACCAGTTCTTCACCGCCGGCCGGGTGGTGGCCCACTCCGACCTGCTGACGGTGCTGCCGGCCTCCTTCATCGAGGCCACCGGCTACAGAAGCGAGCTGGTCGAGCGGCCGCTGCCGATGCCGCTGGCCCGCGTCCATGTCGAGATGCTCTGGCATCTGCGCAATGACGACCATCCGGCCCAGGCCTGGCTGCGCCAGCGCCTGATCGCTGCCGCCATCAATGCCCAGGCCCTGCCTGCAGCGCCCCGTAACCGACGACAATCGGACCTATGAAACACGCACCCCCCGACCAAAGCCGCCCGCTGACCCGCGACCTCACCGACTCCGAGTTCGCCGAGCTCGACGAGTTGCTGGCCCAGACGCCCGCGCCGCTGCAGGCGCTCGACCCCATCATGCTCGACGGCTATCTGTGCGGCGTGCTGGTGCAGCCGCGGCTGATTCCGCGCGAAGAGTGGCTGCCGCCGATCTTCGACTACGAAGGCGCCGCCTTGCCGGACGATATCGACGCCGCCTGGCTGGAGCGCGTCACCGCCCTGGTCACCCGCCGTCACACGGCGCTGGGCCGTACCCTGGCCGAGAACGGCTGGTTCGACCCGCTGGTGATGGATCTGGAGGCCGAAGAGGCTGCCGGCGACGCACCGTCGGACGAAGAAGCGGCCGTGCTGGCCGGCATGAACCCCTTGTCGCGCTCGTTGATGCCCTGGGTGGCTGGCTTCCAGCATGCGACGCTGTCCTTCCCCGACCTGGCCGATCTGCCCAGCGAGGCGGTGATGTCGGCGCTCGCCCGGTTGTATCGCCACCTGCCGGCCGAGACCGAAGAGGAGCGCGAGTTGCTGGCCACCTTGGAAAAGGAATTCCCGCTGAAGGACATCGACGACGCCGTCGAAGACATGGTCGCCACGGTGGCCGAGCTGAACGACCTGACCCGCGAGCAGCGCTACAAGGTCGAGGCGGTCAAGCGCGAGGCGCCCAAGGTCGGCCGCAACGACCCCTGCCCCTGCGGCAGTGGCCGCAAGTTCAAGGTCTGCCACGGGGCGAACTGACGCCTGAGCATGCGGTTTCAATTGCTGTCCGATCTCCATATGGAGACGGAGCCCTTCGATCCTGTGCCCGCACCGGGCGCCGAGTTGCTGGTGCTGGCCGGCGACATCGATACGACATGGATCAGTCTTGAGCGCTTTCGCGGCTGGCCGGTGCCTGTTCTGTTCGTGCCCGGCAATCACGAGTTCGATGGCCGCGACATCCACGAGGCCCGCGCCGGCCTGCGTGAGCTGACGGCGAGTCTGGGCATGACCATGCTGGACTTCGACAGTTGCGTGCTGACCGACCGGGAAGGCCGGCGGGTGCGCTTTGTCGGCAACACGCGCTGGAGCGATTTCGAGGTCTTCGGCACCCAGCAGCTGGACCGGGCAATGCGCGCCGGTGCCTATTTCCAGCGGGTGATGGGGGCGACGCGCCTTGGCGCCGTGTTCGACGCCAAGGCGGTGCGAGAGGAGGGGCTGCTGTGCCGCGACTGGCTGGCCAGGACCCTGGCCGAGCCCGCCGAGGGGCGCTGGGACGCACAGGTGGCGATCACCCATTTCGCGCCCAGCCTGAAGAGCGCCGACACCCGTTACGGCAACCAGCCCGGCACGGCGAGCTTCTGCAACAACGACGAAACGCTACTGCCTCTGGTGGATGTCTGGTTGCACGGCCATCTGCATTGCCGGCATGACTATCTGTTTGCCCACGCGGGCGGCGCAACAAGGGTGCTCAGCAATGCCCGGGGGCTGTTGCGCAAGGGCGAGGCCGACGGGCATGACCCGCTGAAGACATTTGAAGTCTTTGCGGGCCAGACCTTGCCGATGTAGGCAAGCTCTGACCCCAACTGACTGGCCTAGCGCCGCGACAACCAGGACATCGGTGCTTCCTGCTTGTAGGCCTCTACGCTGGCGGCATCCTTGACCGGCCAGTAGTCCATTTCCTCGTCTAGGCTGGCTTCCATGCCGAAGGCGGTGCCGAGGTCGGCCGGGTCCTGCTCATGCGGGACGCGCGCGCGGTCGGTGGAGCGGCGGAACTGGAGCATGGCGGGCAGGAATCTCATGGGGGCCTCACTGCGTACATCGGGGGTGTAGGTAGTTTCGTCCTCGTTGTAAAAAAGTGAACACCCCAATTGGGTGGAGAACAACGGATTCATGGGCAAAACGCACACCGCATCCCTAAGCATGGGGGTGCCCCAGGCCTGCCCGCGCAACGGCTCGTCTGCCCCGGTTCGCGCGGCGCTTTCGCCTTGTTGCGATTTCGCACCGATTGGGGATGGTGCTCAGGTGTAAACCCTATATGCTGCGCACCTTGTCCCAGCTTCGTAACTCTCGGCTCAATCCATCACTTCGCAATGAAGCAGCAGCTCTTCAACTGCCTCACATGGGGCGTGGTCGGTAGCGCGGTGCTCAGCTCCGTGTGGCTGGCCGCGAACGTCCCGGTGACGGATCTGCGTGCTGCCAAGATGAACGACCAGGACACCATCCTGATGCCCCTGCCCACCGAGCCCACCGCCGCCGGGCCGGCCGCTTCGTCTCCTGTTAGCGGGCGGCCCTGAGCCTCGCCTATTCCTGCGCCAGCGCCGATTGCGCACCCTCGGCCAGCGCCCGGCCCACCTCGGTCAGCAGGGCCACACTGGGGCCCTGGCCGATGCTGTCGGGCAACAATTTCCACTGATGCCAGAACAGGGCCACGTCCAAGGTGACCTCGGGTCGCAGTACCTCCAGCGCGCCGCTGGCAATCAGCGGCCGCAGTTGCAGCTCAGGCGCCACGCCAATACCCCAGCCCATCTGCACGGCATGCACATAGGCCTCCGATGACGGCACATAGCGCTCCTGCAAAGTTGGCGCACGCAAACCAAAGGCACGCGAGACCCATTGCACCTGGGTGTCGTCCTTGCGGTTGAAGACCAGAAAGGGCAGTTGCGAGAAATTGATGGGCGTTAGCCCCTCGGGAAATCGGCTCGCGATCAACGCCGGGCTCGCCACCGCGATGTAGTGCATCACCCCCAGCGGCTGGACCAGGCAGCCGCGCAGTGCCTCGCGCACGGTGCTGACGCAACCCAGCACGGCACCCTGGCGCAACCAGTCGTGGGTGAAGTCCTGGTCATCGACCACCAGTTCCAGCCCGTAGCCGGCTTGCAGACCCTGCTGTACCAAGCCATCGAGCGCCGGCAGCACCCAGGTCGCCAGGCTGTCGGCATTGACGGCAATCGGCAGCCGCTCGATCGCCGTCTGCTGCAGACCCAGCTCGCGGCCCACATCGCTGCTAAGCGCCTGGATCTGCCGGGCCAGCCGCAGCAAGAGCTTGCCCGGCTCGGTCAGGCGCAGCGGCCGGGTGCGCACCACCAACAGCTGGCCGACCTGTGTTTCCAGCGCACGCAAGCGCTGCGACACGGCGCTCTGGGTGATGTTCAGGCGCTGGGCGGCGCGCTCGAAATTGCCCTCGTCGGCCAGCGCCGCCAGGCACTGCAGCGCGGCCAAATCCAGGTCCTTCATAAGTAGCTCTAATGTTGCGAGAGAAGTATGAATGTAGCTTCAACATAAAGGGGAAGCTACCGACAATGCGGGCACTGCCGCCTGTCGCGGCCAAGGCAAGCCTCGCCCCCATGGATTCGCACATCGCCACAGCCCTGACCCAGGGCTGGCTCACCGGAGCCAGCCTGATCATGGCCATTGGCGCGCAGAACGCGCTGGTGCTGCGCCAGGGCCTGCGTCGCCAGCATGTGGGGCCGGTGGTGCTGCTGTGCAGCCTGTCCGATGTGGCGCTGATCTGCCTGGGCGTATTCGGCCTGGGCGCCGCCATCGCCGGCTCGCCGCTGGTGATGGAAATCTTCCGCCTCGGTGGTGCCGCCTTTCTCCTCTACTACGCCGCGCGCTCGGCCTGGCGTGCCTGGCAGGGTGCCGACAGCCTGCAGACCGCCGGCGCCGGCCTGGGTCTGCAAGCGGCGCTGGGCGCCGCGGCGACGATGACCTTTCTGAATCCGCATGTCTATCTCGACACCGTCGTGCTGCTGGGCACCGTCGGTTCGCAGCAGCCGGCCGAGCTGCGCTGGGCCTTCGCCAGTGGCGCGAGTCTTGCGTCGGTGATGTGGTTCGGATTGCTCGGTTTCGGCGCGGCAGCGGTAGCCGCCCCCTTGCAAAAGCCGGTGGTCTGGCGTGTCATCGACGGCTTGATTGCCGTGCTGATGGCCAGCCTGGGCCTGCAACTGCTGATGCGCCCGCTGGTGGTGCAGTAATCGATCAATCGAAATAAAGCCGACGGCGCTGCCGTCAGAACGGGAATGCTGTGAAAGTCGTCGTCTTGGGTGCGGGCA
Source organism: Burkholderiaceae bacterium (assembly GCA_018780645.1). Taxonomy (GTDB): domain Bacteria; phylum Pseudomonadota; class Gammaproteobacteria; order Burkholderiales; family Burkholderiaceae_C; genus Paucibacter. The sequence goes on from JADMJJ010000036.1 coordinate 32,576, forward strand.
TCATCGGTGTGAGCACCGCCTGGTATTTGCTGGAGGCCGGCCATGAGGTCACGGTCGTCGATCGCCAGTCAGAGGCCGCCCATGAAACCAGCTTCGCTAATGGCGCGCAGATCTCGGTCAGCTTCTGCGAGCCCTGGGCCAATGCCGGAGCACCGTTCAAGGTCGCCAAGTGGCTGTTGCGCGACGACTCGCCGCTGCTGTTCCGTCCCAGTCTGGACCCGCAGCAATGGCGCTGGGGCCTGAGCTTTCTAACCCAGTGCACGACGGCCGCCTTCGAGCGCAATGTCGAGGAGCTGGTGATGCTGGGCCGCTACAGCCACGAGTCGCTGAAGAGTCTGGTCGCGCAGACCGGCATCGAATACAACCGGCTGGAGCGGGGCATCCTGCACTTCTTCTCCAGCCAGCATGATTTCGATGCTGGTGCGGCCGGCGCCGAGGTGATGCGCCGCCATGGCGTCGACCGCCGAGTGCTGAACCGCGACGAGGTGCTCAAGGTCGAGCCGGCACTGGCCAGCTTCGGCAGCAATATCTTCGGCGGCACCTTCACGCCCAGCGACGAGTCGGGCGACTGCGCCGTCTTTACCCAGGAGCTGACCAAGCGCTGCGTGGCTCGCGGTGCCACCTTTCTGTTCGAGCACGACATCCTGGCGCTCGAGCAGGCCGGCGGCGGCATCAGCGGCGCGCGCATCGCTGCCAGCCGCACGGGTGCAACCCGCACGCTGCAGGCCGATGCCTTTGTCGCCGCCATGGGTTCCTACACCGCGCCGCTGCTGCGCGCGGTCGGCGAAGACCTGAACATCTACCCGGCCAAGGGCTATTCGACGACGATGCGGCTCAAGCACCCGGAGCGCGCCAGCGTCGTCAGCCTGCTGGACGACACGCGCAAGATCGCCATCTCGCGCCTCGGCGACCATGTGCGCATCGCCGGCACGGCCGAACTGGTCGGCTACGACACGCAGCTGAACAACGCCACCTCGCGCGTGCGCTGCGAGGCGCTGGTGCGTCGCTACGAGGAGCTGTTCCCCGGTGTGGCCGATACCAGCGAGACCAATTTCTGGACCGGCCTGCGCCCCAGCACGCCGACCAACATTCCCTATATCGGCCACAGCAAGAAGCACAGCAATCTGTGGATCAATGCCGGCCACGGCACCCTGGGCTGGACGCATGGCGCGGGCTCGGGGCGTGCGCTGGCGGAGCTGATGAGCGGCAAACGGCCGGACACCAAGTTCGCGTTCTATGGGCCCAAGGCGCGCTGATCGCTACAATCCGCGCCCCGCTCCTCATTCCACAGGGCCTGGCCCACGCCGGGCTCATCGCCATGCCCGTGCCTCAATCCGCTTCCCGTTCGTTCTGCGCCATTGACTTCGGCACCTCCAATTCGGCGATTGCGATTCCGGACACCGGCCGCCGCATGCGCCTGGTGCCGCTGGAGGGCAGCAACACGACGATGCCGACGGCGGTCTTCTACTTCGCCGACCTTGAGCATGACGAGGACGGCCCGGCCCGTGCCTTCGGCCGCGCCGCCGTGGCGGCCTATGTCGAAGGCGCCGAAGGCCGGCTGATGCGCTCGATGAAGAGCATCCTCGGCTCGGGCCTGGTAGAGCAGAGCACCGATGTCGGCGGCGGGCGGGCGGTCAAATATTTCGATGTGCTGGCGGGCTACCTGAAGCGGCTGCGTGCCTGTGCCCAGGCCGAGCATGCCGAGACGAATCTGCACCAGGTGGTGCTGGGTCGGCCGGTGTTCTTCGTCGATGAAGACCCCGAGCGCGATGCGGCGGCCCAGGTCACCCTGGAGGCAGCCGCCCGGGCGGTGGGCTTCGACGAGGTGCATTTCCAGTTCGAACCGATTGCCGCGGCCTTCGACTATGAACAGCAGGCGCAGACCGAGCAGATCGTGCTGGTGGCCGACATCGGCGGCGGTACCTCGGACTTTTCGCTGGTGCGCGTCGGCCCGGACCGCATGCACCGGCTGGACCGCCGGGACGACATCCTGGCCAACCACGGCGTGCACGTGGCCGGTACCGACTTCGACCGCCGCGTCGAGCTGAGCAGCATCCTGCGCGAGTTCGGCTACCAGGCCATGGGTCCCAGCATCGCCGGCTCGACGCCGCGCGAGGTGCCCAGCGCTGTCTATTTCGACCTCGCCACCTGGCATCTGATCAACACCGTTTACAGCCCGGCGCGGGTGATGGAATTGCGGTCGATGAAGAGCTTCTACGGCAATGTGCGCCATCACCAGCGGCTGATGACGGTGATCACCGAGCGGCTGGGCCATGAGCTGGCGGCCCGGGCGGAGGTCGCCAAGATCCAGGTCTCGGGCGGCGGCGATACGCTGATCGATCTGGGCCTGGTCGAGTCCGGCCTGCAGGTGGGCCTGACCGAGACGACCGCGGTGGCCGCGCTTGAAGCCGACATCCAGCGCATTGTGCAGACCGCCCGCGACACCGTGCGCGAGGCCGGCCTCAAGCCGGAGCAGGTCAATGCGCTGTACCTGACCGGTGGCTCCACCGGCTTGCGCCTGCTGGCCGACCGCATCGCCGCCGAGTTCAGCCAGGCCCAGGTGGTGCGCGGCGACCGTTTTGCCTCGGTCGCCACCGGGCTGGCGCTGCACGCCGCCAGGCTGTATGCCTGAGTAGCGCCTGAACGATCAGCGCTTGCGAGGGCCGGGGCCTATTGGCGGTGCCTGTTTCCGAGCGATGCGCCGTGGCACCTCGGCCACCGGCTTGGGCTGGGGCCGCGAGATGTCTGCCAGCTGCAGGCAGCTGCGCACCAGGCCTTCGACGGCCTCGCTGAGGTCTTCCGGCGGCTCCAAGGTCTCGATCTCGGCCAGCAGCGCGTCGGCATCTTCCAAATCGTCGGCGTCCAGGTGCATATAGATGGTGGCCAGCGGCTCCAACAGATCGGCGGCCGACAGGCCCATCAGCGCGGTGAACATATCGGCGCCCAGCGCGAAGCCGGCCACCCAGGGGAACACGGTCTCGGACGGCGTGGCCTCGTCGTCCATCTCGAACACCCAGGGGTCGAACCACTGGCGCTCGGTGATCGCCGCCCTCAGCTCCTGATGGCGGCGCAGCACCAGCGCGTGCAGCGCCTCGGGCTTGTAGCGGGGGGGCAGGGGGCGGGCCTCGATGTCGGTGACATAGGGCAGCCACTGGGCGGGTAGCAGGGGGATAGGCTGCAGAAGCACGGCACAGAGATAGCCGTCCAGCATGCTGACGTCCAGCGGCTCCAGCGGGGCCGGCACCTTGTCCAGCAGTTGTTCCAGCGCCACGATATCGTCCTCGCCCATGGGCGCCGACGGGGCAGCGGCGGGCCGTTTGGGTGCCGGGGCGGGGCTGCGAGACGGGGTTTTGGCGGGTGGGCGGTGCGGGGGCTTGGCGGAATTCATGCCCGATTGTGACCGGGAGTCAGCTTGGCGACCACGTGGTGGCTGGCCTGCCGGCTGAATTTGCAGAACCAGCAAAAAGTCAAGATCACTCACAACCTCATTGTTAGGGATGGTCCGGGTGAACCCTGATCCCTACAGTAGGAACCCTGCTTGGCGACTTTTGCCATGCTCCGTTCCCAACGACGTCCTTCCAAGGACTTGTACACGCCCATCCGGTTTACCGGGTGGGCGTTTTTTTATGTGCTTCGCAGCCGGCCTTGCGCGGCGCCCCGATGTTGTGCCGGTTGTCCTGCCTAAGATGGCGCTACATCAGCAGCGCAACGGGAGCCACCATGCACATCGCCATCCTCACCTTCGAGGGCTTCAACGAGCTCGACTCGCTGATCGCCCTGGGCATCCTCAACCGCGTCAAGAAGCCCGGCTGGCGCGTCTCCATCGCCAGCCCGGCGGCCAGGGTCCGTTCGATGAATGGCGTGGTGCTGGAGGCGCAGGCCTCGCTGCAGGCGGCCTGCGAGGCCGACGCGGTGATCGTCGGCAGCGGTATGCAGACGCGGGAGGTGGTGGCCGACGAGACCCTGATGGCGCAACTCAGGCTGGATCCGGCGCGGCAGCTGCTGGGCGCCCAATGCTCCGGCACCCTGGTGCTGGCCAGGCTGGGGCTGCTGAATGCCGTGCCGGCCTGCACCGACCTGACCACCAAGCCCTGGGTCGAGGCGGCGGGCGTGACCACCCTGAACCAGCCGTTTGTGGCCCACGGCAACGTGGCCACAGCGGGCGGCTGCCTGGCCTCGCAGTACCTGGCGATCTGGCTGATTGCGCGGCTGGAGGGGCTGGACGCCGCCATCAGCGCCATCCACTACGTCGCCCCGGTGGGCGAGAAGGAGGAGTACGTGGCCCGCGCGATCGCCAACGTCAAACCGTATCTGGACGTGCCTGCCGCGACGAGATGAGCGGCGCGGCCGCGGCCTCGAACCCGCCCCGCAGCGCCTCGCGCAGATGCTCAACCAGCAGCCGCACCGGCCGGGGCGTGGTGCTGCTCCAAGGGTGGATGGCATAAATGCTGTCGCCGAACACGCCGACCGGGCGCCAGTCGGGCAGCAGCTCGCGCAGCCGGCCGGCGCGCTGGGCGGCGGCGGCGCTGAAGTCGGGCAGCAGGGCCAGGCCCAGGCCGGCCAGGGCGGCGTCGCGCAGCACCTCGCTGTTGCCGGCGCGCAGCGGGCCGCTGACGCTGACTCGGTGGCGCTCGGCATCCTGCCCCTCGATCACCGGCCCCTGGCGTTCGAACAGCCAGGACACCGGGCCCGGCCGCAGATAGGTCAGGCAGGCATGTTCGGCCAGCTCGGACGGGTGTTGCGGCAGGCCATAACGCTTCACATAGGCCTGGCTTGCCAGCAGCAGGGTGCGCGAGGCGCAGAGCTTGAAAGCGACATGGCTTTCGGGCGGCGTGCTGGTGTGGCGTATCGCCAGATCGAAGCCTTCCTGGGCCAGCGGCATGATGCGGTCGCTGAGGTCCAGCTCGATGCGCACCTCGGGGTACTGGCGGAAGAAGCCCTCCAGTTGCGGCGCCACATGCTGGCGGCCGAGGGCCACCGGGGCGGTGACGCGCAACAGCCCGCGCGGCTGGCCGGCGGCGTCGCGGGCCTGGGCGAGGCTGCGGGCAATCTGGGCGAAGCTGTCCGAGCTGTCGTCCACCAGGCGCTGGCCGGCGTCGGTCAACCGCACCGAACGGGTCGTGCGCTGCACCAGGGTCTGGCCTATGGCCCGCTCCAGCTCGCTGATGCGCTGGCTGATCGCGGCTTTGGACATCCCCAGGCGCTGCGCTGCCTTGGTGAAACTGCCCAATTGGGCGATCACGGTCAGCGCATGCAGCTGGCTCCAGAGCAGGTCGTTGCGGTTCTCCATTGTTCACATTGTCGAACAATGTGGTCGGCAAAAGTGGATTGGCAAGCGGCGCCCTGCGGCCTAGACTGAATTTTTACCGGAGACACACATGGCCGCACCTGCCGCATTCACCTCGAACACCGACATCACCCACTTCATCAACGGCAAGCCGCAGGCGGCCACCGGCGGCCGCAAGCAGGCGGTCTACAACCCGGCCACCGGCGAGGTGGCGCGCCAGGTGCATCTGGCCAGTGTCGAGGACGTGAACGTGGCCGTCGCCGCCGCCAAGGCCGCCTTCCCGGCCTGGGCCGATGCCCCTCCGCTGCGCCGGGCTCGCGTGATGTTCAAATTCCTGGAGCTCTTGAACCAGCAGCGCGACACGCTGGCCGCCATCATCACCGCCGAGCACGGCAAGGTCTTCACCGATGCCCAGGGCGAGGTCACCCGCGGCATCGACATCGTGGAGTTCGCCTGCGGCATTCCGCAGCTCCTGAAGGGCGACTACACCGAGCAGGTCTCGACCGGCATCGACAACTGGACGATGCGCCAGCCGCTGGGCGTGGTGGCCGGCATCACGCCGTTCAACTTCCCGGTGATGGTGCCGATGTGGATGTTCCCGGTGGCCATCGCCTGTGGCAACACCTTTGTGCTCAAGCCCAGCGAGCGCGACCCGGCGGCCAGCCTGTTCATCGCCGAGTTGCTGCGCCAGGCCGGTCTGCCGGACGGTGTGTTCAACGTCGTCCAGGGCGACAAGGTGGCGGTCGACACGCTGCTGGGCCATCCCGACGTCAAGGCCCTGAGCTTCGTCGGCTCGACGCCCATCGCCCAATACATTTACGAAACCGGCGCCCACCATGGCAAGCGTGTGCAGGCCCTGGGCGGCGCGAAGAACCATATGGTGGTGATGCCCGATGCGGACATCAACCAGACGGTGGATGCGCTGATCGGCTCGGCCTACGGCTCGGCCGGCGAGCGCTGCATGGCGATCTCGGTGGCGGTGCTGGTCGGCGATGTGGCCGACAAGATCGTGCCCCTGCTGGCCGAGCGCGCCCGCACGCTGAAGATCAAGAACGGCATGGAGCTGGACGCCGAGATGGGCCCCATCGTCACCCGCGAGGCGCTGAACCGCATCGAGAGCTATGTGGGCGTTGGCGTTCAGGAAGGCGCCTCACTGGTCGTTGATGGCCGCGGCCACAAGGTCGCCGGTCACGAGGCCGGCTTCTTCACCGGCGGCACGCTGTTCGACCACGTCACGCCGAATATGCGCATCTACAGGGAAGAGATCTTCGGCCCGGTGCTGGCCTGCGTGCGCGTGCCTGACTTCGCCGCCGCCGTCGAGCTGGTCAATGGCCACGAGTACGGCAATGGCGTGGCCTGCTTCACCAGCGACGGCAATGTCGCCCGCGAGTTCGCCCGCCGCATCCAGGTCGGCATGGTCGGCATCAATGTGCCGATACCGGTGCCCATGGCCTGGCACGGCTTCGGTGGCTGGAAGAAGAGCCTGTTCGGCGATATGCATGCCTACGGCGAGGAGGGCGTGCGCTTCTACACCAAGCAAAAGAGCGTGATGCAGCGCTGGTCGTCGAGCGCACCGAAGGGCGCCGAGTTTGCCATGCCGACGTCAAAGTAGTTGTTGCGTCGGGTGCCGGGGTCGTTCCTCGAACAACCCCGCACTCTCGGGTATTCAGGGTTAGCCCTTGGTGGTAAGGTCTGTTGACACGCAGCGCATCCGCTGCTGTTTTTTTCAGGCTGACCCTATCCGAGATGTTCGACTCAAGCCCTGAATCCGCCCCCGAGCTGACCAGCGCGCAGCTGGAAGAACTGCTGCGCCAGGCACGCCAGGCGCGCGAGGCGCTGCAACTGCCGCAAGGCCTGGCCCTGGCCCATCAGGTCTGGGTGGCGGCCGACGAGCAGGGCTATCTGTCCGAGCAGATCGAGGCCGGCTATCTGCGCGTGTTCTTTCTGGTGCGCCAGGGGGCGCTGGCCGAGATGTTGCGAGCCGGGGAGGAAGTCACGGCCTTGATGCGCGATCAGGGGCCCAGCGAGCAGCTCTGCGAGGTGCTGCGCTGGATGACCCTCAGCAGCTTCGAGTCCGGCGATTTCGAGCCCGCAATGCGATTTGCCCACGAGGGCTGCTCGGTCGCGCAGCGTCTGGGCAACACGCGGCAGATCGCGCTGTCGCTGAACGCGCTGGCGGCGGTGTTCGAGCGCATGGGCGACCCCTGGCAGGCCGAGCGCCTGATGGGCGAGGCCGCGGCCCTGGTGCGCGAGGGCGACTATGCCTTCGAGCGCATGATCTCGCTGAACAATCTCTGCGCCGTGACCCTGGGCGCCTACTACCTGCTGCAGGACGGCGAGCGCTTTGATCTGGCCCAGCAGGCGCTGCAGCGCGGCAAGCAGTACGCGACCGAGGCCTTCGCGCTGGCGCAGGCGGCCGGTGATCCGTTTTCCCTTGTGCTGACCGCCGGCAATCTGGGCGAGGTGGGCCTGCAGCTGGGGGACCTTGACGGGGCCGAGGCGCTGTTGCGGCCGGCGCTGGAGCAGGCCCAGGAACATGGCCTGCAGGCCCATGTGCTGCGCCTGCGCTGTGTGCTGGCCGATCTGGCGTTGGCGCGCGGGCGGGCGGAGCAGGCCCACCAGGAAGTCAGCGGCCTGCTTGAGAATCTGAATGAGATGGCTTCGGTGCCGACGCGGCTGCGTGTGCACAAGCTGATGCACCGCAGCAGCAAGGCGCTGGGCCGCACGGCCGAGGCGCTGGAGCATCTGGAGGCCTTGCACAAGATCGAGCGGCGCAGCACCACGGTGCAGCTGGAGGCGCAGTCGCGCTTCTTCGTCACCCGGCTGGAGGCCGAACAGGCGCGGCTGCAGGCCGAGCAGGCGGCCTCGACATCGACCATCACCGGGCCGGCTACGCCGGTGGCCGTTGGCCAGGACAATATCGATCCGCTGACCGGCCTGCGCAATCGCCGCCATCTGGAGTCGGTGATGCCTGGCCTGATGCTGGCCGCCGAGGCCAAGAGCGCCTCGCTGACGCTGGCGCTGATCGACGTCGATCACCTCAAGCACGTCAACACCGAGTTCGGCTATGCCGCCGGCGACCAGGTCCTGCAGCACCTGGCCGATATGTTGCGCGACAACACCCGCGGCTCCGACATCCTGGTGCGCATGGATGGCGAGGAGTTTCTGGTCGTCTTTCCCGACACCGTGGCCGACCGCGCCTTCGAGGTCTGCGAGCGCTTGCGCGAGCATGTCGAGTTGCACCCCTGGAACGAGGTGGCGCCGGGCCTGCATGTCACGCTCAGCATAGGCCTGGCCAGCGCGCCGCCCTATGGCACCGATCTGCTGGCCGGGCGGGCGCAGAACGCGATGTACCGCGCCAAGCATCTGGGTATGAACAGGGTGGCCCTGGCCTAGCTGCCGCTGCCCTGCTGGTCTGAAAGGTTCATCACCAGTACCGAGCCCGCGCACTGCTGCTTGGCTTGGTACATCAGGGCGTCCGCGGCCTTTAACATGTCGCCGATACCGGGGACGCTGTGTGCGAACCAGGCCACGCCGACGCTGGCCGAGACCCTGTCGAAATCGGCCAGCGCGCCGTTGACAGCGGCCGAAAGCCGATGGGCCGCCAGCGACGCAGCCTGCAGGTCCAGCTCGGGCAGCAGCACGGCGAACTCGTCGCCGCCCAGACGTGCGACCACGTCAGTTACGCGTGCGGCCTCGACCAAGGCCCTGGCGGTGGCCCACAGGGCTGCGTCGCCCTTTGCATGGCCCAGGCCATCGTTGAGCTGCTTGAAATGGTCCAGGTCGAGGAACAGAATGGCCGCCGGCCGCCGGTGGCGGTGCATGCGCTCGACTTCAAGCCGACCGACCTCGAAGAAATGGCGGCGATTGGCCAGGCCGGTCAGCTCGTCGCGCGTCGCCCGCGCACGCTCGTCCAGCAGTTGGCTGGAGACGCGTGCCGCCAGGATCGCGACGATGCCATAAGTCAGCAGGCGCACCAGGCCATTGGCCCAGACGATCCAGCTGCTCCATTGCTGCTGGTCCGAGCCGATGTCGCCGGCCACCCAGGTGCCGGCGGCCAGAGTCGCGATGGCCAGGCCGTGATGACGCCCGGCCGCCCAGGCGACCCAGATCACCGGCAGCAAGGCGAAGGAGGCGAACGCGAACTCGGCGTTGGTGGCCGCGCGCAAGGCAGCCAGCAAGGCCAACAGGCCGGCCCCGACCAGCCAGGCGAGGGCTCGCCGCAGGCGCCATGCCCGCGAGGACTCGGCCACCGGCTCCGTCAGGAAGCCTGCGGACGCCATGGCCAGGTCGACACGTTGATGAACGGGGTCAGCAGCATCTCAAGGCCCAAAGTTATCGGGTCGTGGTCCGGGCAATATACATTCGGATCAATGTATATTTTCGCCAGAGCCTTGCGAATCGCGAGCACTGATCGGGCTGCCGGCGCGGGCAAGACCGAAAGGCCGTGCTCGGCTCGCGTATGCGTCTCAGGCCTGGCAGCTTTGGCATGCGAGTGCGAATGGAGGCTGGCTTGCACCGGTTCATGGATCGTCTCGATCGTGTTGAATGGTCGCACTGGACCGCCGCCCTGCTGGGGGGCGTTCGGATACGGATGATCTTGATTGGCGCTTGGATACTCATCGCGGTGCCGCAGCGGGACGTGCGGGAGTTGCGCGAGCGTATCGTCAGCCGCATCCCTGGGGCGGACGCGGCGCGGCGTGCGGCCACACCCTGGGGCGGGTATTTCGCTACCTGATCGCCCTGGTGGTCAGCGCGCTGGCACTGATGATGGTGCTCGCCGAGCTGGGCATTTCACCTGCCCCCATCCTAGGCGCCGCCGGTGTGGTCGGCCCGGCGGTAGGCTTCGGCGCGCAGTCACTGGTGAAGGACTACTTCACCGGCTTCTTCATCCCGTTCGAGGATCAGGTCCGCACCGGTGACGTCGTTAATGAGGCCGGCATCGGCGGCCTGGTCGAGGACATCACGCTGCGACACGTGCGCCTGCGCGACTATGCCGGCAATGTGCACTTGGCGCCCAACAGCCTGATCACGACCGTGACCCATATGAGCCGGTACTTTGCGCAGGCGGTGGTCGATGTGGGCGTGGCCTACCGGGAAGACGTGGACGAGGTGTGCAAGATCATGCGCGTTGTCGGTGCGGCGCTGCCGCCTCAAGGTCGCGCTGCTGGCGCAGTGGGATGTCAAGCGCGAGTACCTGCGGCGCCTCAAGAAGGCCTTTGACGAGGGGGCGTCGAGATTCCCTTCCCGCACCTCACTGTCTATGCCAGGGCCGACCGGCAAGGCATGGCCCCATCGCTGCTGATCCAGGTGACGGGCATGGGTGCCGTGCCGGTGGCCGACGCTTGACGCACGGGCAGCGGCCTGTCGATACTCGGCCAAGCCGGTCGGGTGCCGGCGGCGAAGGAGGGGCGTTGGATTCCAAAACGGTTCTGATCACGGGCGCCGGGCGAGGCATTGGTGCCGCCACGGCGCTGCTCTGTGCCGAGCAAGGCTATGACCTGGCGCTGAACTACGCCCGCGACGAGGCCAGTGCCCTGGCGCTGGCCGAACAGATACGCGCCCTGGGCCGACGCGCCCTGCTGGTGCAGGCCGATGTGTCGCAGGAGGCCGAGGTGCTGCGCATATTTGCCACCATCGATGCCGAGCTGGGCCCGCTGACGGCCCTGGTCAACAATGCCGGCATCGTGGCCCCTGGCGCACGCCTCGATCAGATGACGGCCGAGCGCATGCGCCGCGTCTTCGAGGTCAATGTGTTGGGCAGTTTCCTGTGCGCCCGCGAGGCGGTGCGGCGAATGAGCCGATCGAACGGCGGCACCGGGGGCGCCATCGTCAACGTGTCGTCCCGGGCCGCCCAGCTGGGTTCGCCGGGCGTCTATGTCGACTACGCCGCCAGCAAGGGTGCGATCGACACCTTCACGATCGGCCTGGCCCGTGAGGTGGCCGGCGAGGGTATACGCGTCAACGGCGTGCGGCCGGGCATCATAGACACCGAGATCCATGCCGGCGGCGGCCTCGGCGCCCAGCTGAACAGCGTCGTCGCCGGCCTGCCGATGGCGCGCATGGGCACGGCGCAGGAGATTGCCCAGGCCATCGTCTGGCTGCTCTCCGATGCGGCCAGTTACACGACCGGCGCCTTGCTAGACGTCAGCGGCGGGCGTTAGCGCCTGACCACCACCGGCTGCAGATTCAGTGCCGCGCGCAGGCGCTCGGCCGCCTGGCGTGCTTCCTCGCGGGTCGGGTAGGGCCCGGCCTGCAGCCGGTGCAGGCTGCTGTCCTTGAAGATGGCCAACAGCGGTGCCAGGCCTTCCAGCTCGGTCGCCAGCTTCTGGCGCAGCGTTTCGGCCCCGTCCAGCCGCGAGAACGCCCCCAGCTGCAGCCAGTAGCCCGGGCTGGCGACCTTCGGCGCGCTGTTTAGGGCAGGTTCATCGGCGGCCAGCAACCGCGCGGGATCGACCTTGGGCGGCGGGCCGAAGGTGGCACCGCGCTCCGGCGCGCCGGCGGCCTCGCCGGCCACGAACACCGGCACCGGGTTGTCGCGGCGCCAGGCGCCGGTACGTATGTCCTCGAAGGTCAGGCGCTCGACCTCGACCGGCGTCACGCCCCTGAGGGTGTCCAGCTTCAACGCCGCGGTGTAGCTGAGGTCGATGATGCGGCCCGGGTGGAAGGGCCCGCGGTCATTGACGCGCACCAGCACCTCGCGGCCATTGGCCGGGTTGCGCACCCGGGCATAGCTGGGGATGGGCATGGTCGGGTGGGCGGCCGTCATCGCGTACATATTGTAGGTCTCGCCGCTGGCGGTCGAGCGGCCGTGGAACTTGCGTCCATACCAGGAGGCCAGGCCCCGCTCGATCAGGGGCTGATCGGCGGTCATCGGCTCGTAGCGCTGGCCCAGCACCTCGTAGGGCTTGTTCGGGCCGCCCCGGCGCAAGGGCTCCAGGCGCGGTTCGGCGTCGGGCACCAGGTGCAGATTGGGCGGGATCACTGCCTCCGGGCCGTCGCGGCCGGGGTCGGGTCGGGGCGCGGACGGAGCGGATGGCGATCGGGGCGCGCCGGCGCAGCCGGCCAGCAGCACGGCGATGGCCGCCGCCAGCGGGAAGGCGGCTCTGCGAAGAGGCCTCATGGCGTGGGCAGCGCCGGCAACGATGGCGCGTCCATGTGCTGGCGACCGCCGCCGCGCACGACCTGCAGACTGATGGTGCGTGCCAGCTTGGCCAGGTCCAGCAACTGCTGGCGGGTCCAAGGCCGGGGCTGGCCCAATTGCTCGGCACACAGCAGGCCGTAGTTGCGGCCGTTCACCAGCAGGGCGGCACAGGCCAGCGAGCGCACATCGGCATGCTCAAGCAGGGCATGGGCCAGCGTGCGCAAGAGCGGGTCATTGAGGCAGTCGTCGCTGCCGCGCACGCCCGCGGGCTGCAGCGCAGCCAGGCAGTCGCGGTATTGGTCGGCGCGCAGCGCGCGTTCCCGGGACAGGATACTGCCGTCTTCATGCTGGCTGGCCTTGCAGACCAGCAGCAGCGGCCGTTGCCGGTCTTCCTCGTCTTCGCGGAAGCGCCACAGGCTGACGCGGCTGCAATCCATGCGCTCGCGGGTCAGCGCCAGGAACTGCTGGCGGAAGTGGCGGCCGTCGACCTGCCCCTGGGCCAGGGCGATACCCAACTCCTGCACCTGGTTCCAGAACGGCGTAGCGGACGCTGACATGGCCGCAGTGTAGGCGCTGGCCCGCCCGGGTGCGGCCTGGCCTGTGCGCGCAGCGCGCGGCATCCGCAAAGCCCACATGGGGCGGGCGAGGCCTGCGCGGTATCCTGCCATTTTCCAATTGCCTGCCGAGCCCATCATGAGCAACTACATCTTCGCCCCTCAAGAGCAACCCAGCGTGGCGGTGCGCGGCAGCAGCGCGCGCTACGCGGTGTCGCGCATCTACTGCGTGGGCCGCAACTACGCCGCCCATGCGCGCGAGATGGGCGGCAACCCCGACCGCGAGCCGCCGTTCTACTTCACCAAGCCGGCCAATGCGCTGGTGCCCTCGGGCTCCACCGTGGCCTATCCGCCCGGCACCAAGAATTACCACTACGAGATGGAGCTGGTGATCGCCATCGGCAAACCGGTGTTCCGTGTGGCGGTCGAAGACGCGCTGGACGCGGTCTGGGGCTATGCCGCCGGCCTGGACATGACGCGCCGCGATCTGCAGGCCGACGCCAAGGCGGCCGGCCGGCCCTGGGATCTGGCCAAGGGCTTCGAGCAATCGGCCGTGATCACCGAGCTGGTGCCGGCGGCCACGCTGGGCCACTTGAGCAAGGGCCGCATCGCGCTGTCCGTCAATGGCACCGTCAAGCAGCAAAGCGACCTGGCCGACATGATCTGGAGCGTGCCCGAGATCGTTGCCAATCTCTCGCAGTTCTACCATCTGCAGCCCGGCGACCTGATCTACACCGGCACGCCCGAGGGCGTCGGCGCGGTGCAGGCGGGTGACCTGATCACCGGCGAGATCGAGGGCTTGGACACATTGAGCCTGAAAGTGGCCGCGGCGGAATAAACTCGGCCGCATGTTTGAGCACAACGAAACCCTCGAAGAAGCGCGTCAGCGCAATATCCACGACGCGCTGGTCGAGGACGTCGGCCTGTGCGACTGGACGGCCCAGCTGGTGCCGGCCGGTCAGCGCGTCAGGGCCCATGTGCGGGTGCGCGAGGCCGCGGTGCTGTGCGGCCGCGGCTGGTTCGACGGCACCTTGGCCGCGCTGGACCCGAGCGCGCGCATCGAGTGGCAGTATCAGGAAGGCGAGCTTATGGCCGCCGATACCGTGGTCTGCCAGATCATCGCCGACGCTCGCGCCCTGCTCACCGCCGAGCGCCCGGCGCTCAACTTTTTGCAGCTGCTGTCGGCCACTGCCACGCTGACCCATGCCCATGTGCAGGCGATTGTCGGCGCCTCGACCAATCCGAACGGCTGCGCCGTGCTCGACACGCGCAAGACCATCCCTGGGCTGCGCCTGGCGCAGAAGTACGCGGTGCGCGTCGGCGGCGGGCAGAACCAGCGACTGGCCCTGTACGACGGCATCCTGATCAAGGAAAACCATATTGCCGCCGCCGGGGGCGTGCGTGCGGCCGTGCTGGCGGCGCAGGCGCTGCATGCCGGCGTGGGCATTCAGGTCGAGGTCGAGAGCCTGGTCGAGCTGGTCGAGGCGTTGGAGGCCGGCGCCGAAAGCGTGCTGCTGGACAACTTCAGCGAGGCCATGATGGTCGAGGCGGTGGCGCTGACCGGCGGCCGCGCGCTGCTGGAGGTCTCGGGCGGTGTGGCGCTGGATCAGCTGCGCTGGATCGCTGCCACCGGCGTCGACCGCATCTCGATCGGCCGGCTGACCAAGGACGTCAAGGCGGTGGACTACTCGATGCGGGTCGAGGGGCCGATCACGGCTTGAACAGCCACAGCAGCGCCGGGCCGAACTCGGTCCGCCAGGCGGCCTCGTTGTGCTCGGCCGAGGCCTGGGCGCTGAAGCGTATTTGTTCGACGGGCAGGGCCCGGCCGGATAGGGCGGCGACGACCTGCCGCACATCGGTATTCATCTCCCCGCCTTCGCGGCCCCCCATGTACAGATAGAGTCGCGTGTCCATCGGCAGGGGCCGCTGTGCAGCCTCGCGCAGCGCCGGCGCAGCCCAGTAGGACGGCGAGAAGATGCCGGCCTTGCTGAACACCTGTGGATACTGCTGGATCGCATAGTGCGAGATCAGCCCGCCCATCGAGCTGCCCATCATCGCCGTATGCTCGCGCCCGGGCCGGGTGCGGTACTGCCGGTCGATATGGGGCTTTACCACCTCGACGATGAAGCGTGTGTAGGCCGCTCCCTCGCCCTTGCCGAATTTCGGATGGTCCCAGGGGTTGAGCTCGGTCATGCGCTTGTCGCCGCCGTTGTCGATGCCGACGACGATCAGCTTCAGGCCATGGCTGCGGGCCAGCTCGTCCAGGGTCTCGTCCACGCCCCACTCACCGACGAAAGAGGTGAAGTCGTCGAACAGATTCTGAGCGTCGTGCATATAGAGCACCGGGTAGCGCTCGCTGCTCTGGGCATAGCCGGGCGGCAGATAGATGCGCAACTGGCGCTGGCGGTCCAGGCCGGGCATGGCCAGGGCAGCGGGCAGCACCTCGACGCCGGGCAGGGCCGTGTGCGTCTTGACCCGGGGAGGGGCGGCGCAACCCACCAAGTTGAGCAGCAGGGCCGCACCCGCGGCCAGCCCCAGTGTTCTTCTTCTGATCATGTCTTGCTCCCTTGTGTCGCGGGGCTGGCATAGAAGCCGAGAAACATGTCCACGCTGTCGTTCAACAGCCGGGCCTGCTCGGTCGCCGTCAACGCCGGCTGGCCCATCGCGAGTTGGGGCCAGAAGGCCGAGCCCTTGAGCAGTGCCTGCAACTGGTGGGCGGCAAACAGCGCATCAGACGGGCGCAGGCGGCCGTCCTGCTGGGCCGCGCGTATCCAGGCGGCCAGGCCGGCGTCACCGTCTTCTTTCTCGCCCAGCCGCTCCACCATCGCCTGGGCCCGTTCGGGCGCATGCATCATCTCGGCCACGGCCACCCGCACCAGGTTCATGAAGCTCGCGTCGGTGATCAGGCGCAGCTTGCCTGACATCAGCGCCAGCAGCTGTTCGCGCAGGGGCCGGACAGGGTCGTAGACCACCACGTCCAGGCCTTTGGCGCGCTGCCACAGCTGCATCAGGATCTCGGCGAACAGCTCGTCCTTGCTGGGGAAGTGGTTGTAGACGGTGCGCTTGGAGACCTCGGCCGCGGCGGCGATGCGGTCCATGCTGGTGCCGGCGAAGCCATGTTCGCGGAACTCGGCGATCGCGGCCGCAACAATGGACTCGCGCTTTCTGTCGGTCAGGCGGCTGGGCGGCGCGGTGGGCATGGCTGCGGTCTTGGAGGGCATCGAACCTGAATTTTACACCGGTGGGTTTACTTTTTCCAGAGACGACACTACACTGTGCAGTGTACTTTGTCGTTCAACCTGACCCGGGCGGATCACCATGGCACGCAGCCTGAGCTACGCCCTCACCCTTGGAGCCCTGTTCGCCATGGCCTTCGCTCTCTTCAATGCCTGCCGCGCCGAGCCGGCGCAGTTTCCGCAATCGCCGCAATTCATCGGCGGCAAGTTCCGCAACGAGGCGCCGGCCCAGCGCCTCGGCTGGGAGAAGACCCTGCAGGTGATGTGGCGCTTCCTGCTCGACAAGCCTGCCGACGCGACGCCCAGCCGGCCGATTCCGGTGCTGAAGCTGACCCACACCGACCTGCTGGCCGCCCCCGACGGCAGCCTGTTCCGCCTCGGCCACTCGACCATGCTGCTGAAGCTGCAGGGCGAGTTCTGGCTCACCGATCCGGTGTTCTCGGAGCGTGCCTCGCCATTCCAGTGGCTGGGCCCCAAGCGCTTCCATGCGCCGCCCATCGCCATCGACGAACTGCCCACGATCAAGGGCGTGATCCTGTCGCACGATCATTACGACCACCTGGACCATGCCGCCATCCTGGCCCTGACGCCGAAGGTCGCGCACTTCCTGACGCCGCTGGGCGTGGGTGACCGGCTGATCGAATGGGGTGTGCCCGCGGCCAAGGTGCAGCAGTTCGATTGGTGGCAGGGCGTGACGATCGCCGGGGTGCGCTTCGTTGCCACACCGGCCCAGCACTTCTCGGGCCGCGGCCTGAATGACGGCAACACCACGCTGTGGGCCTCCTGGGTCATCATCAGCGACGAGTTGCGCGTGTTCTTCAGCGGGGACACCGGCTACTTCGATGGCTTCAAGGCCATAGGCGAGCGTTTCGGCCCCTTCGACCTGACCCTGATCGAGACCGGTGCCTACAACAAGGACTGGCCCGATGTGCACATGCAGCCTGAGCAAAGCCTGCAGGCCCATCTGGACGTCAAGGGCCGCTGGCTGCTGCCGGTGCACAACGGCACCTTCGATCTGGCCCTGCACCCCTGGCAGGAACCCTTCGAGCGCATCACGGTATTGGCCGCCGCCCAGGGCGTGGCGCTGAGCGCGCCCAAGATGGGCGAGCGCATCTGCATCAAGGCGCCGCCTGCCTCGACCGGCTGGTGGCGCGAACCCTTTGCCTTGCAGGTGCCCGCAGCCGCTCAGCCGGCCAGCGGCTCGTAGACCACCACCTCGGCCTGGGCATAGGCCTGGTTCAGCAGCAGGGGGGTTTTGCGCGCCCTCGAGCGGCTGCAGCTGCAGGGCGCTGCCGCGGCCCTCGGCGTCGGGCAGCAGTATCACGCGTTCGGGCAACTGGGCACAGGCGGCCAGCAGCGATGCCAGCAGCGATGCCAGCAACATGGCCAACACAAGCGCGGCCGCGCGTTTCATTCCCTGCCCTCGGGCACATCGACAACGAACTCGGTGCCGCCCACGCCCAGCACCACGCTGGGGGTCTTGAAGTTGACCTTCTCGGGCGTCTTCTTGGCGATCAGACCGGTCACCACATGCAGGCTCATGCCGGGCAGAACGGTCTGGGTCTGTCCGGCGCGGTCGAGTCAGACGCTGCCGCTGACGCGCTTGACCCGGCCGATCGGCTCGGCCGCCTGATCACCCAGGCTGGTCAGCAGGGCGATCACGGCGCAGGAAAGACTTTCATCGGCGAGTCTTAGACGCAGCAAAATCCGCAGTCTGAACCCGTGAAGCTGCACTACAAGACAAGACATGACCCCGATCAGAAGCGGCGCGGGTCGTCACCGTCGTTCCAGGGTGGCAGCTTGTGCATCACCGACTCGAACAGCGGCGAGGCGGCCAAGCGTTGCAGCCAGTCATCCAGCCTGGGCAGGCCGGCCTCGGCCCACCAGGCCCTGTCAACCTGGGCGAATTGGCGCACGAAGGGGAACAGGGCCATATCGGCCAGCGAGGGCGAGGGCCCCAGAAGCCAGGGCCCGGTGGCGAGCAGTACCTCCAGCGGCTCGAGCTGCAGCGTCAGCGCCTGTGCACGATGCTGCTTTCGTGTCGCCTGCGGATGGCGTTCCGGGTATTTGTAGCCGTCCAGCGCGGCCTTGAACGGCCCGTCGTTGATGGCGATCAACTGCTGCACCCGGACCGGGTCGCCCTGGCTCAACCAGCCCTCGGGGTCGCATTCGGTCAGCGCCCAGACCATGATGTCCAGGCTCTGTTCGATGATCAGGCCGTCCGGCAGCACCAGCACCGGCACGGTGGCCTTGGGCGAAGCGGCCAGCAGGGCCGGAGGCTTGTTCTTCAGCACCACCTCGCGTATCTCTAGCGCGATGCCGGCCACACGCAGGGCCAGGCGGGCGCGCATGGCGTAGGGGCAGCGGCGGAACGAGTAGAGGACGGGCAACATGGCGGCCGAGTGTGCCACTGGTGCAGCCCGGGTTCGGCGAACTCAGCCGGGATTCAGCGGCACAAGATTGGTCGGGGTGGGCAAGCGGCCCAGCCGCATCAGTTCCCGCCAATGCCCGGGCAGCTCCGGCCGGCCAAACAGATAGCCCTGCAGACCGTGCACGCCCAGCGCCTGCAGGAAGCCCAGCTGCTGACCCGTCTCGACGCCCTCGGCCACCACACGAAGCTTCAGGCTGTGCGCCAGCGACACGACCGAGCGCACGACGCGTTCGCGCCGCAGGTCGCCGGGCAGCTGGCGCAGGAACGAGCGGTCGATCTTCAGCAAATCGATAGGCAGGTCCACCAGCTTGGCCAGCGAGGAATAGCCGGTGCCGAAGTCGTCAATGGCGATCGTGAAGCCGGCCTGGTGCAGACGCTGCAATTGCTGCAGAGCCTGCGCGGGCTGGCGGGTCAGTGCCGATTCGGTGACTTCCAGCTCCAGCTGCGAGGCCGTCACGCCGTGGCGTACCAGCGCACCGGTCAGCATGTCGAACAAGTCGCCGCGCTCCAGATCGTGTGCCGACAGGTTGACGGCCACATGGTACGGTGCGGCCGCGCTGGCCTCGGCCTGCCAGCGGCCCAGCTGGGCGCTGGCGGCCTCGACGACCCAGTCGGTGATGCCGCCGACCAGGCCGCAAGCCTCGGCCACCGGAATGAACTCCACCGGCGAGACCGGGCCCAGCGCAGGGCTGGTCCAGCGGACCAGGGCCTCGAAGCCCAGCAGGCTGCCGTCCGGGCGCAGCTTGGGCTGGTAGAGCAGGTGCAGTTGGCCCTGGCTGAGAGCCTGAGGCAGTTCGGCCTCGATCGCCATGCCGCGCTCCACGGCGCGGGCGGTGGTGGCATCGAACACGCCGAAGCCGTTGAACTCCTGGCGCCAGCGCGGGTCCTGGCCCATGTCCAGCGCGAGTTCGCAGCAGCGCAGCAGCTCGGCGCCGTCGATCTCCCCGGGCTGCCGGACCAGCAGTTCACGCACCGCGACCAGGCCGAACACCAGGTCCAGCGCGACCGGCTGCGCCGCGGCCATTGCCTGAGTCGGAAGTGACGCGCAGAGGCGTCGCATCTGCACCAGCATCTCGTCCCCGTCCTCGCAGGCCCGCACCTGCAGCGCGATCACCGAACCCCGCACCCGCGCTACCTCGGTGCCGGCGGGCAGGCCGGCCATCAGATCGCGCACAAAGGCCTGCAGCAATTCATCGCAGGCACTGACCCCGTAGCGGGCGTTGAGCTGGCGAAGGTTGCTGATGCGCAGGGTCAGCAGCGCGACGGCCGATCCGGCGACGCCTTGCACGCATAGAGCGTCGAGCTGCTGGATGCAGCGGCCGCGGTTGGGCAGCCCTGTCAGCGGGTCGTGCCAGGTGGCGTGGGCCTCGCGCAGCACCGACTCGGCCAGATGGGCCTGCATCCGGCGCAGCTCGGTCACGTCGTCGAAACCATAGGCCCGCAAGCGCCGGCCTATGCTGTGCGCCGAGCGCAACTCGACCTCGCGCGGGTCAGCTCCCACCTGCAGGCACCAGCGCAGGCCCGCCTCGGGCCGCCAGGCTCGGGGTTCGCCATCGGGTGCTGTCAGCAGTTCGGCCAGCGGCAGGCCGTGCAGGGCCGTCTCGTCATCCAGCCCGCACAGCTTCAGAAACGGTATGTTGGCGCGCAGCACCTCGTTGGCCGGCCCGCACACCAGGGTGGGCGCGCTGCCGGCCTGGAACACCTGCTCGCTGAGTTCGCGGGAGCTGCGCAGCCTGGCCTGGATCTTGCCCAGGCCGGCGATCAGGCGGAACACCGCCAGCGGCAGGCACAGATTGAAGAACATGAACAGCGCCGCATGCACATAGAACAGCGACTGAGGCAGGCGCACGTCCTGCTGCGGCAGCTGCGGCGCCTCGTAGCCGGTCACCGCCAGCACAAAGAACAGCGAGTTGAGCACCATCAGGCCCAGCGCCAGGCGCCAGTTGATCAGCAGGCCGGCGACCAGCGGCGTGGTGTAGCTCAGCACATAGCCCAGACGTGACAGCTCGGGCTGTTGGCCGGTCGAGATGGTGATGGCCAGCGCCGCCGCGTACACGGCGCCCAGCAGCAGAATGGCGCCTGCATGGCTGTCGCGCCGGGCCAGACGGATGGACGCCCCAAGCAGGCTCAGAACCACCAGCACGATCACCACCGCCCAGGGCTTGCCGCGAATCAAGGCCATCACCGCGCTGTGCAGGCCCACCACGCCGGCCAGCACCACGCTGGCCAGCAGCATCACCCGCAGCGCGCTGAGCTGGATGTCGGCCGTGGAGGTGCCTTCGCTGCCCAGCCGGTCGCGCGGCCGATCCCACGAGCGGCTGGCGCGCCAGGGTGCACGCAAGGCGCCGCCCGATGGCCAGCCACCACTCGGCTCGGCCAGTACCCAGACGCGCAAACGGTGCAGCAATGAAGTCAGCAGATCGGTCATGACGGGACGAAGGCGCCACACCACCGGTCTTGCGACCCGCGGCGCCCTCGGCCCTCGAGATGGTTGTTATTGGTGTTGTCGATGACAACGGTGTCAGTCGCTGAATCTAGCCGCTCACACGCGTCGTCAGGCGCGGAAAAGTCCGCTCTATTGCCAATATATCAACGCAATACCGATCTCAGAACCCCTGGAGTGAGGGTCAGTGGGGTCGGAGCCGCTATGCGGGTCCAACCCCAAGACTTTATTTTCCCCTTGCCGTGATGATCGCGTCCGCCACGTTCTTCGGCGCCTCGCTGTAGTGCTTGAACTCCATCGTGTACGTGGCGCGACCTTGCGACATCGAACGCAGGGTGGTCGAGTAGCCGAACATTTCGCTCAGCGGGACTTCGGCCTTGATGGCCTTGCCGCCGCCGACCATATCGTCCATGCCCTGCACCATGCCGCGACGGCTGGACAGATCGCCCATCACGTTGCCGGCGTAGTCCTCAGGCGTCTCGACTTCCACAGCCATCATCGGCTCCAGTATCACCGGCGAAGCCTTGCGGCAGCCGTCCTTGAAGCCCAGGCTGGCAGCCATCTTGAACGCGTTTTCGTTGGAGTCGACCTCGTGGTACGAGCCAAAGGTCAAGGTGACCTTGACGTCCACCACCGGGAAGCCAGCCAGCACGCCGTTGGGCAGCGAGTCTTCCACGCCCTTCTTGACGGCGGGAATGAATTCGCGAGGCACCACACCGCCCTTGATCGCATCGACGAACTCGAAGCCCTTGCCCGGCTCCTGCGGCTCGACGGTCAGCACGACATGGCCGTACTGGCCCTTGCCGCCCGACTGGCGCACGAACTTGCCTTCGACGTCGGTGACCGGCTTGCGGATGGTTTCGCGATAGGCCACCTGCGGCTTGCCGACATTGGCCTCGACGCTGAACTCGCGCTTCATGCGGTCGACGATGATTTCCAGGTGCAGCTCGCCCATGCCAGAAATGATGGTCTGACCCGACTCTTCATCGGTGCGCACGCGGAAGGACGGGTCCTCCTGCGCCAGGCGGCCCAGGGCAATGCCCATCTTCTCCTGGTCGGCCTTGGTCTTGGGCTCGACGGCCTGCGAGATCACCGGCTCGGGGAAGATCATCTTCTCGAGGGTGATGATGGATTCCGGGTCGCAAAGCGTCTCGCCGGTGGTCACATCCTTCAGGCCCACGCAGGCGGCAATATCGCCGGCCAGGATCTCCTTGATCTCCTCGCGCTGGTTGGCATGCATCTGCAGGATGCGGCCGATGCGCTCCTTCTTGCCGCGGATCGGGTTGTAGACCGAGTCGCCCGACTTCAGGATGCCGGAATAGACGCGCACAAAGGTCAGCTGGCCGACATAGGGGTCGGTCATCAGCTTGAAGGCCAGGGCGGCGAACTTCTCGTCGTCGGCCGGGCGGCGCGAGGTCTCCTTGTCGTCGTCATCGGTGCCGGGCACCGGCGGGATGTCGATAGGCGAGGGCATGAAGTCGATCACCGCGTCGAGCATGCGCTGCACGCCCTTGTTCTTGAAGGCCGAGCCGCACAGCATGGGCTGGATCTCGCCGGCCAAGGTGCGCGTGCGCAGCCCTAGCTTGACGTCCTCCTCGCTGAGCTCTCCGGCGTCCAGGTAGCGGTTCATCAGCTCCTCGCTGGCCTCGGCCGCAGCCTCGACCATCTTCTCGCGCCAGCTCTTGCAAGTCTCCAGCAACTCGGCCGGAATCGCCTCGTAGCTGAACTTCATGCCCTGCGAGGCCTCGTCCCAGAAGATGGCCTTCATCTTCAGCAGGTCGACGACGCCCTTGAAGTTCTCCTCGGCACCGATGGGCACGACGATGGGCACCGGGTTGGCGCGCAGCCGGTCCACCATCATCTGGCGCACGCGGAAGAAGTCGGCGCCGACCCGGTCCATCTTGTTGACGAAGGCCAGGCGTGGCACCTTGTACTTGTTAGCCTGGCGCCAGACGGTCTCGCTCTGCGGCTGCACGCCGCCCACCGAGTCATAGACCATCACCGCGCCGTCGAGCACGCGCATCGAGCGCTCGACCTCGATCGTGAAGTCGACGTGGCCGGGGGTGTCGATGATGTTGATGCGGTGCTCGGGCAGGCTCAGGTCCATGCCCTTCCAGAAGCAGGTGGTCGCAGCCGAGGTGATGGTGATGCCCCGCTCCTGCTCCTGCTCCATCCAGTCCATCGTGGCCGCGCCGTCATGCACCTCGCCGATCTTGTGATTGACCCCGGTGTAGAACAGGATGCGCTCGGTCGTCGTCGTCTTGCCGGCATCGATGTGCGCCGAGATGCCGATATTGCGATAGCGTTCGATGGGGGTCTTGCGGGCCATGGTCCTACTCCGGTGCGGTGAGGCGGCCTCGGCTTCCCGGCGGGAACCCCGAGGTCTCCAGAACCGTGGAGTGTAGGAGCCTGCGGCGCGTTGCGCGGCTTGTGGGGCTTTGCTAGCCCGCAGCTCGCGCCGCCGCAGTGCGGATATTGGCAATGAAGCGCGGCCACAGCGCCGGGGGCAGGTCATGCCCCATGCCGTCGATCAGGTCCAGCCTGGAGCCGGCGATCTTGCGCGCCAGGTCGTGGCCCGCGGCCACCGGCACCAGCGGGTCGGCCTGGCCGTGGATGATCTGCGTCGGGGCCTTGATTTGCGCCAGCAGGGCGGAGCGGTCGCCGTCTGCTGCGATGGCCATCAGCTGGCGCATCGTGCCCTGGGGCCGGTGGCTGCGGCGCACGATGCGGTCTATGCGCTGGCGCAGGACCTCGGGGTCGTTGGGGTAGGCGGGGCTGCCGATCAGCTGGTACAGCTTCACATAACTGGCGACCACGGCGGCATGGTCGTTGGCCGGCGGTCGGGCCATCAGCGCGCTGCGCACCTTCATCGACGGGCCGGGCAGGGCGCGGGCGCCACTGGTCGTCATCATCAGCGTCAGGCTCTTCACCCGCCCGGGATGGCGAGCGGCCAGCTGCTGGGCAATCATGCCGCCCATCGAGGCGCCGCAGACATGCGCGCTGGCGATGCCCAGTGCATCGAGCAGGCCGACGCAGTCCAGCGCCATGTCGGCCAGCGAATAGGGCGACTTCACCGCCATGTGCAGCAGGTATTTGACCGACTCCAGGCCGATATGGGGCAGGCCCTCGGCGTCGAAGGACTGGCTCAGACCGACATCGCGGTTGTCGAAGCGGATGACGCGAAAACCTGTTGCCACCAGGTCCTGCACAAAGTCCTCGTGCCAGGCCAGCAGCTGCATGCCCAGCCCCATGATCAGCAGCAGCGGTTCGCCGGTGGCAGGGCCGAATGATTCGACTTCGAGGGTGATGCCGTTGGCGCGTAGTTGCATTCAGTCTTGGGTCGTCGCGGTGCTTGGATGGGTGCGGAAAAACCAGCGCCTCGCGCCGGTAGGCTCAAAGTGCCGCCACTGCGCCGGATCCTGCGCCAGCCGGTCGGCGATCGCATACAGAGCCACCGGGTTCAGGCCCAGGCCGACATGGCTGGCCTGCACCTCGATGTTCTCGGTGTGCGGCGCCGGCTCGTTGACGCTGCAGCGCCAGGCGACGATGCCGTCGCTGCGCGAGAAGATCGAGGTCGTGGGCACCGGCGGCGGCTTGCGCAACTCTTCCATCATCGCCGGATCATTCGATTTGTGGCCACTGACCAGCTCGAAGAAGCGCCAGGCATTGGTGGCCCGCGGGTGGCCGGTGAACGGTGTGCCCAGCGTGATCACACAGCGCACCTGCTCGGGCAATTCCTTGGCCAGCTCGCGGGCATAGAGGCCGCCCAGACTCCAGCCGATCAGGCTGACCTTCTGGCCGTACTCGCGGTACAGCGCGCGCAGATCGGCCTGGCCCCGCTCCAGCACGCCCTTGCGCGGGCCGAAGTTGAAGCCCTGGCTCCAGGGTTGGGAGACATAACCCAGGCTGTCCAGAAAGCTGCGCAGCGGCGCGGTCGTCAGGTCATTGGCGCCCAGGCCCGGGAACACCAGTACCGGATGGCCATCGCCCCGCGGCAGGCGCCTGAGCCAGGGCATGGCGGCGAGCAGGGCCGCATATTCCCAGGGCGCGCGGCCCTCCAGCATCAGCAGCATGGCGCCGGGCGCGCGCAGATCGGCGAACGACGGGGATGGGTGGGCTTGGGTTTGAGGAGGCTTGCGCTTGCTTGCAGGCATCGGCTGATCTTATCGGCTGGCTCGCTTCTGGGTTGGAGCGCTTGCCCTAGGTTCTTTTGTCGCCGGGGTGACAGCTTTTCGCGCCTTCTTGGCGGCTGGCGCTGCTTCGGCAGCAGGGGGCGGCAGCGCCGCAAACTCTGCAAAGGCCGCCTGCACATGCTGGCCCAGTTCCTCCACCTCGGGCATGGCCTGGGCGCAGGCGATCAGGCCCATGTCCAGCGCATCGTTATAGGTCTGCACGGTGATGTTCAGGGCCATGCCGTGAACGACGATCGAGGTCGGGTAGTTCTTCAGCATCTTCGCGCCGGCCATGTACAGCGGCACGGTCGGACCGGGCACATTGGAGATCGCGACATTGGCGATAGGCGGGATCTTCTCGGCCACCCCGGCGCGCTTGTACAGCGCCGCCGCGCCTTCCATCAGCCAGGGCACGCCCAGCGACGGGAAGTCGGTCGGCATCAGCCCCTTGACGTGGTCCAGATTGCTCTTCATTGCCGCGCTGGCGGCCAGCACATGGGCCAGGCGCTTGCCCGGATCGGTGATGTGGGTGCCCAGGCTGAACACCGTCATCGAGGCCTGGTTGTTGGCCGTGGTGTCGCCCTTGGCGCGGGTCGACACCGGCACTGCCGCGATCAGCGACTTGCGCGGCAGCGGGCCGTGTTTGGCGAAGTAGCGCCGCAGCGCACCGCTGCAGATCATCAGCACCGCGTCGTTGAGGCTGGCGCCGTGGCGGCGGCGCACCGCATTCAGCTCGGCCAGCGGCAGACTGACACCGCAGAACACCCGCTGCGCCGACAGCGTGGCGTTCAGTCGCGTGCGCGGCGCCAGGCTCAGATTGCTGACGCCCTTGTCTACCGTAGCGACCTGCCCCTTGACGCGCGCCATCATGTCCGCCACGACCCCGCCGGCCGCACCGCCGGCCGACTGCGCGGCCATCTGCGCCAGGGTGCTGACCGCGCCGGGCAGGGCCCTGGCGATGTTCAGGGTCTGCTGCCACTGGCCGGCCAGCGCGCGGCGCAGCAGCTGGGTCGTGCCCGGTGCACTGCGGGCGGCTCGCGCCGGCATGTCGGGCAGTGCCCGGGGCTCCGGGGTCAGGTCGAGGATGGCATGGGCCAGTGCCACGGCCGCCTGGCCATCGACGGCCGCATGGTGGAGCTGGGTGTAGAGGCCGTAGCGCTTGGTGCCGGCTGGCCCGTTGGTCAGGCCCTCGAAGACATGGAACTTCCACAGCGGCCGGCTGCGGTCCAGCAGCACCGGATGCAGCAGGCCGACCTGCTGCTCCAGCTCGGCCTGGCCGCTGCCCCTGGGCAGCTTGATGGCGACGATGTGCTGGTCCAGATCCGGCGTCGCGTCGACCCAGGCCGGGCTGGCCAGGTTCATCGGCATCAGCGCCAGCTTGCGGCGCAGCGCCGGGGCCAACGGCAGGCGGCTGGCCATGTGCGCACGCAGGTCGCGGACATAGTTGCCGCGGTAGCCGGCCGGCAGCTCGAAGATGTGCAGCGCGCCCACATGCATGGGCATCTCGGGGGTTTCGAGGAACAGGAACGAGGCGTCCAATCCGGCAAGCTGCTTCATCGCATATTCCCTGGTGCTGCGCATCGGGGTGCGCGCCTCGGGCCATGCTAGCCGCGCCCGCGCGGACGGGCGCAGGGGAGAACCCTAGCTGTTTCAGCGTGCCGCCTGCTTGGCCTGCAAGTAGATCGCGAACAGCTCCGCGTGCGACTTGACGCCAAGCTTGGTGTAGATGTGCTTGCGGTGGCCCTTGACCGTCTCGGGCGAGATCTTCAGCTTCTGCGCAATGCCCTTGGACGAGAAGCCGCTGAGCAGCAGCTGCACGATTTCAAGCTCGCGGTTGGTCAGATTGGACGAGCCCTTGGCCAGCGCGGTGGGCGCGTCGACGCCGTCGCTGCCGGGTTCGGCCGTTGAGTCATCGTCCTGCCATTCATGCAGCGCGGAGCGCTGCCGTATCAGGGCCAGCATCCAGGGCGTGATGGCGTTGAGCAGTGTCATGTCCTCGACGCTGTAACGGCGCTGGCTGCCCAGCGACAGTATCAGCACGCCGGCCCTGCCCAGCGGCAGATTGAACTGCACCTCGTCCATCACGATGTTGAGCTTGAAGTAGCGTTGGTAGTAGTCCTCGGCCTCGAAGCGGTCCGGGGCCACATCGTCGAGGCGCAGCAGGCCGGCACGCGGGTCGTCCAGGCAGGCGATGTAGAAGGGGTCGAGCAGGTAGAAGCCATTCAGGTAGTCCTGGAACAACTCGTCTGCACCGCCACTGGCGCTTGGGCTCTCGGCAAACACCACCGGCCGGTGGTCGCGCGAGAACTGCAGCACGACCCAGTTGTCGAAGTGCAGCACATCGCCCAGGTAGCGGATCAGGATGTTCCAGAAGTTTGGCTTGTCCAGCGCCTCGATCAGGCCGCCGATCAGGCGGTGCCAGACGGCGCTGTCTACGGCTTGCGTCATGAAGGTTTGGTGGGGCTGGCTGAGTCAGTGGGCAGGATAGCAGGGGCGAGGGCCTGTTAACCCTCCGTCTGCCTGTGCGAGCAGGGCTGAAAGGGCCCCAATCTAGGCGGACGACGACGCCCAGGCTGGCCGCCTGGGCTAGGAGTTCAACGACGAGTGGGGCCCTTTCAGCCCCACTCCCGAAGGGTTGCCACACAAATCGCCGTGCACGTCGTTGCAAAGCCTCTCCGGGGGGGCTACCCCGGATTCGTTTTGCGCCTAGTTCACGGCCATTTGTGTGGCAACGCATCAGGCAGACGTAGGGTTAACAGGCCCTAGTCGCAATCGATGCCATGCGCCTGCAGGAACTCCGCCAACGGCGCCAGCTGCCGCTCGTAGAGCCGCCAGCGCTGCACCGACGAGCGGTACAGCGGCTGGCGCACCTGGCTGGCGCTGGCGGTGGCGGCCGGCGTGGCGTTCTGGTGGAAATCGAGGCAGGCCGCCTCCCAGGGCAGGCCGCAGTGCCGCAGCAGCGCGCGGCTGACCGCTTCCTGCTGCTCGACCAGCTGCTCGTAATCCACGTCGTGGAAGCTGTCCGGCACCGTGTCGCGCCAGTGCTGCATCAGCCGGTGGTAGGCCAGGTAGTAGTGGCCGAGATCGGCCAGACTGTATGAGAAGGGATAGCCCATGCGGAACAGCGTCTTGAACATCGCGAAGCAGCTGTCCAGCGGATGGCGGCGCAGGTGTACGACCTTGGCTCCGGGCAGGGCAAGGTGGATCAGCCCCAGGTAGAGGAAGTTTGCCGGCGTCTTGTTCAGCAGCAACGGCGCAGCGGGGCCATGGCTCTCCAGCGCAGTGCGATACAGACCGCCCAGTCGCGCGAAGTCCAGGCTGGCCGACCGGTCAATCATCTCCAGCTTGCCACCGGGGCCGCTGGCCAGCTGCATCAGCGCGAAGGCGAACGAGTTGATCTCGCCCAGACTCTTGACTTGGCTGTGCGAGCTGAGGATGCGGTCCACCAATGTGGTGCCGCTTCGCGGCAGGCCCAGCACGAACAGCGAGGGCTCCGCCCCGGCCTGTGGCACCCGACGCTGCAAGACCTCGGCGCTGAACACCTTGGCAATGCGCTGCATCGCCGCCACGTCATGCTCGACGCGATAGGCGAGCCGGCTGCGCCGATGTTGGGCTGCGGTGCTCAGCGCTTCGAAGGCGCGCTCATGCTCCTTCAGGTCCTCGTACTCCTTGGCCAGCGCATAGCCTAGCGGCACACGGCCGGGGTGGTCGGCGGGCAGGCGGGCCAGCGTGGCGTTCAGCTCGTCGAGGTGGTGGTTGTCGGCCTTCCAGGTACGCAGGGTCGAGCGGTTCTGGTAGGCGTCATGGTCGCCCGGGCGCAGCGTGATCACGCGGGTGTACAGGGCCTCGGCCCTGGCGGTCTCGCCCATCGCCACGCAGGACGAGGCCAGGTTGTACAGCGTGGCCGGATCATCCGGCTGCCGCGTGTGGGCGCGCTCGTAGCAGCGGTGCGCGTCGTCATGCCGGGCGCAGTGCAGGTACAGCGAGGCCACATGCTGGAGCAGGCGGCCATCCTGCTGCGCGGCCTGTTCCATCGCGGCCAGCCGCGCGCAGGCGGCATCGATGCGGCCACGGTAGATGTGGCTCTCCACCACCCGGGTCTGCGCGGTGATGTCGCCGGGCGCCAGTTGCACCGCGCGCTCGGCGGCGGCCAGCATCGCGTCGAAATCGCCCAGCTGCTGGAACACCTGGCTGGCGGCCAACTGCTGCGCTGCCGAGTCCGATTGCGCCAGCGGCTCGCACAGCCGCCGGGCTTTGTCGCTGCGGCCTTGCTGCAGTTGGGCCTGGATCTCCTTGAGGAGGGGCGGCAACAGGCTGTCGTTCATGCGCGTCAGCCTATCACCGGCCCCGCGATCAGAACGCGTAAGCGACCGACACCCCAACCGTGCGTGGTTGCGAGATGAAGACCTTGGAGCCGTTGCCGTGGTAGTTCTGGCTCGGGTCTGTGCCCATATGCTGCTCCAGGAATCCCCCGGTGATGCCAGCGCTGTTGGTCAGGTTCTTCACGTACAGCGAGGCGCTCCATTTGTCGCCGCTCAGCGTGGAGCTCAGACCCAGCAGCGAGAAGCCCGGCCAGGTGCGCTTGTACTTGTCCAGCGCCGAGATCGCATTCTCGATCGGGCCCTGGTAGTAGATGCCCAGGCGGTTGGTCCACAGCAGGCCGCTTGGCAGATTGAAGGCATGCTCCAGCGAGGCACTGATGGTGTTGCGTGCGGTGCCGGGCAGGCGCGTGCCGGCCGGGGCGACGACGACGCTGGGCTTGTCCACCCGCAGCACCGGATCGATCAGCTTGGCGTCGACAAAGGCATAGCTGAAGCCATAGCGCCAGTCGGCGCCGAGGCTGCCGCTGAGTTCGACCTCGATGCCCTGGCTGCGTGCCCGGCCGCCGTTCTGCGCCGCGAAGAAGCCCCAGTTGGGCGTGCTGGTCTCGACCTGCACATTCTTCCAGTCGATGTAGAAGGCCGAGATGTTGTACTTGAAGCTGTCGCTGGCGCCCTTGATGCCCAGCTCGTAGTTGGTGTTGGTGTCGGGCGCGTAGCTCTGGTAGGTCGCGCTTTCCTTGAAATTGCCGGTCAGCGGCACGGCATTCGCGCCGCCGCGCCGGAAGCCCTCGGACACGGTGGCGTAGAGCATCTGCCGCTCGGCCAGGTCGTAGGACACATTGGCCTTGAACAGATGGCCCTTGTCGCGCTGGCTGAACACCGATTGCTCCGGCGCC
This sequence comes from Burkholderiaceae bacterium, assembly GCA_018780645.1. Lineage (GTDB taxonomy): Bacteria > Pseudomonadota > Gammaproteobacteria > Burkholderiales > Burkholderiaceae_C > Paucibacter. The sequence continues at coordinate 63,061 of JADMJJ010000036.1, forward strand.
ATGCCCCAGGCCGGAACGCCCATCGTCGTGTCGTTGCTGAACTTGTTGTCGAAGAAGCGCACGCCGCCGGTGGCGCGCAGCTTCGGGCTGAGGTGATAGGTCAGCTCGCCGTACAGCGCACTGTCCTTGAAGTTCTGCGTGCGCGTGTACAGGAAGTCGTTCTCGTTGACCAGAAAGTTGCCCGGCACGATCTGGTCGGCCCAGGCCTTGAGCCCGCGCAGATAGCTCATCTGGCTGGCCTGCAGGTCCTGGTCCTGGAAGAAGGCGCCGACGATGTAGTCCACCGCGCCACCCTTCTTCGAGATCAGGCGCAGCTCCTGCACCAGGGCCTTGTCGCCATAGCCGCGCACGGCCGAGGCCATCGGCCGCGGGTAGTTGTAGTAGAAGTCGCGCAGCCAGTTGTTCTTGGCATAGAAGCCGGTGTTTTCGGACGCGCTGCTGCCGCTTTGCTCGTAGTGCGAGGTGGCGCTGGTCAGGGTGGCGAAGCCCAGGTCCAGCTCCATCTCCAGGCTCGTGAGGCTGACGTCGCGGGTGGACGGCTCCAGCTGCACCGAGCCGTTCTCGTATTTGCCGTAGGGCAGGCCGCTGCCGTTATTGCCCTGGGTGGGCTGGCGCCGGCCGCCGATGTCGTCCGACTGGGTCTGGTACGTCAAGGTGGCCGAGAAGGTCTGGTTGGGCTTGAACAGCAGGGCGATGCGGCCGTAGCTGATGTCCACCGTGTCGGCGTCTTTCTTGACGTCGTAGGCGGCGGTCGGGTCCTTCAGGCCCTTGGGCGCCAGCGGCACGCCCTTGGTATCGAGCTGGTAGATGTTGACGTAGTCGATCACGCCGGCGTTCCTGACCTTGCCGGCCGTCACCCGCGCGGCCAGCGTGCTGCCCAGCGGCACATTGAGCATCAGGTCGCCGGTGGTGTTGTGGCCGCCCGAGCCGTCGGTCTTGCTGAACGTGCCCTCGACCCGGCCGCCCAGCCGCTTCAGCTCAGGCGCATGGGTGATGTAGCGCAGCGTGCCGCCGAGCGAACCCGAGCCGTACAGCGTGCCCTGCGGGCCGCGCAGCACCTCGACGCGCTCCAGGTCCTTGATCAGGAAGTTGGCGTAGATCGGGGTCTGGTTGACATAGGTCGACACCGCCGGCACGGCCGAGGTCTGGTAGTCGCCCAGCGCCGCGCCGTTCAGGTTCAGGCCGCGTATCGTCACGCCGCTGACCACGCCGGAGTTGCGGTAGCCGCGGTCCACCACCGAGGCGCCCGCCACTTCGCGCAGCAGGTCCACCTGGTCGGTGATGCGGCGCTCCTGCAGATCGTCACCGCCGATGGCCGAGATGTTGTAGGGCACCTTCAGCGGGTTCTCGCGCCGGCCCTGCGCGGTGACGACCACGGTCTCCAGGGTCGCGGACCGGTCCTTGGGCGCATCCGTCTGGGCGCGGGCCGGGCCGGCCTGGCCCAGGCTCAGCAGGGCCATGGCCAGCGCCGAGGCCAGCGGGGTGCGCTTTGCATGCAATGTCGATCTCATCGGGTCACTCCTCATTTTCGGGGTTCATGGAATTCGGAAGCCGGGCCGCGACGAGACAGCAGAGGCCTCAGCGGCTCAGCGTGTAGAACAGCACCGCGTCATAGGCCGGGTTCAGCGCCACGCCCTTGACCGATTTGCGGTGGATCACGCGGCCCTGCAGGTCGGCGACAAAGATCGCCGCCGCGTCGTCGATCAAGAGCTGCTGCGCCTGTGCGTACTTGGTGCTGGCCAGCGCGCGGTCCGCGCCCTCCGCGGCCACGCCGGCATTGACCAGGGCGTCGTACTGCGGGTTGGCGTAGTGCGAGAGGTTGAACACGGTCGGCGACTCGCTGCGGAACATGCCGATCAGCCAGTCGGACGGCGTGCCGTAGCTGGGCCACCAGGTCATCGAGATCATGTTGGGCGCGCTGTCCAGCTTCTTCGCGTCGTCCCAGATCTTTCCCCAGGGGCCGGGGCGAAGCTCCAAGGTCACGCCCAGCTGCTCCAGATTGGCCTTGAAGATCAGCAGCGAGTTCTTGTACTCCTCGCTGGTGCCGATATAGCTGGCGCTGAGCTTCCACTCCGACTTGGGCAGGCCCGAGGCCGCCAGCAGCTGGCGGGCCTGCGCCAGATCGAGCTGCGGGCTGCGCAGCTTGGCGTCGTGGCCCCACATCGTGGCCGGTATCAGACCCACGGCGCGCGAGGCGCCGCCTTCATAGATCTTGTCGGCAACCGCCTTGTAGTCCCAGGCCAGGGTCAGCGCCCGGCGGAAGTTCAGGTTGTTGGTCGGCGCCTTCTGCGTGTTGATCAGGAACTGCGTGTTGCGCCAGGACGGGCCGCGCAGCACGGCAATGGCCGGATCGCGGGCCAGCGCCTTGACCAGATCGGCCGCGGGCAAGGTGATGATGTCGGCTTCGCCGGAGCGGATCAGCTGCGCCTGGGTCGAGGCTTCCTGCACCACCTTCAGCTTGACCTGGGCGAACTGGCCCGGCTTCCAGCCTCCCCAATAGGCGTCGAAGCGCTCCAGCACCACCTCCTGGCCGCGCGTCCACTTGCGCACCGTGTAAGGGCCGGTACCGCCGTCATTGCCCTGGTTGAACCAGTCGGTGCCCGCAGCCATGGCCTTGGGCGAGACCATATAGGCCGCGTACTGCGACGAGGCGATCAGGTCCATTGCCGCGGGCACCTTGGTGCGTATCAGCAGCGTGTGGCTGTCGGGTGCGCTGATCGCCTCGACCGTGTCCCAGATGAAGGCCGAGCCCTTGCCCAGCTTGATGGTGCGCTCGATCGAGGCCTTGGCGGCGGCGGCATCGAAGTCGCTGCCATCGTGGAACTTGACGTTCTGGCGCAGGGCGAAACGCCACTCGCGGCCGTCCTTGCTGACCGTCCATGAGGTGGCGAGTCCCGGCTTCAGCGGGTTCTTGCCGGCGGCAGCGTCGTACCAGACCAGCGGCTCGTAGACATTGGACAACAGCACCACCTCGGTCGAGGCGGCGACGGCCGGATCCCAGTCCTTGATGTCGGCGTACATCGCATAGACCAGCGGGCGCACGGTCTGACCCCAGGCCAGGCCCGCGGCGGAGAAGATCATCAGGCAGGCGGCCAGTGCCTTGCTCAATATCAATACATGCGTCGATTTCATTGAACCCTCGATTCGTGAACGCTACGGACTCGACTCCTGCCCGCGCCCGGCACTGGGTCCCGGTGGCGTGGGTGACAGGAGTCACCGGCAGCGATTGTGGTCACGTGTCGGTCAAGCAATGGAACGGATTGTTCGCAGATGTCGTGTGCTTGCCTATTCCCTGCGCGGGCTACCCCCGAGGGGGGAGTAGCGCCGGGTCCGGCTGCGCGCCCTGCCCAGAGCGGCGGCCACGGTTGAGGGTTTTTCTCTAGCCCCTGTGGGGGGCCTCGCGGTGGGCGTAGCGCAAGCCGGGCCGAACTGGCGAGAATCGCCTAGCGCTGTCGCTGTTGTCGGCGTTTGTCTCCAAGCCCCAAGGAATCGCTGCGGATGTTGGTTTACCTCGCCAGAAGAACGGCTGCGCTGATTGCCATCGTGCTGGGGGTGATGGCGCTGGTCTTCCTGCTCAGCCGCACCCTGCCCAGCTCGCCGGTCGAGATGATGCTGGGCGCCAAGCCGACGGCCCAGCAGATCGCCCAGGCCCGCGTCGAGCTGGGCCTGGACCGGCCGCTGGTCGAGCAGTTCGCGCGCTTCGCCTTGCGCGCCGCGCAGGGTGATCTGGGCATCAGCCTGCGCACCGGCCAGCCGGTGGTGACGGAGATACTCAGCCGCTTTGCCGCCACCGCCGAACTGGTCACACTGGCGCTGCTGCTGGCGGTGCTGGTGGGCGTGCCGATGGGTGTATGGGCGGCTGCGCGGCGCGGCCGGGCCTTCGACCAGGCCAGCCGCGCGGTGTCGGTGTCCCTGGTGGCGGTGCCGGTGTTCTTCCTGGGCATCCTGCTGCAACTGGTGTTGTACGGCCAACTGCAATGGCTGCCGCTGCAGGGCCGCATCGACTCGGACCTGATGCTGGACCATCCGTTCGCGTCGGTCACCGGCTTCTACCTGCTCGATACGCTGCTCGCCGGCGACCTCGCCGCACTGCGCAGTGCCGCCTCGCACCTGCTGATGCCGGTGATCACGCTGGCCGCCGCCTCGCTGGCCATCATCATGCGCACCGCGCGAAATGTCATGGCCGAGGTGCTCCAGACCGACCATGTGCGCACCGCGCGCGCCTACGGCATGCGCCCCGGCCGCCTGCTGTTCGGCTTTGCGCTGCGCGCGGCGATGCTGCCGCTGCTGACGGTGATCGGCCTGACCTATGGCTTCATGCTGGGCGGCAGCGTGATCGTCGAATACGTGTTCGACTGGCCCGGCATCGGCGGCTACATCGTCGAGTCGGTGGTGACCAACGACTTCCCGGCCGTGATCGGTGTGACCCTGCTGGTGTCCAGCGTCTACCTGCTGATCAATCTGGTCATCGACCTTCTCTACTTCGCCATGGACCCCCGCCTCTCGCTATGAGTGCCAGCCTGACCACCCAACTGCCTGCCCAGGCGCCGCGCCTGGGGCCCTGGCTGAGACGCCATGCCACCATCGCCTGGGGCGGCGGCCTGCTGCTGGCAATGCTGCTGCTGGGCCTGGCCGCGCCCTGGCTGCCCGTCGCCGACCCGACCCATATCGACCTGGCGCAGAAGCTGTTGCCGCCCGGCGCCGCGCACTGGTGCGGCACCGATGCCTTGGGCCGCGACCTGTTCGCCCAGGTGCTGCATGGCGCGCGCATCTCGCTGCTGATCGGCCTGGGCGTGGTCGTCGTGGCCTTGGCCATTGGCGTACCGATAGGCCTGGTGGCGGGCTATGCCGGCGGTTGGGTCGATGGCCTGCTGATGCGCCTCAGTGACCTGTTCCTGGCCTTCCCGCCGCTGCTCCTGCCCATCATGCTGGTGGCGATGATGGGGCCGGGCCTGGAGAACGCGATGCTGGCGGTGGCGGTGTCGTGGTTCCCCTGGTATGCGCGGATCGCACGCGCCGCGGCAATGGCGGTGAAGGCTGAGAACTACATCGTCTCGGCCCGCGCTTTCGGGGCCTCACATGCGCGTATCCTGTTCCGCCACGTGCTGCCCAACAGCACCACGCCCATCATCGTGCAGGCCAGCCTGGACTTCGGCTACGCCATCCTGACCACCGCCTCGCTGGGCTTCATCGGCCTTGGGGCCACACCGCCGACGCCCGAGTGGGGGCTGATGATCTCCAACTCGCGCTCGGTGTTCCTGGAGTACTGGTGGACAGCCGCCTTCCCGGGCCTGGCGATCTTCCTGGCCGTGATGGGCGCGAACCTTCTGGGCGACGGCCTTCGTGATTGGCTTGACCCCAAGTTCGAGGGGCGCACGGCATGAGCGGCTTGACGATAGCCGGACTGCAGGTCGCCATCGGCCTGGCCCAGCCCTTGCGCGACTGCTCGCTGAGCGTGGCGCCGGGCGAGGTCGTGGGCCTGGTCGGCGAGTCGGGCAGCGGCAAGTCGCTGACCGCGCTGGCCTGCCTGGGTCTGTTGCCGGCCCAGGCGCGGGCGCGGGGTCAGATCCAGCTCGGCGACACCGCGCTGCTGGGCGCAACGGAGTCGGTATGGCGCGGAGTGCGCGGCCGGCGGCTGGCGATGATCTTCCAGAACCCGATGAGCGCGCTGAACCCCTTCTTCAGCATAGGCCGGCAGCTGCTGGAGGTAGTGGGCGCGCATTTCGCTGAGCCCCGCGCGGCGCTGCAACTGCGCGTGCGCAAGGCGCTGAAGCGGGTGCAGCTGGATGCCGGCTTTGCCGACAAGTATCCGCACCAGATGTCCGGCGGCCAGTTGCAGCGCGCGATGATCGCGATGGCCCTGGCCTGCGAGCCCGAGCTGCTGATTGCCGACGAGCCGACCACCGCGCTGGACGTGACCGTGCAGGCGCGCATCATGCGGCTGCTGCGCGAGCTGACCGGGCAGGGCATGGGCCTGCTGCTGATCTCGCACGACCTGGCCCTGGTCGCCCAGGTGGCGGCGCGGGTCTACGTGATGTACGCCGGCCGCACCGTCGAGACCGGGCCCACGCGTGAGCTGATGGGCTCGGCCTCGCATCCCTACACCGCCAATCTGCTGAAGGCGCAGCCGCGGCTGGGCCAGTTCCAGCGCCGCTTGCCGGTGATTGAGGGGCAGGTATTGCCCGCCACTTCCAGTCCCGGCGGCTGCGTGTTCCAGTCGCGCTGCTGGCGCGCCACCGAGCTGTGCGGGCTGCAGCCGCCGCCGGCACTGAGCCTGCGCCCGCAGAGCCGGGTCGAGTGCCACCACCCGATATTGCCGACCCTGCTGGCCAAGGAGCTCGAACATGGTTGAGAGCGCAGGTGCAGTCGTTTCGGTGAAGGGCTTGCGCAAGGGCTATGCCGGCAAGCAGGGCCGCGTGCAGGCGCTGCAGGGTCTGGACTTCACGCTGCAGCCGGGCAGGTCGCTGGCCATCGTGGGCGAGTCCGGCAGCGGCAAGACCACAGCGGCGATGTGCGTGGCCAAGCTGGTGATGCCCGATGCCGGCGCGGTGCATCTGGCGGGCACGGACTTCCTGCAGGCCGACGCGCGCAGCAGCGCCCGGCTGCGCCGTCACTTCGGCGTGGTGCTGCAGAACCCCCTGACCTCGCTGGACCCGCGCGTGCGCATCTGGCGCAGCGTGTGCGAGCCACTGCAAGTGCATGAGCCGGGCCTGACCAAGGCGCAGCTGCAGGAGCGCGCGCTGGCCCTGCTGGCCCGCGTGGGCCTGGACGCGAACCAGGCCGAGCGCCTGCCGCACCAACTCTCGGGCGGCCAGCTGCAGCGCGCGGTGATCGCGCGGGCACTGATACTGCGGCCGCAGTTCGTGATCCTCGACGAGCCGACCTCGGCGCTCGATGTGTCCGTCCAGGCCCAGGTGCTGAACCTGCTGTGCGACCTGCGCGACGAGTTCCAGCTCAGCTATCTGTTCATCACCCACAACCTGGCCCTGGTCGAGATCATCGCCCACGAGGTGCTGGTGATGTATGCCGGCGCGGTGGTCGAGCGGGGGCCGGTGCATCAGGTCTTCGCCCGGCCGCGCCACCCGTATACGGCCGAGCTGCTGGCCGCTGTGCCGGGCGGGCCACTGGCCGTTGCCGAGCCCGGCGCGGCAGCCGAGCCGGGCTTTGCCGCCACCGGCTGTGCCTACCGCCCGCGCTGCCCGCGCGCGCAGGCGCTGTGCACCGAAGTGCAGCCAGCACCGGCCAGCGAAGCCGCGCCCGTGTCCTGTTTCTTTCCGCTTGGAGAATCCCCCCGATGAGCAAGATTTCGATCGCCGGCCTGCAGCTGGCCCTGCCCTATGGCGACAACCGCGATGCCCTCGAGAAGGAGGTGGCCTCGACGATGCTGCGCTTCCCCTGGGTGGACATGATCGTTTGCGCCGAGCTGGCCGCCTTCGGCCCCGAGATGCGCTTTGCCGAGGAGTTGCCCGGCGAGACCGAGCGGCGCTTCCAGGCGCTGGCCAAGCGCCTGGGCATCTGGCTGCTGCCGGGCTCCCTGTATGAGCGGCATGGCGGCCTGATCTACAACACCGCGCCGGTCATCAATCCGCAGGGCGAGGTGGTGGCGCGCTATCGCAAGATGTATCCGTTCCGACCCTACGAGGCGGGTGTCGCCAGCGGCCAGGAGACGGTGGTGTTCGACGTGCCGCGGGTGGGCCGCTTCGGCGTCTCGATCTGCTACGACGGCTGGTTCCCGGAGACCACCCGCGCGATGGTCTGGGACGGCGCCGAGGTGATACTGCACCCGACGATGACGGGCACCATAGACCGCGACGAGGAACTCGTGATTGCCCGCGCCAACGCGATCATGAACCAGTGCTATTTCATCGATATCAACAACGCCGGGCGCCTGGGCAACGGCCGCTCCATCGTCGTCGGCCCCCAGGGCGAGGTCTTGCACCAGGCCGGCCAGAACAACGAGATCATCCCGCTGACCCTGGATCTGGACCTGGTGCGCGACACCCGCAAGAACGGCCTGAAGGGCCTGGGTCAGCCGCTGAAATCCTTCCGCGACACGCGCATCAACTTCGCCTGCTACGACCCTGCCGCCGCGCCGTCCAGCTATCTGCAAGGTCTGGGCCCGTTGGCCCTGCCGGCGCGCCGGATCTGAGTGTGGCGCAGCCACCCAGCACCTGGTGGCTGACCGGCCTGTCCGGCGCCGGCAAGAGCACCCTGGCCGAGGCGCTGTCCCAGGCCTTGGTGGCGCGCGGCGTGCGCTGCTTTGTGCTCGATGGCGATGTGGTGCGCGCCGGCCTGTGCCGCGACCTGGGCTTCTCGGCGGCCGACCGGCAGGAGCACATCCGCCGCGTCGCCGAAGTGGCCCGGTTGATGAACGAAGCCGGCCTGCAGGTGATCTGCGCGCTGATTTCGCCGGCTCGCGCCGACCGCGAGATGGCGCGTCAGATCATCGGCGCCGAGGCCTTCATCGAAGTCTATCTGGCGACCCCGCTGCAGGCCTGCGAGGCACGTGATCCCAAGGGCCTGTACAAGCGCGCCCGCGCCGGCAGCCTGCCGGGCTTCACCGGCATCGACGCGCCCTACGAGGCGCCCGAAGCGCCGGCGGTCGGCATCGACACCAGCGCCGAGAGCGTCGAGACGTCGCTGCAGCAGTTGCTTAGCCTGTGGGCCGAGCGGCGCTGAGGCTCAAGTCTCCAGGCCCGCCAGGCACACGTACTTCACTTCCAGGAACTCCTCCAGCCCGTACTTCGAGCCTTCGCGCCCCAGGCCCGACTGCTTGACGCCGCCGAACGGTGCCTCGGCGGTGGAGATCAGGCCGGTGTTGACGCCGACCATGCCGGCCTCCAGCCGCTCGGACACGCGCATCGCGCGGCCCAGGTCGCGGCTGTAGAAATAGGCGGCCAGGCCGAATTCGGTGTCGTTGGCCAGCGCAATGACTTCGGCCTCGGTGTCGAAGGGGAACAGCGGCGCCAGCGGGCCGAAGGTCTCCTCGTGGGCGACCAGCATGTCGCTTGTCGCGCCGCTGACGACCGTCGGCTCGAAGAACAGGCCGCCCAGCGCATGCGGCATGCCGCCGGTCAGCACCTCGCCGCCCTTGGCGCGGGCGTCGGCAATGTGCTCCTCGATCTTGGCCACCGCCTTGGCATCGATCAGCGGGCCCTGGGTGATGCCAGCCTCGGTGCCGTTGCCGACCTTCAGGGCCTTGACGCGGGCCACCAGCTTGTCGCTGAAGGCCTTCAGCACGCCGCGCTGCACGTAAAGGCGATTCGCGCAGACGCAGGTCTGGCCGGTGTTGCGGAACTTGGAGATCATCGCGCCCTCGACGGCGGCGTCCAGGTCGGCATCGTCGAAGACGATGAAGGGCGCATTGCCACCCAGCTCCAGCGACAGCTTCTTGATCGTGTCGGCCGACTGGCGCATCAGCGTGCGGCCCACCTCGGTCGAGCCGGTAAAGGTGAGCTTGCGCACCAGCGGGTTGCGCGTCATCTCGCCGCCGATCTGGCTGGCCGAGCCGGTCAGCACCGACAACAGGCCCTTGGGCACGCCGGCACGCTCGGCCAGCACGGCAAAGGCTAGGGCCGAGTAGGGCGTCTGCGAGGCCGGCTTGACGACCATCGAGCAGCCGGCGGCCAGCGCCGGGCCGGCCTTGCGCGTCAGCATCGCGGTGGGGAAGTTCCAGGGCGTGATCGCGGCCGTCGTGCCCACCGGCTGCTTGATCGCGAGGATGCGGCGATCGCCCTGCGGTGCCGGGATCACGTCACCGTAGATGCGGCGCGCCTCCTCGGCAAACCATTCGATGAAGGAGGCGGCGTAAATGATCTCGCCCCTGGCCTCGGCCAGCGGCTTGCCCTGCTCCGAGGTCAAGATCAGTGCCAGGTCGTCGGCATTGGCCACCATCAGGTCGAACAGCTTGCGCAGCACGGCGCCGCGCTCCTTGGCCGGCACCTTCGCCCAGGCGCGCTGCGCGACGTCGGCGGCGGCTATGGCGCGCTCGGTCTCGGCGGCGGAGCACAGCGGTACCGTGCCCAGTGTCTCGCCCGTGGCGGGGTTGGTGACGTCCAGGGTCTTGCCGTCATCGGCATCGGTCCAAACGCCGGCGATGAAGGCCTGTTGACGCAGCAGGGTCGGGTCTTTGAGATTCAGCATGGGTGTCTTTCGATCAGTTCGAATCAGGCTTGCAGGGCGCGGGCGAGGATGGCCAGACCTTCGTCCAGCAAGGTGTCTTCTATCGTCAGCGGGAACAGGAAACGGATCACATTGCCGTAGACGCCGCAGCTCAGCAGCAAGAGGCCGGCGGCCTGCGCGCGCTGTATCACCTGCTTGGTGAACTCGGGGTCGGGCGTGCCATCCGCCCGGGCGAACTCCATCGCCACCATGGCGCCGAGGCCGCGCACGTCGGCGATCTGCGGCACCGTGGCGCGCAGCGCGTTGAGCCGGGTCTTCAAGGTCTGGCCCAGGCGTTCGGCGCGGGCGCACAGTTGCTCGTCCTCGATCACGTCGAGCACCGCATGGGCCGAGGCGATGGCCAGCGCATGGCCGGCATAGGTGCCGCCGAGGCCGCCGGGCGCGGGGGCGTCCATGATCTCGGCGCGGCCGCAGACGGCCGACAGCGGCACGCCGCCGGCCAGGCTCTTGGCCATCGTCATCAGGTCAGGCAGCACGCCGTGGTGCTCCATTGCGAACAGCTTGCCCGTGCGGGCAAAGCCGGTCTGGATCTCGTCGGCGATCAGCACGATGCCGTGCTGGTCGCAGAGCTGGCGCAGCGCGCGCAGGAACTCGGTCGGCATCACATAGAAGCCGCCCTCGCCCTGGACGGGCTCGACGATGATGGCCGCAACCTGGGTCGGCTCGATATCGCACTTGAACAGCTGCTGGATCGCGCGCAGCGAGTCATCGACGGATACGCCATGCAGTGCCGCCGGCGCCGGCACGTGGTAGATGCTGCCCGGGAACGGTCCGAAGCCCTGCTTGTACGGCGCGACCTTGCCGGTCAGCGCCATGCCCATATAGGTGCGGCCGTGGAAGGCACCGCTGAGCGCGATCACACCCGGGCGGCGGGTGTGGGCGCGGGCGATCTTGATGGCGTTCTCGACCGCCTCGACGCCGGTCGTGAAGAAGGCGGTCTTCTTGGCATGGCTGCCGGGCGTCAGCGCGTTCAGCCGTTCGGCCAGCCGGACCACGCTCTCGTAGGGCACGACCTGGTAGGCGGTGTGGGTGAAGCAGTCCAGCTGTGCCTGAATCGCCTGCACGATGCGCGGGTGGCGGTGGCCGGTGTTGAGCACGGCGATGCCGGAGCCGAAGTCGATATAGCGCCGGCCCTCGACATCCCAGATCTCGGCGTTCAGCGCGCGCTGGGCGTAGATGGGGAAGCCTATGCCCACACCGCGCGGCGTGGCGGCGATGCGGCGGGCATCGATGGTGGCGTTGGTGTTGTTGCTGGTGGTCGTGTTCATGGGGTCCCTGAAAAAACGTGACGCGAGCCGCAGTCTAGAATCGGATTGGCTCTGCTATTGGAACCAATATCGATGGATTGTTAGAACCAAATGGCCGCTCAACTCCCTGCCCAGGCCGGCGCCCTGCCCGACTTCGTGCTGCGTCAGTTCGACCCGGCAAGCGACGATCCCGATCACCGCCAGCTCTACCGCATCCTGCAGTCGGGCATACGCACGGCGGTGCTGCCGGCCGGGCTGAAGCTGCCACCGTCGCGGGCCATGGCCCAGGCGCTGGGCATCGCGCGCAACACCGTTGTCCATGTGTACGAACAGCTGGCGCTGGAGGGCTATGTGCAGGCCGGCGTCGGACGCGGCACCTTTGTGGCCGCCGTCGGGCCGCGATTGGCCGGCTTTGCCGGCCTGGCGGCGCAGCCGCTGCAGCCCGCGCGCCGGGCGACGCTGTCCAGCCGGGGCAGCCAGCTGGTCGAACAGGCCGGCGCGGCGCCGCTGCAATGGGGCGCATTCGCGCCGGGCGTGCCCGAGGTACGGATGTTCCCGTCCCAGGTCTGGAACCGGCTGCAGGCGCAGGTCTGGCGCGCCGCCACGCCGCAGCAGATGAGCTATGCCACCGGCCATGGCGACGCCGGCCTGCGCGAGGCCATCGCCACCTATCTGCAGGGCACGCGGGGCGTGGTCTGCACGCCCGAGCAGGTGGTGGTGACCAGCGGCACGCAGCAGTCGCTGCAGCTGGTGGCCCAGCTGCTGGCCGATCCGGGCGACACCGTCTGGCTCGAAGACCCTGGCTACTGGGGCGCGCGCAGCGTGTTTCGCGCGCTGGGCCTGAAGCTGGAGCCGGTGGCCGTCGATGCCGAAGGCCTGGCGCCCAGCGCCGCGCAGCTGCGCGCGCCGCCGCGGGCGATGTTCGTCTCGCCCTCGCACCAATACCCGACCGGCGCGCTGATGAGCCATGGCCGGCGCCGCCAGCTGCTGGAGTACGCGGCGGCGCAGGGCGCCTGGGTGGTCGAGGACGACTACGACAGCGAATTCCGCTACGGCGCCCGGCCGCTGCCGGCGCTCCAGGGCCTGGACGACAACGGCCGTGTGATCTATCTGGGCACCTTCTCCAAGACCCTGTTCCCTGCGCTGCGCCTGGCCTATCTGGTGCTGCCGCCCGAGCTGGTGGACAGCTTCGCCCGAGCCCTCAACGAGCTGTTCCGCGAGGGCCAGACCCTGCAGCAGGCCGTGCTGGCGCGCTTTCTGGCCGAAGGCCATTACGCCACCCACATCCGCCGCATGCGGGCGGTCTATGGCGCCCGGCATGACGCGCTGATCGCGGCCATAGCCCAGCAGTTCGGCACCCAGCTGCCGGTGATAGGTGGTGACGCCGGCCTGCATCTGGTGCTGGGCCTGCCCCAGGCGCTGGATGACCGTGCGGTGGTGCAGAAGGTGCTGCGCGCCGGCGTGGCGACGCGGCCGCTATCGATGTACTACATGCGCTCCCCGGCGCCGGCCAAGGGCCTGCTGCTGGGCTACGGCGCGGTGCGCGAGGAGGAGATTGCCGGTCACTTCGCGCAGCTGGCGCGGGCTGTGCAGGGCTTTCTGTAAGGCGACTCAGCCCCTCAATGCGGCTTGCGCGGCTTCTTGCTGAAGGACTCGGGGCGGTAGACATTGCCCTCCCACTGCCCCTTCTTGCGCGCCCGCTCGATCGCCGCTTCGGCCTCACGGGCCGCCTGGCGCCGCGTGGCTCGCCAGTGGTACAGCCCCAGGGCTCGGGCCTTCAGGCTATATCCCCAGCGCTGCAGCACGGCATCAATCCGGCGCTGGCGCGGCGCGCTGAGGCACATGCGCACACCCAGCAGCAGGCAGATGGCAAGGCCCAGGGCGGCGAGGATTTGGATGAACACGGCAGGAGGGGCAGGGTAAGCGCGGGGTTGATCGGGTGCGGCAGCAGTCCCACATGCTAGTTCATAGATGCGAGTGACGGATGGCCGGCTGTGCCGCATGACCCCCGAAAGAGGGGGCATCACCCCTTTCAGAGGGAATGGCGGGATCAGGGTGCTTTCTCAACAATCGCTTCCAGCCGTCAAGGAGATCCCGCCATGCAGCACCGTCATGTCTCACCCGTCAGTTTGAGGTTTTGCGACAGCCTGCGCGCCAGCGGCTTCGATGCCAACGATTTCGAGATCAGGGAAGACACCGGCTCCGATCTGAGCCGCATGCTGGGCAATGACGACGCGCTGGTCACTGTGCGCCGACGGTCCACCGGTGACGAACGGCTGTACGCGGCCGGCCCGGGTCGGCCCTGGTTTGCGCTGGCGTTGATGGATGTGGAGCAGGGGTGCTTCGGACCACTGAAGTCTTAGTCAGTTGGGGACAGAGCAGATGCTCGCGCATCAGGTCTGTCCCGCAAAGACATCAGCTTGGCAGCGTCAACCAGTGCACCGCAAAGCGCTGGTCCGTATCCGTCCACACCGCCGCCGGCTCGAAGCCAGCACTGCGCGCCAATGCCGCGAAGCTATCCAGCGTGTATTTGTAGGAGTTCTCGGTGTGCAGCGACTGGCCCTGCTCGAACTCGAAGCGTTGGCCGCAGAAGCGCACGGTCTGCCGGGTGCGGCTGAGCAAATGCATCTCGATGCGCTGCAGCTGGGGCTGATAGAAGGCGTAGTGGTCGAAGGCGGATAGCTCGAAGTCGGCGCCCAGCTCGCGGTTGGCGCGGGCCAGCAGGTTCTTGTTGAAGGCGGCCGTCACGCCCTGGGCGTCGTTGTAGGCGGCGTGCAATTCGTCGGGGTGCTTGACCAGGTCGACGCCGATCAAGAGGCCGCCGCCCTGCAGCCAGCCGGCCATGCGGCGCAGCAGATTGCGGGCCGCCTCGGGCTCGAAATTGCCGATCGACGAGCCGGGAAAGAAGCCGATGCGCCGGCCCAGCGCGGGCGGCAGGTTCAGGCCCTGGGTGAAGTCCGCGGCGATCGGCTCGACGCGCAGGCCGGGGTAGTCGCGCCGCAGGCTGCCGGCCGCCTCGTGCAGATGTTCGCCGGAAATGTCCACCGGTAAAAAGCGCTGCGGTGCCTGCAAATGGTTCAGCAACAGGCGGATCTTGCGGCTGGCGCCAGCGCCGAACTCGACGATATCGGCCTGCGCACCTATGCATTCGGCCATCTCGTGAGCGCGCGATTGCAGAATGCCCATCTCGGTGCGCGTCGGGTAGTACTCGGGCAGCTCGCAGATGCGCTCGAACAGGGCCGAGCCGACGGCGTCGTAGAAGTATTTGGGCGAGACCTGGCGCGGCTGCTCGTGCAGGCCGGCGATCAGGTCGCGTGCGAAATCGACGGCCGCCACAGGCACGTCGTCGGTCAGCTGGATCAGATGAGGATGCATATCAGAGGTCCCGGGCAAGCCGTATGCCCGTGAACTGCCAGCGGGCGGCCGGGGGGAAGAAGTTGCGGTAGCTGGCGCGGCTGTGGCCCTCCGGCGTCGCGCAGCTGCCGCCACGCAGCACCAGCTGGCCGATCATGAATTTGCCGTTGTACTCGCTGATCGCGCCGGTCCAGGGCCGGAAGCCCGGGTAGGGGTCGTAGGACGAGCGGGTCCATTGCCAGACGGCACCGAACGCCTGCCGGAGCTCGCTGCTGCGGCTGACCGCCGCCTCCCATTCGAACTCGGTCGGCAACCGGTGGCCGGCCCATTCGGCGTAGGCGGCGGCCTCGTAGAAGCTCAGGTGGCAGACCGGCTCCGCCGGGTCGATGGCCCGCTCGCCGGCCAACGTGAACAGCCGCTGCCCTTCGGCCAGGTTCCAATACAGCGGCGCCTGCCAGTCCAGGGCCGTCACGGCGGCCCATCCGTCGCTGAGCCACAGCTCGGGCCGCCGGTAGCCGCCATCGTCGATGAAGGCCAGGTACTCACCGCAGCTCACCAGATCGTTGGCCAGCGCATAGGGCTGCAGCCGCACCGGGTGGCGGGGCGTCTCGTTGTCGAACGCAAAAGAGCCGTCGCCGGCATGGCCGATCAGGGCCTCCTGGCTCGCGAAGGTGGACCAGCCGCCGGACCTCGCCGCGTCGGCAGCCGGATGCGGGCCCGAGTCGCCCCAGGCAGGCAGCAGCGGATTCAGCGAAAACAAATGCTTGACGTCGGTGAGCAGCAGCTCCTGGTGCTGCTGCTCATGGTGCAGGCCCAGCTCAAGCAGCGGCAGGGCATCGCCGCCGCCCTGGTGCATCAACCGGGCGATGGCGGCATCCACATGGGCGCGGTAGTCCAGCACCTGCTGCAGCGAGGGCCGGGTCAGCAGGCCGCGCTGCGGGCGTGGGTGGCGCGGGCCGAGGCTGACGTAGTAGGAGTTGAAGAGCTGGGCAAAGGCCGGGTCGAACACCTCGTAGCCAGGCAGATGCGGGCGCAGCACCACGGTCTCGAAGAACCAGCTGGTGTGGGCCAGATGCCATTTGACCGGGCTGGTGTCGGGCATGGACTGCACGCACTGGTCCTCGGCGGACAACGGCGCGGCCAGGGCCAGCGTCGCCGCCCGCACCTGCGCGTAGCGCGCGGCCAGGGCCTGCGGGGTCCTGCGCATTGGCATCGAGTCGGCGGTTCCCATGGGCATGCCTTCCTTGTCTGGTGTTGGACCCGAAGGTGTCACGGCTGCGTTGCAGGATACCCGCATTGATCGTTATCCCTCATACGGGCCCGGTGCACCATGCCCTAATATGGTTAACAAATTAAGTATTTTGGTGCGCACCTGCCCGCTTGGCGGCGGGCGCCCGAATCAGCAGTAGCCACCGATTCCTCAGCCTGTCCCCCGAGGCCATCATGGATCACCAATATTTCACGACGCATGGCGAGCACCTGGCGGACCGCGCTGCCGCCTGGGAGCGCATCAACCGCAACTACTTCGGCGATCTGGGTGTTGATGCGCTGGATGACGGCCCGGTCGACGCCGAGCTGTCGGCCTTCAATGTCGGCCCGCTGCGCATGCTGCGCATCTGCGCGCCGCCGCACCGCGTGCACCGGGAGCGCATCTGCAGCGAGCTGCCGATGGACGCGCTCTACAAGCTGGTGCTGCAGCTCAAGGGCCATGCCGAGATCCGCCAGGGCGAGCGCTCCTTCCATCTGCACCCCGGCGACTGGAGCCTGTACGACCCCCGCGTGCCCTATTCGGTGACCAATTTCGAGCGCCTGGACCTGCTGGTGGTGCAGGTGCCGCGCGAGCTGCTGCGCGGTTTCAAGGTGCCCAGCCTGCACACCTGCGAGGCCACGGCCAGCAGCGTGGTGGGCCTGTACGCGGTGCTCAGCTCCTTCCTGCGCTCGCTGTCAGAGCAGCTGCCGGGCCTGCCCAATGGCGTGGGCCAACCCTTGAGCGAGACGGTCATCGGCCTGCTGGCCTCGACCCTGGCCGCCTACCAGGGCGAGGCCAGCGAGCACACGACGCTGCCCAGCGTGCTGCGCGCTCGCGTCAAGCAATATGTGCATGCGCACCTGGCCGAGTCCGACCTCAGCATCGAGCGCATCGCGCTGGCCATGCGCTGCTCCAAGCGCTATCTGCACCGGGTGTTCGAAGACGAGAACTGCTCGCTGGATCGCTATATCTGGCAGACCCGGCTGGAGCGCTGCCATGCCGACCTGAGCGCGCCGGGCCGCAAGATGATCTCGGAGGTGGCCTTCGCCTGGGGCTTCAACAGCAGCGCGCACTTCTGCCGCATGTTCAAGAGCCATTTCGGCGAGGCGCCGCGGGAGTTCCAGCGGCGGATGGCGCTGCCTTTGGCGCATTGAGCGCCGGCGCCGTACTCAGTGGGCGGCTGAGGCCAGATAGCTGCTGTGCAGGATCTCGGGCCGCTCGCGCAGCGTGCCCGAGGCGCCGCTGAAAGCGATGCGGCCCCGCTCCAGCACGCAGGCCTGGGTGGAGATGGCCAGGGCCAGGCTGGTGAACTGCTCGATCAGCAGCACGCCCACGCCCTGGGCGGCGACCTGCTGCACCACATCGGCCAGCCGCTTGACGACCATCGGTGACAGGCCCAGCGACAGTTCGTCGATGACCAGATAGCGCGGCGTGCCTATCAGCGCCTGGGCGATGCAGACCATCTGCTTCTGCCCGCCCGACAGCGACTTGGCCGGCAGCGCCAGCTTGACCTCAAGCTCCGGGAAAATGGTCAGCACCCGCTGCAGCGCTGCGGGCACCTCGGCGGCCGGCAGCGCGCTGGCGGCCACGCGCAGGTTGTCGCGCACGCTCAGGTCGCCCAGCACCTTGTGGCCCTCGGGCACGACGGCCACACCGGCGGCGCGCACGGCCTCGGGGCGCAGCCTGTGCAACTGCTGACCGGCCAACTCGATGCGGCCGCTGGTCAGCGGCAGTGCGCCGGCGATGGCCATCACCGTGCTGGACTTGCCGGCGCCGTTGGCGCCGACCAGGGCGGTGATCTGGCCTGCCGGTATCTCCAGGCTCACGCCATGCAGCACGGCCTTGCCGCCGCGGTGCAGCACCAGGTCTTGAACTTGCAACATCTCGTTTTATTCTCTCACGTTCCAAGGTAGGCGCGGCGCACGTCCGGGTCTTCCAGCACCTCGGCGGTGGGGCCCAGCGCCAGGCGGCGGCCGAAGTCCATCACCAGGGTCTGGGTGCAGGTGGCCTTGATCAGGTCCACGTCGTGGTCGATCAGCAGCACCTGCGCACCGAAGCGCGCCGGGATGCCGACGATTGCCGAGCGCAGCAGCTGCGACTCCTGCTCGGTCAGGCCGGCACCGGGCTCGTCGAACAGCAGCAGCAACGGCCGCCCGACCAGCGCCTTGGCCACCTCGACCATGCGGCGCTGGAACAGATTGAGCTGCTGGCCGGGCCGGGTGGCCACCGAGGTCAGGCCCGTGTAGTCGAGGATCTCGGCCAATTGGGCCTGCACGGTCGCGCGCTCGTGCGGCACGTGGTCGAGCACGGCACGCACGTTGTCCCAGACGCTGAGGTCCTCGACCACCTGCTCGGTCTGGAACGAGCGCCGCACGCCAAAGCGCACACGGGCGATGGGCTTCATGCCCAGCAGCGGCGTACCCTGCACATGGACCGTGCCCTCGGCCGCCGGCACCAGCCCGCTGAGCAGATTGACCAAGGTGGTCTTGCCCGCGCCGTTGGGGCCGATCAGCCCGCACACCGGTGCGCTGAGGCTGGCGGTGAGCCCGTCGATGGCCTTCACGCCCCAGAAGGCGACGCTGACCTGGTTCAGCTCGATCATGCGGGCCTCCGGGTCATCATGTCGTGGAGGCGGCGCCGCAGCGCCGTCAGTCCCTGCAGCAGCTGGCCGGCCACGCCCTGCGGCGCGGTGATCAGCGCATGCAGCAGGGCAGCGCCAAAGAAGATGTCGGCCAGAAAGCCGCTGACGTTGTAGTCCGACAGCAGCGAGGGCACGGCCCGCATCAGCAGGCCGGCGATGATGGGCCCCAGCCAGTGGTAGACGCCGCCGACGACACTCAAGGCGAAGGTCATCACCGAGTCACCGGCGCCGAACGCGCGGCCGTCCAGCTGGCCCACGCCGCCGGCCAGCAGCGCACCGCTGACGCCGGCGCAAAAACCGGCCAGCCCGAAGGCCCAGGTCTGGTACAGCAGGATGTTGACGCCGGCACTGACGGCCGCCGCCTCGCCGCGGCGTATCAGCGCCCAGGAGCGGCCGGCCTTGGTGCGGCGGTGCAGCTCGATCAGGCTCAGCACCAGGGCCAGGCAGATCACGACGTAGCGGAAGTAAGCCTCGTCGGACGGCGCCAGCGCCGGGCGCGCCATCATCAGCCGCTCGCTGCCAACGACGCGGCCCAGCCAGCCCTCGCCGCCATCCGGAAAGCCGGTGGCGCTGATCACGACCTGAAAGCCGCCGGCCATCATCAGGGTGACCAGGGCCAGGTACAGCCCCTTCATGCGCAGCGCCGGCAGTCCGGCCAGCATGCCGATCAGGCATGAGGTGGCCCCGGCAGCCAGCACGCACAGCTCGAAGGGCAGCTGCAGGCCGTGGCTGAGCCGCAGTGCGACCCAGCCGCCGGCGCCAAGCAGGGCGTGCTGGCACAAGGTCACCAGGCCCAGCTGCCCATAGAGCAGGGCCACGCCGGCGGCGGCCACGGCCAGCGCCATGGCCGAGATCAGGCTCTTGATCCAGTAGGCATTGGCCAGCCAGGGCAAAACAAGCGCCAGCAGGGACAGCAGCAACAGCATCGTCAGCCAGGAGCGGCGGGCCTCGCTGGCGGCGCGGGCCAGCGCCTGTTGCAGCCCGCCGGGGCCTGCGGCTGCGGGTGGGGAAAGGGTTTGCTCGTAAGACATTGTCAACAACTGCTATCAGGCCTTGCGTGCATCGCTGCGGAAGAAGAGGATGGCCGCCAGCGCCACCAGAAAGGGCACGGCCGTGCGGTAGGGGGCAAAACCCGGCACGGTGATGGCCAGTGCCTCCAGCACGCCGATGCTGATGCCGGCCGCCACCGTCACCGGCAGCGAGTTCAGCCGGCCCAGGATGGCGGCGGCAAAGGCAGGTATCACCAGAAAGGTCAGCAAGGTGGCCTGCAACCGCACGATATTGGCCAGCAGCAGGCCGCAGACGCCGGCAAAGGCCCCCGACAGCACCCAGGCCACCGTGTCCACCTGCAGCACGCGAATGCCCAAGAGCGCACTCAGGTCGCGGTCATTGGCCAGCGCGCGCATCTTCAGGCCGATGCGGGTGCGGCTCAGGAGCAGGCCAATGCCCGCCATCATCGCCAGCGCCAGGGCCAGGCCCAGCACGCGGGTGTAGGTCAGCCGGACATCGGCGAACTCCAGCGCCTCGGCGTCGGTGGGCAGCACCAGGCGGCGCGGTTGTGCGCCCCAGTACCACTCGGTGAAGCCCATCACGATCAGCGCAAAGCCCAGCGTGCCTATGCTGCGTATCGTCGGGTCGCGGTGGGCCAGTTGCGGCGCCAGCAGCCGGCCATAGGCCAGCGACAGGGCCATCGCCGTGGCCACGGCGCTGGCCCAGGCCAGCCACTGCGGCCAGTCCTGGTCCAGCAAAGACCAGGCTACATAGGCGCCGATCGCGCCGAGCGCGCCGAAGGCGAAGTTCAGCACGCCCGACGAGCGGTACAGCACCACCAGACCCACCCCGGACAGGGCATAGACGGCGCCGATGCCCAGACCGGAGACCAGGAAAGGTAGCAGGTCCACCATGGCTTACTTGATGCCCATCTTCTTCTCGTCGGCTCGGATGTCGGCCAGCTCGGGGTCATCGGCCGTCATGCAGCCGCCCGGGGCGATGGCCCAGGCGGTACCGGTGCTGGTGGCCATGGGTCCGCTGTTGTTGGCGTTGTGGCGGTTGCCGTTGCCGACGTAGAAGGGCTTGCACAGGATGTCGCTCTTGAAGCCGCTGACGGCGCGCAGCGCGTTGCTGACGGCGGCGCGATCGATCTTCTTGGGGTCCAGCTTCAGCATCGCCTCGGTGACCACGCGAGCGGCCAGGTAGCCTGCCTGCGAGAAGGTGTCGCGCGGGTCGGCCTTGTTGCCGTACTTGTCCATCAGCGCCAGCCAGTTCTTGTTGTCCGGGCCACCGGCCTCCAGCGGCTGGAACTCGAGATTGGTGTCGAAGTTGTTCTTCCAGTAGGCGCCTATGGCCTTGGGCACCTCGGTGTTGTAGGCCGGGGCGGACGACACGAAGTGGATCTTCTTGCCCAGGTTCTGCTGCTCGGCCGCGGCCAGCATGGGCACCAGAATGCCCTTGGGCACGTTCATGATGATGACGTCGGGCTTCTTGCTGGCGGCCTGCAGCATCACCGAGGTGGCGTCGGCCGAACCCGGGTCGATGACGATGGTCTCGGACACCACGCCGTTCTTGGCGCCCCACTCCTTCGGGCCCTCGCAGGCCCAGTTGCCCAGGCTGGGGATGTTGGGAATGATGCAGACCATCTTCTTGGCGCCGTACTTCTTGGCCGCATACATGGCCGCGATGGTGCCGGACACACGCGGGCCCGAGTTGATCGGTGCATAGTTCTTGGCGTTGAAGCATTCGCGCGGCACGCCGACGCCGGCGATCACCATCACGTCCTCCTGCGCATACATCTTGGCGTTGGCGCCGCACTCGACGAAGCTGGTGTTGCCGGCCATGGCCAGCACCTTGCGGTCCTTGACCAGCTTGGAGGCGACCTGGGTCGCCGTCTCCGGGTTCCACTGGTCGTCGGCAACGATGTACTCGACCGGCCGGCCATTGATGCCGCCGTTGGCGTTGACGCACTTGAAGTAGGCGGCGGCGGCGCCGGCCGCCGAGCTGAAGTCATCGGGCCCGGTCTTGCCGACCACGGCGCCGATGGGCAGCGGTTCGCCGGTGGCGGCCTTGCCGCTGTTCAGCCCGCAGCTGACGTTCTGTGCCCAGCCGGCGCCGCTCAGCGCAGCCAGACCCAGGGCCACGGGCAAAGCGCGTTGGATGAAGTGCTTCATATTGCTTGTCTCCTGTTGTGGTTGTGTGGTGCGCTCTGGGCTCAGATGGCCATGCACACGCTTTTCAGCTCGGTGAAACTCTCGACGGCGGCGCGGCCGAGGTCGCGCCCATAACCCGATTGCTTGTAGCCGCCCAGCGGCAGCCCGTTGTCCAGCATGTTGTGGGTGTTGACCCAGACGGTGCCGGCCTTCAGGCGCGGAATCAGCCGGTGCACGGCGGACAGGTCGTTGGACCAGATGCTGGCCGCCAGCCCCATCGGGTTGTCATTGGCCAGGCGCACGGCCTCGTCCACCTCGTCGAAGGGTATGACGACGATCACCGGGCCGAACACCTCTTCGCGCACGATGCGCATGCCGGCATGCACATCGGTCAGCACGGTGGGCTGCACGAAGTAGCCCCCGGCCAGCGCCCGCTCGCCGCCGGTGACCACGCGCGCGCCCTCGGCCCTGGCCTCGGCAATGAAGCCCAGCACACGCTCGAAATGGCGCTTCGAGGCCAAGGGACCCAGCTGCGAGGTGGTGTCGAAGCCGGAACCAATCTTCAGTGACTGGGCCGCCTCGGCCAGACCCTGCAGCACAGGTTCGAAGATGGAGCGGTGCACGTAGAGCCGTGAGCCGGCGGTGCAGACCTGGCCCTGGTTGAAGAAGATGCCCATCGCCGCGCCAATGGCCGCCTTGGCCGGGTCGGCATCGGCCAACACGATCATCGGTGACTTGCCGCCCAGCTCCAGCGTCATGCGCGCCATATTGTCGACGGCGGCATGGCCGATCTGCTTGCCCACGGCGGTGGAGCCGGTGAAGCTGATCTTGTTGACGTCCGGGTGGCGGGTCAGCGCCGCACCGGCCGTGTGGCCGCGGCCACAGACCACATTCAGCACGCCGGCCGGAAAGCCTGCCTGCATCACCAGCTCGGCCAGGCGCAGCGCCGTCAGCGGTGTCTCCTCCGAGGGCTTGAGCACCACTGTGCAGCCGGCCGCCAGTGCGGGAGCAACCTTCCACAGCGCAATCGCCAGCGGGAAGTTCCAGGGCACGACCGCTGCCACCACGCCCACCGCCTCGCGCCGGGTGTAAGTGACGTACTGTGTGCCGGGCGGGCCGGGGATGGACGGGTCCAAGGTCTGGCCCTCCAGCTTGGTGGCCCAGCCGGCCATATAGCGCACGAAGGCGGCACCGCTGCCGACATCGATCATCCGCGCAATCGCCTGCAGCTTGCCGCTTTGCAGGGTCTCCAGCGCGCTCAGCTCGTCAGCATGCTCTTCGATCAGCTGCGACAGCCTGTAGAGCAGGCGTTCGCGCTCGGCCGGCAGCATGGCCGACCAGGCCGAGCCCTCGAAGGTGCGGCGCGCGCTGGCCACGGCCAGCTCGACATCGCGCTCGTCGCTGTCCGACGCTTCGGCGACGACCAGCTCGGTGGCTGGGTCAACCACGGGGGTGAACAGGCCCGAGGCCGCCGGGCAGGCGCGGCCGTCTATGAAGTTGTGGTGCCGGTGGCGCGCGAGAAAGCCGACCTTGGCAAGCTGTTCAAGCGATAGATCTCGCGGGTGCATGAAGGAACTCCTGGGTCTTTGGGGTGGGCGCGGTCCCTGGGCACTGTAGGCAGGGGCCCGGTGCGGCGCTTGTCTGGCAGCGCAGCCCGGATTGCACGGCGGTGCACCGGGTGCGGCCCCGCATTGCATGCGGGCTACGGGATGCGTAGCCCGGATGAAGCGCAGCGCAATCCGGGACTGCCGAGGCTCAGAACGGAATCGAGAACTTGACCTTCAGCGCCGTGCCCTCGGCCCGGTTCTTGACCGAGAAGTCCTTCTGCCACTTGGCGGTGATGAAGAAGCCCTTGCCGTTGTCGTACTTGATCGAGGGCCCGAAGCCCATCGCCTCGCCCTTGGCATTGGCCACCGTCGCGCCGTTCAGCTTGTCGGCCGTGACCTGCTGATAGACATAGCCGCCCACGCCGGCCACCCAGCCATTGCCGAAGCCGTAGCCCAGCGCATAGTCGAAGTGGAACTCCTGGCCGGACTTGTACTTCGTGTCGTTGTTCTCGGCATTGAAGTCGTAGTGGAACTTGATGTCGGCATTGATGCCCTGCGGCTGCACATAGCTGACGGCGATCAGCGGCTCCAGATTCCAGTAGTTGCGGCTGGTGTTGGCCAGATCGGTCTTCTTGTAGGAGCCGGTCGGCGCATTGACGTCCAGCGCGAACACATAGTGCAGATTGCCCTCGTGATAGCCGAGGCCGGGGCCGAACACGATGTCGCCCAGGCCTGTCTTGGTTTGGCTGCTTCCGGCCACGCTGACGTCCACATTGAGCAGCGGCACGATCACATGCCAGGCCAGCTGGCCGCCCAGGATCTTGGTGTCCGTGACCCAGACGAAACGCGGCGCAAACGCGCCGACCTTGACGTCGAAGGGCACGTTGATTCGGTCACCGTTGTTGTCACGCAGCTTGGTCAGCTGGTCGTAGCCACTGTAGGCCAGCCAGTAGGTGCCCGGGGGCGGCATCGCGCCCACCAGATAGTTCTCGTTGCCGTTCGGATAGACCCCGCCGCCGCCCTCGGTGGCCTGGGCGTTGCCTGCCAACAGTGCTGCCGCAGCGGCGAGAATTATTGCGCTTATTTGACGTGCCATGATGTCTCCTCTTGTTGATGAATGGGATCAGACAAGTCATCGTAGGAAGGGGAGGGGCGGGGCGCTTGACTGGCGACGCAACGCCAAGTGGCCCTGGGTGCACAGCGCTGCAATGGGCGCTGTGGATCAAGTGGGCGGGCATCGGCCACAAAAAAGCCGCCCGAAGGCGGCTGTGAATTCGGACGATCCAGCCTGGACCTGGAGTCGCCCCACTCCTCACCTCATGTCATCGCCCGTGCCACCAGCAGGGTGTCGGTGAACTGCTCGAAGGCGCGGATCTTGCCGCCGTCGAGTTGCCACACGTGGACGACGCGTGCCTGCATGGCTTTGCCGGTCTTGCGGTAGGTGCCCGAGTAGGTGCCCACGCCGGCAATCGTTGCGCCGCCGTCGATCAGCGAGTCGAGCTTGAAGGTGTAGCCCTCCCACTCGCCGCCCAGCACCTTGAACACCTTGTCGATGATCTGCTGCGGGCCTACGTGCGTGCCTGCGCAGGGAAAGCCGGCGGCTTCGGTCCAGCGCACATCGGGGGCGACATCGGCCATCATCGCGGCGATGTCCTTGCGGTCGGAGGCGGCGTAGTGTTCCTGGATGATCTGCAGATTCGTGCGCATCAGACTGGCTCCTCGCCTGCGGTGTAGAAGGTCATCGAAGCCTTGCGCATGAAGGCGCCGGCCGGGTTGTTGGCAATCTCGCCGGCGCCGGTGACGCCCAGGAACTTGCCGGTGGAGCGGTCTGCCGCGAAGTTGAAGAAGAACACCGAGGCGACCGGAATCTTGAACTCGCGGAAGGTGAAGATGTACTGGTCGTCGTCGAACTTGTAGTAGCTCGCCAGGTCCACATCGCCATGGCCGCGCTGCACACCCACCAGGCACTGCCAGGCGTAGCGGCTGGAGCTCAGATAGGTGTGCTCGTAGGTGTGGCTCGGGCTGTAGGTCTGCCAGGTGCGCAGGCCTATCAGGTCGCGCGTCGGCGCGGGCACCGGGCCGGTGGCGGCCGATGGATCATCGCCCAGGGTGCCGACCCAGAAGTCCTGCGGCACGCGGGGTTCACCGCCGGCCGCTTCCGTGCTGATGATTTGGCAGCGTATCGCCAGCACGCGCAAGGTGCGGGTGTTGACGATCACCGTCAGCGCCTCCTGCGGACGCGAGGCCTGGGTGATGTCGATGAAGAAGGTGTCGGGGGCGACCTCGATCGCCTCGTACCAGTCTTCGCCATGACCATTGTGTTGGCCCTGCTCGGACCAGCTCAGGCGGTGCAGGTCGCTGGGGCTCAGGGTCAGCACAAAGGCCGGCAGATGCAGCTTCAGCGTTTTTCCGACCAGGGCGGCCGAGGCTGGCAGGCGGTTGGTGGCGATGCCATCGGCGAAGTCGTCGTAGTTCTTCCAGCCGGCGGGGCGTTGCTTGCTCATGGAGTCTCCGTTATCAATCAGCAAAGGCAATCGTCGGTAGATCGACGGCGGAGGCGCCGCCGTCCACCATCAGCGAGGTGCCGGTGATCATGGCGGCCAGCGGCGAGGCCAGGAACAGCACGGCGTTGGCCACGTCGTCGGCCGTGGCGGCGCGGCGCATCGGCACGTTGCGGGTGACCTTGTCGTAGGCAGCATCCACATCAGCGAGCTGGTATTTGTCGATCAATACCTGCATCTGCTCGTCGGCCATCGCCGTGCGCACCCAGCCGGGGCAGACGGCGTTGACACGCACGCCCTGCGGGCCGTAGTCACGCGCCAGCGAGCGGGTCAGGCCGATCAGCGCATGCTTCATCGTCACATAGCCGACCACGCCCGGCCCGGCGAAGTGCCCGGCCAGCGAGGACAGGATGACGATATTGCCGCGCTGCGCGATCAGGTCGGGCATGGCCTCGCGGGCACAGACGAAGGCGGTGTCCAGGTTCAGGCGCGTGGCCTGGGCCCAGGAGTCGTCCGTCGTGTCAATCACATTGCCCATGCCGTGGCCTCCGGCATTGGCCACCAGCAGGTCGACCTTGCCGAAGGCTTCATGCGCCTGGGCCAGTGCCTTGCGCACGTCGGCCGCGTCGGCCGCATCGCCGGCCACCGCAATGCCGCCCAGGGGCCGGGCCACGGCCTGCAATGGCTCCAGCCGCCGCCCCATCAGCACCACCTTGGCGCCGGCTGCGGCCAGCTGCTGGGCCACGGCCGCGCCGATGCCGGTGCCGCCCCCGGTGATGAAGGCCACCTTGCCCTGGAATGAAGTCATGCTTGTTGTCTCCCGACTGCTGTTGATGCCGGCACTCTAGGGGCCGATGGCGACCGATGTTTGACTGACAGTGCAGCCTCGCTTCAGCGTGGAGGCACCAGCATGAACTCGGCGCAGCGCTCCGCGATCATCACCGTCGGCGCATTCGTGTTGGCGCTGATCAGCGTCGGCATCACCGAGGCGTCGCAGACCCGCAGCCTGCGGATGCCGTGCACCTTCAGTTCGGGGCCGACAACGGCCATCGCGTCTATGCCCATCTTGCAGGTGCCGGCCGGGTGGTAGACGGTCTTGGCATGGCTGCGCACATGGGCTTCGAGCAGGCTGTCGGCCACCTCGTCCTGCACGGCCGGGGCCAGCTCGGCGCTGATCACGGCGCGCAGTGCCGGCGCGCGCAGCATGCGCCGCGCCAGCTTGACGCCGCGCACCAGCGTGTCCACATCCTGCTGCTCGCTCAGGGCCCGGGCGTCGAACCAGATCGGCGCCATCGGGTCGGCGCTACGCAGCCGCACCACGCCGCGCGAGGCGGGGCGCAGAAAGCAGGGGTTGAGCGACAGGCCATGGCCAGCCAGCGGCTCGCGGTTGACATCGCCCACGAGCGTGGGCAGCACATGGAACTGCACGTCGGGCCGGCCGCTTCCGGTGGTGTCGAAGAAGCCGCCCGCCTCGACCACATTGGAGCTCAGCAGGCCCTGCTTGTAGAGCGTCCACTGCAGGCCGTGGCGCAGCGCGCGCAGGCCCTGGTCCTGGCCCAAGAGGCTGATCGGCTCGCGGGCACGGCCATAGACCGAGACCTCCAGATGGTCCTGGTAGTTCTCGCCGACGCCGGGCAGGTCGCGCAGCACCGGGATGCCGAGTTGCTGCAGCTGCGCTCCCGGGCCTATGCCCGACAGCAGCAGCAGCTTGGGGCTGGCCAGCGCGCCGGCGCTGAGCACCACCTCGCGCCGCGCCAGCGCCAGGTGCTCGGTGCCCGCGCTGTCGCGCCAGCGCAGGCCGCGGGCCTCGCCGTCCGCTATGTCTATCTTCAGCACATGGGCGCGGATATGCACGGTCAGCAGCGGGCTGCTTGCCACGGCGGCCAGGTAGGTGGCGGCCGTGCTGGCACGCTTGCCGTCCATCGTCGTGGTCTGGTAGAAGCCGACGCCGGCCTGCCGTGCGCCGTTGAAGTCGTCGTTGTAGCGGTGGCCGATCTCTTGCGCGGCCTTGACGAAGGCCAGGCTCAGCGGATGGCGGTAGCGCGTGTCACTGACCTTCAGCGGCCCGTCGCTGCCATGGAACTCGCCGGCCAGCCGCTGATTGCCCTCGGCTCGGCGGAATGCCGGCAAGACCTGGCTCCAGTCCCAGCCGCTGCAGCCCTGGGCGGCCCAGTCGTCATAGTCCTGGGCGGTGCCGCGGGTGTAGACCATCGCATTGACCGAGCTGCCGCCACCCAGCGTGCGGCCCTGCGGCACATACATGGTGCGCCCGGCAGCGCCGGGCTGCGGTTCGGTTTCGTAGCGCCAGGTGCGCTCGGTGCCTATCACCTTGACGAAGGTGGCGGGCATGTGGATGAATGGGCTGTCGTCCTTCGGGCCGGCCTCCAGCAGCAATACCGAGAAGCCGGCCTTCACCAAGCGGTGGGCGAGCACGCAGCCGGCCGATCCGGCGCCGGCGATCACATAGTCAAACTGTTGTTCTTGCATAGCGTACGGATTCGGGTGAGGCGGGCTGCGCAGGGTGAGGGGCAAGGTTGGCGGGATCAAGCCGGAACACGCGCACCAACTGCACCAGCTGCTGGGCCTGTTCGCTGAGGCCGGTGGCGGCGGCTGCCGACTCTTCGACCAGGGCCGCGTTGGCCTGGGTCAGGCGGTCGATGTGCGCGGCGCTGGCGCTGACCTGGGCCACCTGCTTCGACTGCTGGGCGCTGCCGCTGTGGATGCGGGCGATCAGCTGGGCCACGCCCTCGGCGCCGCCCACGCAGCGCTGCAACGCCTCGCCGGCATCGCGGGCCAGCGCCACCGCGTCTTCGGCGCGGGCGTTGGCGTCCAGCACCAGGGTCTTGATCTGGGTGCCGGCGCTGGCACAGCGGCGCGCCAGGTTGCGCACCTCGTCGGCCACCACCGAGAAGCCCTTGCCATGGATGCCGGCGCGGGCCGACTCGGCCGCGGCGTTCAGCGCCAGGATGTCGGTCTGCAGCGCAATGCCATTGATCAGCTGGATGATCTCGCCAATCTGCTTCGAGTGCGCGTGCACATCGTCAATGCAGGCAATCACCTTCAGAACGGTGCCCGCGCCGCTGTGCGCATCGGCGGCGGCGCGGGTGGCCAGCTGATTGGCCTCGGCGGCCGAGGTGGCGGTGTTGTCGGCCAGCAGGTGCAGTTCGGCCACCGAGGCGGTGGCCTCCTGCAGCAGGCTGGCCGTGTGTTCGGTGCGCTCGCTGAGATCCTGATTTGCACGGGCAATCTCCTGGCTGGCCAGCGAGGTGGCATCACTGGCCTGGTGCACCTGAGACACCAGGGTGCGCAGCCCGCCCTGCATGCCGGCCAGTGCGCGCTGCAAGTCGCCGATCTCGGCCGCGCCATCCTGGGCCACCTGTGCGGACAGATCGCCATCGGCCATCGCACGAGCCTGGCCCACCACGCCGCGAATCGGATGGCTGATGCCACGCACCAGGCGCCAGGCGAACAAGGTGGCGCAGGCGACGGCCGCCGCCAGCACCAGGCCGACCCAGGTCTGCGCGGAAGCTACCTTTGCGGCCGCCTGCTCGCCGGCCCGCGCCGCGGCCCCGTCGGTCAGGCTCACCAACCGGCTCAGGGCCTCGGCATAGCGCTGGCGCGTCGGCGTGTGCTGCTCGGCCAGCATCTTTTGCAGTGCCACATAGTCACCCTCGCCACGCAGCCGGGTGATCTCGGCCGTCATTGCGCTGAACTCGGCGGCCAGCCCGTCCACCTGCTTGAACTGGGCCTGCAGCTCGGCGCTTTGCGGCACTGCCTGCATCGCGCCCCGCAAGGCCGTCGTCTCGGCCTGGGTCTGCTCGAAGGCGCGCTTGTACTCGGCCGCGTAGGCGCCCAGCGCAACATTGACCCGCGTGGTGTCGCGCCATACGTTCAGCTCCACCAGCCCCTGCAGCTTCACGATGCCTTGCGAGAGCTTCCACTGCCTGTCCAGCAGCTCGGTGACCAGGCCGGCCGTGCCGCGCAGCGACATCAGGCAGAACAGCGCCAGCGCCGCCATCAACGCGATCAATCCGGCAAAAGCGGCGCCCACCCGTGCGCCTATCGTCCATGTTCCCAACACGCCCTCCCTGTGCCGCGCCGTGCGCCGCGACATGCGGCCCCGGGCGGTTCACTGTGGGTAGCGAGTGTTGGGTTTGGCCGGCGCGGGCGCTTGCCCGAGGCGGCACTGGGTGTTGATCGAGTGTGCCCGTGAGCTGTCGGGCTTTAGGCCCTAGCGGCCCGACAGCTTGAACACCGCCACCTCCTGCGCCAGCCGCATCGCCTGTTCCCTCAGCGATTCGGCGGCGGCGGCGGATTCTTCGACCAATGCCGCGTTCTGCTGCGTCATCTGGTCCAGCTGGGCGACGGCTACATTGACCTGGCCAATGCCCTGGCTCTGCTCGCCGGCGGCGGCGCTTATCTCGGCAATGATGTCGGTCACGCGCTGCACCGAGCCGACGATCTCGCTCATCGTCTTGCCGGCGTCGGCCACCAGGCGCGAGCCGCCCTCGACCTTCTCGACCGAGGTGCCGATCAGGCTCTTGATCTCGCGGGCCGCCTGGGCGGAGCGCTGGGCCAGGCTGCGCACCTCGGCGGCCACCACGGCAAAGCCGCGACCCTGCTCACCGGCCCGTGCGGCCTCGACCGCGGCGTTCAGCGCCAGGATATTGGTCTGGAAGGCAATGCCGTCGATCACGCCGATGATGTCGCTGATCTTCTTCGAACTGGTGTTGATCTCGTCCATTGTGGCCACCACCTGGGCGACCACCGCGCCACCGCGGGCGGCCACTTCAGCGGCCGAGGTTGCCAGCTGGTTGGCCTGGCGGGCCGAGTCGGCGCTCTGGCGCACGGTGCTGGTCAGTTCCTCCATCGACGATGCGGTCTGCTGCAGATTCGAGGCCGTCTGCTCGGTGCGCTGCGACAGGTCGGCGTTGCCGGTGGCGATCTCGACCGAGGCGTGCGAGATGCTGTCGGTCGAGGCGCGCACATTGCCCACCACCCGGCCCAGCGATTCGTTCATATGCTGCAAGGCCTTCATCAGCGCGCCGAACTCGTCGCCGCGCTCGGTGCTGATGTGCTGGGTCAGGTCGCCGGCTGCGATGGCGCTGGCCACATCGATCGACTGCTGCAAGGGCTGGCGTATCGACTTGACCAGGGCGGCGGCCACCGCCATGCCCAGGACTATCACGATCAGCGCGCCAACGCTGCCGTACATGACGATCTCGCTGCGCGCCGCAGCCGCTTCCTTCTGCGCGTTCTCGCCCTTGAGTTGCTGCAGCTTGACGAACTTGTCTATGGCGGCCAGATAGGCGTTGACCGAGGGCACGTACTCGTTCTTGACGGTCTCCTCGACGCCCGAGACGTCGCCCGAGCCGCCCAGCTCGCGGGTCTTCTTGCTCGCCGCCAGCAGCTTGCCGCCCAGCGCGACGATGTCCTTCAGCAGCGCCTTGTCGTCGTCACTGGTCGCCTCCTTGGAGATTTCCTCGCGCAGCTTGGCCACGCGCGGCGCGTCATTGGCCAGGTTTTCCTTGAAGAAGGCGCCCACCGAGGGGTCTGCGCTGATCGCCGAGGCCAGGCTGCGGGCCACGGCGGTCTCGGTCATGCCCTTCCACTGCGTGGCCTTCTCCACCAGCTGATGGGCCAGGGTGGACTGGTCAAAGGCCTCCTGCTGAACCACCTGCGCCCGCCGCATCGTCAGCCCCGCCACCAGCAGCATGGCCACGAGCAGGAACAGGATGGCGCCCCAAAGCTTGCGTGAAATGGGCAGATTGTTGAGATTCATGCGCGGGTCTCCCTTTTGATCAGTAAGGAGGTATCGACCTTTTGGCTTGGGGCTGAAGCCGCTGAAGGGTCTCTATTGCATAGAAAAACTATTGTCTAAAGATGTTGAGAGCAGTTTTTCTTCCGTCCGCGCTCCACCATACTGCCGCCCATGATGCGGAGCAAACTGTTCGTCCCGGGAGTGCGTCCGGAGCTTTTCGACAAGGCCCTGGCGGGCACTGCCGACGCCCTCTCCATCGATCTGGAAGATGCGGTGCCCGAGGAGCGCAAGGCCTCGGCCCGTGACTTAGTTCAGGCTTTCGTGACATCCGACGCGGTACTCAGCGCGGTCAAGCTGATCATCGTGCGCGTCAATGCGCTGGGCACGCCGCATTTCGAGGCCGATCTGCAGGCCGTGGCCCGGCCGGGCCTGGCGCTGCTGAACCTGCCCAAGCCGGAGTCGGCCGACGATGTGCGCATGGCCGTGGCGGCGCTGGAGCGAGCCGAGCGGGCCAATGGCGTGGAGCAGCCGATCCGGCTGCTGGTGAATATCGAAACACCGAAGGCGCTGCGCGCGGCGGCCGCGATTGCCGCTGCCCACCCCCGCGTGGCCGGCCTGCAACTGGGCCTGGGCGATTTGTTCGAGCCGCAGGGCATTGCCCGCCGCGATGCAGCCAATGTGCACGCCGTGATGTTTGCCTTGCGCATGGCTGCGGCCGAGGCGGGGGTGTTCGCGATGGATGGCGCTTTTGCCGATGTGGCCGATGCCGAGGGCTTTCGCGCCGAGGCGCGGATGGCACAACGCCTGGGTTTCGTAGGTAAGAGCTGCATCCATCCCAGCCAGGTGGCGCTGGCCCACGAGGTGTTCCGCCCCAGCCGCGAGGAGATTGCGCATGCAATGCGTGTGGTCGAGGCCGCGCGTGCGGCGGCCGCACAGGGAAGGGGAGCCTTCCTCGTGGACGGGCGCATGATCGACCCGCCCTTTCTGAAGCGTGCCGAGGCGTTGCTGGCCGTTGCTGCTGCAGACCCGCCCTAGCGCCGTCCTGCCTGTGCCGTCCTGCGCCCTGTGCGCTCCTCCCCCGTTTCCCGAGTCTCCATGAGCCCAGCCCACCGCGTCCTTTGCGTCATCGCCTTCATATTGCTGGCCGTTTGCCCGCCGGTGCGGGCAGAGAATCTGGCCTCTGTGCGCCTCACGGCCCTACCGGCGCTGCCGGCCATCGAGCCGCTGCAGGCCCTGGTGGCCATTGACGGACGGCCACTGGCGCTGGGCCAGCAAAACGCCTGGCTGCTGAGCGAGGACCAGAAGAGCTGGACGCCGACGAACTGGCAAGCGCCGGCACCGCTGCTGGCGGTGGTCTCCGGAGGGGCTCATGCCTATGCGCTGATGGGTGCCGAGGGCCGGGTGCAGCGGACGGACAGGCTGACCCTGGTCCAGGGCCAGCCGACGCTGGCTCCGCTGCCGCCGTTGCCGACCACATTGGCGCTGGCCCGCGGTACGGGCCTGGCCGGCAAGCTCTATATCGCCGGCCTGGGCCCGGATGGATTATCCCGAGTGCTGCAAATCGACCCGCAGGCCAAGCAGCCCGCCTGGCGCGAGCTGGCGGGCTGGCCCGGTGCGGGTCAGCTGAGTTCATTGGTCGGCCAGACGGCGGCGCTGTTCGCCACCTTCGCGAGCGATGGCCAAGGGGCCGAACGCATGCTGCGCTGGTCGGCCGACAGAGGCTGGACCGAGCAGGGCGCCGTGCCCGGCCGGGTGGTGGCCGGTTCGGGTCGGGCGATGGGCCAGGCCCATGTGCTGTATCTGGTGCAGGCCGGTGCCGAGGGCGCGCCCAAGCTGATGAGTTTTCACACCATCACCGGGGCCTGGGCGGTGATGGCCGCGCCCGAGGCGGGGGGCGTCAGCCAGACCGCGGCCTGGAACAACGGTGTGCTCTGGGCCCGCCCAGGCGCCGACGGCAGCCAGACCCTGGCCTTTGCCGAGGTCGAGGCGGGCAAGCAGCTGCTGAGGTGGCTGGACTGGCTGGTGATCGCCATCTATCTGGTCGCGATGCTGGGCATAGGCCTGTACTTCTATCTGCGCGAAAAGCGCGACTCGACTGCGGACTTCTTCGTTGGCGGGCGCAGCATCCCGTTCTGGGTGGCCGGCGTGAGCCTGTATGCCACCAATACCAGCTCGATCAGCTTCATTGCGATACCGGCCAAGGCCTTCGAGACCAACTGGCAGTACCTGACCAACAACCTGATCGCGGTGCTGGGCCTGATGTTCGTGGCGGTGTGGATCGTGCCGCTGCTGCGCCGGCTGGACCTGATGTCGGTGTTCTCCTATCTGGAGACGCGCTTCCACCCGGCCATCCGCATGCTGGCCAGCGCGCTGTGCATACTGATGCAGGTGGGCAGCCGCATGAGCGTGGTGCTGTTCCTGCCGGCGCTGGCCATCGCCACCATCACCGGTCTGAACGTGGTCTGGAGCATCCTGATCATGGGCGGCTTCACGATCGCCTACACCGCCATGGGCGGCATGAAGGCGGTGGTCTGGACCGATTTCGTGCAGGTGTTCGCGATGATGGGTGGTGCGCTGTTCGCGATCGGCTTCATCGTCTATCGGCTCAACGGCGGCTTTGACGAACTCTGGCAGGTCGCGATGGCCGAGAACAAGACCCAGCTGTTCGACTTCAGTTTCGACCTCACCAAGGCCACCGTCTGGGGCTTCATCTTCCTTGTGCTGTTCGATGTCGTGCTCACCTTCCCCAAGGACCAGGTGCTGATGCAGCGCACCCTGTCCACCGAGTCGGCCAAGGAGGCCGGGCGCTCGATCTGGGCCTTTGCGGCGATCATGATTCCGGGCGGCTTTGTGTTCTATTCCATCGGCACGGCGCTGTATGTGTTCTACCGCGCCCACCCGGAGCGCATGAACCCGCTGCTGTCGATCGACGCGACCTTTCCGCTGTTCATTGCCGCCGAGCTGCCGATGGGCGTCACCGGGCTGATCATTGCGGGCATCTTTGCGGCCGCGATGTCCACCCTGTCGAGCATCATCAACAGCGTGGCCACGCTGGCCTCGGTCGACTTCTACGAAAAACTGGCCAAGAACCCGACGCCGCGCAAGAGCGTGCTTTTCGCCGAGGTCATCACGGTGGTGGTGGGTCTGGCCGGCATTGGCGTGGCGCTGCTGCTGTCGCGCTACGACATCCACTCGCTGTTCGATGTCTCGATCGAACTGGCGGGCCTGCTGGGCGGCGGATTTGCCGGCGCCTACACGCTGGGCATGTTCACGCGACGCGCCAACTCGCCGGGCGTGGCCATCGGCATTGCCTCGAGCATTGCGCTGACCACGCTGGCCTGGGCTATGAATCTGGTCCACCCCTACTTCTACCTGGCGATCTCCATCATGCTGTGCATCATCATCGGCTATGTCGCCAGCCTGTTCTTCCCGGCGCCGACACGTTCGCTCAAGGGGCTGACGATCTACTCGGACGTCGGGCACCACTGAGACGGGTTGCGTTCTTCATGTAGCCTCGGCCGGTGGACACCCAATTCCTGCACACCTTCGTCGCCGTGGTTGACCACGGCTCCATGGCCGCGGCCGCGCGGCTCCTGAACATCACGCCGGCTGCGGTGGCGCAGCAGATCCGAACGCTGGAGCGCGAGATCGGTGCGCCGCTGATCGCCCGCGCCGGCCGCACCGTCAACGTCACCGAGGCCGGCTCGCGCATCCTGCAGCGGGCCCGCGATGTGCTGCGCGATGTGGCCGACCTGAGCACGGTGGCCAATGACGACGCCACCGCCGGCGAGTTGCGCCTGGGCGCCGGCACCAATGCGCTGACCGGCATGCTGCCCGACATCCTGGCGCGCATGGTCGAGAAGTTCCCGCGCATCAAGGTCTTCATCAAGCCCGGCTATTCGCCGGAGCTGTATCGCAGCGTCGAGGGCGGCGAGCTGGACGCGGCCATCGTGCTGCAGGCCCCGTTCGCCCTGCCCAAGACCTGCGACTGGGAGCTGCTGCGCGAGGAGCCGCTGGTGGTACTGGCGCCGGCGGCGATGGCGGGACGCGACCCGCACGAGCTGCTGGCCAGCGAGCCGCTGATTCGCTATGACCGCAGCCAGTGGGGTGGCCGCCAGGCCGACCAGTACCTGCGCACGGCCGGCATCACGCCGCGCGAGCGCTTCGAGCTGAATGCGCTGAACGCCATCGCGGTGATGGTGGACCGCGGCCTCGGCGTGTCCCTGGTGCCCGACTGGGCGCGGCCCTGGCCCGAAGGCCTGCACCTGGTGCGCATACCGCTGCCCCGGCCGTTCGAGCCGCGCCGCATCGGCATCGTCTGGTCTCGGTCGACGATACGCATACGTTTGGTAACGGCGTTTCTGCATGAGAGCCGCGTGGCCATGGCGGCCCATGTGGATGCGCCCTGAACAGACGGTATGAAAGCTGTCTTGTGAACCAAGCCAGCGCTGCTGTGATCACGGTGCATGCTCGCCCAGACTCGGTCTCCCAACAGTGGAGACAACAATGAAAAATCACATCAGCCCCATCACACCTGCCCCCGGCCCCGCGGCAACTGGCCCGTTGAGCCGTCGCGGCCTGCTGCGCGCCAGCACGGCGCTGCTGGGCGGCCTGGGCCTGGCGGCCTGCGGTGGCAGCGAAGACCTGCTGGCGGTCGTCACACCGCCGCCGCCCCCGCCTGCACCTCCGCCACCGCCTCCGGCACCGTCGGCCAGCAGCATCACCGAGTTCAGCTTTGCCTCGCCGGTGCTGGGCGGCACGCGCTACTACAAGGTCTATCTGCCGGCCGGCTACCAGACCTCGGGCCTGCGCTATCCGGTGATCTATCTGCTGCATGGCCGGGGCGACAGCCTTTCCGCCTGGGACCGCAACAAGGCGCTGCTGGACGAGCTGATCGCCGGCGGCAAGATGCCGGCCGCGATTGCGGTCATGCCTGACGCACCGTCCAGCGACCGGGGCGGCTACTGGGTGGACTCGGCCTACACCAAGGACTCGCTGCCCGGCGCCAAGGTCGAGACCGGCGTCATCGGCGAGTTGATGCCCCATGTGGACGCGAGCTTTCGCACCATCCAGCATCGCAATGCCCGTGCGCTGGCCGGCTATTCGATGGGCGGCTATGGCGCCTTGCGCTATGCGCTGGTCTATCCGGAGCTGTTCTGCGCCGCCATCGTGCTGAGCCCGGCGGTCTACACGCCGCTGCCGCCGGCAGGCTCCAGCACGCGCGAGTTCGGTGCCTTCGGCAGCGTCAACACGCTGTTCGTCGATGAGATCTACCGCGCCAAGAACTATCCGGCCCTGCTGGCCGGCTTTGCGGCCAAGAACCTGCCGCTGCGCATGTTCATTGCCGCCGGCGATGACGAGTACAAGAACCCCGACCCGGCCGAGGCGGGCAACGACATCGACCTGGAAGCCCATCTGCTGTTCAACCGCGTCTCGCGCGTGACGGGCATCAGCGCCGAGCTGCGCATCCTCGACGGTGACCATGACTGGGCGGTCTGGCAGCCGGCCCTGCGCGAGGGCCTGGCCTTTGTGGCCAGGAGCCTGCGCGGGCCTGAGTAGAGGACTACGGCAAGCCACAAAAACTATCGCCTGAACATAGTCGGGGATAGTTTTACTAAGCTCCGCGATCACTGAGACTGAGGACATCGCCGGGGACGCGTGACAGCGTCGCGGAAGGAGGCTCCCGACTCCTGCCCCGCTTCTGACCCGCTTCTGCCCGGCGCTGAGCTGCCTGCCCGACAGCCCGGACCTTCAGCCTGCGAGGCGACTCGACGACGTGCGGTCCGGATCCCCGCCACCCAAAAACAGAGCGAAAAAAACATGAGACAAGTTCCCGCCACCCTCACCACCCTGCTGCTCGTCAGCGCCATCTCGACAGCCTATGCCCAGCAGGCCGCTCCCGCACCGGCCGCGGCAGCCAGCGCAGCGGGCACAAGCGACACCGCGCGTCTGGAAACCACCATCGTGACCGGCACGCGCACGGCCAAGTCCATAGACAAGATTCCCGGTGCGATCACCGTCGTTTCCAAGGAAGATCTGGCGCACACGCTGGCGGTGACGGAAGACGCCAGCGCCGTGCTGGCGCGCATCGTGCCGGGCTATGCGGAGTCGTCGCAGGCCATGAGCAACACCGGCGAGACGCTGCGCGGCCGCATTCCGCTGCGCCTGTTCGACGGTGTGCCCCAGGGCTCTCCGCTGCGTGAAGGCGGCCGCAGCGCCACCTTCACCGACATGGGGGTGATTGGCCGCATCGAGGTCATCAACGGCCCGTCGGCGTCCGAAGGCGTGGGCGCGGCCGGCGGCATCATCAACTACATCTCCAAAGTGCCGACCAAGCAGGGCGACGAGTTCACCTTGGTCGGCCGCGTCAGCTCGCAGAACGGCAATGACAGCCAGAACTTCAAGCTGGGCGGCACCTTCGCCCGCAAGGCCGAGGCCTATGACCTGTTGATCTCGGCCGCGCACAGCGACCGCGGCATCACCTATGACGGCCACGGCCGGCGCATCGGCATGAAC
Source organism: Burkholderiaceae bacterium (assembly GCA_018780645.1). Lineage (GTDB taxonomy): Bacteria > Pseudomonadota > Gammaproteobacteria > Burkholderiales > Burkholderiaceae_C > Paucibacter. The sequence goes on from JADMJJ010000036.1 coordinate 101,202, forward strand.
ACCAGCGGCTCGCTCTCCGACTCGCGCACGAACGATCTGTTCCTGAAGGTGGGCGTTGATTTCGGCGTCGACAAGCAGCAGCGCCTGCAGTTCTCGATGAGCAACTTCAAGGTCACCGGCAAGGGCAACTACATCCTGGTCGATGGCGACCGCGCCACCGGCGTGACCAACACCTCCGAACTCGGCCGGCCGCTGGGCGCCAAGACGGAGTTCAACGACTTCGAGCAGTACATCGTCTCGTACCGTCATGACAATGTCTTCGGTGGCACATTCACCGCCGATGCCTATCTGGCCAAGCAGGCGATGCGCTATCCGGCCGAAGATGGCGCCGACCGTCAGGACCCGCTGATCGCGCCGCTGGGCACCCTGATCGACCAGTCCGAAATCTATGCCAAGAAAAAGGGCCTGCGCACCGCGTGGACGCGCCCCGACATCTTTGCCGTCGAGGGCCTGGAGCTGCGCGCCGGCCTCGACGTGATCGAAGACGAGGCGCAGCAGCGCCTGGCACTGACCGACCGCCTGTGGGTGCCGCCGATGCTGTACCAGAGCACCGCGCCCTACGCGCAGCTGTCTTATGACGTCGGCCCGCTGACCCTGAGTGGCGGCCTGCGCCGCGAAGACGGCAAGCTGTCGGTCGACACCTACACCACCACCTACTTCCGCAACCGCGTGCAGGTGCTGGGCGGCAGCCTGAAGTACAACGCCAACCTGGGCAATATCGGTGCGGTGCTGAAGCTGCCGAACAACTGGTCGATGTTCGTGGCTCAAAGCAAGGGTTTCAGCCTGCCCAATATCGGCATCCCGCTGCGCAATATCAACAAGCCGGGGCAGTCGGTGGACGGCATCCTGGAGCTGCAGCCCATCCTCGTCAAGAACAAGGAGTTCGGTGCCAACTGGCGCACCGCGGCGGCCAGCTTTGGCGCCTCGTTCTATGAATCGAACTCGAATCTGGGCGTGTCGCTGTCGGTCGACCCGGTCACCAATGACTTCATCATGAACCGCGCGCCGGTCCGCATCCGCGGCATGGAGCTGACCGGCGAGCTGAACCTGAGCAAGGAGCTCAAGACCACGGCCCTGTACTCGCGCATCCGCGGCAAGACCACCTTCGTCGCCAACGGCCCGATGGACAAGAGTCTGGGCGTCAACGATGTGAACCCGGACAAGTTCGGCATGTCGGCCACCTGGAAGTACATGGCCAACGCTGACGTGACGCTGGGCTTCACCAAGCTGATGTCGCGCCACATCAATGCCGGCACCGGCTCGGAAGAGAACACCACCGGCTACACCCTGTTCGACCTGGACACCAACTACGACTTCGGTCGCTACGGCAAGCTGACCCTGGGCGTGGAGAACCTGGCCAACAAGTTCTACGTGCTCAGCTGGTCGCAGGTGCCGGGCTTCCGCAACTACTGGGCCGGTCGTGGTCGCGTCGTGACGGTCACGCACACGCTGACCTTCTAAACACCCCGGACGGGGTCCGCCGAAGCCCCGTCCACACCTGCTGTTCGCTCCCCATGATTCTTGTCGCCGGTTCGGCCAATCTTGACTTTGTCGTGCGCGCGCCGCACATCCCGGCCCCCGGCGAGACGGTGCTGGGTGGCGCCTTCCAGACCTTTCCCGGCGGCAAGGGGGCCAACCAGGCGATCGCCAGCGCCCGGGCCGGCGGGGCGCGCACCCAGATGCTGCTGGCACTCGGCTCGGACGCCTATGCCGCACCGATCGAGAGTTCGCTGCGCGAGGCCGGCGTGCAGATGCACGTGGTGCGCAGCCTGGCCGAACCCACCGGCACGGCCTTCATCTGCCTGGCCGATTCGGCCGAGAACGCCATCACCGTGGCGCCCGGCGCCAACAGCAGCCTGCGCGGCAGCGACCTGCCGAAGCTGACCGGTGTCAGCCATCTGCTGCTGCAGCTGGAAACGCCGATGGAGGCCGTCACCGCCTGGGCCCAGGCCGCGAGAGCGCAGGGCGTCAGCGTGGTGCTCAATGCCGCACCGGCTCGCGAGCTGCCGGCGGCCCTGCTGGCCGCCACCGATCTGCTGATCGTCAACGAGGGCGAGCTGGCCTGCCTGGCTGGCTTGACCGGCAGCGAGGGCAGCATCATCGAACGGATGCAACGCCTCAATGTGGCGCGGGTGATCGTTACCCTCGGAGCAAGCGGCTGTTGCGCGCTGGACCGCGGCGAGTGGCTGCTGCAGCCCGCCTTTCCGGTCAAGGCAGTGGACACCACCGCCGCTGGCGACACCTTCTGCGGCGCCCTGGTGGCCGCGCTGAGCCTGGGAGCCAATCTGGCCGAGGCGCTGCGCCAGGCCAGCGCCGCAGCGGCCCTGGCCTGCACGCGGCTGGGCGCACAGACGAGCATCCCCTCGCATGACGAGGTGCAGGCGCTGTTGCGCACATCCCCCGCAAGACCTCAACACAGCGTGGACGCGCTGGCCCATTATTGTGGGGTTCCCACGCTTTCCACCGTATCTGCATGAGCTCCGAATCCGACCACCTGCCCGGCCCCGACGACCAGGGCGAGCGCCGCGCGCTGAAGACCGAGTACAAGTTCTCGCACGTCACCACCGGCCGCTATCTGCCCACGCCGGGCAAGGCACCGGGCTGGCCCTTTGCCGAGATCGGCCACTGGAAGATGGACGTGGCCGGCACCGCCGACGACTGGATCGCCGAGCTGCAGGACTGGCGGCGCGAGCACCTGACCCGCATCGGTTACGACGATGCCAATTACCGACGGCCCGAGCTGCAGTGGGCGCAACGGAATTTTGTCCATGCGCAGATGATGGTCGAGGACCGCTACTTCTTCGACAACGAGACCGGCCAGTACACCGTCGATCGCTATCTCGATGACCTGGAGCAGCGCTTCGGTGGCATCGACAGCGTGCTGATCTGGTACGTCTATCCGAACATCGGCGTCGATGACCGCAACCAGACCGATCTGGCCCATGACATGCCCGGCGGCCTGGACGGCCTGCGCGGCGCCATCGCCGACTTCCACCGCCGCGGCGTGCGCGTGTTCCTGCCCACCAAGCCCTGGGACAAGGGCACGCGCGATCAGGGCCAGACCGACTGGCATGCGATTGCCGACATCATCAAGGCGGTGGGCGCCGATGGCATCAACGGCGACACCTACAACGGCGTGCCGCGGGCCTTCTTCGACGCCTGTGATGCGGTCGGCTGCCCGGTCGTCCTGCAGCCTGAATCGACGATCTCGGCCGAGGAGGCCTTGATCTGGAATGTGCAGAGCTGGGGCAAGAAGGTGCCGGCCGACGTGGTGCCCGCGGTGGCCAAGTGGAAGTGGCTGGAGCCGCGCCACATGATCAATGTCGAGAACCGCTGGGGGCGCGACCGCGGCAATGACTTCCAGTACATCTTCTTCAACGGCGTCGGCTACAACGCCTGGGAAAACATCTGGGGCATCTGGAACCAGCTGACGCCGCGCGACGCGCAGACGCTGAAGCGCATCGCCACGCTGCAGCGCGCGGTCGCACCGCTGCTGGTCAGCCTGGATTGGCGGCCCTACGCGCCGACCCTGCAGTCCGGCGTGTTCGCGAGCCGCTTCTCCGGTGAGGGCCAGGTCTTGCATACGATAGTCAACCGCAACGAGGTCGAGGTCTGCGGCGAGCAGCTGGCGTTGCCGCATGCTGCAGGAACCAGCTACATCGATCTGTGGAACGGCGTGGCGCTGCAGCCGCGCATCGTGGATGGCCGGGCGCTGATCGAGCTGAGCCTGGAACCGCGCGGCTATGGCGCGGTGCTGGCCCTCGAGGCCGGTGTCGAGGTGGCCGGGCTGGACGCGTACCTGGCCAAAGCCGCCGAGTTCGCGAAGACGCCGTTGCAGTCACTGTCGGCGCAGTGGAAGTCCATCCCGCAGCAGCTGGTCGAGATCGCGCCCACCGCGGCCGTGGCCGCAGCGCCGCAGGGCATGGTGATGATTCCCGCCGCCGAGTTCGACTTCGTCGTCGGTGGCATCGCAATCGAGGGCCAGACCTGGGCCGGTGTCGATGTCCAGTACCCCTGGGAGTACGAGGCCCGCCGAGGCCACCGCCGCCGCATGCACATCGCTGCCTTCCACATTGATCGCCACCTGGTCACGAATGCACAGTTCAAGGCCTTCATGGCCGCCACGAACTTCGCGCCGCGCGATTCCCACAATTTCCTGCGCGACTGGCACGATGGTTCGCCGCAGCCCGGTTGGGACCACAAGCCCGTCACCTGGGTGGGCATCGAGGACGCCCGCGCCTACGCCGCCTGGGCCGGCAAGCGCCTGCCGCGCGAATGGGAGTGGCAGTACGCGGCCCAGGGCCTGGATGGCCGCCTCTACCCCTGGGGCAATGGCTGGCAGCCCGGAGCCGTGCCGGCGCCGAACCGCGGCCGCACCTTGCTGCCGCCGGCCGACGTCGGCACCCACCCGCAGGGTGCCAGCCCGTTCGGTGTGCAAGACCTGGTCGGCAACGTCTGGCAGTGGACAGACGAGTACCGCGACGACCACACCCGCGCGGCCGTGCTGCGCGGCGGCAGCAGCTTCCAGCCGCAGACCTCGCACTGGTACTTCCCGCAGGCCTACCGGCTCGACCAGCATGGCAAGTACCTGCTGATGGCGCCGGCCAAGGATCGCTCGGGCTGCATCGGCTTTCGCTGCGTGGTGGACGCGCTGTGAGCAAAACGGTGCCCGTCGGCATGCGGCTGCTGTCGTCCGCCCAGGTACAGCTGGGCGGTCTGCTCGGCGCCGCGCTCGACGCCAACCGGCGCGGCCGCCTGTCGCGTTTCATCACCGGGCCGACCAGCCCGGCCATCGCCATCTTCGATCCGGCGCCGGTGCTGGCCAACCGCGAGGGCGACTGGTACGGCGAGCATGCCGGCAAGTGGTTGTATGCCGCCGCCAAGGCCTATGCGCGTACGCAGGACGTCAGCCTGGGCGAGCAGCTGCGCAGCGTGGCCGATCATCTGGTGGCCCTGCAGGGCGAGGATGGCTATCTGGGCACCTATGCCGCCGAGCGCCGCTTCATGCACAAGCAGCCGCCCAAGCCACCGAGCTGGGACGGCGCGCCCAGCCTGCGCACCTGGGACATCTGGACGCACAGCTACTTGGTGCTGGGCCTGCTGGAGCTGCACCGCGCGATGCCCGAGGTGCGGTATCTGGACGCCGCACGCAAGATCGGAGATCTGTGCTGGCTGACGCTCGACGAGGGCGGCATCAACATCACCGAACTGGGCAACCACCATGGCATGTCGGCCACGGTGTTGCTGGATCCGGCGGTGGAGCTGTATGCAGTGACCGGCGAACCGCGCTACCTGCGGCTGGCCGAACTGATACTGCGGCAGGCCGACGATGAGCCGGCGCTGGGCCTGCTGCGCAAGGCCTTGAGCGGAGCCGACGCCGCCGAGGTAGCCACCGGCAAGGCCTACCAGCTGGCCTGGAACCTGGTTGGCCTGGCCAAGCTGCACAGGGCCACCGGCGTGGCGCTGTACCGTGAGGCGGTTGACCGACTGTGGCAGAGCATCCGCCAGCATCACCTGACCCTGGGTGGCGGCCCCTGGGGCGGCGTGGCCCATCGCTCGCGCGAGGTCTTCAACGCGCCGGGTGCCTTCCAGCCGCAGGCCTATGTCGAGACCTGCTCGACACTGGCCTGGATGCAGCTGAACCGCGAGCTGCTGGCCATCAGCGGCGAGGCCCGCTACGCCGACGAGATCGAGCGCAGCGCCTACAACGATCTGCTCGGCGCAATGGCACCCAACGGCGAGGACTGGTGCTACTACTCCTTCCCGAACGGCCGGCGTGTGCACACCACCTACTGGCGCTGCTGCAAGTCCAGCGGAGCGATGGCGGTCGAGGAGCTGCCGGCCGCGGCCTATGGCGTCACGGCCGAGGGCGCCATTGCCGTCAATCTCTACGGCTCGGGCCTGGCCTCGGTGCAGCTGGATGGCGTGGGAGCGGTGGCGTTGAAGCAATGCACCGGCTACCCGTTCGACGGCCAGATCCGCTTGCGGGTGACGCCTGAACTTGCGGCGCACTTCACGATCCGGCTGCGCATTCCTGCCTGGGCGACACAGACGCGCATCCGCGTCAACGACATCGATGCCGATGTGGCGGCCACGCCCGGCAGCTATGCCGAGCTGAGCCGCGACTGGCAGCCCGGCGACCGCATCACGCTGGACCTGGCGATGCCACCGGTGTTGCACCGCAAGGCCAACCGCAATGTGCAGGAGTCGCTGGCGCCCGATGGAACGCCGGTGCGTCAGCAGGTGCTGTGCCACGAGTATGTGGCGATCACACGAGGGCCGCTGGTCTATGCCACCGGCCTGATCGACGGCTTCAAGAGCGAGGAGAGCATCCGGCTGCCCGAAGGCGATGCGACGCAATTCTTGAGCCTGCTACCGGTGACCGAGGGTGAGGACGCCGCTCCGGCGATCGAGCTGCGCCTGGGCTATCGCGAGGCGATCACCTTCTGGCCCTATTACCGCGCCGGCGGCCGCAGCGATGGCAGCTGGCGCCTGACCTGGCTGTCGCTGGCTCCGGTCGCAGATCCTTCTTCCGATCACGAACATGGCAACACCTGACACCTTCAAGCCGGCGCACCGCGACGGACCGGCCGGCCCGCTGAGTGGCGTGCGCGTGCTGGACCTCAGCGCCTACATCGCCGGGCCCTATGGCTGCACCCTGCTGGCCGACCAGGGCGCCGAGGTGATCAAGATCGAGCCGCCCGGTGGAGACAATCTGCGCAGCTATCCCTCGACCTTGCAGGCCGAGAGCCGGGCCTTCATCGGCGTCAACCGCAGCAAGCTCGGTGTGGCCTTGGATCTGAAGAAGGCCGAGGGCCTGGCCCTCTTGATGCGCCTGGTGCGCGAGGCCGATGTGCTGGTGCACAACTTCCGGCCCAGCGTGCCCAGGCGCCTGGGCATTGACTTCGAGCAGCTCGGCGCGATCAACCCGCGGCTGATCTACTGCGCCGTCACCGGCTATGGCGAGACCGGGCCGATGAAGGACAAGGCCGGCTACGACCAGGTGCTGCAGACCATGACCGGCATGTGCGCGCTGCAGGGCAAGCGCGGCGGCGCGCCGGAAATCATCTACGGCTCGGTGGTGGACTACTACGCCGCCGCGCTGCTGGCGGCCGGCGTGTCGTCGGCGCTGTATGAGCGCGAGCGCAGCGGCCTGGGCCAGTACGTCGGCGTGTCGCTGTTGCGCAGCGCGCTGACGATGCAGTCGGCGCGGCTGATCTGGGCCGATGGCGAGCCGCTGGACATCGGGCGCGACATGCGCTCGGGCGGCGTCACCGGCATCCATCCGGCTCGTGAGGGCCACCTCTACATCTCGGCCAATACGCAGCGCTTCTGGAGGGCGCTGTGTGCCAAGACCGGCCTGACCGAGCTGGCCGACGATGAGCGCTTCGACACCGTGCGCAAGCGGGCGCAGCTGGCCGGTGAGATCATTCCGCGCCTGCACACGGCGCTGCAGGCGCACAGCGCACTGGGGTGGGAAGCGATCTTCGGCGACGAAGTGCCCTGCGCCGCGGCGCGCCGCATCGAAGACATGTTCGACCACCCGCAGGTGCTGGCCGAAGACATGGTGGGCACCATAGACCATCCGGTGATCGGCCCCTACCGTGGCGTGACGCGGCCGCTGAAGTTCGGCCGCACACCGGGGCCCGCGCCGTTTGCCGCACCGGTGTTCGGCCAGCACTCGGAGGGTGTGGTGCGCGCCAGCGGCTGCAGCGATGACGAGCTGGCGCTGCTGCGGGCCAGCGGCGCCTTGCCTGAGTAGGTTCGTTCAGCGCGGCGCCAGATGTTTGTCGAGAAAGGCGGCCGTGCGGTTCCAGAAGTCTGTTCGGTTGGCCGGTACCCGCCAGCCATGACCCTCGTCCTGGTACACCACCCATTCCAGCGCGGGGTTGCCCGGCTGCACGGCCTTGCGAAAGGCCTCGCCGTGCACCAGGGGCACACGACGGTCGGCGCTGCCGTAGGCGAGCAACAGCGGTTGCCTGATCCTGGCCGCATGGGTCAGCGGTGAGTTGTCCTTCAGGTCGACGGCATCCTTGACACGGTCGCCGATCAGTGCCGGCATGCCGTGCTGCTTGAACTGATCGGAGATGTCGCTCCAGTTCACCGTGTGCAGCATGTCCAGGTCGGTCACGCCGACCCAGGCCACCGCACAGCGGAAAAGCTCGGCATCGCGCACCAGGCCCATCAATGCCGCATAGCCGCCATAGCTGGCGCCGGCAATGGCAATGCGCTTGGGGTCGGCAATGCCTTGCGCAATGGCCCATCGGGTCGCGTCGGCCACATCGGTCTGCATGGCCTTGCCCCATTGGCGCCAGCCGGCTCGCGCGTGGGTGGCGCCGAAGCCGAGCGTGCCGCGGAACTGCGGCTGCAGCACGGCATAGCCGCGGGCGTTGAGGAACTGCACCTCGGCGTCCCAGGTCCAGCCCGGTGCGCGCACGAACGGCCCGCCGTGCACCAGCACCACCATCGGCAGATTCTTCTTGTCCAGCTTCTCGGCGCCGGGCGGCAGGCTCAGCCAGGCTGGAATCTCCAGGCCGTCGCGGGCCTTGATGCGGACCATGTCCATGGCCGCCATCTGCCTGGCCTCGATGTCGGGGCGCTCGGCACCCAGGCGGGTGAACTTGCGCGTTTCGCGATTGAACAGAAAGAACAGCGTCGGCTGGATGTCGGCAAAGGCCTCGATCAGCACCCAGGGCGCGTCGCCGCTCCAGGGCAGGGACAGGCGGTTGGCGGTGCGCGGCAGCACCTTGTCGATCTGCGCCTGCAGGGTCTGCATCCCGGCGTCCAGCCACTGGGTGACCTCGGCGTCGATGGTGAAGCGCAGGCCCAAGACCTTGTCCTGACGGGCCAGCACCTGGGCGTCCACATCGAACTGCGGCGACTCGGCCAGCGGCTTGGCCGACCAGGCGCCGGTGGCCGGATCCAGCAGCCACATTGCCTGCTTGTCGCGGCCACGGCGCGCACTGACGTAGAGCTTGCCCTCGGGGCCGACATGACGCACCTGCAGATCGCCGTCCTCGGTATAGGCATTGAACTCGGTCAGCGCCCGCCATTGGTCGGTGGCCGGGTCCTTCCATCGCAGTGCGGCCTTTTCGCCGTCGCGGGTCAGCGCCACGCGCAGATTGCCCTGGGCATCCGGCCACCAGCCGACCGAGTGCAGCGGGCTGTCCACCGTCTCCGCGCGGCCATTGCGGGTGTCCAGGCGCAGGAGCTTGAAGAAGCCCATGTCCTTGCCGTCATAGGCCTCGGGCCGCACGGCCATCACCGCATCACCCTGGCGCAGCGTGCTGCCGTTGAGCAGAAAGGTGTTCCAGGGTTGCAGCTGGCGGGTGTCGTTGCCGTCCTTTAGCCAGGCGACCTGGCGCTCGACCAGCTGGCGTAGGTTTGCGCCGTCATGGTCCACCGCGAACAGGCCCGGGCCGGCGTCGATCTTGCCCTGCGGGGTCTCGCGGTCGCTGAGGTCGAAGGCCAGCCGGTCGTTGTTGACCCAGACGACGCGCTCCACATCGGCGTTGTCGGAGTTGTAGACCACCTTGGGCGCCAGGGTGTCGAGTTGAAGCACGGTCAGCATTACCCGCCCCTGGGGGCCAATGCTGCGCATGGCCAGGCGGTGACCGTTGGGCGAGAGCACGGCGCCCAGCATCTGCTGGGCGCGGAAGAAGCGAGCGGCGTCGGGCTTGTCGCCGGCGCCCTGGGCCCGGGCCAGCGGCAGGGCGCTGCTCAGCGCGAGGGTGAGCAGGCTGCGCCTGCGCAGGGTGTGGTTCGGCGAGCTTTGGTTCATGGGCATGGGCAGGGCTGCAAAAGGAAAAAGCCCCGACGCGCAAACGTCGGGGCCGGGACTGATGGGTCGGCGTAGCAGCTATTAGAACTTGTAGCTGGCACCCAGCAACACGGTGCGGCCCCACTCGATGTGCTCCAGCGGGCGATCCTTGGTGCCGGCATAGGTCTGGTAGGCGGCGTTGCCCAGGTTGTTGATCTGCAGCTGCAGACCCAGGCCCTTCAGCGATCCTTCGGTGAAGTTGTAGCCGATCTGGGCGTCGACGATGCTCTCGCCGACCACATAGCGCAGGGTGCGGTTGCCGTTGAAGTTGCCGATCTCGCCAATGAAGTCCGAACGCTTGCGCTGGCTGATGCGGGCCTCGAAGCCGGCCTTCTCGTAGTAGAAGGTCAGGTTGGTCACGCGCTTGGACAGGCCGGGCAGCGAGATATCGCCGGAGCCGACGCTGGAGGCGCTCTCGGGATCCTTGACCTTGATGCTGCTGCTGGTGAAGCTGGCGCTGGCCTGGATGCCAAAACCGCTCAGTGCCGGGGTCAGCATGGTCAAGGGCAGCGAGGCCGACAACTCGACACCCGACAGGCGGCCACCCTTGCCATTGTCCGGGGCGGTGTAGGTGCCCAGGGTCTGAATGGGCACCGGCTTGCCATTGGCGTCCAGGATCACCTTGGCGTCGCCGATGAAGGGCGCGAAGTCGTAGTTCGAGATCTTCTGCGTGTAGATATAGCTCTTCAGGTCCTTGTGGAAGTAGGCGGCGGCCACATAGGCCTTGTTGCCGAAGTACTTCTCGTAGGACAGGTCGAAGGCCACGGCGCGCCACGGGTCGAGCTTGGCATTGCCGCCGCTGGCGCCGGGCTCGCGGAAGCCCTGGGCATTCGGGTTGTCGCCGACGCCGAACTCCAGCGCCGAGCGCAGCTGGTCGACGCGCGGACGCGCCACCTGCTTGGCCAGGGCCATGCGCAGGGTCTGGTCATTGCCCAGGGCGAACACCAGATTCATGGCGGGCAGTGCGTCGGTATAGCTCTTGCCGTCTTCCACCGGCTTCGGGTTGGCGCCGTCGGTCAGGCGCACGGCCGTCGAGGACTGGTCGACGCGCTGCAGCTGCACACCGATGTTGCCGCGCACATCGAAGCCGCCGATCTTGGTGTCGATATTGCCCTTCAGGTAGCCGGTGGTGATCGTCTCCTTGACGTCCCAGGCCTTGGCCACCAGATAGGGGAAGGCGGTGCCGCTGGGGCTGAAGGTCATGTACTTGGCCACGGCGCCCGGCACATTCCACGCGGGGATCTGGCCCAGGCCGGCAAAGCCAAGGTCGACCAGCCCGTACTGGAACTCCGCACCGACGGCCGTGTCGCCCTGGGCGCCCACATTGATATTGCCCTCGGGCTGGCGCTTCTTCTTGGCGCGGTCGGCGTAGTTCAGGCCGAACTCGATGTCGGACAGGAAGCCATCAAGCATGGCCGGCACGGCCGCCGTGCCGCCGAAGCGGAAGCTCTTCAGCTCATCTTCCACGCTGGGCACCTTGCCGTAGCCGGAGCCGTAGATGGTGCCGCGCAGCAGCAACTTGGTCGGGTCAGAGTAGCTCAGCGTCGGGATCATCGATGAGAAGCCACCGGTGCCGAAATTGAGCTTCAACGTATCCAGCGGCGCGACCGCACCGACCGGCGGGAGCTGGGTGTTGTTCTCCAGGCTCAGCTCATCGCGCTTGGCCTTGGAGTAGCTGACGTCGGCGTTCCACTTGATGCCAGCGGCCGTGAACTTGTTGTTCCAGCCGATGGCATCGATCGTGTCCTCGCGCTTGTTGTACATGCCGCGAATCAGCGGGTACAGGTTCGCGACCGTGCCGCCGGTGAAGGTGTTGTTGCCGTTGATCTGGGCACCGGTGATGCCGATGCGGCCGTAGCCACCGTTGTAGTCGCCGAGGTTGACTTCGAACTGGTTGGCCGTGTCTTCCTGCTTGGCGGTCGTGTGATAGACGTCCAGCACACTGGTCCAGTCCTTGGACGGACGCATTTCCAGCGTGGCCATCAGGGCATCGCGCTTGGTCACGCCGGTGCGGCGCAGGGCCTTGATGCCGTTCGAATAGAAGGTGCCTGCCGCCACGCCGGGGCGCCAGCCGTCGCCGACCGCTTCCCAGGGCTCATACAGGCCCACCTGGTTTTCCTGCACCGGCGTTTCCTGGTGGGCGTAGCCGAGCACCAGGCCCACCGTGCGGTTGGCGAACTGGTCGATATAGCTGGCGCTGATGCGGTTGCCGGTGGCGTCCGCGTTAGCCGCCGAGCCCAGCGAGTTGCGCTGGCCACGCACGTTCACAGAGACGACGCGGCTGCCGAAGTTCAGCGGGCGCACGGTCTGCATGTCCAGTGTGCCGGACAGGCCCTGGCCGATCAGGCTGGCGTCGGGCGTCTTGTAGACGGTCACGCCGCTCATCAGCTCGGACGGGTACTGGTCGAACTCGACGCTGCGGTTGTCACCGGTGCTGACCAGTTCACGGCCATTGAGCAGGCTGGTGGCGAAGTCGGGCGACAGGCCGCGCACGCTGATCACCTGGGCACGGCCGGCGACGCGCTGGGCCGACAGACCGGGCAGGCGGGCGATCGACTCGGCGATGCTGTTGTCGGGCAGCTTGCCGATGTCTTCGGCCGAGATCGATTCGACGATGGAGTCGGAGTTCTTCTTCACCGAGATGGCGCTCTCGATGCCGCGGCGTATGCCGGTCACCGTCACGGTGTCCAGCGCGGCAGGGGCCTGCTGCGCGTAGCTCGCGCCCGAGGCCAGCAACAGCAGGGCGCAGCCCGCCACCACCGGGCGGACCCGGAAGCGCTGGGCGCCCGATGCGCCAGTGCGCGTGTTTGCAGAACTCTTCATCTCTTGTCTCCTAGATCTCACTCGAACTACACATCCCAGTGACCTGCCCGCGAGCGGTCAAAAGGAACCCGGAACCGGTGGCCCTATCAGGACCTTGATGCAAGTTTGTACTTAAACTAGATGATTTATCAACCCGATACAAACCCTAAAAGGTGCATTTTCATTTGGGCGAATGCACGATTCTGGTTCGTTTCACTCTGTGGAGAAAGGGATTTCATTGATCTCTGTCCTGCCGATGGCGCACCGCTTTGGGTGTTGTTTTGTAGCCAAACTACATTTGAATCGAATCGCTTGTAGTGCCTAGGCCTGGCGGTACTGCTCGATGGCCAGTGCCGCGCCGGTCAGCGCAGCCAGCGTGTCGATGATCAGGGCGGTCGGAATTTCTTCCAGATAGCTGCGGAAGCGCCCCTTGGCCTCGAAGCGCTCGCGAAAGCGCGAGGCGAAGAACATCTCGCCCAGGCGCGGCACGATGCCGCCACCGATATAGACGCCGCCGCGGGCCCCCAGGGTCAGGGCCACATTGCCGGCGAAGCTGCCGAGCAGGGCGCAGAACATGTCGAGGCTCTGGGCGCACAGCGGGTCGGCGCCCGACAGGCCCAGGGCCACGATCTGCTCGGTGCTCAGCGGGGGTGAGGTCTGGCCGAGCACGTCGGCCAGCGCGCCATGCAGCACCGGCAGACCGATGCCCGACAGCAGGCGCTCGGCCGAGACGTGCGCAAAGTCCTGCCGGACGCGCGCCAGCAGGGCGAACTCCAGCTCGTCACCGGCAGCCAGTGTGGCGTGGCCGCCCTCGCTGGCCAGGGCCACCCAGCCGTCGGGGGTCTGCAGCACGCCGGCCACGCCCAGGCCGGTGCCGGGGCCTATCACCGCCAGCGTGCCCTGATGCAGCGGGGCGGCGCCGTGGGCCCGCCATTGCGAGGGCTGCAGCCGCGGCAGCGACAGTGCCAGCGCCTCGAAGTCATTCAGCACCAGCAGGGCCTGCAGATCGAGTTCGCTCTGCACCTGTTGGCGCGAAAAGCTCCAGTGGCTGTTGGTCAGCTCGATGCGGTCGCCCGCCACGGCGGTGGCCACCGCAAAGGCGGCGCGGTGCGGTGGCTGGAAGTCGCTGCCCAGCAGGGCGCTGAGCTGGGCCAGATAGGCCTGGGCTGCGGCGGCCGGGTCGGCGAAGTCGGGGACGGACAGCGTGCGCACATGCTGGACGGACTCGCTGCGGCCATTGACCCAGCCAAAGCGCGCATTGGTGCCGCCGATATCGGCCACCAGCCAGGGGTGGCTGGCGCTGGCGGCGGCAGGGTTTGGGGGTTGAACGGAGGCTGGCACGGTGCTCTTGGGTTGGGTCGGCCATGGGGGTTGGCGCTGCTCGAATGCGAATGTAGCTAAACTACAAAACAAAGACAATAGGCGGAAACGACATAGGCGCTGTAGGCATACGTGCCTGCGCGGATAGCGTTGGATTTATGTAGTCAAGCTACAGTTTGGCCGGCAAGGAGGAGGCCGGGTTCTTCACCGGCCGGGCCGCCGGTGGCCTGCCCCATAATCGACCGCGCAGTGCAGCCCCTCACGCCCAACGCCTCATCAATCAACTGACATGCTCGCCTTTGACAGCCCGCGCCTGATTGCCGACATCGGCGGCACCTATGCCCGCTTCGCGCTGGAAACGGCCCAGGGCGAGTTCAGCCATGTGCAGTCGCTGCGTTGCGCCGACTACACCGACTTCCATGCCGCGGTGAAGGGCTATCTGGCGATGCTGCCGCCGGTGCAGGTCGAGCATGCCGGCGTGGCCATCGCCAACCCGGTCGATGGCGACCAGGTGCGCATGACCAATTACCACTGGCAGTTCTCGATCGAACAGATGCGCCAGCAGCTGGGCCTGGACACGCTGGTGGTGGTCAATGACTTCACCGCGCTGGCGATGGCCGTGCCGCGGCTCTCTAGCCGCGACCGGCGCCAGATCGGCGGCGGCGATGCCGGCAAACAAAGCGTGATCGGCGTGCTGGGCCCGGGCAGCGGTCTCGGCGTATCGGGCCTGATCCCGGCCGGCGAGGGCTGGGTGGCGCTGGGCACCGAGGGGGGCCACACCAGCTTCGCGCCGCACGACGAACGCGAGATCGCGGTGCTGCGCTTCGCCTGGAAGCATTTCGAACATGTGTCCTTCGAGCGCCTGGTCTCCGGGCCCGGGCTTGAGCTGATGTACCGCGCGCTGGCCGAGTACGCCGGCGTGACCGGCGAAGACCTGCATGCACCCGAGATCACCCGCCGCGCGCTGGACGCCAGCGACCCGGTCTGCGTGGATACGCTGGATGTGTTCTGCGCACTGCTCGGCACCGCCGCCGCCAATCTGGCGGTGACCCTGGGCGCCCTGGGCGGTATCTATATCGGTGGGGGCATCGTGCCGCGGCTGGGCGAGTATTTCGATCGCTCGCCGTTCCGCGCCCGCTTCGAGGACAAGGGCCGTTTCAGCAGCTATGTGGCGGCGATCCCGACCTATGTGATCACCGCCGAGCACGCCACCTTCAAAGGCGCCTCGGCGATCCTGGACGCGCAGCTGCGCGCGCTGAAGACCGAGACCGGCTCGGCCATCCTGGGCCAGATCCGCCGCGCCCGCGCCGAGCTGTCACCGGCCGAGCTGCGCGTGGCCGAGCATGTGCTGGCCCATGCGCGCGCGGTGCTGAACGATCCGATTGCCGAGATCGCCCGCGCCGCGCAGGTCAGCCAGCCGACGGTGATACGTTTTTGCCGCTCGCTCGGTTGCGAGGGCCTGTCCGACTTCAAGCTGCGCCTGGCCTCGGGCCTGACCGGCACCGTGCCCGTCACCCACACCCAGGTCACGCAGGACGACTCGATGCTGGAGCTGGGCGCCAAGGTGCTGGGCAATACCGCGTCGGCCATCCTGCAGGTGCGCAGCGAGCTGAACCGCGACATGATCGACCGTGCTATCCAACTGCTGATACACGCCAGGCGCGTCGAGTTCTATGCCGTCGGCCACTACGGCGTGGTGGCGCAGGATGCGCAGTTCAAGTTCCTGCGCTTCGGCGTGTCCAGCGGCGCCTACACCGACCCGCGCCTGCAGCTGCTCGCCGCCTCGGTGCTGAACCCTGGCGATGTGGCGGTCATCATCAGCAGCGGCGGCAAGCTGCCCGAGCTGCTGGAGGTGGCCGAGAAGGCCCGCGAGCGCGGCGCGGCCGTGGTGGCCATCACCGCCAGCCAGTCGCCGCTGGCGCGCAAGGCCGATGCGGCACTGATCGTCGATCACGTCGAGGACGTGGCCACCCATCTGCCCATGGTCAGCCGCATCCTGCACCTGCTGGTGATCGACATCCTGGCCGTTGGCGTGGCCATGCGCCGCAGCCCTGATGGCGTGGGCCTGCTCAGCGGCCCTGCCGACGAGCGGCTCGATGAGTCGGACGCCAGCGCCGCGAAGCCGCAGCCGCCCACCGGTGCGCGCCGTGCAGCGCCGGGGGTCAGCCTGGCTGGGCCGCTGGCGCGGCTGACTTCGCACAGCCGCTGAAATCTCAAGCCGCCGCGCTCGCCTGCCGCAGCCGCCGGTGCGCCGCGCGGGCATGGGGCAGCCAGCCCAAGGTGGCCCAGCGCCGCCACATCAGCAGGCCGCGTATCCATTCATCGGCGGCATAGGCGATCCACAGCCCGGTCAGGCCCCACCCGAAATAGATGCCCAGCAACCAGCTGCCGCCGGCCAGCACCAGCAGCATCGAGGCTGCGCCGGCCACCACCGGATAGCGGGCATCGCCGGCCGCGCGCAGCGCATTGATGACGACCAGATTGAAGGTGCGGCCCGGTTCCAGCAGCACGGTGATCCACATCAGCCGGGTGCCGGTGGCGATGATCTGTGGGTCTTGCGTGAACCAGCCCAGCATCCAGGGCGCGGCCAGCGCGGCGCCCAGTGCCACCATCGTGCTCACCGCCAGCCCGCGGGCCAGCGCCCGCCGCACCAGCCGGTGCGCCTGGTGCAGGCGCCCGGCGCCGATCATGTGGCCGACGACGATCTCCACGGCGAATCCGGTCGCCAGCCCGAACAGCAGCACGCCATACATCAGCTGCAGCGCATAGGCTTGGGTCGCCAGCGCCTGGGCACCCAGCAGGGCCGCCACCGCGACGCTGACCATGAAGGCCAGCCGGTAGGCGATGTTCTCGGCCGCGCCGGGCAGGCCGATGTGCAGCACCGCGGCCAGCTCACGCCGGGGCAGGCGCCACCAGTCGCTGGCCTGCGGGCGAAGCCCCAAGCGCGTGCGCCACAGCCAGAGGTGCAAGGCCAGGCCCAGCGCCCGGCTGATGGCCAGCGCCAACGCAAAGCCGGGCAGGCCCATGTGCTGCATCAGCGGCCAGGCCAGGGCCAGATGGCAGACATGCATCGCGACGAACACGGCCAGGGTATCGCGGGTGCGCAGATGGGCGCGCATCACGCTGGCCATCGAGGCATTCCAGGCGTCTAGCAGCATCGCCAGGCTCAGCGACTGCAGAAACACCGTGGCCAGCGGTAGCACCTCGGCCGGCGCATTCATCAGCCGCAGCAGCGGCCCGGCGCCCACCAGCGCCAGCAGGGCCGTGCCCAGGCCTATCCAGCTGCTGGCGCCCAGCACCGCGCGGGCCACCTGGTCGGCGGTGTCGCGCCGGCCGCCGCCCAGGCTTTGCGTGACCACCACGCTGACCCCGGCGCCAATGATGCGGAACAGGATGAACAGCGTGGCCGAGACCTGGTTGGCCAGCGCGAAGGCGCCGCCGGCACTGTCTGACATGCGCCCGGCCAGCACCGTGCCGACCATGCCCACGGCAATGGCCAACCACAGTTCGAGAAACAGGGGCCAGGCGAGGGTGAGCAGGCGCGGTGACGGGGCGGGTGATGAAGACGACATGGCAGGCATCATGCCCGGCCGATGGGGTGTCCGTATGATTTGCCCCATGAGCCACGTGCCCTCAATGCCGATGATGAAACCGCTGATACTGATCGTCGAAGACGAACCCGGCATTGCCGATACCCTGCAATACGCACTGCGCACCGATGGCTTTGAAGCGCTGTGGTGCGCGACCGCCGAGGCTGCGCTGGCGGCAGTCACCCAGCGCGTGCCGGCGCTGATCATTCTCGATGTGGGCCTGCCGGACATGAACGGCTTCGAGCTGTTCAAGCGCCTGCGCCAGAGCCTGATCGAGGTGCCTGTAGTGTTCCTGACCGCGCGCGGGGCCGAGATCGACCGCGTCGTCGGCCTGGAGCTGGGCGCCGACGACTATGTGGCCAAGCCTTTCTCGCCGCGCGAGCTGGTGGCGCGTGTGCGCACGGTGCTGCGCCGGGCCGGCAAGAGCGCTTCGGCGCCCGCACCCAGCGCGGTGTTCGAGCTCGACGAGGGACGGCGCCTGATCCGCTTCTACGGCCGGCCACTGGATCTGTCGCGCTACGAGTTCGGCCTGCTGAAGGCCTTGATGCGCCGCCCCGGCCATGTGTTCACCCGCGATGCCTTGCTGGCCCAGGTCTGGGACGACCACAGCGACAGCCTGGACCGCACCGTCGATGCCCATGTGAAGACGCTGCGTGCCAAGCTGAAGGTGATCGCCCCGCAGCTGGAGCCCATACGCACGCACCGCGGCACTGGCTATGCGCTGGCCGAAGACCTGCCGGCCGCCCTTCACTCAGCCCCTCACTGAGACAGCCGCTTGAGCCAACGCAACCGCGTCTTCGTCGCCATTTTGCTGGCCTATGCGCTGGGCCTGGCGCTGCTGATGTGGCGCCTGCTCGGCGACATCGACCCGCGTTACCGCGAGTCGGCCGAGGAGTCCCTGGTCGAGACGGCGCATCTGATGGCCAGCCTGATCGAGCAGCAGTCCACCGATGTGATCAACACCAGGGCGCTGAAGCCGGTCTTCCAGTCGCTGCATGAGCGCCGCATCAAGGCCGACATCTTCGGCTTCGAGAAGACCCGGATCGAGCTGCGAGCTACCGTGGTCGATGCCGCCGGCCGGGTGCTGTTCGACTCGACCGGCCGCTTCGAGGGCGCCGATTTCTCGCAGTGGCGCGATGTCAAGCTGGCCCTGGCCGGGGAGTACGGCGCAAGGCTGACGCCCGATGTCGAGGGCCAGCCCAGCACCTCGGTGATGTATGTGGCCGCGCCGATACGGCTGCAGGGCCAGAGCCGTATTGCCGGCGCGGTCACGATCGGCAAGCCGACCCAGAGCTTCGGCCAGTTCGTGCAGGCGGCGCGGCAGAAGACCCTGCTGGTGGGCCTGACCTCGGTGGCCGCCGTGCTGGTGCTGATGCTGATCCTCTCGGTCTGGCTGGTGCGGCCCTGGGGCTTTGCGGCCGACTATCTGCGCTTTGTGCGCGCCCAGCGCAGCTTCAGCCTGCCGCGGCTGTCCCGCCGCGCCTGGGGCACGCTTGGCGCGGCCTATGCCGAGATGCGCGATGCGCTGGCCGGCCGCAACTATGTGGCCGACTATGTGCAGACCTTGACCCATGAGCTGAAGAGCCCGCTGTCGGCGATACGCGGCGCGGCCGAGCTCTTGCATGAACCGATGGCCGACAGCGACCGCCAGCGCTTCGTCGGCAATATCGAGCGCGAAACCCAGCGCATCCAGGAGCTGGTGGACCGGATGATGGAGCTGGCCGCGCTGGAATCGCGCCGCAGCCTGGAGCATCCGCAGCCGGTGGGCTTGCGCGCGCTGCTGGACGAGGTCTGCGCCAGCGCCTCGGCGGCCGGGGCACCGCGCCGCATCCAGGTGCAGCTGCTGGCCGGCGACGACGCACTGGTGCTCGGCGATGCCTTCCTGCTGCGCCGGGCTGTCGGCAATCTGCTCGACAACGCGCTGGACTTTTCACCCACCGGCAGCCTGATCACCGTGGGCTTGCAGCTGCATGCTCGTCGCGCCGATGTGGTTGTGCAAGACCAGGGCCCCGGCATCCCCGACTATGCCGACGACAAGGTGTTCGAGAAGTTCTACTCTCTGGCTCGCCCCCACACCCAGCGCAAGAGCACCGGCCTGGGCCTGCCCTTCGTCAAGGAGATTGCGGCGCTGCACGACGGGCGGGTGAGCCTGCGCAATGCGGATGAGGGCGGGGCGGTGGCGGTGCTGTCCTTTCCCCGGTTGATGGGCTGACTTCACAGAGACTTCACACAAGTCGAAAAGGCTTCTTACGGCGTTCTCCGAGCCGGCCGATGCTGAGCAGCGTTGCTCATCACTCAAACGCTTGCTCGGGGAGAACACCAAATGTCCAAGAAGACCCAACGCTGGTTGCAGCGCCTCATGCCCTGGTCGCTGACGGCCAGATTTCTGCTGTGCAGCGCCATCTGCATCGTTGCCGCTGCGCTGTGCGTGCTCGGTGCCCAGGCGCAGGGCCTGGCGGTCACCGTGGCGGGGGCGGCATGAGGTTCCCGGTGTTGACCAAGGCCGTGGCGCTGATCGCCGTGCTGCTGGCGTTGATGGTGGCGCTGTCGTCGGTGACCGGCATCGTCCGCGAGCGCGAATCGCGCCTGCGCGAAGCCCAGGCCAGCGTGGCCGATGGCCTGGCCGGCGCACAGACGCTGCTGGGCCCGGTGCTGCGGCGGGCCTGCGACGAGCGTTGGGACGTGATGCAGGGCGAGGGCAAGGAGCGCCAGCTCGTGACCGAGCGGCGCGACTTCGTGCTGACCAGCCTGCCGGCCACCCTGGACATCAAGGCCAAGGCCGACATCGCGCCGCGCTACCGAGGCATCTTCAAGGTCAATACCTACACCCTGGGGAGCACGTTCAGCGCGCAATGGGCCGATCTGAGCGCGCTGCGCCCCCGTGCCGAGCATGCGGGCGGGCGGCTGCACTGCGAGCCGCCGCAGGTGTTCGTGGCCGTCGGCGATGCGCGCGGCATACGCGTGGCCACCATCACGGCCAATCAGCAGGCGCTGGCCATACTGCCCGGCACCGGCCACGGCAAGCAGGGGCGCGGCTTTCATGCGCAGCTGCCCGCCGAATGGGCGGACAACGGCGCCGCGCCGCTGAAGCTCAGCGTCGGGCTCGATGTGGTGGGCACCGGCACGCTGGCCTTTGCGCCACTGGGCGAGATCACGCAGCTGGAGCTTCGCTCCGATTGGCCCCATCCCTCGTTCGGGGGCCGGTTCTTGCCCAGCAAACGTGAAGTCACTGCCAAGGGCTTCACCGCGAACTGGCAGCTCAGCGCGCTGGCCACCTCGGCACCGCAGGAGTTGCTGGCCGGCGCCGGTCTGTGTGCCTTCGGCGACATCGGCCCGGAGACCAACAGAGGAGCCTGCGTCGAAACCTTCGGCCTGAGCTTCATGGACCCGATCAGCGTCTATTCGCTCAGCGAACGCGCCACCAAGTACGGCCTGCTGTTCATCGCCCTGAGCTTTGTCGCCGTCGGCCTGGTCGAGGTCTTGCGACGCCTGCGCGTGCATCCGATTCAATACTTGCTGGTCGGCTGCGCCCTGAGTGTGTTCTTCCTGCTGCTGGTCAGCCTCAGCGAGCATCTGGCCTTCGAGTGGGCCTATCTGGCGGCCAGCGCGGCCTGCACGGTGCTGCTGGGCTTCTACGGCAGCTTCGTGCTGCGCGGATGGCTCGCCGGCCTGGCCTTCGGCGCGGGCATCGCAGCGCTGTTCGGCACGCTGTATGTGCTGCTGCAGCGCGAGCAGACGGCCCTGATGCTGGGCTCGCTGCTGCTGTTCGCGGTGCTGGCGGTGATCATGGTGGCCACGCGGCGCATCGACTGGTATGCCTTGATGACGCAGATGCGTGAGGGCGGGCAGGCGAAGGATGTCACGCCGATCGCCACATAATCGAACGCAAAACGGGGAGCTGGGTCATGTCGGAACAAGCATCGGGCGGGTCACGGATCTGGGGCGGCATTGGCCGCGCTGCCAGCGGCCTGTTGGGCACCTGGAGCGCACCACCCTGGTTGCGCTGGAGCGGCGCCAAGCTGCATGCCGCCGGCTCGGCGTCCGTGTCAACCGTAAAGGTGCGGCCGCGCACCAGCGCCGGTGTGCTGGTGGCTGTGCTGGCGGCCGGCGTCGGCGGCTATTACGGCCATGCCTGGTGGCAGGCACGACCTAAACCCATCGAGGTCAGCTTTGCCGTCACCAACCCGCCGCTGACCGATTTTCTGAACAACGGCACGGTGCAGCCGCTGTCGGTCAAGTTCTCGAAGTCGGTCGCGCCGCTGGCCCTGGTAGGCAAGGAAGTGCAGGCCGGCATCGTTGCCACGCCGGCGATCGACGGCAGCTGGCGCTGGGCCGCCGACGACAGGCTGGAGTTCATGCCCAAGCAGGAATGGCCCATAGGCGCGGAGGTCAAGGTGGTGCTGGACCGCCAGGCCGTCGCGCCCCAGGTGCGGCTGGCGCAGTACGAGTTCGCCTATGCCAGCGCCGCCTTCGTGCCGACGGTGCGCAAGGCCGAGTTTTATCAGGACCCGGTCAATCCGGCGCTGAAGAAGGCCGTGTTCGAGCTGGGCTTCAGCCATCCGGTCAATCCGGCGGAACTGGAAAAGCGCATCGAGCTGCAGCTGGCCGGCCAGGCCGCCGGCGTGCTGGGCGTGGGCCGCGAGACGACGAAGTTCACCGTCAGCTACGACAAGCTGAAGCTGTCGGCCTACGTGCATTCGGCCGCCCTGCCGATACCGAAGGAATCGACGACCCTGAACCTGACAGTCGACAAGGGCCTGGTCGCCCAGGCCGGCGGGCCGGCGACCAAGGAGGTGCTGGCCAAGGCGGTGGCGGTGCCAGGTCTGTACAGCCTGGCGCTGGGCGAGGTGGTCGCCAAGGTGGTGACCAACGAGCGCTACGAGCCCGAGCAGGTGCTGCTGGTCAATGTTTCGCAGCCGGTGCATGAGCGCGAGGTGGCGAAGAACATCAGCGCCTGGGTGCTGCCGGTGTTCCGGCCCGGCGCGAAGAAGGATGAGCAGGAGCTGGGCCCCTACGCCTGGCCTGATCCGGCGGAAATCACCGATGCGCTGCTGAAGCAATCCACCAAGCTGGACCTGACCCCCGTGGCCGCCGAGCGCGAGCACACCGAGCTGCACTCGTTCAAGATCCGCGCCGACGTGGGCCGTGTGCTCTATGTGCAACTGGAGCCAAAGGCCAAGAGCTTTGGCGGCTATCTGATGCGCGAGCGTGGCCAGCGCCTGGTCAAGGTGCCGCCGTTCCCGCCGGAGCTGCGCATCCTGAGCCAGGGCGCCTTGCTGCCGATGAGCGGCGAGAAGAAGGTGGCCGTGCTGGTGCGCGACCTGCCGGGCCTGCGCATCGAGCTGGGCCGCGTGCAACCGTCGCAGCTGCAGCATCTGGTGTCGCAGGCCCAGGGCAGCTTCACCAATCCCGAGTTCTACGGCAGCTTCGGCCCGGACAATATGACCGAGCGCTTCGAGCGCAAGCAGCCCCTGCCGCAGCTGCAGCGCGGCAAGCCGCACTACGAGGCGATCGATCTGTCCGAGTACCTGGCCAAGGACGGCGAACAGAAGCGCGGCCTATTCTTGCTCAAGGTGCAGGGCTATGACCCCAAGGCCGAGGACGGCAGCCGTGCCGTGCCGGCCCGTACCGAACCGGAGGAGGGCGAAGGCGAGGGCGCTGGTGGAGATCAGGGCGAGGCCGCGCCGCAGGACGGCACTGACCCGGCCAGCATGGAGCAATCACGCCTGCTGCTGGTCACCGACCTGGGCCTGCTGATCAAGCAGAGCACCGATGGCTCGCGCGATGTGTTCGTGCAGTCCATCTACACCGGCCTGCCGCTGGCCGGTGTGACCGTCGAGGTGATGGCCAAGAACGGCAGCATCCTGTTCAGCCAGCTGACCGATGCCGGCGGCCGCGCCCATTTCGACAAGCTCGAAGGCCTGACCCGCGAGCGCGCGCCGTTGCTGGTGCTGGCGAGGAAGGCCGGCGACATGAGCTTCATGCCGCTGAACCGTTATGACCGCCAGCTCGACTATTCGCGCTTCGACGTTGGCGGCATGCCCAATGCCCGCACGCAGGATCAGCTCAGCGCCTATCTGTTCTCCGATCGCGGCATCTACCGCCCTGGCGAGACGATGAAGATAGGCCTGATCGTCAAGGCCGCCGACTGGGCCAGGCCGCTGGCCGGCGTGCCGCTGGAGGCCGAGGTGCTCGATGCCCGCGGCCTGACCGTCAAGCGTGAGCGTTTGCGTCTGGCGGCCGGCGGCTTTGCCGAACTGAGCCACACGACCCTGGAGACTTCGCCCACCGGCAATTACACGGTCAACCTGAACATCATCGGCAAGGAGGGCCGCGTCGAGCGGCAGATCGGCACCGTCACGGTCAAGGTGCAGGAGTTCCTGCCGGACCGGATGAAGGTCACGGCCCAGCTGTCTTCACCCGCCGTCGAAGGCTGGGTCAACCCGAAAGACCTGAAGGGCCGCATCAACGCACAGAACCTGTTCGGCACGCCCGCCGAGAACCGCCGTGTCGAGGCCAGCATGACCTTGCAGCCGGCCTGGCCGGCCTTCCGCAGCCATGCCGACTACCAGTTCTACGACCCGCAGCGCGCCAAGGAGGGCTTTACCGACGAACTGCCCGCGGGCCAGACCGATGTGAACGGCGACGCCGAGTTTGACTTGCGGCTGCAGCGTTTCGCCAAGGCCACCTACCGCCTGAGCCTGCTGGCCAAGGTGTTCGAGCCCGAGGGCGGGCGCAGCGTGGCGGCCGAGACCAGCGCGCTGGTCTCCGAGCAGGCCTTCCTGATCGGCGTCAAGCATGACGGTGACCTGGGCTATGTGTCGCGTGGCAGCCAGCGCTTCAGCCATCTGATCGCCATCGACCCGGCGGCGAAGAAGACGGCCGTGCAAGATCTGACCCTGCAGTTCGTCGAGCGCAAGGTCGTGTCGGTGCTGATGCGCCAACCCAATGACACCTACCGCTACGAGTCGCGCAAGAAGGAGAGCGTGATCAGCGAGGGCGCGCTGGCTATTCCCTCGGCCGGCCACAAGCTGGCGCTGGACACCTCCAAGGCTGGCAACTACAGCTATGTGCTGCGCGACGCCTCTGGCACCGAGCTGAACCGCATCGACTACAGCGTGGCCGGCGCTGGCAATGTGACGCGCTCGCTGGAGCGCAATGCCGAGCTGCAGCTGACCCTTAGCAAGAAGGACTACGCCCCTGGCGAAGACATCGAGATCAGCATCCGCGCGCCCTACGTCGGCGCCGGCCTGATCACCATCGAGCGCGACAAGATCTATGCGCAGCAGTGGTTCAAGACCACCACCACCGCCTCGGTGCAGAAGATCAAGCTGCCCAAGGACTTCGAGGGCAATGGCTATGTGAATGTGCAGTTTGTCCGCGACCCGGCCTCGGACGAGATCTTCATGAGCCCGTTGAGCTATGGCGTCGTGCCTTTCGCCACCAGCCTGGCGCAGCGCACCAACAACCTGAAACTGACGGTGCCCGAGCTGACCAAGCCCGGCCAGGCGCTGAAGATCAAGCTCGCCGCCGAGAAGCCGACACGCGCGGTGGTGTTCGCCATCGACGAGGGCATTCTGCAGGTGGCCCGCTACCAGACGGCAGACCCGCTGGGCTTCTTCTTCCAGAAGCGTGCGCTGGAGGTGCGCAGCACGCAGATCCTCGACCTGATACTGCCCGAGTTCAAGCGCCTGATGGCCGCCTCGGCCCCGGGCGGTGATGATGCCGGCGCCAATGCGCGCCAGCTGAACCCGTTCAAGCGCAAGGGCGAAGCGCCGGCCGTGTACTGGTCGGGCATTGTCGACGTCAACGGCGAGAAGGAGTTCAGCTACACCGTGCCGGGCCACTTCAATGGCACGCTTCGAGTGATGGCGGTGGCCGTCAATGACGCGGCCATCGGCGTGGCGCAGACCAAGGCCCTGGTGCGCGGCGACTTCGTGCTGTCGCCCAACCTGCCGCTGATGGTCACGCCGGGCGACCAGTTCGAGGTTTCGGTCGGTGTGGCCAACAACGTCACCGGCGCGCCCAAGGATGCTCCGGTGCTGCTGGCGATCAAGCCGGCCGCCACCTTCGAGCTGGTGGGCGACCCCAGCCAGACATTGAAGATCAGCCCCATGCGCGAAGGCGTGGCCCGCTTCAAGCTGAAGGTCAAGGATGCCGCCGCGGCCAAGCTCGGCTCTGCCACCTTGGAGTTCACCGCCAGCTGGAACGGCAAGACGGCGACGCGCCGCATGGACATCAGCGTGCGCCCGGCCACGCCCATGGCCACCACCCTGAGCATAGGCAGTTTCAGCGGCTCCAAGGACGTGGACACGCCGCGCACCCTGGTGCCTGAGTTCCGCAAGCAGGAGGTGGCGCTGTCGGTGCTGCCGCTGGCCCTGGCGCCGGGGCTGATGACCTATCTCGACCACTTCCAGCATGCCTGCACCGAGCAGCTGGTGAGCCGCAGCCTGCCCGCCCTGGCCCTGGCCAAGCGGCCTGAGTTCGCGCAAGACCGACCGCCGCAGAGTGCCGCTTTAAGCCTGCAGCAGACCCTGAACGTGCTGCGCACCCGGCAGAACGCGCAGGGCGGCTTCGGGCTCTGGGCGGCCTCTGTGCAGGCTGACGAGTACGCGTCGGTCTATGCCGTGCACCTGATGCTGGAAGCGCGCGAGCTCGACGTGCCCGGCGCCACCGTGCCGGCCGATATGCTGAACAAGGGCCTGGAGTATCTGCAGCAGCTGGCGGCCAGCAATCCGGCCGATCTGAACGCGGCGCGCCAGCGGGCCTATGCGATCTATTTGCTGACGCGCAACGGCGCGGTGACGACGCCGCTGCTGGCGGGCCTGCGCGAAACCCTGGACGCCAAGCATGCGAAGGAGTGGAAGCTAGATGCCACGGCCGCCTACCTGGCCGCAACCTACCAGCTGCTGAAGCAGGAGAAGCCCGCGGCCGAGCTGATCTCACCGCTGGCCAGGCAGGTCGAGCAGGGCGGGCCGGTCTATCGCTATGCCTACTACAACGACCCGACGATACGCGACGCGCAGACGCTGTACCTGCTGGCCCGCCACTTCCCGGCGCGGTTGAAGGGCCTGGACGCCAAGGCCTACGCGCGCTTCGTCGCGCCGCTGGCCAGCGGTGGCTACAACACCGTGTCCTCGGCCTGGACGGTGCTGGCCTTCGATGCGATGGCGCGCACCTTGGGCGAGCAGGCGCTGGGCAAGCTGGCCGTCGTCCAGCTCGATGCCAAGGGCGTGGCCGCGCCGCTGGCGCTGCCCGCCAATCTGCTGCCGCGTGCGGCCTTCCTGCCCGGCACGGCCAAGCTGAAGCTCAGCAACGACAGCGGCCTGACCAGCTACTACGCCGTCACCCAGACCGGTTATGACGCCGTGCCGCCGACGCAGGAGCTGAAGTCCGGGCTGGAAGTGGTGCGCGAGTACGTTGGCGCCGATGGCAAGCCGGTCACGCGGGTGTTGGTCGGCGATGAAGTGACGGTGCGCCTGAGCCTGCGCGGCATGCCGATGACCAGCGCCTCGGGCGCCGGCAGTGCGACGGTCAGCAGCGTCGCGCTGACCGATCTGCTGCCCGGCGGCTTCGAGCCGGTGCAGGGGCGCGATGCGAATGGCGCACCGAGCACAGTCGCCGGCCCGAATCTGGAGTTCGCCGATGTGCGCGAAGACCGCGTCGTGATCTACAGCTGGGCCGATGACAAGGTGCAGACCTACACGTACAAGATCCGCGCCACCAATATCGGCGAGTTCGTTGTGCCGCCGGCATTCGCGCAATCAATGTATGAGCGCGAGCGCCAGGCGCGTTCGCTGGCCGGGCGCATGGTCGTCGTGGCGAAGTGAGGAGAAGATGAGTACCGTTGACCGATCAAGCCTGGTGGCGACGCTGCGCGGCGCCCTGGAAGCCCACGCGGATGTCGATGCTGCCTGGGAGGGCGGCAGTGCGGCCTTCAGCTATCGCGACGAGCTGTCCGATGTCGATGCGGTGATAGTGGTGGCCGATGACGCTGTCGAAGCGGTGTTCGCGGCCGTCGAGGCGGCGCTCAACGCTTTGTCGCCGATTGCGCTGCGACATGACGTGACTGGCACGCCTGGCTTCACCCAGCGCTTCTACCGGCTGCGCGACGCCTCGGAGTTCCTGGTCGTCGATCTGGTGCTGATCAGGCGCAGCGATCCGCTGCTGTTCCGCGATGTCGAACTGCATGGCCGGGGCCAGACCTGGGTGGATCGCAAGGGCCTGTTGCAGCCCTCGTATCTGGATGCCGCGGCTGACCTTGAACAGGCCCGCGCCCGCATCCCGGTGCTGCGCACGGCCTTCGACATGTTCCAGCACATCCCGACCAAGGAGCGGCTGCGTGGCCGCGCCGTCGAGGCCTTGCAGTTCTACCAGGGCATGACCTTGCGGCCCCTGGTCGAGGCGCTGCGCCTGCTGCATTGCCCGCAGCGCCGCATCTTCGGCCTGCGCTACCTGGCCCGCGATCTGCCGGCCGAGGTGGTGGCGCGCATCGAACAGCTGATGTTCGTGGCCGATCTGCCCGATCTGGAGCGCAAGCACGAACAGGCGCAGCAATGGTTCTGGGAGACGATGGCCCGCCTGGAGCGCGATGGGCCCGGAGCGGCCGACGATGGGTCTGCCCAGAACTAGACTGCGGCGGCTGGCCTGGCTGCTGCTGGTCATCGCGCTGGCCCTGGCGTCCCTGCGCCTGTGTCCCAAGCCGGCGCTGCGTGAGCAGGCCAGCTACTCGTCGGCTTTCTACAGCAGCGATGGCGCGCTGCTGCGCCTGACCTTGGCCCGCGATGAGCAATACCGCGTCTGGACGCCGCTTGAGCAGATCGACCCGCGTCTCATCGAGGCGGTACAGCTCTATGAAGACCGCTGGTTTGCCTGGCATCCAGGCGTCAACCCGGCCAGCCTGGTGCGTGGCGCCGTCAGCACCTGGAGTGGCGACAAGCGGCGTGGTGGTTCGACGCTGAGCATGCAGCTGGCGAGGCGCCTGTACCGCATCGACAGCCGCTCGCCGGTGGGCAAGCTCAGGCAGATAAGCGCGGCACTGTGGCTGGAGGCACGCCACGGCAAGCGCGAGATCCTGGAGGCATACCTGAACCTCGCGCCCTACGGCGGCAATATCGAGGGCGCCGGGGCGGCCAGCTTGATCTATTTTGGCAAGCGGGCGGATCAACTGTTGCTGCCCGAGGCCCTGGCGCTGGCGGTGATCCCGCAGAACCCCAATCGCCGTGGCGGTGAGGCCTGGCCCGTCGCCCTGGGCCATGCACGCGGGCGGCTGTGGCATGCTTGGTTGAAGTGCCATCCTCAAGACCTGGCCCCGTCACAGCAGGCCAGCCTGAACCTGCCCTTGAATCTGCGCAGCGCCAAGGAGCTGCCGTTCGCTGCACCGCATGCGGTGCAGACCTTGATGCGGCAACTGCCGTCAGCGCAGACGACGCTGAGCCTGCATGGGCCGACGCAGCGCGCCGTCGAGCGCGCCATCACCCAGTTCCTCGATAGCCGTAAAGGCCAGGGCCTGAACAACGCCGCGGCCCTGTTGGTCGACACGCAGACGATGCAGGTGCGCGCC
Organism: Burkholderiaceae bacterium; assembly: GCA_018780645.1. Taxonomy (GTDB): domain Bacteria; phylum Pseudomonadota; class Gammaproteobacteria; order Burkholderiales; family Burkholderiaceae_C; genus Paucibacter. Next base: position 130,297 of record JADMJJ010000036.1, read on the forward strand.
TGGGTCGGCTCGGCCAACTGGTTCGACGACAAGATTGACGGCCAGGTCAATGCCACCACGGCCAAGCGTTCGCCGGGCTCGACGCTGAAGCCATTTATCTACGCACTGGCGCTGGACCAGGGCGTGCTGCACCCGGCCAGCATCCTGAAGGATGCGCCCACGGCCTTCGGCACCTACAGCCCGGAGAACTTCGACGGCCGCTTCGAAGGGCCCATCACCGCCGCCAACGCGCTGGTGCGCAGCCGCAACATCCCGGCCGTCCAGGTGTCGTCCAAGCTGCAGCAGCCGAACCTGTACCAGTTCCTGAAGCTGGCCGGCGTCAGCCAGCTGGCCAGCGAGCAGCACTACGGCCTGGCCCTGACCCTGGGTGGCGGCGAGCTGAGCATGGAGGAGCTGATCGGGATGTACGCGATGCTGACGAACGACGGTGAGCTGAAGGCCTTGCGATTCACGGCTGATGCGTCGGGGCCGGCAAAGGGCCAGCAACTGCTGAGCGCAGAGGCCGCCTTCATCACCCTGGACATGCTGCGCAACAACCCGCGGCCCGACACCGGCCGGCCGGCCTTTCCCCGCGTGGCCTGGAAGACCGGCACCTCCTGGGGCTTTCGTGATGCCTGGACGGCGGGGGTGTTCGGCCGCTACGCGCTGGTCGTCTGGCTGGGCAACTTCGATGCCACCTCGAACCCAGCACTGGTCGGCGTGCAGGTCGCCGCCCCGCTGTTCTTCCAGATCGTCGACAGCCTGCGCAACCAGGGCCTGGACGCCGGCGAGGTGGCCACCAAGGCCCCGGCCAATCTGAGCCGCGTCGAGGTCTGCGCGGCCAGCGGCGACCTGCCCAACGAGCACTGCAAACAACTGGCCGAGACCTGGTTCATCCCCGGCAAGTCACCGATCAAGCTCAGCACCCTGCACCGCGCCGTGCTGGTCGACGCCTCGGGCCGCGCCGTCTGCCGCCCCGGCGCCAACATCCGCGAAGAGGTGTTCGAGTACTGGAGCAGCGACATGCTGCAGCTGTTCGCCCAGGCCGGCATGCCGCGGCGCGTGCCGCCGGCACCGGCGCGCTGCGGCGTGGTGGTGGCTGCCGAAGCCCAGGGTGATGGGCCGCGCATCGTTTCGCCGCTGCAGGGGGCCAGTTATGTTCTGCGGGTGAAGCAGGCGACGCCGCTTACAAGTCGTTCGCCGGGCCGCTCCCAAGAACGAGTTGGCCCCCCAGGGGGGGGGTCAGCGTACTCGCTGTATGGGGGTGCCATTCTTTTGAGAGCCAATGCCGCGCGGCAGGGGCTGGTTTATTGGTTTGCTGATGCGGCGTATCTGGGGCAGGCCGCCGCCGGGAAGGATTTGAGTTGGCAGCCGCCAGCGGCTGGGCGCTATCTGCTCAGTGCGGTGGATGCTCAGGGTGCGGCCGATACACGAGAGGTGGCGGTGGAGTTCACGAATTGAGGGCTCACGCTACCCGTCATCTAGCTGGACGGTTTGGTCAGTTGCGCGGGCCGCTGCTGTGATCGGCTACGGGTTTGTCCCCTTGGCCTCGATGGGGCAGGCTCCGCTAAATAGCCAGTTCGGGCGCGGCGCGCCACAGTTCCACGCCGGGCGCAGCAGGCCAAAGGCTTGGTATGGACTCGAAGTGCATCAACAACACATTCGGCCATCTCACAAATGTCACCGATTCACATCATCCCAGTACATGGGACCTTTGCGCGCGGCGCACTCTGGGCTTGCCCGGAGTCAGCTCTCCTGTCGTACTTAGTGAATCGACTAAGAACAGAAGGACTGGATTCAAAAGTTCACGATTTCAATTGGAGTGGTCGAAATGACGTTTCGGCACGCTATGAGGGCGCAAAGGCGCTTGCCGAACTTATTGACTCAATCGGCATAGCGACTGATGAAAAGCTATTTGTCGTTGCGCATAGTCACGGCGGCACACTACTCTCTCTGCTATTTCAACATTTCCCTACCCAAGCAGACCGTGTAACGGCAAGTGTCTGTATGGCAACCCCTTGGATTTCAGTGCGGGCCGAACCAAATATCCTTGACATTAGAGCTGGCGTATACGGATTGGCGATGCTCGGGATTCTGCCAATCTCGGTCGTCGCCGTTGCACTTGCCGTATATGCTATGTCGAACCTCAACCTAGCATACCTGTTCCTCCTATTTGGGTTTGTTCCGATAGCTTTGATGCTCATGCTCGTCTGCGTATACGTTATTTTTCAACTCTACAGACCGAAGGGTGTACTCGAAGATATTCGCGACAGAGTAAATCGCTTTGCTAGCGAGATGGACACGGGATCAACGAAGGTGCCGCGCATGCTCTGTATCATTCCATCGCGGGACGAGGCGTCCGCGCTTTTGAAAATGGCTGAAATTGGAGAGTTTCTATTGAAGGCAATTTTGCGGCCGCTAGTGTTCCTCGGGCTGCATCTATCCGGAAAATCGGGGCGACGTTGGACTACGGTATCAATTTTCGCCATAATTTGGATGGCAGTTGCTCTATTAATTATCAATTACCCACCACTGCTCCTTTGGATCACCGGCGCTTCCTTCGCCGTTTTGTTGCTTATGATTGTTTCGCTTATTGTGTCAGGCATAGTGTTTGGAGCAACGAGCGCCGCTGCAAGACTCTATTGTCGATTCTCGGTAGACCCAACGCCGCTAGGGTGGCACGAGATTCTGATGATTCGATCTGAGGCAAGTATGCTCAATCACAGTGCAATCTATGAATATCCTTCTGTCCACGAAGCGATCTTCCAGCACTTTGCTGGTGCTTCCGGCGAACCCGGGGTCAAGTCTAAAAGTTTGAACCCCCTCCCCCGATGACTCGCCGCCGTCGAGCCTGTCGCTCGGCCCGCGCGATCGCGGGTTTGTCCTCATGGCCGCAATGAGCCCGGCTGCGCCCAATAGTCAGTACGGCGCAGCGCTCTGGTTGTTTCGTCCCGAGCGTGGCCAGCCAAGGTGTTGGTATGGGCTCCCCTCGCGGCAACAGTACATTTGCCCTCAAAGAAAGACTTCATGGCGTTCGTCGAACCTCAGTACACAAAAGGGCAGGTGAATCGGGCCGGTCAGATCTTGGTGGACCCAGAGGCGTATTCGCTTCAAGAGCGTCTTTGGGCGGACGTTGTGTTGGCCAATTGGCGGGCTTGCCACGGCTATCCGATCAATACGTTCCAGGCTCTGCTAAGGCTGAGACTCAAAGCGATCGACAAGAACGCGATCGTCGCGCAGCGCATGAAGCGTGCACCCTCAATCATTCTGAAGTTGCAGCGTTTCGACGGCATGAATTTGGCACGGATGCAAGACATCGGAGGCCTCCGTGCTGTAGTCAGCTCCGTGGCACGGGTGAGGAAGCTGGAGGCCGAATATAGAAACAGCCAGTTCAAGCACGTACTTGTCTCGTCGAAAGACTACATTGCGGAGCCGAAGCCAGATGGCTATCGCGGAATCCACCTCATCTATCGGTACTTGAATCCCAGAGCGCCAGCATACGAAGGACTGTCGCTCGAGCTTCAAGTGAGAACTCGCTTGCAACACGCGTGGGCAACGGCAGTCGAGACCATGGGGACCTTCCTAGGGCAGGCACTGAAATCCGGCCAGGGGGAGCAAGAGTGGCGAGGTTTCTTCGCGAAAGCCAGTGCAGCGCTCGCAGTCGTCGAGAAGTCACCTGCGGTCCCGGGATTCGAGGAGTGCTCGCCCGCAGAAGTCTTCGCGCAAGTTGCGGATGCGGAGCGTTCGCTCCACGTCTTGGACAAGCTCAACGGCTTTGCGATTGCAGCAGACCAAATTACCACTGAGCGTGGTCAAGGTGCATACCATTTGGTTGTTCTGGATTCCGAGAAGCGGACGGTTCAAATACGCCCGTATCCAATCGCGCGCCTTGAGCAGGCGAATATTGACTACGCCGAAATCGAGAAGCGGACGAAGGCAGGCGATCCTATCGAAGCCGTACTTGTATCAGCGGGCCCAGTCGACGCGCTTCGGAAGGCTTATCCAAACTACTTCCTCGATACGCAAGCGTTTGTGGCGCAGATTACAAAAGTTATTGCTGACGTTCCACCGGGTGCTCAAGGCGCCCGTTCTAGTTGATTGATTTGCAGTGATTTTTTCAGCGCCTTTCGGGCGATTTGCCGCCTTGTAGACGTTGTCCACCACCGAAGCTCACCTACTCCCCATGGACTTTGCCCACCGAGACGCCGTACCCTCGGACCTCCCCCGCATCGTCGAGATCTACAACTTCGCCGTGGCCACGCGAAAGTGCAGTTGCGATCTTGATCCGACGACGGTTGAGGCGCGTCGGCAGTCGTACGACGGGCACACGCCGAACCACAGGCCTTTGTGGGTGGCCGAAGACAGCAGCAAGCCGGGCCAGGGCGCGATCGGGTATCTGGGTTTCTTCCACTTCATGAACGAGCGGCCCGGCTACTTCATCACCGCCGACTTGGCGATCTACCTGCACCCGGACTATCAGCACAGGGGCGTGGGTTCGTATCTACTGACCCAGGCCATTCAGTTCGCCCCGGCGCTGGGCATCGAGACGCTGACCGCCACCATCTTTGCCTCGAACCAGGACAGCATTCGGCTGTTCGAGAAGTTCGGCTTCGAGCGCTGGGGCTTCATGCCGCGCGTGGCTCGTTTGGAGGGGGTGGAGAAGGATCTTGTTCTGGTTGGCCGCCGACTGTTTGGAGTCACGGACTGACTGACGAGCGGAGCCCGCCGCGAGCGGACCGGCTTCGATCTAACCCGTTGTGCTTGCAGTAGTGGGATTCAGAACGTTTCAGCCGCGATTCAGCTGTTTTCAGGACGGATGATTCTTTCAGGTAAGACATTAGAGCCACGGCGATTTGGCGTCGTGGCCTTTCCGGCCGAAGTTCGACGAGTCCGTGCCCATCGGCAGTCATTCAACCAGGGAGTAAGCATCATGTCTTGGAGCATCAGCAGTGCCATCTATGGAGGCACAAACGGCAGCAACGATTCCGTAGCGGTGAGCGTGGTTGACGCCCTGTATGCGACGATGGGCGGAGACCCCGACCCCGGCGTCGCGAAAGCGTTCGCGGCCGTCCTCTCGGAGACCTCGGGCGTGGGCCCTGACATGCTTTTTGCCTGCCAGGAGAACCGGTCGATCCAGTTTCCTCAGGGCATTGTCTAGGGCCGGGCCGGGCCGGGCTGGGGTTCAGGTCTCGGTCTAAACCCCCTCGTTCTGCATCGCCGGCCGGGCCTGGACCCGGCCCAGCCATTGCTGCACATGGGCGTGGGCGGCCACCGGCGCGCCGATGTAGACGCTGTAGCCGATCACCGAGCCGACCAGCAGATCCGCCAGCGAGTAGGTGTCGCCCAGCATCCAGGGCTGGCGCGCCAGCCGGGTGTCGAGCAGGGCCAGCAGCTCATTCAGCTCGGCACCGGCCGCGTCGGCATGGGCGCTGCTGCGCAGCGCCTCATCACCGAGGGTCGCGCGGTGCAGACGCGTCAGCACCGCACCATAGCTGACATAGGCCCAGGCACACCAGGACAGGGCCTGCAGCCGCTCGGGCGTGCCGGCCGCCGGCCACAGCCCGCGCTCGACCCCATAGGTCTCGCCCAGCCACAGCTGGATGGCCAGCGCTTCGAACATCGGCGCGCCGTCCACCGTCAAGGTCGGTACCTTGCCATTCGGGTTCAGGGCCAGATAGTCCGGGCGATGCTGCTCGCCGGCCCGGATGTCGATCTTGACCCGCTCATGTGGCAGGTCCAGCTCGGCCAGCGCGCAGGCGACGGGGGTGGCGCTGGACATCGGGTACCAGTACAGAACGACGGACATGGTTTTCTCTCCTGTTGAAGTGGTTTGATGGGCCTCGGCACAGCGCCGACGACTGCAGCCACTGTAGAAGTCATTGCGGACAGATTCGGCCCTCAATCAAAGCTACAGTGCTCGGATGCTGAGTGCTTCCTCCCGACTGCTGCAGCTCCTGTCCCTGTTGCAGGCCCGGCGCCATTGGGCCGGGCCCGAGCTGGCCGAGCGCCTGGGCGTGCATCCGCGCACCCTGCGCCGCGACATCGACCGGCTGCGCGAGCTGGGCTATCCGGTGGCGGCCAGCAGTGGCGTGGCCGGTGGCTATGCCTTGCGGGCGGGCCAGGCCCTGCCGCCGCTGCTGCTGGACGACGAGGAGGCGCTGGCCGTGGCGATCGCCCTGCGCACCGCCGCCTCGGGCCGGGTCGGCGGCATCGAGGAGCCGGCCCTGCAGGCCATGGTCAAGCTGGAGCAGCTGATGCCGGCACGGCTGCGTCGGCGCGCCGATGCGCTGCGCTCGGCGGTGCAGGCCATGGACCCGATCGGCCCCAGCGTCGACGCCGGCCTGCTGGCCGATCTGGCCGGCGCCTGCCGCGATCAGCTGGGCCTGGACTTCGACTATGTGGATGCCAAAGGCGGGCCCAGCCGTCGTCGGGTCGAGCCCCAGGGTGTGGTCCACACCGGCCACCGCTGGTATCTGGTGGCCTGGGACACGCTGCGCAGCGACTGGCGCACCTTCCGCATCGACCGCATTGCCGGCACGGCGACGATTGGCGGGCATTTCGCGCCGCGCACCGGCCCCGAGGGCGGCGATCTGCGCGCCTTTGTCGCGCGCTCCGTGGTGCTCTCGCCCCATGCCGAGCAGGCCCGGGTGATCCTGCATGCGCCGCTGGCCCAGATGGCCGCGCGCATCCCGGCCACGGCCGCGCGGCTGGAGGCGGTTGACGACGGGCAGCACTGCCTGCTGCAATGCGGCGCCCATGCGCTCGACTCGCTGGTCTACTGGCTGATAACGCTGGAGGTCGAGTTCGAGGTGCTGGCTTCGGTGGCGCTGCGCGAGCGGCTGATGCTCGCGGCCGAGCGGGTGATGCGCGGCCTGGGTCGGCCGTGGGACCCACCCAAGCCTGGCCCTCGAAAACTGTGATTACGTACAGTATTATGGTCAGGCGCAAATGCGCCGAACCAAACTCAGGAGTGCTTCATCATGCTCGACCACATGACCTTCCGCGTGACTGATATTTCACGCGCCAAGACGTTCTACAGCGCGGCCCTTGAGCCGCTGGGCTACAGCCTGTGTTTCGAGGGCAACTTCGGCACCAACATCGTGGGCTTCGCCTATCCGGATGCCGCTGAACCCGATGGAAAGAAGGCCGATGTCTGGTTCATCGATGGCCCGTCGCCCTACGGTGGCCCACCCTCCACCTCAGGCTGCCACCTCGCGTGGCGCGCACAGAATCGTGCGCAGGTGGATGCCTTCTACAAGGCGGCGATGACCGCTGGCGCCAAAGACAATGGTGCCCCGGGCCTGCGGCCGGACTATCACGCCAACTACTACGGGGCGTTTGTCATTGACCCCGAGGGCAACAATATTGAAGCCGTCTGCCATCTGCCCGAGTAGGCATGGCCCGTGCCGTGCAAGGCCTTCGGTAGCTCGGCGGAAAAGCCTGGGTCAGCGCCAATGCTCGGCTGCGCGGAAATGCCGAGATGCAGCTACCGCAGGCGCTTGTTCACATCACTCTAAAGGGGGTCTTGTATGCCTGTTGTCGCCCTTGATCACGTCCAACTCGCAATGCCTGGAGGGGCCGAGCCGCAGGCGCGAAACTTCTACGGCAGCCTATTGGGCCTCACCGAGCTGGCCAAGCCAGAGGCACTTGCCGCCCGCGGTGGTGCCTGGTTTCAATGCGGCAGCATTCAAGTGCATCTTGGGGTCGAGAGTGGCTTTCGCCCGGCCATGAAAGCGCATCCCGCTTTTCTCGTCGAGCAGTTCGAGGAACTGCTGGCTCGTCTTCAGCGTGAAGGGTTCGAGATTACCGAAGACACATCGCTTCCGGCCGTCCGAAGGGCTTTCACCAATGATCCCTTTGGCAACCGCATTGAACTGGTCGCATCCGATGCCGCTGCCTAGTTCTTCAATCGCGAGGATGCCGCCCCTCATCTCAAACGCTGTCCGGGCCGCTCTCCCTTGCTGAGACTCTTCGGGCGCGGGCCATGACTGGCTCTTCCGGTGTCAGCAGTCGTCGGCTCGCTTGCGACTGGCGGCGGTTGCGAGGGTCAGCCCCTGGGCCGTGGTCGACCGGAATCAGGACCGGGGGCGGACCGCATCAGCAACAATGGCATCTGCCCCGCGCGGGCCTACCCATTCAGGAGCATTGATGTTTGACCACGTCAAATTCGGCGTCAGCGACTATGCGGCGAGCAAGGCGTTCTTCCTCAGGGCACTCGAACCGCTCGGGGTCACCGTTGTTACGGAATGGCCGCCGAACGGTGTGGAACTGAGCCAGCCGATGGGCAAGGTTTCCCTTTGCCTGTATCAAACCGATGAGAGGCCAGCGCATCTGCACCTGGCGTTCACGGCCGGCAGTCGCCAGCAGGTCGATGCCTTCTATCGAGCGGCTCTGGCGGCTGGCGGCACGGACCACGGTGCGCCCGGTCTGCGCCCGCACTATCACGCAAACTATTACGCGGCCTTCGTCATCGGTCCCGACGGGCACAACGTCGAAGCGGTTTGTCACGAACCAGAAGCCTGACCGCTGCCCACCCAGGGGAAGGCCTTCTCCTGGACCCCCGGATGTCGCGCCCATTGAGCTGGCGTCCCTCAAGCCCCAAGCACCACTGCGCCACCCTTGTTGGCAACCGGCGTCTGCCCCGGTGGCAGGGCTTCGCCTTGAGTAATGGAGCGCCTTTCGTGCACTGGTGAAACGTCCAGCCCCCAAGGTGAGGGGTTTGCAGGCAAATATTGTTTAGGTAAAACGATAAAAATCGCGGCGTCGTCGCGTTGTCTGCGCAACTTCCCTTTGGAGTCACCATGTTCAACAAGAAATTGGCGTTGGCCGCCGCGATTGTTGCCACTTCCAGCGCTGCATTCGCGAACGACGTGGTTGGTTCTCCTTCGTTTGCCGGGCTCACGTCCACGTATTCGGCACTGCACAGCGCCGGTGCATTCACCGATACCTTCACCTTCATGATGCCGGGCATCACATCAGCCAGTGTGAGCATCACCACCATTGGTGCGGGTGTGGCCGACATCGACTTCATCTCGGCCACCCTGAACAGCATGCCCCTGGTCTTGACCACGGATGCTGGCGGCTTTGTCGAGTTGCTCTACACGCCGGGGAGCTATGCCGTCACCGGTCCGCTGACGCTGGTCATCAAGGGCATGTCCGCTGATAACGCCAGCTACAGCGGTACCCTGAACGTCACGGCCGTGCCGGAACCCGAAACCGTCGCGCTGATGTTGGCCGGCCTGGGTGTGATCGGCTTCGTGGCGCGTCGCCGTCGCGCCGTCTGATTTACCGCGGGCTGAACGCCCGTGCAGCGACACGATCGGGCTCCTTCATGGAGCCCTTTTTGTTGGCCGTGGCCACCAGCGCCTTCAGGCCGCCGCTGCGCGCAAGCCCGGCCGCGCCTGCCCGCAGCGCCTCAGGCCCAGCCCCTCCCAGCCGGCCAGCACGAGCACGCCCGCAGCCTGCACCAGCAGCAGCGCCTCGCCCCAGGCATTGAAAGTCACGACCTGACCGGCCAGGAGGGCCAGGCAGGCCAGCGCCCAGCCGACATTGCCCGCGACGATGCACCTGATCAGCCAGGGCAGCACGCGCGGCGCACGCCACAGGGCCAGCAGCAGCGCGGTGTAGCCGACCATGAACAGGCCGGTGCCGCTGAGCAGGGCGGCCGGCAGCAGGGTCAGCTCGGCCAGCGGCGTGGTGAAGGCCAGCTGCTGCGCGGCTACGGCGCCGCTGACGATTGCGTCGGCCAGCAGGGCGACCTTCAGTGTGGGGGACATGGGCAGTGTGCTCATCGCTTCTCTCCGTTGGTGGTTGAATCGGATGAGCCAATGGTGCAAGCCGCGCATCAAGCCGGCGATTACCTCCCAGGTCATTGGCCCGCTGCCGCCAGCCTTTAGGATGCGATGCAAACAAACGGGGGCAAGCAGCATGGCAGTGGCCGAACTACAGAGCCGAACCACGGTGGGCGAGCACCTGCGCACCTGGCGCGAGCGCCGGCGCATGAGCCAGATGGCGCTGTCGCTGGAGGCGGGCATCTCGACGCGGCACCTGAGCTTTCTGGAGACCGGCCGCTCGCAGCCCAGTCGCGAGATGATCATGCTGCTGGCCCGCCATCTGAACATCCCGCTGCGCGAGCGCAATGTTCTCTTGGTTGCCGGTGGTTTTGCGCCGCTGTACGGCGAGCGGCCCTTCGACGACCCTGGCCTGGAGGCCGCGCGCCGCGCCGTCAAGCTGATCGTGCAGGCTCATGAGCCGTTTCCGGCGCTGGCCGTCGACAGGCACTGGAACATGATCTGCGCCAACCGCGTCGTGCCGCTGCTGCTCGAGGGTGTGGCCCCGCATCTGTTGCAGGGCCCGGCCGTCAATGTGCTGCGGCTGTGCCTCCACCCCGAGGGCGTGTCGCGCCGCATCCTGAACCTGCGCCAGTGCCGCGACCATCTGCTGGAGCGGCTGGAGCAGCAGATCGCCAACACCGCTGATACCGGCCTGGTGCGGCTGCTGCAGGAGTTGCAGGCCTACCCGGCCGACAACACCTCGCCCCAGGCCAGGTCTGCGCCGCCCTCGCCGGAGTACGGGGGCCTGGTCGTGCCCCTGCACCTGGCCGTGGGTGACCGCGCGCTGAACCTGATGAGCACCGTCACCGTGTTCGGCTCGCCGATGGATGTGACCGTGTCCGAGCTGGCGATCGAGACGTTTTTCCCGATCGACGAGGCCAGTGCGGCCTATCTGCGCGAGCTGGCCAGGGGCGACCGGGCGCTGGACAAATAGCGGCGCATGCCCCACATTCGGCCGGTTCCATCGGTCAACCAGGGAGCTTGAGGTGCTGGGAGAAGACGATCCGACAGTCAAGTGGTGCCAGGAGATGCGGGCCCTGCTCAAGCTGGCCAGGACGGTGATGCCGCAGGAGGGCGACGAGGCCCTCGCGGACGGCGACCCGACCGACAACGCCGACGCCGCGCTGCTGCTGAAGAAGAGCTTCCAGCAGCGTTTTGCCAAGGATCCCAAGGGCGCCTCCCAGGCGCAGTCGGACCGGCTGTCCCTCGCCCGCACGCAGTTCACCAACCTCTACTCGGGCACGCCCGACGACAAGACGCTGGCGCTGATCAAGGCCCAGTTCGAGGTTATGGTCAAAGCCTATGCGCTGGAACTGCCGCAATGCACGCTGCGCCAGCAGATGCTCGCCCGGCTGGAGGCCTTGGCGCCGGCTAAGAAGACCGGCGCCGCCCTGGTGCCGGGCGCCGTCGACACCGACACCGGCACGCTGGCATCGCTGCGCGATGCCGCCGTCGAGGCGCTGGAGCGCGCCGGCTCGCTGCAGGCGCTGGGCGCCGAGCAGCTCCGGCTGGATGCCATCGCCCAGGAGCGCGAGCGCATCGAACTGCGCATCGAACAACGGGGCAAGCAAGCCGAACGCATCGAAGCCGATGTCGAGGCGCTGAAGCCGGCCCCGGAGGCCCCGCCGGGCAGCCTGAACACCGAGCGCGGCGCGGTGCGTGCGCTGCTGGCGCCGCCGCTGAGCGACGACACGCTGGCCAAGGCCGAGGACGCGCTGCTGAAGCTGCGCAGCGCCTGGGCGCCTGTGGAGCAGGAGGCGCTGGCGCTGCGCCAGATGCGCGCGCTGTTCGCCGCCGAGGCCGCCAAGCTGAGGGAGCGGGTGCAGGCGCTGGAGGCCAGCCTGGGCCAGAAGAACAAAGGTCCGGCGCTGAAGATTCTTGGCGATCTGGTCAAGCTCGAGCCCAAGCTCGCCGTCACCGCCGGCCGGGCCGAGACCGAGAAGTTTCCGGCCGCGCTGGATGCGCTGAAGATCGAGATCATGGGCCTGATCGCCAGCATGACCGGCGGCGGCAACGCGGCCGCCAAGGAGGCCGCGATCACCTTCATGCGGGCCGAACTGGCGCGCTGCGCCGCCGAGGCCAAGCAACTGCCCAAGCTTGACGACACGGCCGAGGGCTATGCCGAGGCCCTGGACAAGACCATGGCCAAGGCCCTGCAGCTGCTGGGAGTGGGCACCGGCGGCCAGGTCTCCAAGGCGCGGCCCGAGGTCGAGACCTGCAGCGATCTGGTCAGCGACTGGCGAGCCTATGTGGGCCCGGCCGGCATTGTGCTGGGGCAGCGCAAGGCGGCCGTGGCCCAGCTGATACAGCCGGCCAATCCGCCCGACGCCGATCCGGCTTTCGGCCTGGCGCTGGACGCGCTGCGCAAGCAGGTCAACACCAGCCTGGCCAAGCCGCTGCTTGAGGTCAACGTCACAGAGGCCGAGACCCATGCCAAGCCCTTCCCGGCGCTGCTGAAGCGGGCCACCGACGATGCCGCGGCGGCCAAGCGCGTCACCGCGGCCCGGCTGATCCTGGCCACCGAGTACGCGGCGGCCAGCGGCGCGGCCCGGCCGGCGGCGCGCACCGAGCTGAGCAAGGCCAAGGCGCTGGTCGATACCCGCTTCACCCTCGCCGGCATGGACCGCGACATGCCGCTGACGGCCCGGCTGCACGAGGAACTGGTCGCGCGCATGCGCGAGGTGGCCGCCGAGGGCAGCTATGCCGATACGCCCAAGGCGCCGTTCGCCGATCTGGCCGAGGGCGTGCGCGAGCTGGCTTTCACGGTCTGCGGGCCGGGCCTGATCACCGGCATGGACAAGAAGTCGCGGGAGGCCCTCAGCGCCGTGCTGGTCAGCGACGGGCCGGCGATACGCCTGCTGGCCGAGGGGCCGCTGGGCGGCAGCCCCAAGGTGTTTGCCAAGGTGCTGGCCCGCTGCGGCCCTGGCGGTCTGGCCACGCTGGCACGTGCGCTGGACGGCGAGGCCGGCAAGGGCGCCCGTGCCTCGCTGGAGGGTCTTGTCGACAAGGCCGGGCTGGGCGGCAATCCGGAGCTGCTCAGCCGCCTGCTGGGCGACGCGCCCAAGCCCGGCGACAGCCCCGAGCTCACGCTGGCCAAGCAACAGGCCCAGGCGCGCAATGCGGCCGGCCTGAAATCGTTGGCAGAGAACTTCAGCGGCGACGCCGGTCAGGCGGCGATGAGCGCGCTGATGGTCGAGGGCGGCCTGGCCGGCAGCGATGGCTCACTGGCCAGCCTGATGCACAAGGGCGGCTTCGATGGCAAGGGCGACGAGCTGCGCGCCTTTGCCGATGCCTTCGTCGGCGACAGTGCCGGGCTCAAGCGCCTCGTCAGCACCGCCGGCGTGGCCGAGCACGTGGCCGTGCTGGGCCCGCTGGCCAAGAAGGCCGGCGCCGTGGGCGTCAAATCGATTGCCACGGCCTTCACCCAGCCCGAGGACTGCGCCCGGCTCAAGGGCCTGCTCGACGGCGGCGGCATGGGCGGCGACACCAGCCTGCCGGGCAAGAAGCATGAGCATCCGGACACGCTGAGCAAGGTCTTCGTCGACGGCCTGGGCGGCAAGGGCGAGAACCTGAAGGTCTATGCCAAGGCTTTTGGCGGGCCCGATGGCCCTGCCGACTCCAAGCGCATGCTGGATGCCTTCAACGAGTTCCCCGACTATCCCGAGACGCCGCCCAAGGACTACCGGCAGCCGGGCAAGGGCCTGGCGCTGCTGCTTGGCGGCAAGCAGCTCAAGGGCACGCCGGAGCAGCGCATCACCAAGCTGGCGACGCAATTCATGCCCAATATCAAGACCGTTCCCGAGGGCAACCAGCGCAACCAGGCGATACGGATGGCGCCGCATATGGCGCTGGAGACGGCGCAGGAGGGCTGGAAGCCCGAAAGCGGGGCGATGCGGACTGCCGGGATCGAGACGGTCACCGCCTCTGTGCTGAAGCGCCATCAGCCGGAAACCTACGACAAGGGCAAGACGAACTACGAGCAGTCGATGTTTCCGCCCGGCATCGATGTGGGCGCGCTGATCGACCAGGCACTTGCCCAGGTCTCTGACGACCGCGACCATGCGGAGCAGGTCACGGTCACCGTGGGTCCGCCGCCGACCCAGATCACCGTCGAGATCGGCTATGTGAACGACACCATGGTCAACCACTTCGGGCCGCGGGGCAGCGTCGCGCCGCCGCATCCGATGGAAACGCCGGTCTTCCGCGAAGCGGAAATCAATGCCATCTTTGCCGCGATCAAATAGCGCCGCACGATGCGTTCAGGAGCAGTCATGCAAATCAGGTTCGAGATTGACGATTTTGGCGACGAGGCGGCCTCGCTTCAGGCCGTGTCCGACGGCCGCGCGCCCGAGGAGCCCTATCACCTGTGGGGGCGCGTCCTGCTGGAGCAGGAGGGCCAGCCCACGGTGGTGATCGACGACGACATGACCCTGCTGGGCCTGGCGCTGTGCGCCGATGTGCCCGCGGCGCTGCGCCGCGACGGCAGGGCTCAGCTGCGTCTGGCCGGCTGGCCCGGCAGTTACAGCTTTGTGGCCGAGGGCGGTGTGGTGCACCTGACCGGCTCCAAGGACACGGACGTCCGCCTTGATCAGGCCGAGCTGTTGCAGGGCCTGCATGCCTGCGGCCAGCGCCTGGCGGCCTTCATCCAGACTCTGGCGGTGAGCTGCCCGCAGTACGGCAAGGCCGGCCGCGTGCTGGCGGCGAACCTGGCCGATCGTGGCTGATGCCTGAGCAGACTCACCAGCCGCCGTAATCCCCGCCCGCCTCCTCGCGCCGCGACCGGAAGCCGTCGAGCAGAAAGTCCACCAGCGCGCGGGTCTTGGCCGACAGATGGTGCTTGGTCGGGAACACCAGATAGATGTCGGCCGGCGGCAGACTCCAGTCGGCCAGCACCCGGCGCAGCCGGCCCGAGCGCAGATAGGGGGCGGCGTCCCACTGCGAGCGCAGCAGAATGCCCTGGCCGTCCAGCGCCCAGCCCAGCGCCGCCTCGCCGTCATTGCTGCTCAGCGTGCCGCGCACCTTGACCGTCTCCTGTTTGGCGCCGGCGCGCAGATGCCAGGTGCCATAGGTCTCGTCGCTCTCGCGCAGAAAGATGCAACGGTGCTGCTGCAGCTCGCGCGGCGTGGCCGGTTCGCCTGCCTGCCTAAGATAGGCGGGCGCGGCGCACAGCACGCGGCGGTTGGGGGCCAGCAGGCGGGCCGTCAGCCGCGCATCGGGCAGCTCGCCCAGGCGCACCGAGGCGTCGAAACCCTGTTCGACCAGGTTCACCGGCCGGTCCGTCAGGTGCAGCTGCACCTCGACCTCGGGAAAGGCGCGTGAGAACTTCGACAGCATCGGTGCGATGTGCTGGCGGCCGAAGCCCAGCGTGGCGTTGATCTTCAGCAGGCCCTTGGGCGTGGCCCGCGAGCCGGCCACCGTGTGCTCCAGCGCATCGAGCTCGGCCAGCACCCGCGTGCCCTCGACCAGATAGGTCTCGCCCTCGGGCGTCAGGCTGATCCGCCGCGTGGTGCGGTGCAAGAGCCGCACGCCCAGCCGAGCTTCCAAGGCGGACAGGCGCTTGCTCACCGACGGTGGCGTCACGCCCATCTCCTGCGCCGCCGCGGCCAGGCTGCCGCGCTTCATCAGCAGCACGAAGAAGCTCAGGTCGGAGAAGGCGTCCATAGGTGAGTTGAAGGCACGAATGAATTGTCGTGAGCGACATTATGTTGCGGCGGGGCACGACTACCATCGCTTCATCGCCGCTGCCTGGAGTGCCGTCATGAACACGAATCTGCAGAGCCTGCTGCCCGGCTTCGAGCACCGCCTGGTGTCGATGGGCGAGGGCGTCCAGATCGCCGCTTCCATCGGCGGCTCGGGTCCGCCGCTGCTGCTGCTGCACGGCCATCCGCAGACGCGGGCGATCTGGCACCGCGTCGTGCCCGAGCTGCTGAAGCACTTCACCGTCGTCGCCGCCGATCTGCGCGGCTATGGCGATTCATCGAAGCCGGCCGGCGTGCCCGATCACGGCAACTATGCCAAGCGGGTGATGGCGCAGGACCAGCTGGTGCTGATGCAGGCGCTGGGCTTCAGCCGCTTCGGCGTGCTGGCCCATGACCGCGGTGCCCGCGTCGCCCACCGGCTGGCGCAGGACCATCCGCAGGCGGTGCGCGCTATGGTTCTGCTGGACATCGCACCGACCCTGGCGATGTACCAGCAGACCAGCGAGGCCTTTGCCCGCGCCTACTGGCACTGGTTCTTCCTGATCCAGAAGGCACCGATGCCCGAGCGGCTGATCGCCGCCGACCCAGCGGCCTATGTGCTGGAGGTGATGGGCAATCGCAGCGCCGGGCTGGCGCCGTTCGACCCGCGGGCGTTGGCCGAGTACCAGCGCTGCCTGGCCCTGCCGGGCACGGGCCACGGCATCTGCGAGGACTACCGCGCCGCCGCCGGCATCGACCTGGCACACGACCGCGCCGACCGCGAGGCCGGGCGGATGCTGCAGGTGCCGCTGCTGGTGCTTTGGGGGGAGCGCGGCGTCGTCCATCAATGCTTCAAGCCGCTCGATGAATGGCGGTTGGTCGCCAACGATGTCCGGGGTCAGGATTTGCCTTGCGGCCATTACGTGGCCGAGGAAGCGCCCGAGGCGCTGCTGGCGCAGGCACTGCCCTTTTTGACCCAGGATCTGCCATGACTTCATCTGGAAAAACGCTGTACCGCAAGCTGGTCGAGTCGCACACCGTCGCGACCCTGGACGCGCAGAACGTGCTGCTGTTCTGCGATCTTCACCTGATGAACGAATACACCAGCCCTCAGGCCTTTGCCGGCCTGCACGAGCAGGGCCGCGGCGTGCTGGTGCCGGGGCAGAACGTCGCGGTGGTCAGCCACATCATCCCGACCCATCCGGTCAAGTTTCGCGTCATCGCCGATCCGCCGTCGGCGCTGCAGGCCAGCAATCTGAAGCTCAACTGCGATCGCCACGCCATCCCGCTGTTCGACACCAATGACGCGCTGCAGGGCATCGAGCATGTGGTCTCGCCCGAGCTGGGCATGATCCGCCCCGGCATGGTGGTGATCTGCGGCGACAGCCATACGACCACCTATGGCGCCCTCGGTGCCCTGGGCTTCGGCATCGGCACCTCCGAGGTCGAGCATGTGCTGGCCACGCAGACGCTGGTCTATCGGCTTGCGCAGGACATGCGCATCCGCGTCGATGGGCGTCTGCCCCCGGGCACGACGGCCAAGGATCTGATACTGATGATCATCAGCCGCATCGGCGCCCAGGGCGCGCGCGGCTATGTGGTCGAGTTCTGCGGCACGGCCATCAGCGCACTGAGCGTCGAGGCTCGCTTCACGCTGTGCAATATGGCGGTGGAGGCCGGCGCGCGCGGCGCGCTGATTGCGCCCGATGCCACTTCAATCGACTACGTGCTGGAGCGTGCCACCGACATCACAGGCGCCTGGCGCGAACAGGCGCTGGCCGCCTGGGTCGAGCTGCGCAGCGACGCCCAGGCGGTGTTTGACATCGAGCACCGGTTCGACGCCGGCGAGGTCGTGCCCTACGTGACCTGGGGCACCAGCCCCGACCAGGCCGTGCCCATCACCGGCCATGTGCCTGATCCAGCAGCGCAGGCCGAAGGCGTGGCGCGGCAGAGCGCCGAGCAGGCGCTGCGCTACACCGGCCTGACTGCAGGCGCGCCACTCGAAGGCCTGGCCATCCAGCATGTCTTCATCGGCTCCTGCACCAATGCACGCATTGAGGATCTGCGGGCCGTGGCCGAGATCGTGCGCGGGCGCAGCGTCGCGCCCTCGGTGCGGGCGATGGTCGTGCCCGGCTCGGGCCGCGTGAGGGCCCAGGCCGAGGCCGAGGGCATTGCCGATCTGCTGCTGGCCGCCGGCTTCGAGTGGCGCCAGCCGGGCTGCTCGATGTGCCTGGCGATGAATGACGATGTGCTGGCGCCCGGCGTGCGCTGCGCGTCCACCACCAACCGCAATTTCGAGGGCCGCCAGGGCCGCGGCGCGATCACCCACCTGATGAGCCCGGCGATGGCCGCCGCCGCCGCGATCACCGGCCATCTGACCGATGTGCGCCATTTGGAGAGCCTGTAACATGACCGACGCTACCCGCATCAAGGGTGTGGCCGCTCCGCTGCCGCTGGCCAATCTCGACACCGACCAGATCATGCCCAAGCAGTTCCTGCGCGGCATCGACAAGATGGGCCTGGCCCAGGGTCTGCTGTACGACCTGCGCTTCGACGGCGAAGGCCAGGCGCGCCCCGAGTTCGTGCTGAACCGGCCGGCTTTCGCCGCCACCCGCATGCTGATCGCCGGCGCCAATTTCGGCTGCGGCTCAAGCCGCGAGCATGCGGTCTGGGGCCTGCAGCAGCACGGCATTCAGGCGGTGATCGCGCCGAGCTTCGGCGAGATCTTCTACTCGAACGCGATGAACAACCGGCTGCTGCTGGTGATGCTTGAGCCGGACCAGGTGCAGGCGTTGATCGATGAGGCGCAGGCTTCTGCCGAGCCCATGCAGGTCAGCATCGATCTGCAGACGATGACCTTGCAAAGCCCGGCGCTGCAGGCAAGCTTCAGCCTGGCCGAGCGCCACCGCCGCATGTTCCTGGAAGGGCTGGACATGATCGGCGCGTCGCTGAGCCATCGCGATCAGATCAAGGCCTTTGCCGCGCGTCACTGGGCCGCCCAGCCATGGCTGCGCGATGTGGCGCGCATCACCACCGAGCGCCTGGGCTGATCAGCGCGGGTGCCGGCTGGCCAGCAGCGCCGCCTCGACGCGGCTGCGCACCTGCAGCTTCTGCAGGATGTTGGTGACGTAGTGCTTTATGGTCTTCTCGGACAGGAAGATGCGCTCGCCGATCTCGCGATTGGTCAGGCCCTGGCCGATCAGTGCCAGGATCTCGCGTTCGCGCTCGGTCAGCTCCTGCAGCGGGTCGGGCGCCTTGCCTTGGGTCAGCGAGACCAGCATCTCGGCCGCGATCGACGGCGAGACGTAGACCTCGCCGGCCACTGCAGCGCGCACCACATGGGCCAGCTCCCGGGCCGACACACCCTTGAGCACATAGCCGCGCGCACCGGCCTTCAGCGCCGACAAGAGCTTGTCCTTGTCGTCCGAGCCGGTGAGCATGACGATGGCCGTGGCCGGGCAGGCCATGGCGATCTTCTCGGCGGTGACGATGCCGTTCCAGCCGGGCATGCTGATGTCCAGCAGCACCACCTCGGGCAGCAGCGCCTGCGCCATGGCCAGGGCTTCCTCGCCGGAGGCCGTCTCGCCGACGACGCGAAACGCGGGGTCCATCTGCAGCGAGTGCACGACGCCCTGCCGGAACAGCGGGTGGTCGTCGACGACCAGGATGTCTATCGTCTCACTCATGGTCGGGGCCCTCGGCGCGCAGGGGCAGTGTCACGCGTATGGTCGTGCCCGTGCCTTCGACGCTGTGCAGGGCGAAGGTGCCGCCCAGCACCTCGACGCGCTGGCGCATACCGTGCAGGCCGAGGCGCCCCTTGGCCGCGATGGTTCGCGGATCAAAGCCGGGGCCCTGGTCGCTGACTTCGACGCGCAGCTGGCCGTCATCGCTGCGCAACAGCACGCGGCAGCCCCGGCCCTGGGCATGGCGGAAGGCATTCGCCAGCGACTCCTGCAGCAGCCGGTAGAGGGTGACCTTGACGCGGAACGAGGCATCGAGTTCGGGCAGCCGGGCGTCCAGCACCACCTCCGTGCTGGTCTTGGCCTGAAAGTCGCGCAGCACCCGCGCTGCCAGCTCGACCAGGCTCAGATGCTCGATATCGGGCAGTTCCATATCGGCCGAGATGGCGCGCAGATCGGCCAGCGCCGCTTGCACGGCCAGGCGCGCCGGCTCCAGATGGTTGGCCCAGGGCGGGCGCAGGGCCGGATTGCCGGCGGCCGACGCGTCGTCCATATTCTTCAGCTGCATCAGCGCAAAGCCGAGGTCCTGGCCCGGGCCGTCATGGATGTCGGCCGAGATGCGCTGCAGCAGATGCTCGTTCAGCGTCGTGGCGCGTTCGGCCGCCCGTATCACCCGCTGCTGCAACTGGCCGTTCTGCTCGTTCAGTGCCGTCAGCTGCTGCACCTGCGTGCCCAGAGCACGGCGCTGTCTGTCGATCAGCTGGCTGCCGCGCCGCACCAGCAGGAACAGCAGCAGGTACATCGCCGTCATGGCCGCCGCCACCAGCAGCCAGCTGCGCCGCTGGGCCTGGCCGGCGTCGCGGTCGACCTCATCGGGGCGCTCATAGAACTCGGCCGCGGCGATCACCTCGCCGCTGCGATCGGCATGAATGGGGGTGTAGGTCTCGATCAGCCGCGGCAGCGGCTGGCCGTGCTGCGACTGCTCGGCATCGCTGCGTTCGCTGATCTCGGCATAGATGTGGCCGGCCAGGGCATCGGCCAGGCCCTCGTCGATCGGGAAGCTGCGCCCCATGGTCGCGTCGTTGCTGAACAGCACGTGGCCATCGGGGCGCCAGATACGCAGCGAAACGATGCGTTGGCCCAGCGGCGTGTTGCTCAGGTCCGAGCGTAGCGCGGCGATGTCGGCGGCGCTCAGCACCGGGGCATTCAGCAGCGTCTGTACATGGGGGGCGGCGAAGCTGTCCACATACAGCGCGGTGACGCTGCCGATGCGGTGCACGACGCTGTCCTCCACCTGGCGGCCCACCCACCAGCCTATCACCAGCGTGCCGGTGAGCAGGATGGGGAAGCTGAGCATCAGGAACTGCTCGGCCAGCGAGCGGCGTTGGAAGAGTGTGTTCATCGTGTTCGGGCAGCAGGCCCACTGTAGCTGGCCGCGACCCCGGTCGCCATGGACCAAGGTCTGAAGATTTCGCGACCAGGGGCCCGGGCCGATCACGCCTTTCGGGCCTGCTGCCGCCACCCTGTGCTGCCTACGATGGATTCGGTGATCTGCACGCTGCCCACCACCCACCACCGATGGAGTATTGCCATGAACCTGAATCCCGGCTTGCACCGCAAGCGCACCGCCTTGCCGGCTGCCGCCCTGGCCTTGCTGACCCTGCCCCTGGCCGCCCAGGCCCAGGTGTTCGGCAGCCTGTCCAATTTCGATGCCGTCAATGACACCGGCCACGAGGCCCATGGCTTCGAGATCGAGATCGAGGACTCCAGCTATGACCGCAGCAAGATCTACAGCGTATTCGGGCTGGACCGCAACTTCGGCGTGCCGCCGACCTCGGTGGAGCGCTATGGCGCGCCGGTGATCACCGAGATCGCCGGCTTCGGCGTGCGCGTGCGCTATGCCGCCAGCTTCTTGAACGGCGCCTGGAGCGTGGGCACGCCCACCGGCCCCTATCCCTTTGCCGGCGACAGCTGCTGGCCGCTGGGCAATCCGCAATACAACTCGGGCACGCTGAGCTGCGACCACTTCGGCATCGCCACCTACGGCACGCCGGCCAAGGTCAACTACAACTGGCTGATCGATCCCGGCAACACCGGCACCTTGAGCCTGCAGCAGGCGGCCATTCCGGTGGTGCAGTTCGCCTACCAGGCGCCGGTGCCGGGGCCGATGCCCGCGGTGCGTCCGGTGGTGGCCGAGATCGAGGCGCACAAGGCCGAGAACGAGGTCTTCGGCACCCCGTTCTGGGTCAAGATCTACTCCAAGCATGTGGGCCACAACGTCATGGTCGAGGATCTGATGAAGGGCCATGAGGACGTGCCCGGTGAGGCCGAGGTCGAGGCCGAGTACGAGGTCTTCCAGGCCGGCGAGGCCAATGGCAACAAGCTGCTCAATCTGGCCTTGAATCCGGAAGACGCGGCGGTGGTCTTGCGCTACGAGTTCTACAAGTACCAGGGGGTGCTGAGCGCCGATGGCGAGGCCCTGTGCGGTGGCAAGGGCCGCGGCAAGAGCGGCGGCGGTGGTGGCGGTGGCCTTGGCCCGGCCGACTGCGGCGGCCTTGGCGTCTATGTGGGCGCGCAGATGGCGGCGCTGAACGCGGTGCAGCCCGAGTTGGCCGTGGCCGTGCCCGAGCCCGAGACCTATGCCCTGCTGCTGGCCGGCCTCGGCTTGGTTGGCCTGCGCGTGCGCCAGGCGCGACAGGAAGGCTGACTGCGATTCTTGGGGTTGGCCCGGGCCGGGCGGCGGCGCATCATGCTGCGGCGCCGGCCCGGCGCGCCCGAAAGGCCTCCATGCGCGCTTCCCTTGCCACGTTCACAGCCCTTTGCGGCCTGTTGTTCGGGGCGGGGCCGGCCGCCGCCTGGGGCCCCAGCGGCCATGCGGCCGTCGGCGCCATCGCCGACCAGCTGATTGCCGGCACGCCCACGGCGAAGAAGGTGAGGCAGATCCTGGGCAGCAATCTGCAGACGGCCGCCGGCTGGGCCGATTGCGCCCGCTCGGTGGAGTCCAGCGGCGGGGTCTGGAGCTATGTCAAGCCGGGCACCTGGCCCAGCTGCAAGCTCTACGAGAACCCTGAGAGCCAGGCCGCGCTGATTGCCTTCGTCAAGCGCAATGCCAGCCGCTGCGGCGGCTTTGCCAGCAGCGTGCAGTGCCGGCACAAGTCCTATCACTTCGTCGATCTGTCGCTGCCGCACACGACCTACGATCCCAAGCTGCCCGGCGCCGGGCCCACCGATCTGGTCCATGCGATCAATGCCGGCCTGATCGTGCTCCAGGGTGGCAAGTCATCGCCGCCGATCGACATCCGCGGCCAGCGCGAGGCGCTGCGCCTGCTGACCCACTACATCGGCGACCTGCACCAGCCCTTGCATGTCGGGTCCATCTACCTCGATGACGCCGGCCGCCCGCTGGACCCTGCCACCGAGCAGGAGGCGCATGAGCACAGCAATGCCGGTGGCAACTCCATCATGGTCGGCAGCAGCAAACTGCACGGCCTCTGGGACGATGTGTCCGACAAGCTCCTCAAGCAGATGGTCAGCGGCCCCGGCCTGGCCGAGGCCCGCGCGGTGCCAGCCGCCAAGGGTGCGATGGCCCAGTGGGCGGCCGACTGGGCCGGCGAAGGTGTCGTCCAGGCCGGCAAGGCCTTCAAGGGCTTGAAGATCGGCGCCAGGCAGGCCGGCGCGATGGGTGCCGCATGGCCGGCCACGGCCACCGACCCTGACTACCGACAGACCCGTGAGGCGTTGCAGCACCAGCAACTGGTCAAGGCCGGCGCACGGCTGGCGCAGATGCTGACGACGCTGTTTCCCTGAGCCGGATCAGGGGGCCAGGTATTGCGGGTGGCTGACCCGTATCTCTTCCACCGCGCTGAGCGTGCCCTGCAGATGCTGGCGCAGGCTGGCTTGTGCGGCGGCCGCGTCGCCGTTGGCAATGGCCTCGACGATGGCGCGGTGGTCGCCGATGATGGCCCGCTCCTTGCCGGCCGAGGGCAGGTGCAGCAGGCGCAGGCGGTCCACATGGCCGCTGCGGCGCCGCACCAGATCGAACAGATCGGGCACGCCGGCGGCCTCGTACATCAGGCGGTGGAATTGCCGATCGGCGGCGATGAACTCGCGGTAGCTCTCGCCACCCATCAACCCCTGCTGCAACTCGATCTGTGCGCGCAGCTGAGCCAAGAGGGGCGGACTGGCGCTGCCGGCCAAGGTGCGCACGATCTCGGCCTCTATCGCCTGGCGCAGAAAGTGGGCCTGGCGGGCGGAGTCAATGTCGATGCGGCTCACCCTCGTCGCATGCTGCGGAAAGATATCGACCAGCCCCTCCTCGCCGAGCTTGATCAGCGCATCGCGTATCGGCGTCTGGCTCAGGCCGTAGTCATCGGCCAGCTCGGCGCGTGACAGCACGGTGCCCGGCGCCAGTTCCAGCGAGACGATCTGCTCGCGCAGATGCTCGAACACCTGGGGGGCGACCTGGCGGGTGCGGTCCAGGCGCAGCGGTGGGGGTTTGCTCGTGGGCATCGATGCGGAGGTGGCCATGGAGCCCCGATTCTAGCCAGGGCCATGCATTGACACACTAATGTATTAGTGCTTTACTGCGATCGAACCCACCCGAGGAGACAAACCGATGAAACGCCGCCTGGCCCTGAGCTGCATTGCCGCCACCCTCTCCAGCACCGTGCTGGCGCAAGCCCCCGAATGGCCTCTGGCCAAGACCATCACCTATGTCGTGCCGTTCACGGCCGGCGGCTCAACCGATGTGGTGGGCCGCACCATTGCCGAGAAGCTGCAGGCGGTGCTGAAGCAAACGGTGGTGGTGGACAACAAGCCCGGCCAGGGTGGCGGCATCGGTGCTTCCTATGTGGCCAAGGCCGCGCCCGATGGCTACACGCTGTTCGGCGGCACGATCAGCACCCATGCGATCAATGCCAGCCTGTACAAGAACCTGAGCTACGACCCGGTCAAGGACTTCGAGCCGGTGGCCCTGGTCGCCTTCCTGCCCAATGTGCTGCTGGTCGACCCGGCCCTGGGCGTCAACTCGGTGGCCGAGCTGATCGCTCTGCTGAAGAAGGACGAGAAGCGGCGCATCTTCGCCTCCTCGGGCGCCGGCACCTCGACGCACCTCGCCGGCGAGATGTTCGCCGACCTGATCGGCGTGCCGCTGACCCACATTCCCTACAAGGGCACGCCGCCGGCCATGATCGATGTGTCTTCCGGCCAGGTCACCTTCATGTTCGACCAGATGACCGCCGCACTGCCCTTGCTGCAGGCCGGCAAGCTCAAGCTGCTGGCGGTGACCACGGGCAAGCGCATCGCGCTGTCGCCGAACACGCCGACGATGATCGAGGCCGGTGTGCCCGGTTTCGAGATGTCGTCCTGGCAGGCCATCTTCGCGCCCAAGGGCACGCCCAAGCCCATTGTGCAGAAGCTCAGCACCGAGATCGCCAAGGCGCTGCGCCAGCCCGATGTGCAGGCCAAGCTGCATGGCCAGCTGGGCATGGAGATCGTCGGCGGCACGCCCGAGGAGTTGGCGGCGCTGATGGCCAAGGAGATTCCGCGCTGGGCGGCCCTTGTCAAGAAGTCCGGCGCATCGGCGAACTGAGGGCAGGGCGATGCACCGGGACATCAAGATCAGCGCCGTGCGCGTCACGCCGATTGCCTTCCGCGACGGCCCGCTGCTCAACGCCGCCGGCATACACGAGCCCTGGGCGCTGCGCGCCATCGTCGAGCTGGAGACCAGCGACGGCCGCGTCGGCATCTCCGAGACCTATGGCGACGAGCCGATGCTGCGCGTGCTGGAGCAGGCGCGCGCGATGGTGCTGGGCCTGTCGCCATTCGCGCTGAACGCGATGGAGCAGCGCGTGCGGGCCACCATCAAGCCCAGCCCCGGTGCGATCGAGTTCGAGCTGGCGCCCGGCTCGCACACGGCCAAGAACGCGGCCAAGGTGGTCAGCACCTTCGAGGTGGCGATGCTGGACCTGCAGGGCCAGGTCGTTGGCGCGCCCATCGTCGATCTGCTCGGCGGCCCCGTGCGCCCGGCCGTGCCCTACAGCGCCTATCTGTTCTTCAAGCACGCCGAGCACATCGACAAGCCCTATGTGCCCGACGCCTGGGGCGAGGGCATCAGCCCCGAGCAGATCGTCGCCCAGGCGCGGCGGATGATCGAGATCTACGGCTTCCGGAGCATCAAGCTCAAGGGTGGTGTGTTCGAGCCGGCGCACGAGATCGCCTGCATGCGGGCGCTGCATGAGGCCTTTCCGGGCCTGCCGCTGCGCCTGGACCCGAATGCCAACTGGTCGCTGGAGACCAGCATCAAGGCCGCCCCCGAGCTCGACGAGCTGCTGGAGTACTACGAAGACCCGACCCCGGGCCTGGCCGGCATGGCGGAACTCGCAAAGCACACGCCGCTGCCCCTGGCCACCAATATGGTCATCACGACGATGGACGACTTCCGACGTGGCGCCGCCATGGGCTCGGTCAAGGTGCTGCTGTCCGACCATCACTACTGGGGTGGCCTGCGGCTGACGCAGACCCTGGCAAGGATGTGCGCGCTGTGGGATCTGGGCATGTCCATGCACTCGAACTCGCACCTGGGCATCAGCCTGATGGCAATGACGCACGTGGCGGCCAGCATCCCCAACCTGACCTATGCCTGCGACACCCACTACCCCTGGCAGGAAGAAGAGGTCATCAAGGGCGGCCGCGTCAAGTTCGTGGACGGTGCGGTGCCTGTGCCGACCACGCCGGGCCTGGGTGTCGAGCTCGACCGGGAGAAGCTGGCCGAGCTGCACGAGCAGTACCTGAGTTGCGGCGTGCGCAACCGCGATGATTTGACGCAGATGCGCAAGTACGACCCGCAGTTCAGCGGCAAGACGCCGCGTTTCTGAGTCGCTTCAAGCCACGCCGAGCAGGCGCTCGCGTACCAGCGGGTGCCACAGCCGGGCGTCGCGCAGCGGCGTGGCGGCCGGCAGCTCGGGGTTGCGCAGCAGCAGCCAGTGGCGCTCCGCCAGACGGGCGCGCCGTAGCTGAGGCCCCAGCCATTGCTCGGCCAGGGCGACGAAGCTGCCATCGGTTAGCACCAGCTCCCAGGCCTGGCGCAGGCGCTCGGCCAGCTCGGGCCGCCTGCGGCTGACGAAGAAGTACGAGGCCGCCGGGTAGGCGATCAGCCATTGCTCCAGCACCGTCAGGCCGATCTGGGCATCGACGATGGGATAGACCTCGATCGCGCCGAGGGCAAACAGGTCGATGCGGCCGCGGCGCAACAAATCGGCATAGAGGTCGCGCCGCGTGATGGTCTGCACCGGCCAATCGTTGGCCAGCAGGACGTGCCTGTCGGGCCAGCTCTCGACCTGGGCGATGCTCAGCCGGCGCGCCTGCTCCAGCGTGCGCACCCCCTCCAGCTCGGCCCGGCGGCTGGCCAGCGCGATGGGCAGGCGCAGGCCCAGCAGGCCGCGGTAGAGGCAGACGCGCAGCGCCTCGGCCTGGGCTTCGCGCTGCACGGTGCTGATGGAGGTGGCGAGATCGAGTTCGCCGGCCGCCAGTTGCAGGAAGGCGCGGCCCTGCGTCATGAAGGGCACGGCCTGCAGCCGATAGGGGCCGTGGCTGGGCAGGGTCTTGTTCAGCAGCAGCCTGAGCACCGCGAGCTCGTAATTGGGCGCATTGGGCGGCAGGTCCACCAGCATATGGCGCACCAGCAGGCCGGGGCCATCGGCGGCCAGCGGGAGGCTCAGCGGTGCCAGCCCCAACAGGGCCAGTGCTTGTCTGCGCGTTCGGCTGGACGACATGGCTCGCAGATTAGCAGCGTCCCGTCGCGCGGTGAAGCCGGCGCGAACTTGCGCAAAAGCCGCGTCAGGGGGCCGCAGATCGCGGCGAATCGTTGCCGCCGCGCCCCTACGATGGGCGCCCGCCAACATCTGCAGGACCGCAATATGCTCGATCACGTTTCACTGGGCACCCACCGCTATGCCGATGCCGTCGCCTTCTACCGCAAGGCGCTGGCACCGCTGGGCATCGAGCTGCTGCGCGACACCGGCGCCGAGGCGGCCTTCGGCACGCCCGAGCACTGGGCCTTCTTTCTGTATCCGGTGGAAGGCGGCGAGCCGGTGCTGGCCAAGGGCCTGCATCTGGCCCTGGCCGCCGCTTCCCGCATTGCGGTGCAAGGGGTCCATCAAGCCGCGCTGGCTGCAGGCGCGGCCGACATCTTCACCCCGCGTGAGCGGCCCGACATCAGCCCGACCTACTTCGGCGCGATGTTCAACGACCTTGACGGCCACAGGCTGGAAGTGGTGACCAACGCGGCTTGACGCGGCACCGAGGCTAGACTCGGTTCATGCCTTCTCTTGAACGTCTAGACCGCTTCGACCGCCAGCTGCTCAACCTCGTCCAGGAGGATGCCGGCCAGACCACCGAACGCCTGGCGGAGCAGATTCCCCTGTCGCCCTCGGCGATACAGCGGCGCCTGCGCCGCCTGCGCGACGAGGGCGTGATAGCACGGGAGATTGCGGTCGTCGATGCGCGCAAGGTCGGCCCTTCGACCCTGTTCGTCGTTGCGCTGAAGGTGGCGAGCGAGCGGCCCGAGCTGCTGAGCGAGCTGCGCGGCTGGCTGGCCGCCGAGCCCCAGGTGCAGCAGGCCTTCTACGTCACCGGCGAGGCCGATTTCGTGCTCATCATTTCCGCCCCCGACACCGCCACCTACGATGCCCTGATGGCCCGCCTGGTCGGCGACAACCCCAATGTGGATCGCTTCACCACCAACGTGGCGCTGAACGTGGTCAAGCGCGGGTTGACGATTCCGGTGCCCTTGAACGAGCCGGACTGAGCATCACCCGAGGTCGTCGAGTTCCGGGTAGTGGCGGAAGATGCCCTGCTCGTTGAACGGAATGCGCCGTTCGCTGGCCAGATAGGCGGCCACCCGGGGCAGGGCGGCCACGCGCTGATGCAGCTGCGTCACCTCGGGCGTCTGGGCCAGGGCCCGCGCCGCGGCTTTCGGGAAGGCATAGCGCAGGCCTTCCACTAGTTGGAACAGTGACAGATCGGCGTAGCTGAGCTTGCCGCCGACCAGATGGCGCGACCCGGCCGGGTTGCGCGCCACGATGCGCTCGAACCACTGCAGGAACTTGGGCATGCGCTCGCTGCAGAACTCCTTGGCGCGGCGCCGCGCCTCGGACTTCTGGTCCTCGTAGTACAGGCCGCTGCCGACCGGATGGTGGGTGTCGTGCGCTTCTGTCACCATGTCGGCGATGGTGAGCTGGATCTGCTGGGTCCAGACTCGGGCCTGTTCGTTGCGCGCCACCAGCTTCAGCTGCGGCCCGAGGTGGCTCAGGATGGCCGCGGTCTGCCCGACCACGATATTGCCGTCCTTGAGGAAGGGCGGGGCGAAGGGCGGCGTCGTCAGACGGTCGTCCTGCATGCAGCTCAGCATCGCCGGCAGGCCCCGGCCTGCGTCTTCCGAGCCGCGCGCCACGTCGACGTAGGCCGCACCGGCGGCTTCCAGCGCCAAACGCACGAATTCGCCGCGACCCTGGATGGTCGGCCAATAATGAAGTTCATAGGTCATGGGGCGGACTGTAGCCGGCCTTCGGTTGGCACCCTGGCGGCCGTGCGCAGGCGGGCGACGTCGCGCCCCGGTGGGGCACCGAACAGGCGGCTGTATTCGCGGCTGAACTGGGACGGGCTGTCGTAGCCCACGCTGAAGCCGACCGCCGCGACATCTTCCGACTCGGCCAGCAGCCGGTTGCGCGCGGCCTGCAGCCGTATCAGCTTCTGGTACTGCAGCGGGCTCATGGTCGTGACGGCGCGAAAGTGCCGGTGAAACGAGGACGAGCTCATCGCCACCATCTCGGCCAGTTCTTCGATGCGCACCGGCTTGGCAGGGTGAGCCCGTATCCAGCGAATCGCCCGGCTGATCTGCGACAGGCGGCTGTCGGCCAGGCCGATCTGCCGCACCATCGCACCCTGTTCGCCATTCAAGAGCCGCCAGAGAATCTCGCGCTCCAGCATGGGGCCGAGCACGGCCGCATCGCGCGGCCGGTCCAGCAGCCGCAGCATGCGTATCACCGGTTCGAGCAGCTCGGCCGGCGCGTTGCTGACGCCGAACCCGGCCGGCTCGGTCGGCGTTTGATCGCTGGCGGCCATCTCGAGCAGCAGGCTGGTGATGGCGGTCGGCTTCAAGGTCAGGCCGACGGCGAGATAGGGCGCCTCGCGGCTCGCCCGGAACACATGGCCGGCGATGGGCAGATCGACCGAGACCACCAGATACTGCCCCGCGCCGTACTCGAACACCTTGTCGCCCAGCACCGCCCGCTTGGCGCCCTGGGCCACCACGGCAAAGATGGGCTCCATCACATGATGAGCCAGTTCGGTGGGCGCATCGACCGATATGGCCCTGATGCCGGATGCGGTTGGGGGTGCCTGCGTCGACCCCGCGTGGCAGGCGATCAGCAGGCGAAGTTCTTCGATAAGCTCCATGGCGCCACCGTAACCGGCGCGCGCCGCAGGCGCAAGGGCCACCCGCATGAGCCGCCTCGGGTTGGCAGGATCGTGCAAGAGCCGGGCAGTTTAGTGCTACCGCGAAAGCCCGCCGGGCGCTCCAATGCACGCTTGCCCAATCAAGGAGTTTCTGATGCAAAAGACATGGTTCATCACCGGCGCGAGCCGAGGTCTCGGTGCTGAAATTGCCAAGGCAGCCCTGCGTGCGGGTGACCGCGTCGTTGCCGCGGGTCGCAACCGGGCGGCGGTGAGCGACTGCCTCGGGCCCGACAGCGACCAACTGCTGGCGGTGGAACTCGACGTCAACAACGAAGCGCAGGCGCAGGCGGCCGTCGATGCGGCGGTGCTTCGATTCGGCACCATCGACGTGCTGGTGAACAACGCCGGCTATGGCCATCTCGGCCTGTTTGAGGAGACCTCGGTGCAGGACGTGCAAACGCAGTTCGGCACCAATCTGTTCGGTGTGTTCAGCGTGACCCGAGTGGTGCTGCCCATCATGCGTGCGGCACGCCGGGGCCGCATCTTCAACATCTCGTCGTTGGCGGGCATGCGCGGCATCTCGTTTGGCTCGCTGTACTGCTCGAGCAAGTTCGCGCTGGAGGGCTTCTCGGAGTCGCTGGCGCAGGAGATCGCGCCGTTCGGCATCCGTGTCGTGATCGTTGAACCGGGCCCGTTCCGCACCGATTTCCTGAGCACCGAATCTGTTCAATTCGCGGCCCATCCGGTGGCCGACTATGACCAGGCCCGAGCCAGCCAGCGCGCCTCGTTCGAGCAGCGTAATGGTCGTCAGCCCGGCGATCCGATCAAGCTGGCCGAGGCGCTGGTGCTATTGGCCAACGAAGCGGAGCCGCCGCTGCGCTTCGTGGCCGGCTCCATCGCCGTCGATGCCATCGAGGCCAAGCTGACCGACATGCAGACCGAACTTGCCCAATGGCGCCCACTCAGCGTCGGTACCGACGGCAACTACGCGCGGTGAAGGAGCCTTCCGGCCTATCGGCGCACCATCCGGTCGAACACGCAGTCCAGCGCGGCATCGAGATCCTGGCAGCGCCCGGTGTGCACCGCTGAGGTCTGAAGGCTGGTGCTGCGCGGCGCCACCAACCAGTGAAAGCGCTCGCGCACCGAGAGCGCGCCGATGGCGCCGGCCTCCGGGCCGCCCGCGCAGATCAGCGGTATGGAGGCCAGGCTGGAACGCATCTGCTCGAGGTCCAGTTCGGGCGCCAGGGCGTGCAAGGCCCCCACGGCCGCGTTGTCGAGCTCCACCTTGGCCTTCAGGAAGCCGTTGGCCGAGCAGGACAGGATCACTCCGACATTGACGAACTCGCCCCGTTCCACGCGCGGCACCACCCGCACGATGGCGTAGTCATAGGTGCTGCGCACGCAGGGCCTCCTCGACAAACTGGTGGGGCGACTGCAGCCGTTGGACGAAGTACCGGAAATAGGCCTCGCGCTGGGCCGCAGCGTCGGGGAAGTTCTCGTCCTCCTGCAGCCATGTGTCGGGAATCAGCTGCGTGATGCGCTCGATGATTTCGGGTGACAGACGCGCGCTCAGCAGCGCATCGGCCTCGCGCAGCGCGGTGGCCCGGCGCAGCAGCACATGGTCCTTGATCATAGTGAACGGTGCCTCGCTGCGTTGCAGGCCGGTGCTCCAGTTGTGATGGAAATACAGCGCCGCGCCATGATCGATCAGCCATAGCCGGCGATGCCACATCAACATATTGGCATTGCGGGCGCTGCGGTCGACATTGGACACCAGGGCATCGAACCAGACGATGGCCGAGGCCAGACCCGCGTCGGGGTGATCCACCAGTGGATCGAAGGTGACGGAGCCGGGCAGGTAGTCCAGCGCCAGATTGAGCCCGCCGCTGGCACGTATCAGGTCCTGGATCTCGGGGTCGGGCTCGGTGCGGGCCAGGTCGCCGTCAAGCTGGGCGAAGACGATTTCGGGCATGGGCAGGCCCACCGCCCGCGCCAGCTCGCCGGCCACCAGCTCCGCGATCAGCGCCTTGGATCCTTGCCCGGCGCCGCGGAACTTCAGCACATACATCCCGTCATCGTCGCCTTCGACGATCGCAGGCAGCGAGCCTCCCTCGCGCAGGGGGGTGACATAGCGGGTGACGTTGACAGTGCGAAGCGGCATGGCCCACAACCCGAGATGAGGCGCGAAAAGCAAACAGGCCCTCGTGGAGGGCCCGTCACCTTGTGCTGTTTTTTGGTGCGCCCGGCTGGGATCGAACCAGCAACCCTTGGCTTCGGAGGCCAATACTCTATCCATTGAGCTACGGGCGCAGAGCTCGCAAGTGTACCCGGGCTTGAGCCCGGGTCCGACGGCCATGGCCTTGCCTTGTTGTGCGTTCAGCGACATGCGGCGCAAAAGCGGCTTTGCGTCTGTGTGGCCTTATCACAGCCCCGCGACGATATAATCCCGCAGTTTTGCGCCTCAAAGCTTTGGGGCGCTGTTGCCCTGCCTGCCGACGCCAACGAGGATTTCATGAGCGGAACCCCAGATCACGACAACACCCACGATGACGCACACGACGATGCGCACACGGGTCCGATCAAGACCCCCAAGCAATTGGCCTGGGCCGTGTTGTTTGCCTTTGTGGCGCCGGTGATCATCATCATCCTGCTGGCCAATTTCGTCAGCTCGGACAAGAAGCCGGCCGCCGGTAGCGAGGGCCTGGGCGCCGAGGCGGTGGCCTCCCGCATCCAGCCCATCGGCAGCATCGAGCTGAAGGACGTCAACAATGTGGCGACCTTGAAGACCGGTGAGCAGGTCTATGCCGCACAGTGCTCGGCCTGTCACGCCACCGGTGCCGCAGGTGCACCCAAGCTGGCCGATCTGGCGGCCTGGGGCCCGCGCGTGAAGACTGGCTATGAGACCCTGCTGACCTCGGCCCTGAAGGGCAAGGGCAATATGGGCGCCCAGGGCGGTGGCGATTTCAGCGACTTCGAGATTGGCCGCGCCGTGGTCTATCTGGCCAATCAGGGCGGCGCCAAGTTCGACGAACCCAAGGCGCCGGCAGCTGCCGCAGCGGCGTCCAAGTAAACGGACCTGCCCGCTGAAAAAAAGCCGACCCTAGTGGTCGGCTTTTTCTTGGGCGCCCGCTTAACCGCGCCGCCGGGCGCGGTGGCCGATCAGTCCCATGCCAGCCAACAACAGCATCCAGCTGCCAGGTTCGGGCACGGCCGGCACGCCGTCGAACGACAGCGTGATGCTCATGCGCCCGTTCGGGTAATCATTCATCGTGTCGCCCAACTGCGTGTAGCTGGCGAAGCTGCCGTCAGCGGCATTCGCCGCCGAGCCCGCGGTGAAGGAGCCGGCCCGGCCGTAGACGGCGTGAACAACGGCGCTGGCCAGCTGGTCGCTGCCATTGATGCGCACGGCCACCTCGGTGATGTTGAAGCAGTTGTAGGGCACGTCGCAGTTGCCGGCGATGGTCAGATAGCTGCCATTGGCGCTCAGGCTGCCATCGGCGTCGGAGAAGTAGAGGTCGTAGTTCTCGTTGCCGTTGTAGGCGCCGAAGTCGCGGCCGGCCTGGCTCAGGGAGGCGCCGGCCAGCATCGCGGTCAGGCGCGTATCCCCGGCGGCAAAGTCGAACTGGTGGGCGGCGATGTAGGTGGCTTCCCAGACGCGTATGCCCTGGTAGCCGGCCATGTCCTGGATGCCGGCCAGTGCCGGACCGGTGAGCGCCAGCAGTGCGGTGCCGGTCAGCAGGGGCAGTGTGAGAGTGCGCGTCATGACGATCTCCTGGCCCGCGGCAGCGGCGAGCCGATTCACTCTATCACTCGAGTCGGGCCGTCACACCCCCTTGAAGAAGGGGGCGGCGCACGAAGCCGAACTGCCGCGGCAGCGCGGCGGCCTGCACATCCTGCGGCAGCCACAGGCCGGCCTCGACGGCGTCGGCGGCGCACTCCATGTCCATTGTGTGCACCAGGCCCAGGCCCAGATCGGTGGCGATGAAGAGGCGGCCATGCTCGTCCAGCCAGGCCGATTCGAAGCAGGCCTCCAGGCCGGTATGGCTGCGCAGCTGTGGCGCGGCGGACGTGGCCGTCAGCCGCCACACCCAGGGCGCGGCCTCCAGCTCGACATAGACGCGCTGCGGACCGTTCTGGAAGAACCAGCAGCCGGCGTCGTCATGCAGATAGTTGCGTTCGATGAACTCGCGCAGCTTCTCGTGGGCGATGCGGCTGCCCTTGACGACGGGGAAGGGTCCTGCGGCCTGAATGCGGTCGTCGCGCATGAACCACTCGCCGCGCGCGTCCAGCGCCAGCCAGCCGTAGCAGTGCGGCACATTGGGCCATTTCTTCAGCGCTGCTTTGACGATGTCATCCATGCGGGGCAGTTTGCCTTATCGAGACCTCAAAAGGAACCGGCCAGCCAGCTGCAGACGGCCTCCGGCATGGCCAGCACATGGCCCGGCGGCCAGCCGCGGGGAAAGCCGACATGGCCGCCCTGGCTTGGCTGCCACAGCGTGACGTAGGGGCTGATGTCGGTCGGGCCGGGCAGGCAGGCGGCCGGCACGAAGGGGTCGTTGCGCGCATTCATCACCAGGCCGGGGATGCGCAGGCTCTTCAGATGGGGTTTGGCCGAGGCGCGGGCCCAGTAGTCGTCGGTGTTGCGAAAGCCGTGCAGCGGCGCGGTGAACAGATTGTCGAACTCGTACAGATCGCGCGCGGCGCGCAGGCGTTCGCCATCGAACAGTCCCGGATGCTGCTCCAGCTTGCGTAGCGCCTTGGGCACCATGCTGCGCAGGAACATGCGGGTATAGACGAGGCGATTGAAGCCACGGCCGATGGCGCGGCCGCTGGCCGCCAGATCAACCGGCGAGCAGACCGCTGCCACCGCCTGGGCCGTGGCGCCGGCGCTGTGACCGGCCTCCTGGGCCCAGCGCAGCAGCGCGTTGCCGCCCAGCGAGACGCCGACGGCGACGATGGGCCCGCGATGCCGCTCGCGCAGCCGGTCTAGCATCCAGCCAACTTCGACATGGTCGCCCGAGTGGTAGGCGCGGGGCGCCAGATTCAGCTCGCCGGAGCAGCCGCGGAAATGCGGCACCGCATAGGCCCAGCCGCGGGCGCGGGCCAGGCTTGCAAAGGCCAGCGCGTAGTGGCTGGAGGATGAGCCTTCGAGGCCGTGGAACAGCACCAGCAGCGGACGTTCCGTGCCGGCCTCGGCCTCGTCGACCAGATGATCGACATCGACGAAATCGCCGTCCGGCGTGGCCCAGCGCTCGCGGCGATAGGTCGGCTTGGCGGCCTGGAAACGGCGCGCCCACAGCGCCGCCCAGATCGTCTGCGCATTGCCGCCGGGCAGCCACAGCGGCGCGTGATAGCCCGAGGCGTCGCCACTCATCAGTGCAAGACGGCAGGCGCTTCGATGATCTCCTGCACGTCATTGGCCGTGCCCGGGCTGGCGTGGTGCACGACCATGCGCCAGCCCATGGCCGTCTTCAGATAGACGTTGGTGGCAATCACCCAGGCGCTTTGCGAGCCCTTGGGGCCCTGCACCTGCACCCGCTCCAGCACATTGTGGATGGAGGTTTCGCCATTGCTGAGCGTGCGCACGCGCTCGGGCACGGCATGCACCGGCCCCTGGCTCAGCACGGCCTCGAAGGTGGCGCGGATCGCGCCGACGCCCACCACCCGCGGCCCGCCCGGGTGCACGCAGGAGACCTCCTCCTCGTCGGCCCAGACGGCCATAAGCCGGTCCAGATCGCCCTGCTGCAGCGCTTCATAGAACTGCGCCTCGGTGTCTTCGGGCGAAGAGAGCAGGGCGGCGGCCCGGGCTTTGCGCAACGGCATGTGCGAGCGCGGTTCAGTGGTGCGCGTGCACGACTTCGCCCGCCTTCAGGCGGTACACGGTGCCGCAGTAGGGGCACTTGCCGCCGTCGGCGCTGCCCACCACGTCGATGAAGACCTTGGGGTGGTTGCTCCAAAGCGCCATCTTCGGGTTCGGGCAGGCGACGACGCCGGGGCCCTGCAGTTCGGCGGCGGTGACTTCAACCAGGGATTTGGATTCGCTCATGATTCTTCCTTCGCCTCAGACCTTGGACAACCAGCTGGCGTACTTGGGATTGCGCCCGTGCACGATGTCGAAGAACGCGGCCTGTATCTTCTCGGTGATGGGGCCACGTGAGCCCGCGCCGATCTCGATGCGGTCCAGCTCGCGGATAGGCGTCACTTCGGCGGCGGTGCCGGTGAAGAAGGCCTCGTCGCAGATATAGACCTCGTCGCGGGTGATGCGCTTCTCGACCAGCTTCAGGCCCAGGTCCTGGCAGATCGAGAAGATGGTGTTGCGGGTGATGCCGTTGAGCGCGCCGGCCGACAGGTCCGGCGTGTAGACCACGCCCTTGTTGATGATGAACAGGTTCTCGCCCGCGCCTTCCGACACGAAGCCCGAGGCGTCGAGCAGCAGCGCCTCGTCATAGCCGTCGTCGGTGGCTTCCATATTCGCCAGGATCGAGTTGGTGTAGTTGGACACCGTCTTGGCTTGCGTCATCGTGATGTTGACGTGGTGGCGGGTGAAGCTCGAGGTCTTGACGCGGATGCCGCGCTTCATGCCGTCTTCGCCGAGGTAGGCGCCCCAGGACCAGGCCGCGACCATCAGGTGCACGCGGGCGCCCTTGGGGCTGACGCCCAGCTTCTCGGAGCCTATCCAGATCAGCGGGCGGATGTAGGCGCTGTCGAGCTTGTTCTCGCGCACCGCGCTCTTCTGCGCCTCCATCACCTGCTCGGGGCTGAAGGGGATCTTCATGCGCAGGATCTTGGCGCTGTTGAACAGCCGCTCGGTGTGCTCCTGCAGGCGGAAGATCGAAGTGCCGCCGTCGGCCGTCTTGTAGGCGCGCACGCCCTCGAAGGCGCCGCAGCCATAGTGCAGCGTGTGCGTCAGCACGTGGATCTTGGCGTCGCGCCATTCGACGAGTTCGCCGTCCATCCAGATCTTGCCGTCGCGGTCGTCCATGGACATGAGGAGCTCCTAGCTGTGGTTTCGGGCCATTTTATGCGCTGGCACCCGAAGCGCCGACCGTGACTTTGTTCTCACAGATCGGCGGCGCAGTGCGTCAAGCCCCCCGAGGCGCGGGGGCGCGGATGCTGGCGCTGATTCCGCCCATTTTTTACAGTCCGGGCATCAAAGCAAGAAACCGCTTTTCAATTTTGTTGGGAATCCCCATGAACCGCCCTCTGACCCTCGCCTCCTTGATCTCGGCCGCTGCGCTGTCGCTGGCTGCGCCTGCACAGGCACTGACCATCAATGCCGGCGGACCGCTGTGCTCGGCCTCGGTCACCACCACTTCGCAAGCGGGTTATGTGGCCTGCCTGGGCTCGTTCGACGGCAATATCGACAACCAGCTGAACGGCGCCGATGGCGTGTTTGCCGCCATCGCCGCCGCGCCGAGCGCGGGTTTCGGCTTCAGCACCAATCAGTATTTCAACAGCGGCAACTACGCTGTCTCGGGCAACCCCTTTGCCACTGACGCTGGTGCCCTGGACAACGGCGTGATCAAGTTCGACAACGCGCAGACCGGCAAGTTCGTGCTGGGCATCAAGCAGGGCAATGACTTCTCGCTGTATCTGTTCGACGGCTCCACCGTGGTCGGCGGCATCTCGCAGCTGATGATTGATTCCAATGGCGTCAAGCCGGGCAGCGGCACCGTGATTTCCCACGCCGGTTTCCTCGGCACGCCCACCGCGGCTGTGCCCGAGCCCGAGACCTACGCGCTGATGCTGGCCGGTCTGGCGGCCGTGGGCTTGGTGTCGCGCCGTCGCAAGAGCCCCTGATTCGCTTCGACACATGATGAACCCCGCCGCGGCGGGGTTTTTTCATGCCGCAGCGGTTTCGTCGCCGGCCTCGGGCCGTGTCAGCGTGCGGCGCACGCAGCGGCCACCGCTGAACTCCAGCTCTACACCAACACCGCCGTCGTCTTCCCAGCGCCAGACCTCGGGGGTTTCCGACAGGCGGATGCCGAGACTGCGGGTCAGCGCGATCACGTCCATCAAGCGCATGCCGTCGCGCAGCTTGCTGTGCACCATCACCGCGCTGGCTACAGAGCCCTTGGGTGCGCTGCCGGCCTTTTGCAGCAGCCTCATCACGCGACTGAACTGCAGCAGCAGCCAGAACGC
Source organism: Burkholderiaceae bacterium (assembly GCA_018780645.1). Lineage (GTDB taxonomy): Bacteria > Pseudomonadota > Gammaproteobacteria > Burkholderiales > Burkholderiaceae_C > Paucibacter. The sequence goes on from JADMJJ010000036.1 coordinate 168,064, forward strand.
CACCAGGCTGACGGCTAGCACGATGCCCTGCCAGCCATAGGAAAACCAGCCCGCCACCACGGCGGCAAGGGCCAAGGCCCAACCAATCCAATTGTTCATGGGCGCGATGTTAGGGCCTGATCCACGTGGATCGCATGCGGGGTGACCACAACGCCGCCGAGCTTCAGGCGAGCCCGCGCAAAAGATCAATCGCCTGCTCGATCCGCTCCACCGCGTGCACGGTCAGCCCCTCGATGGGTTTCTTCGGCGCATTCGCCTTGGGCACGATGGCGACGCTGAAGCCCAGCTTGGCGGCCTCCTTGAGTCGCTCCTGGCCGCGTGGCGCCGGCCGCACCTCGCCGGCCAGGCCGACCTCGCCAAAGGCGATGAAGCCGCGGGGCAGCGGTTTGCCGCGTAGCGAGCTCTGGATCGCCAGCATCACCGCCAAGTCGGCGGCCGGCTCGGTGATGCGCACGCCGCCCACGGCGTTGATGAACACGTCCTGGTCATTGGTGACGACCCCGGCATGGCGGTGCAGCACGGCCAGCAGCATGGCCAGGCGTTCGCGGTCCAGGCCCACCGACAGGCGGCGCGGGCTGGGCCCGCCACTGTCCACCAGCGCCTGCAGCTCGACCAGCATCGGTCGCGTGCCCTCCAGCGTGACCAGCACGCAGGAGCCCGGCACCGGCTCGCCATGGGTGGACAGAAAGATCGCACTCGGATTGGCCACGCCCTTCAAACCCTTGTCGGTCATCGCGAACACGCCGATCTCGTTGACCGCGCCGAAGCGGTTCTTGATCGCCCGCACCAGGCGGAAGCTCGAGTGCGTGTCGCCCTCGAAATACAGCACCGTGTCGACGATGTGCTCCAGCACCCGCGGGCCGGCGATCGCCCCTTCCTTCGTGACATGGCCCACCAGCACGATGGCGCAGCCGCTGGCCTTGGCGGTGCGCGTCAGCTGGGCCGCGCATTCGCGCACCTGGGCCACCGAGCCGGGGGCCGAGGACAGGTGCTCGGAGTAAAGGGTCTGGATCGAGTCGATGACGCAGAACGCCGGCTGCTCGAGCTCCAAGGTGGCGAGTATCTTCTCCAGGCTGATCTCGGCCAGCACCCGCACCCGCGTGCCGGCCAGGCCGAGCCGACGCGAGCGCATCGCGATCTGCGCGCCCGATTCCTCGCCGGTGACGTAGAGCACCTTCAGCCGGCTCGACAGATCGTCGATCGCCTGCAGCAGCAGGGTGGACTTGCCGATGCCGGGGTCGCCGCCGATCAGCACCACGCCGCCCTCGACAATGCCGCCGCCCAGCACCCGGTCCAGTTCCTCCTGGCCGGTCGGCGTGCGCTCGAAGTCGCTGGCCTCGATCTCGCTCAAGGTGGCCACCGGCTGACTCTTGGCCAGGGCCTGGTAGCGGTTGTTCTTGCCACTGCCCCCGGGCGCCTCGGCCACGCTCTCTATCATCGTGTTCCAGGCATTGCAGTGCGGGCACTTGCCCAGCCACTTGGCGCTGGTGCCGCCGCATTCGTTGCAGGTGTAGATCGATTTTTCCTTGGCCATGAGGCTATTGTCGACGGGATCGCAGCAAGCTCGGCTATCGCCCCACGGCGGTGCATCGACCGGCACGACATGGTACAAACCCCGACCTAACTTGCGTGCCTAAGCATGGACTTCTCCGTCTGGTTGACCTTCTTCGCCGCCTCCTGGGCCATCAGCCTGTCGCCGGGGGCCGGCGCCATTGCGGCGATGAGTTCGGGGCTGAACTATGGCTTCAGGCGCGGATATTTCACGACCTTCGGGCTGATTCTGGGCATCCTGACCCAGGTCGTGGTGGTGGGCGCCGGCCTCGGCGCGCTGATCGCGGCGTCCACGCTGGGCTTCACCCTCGTCAAGTGGCTGGGCGTGGCCTACCTGGTCTGGCTGGGTATTCAGCAGTGGCGGGCACCGGCCAAGGCGATGGTGGCGGTCGATGGCGACAAGCTGCCGGTCACCAAGCGCCAGCTGGTGCTGCGCGGCTGGATGATCAATGCCGTGAACCCCAAGGGCACGGTGTTCCTGCTGGCCGTGGTGCCGCAGTTCCTGGACTTGCAGCAGGCGCTGGCGCCGCAGTATCTGGTGATCGGCCTGACCCTGGGCTTCACCGACCTGGTGGTGATGGCCGGCTACACGGTGCTGGCGTCCAAGGTGCTGTCGGTGCTGCGCTCGGAGGCCCATATCAAGGCGATGAACCGCGCCTTCGGCACCCTGTTCATTGCGGCCGGCGCCCTGCTGGCCGGCTTCAAGCGCGCGGCTTGAAGTTCTCCGACCGCGCGCTGTTCTGGGGCCCGACCCTGATCTGGGCCTCGACCTGGCATGTGATCCTGTACCAGCTGGACAGCACGGTGCCGGTGCTGAATTCCGTCGCCTGGCGCTTCGGTCTGGCGGCGCTGATGCTGTTCGCCGTCGCCCGCTGGCAGGGCACTTCGCTGCGCCTGCCGCTGTCGGCCCATGGCCTGATGCTGGCCACCGGCATCGTCCAGTACAGCGGCAATTACTGGTCGGTCTATCAGGCCGAGTTGCACATTCCCAGCGGCCTGGTGGCGGTGCTGTTCTGCCTGATGGTGTTCGGCAATGCGCTGTCGGGCCGGGTGTTCTTCGGCCAGCGGGTGACGCGGCGCTTTCTGTTCGCGGCCAGCGCCGGTGTGATCGGGGTGGTGATGATCTTCTGGCCCGAGATTGCCGCGACCGGCGCACGGCCCACCGCCGCCCTGGGCCTCGCCCTGGGCCTGCTGGCCGTGCTGGCCGCCTGCATAGGCAATGTGCTGACCCTGACCCTGACGCGCCGCAGCCTGCCGTTGATTCCGATCCTGTCCTGGAGCATGGGCTATGGCGCGCTGTTCCTGCTGCTGATGTCGCTGCTCACCGGCCAGGGCCTGCACTTTGACTGGCGGCCCAGCTATCTGCTGAGCCTGCTGTATCTGACGGTGTTCGGCTCGGTCACCGCGTTCGTGCTCTATTTCAAGCTCGCTCAGCGCCAGGGCACGGCACGTGCGGCGCTGACCGGCGTGGTGATCCCTGTCATTGCGCTGGTGATCTCGGCCGCGCTCGAGGGCTGGCAGCCCAGTCTGCTGTCGGTGGCCGGCATGGCGCTGTGCCTGGGCAGCATCTTTGTGGCGACGCGCCCGGCAGCCGCCCAGCCCTGAAAGCCGCCAATCTCGGCTAGCATCGGTGCGCTGACCGAGTGTGGACGGGCAGAGGAGGGCGGTTTGCTTGCATTGCTGAGACGTCTTGCCTTCCGGCTGATCGCGCTGTGGCTTGGCTGTGGCTTGCTGGCCGGCTCCGCGTCGGCGGCCAGGCCGGCGCTGCAGCTTGATGCGGCCGAGCGGACCTGGATAGGCGCCCATCGGGACAAGGTGCTGACGGTCGGGTTCGACCCCTATGCCGGCCTGGACAGCTTCGAGTTCCAGGGCAAGCGCTTGGGCCTCTTGCCGGCCCTGCTGAAAGACATGCGCGAGCAGCTGGGCCTGCGCCTGGAGCCGGCCGAGGTGAAGAGCTGGGACGATGCCTACAGCCGCTTCGTCGCTGGCAAGATCGACGTGCTCTACGGCGCCAATGTGACGCCCGAGCGCGAGAAGATCATGCGCTTCACGGCCCCGGCGCAGAAGTACCCCTACACCGTGTTTGCGCGCAAGGACTCCAGCGTGCAGACGCTGGGCGACCTGGATGGCAAGCGGGTGGGCTTTCTGTCCAACGACTTCGTCATCGAACAGCTGCCCAAGGAGTTCCCGAATATCCACATCCAGGTGGTGAGCTTCGACGACCAGCAACTCGGCCTGAAGGCCCTGTCCGCTGGCGAGGTGGATGGCTTCGTCACCGCCGGCGGCGGCATCGAGTACGAGTTCCTGCATGAGCATCCGGGCCTGGCCCTGGTGGCGGTGCTCAAGGCCATCACCTCGGACATGACCTTTGCGGTGGCCAAGGACCAGGTCTTGCTGGGCCAGATCATCAACCGCTATCTGGAGCAGCGCCGCGAGGCCATCCGCGCGCTGGCCGGCGACGCCGGGCGCCTCTACAACCGCAAGGTGCTGCGCCTGACCGAGGGGGAGCTGCGCTGGCTGGATCAGAAGGGCGAAGCCGTGGTCGGCGTGGCCGAGGACTATCTGCCCTTCGACTACTACGACAAGGGGCGCTACAAGGGCATTGCCGGTGCCACCTTGGAGCGCATCGGCGACATCATCGGCATCCGTTTCAAGGTCGTCAGTGCGCCGTTCGTGCAGCTGATGGAGCGGGCCACGGCCGGCGATGTGCATGTGCTGAACATGGCCAAGACCGACGATCGGCTGGCGCACTTCATGTTTCCCCATGCCATCAGCACCGAGCGCGACATCATCGTCGGCCTCAAGAGCAGCCCGCCGGTGCAGGACGTCTATGACCTGGATGGCCAGCGCGTGGCCGTCATCGACGGCTTCTGGCACGAGGAGTACCTGCGCAAGAACCTGAAGCAGCCGCTGATCGTCAAGACCGACAGCATCCAGGAGTCCTTGCGCCTGCTGCGCACCGGCAAGGTGGCCTATGTGATCGAGAACCCGACCGTGGTCGAGTTCTATATCAATGGCCTCGGTTACGCCGAGCTGGTCAAGCGCGGCGCCACCTCCAAGGACTCCTTCATCTACTTCGGCGTCAGCCGCCAGCAGCCCGAGCTTGCGGCGATCATGGACAAGGTCATCCCGCTGATCCAGTTCGAGGAGATGAAGTACCTCGGCATCCAGACCGTGCCGACCCTGCGCAACGAAGCCAACAGCCAGCTGACGATGATGCTGGCAGCGCTGGCCGTGCTGCTGCTGGTGATACTGGCGGTGACCGCCTATGTCGTGCGCAAGCTGACGGCGCAACGGGCCAAGACCCAGTTCCTGCGCGAGCGCGAGCACCTGCTCTACACCGACAGCCTGACCGGCTTCCACAACCGCAACTACTTCAGCCAGATGACAGACGCCGGCGCCGCCGGCGACTGCCCGCAGGCCATCGTGGTGGCCGACATGAACAACCTCAAGCAGGTCAACGACAGCCACGGCCATGCGGCCGGCGACACCCTGATCAATCTGTTTGCCCAGACCGCGCGGACGCAGTGGCCCCAGGCCGACTGCTTTCGCATCGGTGGCGACGAGTTCCTGTTCATCCTGCCCAATCGAGGCGAGGCACAGCTGCTGGGCGAGCTGGCGGAGCTGAAGGCCCGCCTGCAGCAGGCCCGCCACGAGATTGCGCCGGGCGTCTGGATCAACCCCAGCGCGGCCCTGGGCCATGCGCTGCGGACCGATCCGCAGACCTCGCTGCACAGCTGCATCGCCCAGGCCGACGCCAGGATGTACGAAGCCAAGGCGGGCATGAAGAAGCGCCGCACCGATCGATGAGTCTGGGCGGCACGAAGGTGCGCGCCGGTGTAAGGATTGGCCCGGGCGGGCGACCAACGGGTTCACTCCAGACAAGGACCCACCGTGCTGATGCCCCGCCAACCCGTTCCGCCGCTGCAATTGCCAACGCTTGCACACGGCGACTATGTGCTGATGGACGAGAAACCCGAGCACTTCAGCCTGCTGGTGTTCTATCGCGGCCTGCACTGCCCGATCTGCCACAAATACCTGCTTGAACTGAGCCGCCTGCAGGGTGAATTCGAGCGCCGGGGCGTCGCGGTGCTGGCCCTGTCCACCGACACCGCGGAGCGCGCCCAGGCCATGGCCGACAAGCTGCCCAAGCCTGCGCTGCGCATCGGCTATGGCCTGCCCCTGGAACAGGCCCGCGCCTGGGGGCTTTATGTCAGCAGCTCACGTGGCCCGACTTCGATCGGCATCGAGGAGCCGCCGCTGTTTTCCGAACCGGGGCTGTTTCTGGTCCGTCCGGACGGCACTTTGTACTTCGGCACGGTTCAAACCATGCCTTTCGCCCGCCCGCACTTCGATGAGCTGCTGGCGACACTGGACTTCGCCATCGCCAAGAGCTATCCGGCGCGCGGCGAAGTGGCCGCCTGAACCTGTCGATCGCTAGCCCCGTCAAGGAACTCCCCATGAAATTGCTCAAGACATTGACCCGCCGCCTGACCCTCGGTGGCGGGCTGCTGCTGGCCTCCCTGGCCCAGGCGCTGACGATTGCGCCCTACAGCGCCGACGCGCTGGCCAAGGCCCAGGCGGCCGGTCAGCCGGTGGCGCTGCACTTCCACGCCAGCTGGTGCCCGACCTGCCGCGCGCAGGACAAGGCCTTGCAGACGCTGCAGGCTGAGCCCGGCCTGGACCTGCAGATCCTGACCGTCGACTACGACAAAGAACCCGCCCTGAAGCGTCAGCTCAAGGTGCAGACCCAATCGACCTTCATCGTCTACAAGGGCGCGAGCGAGAAGGCGCGCGATGCCGGCCACACCGGTGCGGACGAGTTGCGGGCCCTGCTGAAAAAGGCCCTCTGAGCCCTTCGCCATGACCAGTCTGTCCGAACTTGGCCTCAGCGTGGCTGCCGGCAGCCTGACCACGCTCTCGCCCTGCGTCTTTCCGCTGCTGCCCCTGGTGCTCGGTGGCGCCTTGCAGCGCAATCGCGCCGCGCCGCTGGCCATGGGCCTGGGCATGACCCTGTCATTCGCGTTGATGGGTGTGCTGGTGGGCCTGGCCGGCGATGCCCTGGGCCTTGACCGTGAGCTGCTGCGCGTGGCGGCCGCCTGGATGCTGCTGCTGTTCGGCCTGGTGATGCTGGTGCCGGCACTGAATGCCCGCTTCACCGGCTGGATCAGCCCGCTGGCCAGCTCGGCCAACCGGGCCGGTGAGCGGCTGGATGGCGGCTCTCTGCGCGGCGCCCTGCTGCTCGGGGGGCTGCTGGGCCTGATCTGGAGCCCCTGCTCCGGGCCGTTGCTGGGCTCGGCCCTGACCCTGGTGGCCACCGAGGGCGGTGCCGCACGTGGGGCGCTGATACTGGGCCTGTTCGGCTTTGGCGCGGCACTGCCCCTGGTTGGCGCGGCCTATGCCTCGCGCAACGGCTTTGGCCGGGTGCGTGGTTGGGTGCTGGCGCACGGCGAAACCAGCAAGAAGGTCTTCGGCCTGTTGCTGCTGCTGGTTGGCGTGGCCCTGCTGACCGGGGCCGACAAATGGCTGGAGACCCAGGTCAACGACAGGTTGCCGGACGCCTGGCTTCAGCTCATCACCCGCTTCTGAATGCGGCCCCTTGGTGGGGGCCGCTGTCAGTCAGTCGTTCAGCGGCACAAAGATCCACAGCAGCAGATAGGCCAGCAGGCCGGTGCCGGCGCAGACAGCCAGCAGCACAAAGCCCAGGCGCCAGGCCCAGGAGGCCAGGCCGGTGACCTGGGCAATGCCGCCGCAGACACCGCCGAACCAGCGGTCGCTGCGGCTGCGCCGCAGGCGGTTTCCCATGTTCACGCTCGCCGGTCCGGTGCCACCACCCAGCACGCCGGCCTTGGCGCGCATGTATTCGTCGTCCGAGAGCCGGCCGCTGCGGTGCAACTCGGCCAGGCGTTCCAGTTCGATGCTGATGGACATGATGGTCAGAGACTCCTGTGCATGGCAATGCGCCATGTCTGCAAGATAGGGGCGCATACCCATCGTTACCAGGGTGGTGCGACGGGCTGCAGACTGCCGGGCACAGGGGGCACGCAGATCTGATGGGGGGCGGCAGCTAGAACTCCGGCTTTGCGCGCCCGGCCTTGATCCCGCTGCGCAGGCTCTTGCCCTCCAGCCGGCGCTGCTTGGAGCCATAGGTCGGCTTGGTGGCGCGCCGCGCCTTCGGAGTGTGGGCCACGGCCTGCACCAGCTCCACCAGCCGGGCCACCGCGTCGGCGCGGTTCTGCTCCTGGCTGCGCGACTCCTGCGCCTTGATGACGATCACGCCCTCGTTGCTGATGCGCTGGTCGGACAGCGCCAGCAGCCGCTCCTTGATCAGCGGCGGCAGGGTCGAGCGGCGGATGTCGAAGCGCAGGTGCACCGCGCTGCTGACCTTGTTGACGTTTTGGCCGCCGGGGCCGCTGGCGCGGATGAAGGAGAAGTCGAGCTCCCAATCGGCCGGCATCCAGTCCAGCTTCATGCCCGCGACACTAGTCGTGCGCCTGCACCGTCACCGGCACGCGCTGGGTCACGGCGGTCATCAGCTCCCAGCCAATGGTGCCGCCGGCATGAGCGACCTCGTCGATGGATAGCAGCGTGCCCCTGGGCCCCTCGCCCCACAGCGTGACTTCGCTGCCGATCTGGGCCGAGGGCATGGGCGTCAGGTCCACGGCCAGCATGTCCATCGACACCCGGCCGACCGTCTGCGTGCGCTGGCCCTCGACCAGGATGGGCGTGCCGCTGGGGCAGTGGCGGGGGTAGCCATCGGCATAGCCGCAGGCGACGATGCCTATGCGAATCGCGCGCTCGGCGCGGAAGCTGCTGCCGTAGCCGACCGTGTCGCCCGGCTGCAGCTGCTGGGTGGCGATCAGCCTGGAGCGCAGGGTCATGCCCGGCTTGAGGCCCCAGTGGGTCGCGCTGTGCTCCGGGTAGTCGGGCGAGCCGCCATAGCTCATGATGCCCGCGCGCACCCAGTCGGCGCGCACCGCGGGCGACTGGCTGTGCCGCAAGGTGGCGGCGCTGTTGGAGAGCGAGCGCTCACCGGGTAGGTCTTCGGTCGCCGCCACGAAGGCCGCCACCTGGTGGGCGATGCCGTCGGCACCGAGGCGCTGGGCGTCGGCGTCGGAGAAGTGCGTCATCAGCGAAATCTCGTCGACCTGGGGCAGCACGTTGAGCCGCGTCCAGGCGGCGCGGAAGGCGCTTGGCGTGAAGCCGAGGCGGTTCATGCCGCTGTTCATCTTCAGGAACACGCGGTGCGGCTGATGCGTCTTGTGCATCGCCAGCCAGTCGATCTGCTGTTCGCAATGCACCGCATGCCAGAGGTTGAGGCGCGAGCAGAGCTCCAGATCGCGGGGCTCGAAGCAGCCTTCCAGCAGCAGGATGGGGCCGCGCCAGTCGAGTGCGCGCAGGCGCTGCGCCTCGTCGAGATCAAGCAGGGCAAAGCCATCGGCGCTGCGCAGGCCGGGATAGGCGCGCTCGATGCCATGACCGTAGGCGTTGGCCTTGACGACGGCCCAGACCCTGGCATCCGGGGCGCTGGCGCGCGCGCGGGCAAGGTTGTGGGCCAGGTTCTGGGGGTGGATGAGGGCTTCGATAGGACGCGGCATGGCCGCAATTGTGGCAGCGCCCGGCGGCGCACGGGCGTGCGAGCCAAAGCGGGAGAGAAAGACGCGCGTGCTATAAACCTCGCGGCAAGGAGATCAAGCGCCGGCAGGTCGCCGCAGCATCTGCGCAAATCGAATCGATGAAAAAAGGTTTCTACACGATCATGTCGGCGCAGTTTTTCAGCTCGCTGGCTGATAACGCCTTGCTGGTTGGTGCGATCGAGTTGCTGAAGTCCACGAACGCGCCGGCCTGGCAGGTGCCCGCGCTGGCGCCGATGTTCGCCCTGTTCTATGTGCTGCTGGCGCCCCTCGTGGGCGCGTTTGCCGACGCCGCGCCCAAGGGCAGGGTGATGTTCCTGGCGAACAGCATCAAGGTGGTCGGCTGCCTGATGATGCTGTTCGGCGGCCATCCGCTGCTGGCCTATGCCATCGTCGGCCTCGGCGCCGCGGCCTATTCGCCGGCCAAGTACGGCATCCTGACCGAACTGCTGCCGCCCTCGCAGCTGGTCAAGGCCAACGGCTGGATCGAAGGCCTGACGGTGGGTTCGATCATCCTCGGTGTGCTGCTCGGCGGGCAACTGGTCGGCCAGCGCCTGTCGGGCATGTTGCTGGGTTTTGACCTGCCCATGATGGACACCGGCATCGACACCGCCCCCGAGGCGGCCATCGCCTCGATGATCCTGCTCTACGTCATTGCCGCGCTGTTCAATCTGCGCATTCCGCGCACCGACACCGAGCTGCAGCCGATGAGCGTCAAGCCGCTGGAGCTGGTGCGCGACTTCATGCTGTGCAACTCCCGGCTGTGGAGCGACAAGCTGGGCCAGATCTCGCTGGCCTCGACCACCCTGGTCTGGGGCGTGTCCGGCAATCTGCGCGTGATCGTCTTCCCCTGGGCCGCCGTGGCCCTGGGCTACTCGACCAGCCAGGCCGCCTCGCTGGCCGGGGTGGTGGTCATCGGCACAGCGGTCAGCGCCATCGTCGCCTCGATGGTGATGCGCCTGGACAAGGCCACCAATCTGATCCCCCTGGGCATCCTGATGGGCTTTCTGATGCTGGGCCTGAACTACATCACCAGCCTGGCGGTGGCCATCCCCTTCCTGGTGGTGCTGGGCGCGACGGTGGGCTACCTGGTGGTGCCGATGAATGCGCTGCTGCAACATCGCGGCCATAACCTGATGGGCGCCGGCCGCTCGATCGCGGTGCAGAACTTCAACGAGCAGGCCTGCATCCTTGGCTTGGGCGCGGCCTACACGGCGCTGACCAAGTTCGGCATGTCCGCCTTCGGCGCGATCACCATCTTCGGCCTGGTCGTGGCCGGCGTGATGTGGCTGATCTTGCGCTGGCACCAGCGCAACTGCACCGTCCACCGCGACGAGGTCGAGCGGCTGTTGGCGCTTGCCCGTACCGACAAGCACTGAGGTGGCTTCGGGCACGCTGCTGCCGGCGCTGGCGCTGAGCCTGAACGCGCTGATCTGGGGCCTGTCCTGGTGGCCCTTCCGCCAGTTCGAGAGTGTCGGCCTGCACCCGCTGTGGACCACGGTGCTGGTCTATCTGCTGGCGGTACTGGCCATCAGTGCCACAAGGCGCGGCGCCTGGGGCCACGTTTTGCGCACGCCGGCGCTATGGGTGCTGGTGCTGGCCTCTGGCACGACCAATGCCGCCTTCAACTGGGCGATGACCATAGGCGACGTGGTGCGCGTCGTGCTGCTGTTCTATCTGATGCCGCTGTGGGCGGTGCTGTTGGCTCGGCTGCTGCTGAAGGAGAAGCTGACCCGCCTGGCCCTGCTGCGCGTGGCCCTGGCCCTCACCGGCGCGGTGATCGTGCTGAGCCCCGAAGGCGGCGGCCTGCCCCTGCCCAGCAGCCTGCCGGACTGGCTGGCCATCGTCGGCGGCTTCAGCTTCGCGCTGAACAATGTGATGCTCAGGCGCGAGGCCGCGCAACCGGAGGCGGCCCGCGCGCTGGCGATGTTCTGCGGCGGCGTGCTGGTGGCGGCGGTGCTGGCCTCGCTGCTGTCACTGCAGGGCCTGGCGAACTGGCCGACGCTGCTGAGCCCGGGTTGGGCCCTGGCCGCGCTGGCGCTGGGTGGCTTCTTCCTGATCAGCAATCTGGCCCTGCAGTTCGGTGCCTCGCGCCTGCCGGCCAATGCCACGGCGGTGATCATGCTGGTCGAGGTGCCCGTAGCCTCGGGCTCGGCCCTGCTGCTGGGTGGCGGCGCGATCACCTGGGCGATAGCCACCGGTGGCGTGCTCATATTGGCGGCCGCCCTGCTGGCCGCGCTGGAGAACAGTCAGGGTCATTGAAACCCCTGCTGCAAGCCGGCCCGGCCAGGGCTACGATGCGGGCTTCAATCATCAGGAGCACAGGCATGGCCGAGACCAGTGTGTATGACTTCAAGGCGGTTTCCATCGAAGGCAAGCCGGCCGACCTGGCCAGCCAGCGCGGCAAGGTGCTGCTGATCGTCAATACCGCCAGCGCCTGCGGTTTCACGCCCCAGTTCGGCGGCCTGGAGCAGCTGTGGAAGGACTATGGATCCCAAGGCCTGGTGGTGGTCGGCTTCCCCAGCAACGAGTTCGGCAGCCAGGACCCGGGCAGCGACGGCGAGATCGCCAGCTTCTGCCAGCTGAACTACGGCGTCAGCTTCCCGATGATGAGCAAGGTCAAGGTCAATGGCGCCGAGGCCCATCCGCTGTGGAAATGGCTGAAGGGCGAGAAACCCGGCTTCCTCGGCACCGAGGGCATCAAGTGGAATTTCACCAAATTCCTGGTCGGCCGCGACGGCCAGGTGATCAAGCGCTATGCGCCCAATGACGAGCCCGCCAAGCTGCGCGGCGATATCGAGAAGGCGCTGAAGGCCTGACTGCAGGGCTCAGGCGCGCACCCAGAGGTAGCCATAGCCCGGCCGCAAGGAGCCCTGGCTGGCCTGTTGCCGCAGCCATTCATTGACGGTCTGGCGAGAGACATGGGCCAGAGCGGCAAGCTCGGCCTGTGTGGTCCGCAGGGGCAGCCAGCCCTGGGCATCGGGCGGGCCGCTGCCGTGTCGGCGCAGCTGTTGCAGGGCCAGGCTCAGGCGCTCGGCGGCGCTGGCATGGCGTGAGGTCTCCAGCAGCTGCAGGGTGCCATCAAAGCGCAGCGCCAGCTCGCGCAGCAGAGCGCGGGCAAAACCTGGCACCTGGTCCATCAGGTACTCATAGGCGGCGTTGCCCAGCACCAGCAGTCGGGTCGGGCAGGTCGCCAGGGCCTCGTAACGCGAGGCCTGCTGCGTGGCGAAGGCGGCAAAGCCGAACAACCGCGGTGCGCTGACCATCTCGATGGCCGAGACGCGGCCGTCCTCGGCGGTGAAGCGGGTCTCGATCTCGCCGTCAAGCACGGCATAGAAGGCGTTGGTCTGTTGACCCTGTGCAAACAGCAGCTCACCAGTTCCCAAGCCACGGCCGCTGAGCAAGGGCGCAATGGCCTGGTGCTGCGCTGGCGCCCAGTCCAGCTGCGGGAAGTTGCTGCGCAGCACCCGCGTCAGGGCGGCGGCCAGCGGGGTGTCCGCGATACCAGGCTCAGTAGCGCTCGAGTGTTTTCTTCCAACTGCCATCTTGCTGCAGAGCCTTGAAGGCGCGTTCCAGCTCGGGAGCCCGGGCCAGCCAGGGGGAGTTCTTGGACAACACCACATACGCGGGTTCGCCATCCAGCCGGAACGGTTGCTGGGTCAAGGGCAACGTGGAGCCGGCCATCATCAACTCGCCCTGGCGGGCGGGCAAGACGACGGCATCGACGCGGCGCGCCGCGAGCATTTCCAGTGCCTTGGTGTAGTCGTTGACTTCGTAGCGCGTATAGCCGTTGCCGGCGTCGAACAGCGCGCCATACCGCTTGCCGCGCTGGACGGCAATGACGCGGCCCTGCAGATCGCTGAGTTCGCGTATCGGCGCCGCATCCCGATGCGTATAGAAGACCTTGGGCTCGCTGGGCAGCACGATCTGGGTGTAGTGCAGATAGGCCTCACGCTCGGGCGTGCGCAGCGGGCCCATCATCAGATCGGCCTCGCCGCGTTCCAGCATCTTGAAGGCCCGCGCGGAGGGCAACTCGCTGAACTCGGCCTGGGTGCTGATGCGGGCCAGCGCCAGCTTCAGCAGGTCGTAGTACATGCCCGAACCATCACTGCCGCGGAACATGCGGTAAGGTGGGTCCGAGCTGCCGACAACGCGCAGCAACGAGGCGGTGGACTGGGCCTGCGTCGTCCAGCCGGGTAGAAGACCCGCCAGCACGATCAGCAGGTGCCGCCGTGCCGGGCCAGGCGGGCCGGGCGTGGCTGTCTCGAATAGGGTGCTCAAGCGCATGGCTGAAGCATACGCCGGCCCTACCCCAAGGCGGCGCGCGAATGTCGGGATGCCGACAGTTTTGACCGACTTGTCGCGGTAGGCTGCTCGGCATGACCAGCGAAACCCCTGCCTTTCTGGCCACTCAGGCCGCCAGTTTTCGTCACTTCGCCCTGCACGAGTGCGCCGAGGACCCGCTGTACAGGGCGATCTGCCTGGCCGTGGCCGAAGCGCCCGAGCTGCTGGGCCTGATGCGCCATGCACCGGGCCGGCAACGTCGACCGAACCTGCTGCTTGCGGCGCTTCATGAACGCATCCTGTCCGGTGCGGCCCATGAGCTCGCGGCCTACTACCCCAGTGTCGGGGGCACCCGCCTGCCCGATGCCGGCCTGCCTGAGCTGCTGCTGGATTTTGCCGATCGGCAACAGGCTCGCCTGCTGCACCAACTGCGGACCCGGAGCACGCAGACCAATGAGATCGGGCGCTGCGCGGTACTGTGGCCGGCGCTGCAGCAGATCGCCCACCTGACTGAACGGGAGGCGCTGGCCTTGCTGGATTTTGGCAGCAGCGGCGGGCTGAATCTGGGTGTCGATCGCTATCGCTACGACTACGGCCAGTTTCAGCTCGGCGCCCCGGCAGCGCCAGGGCGGCCAAGCATCCGCTGCGACTGGTTGGGCGATGCGCCGCCGCTGGCGGCCGACTCCGCTTGGCACATCACGCAGCGCCTGGGCCTGGATCTGTCGCCGGTCGATGTGCATGATGATGAAGCAGTGCGCTGGCTGGCCGCCTGCCTGTGGCCGCATGACCGTGAGCGGGCGCTCCGCCTCGATCAGGCCGTGGCCCTGGCGCGCGCCGCCGGCCACGCTGTGCGGCAGGCCGACGATTGCATTGCCGCCATCGAACCCTGGCTGGACACGCTGCCGGCCGGCGTGCAGCCGGTGCTGTTCAATAGCTGGGTGCTGGCCTACTTCCCGCCGGAAGAGCTGGCCCGCTACCAGGCCGAGGTGGCGCGCCTGGTGCGCAGCAGAGGCCTGGCCTGGCTCAGCGCCGAGTCGCCATCTCTGCGGCCGACGGCCCTGGCCCTGCCGCCCACCGCGCCGGGTGCCTCGCCGCACAGCCTGTGGTCACTGGTCTGGCGCGACAGGACCGAGGCACTGGCCTGGTCGCACCCGCACGGCCGCTGGGTGCAGTGGCTGGGTTGAAATGGAAACGCTGGACAGGTTATCCAAAATGTTGGATGATTTTGTCCATCATGCAGGAAGAAGACACGATCAATCTACGCATCGCCCAGCGGGTTCGCGAGCTGCGCGGTGCGCGGGGGCTGTCGCTGGAGGGGCTGGCCGCTGAATGCGGCGTCAGCCGCTCGATGATTTCGGTCATCGAGCGCGGCGAGAGCAGCCCGACCGCCGTGCTGCTGGAGAAGCTGGCCACCGGCCTGGGGGTGACCCTGGCCTCGCTGTTCGACGCGCCCGAAACCAGGCCCGAGCCGGTGGCGCGCCGCGCCGACCAGCCGCAGTGGCGCGACCCCGCCTCGGGCTATCTGCGCCGCAATGTCTCGCCGCCCGGCGTGGCGGCACCCTTCCAGATCGTCGAGGTCAGCCTGCCCGCGGGCGCCCACGTGGCCTATGAGACCGGGGCGCGCGAACCGCGCGTGCATCAGCAGGTCTGGGTGCTGGAGGGCCGGGTGCAGGTCACGGTCGGCGACGCGCAGCACCGGCTTGACGCCGGTGACTGCCTGGCCATGGTGCTGGATCGCCCGACCGGCTTCCACAATCCCACCAGCGAGCCGGCCCGCTATGCCGTCGTGCTGACAACACCCACCACCCGATAGAGCCATGAGTCACGAACACACCGCGCGCCGCCTGCTGACCGTCAGCGACACCCAGCTGCAGCAGCTGGCCGAGCTGCTGATCGATTGCGTCGAGGGCGATGCCTCGGTCGGCTTCATGCACCCGCTGTCGCTGGAGCAGGCGCTGGCCTTCTGGCGGCGCGTTGCCGATGGTGCGGCCCGCGGCGAGCGGGTGTTGCTGATGGTCGAAGACGGGCAGGGCATTGTCGGCACCGTGCAGGT
The DNA here is from genome assembly GCA_018780645.1 of Burkholderiaceae bacterium. Lineage (GTDB taxonomy): Bacteria > Pseudomonadota > Gammaproteobacteria > Burkholderiales > Burkholderiaceae_C > Paucibacter. The sequence goes on from JADMJJ010000036.1 coordinate 183,586, forward strand.
GGTGCTGGCCCAGCCCGACAACCAGCCGCACCGCGGTGATGTGTCCAAGATGCTGGTGCACCGCCGCGGACGGCGCCAGGGGCTCGGTGCGGTGCTGATGCGCGCCGCCGAGGCTGCCGCCATCGCCGCAGGCAAGACGCTGCTGGTGCTGGACACGGCCAGCGATGATGCCCGCCGGCTCTACACGCGTCTGGGCTGGCAGCGCTGCGGTGAGGTGCCGGGCTTCGCCTTGTGGCCCCGTGGCGGGCTGTGTTCGACGAGTTTCTTCTACCGCGAGCTGCCGACCTAGCTTCGTCGGCCCTGCCAAGTTCTAAATGCCAAGTACAGGTCCGCAGCTGATTGACTCACGATGTGAGCCACTGAGATCCGTTTCCGATCAAGTCACCCTACTCGGTCAACTTCTTGTCTATGTCCTCAAGTTGACGAGGGTTCCGCGTGGATTCCTTGAGTGCCAGTAGCGCCATCCTGTAAGCCACATTGCGTGCCTCTGCACTCGTCGCTTTTACGTGGGGCTGAACGCCGACATGCTCCCAGTTTGCCTTCGTGATGGGGTTGATGGCTTGCCCGATGGGAATAGCAGCGCGATATCCATGGCCCAGTTCGAAGAACCGCCAAGGGTTCGCGCCACCTTTGGTGGTTTCGCCGACAATTGTCGCCCGACGCAGCTGTTTCAGGTTGTACGCAAATTCTTCGGCAGCCGAAAACGTTTCGGCGCTCGTCAGGATATACAGCGGAACATCGGTACGCCTCTTGCCGTCGATGTCTTCCAGTGTCCAGAATTCGGTGGTGGTGTTCGACGGCTTCCAATAGAAACTGTTCAAGTGAACCTTGCCGGCGAGCAGATAGCTGCTTATCAGGCGCACCATGTCCCCACTGCCGCCACCATTCTTCCTGAGGTCGAAAATGATGGCGTCGGTATCGGCGACCATTGCCATGACCGTTTTAACCCGGGTTCTCGAACTGTCATTGACGTTGTCGAACCCCCAAAAATCGACATAGCCGATATTGCCGTCCAGTATCTCGACTTTCTCAAAGCCTGAGTTCATTCGTCCCAGCTTGGTGAACCAGTCCTCGCCGCCCGCTCGCGCGCCCGCTTGCCTCTGGTCTCTCCACTGGACGCCAAAATGCTTGTCGAACCGGCGCAACGATTCAGTCAACAGCGCGGTCATTTCCTGATGGGTTGATACCTTGTTTATCGAACCCGAACGTATCACTTCATCCAGCGTCTTGTTGATGGCACCGACATGCTCGGTGAGTACATAGTTGTCTCCAATCTCCTGCCTGAGCTTGCCTACGACCAGGTCTTTTTCCTGTTGCGTGACTTTGGCTCCAGAAGCGAGCGACGAAATCGCCAGCAAGAAAGCTGCAGCAATGGCCTTGGTTATCAAGTTGCGACTCCATCGTTAAGGGTGTGCATGACTCTTCGGGCCGACTAAGTCAGCTCGATCTCGACGCGGTCCCGGCCCAGGGCCTTGGCGCGGTACAGCGCCCGGTCGGCGCGGCTGAGCAGGGCGTCGGCCGTGTCGCCGGGCTGCCAGACGGTGGCGCCAAAGCTGGCGCTGATGGCCTGCAGGGTGCCGCTGGCGGCTTGCGCCACGGCCAGGCGAAGCCGCTCGGCCAAAACGGCGACACCGGCAGCGTCGGTGTCGGGCAGCAGCACACAGAACTCCTCGCCGCCATAGCGGAAGGGCAGATCCTGGGCGCGCAGGGCCGCCCGCAGGCGCTGGGCAAAGGCGGCCAGCGCTTCGTCGCCGGCACGGTGGCCCTGTTGGTCGTTGATGCTCTTGAAGTGGTCCACATCGGCCATCAGCACGGCGTAGGGCTGGTGGCTGCGCTGGGCCATGGCCAGCGCATGGGCCATCGCGTCGTTCAGCGCGCGGCGGTTGGACAGACCGGTCAGGCCATCGGTCATCGCCTGCTGGCGCACCTCGGCCTCGGCGCGCATCTTGCACAGCTGCAAAAAGCCGAGGTTGGTGACGATGACGAACAGGAAACCGAAGATGTAGATCGGCTCCTGCCAGGCCAGCGGCATGTTCAGGTAGTCGATATGGGTGCCGGCCAGCAGCAGGCCGGCGGCGCGCAGCGGCAGCACCAGGCCCATCAGCACATAGCAGGCGGCGACGACGCGCTGCACCCGCTGCAACTCCGCCTGCGGTCGCTGCCATAGCGCCAGGCCGTTGAGCAGTTGCAACAGGCCATAGACAAAGCCGTTGAAGATGGTGGCCACCGCGTACTGGCTGCCCGTCACGGCCCCCACCGCCGTGACGACCGCGATCATCGCCAGCAGCCAGGGCGTGCCATAGCGGCGGCCCAGAAACTGCCGGATGGCGACAAAGTAGAGGGCCACGCCCACGGCGCCCAGCGCATTGCCCAGCCCGGCCGAGGCCCAGGTGGGCAGCCGGCCGGCATTGGCCAGCAACAAAAAGGCCAGGCTCTGGGCGGTGACGCCCAGCGTCCAGGTGCGCAGTCCGTTGCCGCGATCGGCACCGGTGCGCGCCACCCAGAACATGGTCGCCATCGCGGCCAGCGCGCAGGTCTGAGCCAGAAACAACGTGCGAAGGTCCACGAGAGGCTCAAAGAAAATCCAGACCCGCATCGTAACGCGGGAGGGGGCGGGGCCTGTGCGAAGGGCGTGCGCTAGGGCCGCTTCTTGAGCCTTTTCAGCAGTGCCTGCGCCGCCTGGGTGGATTGCGTGGCGGCAGCACTCGCGCCACGGGAGGCGAGTTCCTGTGCCGCTGCGGCACCGATCTTCAGCCGGTCCAGCGCGCCCGACTTGACGAAGACGTCAGCACCTGCCCGGGCTGCTGTGCCCAGTGCCGAGGCGCCGGACGCAACGGCCGCCGAACCCTTATCCAGGGTCGTGCTGAGCGTCGCGCCCACCGTCGTCAGCGAGTCCTTGAGCAGGCTGGGCCGGGCCTCGTCGAAGACGGCGGCAACCTTCTCCAATGCCAGCTCCTCGCGCTCATCGAGCGGGCCGTCGGCCTCGGCCACCGCGCGCAGAAAGTCCAGCAGCTCGCGGGTCATGGTCTGCGGGTTGCAGTCCGGATTGGTCTGGAGGAACTCGGCCAGCTGTTTGGCGAGCTCGCGCATCGTCACGGTTTCCAGTCCCTGCTCGATGTGCTTGCAGCCTATCTTGACGAACTGCCGGTCATAGCCCCAGTCATCGATGAAATGGTCCTGGATGCAGCGGCGCTCATCAGCCTTGATGCGGCCATCGATGGCCGCCAGCTTCAGGGCCAGTGGCAGCATCAGATCAAACAGGCTGATGGCCAGCAGGTCGATAGGCGTGTTGATGAACTTCGGAATGACGGTGACCCGGTCACCCGACGCGCCATTGAGCAGGTGCATCACGCCGTACCAGGCGCCGCCGGAAACCACGGCCGCAGCCACCACCCAGCCGACCGGCGTGCTGGCCGCACCTAGTGCGGCCGCCACCAGCCCCGACTTGGCCACCGCCGCGCCGCCGCCCACCGCGCCAATCAGGTCCCAGTACCTGCGCACGGCATTGGCGTGGCGCAGCGAGGCATAGGCGTTCTCGCCGATGGCCAGCTTGCCCTTGAACTTCAGGGCGTCGCCGACCACCTGCTTGACGCCGTCGAACGGGGTCGCTTGCTCGGTCATGCCCGCAGGTTACCCGATCGCGCTACTTGCCCAGCTGGGGGAACGGCGCCTCGAAGGGCATGGCCTGCAGCGCGTACCAGGAGCCGCCCCAGCCACGGAGGGTCAGTTGACTGCCTGCCGAGCTCAGGTCCATGGCCTGACAGGTGGACTGCTGGCGTTTCGGGTTGGGGCCGCGGGCCGATTCGCAGGCCGCCAGCTCGGCGTGGCAGTGCATGCCGTAGCGCTTGCTGCCTGCCGTGCCCGTGTCTTCCTGATAGCAGAAGGCGCTGGCCGGCGGCGCGGCATTGGCCGTCGCGAGCGGCGGTATCCAGACCTCGATCACGCCCGGCGTGCCGTTGAGGCGCTGCGACAGCTCGGTGACCGACCAGGCCGTCTTCGCCTTCGGCGGTTGCAGCGCCTCGGCGCAATCCTTGGACGCCGCGTCGTGATGGAGCACGGTGATGCGCTTGGGCGTCTGCGGCGGCGTGCGGCCAGCGCGGCGGGCACTGTCCCAGACGTCTTCGACGGGCGGCACATTGGCGCCCAGCTCGCGCCAGCGGTCACGCAGCGAACGCACGCTGTCGCGCAGCTCGGGGCCGAAGATCTGGATATAGACCGTCTTGCCGGCGCAGACGAGTGGCGCCGCGGCGGCGGGCGCGGGGGCAGGGGCCGGCGCCGGAGCGGGGGCAGGGATCGGCTTGGCGGAAGATCCAGCGACCACTTTCGACGGCGTTTCCACCGGCTCGATCGGCGGCGGCGGTGGTGGTGCAGGCGGCTCGGCCGCGGACACCACGACCGGCTTGGGCGGCGCCGGTGGCTGGCAGTTCAGCCGGGTGCGGTCGGGCGCGCCGTAGTCGCGCACCCAGTAGCGGGGCACACAGCTGAGGCGGGTCTCTTCGCGCAGGCAGGAGACGATCTCGTCATCATCGAGCAGCACCTCGCAGGCCGGGTGCTTGGGCGAGGTCTCGGCGCAGCTCTTCTTGGTGTTGTTCAGGATCATCTGCATCAGTGCCGACTGCTTGAAGGCCTGGGTGTTGTCACCGGTGCAGGCGGCGTCGCTGATGCGCAGCAGGGCCGTGGCCATCTCGCCCAGGCGGGTGTCTTTTTGCGTGGCCTCGACGCCGGAGGCCGCCGCGGCGCTGGGGGCCAGCTTGCCGTAGAGGTCGGTCAGCTCCTTGAGCACGCCCGGGTCCACCTTCTTGGCCTTCTCGATCGCCTGCAGCTGCGTGTCCACCGTCTGCCAGGCGGTGGCGCCCAGCGTAGCCAGCGCGCCTAGGCTGACCGAGGCGGTGACAGCGCCGGTGGCGGCAATGCGCGAGGGCAGTCGCTTGGGCGCGGCCACGCTCTTGGCCTTGCCCTCGGCGTCCTGCGTCACGACGCTGCCATCGTCGATCTCGAACAACATCTCGGCATGGCGCTGCACCTGGTCCAGAAAGCCGGCATCGAGCTGGCGGCCCAGGGTGTGGCCGAGCTGGAAATAGCTCTCCCACTGCGCCTCGCTGAAGAACTGGTCGGTGGTCGGCTCTTGCGGGAACAGCGGGTTGTCGGCCTTGAAGTTGACCAAGTCCACCGGCACCGCCTGGCACATATTTGGCTTGACGATCACCAGATGGCCTACCCCGCCGCTGCGCCCGTAGCTGATGCGGGCCAGGGCCAGGCAGGCAGGGCTCTCCGGCGAGACCAGATCGTTCAGCGAGCCGAACACGCAGGGCGCCATCGCCGGGTCGCTGGCCGCGATGAGCCTGGGCTTCAGGAAGGTGATCTCGGTTTGCAGGTCGATGCGGGCCTTGCGCACCAGGTTCTCCAGGTCGCCGAAGGCATAGCGGGGGTCGGCGCCGCAGTCGGCGACGACGATCAGCTTGCATTCCTCGCGCAGCAGCGCGTAGGCGCCGGTGTTCTCGAAATGGCCCCCGTCGCTGAGGAACCAGTCGCGGCGCTGGTTGCCGTCGAAGCGGCCGCGCAGCTCATTGAGCAGCTGGCCGTATTTGCCGACGATGGGCGGCAGTACCTCGCCGGCGCGGCGCGCCAGCGCCGTGCTGTCCCACCAGTAGCCCAGGCGTATGCCGGCCATGGTGAGCAGCGCGGCCATGCCCGAGCGCGTGCTGCCGCCCAGGCCCGGCGCCACCGCGGCGCCCGAGATCGCCACCCAGGAGCCGAGGCTCAGGCTGCCGCTGGCATCGACCGCGCGCCAGTCGTCCTGGCCGACGCGCACGCTGCCTTTCGGCCCCACCGTCATCAGCAGGCCCTTGCGGTCCTGGTTGAACAGGCCGCCGCGCGGGTCGCGGGTCTGATTCACGCAGGCATTCAGCAGATGGATGGGGCCGCCGGCCAGATGGGGCTGGTAGTCGGCCATCGCTTCGTCGTCATCGGGATGTACGTCCTGCACCGAGACCTGGGGCCCTTCGGCGGCCAGGTGTTGCGGATAGGGCGCCGTGGCGTCCGTCGTGCCGGGTTGGAAGCGCCTGGCATTGGCCGCCCCGAGATAGCTGCGCACCAGGCGGGCGCGGTAGAAGGAGAACAGCGACGAGCGGTTCAGGAACTCGCGGTTGTGCAGCGACACCAGCACCATCACCAGCGGGGGCAGCACCAGCACGACCATCCAGGTCCAGCTCAGCGCGTACTGCAGCTCGCGGCGCTGCTCGTCGAACAGCGACACGGTGACATTGCGGTGCAGCAGGCTGATCCAGAACACCATCAAGAGGGCCATCACCGCCAGGCCGGCGAAGTTGATCAGGCCCATCAGATTCATCCGCGTGCCCGGCGTCAGGCTGCGCGGGAGATCAGCGATCTTGGGCAGCACGGTGCGCAGCACCACCACGGTGACGGCGATCACCACGCCGGCCGTGCCATGGTGGGCCGCCGAGGCATTGGCCAGCAGCCAGGCGAAGCCGTCGATCAGCCCCAGGGCCGCGATGCTCAGGCCCAAATTGAGTGTGCGCGCCAACCCACCGGTCAGTTGGTTGCGCGAGAGGTCGGGCGCGCGGCCCTTGCGGGTCATCCACCAGGCGATCAAGGTGCCGGCCACCCAGGCCAGCAACACGCCACCGGCGAACAGCATCAGCAGCGAGGGCAGTTGCAGGCCCTGGGCGGCGGTAGCCGAGGGGGCGGTGTCGCGGGCTTCGCTCCAGTAGTCGGCCAGCCACCAGGCGCCGATTGCGCTCAGCACCGCAATGATCCAGCGCTGCGCCGACAAGCCCTCGCCGGCCTTGGCCGGCAGCGCCCAGTAGGCGGTGGCCTGCACCGCGCCCCACCAGATCGCCGGCGGCAGCAAGAGCCATAGCGTCGGCCAGTTCGACAGCGCGGCCAGCGTGTCGACATTGACCCAGCCCGGCCGCCAGCACGTGCCGCCGCTGAAGATGCAATCGGCCCAGGCCCACAGCAGCAGATCGAAGCCGACCAGCAGTCCGCCCAGCAGCAGGCACAGCAGCGCCAGCTCGATATGCACGCCCACCAGGTTGCGGCCGAAGTTGGCCGCGGCAAACATCATGTCGCGGCCGCCCCGCGGGATCAGGTAGCGGCCGTTGGCGCGCAGCCAGAAGGCGAACCAGCGGCGGTCGGCCTCGCCCAGTGCCGCCTCCACTTCGATCGGGTTCTGGCCGCTGTCGCGGGCGTTCTGAAACAGCTTGCCGACGGTAGAGCCGATATAGCCGCCGCCCGACACGGTGGAGAGCAGGTCGAAGCGGTGGAAGACCTTGTTCTGGCCCAGGGCCTTGAGCAGCCCGAAGCAGAAGGTGGCACTGCGTATGCCGCCGCCCGACAGCGCCAGGCCCCACAGGCCCTGCTCGGGCGCGGGCCGGTCGGTGGGGGGCAACTGGGCGCGGCGTGCCGCGGCCATGGCCGCGATGCTGTCCAGTGCTGCTGCGTGATCGGCTTGAGCGGCTTGATCATCTGACATGCCGGGTCTCCCTGCGCTGCGATAGGTGGCGCGCGGCAGACCTTGCTACAAAGCGGGCGCGGGTGCAAGCCCTAGGTAGCCCGGATGGAATCCGGGGCCCCGGATTCCATCCGGGCTACATCAGTCAATCAGTTTGCCGGTCGGTTCAAAAAACGGATACGGGCCGGCATAGTCGCCCACCGCGACCACATGGCTGACCAATTGATCGCCATGCCAGCGGTGCAGCATATAGCCCGGAGGCTCCATGCGGAAGGCGCTGGGTGCCTCGGGGCGCAGATCGAGGGCCACCTGGTGCGCGGTGCTGGGGCAGGTCAGCACCGGCCGGCCGCCGACCGTGGTCTGGATGCTGCGGTGCAGATGGCCGCAGAGGATCAGCTGGATCTGCGGGTGGCCGCGCACGATCTCGGCAAAGGCCTCGCGGCCGGTCAGGCCCAGCGCGTCCATGTGCGCGATGCCGGTCAGGAAGGGCGGGTGGTGCATCAGCACCAGGGTCGGCTGGGTCGGGGCGGCGGCCAGGGTCTGGGCCAGCCAGTCCAGCCGGTCGGCGCACAGCTCGCCGCGGCCTTCCATGGGCACCAGCGTGTCCAGACCAATGATGCGCAGCGGCCAGCGGCCGCCGGTGTCGTAGTGCATGAAGCCGCTGGCCGGGAAGCAGGCCTGGTCGGCAAAGGCCTCGCGCAGCGCCTGGCGCTCGTCGTGGTTGCCGGCGATCACGAGCATCGGCGTCTGCAGCGGTGCCAGCAGCGACCTCAGATACTCGTACTCGGCCGGCCGGCCCAGGTCCACCAGGTCGCCGGTGATCAGCAGCAGGTCGGGCTGGGGCTGCATCGCCGCCAGATGGGCGACGCTGGCCTGCAGCATCGTTGCTGTGTCCACGCGGCCATAGGCCAGCTTGCCGGGAATCTTGATGTGGGTGTCGGAGAACTGGGCGATCAGCATGATGTCGTTCCTATCAGGCGGCCAAGGCGAGCAGACCCTGCGGGTCAACCTGCAGGCGCACGCTCTGGCCGACAGCGGGGGCGCTACGTGCCAGGCAGTCCATCGTCAGCGGCTGGGCCTGGCCCAGTTCAATGATCAGTCTTGTGCGGTCGCCCAGGTACAGCGAGGCGGTGACGGTGCCCACCAGATCGGCCGGCTCGCCATCGCCGACGATGGTTACGTCCTCGGGCCGGAACAACAGCTCGGCCGCCCCCTGAGCCGATGCGCCCGGCCAACGCAGCCGCCCGGCGGGGCAAGTGAAGACGCCGCCGTCCCGGTACTCGCCCTGTACCCGGTTCATCGTGCCGATGAAGCCGGCCACATAGCGGTTGGCGGGCTGGTGGTAGATCTCCTGCGGCGTGCCCATCTGGGCCACGCGGCCGTGGGACATGACAATGATGCGGTCACCCAGCGCCATCGCCTCGGCCTGGTCGTGGGTGACGTAGATGGTGGTGATCGCCAGCCGGCGCAACAGCTGGTTGATCTCGACGCGCAGGGTGTCGCGCAGCTGGGCATCGAGCGCGGTCAGCGGTTCGTCCAGCAGCAGCGCGCGGGGGCGCACCGCCAGTGCGCGGGCCAGGGCGACGCGCTGGCGCTGGCCGCCGGACAGCTGGTCGATCGAGCGATCGGCCAGCGGCGCGATGCGCATCATCTCCAGCATCTCGGCCACCCGCTCGCGCTGGGCCGCGGCTGGCAGCTTGCGTATGCGCAGGCCGTAGCCGATGTTCTCGGCCACGCTCATATTCGGGAACAGCGCGTAGGACTGGAACACCATGCCGACATTGCGCGCTTCGATGCTTTGCTGGGTCACATCGACGCCATCGAACAGCACCTTGCCGCCGGCATCGGGTTGCTCCAGCCCGGCGATCAGGCGCAGGGTTGTGGTCTTGCCGCAACCCGAGGGGCCGAGCAGCACCAGGGTCTCGCCGGCCTTGATTTCTACGTCGAGCGGCTCCAGCACGCGGGTGCCGTCGGCAAAGGTCTTGGCGCAGGCCTGCAGATGAATGGACAGGGGGGCGGTCATGGTTTGGCGTCCGGGGTGGCGTCGTCAGCGATGAATTTGCTCGTGCGCGGGCGGGCCAGCGTCTGCATGGCCAGCAGCAGCGGCACGATCATCATGAAGAAGATCAGGGTGTAGGCGCTGCCCACCTCGAGGCGCAGCGAGGCATAGGCATCGGCCAGGCCCACCGGCAGGGTCTTGGTCAGCGGTGTGTGCAGCAGCCAGGTCATATTGAATTCGCCCATCGACAGCGTGACGACCATCAGCGAGCCGGCCAGGATGCCCTGGCGGCAATTGGGCAGCACGATGTCGAAGAAGCGCCGGGCAAAACCTGCCCCCAGCGAGGCCGCGCCTTCCTCCAGCGTCTTCAGATCGATGGACTGCAGCACGGCCAGCACCGATCGCACCATGAAGGGCAGGGTGAACAGCACATGGCCGACCAGGATGAAGCCAAAGGAGGTCCGAAAGCCGCGCAGCGCGCCATAGCTGGCGATCAGCGCCAGGGCGGTGGCCAGGCCGGGCATCGCGATCGGCAGCACCAGCAGCTCCTCGATCCAGCGGCCCACGCGGTTGCGCGTGCGCGCCAGCACATAGGCGGTGGGCACGCCCAACAGCAGCGTCACGACCAGGCAGGCCAGCGCGATGCCGACTGAGCGGAAGATGGTGTCGCGGTAGCCGTCCCAGACCTCGAAGATCCAGCGCAGGGTCAGGCCGCTGCTCAGGCCGGCGATGTAGTTGACTGTCAGCCCGGCCAGCATCGACAGGATGACCGGCACGATCAGGAAGGCGCAGACTGCCAAGGTGAAGGCGAGCTGCAGTGCAAAGAGTTTGCGCGGGCGGTTCATGTCAGTTGCTCCACCGCGCTTGGTGCGACACCCGACGCATAAAGGTTGAGGCGGCAGGGACGAGGGCGCGCCGGTCGCTGCGGGCTGAAGCATTGTCCGGTCCTGAACGGACCGAACTTCGGCTTCTTTATGCCCGCTGCGACCGGCACACCCTCGTCCCTGCTGCAGCGGGTGTGCAGGCTCGCAAGGCCGCAAGACTCGCGTAGGTCTCGGAGTTGGCAGCCACCAGCGCATCCGCAGAGGAGGTGGGGGGCCGGCCACGGCGGGCATAAAGAAGCTGGTGGTCGGGCCGAAGGGACCGGCCCAAGCTTCAGCCCGTGGTGGCCGGCCCCCCGCCTCCTCTGCCGCCTCATCGCAGAGAGGTGCAGCAGTTCAACGCGATCCGATTGCCGTGCGCTCAATTTCATCTCAGCCTCATCCGGCAGCAGCCACCGACGAGCCAGCCGCCGTGCGCGCCAGCGCCAGAACCAGCCAGGTCAGGGCTCCCAGCGTGAAGCTCAAGGCGGCGGCCATGGCGATATTGGCCGACATCGTGAACTCGGTGTAGATCACCATCGGCAGCACATTGATGCGCGTGGCCAGGGTGAAGGCGGTGCCGAAGGCGCCCACGGCGGTGGCAAAGCAGATTGCGCCGGCCGAGATCAACGCCGGCTTCAGGGCCGGCACGATCACGTCGACGACCACGCGCCAGGGCGAGGCGCCCAGTGAACGCGCCGCTTCTTCCAGCCGCGGGTCCAACTTCTCGGTGGCCGCCATCACCGTCAGTATCGTGCGCGGGATCGAGAAATACACATAGCCCATGAACAGGCCCAGCATCGAATAGGCGAACACCACGCGCTCGCCGGTGGCCCATTCCGTGACCTGGCCGATCAGCCCTTGGCGGCCGGCCAACATGATGACCATGAAGCCGATCACCACGCCAGGAAAGGCCAGCGGCAAGGTCAGCATCGCCACCAGCGCCGCATTGCCGGGGAACTTGTGGCGCTGCAGGAACACGCCGGTGATGCCGCTGATCAGCAGCGTCAGCGCGGTCGTGGCCGAGGCGATGCCGAGCGTTGCCAGCAGCGCGTTGAAGTAGTTCGTGTCGGTCAGGATGGCAGTATAGGCCGCCCAGCCGGTGGCCCCGCTGCCGCCCACCAGGAACAGCCGGGCCATCGGCAGCACAAAGAAGGCGCCGAAGAACAGGGCGGTGGGCAGTATCAGCAGGACCATGGCCGAGTGACTTACTGGACTTCGTTCTTGTAGCGCTCGATGATCTTGGGCTGGGCCGTGGCCAGACGCTTCAGATCGACCGGCTTGGCGCGGGCGTAGTCGGCGTCGGGCAGGAAGCGGGCCTTGGCCTCGGCCGACAGGTGCTCGGCGAACACCGGGCGCAGATAGGCATTGCCCCACAGGGCCTGGCTCTCGTCGGACAGCACATAGTCAAGCACCTTGCGGCCGTTGTCTGCGTTGGGTCCGCCCTTCACCAGCCCCATCACATAGGGGAACACCACCGTGCCCTCCTTGGGGATGACGAAGCGCACGGCGGCCTTGTCGGTGTACTGGCCGCGGTAGGCATTGAAGTCATAGTCCAGCAGGATGGGAATTTCGCCCGAGATCACGCGGGCATAGGAAGTCTGCTTGGGCACGATGGGCTGGTTCTTGGCCAGCGCCTTGAAGAACTTGATGCCCGGCTCGAGGTTGTCATACGTGCCGCCCAACGCCAGATTGACCGCCATCACGCCCAGCTGGCCCACGGCCGCCGAGGTCGGGTCCAGATAGCCCACCATGCCCTTGTACTCGGGCTTGAGCAGATCGCCCCAGCTCTGCGGCACCGGCTTGCCGCCCAGCGCGGCGGTATTGACGAACAGGCCCAAGGTGCCGGAGTGGATGGCGAACCAGTTGCCCTCCGGGTCCTTGAGGCCGGCCGGGATCTTGTCCCAGGCCTTGGGCTTGTAGGGCGTCAGCACGCCGGCGTCGCGGGCCGGGTCGGCGGCGATGCCGCCCAGATAGACGACGTCGGCCACCGGGCTGGCCTTCTCGGCGATCAGCGCGGCGATCGCCTGGCCGGAGTTCTTGTTGTCCGACGGCACCTGTATGCCCAGGCGCGCGTTGATGGTCTTGAGCTGCGAGCCCCAGTCGGCCCATTCGGGCGGGCAGTTGTAGCAAATCGCGCGTTGCTGGGCCTGGGCGGGCGCGGCGCCGACCAGGGCGGTGAGGGCCAGCGCGGCGGCCAGCGCATAACGGTGGAACTTGGACTGAGTCATGTCAATGTTCTCCTTCGGTGAGAGCAAGCGGGGGATACGTCAGTGAAGAGGCCACGACCAGCTGCACGCCGGCGTCAAGCAGCATGGCGGCGATGGGCGCGGGCACCGGTCGGTCGGTGAACACGCGGTGGGCCTCGGTGATATGCCCGCCGCGCACGGTGGCGCTGCGGCCGAACTTGGAGTGGTCCAGCACCAGATAGCGCTGGCGGCAGTGCTTGGCCAACTCGCTGCGCATGCGCACCTCGTCCTGGCTGAAGTCGAGCAGGCTGCCGTCCTCGGCCACGCCGCCGACGCCGTAGATGCCGATGTCGGCCGCGTAGCGCGAGAAGAACTCATGCGCCTCGCCGGCCACCACATCGTTGTCGGTATTGCGCAGCCGCCCACCGGCCATCACCAGCTCGCAGCCGGGGTTGCGGCGCAGTGCCGCGACCACGTTCAGGTTGTTGGTCATCACCCGCAACTGCTGCCGCTGCTGCAGCGCCGCCGCGCATTCCTCGGGCGTGGTGCCAATGCCGAAGAACAGCGAGGCGCCCTCGGGCACGGCCTGGGCCACGCAGCGTGCGATCGCCTGCTTGGCCTCGCGGTGCAGGATGCGCCGCGCGGTGTAGGCCACGTTCTGTGCGCCTTCGGGCAGCACATCGACGCCGCCGTGCCGGCGCCGGCACAGGCCGCGCTCGCACAGCGTGTTGACGTCGCGCCTGATCGTCTGGGTGCTGACGCCGAAGCGTTCGGCCAGCGCGTCAATCGATTGGAAACCCTGGGCGCCGACCAGGCCGAGGATGGCGTTCAAACGATCCTCCGCCGCGGTCAGCGCGGCTGGGGTCGTGTCGGAGCGCTTTGCGGCATTCATATGAGCATGTTGCCCGTTCAAAATGACCATCTCGTGACGTTCATATGAACACAGCAAGGCCGCTCACGCAAGCCGGGTCACTACTGCCCCGCCGGGCGTTCGAAGCCGCAGCCCCGATAATGCGGGTTGCCCGATTCAGGAGTTCACCACCATGTTCCAGCACGTTGACGCCTACGCAGGCGACCCGATTCTTTCGCTCAACGAGGCCTTCCAGAAGGACCCGCGCGCCAACAAGATCAATCTGTCGATCGGCATCTACTTCGATGACGAGGGCCGCATCCCGATGCTGGACTCGGTGCGCAAGGCCGAGCTGGCCGTGGTCGCCGATGCCGGCGCCCGCCCCTATCTGCCGATGGAGGGCGCGGCCAATTTTCGTACCGCAGTGCAGCATCTGCTGTTCGGGCCTGAGCACCCGGCGCTGAAAGCCGGCCGCATCGTGACCATCCAGGCGGTGGGTTCCAGCGGCGGCCTGAAGGTCGGCGCCGACTTCATCAAGCGCTATTTCCCCGACAGCGCCGTTTATGTCAGCGAGCCGACCTGGGACAACCACCGCGCCGTGTTCGAAGGCTCGGGCATCGAAGTCAAGAACTACCCCTATTACGACCCCGCCACCGGTGGCCTGCGCTTCGACGCCATGCTGGCCGCGCTGCGCGAGATCCCGAAGAAGAGCGTCGTGCTGCTGCACGCCTGCTGCCACAACCCGACCGGTGTCGACCTGACCCCGGCGCAATGGCAGCAGCTGGTGCCGGTGCTGCGCGAACGCGAGCTGCTGCCCTTCCTGGACCTGGCCTACCAGGGCTATGGCGAGGGCATCGAAGAAGACGCCTATGCCGTGCGCCTGCTGGCCGACGAGGGCCTGAGCTTTTTCATCGCCAACTCGTTCTCCAAGAGCATGAGCCTGTACGGCGAGCGCTGCGGCGCCCTGAGCGTGGTCTGCCCCGATGCGGCCCAGGGCGCGCTGGTGATGGGCCAGCTGAAGGCGGCCATCCGCCGCAACTACTCGAACCCGCCGATGCACGGTGGCCAACTGGTCGCCCGAGTGCTCAGCACGCCCGAGTTGCGCGCCGCCTGGGAGGCCGAGGTCAAGGGCATGCGCGAACGCATCAAGGCGATGCGCAAGAGCCTGCACAGCGTCCTGAGCGCCAAGCTGCCCGGCCGCGACTTCGGCTACTTCCTGAGCCAGCACGGCATGTTCAGCTATACCGGCCTGACCCCCGACCAGGTCGAACGCCTGAAGGCCGAGTTCGGCGTCTACGTGCTGCGCTCGGGCCGCATGTGCGTGGCCGGCCTGAACACGCGCAATGTCGAGGCCGTGGCGGTGGCGATGGCGGCGGTGCTGGCGGACTGAGAGGGCGAGATTTTCTACTGCGCGGCCGCCATGCGTCGTTGGCCGGATGCTCGGGATCCTCACGTACAGGAAGTACGTTCCGGTCCCTGCGCTCCGTCCGCCTAGCCTGACAGCCGCTCGCTACGAAAACTCTCACCCTCTGAGCCGCTGGTCGCTTACTTCCGGACTTGAGGAAGCCTACGGCCGCTCGGCGGCTGCAGAGCCCGTGCCGGTATCGGCGTGGACATCACGATAGACGTGCGCGTCTCGCCGAACCTGTTCATGCCCTCCAACAGTGCCTCCAGCGCCTTCATGTCGGGCGCCACCACCGTCATCAGATAGGAGTCGGCGCCGGTGACGTGATGGCATTCCAGCACCTCGGGCTGCCTGCGCAGATGCTCCAGCAGCGGGCGCTTGCCCGGCTGCAGGGCGGTGATGCCGATGATGGCGCGCACGCCGTAGCCCACTGCCGCAGCATCTAGCTGGGCATGGATGCCGCTGATCACGCCGGCCTCCTGCAGGCGCTTGAGTCGCTCGGCGGTGGCCGGCAGCGACAGGCCGGCCTCCAGCGCCAGCTGCTTCAGCGGGGCGCGGCCGTCGAGCTGCAGCGCTTGAAGGATGCGCCAGGCCTTGTCGTCGAGTTGCAGGCTGTTCGTCATGGACTCGGTTCACCAGAAATTCAGCAAGTCGGTGCCCATCATCGCCTGAAAATCGCCATTCACCCGTTGGGGCTCGCTGGCTACAGTGAGGGCCATGGACACCTTCTACGTTTTCGCGAAGTCGCTGCTGATCGGCCTGTCGATCGCCGCGCCGGTCGGGCCCATCGGCCTGCTGACCATCCAGCGCAGCCTGCAGCTGGGCCCGCGCGCCGGTCTGGCCACGGGCCTGGGCGCTGCGGCGGCCGATGCGGCCTATGGCGCGGTCGGTGCGTTCGGCGTGGCCTGGCTGATCAGCGCGTTGTCGGCGGCGCGTCTGCCGCTGGCGCTGTTCGGTGGCGCCTTCCTGTTGTGGATGGCCTGGCAGTTGCTGCGCGCGCCGGTGGCGCAGACCGTGGCCAAGCCGGTCGGTGCGCCGGCCCCCCTGTGGCGGCACTTCGCCAGCACCTTTGTGCTGACCCTGTCGAACCCGGCGACGATCTTCTCCTTCATCGCCATCTTCGGCGCGATGGCCGGGGCCGGCCAGGTGGCGGCGCCCTGGACCATGGTCTCGGGTGTGTTCATCGGCTCGGCGCTGTGGTGGCTGGCGCTGAGCAGCGGGGTGGGGCGCTTGCGCGGCCGCTTCGATGCGCGCTGGCAGCGCCACGTCAACCTGTTCAGCGCCGCGGTGCTGGCCGGCTTTGCGTTGTGGCAATTGCTGCAGATTCAAGAATTTTTCTGAAGGGCGTAAGGAAGCGGGCAGGAGACACGACTCACGTTGGCAAGCAAGCGCAATCCGGGTGCATCCAGCGAACAGGAGCTCGCGTAGATGCATCAGGCCACTGCAGGTTTGCAAGAGTGCCTACCACCGTTCTGTTCAGTCAGTTGGTGCCCGAGCTTGCGGTGTACCGCAAGGTCCGGCACACAAGTCCCTAACCTACCTTTTCAGGAGAACCACCATGTCGAACTTCAAATCCGGCCTCGCCGTTGCCGCCGCCGCCGCTGCCCTGCTGTCCATGGGCACCTTGAGCACCGCCGTGCAGGCCGCCGAGGATGGCGGCGTCAAGTGCGCCGGCACCAATAGCTGCAAGGGCACCTCCGAGTGCAAGACCGCCAAGAGCGAATGCAAGGGCCACAACAGCTGCAAGGGCCAGGGCTGGGTCAAGGCCAAGTCCAAGGACGAGTGCACCAAGGCCGGCGGCAAGGTCGTGATGTCCTGACCGGCGCGAGTCGCCTCCCGGCCCTGACGCATGCGCCAGGGTTATGGGAGGCCCCCGGCCTTTCATTGGCTCAACGGCAGCGTTCTACTTACCCTGAGCGCCAGTCATAGGCTCCGTGGGTCGGGATGAAGCACATCGTAGTGATAGGCGGCGGCGTCGTCGGTCTGACGACCGCCTGGTCGCTGCTGGAAGCCGGCCACCAGGTGACGCTGGTCGAGCGTGAGGGCGAGGTGGCCAGCGGTGCCAGCCATGCCAATGGGGGCCAGCTCAGCTACCGCTATGTCTCGCCACTGGCCGACGAGGGTGTGCCGTTCAAGGCCCTGAAGTGGTTGTTTGATCCCGACGGCCCGCTGCGCTTCCGTCCCGAGGCGAGCTGGCAGCAGTGGTCCTGGCTGCTGTCGTTTCTGCGCGCCTGCCGCGGCCCGGTGAATCGCCGCACGACGGCCCGGTTGCTGGCCCTGGGCGCCTACAGCCAGTCGGTGTTCGCCGAGCTGGTGAGCAACACCCGCCTGCAGGCCTTCGAGTTGCGCACCCCGGGCAAGCTGGTCGTCTACCGCCGGCCCGAGGAGTTCGCCAGGGCCGCCGAGCGCCTGCGTCTGCAGGGCAGCGGCGCCGAGCAGGCTCTGTCGCTGAGCGAGTGCATGCGGCTGGAGCCGGCGCTGGAGCCCGCCCTGACCCATGGCGGAGCGGTGCTGGCCGGTGGCATCTTCACCCCCGCCGAGGCGGTGGCCGACTGCAACAAATTCTGTCAGCAGCTGGCAGCGCGCCTGCGCGAGCATGGCCTGTTCCGCGGCTTTGTGCAGGCCACCGCGCGGAGCTTCGAGCGGCGCCAGGGCCGGGCGGTGGCGCTGCACACCGATGGCGAAAGCCTGAGCGCCGACGACTTCGTCATTGCCGCCGGCCTGCAGAGCCGGGCGCTGGCGGCCACGGTGGGTCTGTCGCTGCCCATCTACCCGCTCAAGGGCTACAGCCTGACCGCACCGATAGGCCCGCAGCACCGTCCGCCGGTGGTCAGCGTGACCGACTTCGAGAAGAAGATTCTCTATGCCGGCATCGGCGACCGGCTGCGCGTGGCGGCCATGGTCGATCTGGTCGGCGACGACACGCGCATCGATCCCGGCCGCATCGCCTCGCTGCAGCGCTCGGTGCGCGCCACCTTTCCGCTCGCCGCCGACTACGACCAGGCCAGCGCCTGGGCCGGCCTGCGCCCGGCCACGCCCAGCGGTGCGCCCATCCTCGGCGCCAGCCCGGTGCCCGGACTGTGGCTGAACGTGGGTCATGGCGCCTTGGGGTTCACATTCGCCTTCGGCTCGGCCAGCATCCTGGCCTCCCTGATCTCCGGCCGGGCCAGCCCGATTCCGCTCGACGGCCTGCAACTGCCATGAATGCTGGCGACCTGGCCGAGGCGCTGCGCGCTGCGGTGCGCGAGCAGCGCTTCGACGAGACGGCCGACGGGATGCTCGGCGGCGCGGCCCTCACGCACCCGCCCAGCATCGACCTGGCCGTGGCCGCCTTCATGCCCGGCCGTGCGCCGGTGTGGGCCAATGTGCTGTTCTCGCGCGAGCATCCGCAGGGCCTGGTCGCCGACATCCCGGCCGACGCCGGCCCGGTACGCAATGTGCACTTCCTGGCCGATCAGACCGACGCCCAGCTGAACTCGATCGCCTGGCGGCCGCACAGCGACTGGTCGCGCCTGAGCTGGCGCAGCCTCAGCGGCGCGGGTGCGCCGCAGCGCTTCGTCGCGCCCTATCCGGCCTCGCTGCTGAAGCTGATGGTGGCCGTTGGCGTGGCGCGGCTGGTCGATGCCGGCGCCGTGGTCTGGGACGAGGCACTGAGCTACCAGGGCGAGGTGCGCGAGGTCCGCGACTGGGGCCTGGACATGATCGCGCAGAGCAGCAACCAGGCCACCTCGGCCCTGGTGAGCCTGCTCCATGCCTGGGGTGCGATACGCCGTGGCGCCGGGGCCGAGGTGCACAACGAGCTGCACCAGCTGTTCGAGGCCCAGGGTCTGCCCACGCTGCGCCTGGCCAATACCCGCGCCGACGGTGGCTGGGGCAATAGCGCCGGCTCGGGCGTGGGCCAGATCCAGATGACGGCCTGGGACACGCTGCGCCTGCTCTGGCTGCTGGACGAGCAGGCACCGCCCGCGCCCTGGCTGCCGCCCGGCGCGCCAGCGCTGCTCAGCGCCGCCAGCCGGGCACGGCTGCGCGGCTGGCTGGACGCCCAGGGCCTGCACACCCTGCTGTCCAGCGGCCTGCTGGCCGGCCTGCCGGGCTGGGTGCCGGGTCTTGATGCCCGCTTGCCGGCGTGCTGGCTGCAGGCCGACGGCACGGCCCGGGTGGCGGGCGGGACCTATCCCGGTGACCTGCGCGCGCTGGCCGCCAGGGCCACGCTGCGCTTTGCCCACAAGACCGGAACGACCGAGAACTACGCCTCCGATGCGGGTATCGTGCAGGGCATTGCGCCGGCCAGGCGCCACTACCTGATCGCCCTGCTCAGCAACCTCGGCAGCCGCTATGCGCCGCATCCGCTGTGCGCCAGCACCTGGCGCCTGCCGGCTCTCGGGGCGGCGATCGATCGTTATCTGAGCGCCCGCATGGAATCTGCATGAGCTTTTCGCCCTATTCCGTTCTGCGCCCCGGCGCGACCCTGGGCGTGATCGCACCCGCCGGCCCTGCCGACGCGGAGCGTGTCGCGCAAGTCCCGGCGCTGCTGCAGCGCCATGGCTTTCGCGCCAAGATCTTCCCCGGCTGCCACGCGCAGCACCCAACGCTCTCCTATCTGGCAGGCGACGATACGCAGCGTCTGCAGGATCTGCACGCCGCCTTCGCCGCCCCCGAGGTCGATGCTGTGCTGTGCCTGCGCGGCGGCTATGGCTGCCTGCGGCTGCTGGACCGCATCGACACCGGTCTGCTGCGCCGCCACGCCAAGCTGCTGATCGGCTACAGCGACATCACCGCCCTGCACCTGCTGCTCAACGGCATGGGTCTGCCCAGCCTGCAGGCACCGATGCCGGCCTCCGACCTGTTACATGAGGACGCCGGCCCCGACGCCGAGGCGCTGTTCGCTGCCCTGCGCTCCGGCATGGCCGCCGGTCTGTGCCTGGCGCCGTCGCTGGGCGCTGGGCTGCGCCAGGGCGGGCAGGCGGTGGGCGAGCTGACGGGCGGCAATCTGGCCGTGCTCTGCTCGCTGCTGGGCACACCGTTTGCGCCCCGGCTGCAGGGGCGCATCCTGTTCCTGGAGGACGTCAGTGAGGCGCCCTACCGGGTCGACCGCATGCTGGCCCAGCTGCGCCTGGCCGGCCAGCTCGATGCCGCCGCCGGCTTCCTGCTGGGCGGCTTCACCGAGGCCGATTCGCCGCAGGCGGTGCTGGCCGACTACCTGCTGCCGTTGGGCAAGCCGGTGCTCGGCGGCTGGCCCTCGGGCCACTGCAGGCCGCACCAGGTCTTGCCCTTCGGCCGACGCGTGGCCCTCGATGCCGGGCAGGGCAGCGTGACGCTGTTGGAGGATTTGCTGCAATTGACGCCGGGATAGGGCCAAACCGCGCCGCGGCCTGCTAATCTGCACTCATCCAAACGGTTGACCAACAGATGGGTGCGCTCTGGTTTCGCGGTCCCTGGCTTGCGGGTGGGCTGGCGCTTGCGCTCGGCGCGGGCGTCAGCGTGCAGGTGGCCCGGCTGGACCTGGAGCAACAGGCCCAGGCCCAGCGGGCCCAGGTGTTTGGCCAATTGGTGGCCCTGCAGGCGCAGCTGGTGGGTGTGCTCAAGAGCACCTTCAGCGCCACCAGCGGCCTGGTCTATCTGACCAGCCATCAAGAGCGGCTGCCCGCCGATCAGTTCAACGGCATCGCCCGGCGCACGCTGGCCCGGCTGCCGCAGATACGCAATATTGCCGTGGCGCCCGACGATCAGGTGCAGCTGGTCTATCCGCTGATCGGCAACGAGGCGGTGCTGGGCTTTCGCTACCAGACCCGACCGGAGCAGTGGGCCACCGTGCTGCGCGCGCGCCAGCAGCGTCGCGCCCTGCTGGCCGGCCCGGTCAAGCTGGTGCAGGGCGGGGAAGCTCTGATCGTGCGCGAGCCGGTGTTCCTCGACGCGCTGACGCCCGACGCCGGGCCGCGCTACTGGGGGGTCATCTCCATCGTCGTGTCGGTCGCGCCGCTGCTCAAGGCCGGCGGCCTGGTCGAGAGCCATCCGCTGGCCCTGCACCTGGTGGGCAGCGATGCGCAAGGTGACAGCGGTGCGCCGATCTGGGGCGATGCCCGCGTGGCGCAGCAGCAGCCTGTGCGCGTGCCGGTCGAAGTGCCCGGCGGTGAATGGACCTTGATGGCCACGCCGCAGGGTGGCTGGCAGGCGCCACCGTTCTGGATGTCCAGCTACTTCCAGATCGGCCTGCTCAACAGCCTGCTGCTGGCGGCCTTCGTGGTGGCGCTGCTGTCGCGCCAGCTCAGGCTGCGCGAGAGCCAGCAGCGCTTCACCGAGATGGCCGGCAGCATCGACCAGGTCTTCTATGTCGCCGCGCCGGACCTGAGCCGCTTCGACTACGTCAGCCCCGCCTATGAGCAGATGTTCGGCCTGCCGGCCGGAACCCTGCTGCACAACCCGCGTGCCTGGTGGGATGCGGTGCATCCCGACGATGTGGACCTGCTGCGCAGCCGCCTGCGTGGAGGCAGCTGGCTGGGCAAGGTGCAGACGCTGTGGCGCGCCCGGCGCGCCGATGGCGAGCTGCGCCAGCTGTGCACCAGCGCCTTCGCCGTCAAGGGCGCCGATGGCCGGGTGCAGCGCATTGTCGGTGTGGTCGAGGACGTGACCGAACGGCTGCAGGCCGAGCAGGCGCTGCTGGACCTGAACAACACCCTGGACCAGCGCGTGCGCGAGCGCACCGCGGAGCTCAGCGACACCCTGCTGCATCTGCGCCAGACCCAGCACGAACTGGTGCGCTCGGAAAAGCTGGCGGCCCTGGGCGCGATGGTCGCCGGCGTGGCCCACCAGCTGAACACGCCGCTGGGCAGCAGCCTCACCCTGGCCACCGCCCTGCAGCACCAGCTCGACGAATTCGAGGCCGGCACCCGCGAGGGCGTGCGCCGCTCGACCTTGACGGGCTTCGTCGGCTGGACGCGCGAGGCGCTGGTCTCGCTGGTGCGCAATCTGCTGCATGCCACGCGTCTGGTGGAGGGCTTCAAGCAGGCCGCCGCGGACCAGGCGGGCAGCCCGCGCCGCAGCTTCCTGCTCGACGAGCTGGTGCAGGAGGTGCTGGTCACGCTGCAGCCGCTGCTGCAGGGCCAGACGGTGGCGGTGGCGGTGCAGCAAGATCTGGCCCCGGATCTGCGACTGGAGAGCTATCCCGGTGCGCTGAGCCAGGTCCTGACCCATCTGATCGAGAATGCCCTGCTGCATGGCCTGCAGGGCTGCGAGGCGCCGCAGCTGCGCATCGTCGCGCGCAGGCTGGACGATTGCCTGGTCAGCCTCAGCGTCATCGACAACGGTCGCGGCATTGCCGCCGAGCACCTGCCGCGCATCTTCGACCCCTTCTTCACCACCCGCCTGGGCCAGGGCG
This sequence comes from Burkholderiaceae bacterium, assembly GCA_018780645.1. Classification (GTDB taxonomy): domain Bacteria; phylum Pseudomonadota; class Gammaproteobacteria; order Burkholderiales; family Burkholderiaceae_C; genus Paucibacter. The sequence continues at coordinate 205,738 of JADMJJ010000036.1, forward strand.
GCTCGGGTCTGGGCCTGCACGAGGTGCACAAGCTGGTGACCGGCGTGCTGGGGGGGCGTGTCGAGGTCGAGTCCACGGTGGGCCAGGGATGCTGCTTCAAGCTGACCCTGCCGTTCGAGGCGCCCCCGATGGCGCCGACCGAGGTGCAAGAAGTCAGCGCCGAGGCCGCGGCCTAGAATGGTCCGTTCTTCCCGATACGAATGCTCCCGATGAAACTCCGTACTCCGCTGCTCGCCACGCTGCTTGGCGCCGCCCTGATGGCCACCGCCTCGGCCCAGGTCACCGTCAAGGATCCCTGGGTGCGCGCCACGGTCGCCCAGCAAAAAGCCACCGGCGCCTTCATGCAGCTGACCGCCGCCAAGGACACACGCCTGGTCTCGGTCAGCACCTCGCTGACGGCCATGGCCGAGGTGCACGAGATGGCGATGGACAACAACGTCATGAAGATGCGCCAGATACCGGCGCTGGACCTGCCCGCGGGCAAGGCCGTCGAGCTCAAGCCCGGCGGCTACCACCTGATGTTGATGGACCTGAAGCAGCAGGTGAAGGCCGGCGACACCGTGCCGCTGACGCTGGTGTTCGAGGACAAGGCTGGCAAGCGCGAGAGCGTCGAGGTCAAGGCCGAGGTGCGGGCGCTGGGGGCTCCGGCCAAGCATTGAGCACAGTTCGGCCTCGCAGGCCGGCCCCGATGGATGCAGAATGGGTCATGACGTACGCCGCCGCCGCGGCGACGTGTGTTTCGCGCTGAGGGCAAGCGCAAAGGGAACCAATATGGCCAAGCTTTCCACGCTCGCGTTGATCGGAGCCTCGCTGTTGTTGCTGGGCGGCTGTGCCGTGGAGTGGCAGAACCGCCAGGCGGCCAAGGAGCTTGCGGAGCAGGCCCGGCCGCCCGGCTCGGCCTATGCGGGTTGGCGCGTGTTTCAGCAGCGCTGCGCCTCCTGCCACGGGCCGGCGGCCAGTGGCACCGCCCTTGCACCCGATTTGCTGCCCAGGGTTCGCGAGATGGGCTCGCACCGTTTCATTGGCCTGGTGCTCAAGCGCTACGACTGGAACCTGCCTGCCGCGCAGGCCGGCAGCAGCACCCTGGTCGATGAGGTCGTGCAGCGCAAGCAGGGCGCGCTGAGCATGCCGGCCTGGCAGGGCGAGCCGGTGGTCAGCGCCCATATCATCGATCTCTATGCCTATCTCTCGGCCCGCGCCCAGGGCTCGGTGGGCACAGGGCGCCCGGTCCAGCAGTAGCCCGCGGACGGGCATGAGGATGAAGCAGGCCGCAAGGCTCACCACCGCGGGCGCCAGCATCGCGGTGCTGGCCGCATGCGCCCTGCTGCCCTTCAGCCCCGATCGCCGAGCGACGGCACCGGTGCTTGACGGCTTTGGCGCCAGCAGCCTGGTGCCTTCGCAGGCCAATGAGGCGGCGCGGCGGCTGTTCGCCCAGGGCATGGCCCAGGCCTATGGCTTCAACGAGATCGAGGCGGTGCGCGCCTTCAAGGCCGCGCTGGCCCAGGACCCGGATTGCGCGTTGTGCGCCTGGGGTGTGGCCTATGCGCTGGGGCCGAATATCAACAACACCGATCGCGGCGATCTCAAGGAGGCGCTGCAGCATGTGGACCACGCCTTGAAGCGCAGCGCCGGCGCTTCGGCCCGCGACCGCGCCCTGATCGAATCGCTGGCGCTGCGCTATGGCCATGGCAGCGAGGCCCGCAATCTCGCGCCGCTGCAGGGCGAGGTCTGCGGTGCCGGCGGCACCGAGGAGAAGGCCGACCCGCTGGACATCGCCTACGCCGAGCGCATGCGCATGCTGGCCGATCGCTTTGCCGATGACGCCGATGTGCTGGCCATCTACGCCGAGGCAGAGCTGGTCGCCACTCACGGCGACTGGTGGGACCGTGACACCGGCAAGCCGGCCGGCCGCATCGGCGAGGTGGCCGACCGGCTCGAAGCGGGCCTGGCCAAGCACCCGAATCACACCGGGCTCAACCACTACCTGATACACACCGTCGATGCGGTGCAGGTGGCCGGCCGGGCGGTGGCCGCCGCCGACCGCCTGGGCGCGCTGGCGCCCAAGTCGCCGCACCTGTTGCATATGCCGGCCCACACCTATGCGCTGGTCGGCCGCTATGCCGATGCGACGCGCGTCAACCAGCAGGCCAACGCGGCCGATCTGGCGATGATGGCCGAGCTGAAGGCGCAGAAGTTCAGCGTCAGCAAGGACTGGCGAGGCCACAACACGCATTTCCAGTGGTATGGAGCGCTGATGGAGGGCCGCGGCGACCTGGCACTGGAGACCGCGCGCGCCAGCGCAGCCCTGTCCACGGGCAACCACGAATATGCCGAGTACCGGCGCAGCCTGCCGATGCTGACCCTGCTGCGCCTGCAGCGCTGGGACGCCTTGCTGCAGGAGCCGCTGCCCAGCGGCGGCAAGGGCCTGGCCTCGGTGCTGGGCGAGATGGCGCGCGGCACGGCGCTGGCACGTACCGGTCAGCTGGCGGGGGCCACGGAGGCGCTGGCGCGGCTGGAGCCGGCCGCTGCCAGGCTGATCAACCAGCACGCCGGCAGCACCTTCATCCCCAAGATCGTGCGCAGCCTCGTCAATACCGCACAGGCACAGCTGCGCGCCGAACTCGCACTGGCCGAAGGCCGCATCGACGACGCCCTGGTACGCCAGTCCGAGGCGGTGACGGCGTCCAGCTACGCCGACCAGACGGAGCCGCCTATGCTGGCCGGCGGCGCCCGCCTGACGCTGGGCGAGATGCAGCTGCGGGTGCAGCGCCACGCCCAGGCCGAGCAAAGCTTTCGCATCGCCCTGGCCGAGCAGCCGCTCAGCGGCTGGGCGCTGGACGGCCTGGCCCGGACCCTGCTGGCTCAGGACAGGCGCGGCGAGGCGCAGGCCTTGAGGGCCGAGCTCGACCGCAGCTGGCTGCTGGCCGACGCAGCCCTGCGCGCGCCGCGCTGAGCCGGCCCATGAAAAAACCCGCCAGCTTGCACCGGCGGGTTTGATGGGCCTGGGCCGAGGCCGCGATCAGAAGAACTTGTAGTTCGCCATCAAGGTGAACGAGCGGCCACGCGGGTCGGCCACTCGCGGCTCCCAGGAGCTGCCCGAACCGAGGTTGGAGTCGTAGGCGACCGAGAACGGAGGATCCTTGTCGAACAGGTTCTTGATGCCGGCCGTCAGGGTCAGGTTCTTGAAGCCGGTGTAGCTGGCGCTGGCGTTGTAGGTGGTGTAGCTGGCCACGTTGGGGTTCCATGCCGGCGGCACGACCAGACCCGAGGCCACGCCCGGCAGCACATAGTCCTTGTAGCCGTCACGGTAGGTCTGCGAGACGGTGCCGATCCAGGGGCCCTTGGCATAGCTCAGGCTGATGGTGTGCTTCCAGCGCAGGCCGAGGTCGCCGGCGCGGCTGAACACGCCCACCTCGCTGGCGCCGAACGGTGCGTTGACGATCAGGCGGGACTTCTTCTCGATCAGATAGGCACCGTCCAGATTGGCCGCCCACTTGCCGCCGGCCAGTTGGCCGTTGATCTTGGCGCCCACCTCGACGCCCTTGGTGACGCTCTCGCCGGCATTGATCCAGCGCCGGTCGATGCCGACCAGATTGCCGCTGCCGTCGCGGAAGAAGGCCTCGGGGAAGAGACCGAAGTTGCTGACCATTTCGGTCAGTGAAAGGGTCTGGATCGTGCCTTCCTTCTTGATGTACCACCAGTCCACATTGGCACTGAACTGGGCATTGGGCGCCCAGACGATGCCGAAGGTGGCCTGCTTGGACTCCTCGGGGCCCAGCGTGGTCTTGCCGCCGGTCAGGATGTCGGGTGTGATCGATTCACAGCCGGGCTTGCTGGTGTCCACCTTGCCGGTGGCGCACTTGGCCGGGTCGACCAGGTCCTTGCCCGAGTAGGGGGAGATGGTCACGCCGTTGAACAGCTGGTTGAAGGTCGGCACGCGGAAGCCCGTGCTGTAGGAGCCGCGCATCAGCAGTTCGTCGAAGGGCGTGAAGCGCAGCGTCACCTTGGGGTTGGTGGTGTCGCCGAAGCCGGTGTAGTCATCGCGGCGCACGGCCAGCGTGGCCTCGAGCTTCTTGGTGATGGGCACCAGCAGCTCGCCATAGACGGCCTTGATATTGCGGCTCACGCCGCCCAGCGCATTGATGTCGTCAAAGGGCGCATTCAGGATCGCCCGGCGGGCGGCCACGTCGCGCTCGTCGCCATTGAAGCGGTACTCTTCTCGGCGCACGTCCACGCCGACGGCGGCCATCAGGTCACCGGCCGGCAGCTTCATGATGGTGCCCGAGGCCGAGGCATCGACCTCGGTCATGGTGAACTTGCCGCCATACAAGGTCACGCCGGCGGCCGAGGTGGCGGCCAGGGCGTCCATCGCGGCCTGGCTCTGGGTTTCGCCCGGGCCGAGGAACACATTCATGATGCCGCTCTTGAGCATGTTGACGAAGGGCACGGTGTAGTAATAGCCGGTGCCCAGCACCGAGCTGGACTTGCTGAAGGCCTGCGACAGCCCGACCTTGTAATCCCAGTTGCCCAGGCCCATCGGCCCTTCGGCGCCGATCAGGAAGCGACCGGTGTCGGACTCGGTGGCAATCTCGCGGTTGCCGCACTCCATGCAGCGCCAGCGATAGGCGATGCCCTTGCCGTAGTTGGGCTGGATGGTCGGGAAGACCTTGGCGATCTCGTTGAACACCGTGTTGTAGGCCGCGCCGGTGCTCGGATAGGTCAGATTGAACAGCGCGCTGCTGGCGGTGCCGCTGCTCGACACCTGGTTGGGCGAGAAGGACTTGGCCGATTCCGACTTGCCGGCCACGACCTCGCCGAACATCAGGTGCTCGCCCAGCTTCAAGGTGCCGCGCAGCACCAGATTGGTGTTGGTGACCGGCTGCTGCAGCACGGCGGCGCGGCCGGTGTCCCAGGCGCAGGCCCACTTCGAGGCGGCCACGTCCCACAGCTTCTCGTCATAGGGCGCCTGGCCGTCGATCGCGTTGCAGCCCTTCTGGCCGGGCAGATCCAGCACATTGATGGCCGACATCTGCTGCGTCGTGCCGGGCTGGATCGGGCCGGTGCTGCTCTTGTTGCTGAGGATGGAGTCGATGCCGCTGACGGCAAAGGCGGTGGCATAGGGCGTGCCGCGCGTGTCCACCGACAGGCCGCGCTCGGGCTGGAAGGTGTTGACGAAGTCGCGCTGGTTGCCGCGCAGCAGCTTGCTGTCGCTGCGGGTCAGCGAGGCCAGCACATTGAAGCCGTCCTTGTCGATGTCGCCGAAGCCGCCGGTCAGCGAGGCGCGGAAGACATTGCCGCCGCCGGCCTCGGTGGCGTCCATGAAGGCATTCGCCTCCAGGCCGCGGTAGTCCTTGCGCAGGATGAAGTTGATCACGCCGCCGATGGCATCGGTGCCGTAGATGGCCGAGGCGCCGTCCTTGAGGATTTCGATGCGCTCGACCGCCGCGAACGGGATCGAGTTCAGATCCACCGCCGCGCCGTTCAGGCCGTGGGCAGCGACGCGACGACCGTTGAGCAGCACCAGGGTGCTGGAGGCGCCCTGGCCGCGCAGATTGGCCGAGGTGGCCCCGTTGTTGCCGCGCTGGGCGCCATCGACGACGTCGGCGTTGCTGGCCAGATTGTCCAGGCCGTTGCCGTTGATGTTCAGCGTCGAGATCAGCTGCTCGGCGGTGGCGATGCCGGCGCGGTCGATCTCGCCGCGGGTGATGACCTGCAGCGGCAGCGCGCCCTCGGCGGCAATGCGCTTGATGCTGCTGCCGGTGATCTCCACCCGCTGCAGCTTGCTGACGTCCTGCGCCATCGCGGCGAGGTGGGCACTGAGCCCCAAGAGGGCCAGGCATTGCGCCAGCTTGTTCAACTTCATGATGACTTCTCCTTGATTGCGGATTCGGTGGACGCCTGCGGTCCGGGACCCCATGCGTGCGGCAGCCGGCGAAGCGGCAGATCTGGAGTCATGATCAACAACGTTGCGGAGGCGCGCCATAGAGATCGACTCTGAATTGCTACAAATGCGCGATGAATGCTTGTCGTGCTTGCATAACCCCAGGGAATACGCGCGGCCATCCGCCGCGGGCAGGCACCGCCGCAGTGCGTGCCTGCCACCACGGTGCTCCGCCTGTTCGGGACGCGCTGGCGCCGATACAGTGCAGGCCAATGTCAACAAACGGGGCGGGGTGCATGGGGTTCAAGCTGAAGCGGCGTCTGGTGGGTGGGGTCTTGCTGGGCGCCTGCGTCTGGTTGGCCGGTTGCGCGGCCACCAGCGGTGGCGGTGCACTGCCGGCCCCCGTGCAACAGGCGCTGGCCCAGGCCGGCCTGTCGGCGGACAGCCTGGGCCTGGTCGCATATTCACTGGATGAGCCCCGCTCGGCCCTGCTGCACAACGAGCGGCGGGCCATGCAGCCGGCCTCGACGATGAAGCTGCTGACCACCGTCGTGGCGCTGGACCAGCTGGGTCCGAACGCCCGCGGCCACACCGACCTGCTCGCCGACGCTGCACCCCAGGGCGACACGATCAGTGGCCCGCTTTATCTGCGCGGCGGCGCCGACGCCGACCTCGACTTTGCCGCGCTTTGGCAGCTGCTCAGCGAGTTGCGCGAGCGCGGCGTGCGCCGCATCGAGGGCGGCCTGGTGCTGGATCGCAGCCTGTTTCATCCGGCGCGCATGGACCAGGGGCTGCCGCCCTTCGACGAGGCGCCCGAGTTCCAGTACAACGTGATACCTGACGCCCTGCAGCTGAATGGCAATCTGCTGGGCTTTGCTCTCAGCGCGGACGGGCAGGCGGTGAACGCCCAGGTGCGGCCCGCCTGGGCGCCGGTGGACCTGCGCAGCGCCCTCAGTCTGAACGACAAGCCCTGCGCAGAGTGGGAAGACGGATGGCTCACCCCCGAGGCCGCGCTGCAGCCGGACGCCGGCCAGGGCGCGCGCATGCGCATCGAGCTGCGTGGCAGCTTCCCGCGCAATTGCAGCAAGCTGGTGGCGCTGAACCTGGTGGACCGCAGCCTGCTGGCTGACGCGGCGGTGCGCTCGTTATGGGCGCAGCTGGGGGGCGAACTGGTGGGTGCCACACGCGAAGCGGCAACACCCGGCACTGCCAGCCTGCTGGCAACGCACCGCGGCCGCGCCCTGGCCGAGCTTGCCTGGGGCATGAACAAGCGCTCGGACAATCCGCTCACCCGTATGGTCTATCTGCGCCTCGGTGTCGATGCAGGCAAGCCCGCAGGCACCGAGCGCACCGCCGATGCCGCCGAGCGTGCGGTTCGGGAATGGTTCCAGCGCCAGCGCATCGACGCGACGGGCCTGGTGCTGGATAACGGCTCGGGCCTGTCGCGCAGCGAGCGCATCAGCCCCATGCAGCTGGCCGCGCTGCTGCAGACCGCTCACCGCGGCCTGCACGCGCCCGAGCTGCTGGCCAGCCTGCCCATCGTCGGTGTCGACAGCCCCTGGACCCGCCGCCTCAAGGGCAGCCCGGCCGCCGGCCGCGCCCGCATCAAGACCGGCTCGCTGCGCAATGTGGCGGCGGTGGCCGGCTATGTGCTCGATGCCCGCGATCGCACCTGGGTGCTGGTGGCCTTCATCAACGACGAACGGGCCAGCGCCGGCCGGCCGGCGCTGGATGCGCTGATCGATTGGGTCGCGCGAACGGGGAACTAGGGCTTTTACTGAACCTCGAGGGGCCACTCCAGCTCGAAGCGGCAGCCCGCACCAGGCTCGCTGTGAGCGCGTATGCGACCCTGCAGACGCTGACTCACCGCGGCCTGGGCGACGAACAGGCCCAGGCCGCTGCGGCCGCGGCCGAACTGGGTCGAGACATAGGGGTCGAAGATGCGCGGCAGCAGCTCGGGCGCGATGCCGCAACCCTCGTCGCTGAGGCTCAGCAGCACCCGCCCGGTGTCCACCCGCGCCTGCACTCGCACCACCCCGGCCACGCCCGGCGCGTAGGCGTGACGCTCGGCATTCTGGAACAGCTGGGCCAGCACCTCGGACAGCGCGCGGGCGCGCAGGCGCAGCAGCAGCCGCGTATCCACCTCCAGCCGCAGCGGGCTGCCGGGGCTGATGGTGCGGTCCCAGGTCGCGCGGATCAGCAGCTGCAGCTGCAATTCCTGCGGCGTCTCCGGGTCATCGGTGCTGTCCAGATGCTTGTAGCTGGCCACCAGGGCCAGCGCTCGCGCGACACTGCTGCTCGACAGCTCGGCCGCCTGCTTGCAAGCGCGCAGCTCGGCGATCAAGCGGCTGCGTGACACCGCGCCCTCACCGATGGCCGTCTCAAGGCCCCGGCTCAGGTCGGCGACGGTCGAGCTGGCGGTCAGCGCCGAACCCAGCGGCGTATTCAGCTCATGGGCCAGGCCGGCCAGCAGGGTGCCCAGCGTGGCGAACTTGCTGGCCTCGATCAGCTCGCCCTGCAGCTCGCGCTGCAGCTGCAGGGCCTGCGCCAGCGCCACGTTCTTGACCGCCAGTTCACGGCCATGGGCTTCGCTGCGTGCCTGCTCGGCACGGGCGTGCTCCAGTTCGAGGCGTTGCAGCTGTGCGGCGGTGTCCTGACGGCCGGCCTCACGCACCTCCTGCAGCTCCAGATCATGAGCCTGCTGCAGCGCCGCCATGGCCTCGTCGACACGGCCGAGCTGTTGCAGCCAGGGACTCAGCTGCCTCAGTCGGCGCACCACCTGGCGGCGAACCGACCAGTCCATACTTTGCGCCACCACCTTCTGCATCAGGGCCACGGCGCCGGCAAAGTCCTGCCGCGCGGCCAGGCTGGCGGCCTCGGCGGCCCACAGCTCCTTCTCGATACGCTCACCGCCGCGCCCAGCCCGCAGCAGGTAGTCGCGGCCCTCGGCCAGCGCGGCCTCGGCCAGGGCCGGCTGGCCGCTGGCGATATGCAGCTCGGCCACGCCCGACAATGCATTGCAGGCGGCAATCCAGCGCAGCTGCGAGGCGGCCTCCCTGACGCCCTCCTGCAAGGCCCTCAGCTGGGCCTCGGGATCACCGAGCGCCCGGTGGGCAAACGACAGCGACACATAGAGATCGACCCAGCGGCTGCGGTCGCCGCCCTGCTTGTACAGCCGCAGGGCTTCGCTCATGCAGTCGATGGCGCGGCGGTACTCCTGCTGAGCCGCCAGCGCCTGGCCCAGCACCCTGGCGCGATGCGCCTGATCGACGACGCGCGGGCTGATCCGGCACAGCCTCGTCAGGTCTTCCAGCAGGGCCAGCGCCGCCGGCAGACGGCCGAAGCGCAGATGCATGCGGCAGCGCAGTGCCGTCATGGCCGGCCGAACCGCAGCGCCAAAGCCGCGCTCCGTCCAGGGAAGCACCTGGTCGAGCACCGCCTCGATGCCCTCCGAACGCCAGGCCTCGCCCAGCAGCTCCGCCAGGTGCAGGCCGAGCTCGACGGCAAAGTCGCTCGGACCCTCGGTCAGCGCCTGCTCGAATATCCGCTGCGTCGGCGCCAGCAAATCGACCGCCAGGCAGGGCGCGTCCAGATAGCGGGCGCGCTCGGCCAGCAACCAGGCTTGACGCTCTTCCGCCCGGGGCGGATCGCCATAGCTCTCGGACATCGCCCCTCCCAGTTGATGAGGGCTATCGTGCCGGCTCGAATGGAGGCCGGCGCCGCGCTCAGCCCACGGCCGGGCGCAACAGCTGCAGGGTACCCGCGTCGGCGTCGATCTCCGCGTCCAGGCCCACCGGCACGGTGAACTTGCGCTTGATATGGCCGATCATCGCACCGCGGTACACCGGCACCTGCAGTGGCAGGAAATAGTCGTCGAAGACTTCGTCCAGCGTCAAGGTGCCATAGCCGTCGCCCGGCTCACATTTGGTGAACTTGCCCAGCACCACGCCGGCCAGCCCACCCAGCGCGCCGGCCAGGCGCAGGGTCGAGAGCATGCGGTCGACACGGTAGATGTACTCGTTGATCTCTTCCAGAAACAGGATGGCGCCTCTGCAGTCGGGGAAGTAGGCCGAGCCGGCCAGCGAGCTCAGCACCGCCAGATTGCCGCCCAGCAGGCGCCCGCGCGCGCGACCACTGCGCAACGTGGTGGTGCGGTCCTGGGTCTGCACCAGGTGCTCGCCGCGCTCGCCCTGCGGGTTGCGCAGCAGCATGGCCTGGCCCTCCATCACCAGGGCCTTGAAGTGGGCCACGCTGAAGGGATTCCATTCCGAGGCGGCCACCGGGCCGTGGAAGGTCACCAGGCCGGTCTGCTGCTGGATGGCGTTGAGCAGGCAGGTGAGGTCGGAGAAGCCGCCGAAGAACTTGGGCCTGCGCCGTATCAGCGCGTAATCCAGCTTGTCGACGATGCGGTTGCAGCCCGAGCCCCCGGTCAGGGCCATGATGCCGGCCACCTCGTCGTCGGCAAACATCGCGTTGATGTCAGCCGCGCGCTGCGCGTCGGTGCCAGCGAACTGGCCGTAGCGGGCGCGTAGATGGGCCCCGGGCTTGACCTTGAAGCCCAGCGCCTGCAGGGCCTCGATGGCGATCTGCACCGGCTCGCGCTCGTAGGTCGCGTTGGCCGGGCTGACCAGGCCTATCGTGTCACCGGGCTGCAGGCGCTTGGCATAGAGCGCTGCGGGCCTTGCGGCCTGGGCCGAAGGCAGGGCTGCTGCGGCCGTGCCGGCGGCCAGGGCTTGAACGAAGTGGCGTCGCGGGTGGGGCATCATTTTCCTTGTAGCCCGGATGCAATCCGGGTCCGTTGTCGACGCGTCAGGCCCCGGATTGCATCCGGGCTACAACACGCGGGGCAGGTCGCGCCGCACGGCCGCGCGATCACCGAAATCGAAATGCCACCACTCGGTGGTGATGGCGTGAAAGCCGGCCTGCAGCATGGCCGCGCGCAACCAGCCGCGGTGGCTCAGCTGCTCGGCGCTCAGAAAACCCTGGGCCAGGTGCTGCGCCTCGAACTCGGGGTGCGACAGGGCGCTCATGTCATCGAAGGGCGTGCCCATATCGCATTCGCGGCCCTGCGGGTCGAGCAGGGTCGCGTCCACCGCCATGCCGAAGGAGTGGATCGAGCCCCGTTCCGGATGCGCCAGGTACAGCTCCAGCGGCGTGCCGGCCAGCTCGGCGAACAGGGTCTCCTGCACGCTTTGCGGGCGCAGCGCGTCCAGCACCAGCAGCTGGTAGCCGGGGCGCTTGTGGGCCAGCCAGGCGACGGCCGCCTCCAGCCCGGTGGCGGCCTCGCGGCGCAGGAAGTTGCAGTCCAGCCCGCCATACAGCGGCCGGCCGACGAAGTTGTCCGGCGTGGCATAGCGTAGGTCGATGGCGATGCCCGCAATGCTCAGCAGCGAGCGGAAGTCGGGGTGGGCGGGCAGGGCCTCGCATTCGATCCAGGCGGGCTTCACTTCGGTGTTTCCTTGATGCTTTCCAGGCATTCCTTGGCGGCCTCGCCGAGGTACTTGACCAGGCGCCTGGCCGACTGGGCCAGCGGTGCGCTGGCGGCAGTGAGCAGGTAGAGCTGCACCGGAATGGCCGGCGCCAGCGGACGTATGCGCAGCTTGGACCGATCGCTGGACGCGGCGGTGAAGGGGTCCACCACCGTCATGCCCACGCCGGCCTCGACCAGGGAGCGGGCCAGCTGGTAGGTCTGCACGGTGATGCGCGACTGCGGGTGCACGCCCTGGGCCTCGCAGGCATTCATCACCACGCTGCCCAGCGCGTCGTCGGCGGCCAGGCCGATCAGCTCGGTGTCGAATTCGGCCACCGCCAGCGGTCCGCCGAGGCCGGCCTCGACGCTGCCGTTGGGGCACAGGGCGACCATGGTGCCCGTGGCGATGCACTCGGTCTTGATGCCCGGGTGCCGGGGGTCCTGCAGCGACAGGGCCAAATCGGCCTCGCCCAGCAGCAGCGCATTGACGATCTCGCGCGTGTGGTTGGTCGACAGCTCGCAGCGGCCCTTGGGGTAGGCCTTGCACCAGCGCGTCATCGCCGGCGGTATGACCGAGGCGCCCAGCGTCGGCGTGGCGACCACGCGCACCAGCTCGGTCTCGCCGACGCGCAGATTGGCCGCCAGCCGGCGGATCGCGACCAGGTCGCGGTTGAGCTTGTCGATCTCGACGAACAGGCGCTCTGCCTCGGGCGTCGGGTAGAGCTTGCCGCGCACCCGGTCGAACAGGGCCATGCCCAGCTGCAGCTCGCAATGCTGCAGCACCTTGGTCACGGCCGGCTGCGAGATGTGCAGCAGCTGCGCCGCGCCGCTGATCGTGCCGGCCTGCATGACTGCGTGGAAGACTTCTATGTGGCGTAGGCGCATGGGCTCATTTCCGGAACACGTTCTCGAACTCCACGCTGCCATTGGGCGCCATGACAAAACCTGTCACCTCGCTGCGCAGCGGGATGTAGACGGACGAGTGCGCCATGGTGATCCAGGGCCGCTCGCGCTTGAAGATCTCCTGCGCCTGCTCGTACAGCGCGACGCGCTTCTTCGCGTCGGTGCTGGCGCGGGCCTCGTTGACCAGCCGATCGAACTCGGCGTTGCAGAACTTGATGCCGCTGGGGTTGGCGGCGCAGGTCAGGTTGGGGCTCAGGAAGTCGTCGGCGTCGCCGGTGTCGCCGGACCAGCCGCTCATATAGACATTGTGCTCGCCGTTGTTGGCGCGCTTCAGGTACTCGCCCCACTCATAGCTCTTGATCGTCGCCTTGACGCCGATCTTGGCCCAGTCCTGCTGGATCATCTGCGCCATCAGCGCGCCATTGGGATTGGTGGGCCGCGCCACCGGCAGCGACCACAGGTCCAGCTCCAGGCCCTTGGCATGGCCGGCCTTGGCCAGCAGCTGGCGGGCACGCTCGGGGTTGAATTCGTTCTTCAGCTTCCTGTTGTAGCCGGGGATGGACGGCGGAAAGGCGCTGACCGCCTGCATCGCGTCGCCGCGCGGGAACAGGGCCTTGAACAGCGCATCGCGGTCGACGGCGATGTCCAGCGCCTCGCGCACCTCGCGCTGGTCGGTGGGCGCCTTCTTCAGATTGAAGGACAGGTAGGAAATATTCAGTGCCTGCGTCTTCAGCACGGTGACGCCGGGCTTGCCATCCAGCGCGCTGACATCGACATCGCGAAGCGGTGCCGTGACATGGCATTCGCCGGCCAGCAGCTTTTGCACGCGCACGCCGGGCTCGCGGCTCATCGTGTAGATCAGCGCCTCGGTCTGCTGCGGCCTGCCCCAGTAGTCGCTGTTGGCCTCCATGCGCAGCACATCGTCCTTCTTGTAGGACTTGAAGCGGAACGGGCCGGTGCCTATGGGCAGGTTGTTGATGTCGGGGGCCTTGCCTGCCTTCAGCAACTGGGCCGCGTACTCGGCCGACTGGATGCCGCCGAAGGACATCGCGAAATAGGACAGGAAGGTGACGTTGGGCACCTTCAGCCGGAAGCGCACCGTCATGTCGTCGACGCGGTCCATGCCCGCCAGCATCTGCGCCAGGCCGAGGTTGTGCGGATAGACGAAGGTGGCCGGAAAGGCGAGGTTGAACGGATGCTTGGCGTCGGTGAAACGGCCGAAGGTGAACAGCACGTCGTCGGCGTTGAGGGTGCGCGACGGCGTGAAATAGGCCGTCTTGTGGAACTTCACGCCCGGGCGCAGGCTGAAGGTGAAGGTCCTGGCATCGGGCGAGACTTCCCAGCGGGTGGCCAGGGCCGGCTCCAGCTCGGTCGTGCCCCGCTTGAAGCCGACCAGGCCCTGGAACATCTGGTTGTTGACGTTGCTAGTGCTGCTGGTGTCCCACAGCCCGGGGTCGAAGCCTTCGGGGCTGGCGTCGGCGCAGTAGACCAGCGGCTTGGCCTGGGCGCTCAGGGCCAGCAGCAGGGCCGCGGCGGCAAGGACGATGGGACGGCAGATGGGCTTCATGGCGGGGCAGGGCAGCAAGGAGGGCCCATTGTTGAAAGGGCAACGCCCGATCAACAAGTGAAATGGCCGGTTCAATCGATAACTATAGGTTATGGAGATTCGCAGGAAAGCTACCCCAGCCTATGCCCTCGCCGCTATGCGCCCGCACAGATAGGTCCAGACGAACTGGGCGGCGGCATAGCTGGTCAGCTCGGCATGGTCGTAGGGCGGGGCGACCTCGACACAGTCCATGCCGACGCAGTTCAGGTCCGCCAACTCCTCCAGCAGGCTGAAGACCTGGTTGGTGCTCATGCCGCCGGGCTCGGGCGTGCCGGTGCCGGGGGCGAAGGCCGGGTCCAGGCAGTCGATGTCCAAGCTCAGATAGACGGGCGGGTGACCCAGCGCGGCCATCCGTTCGCGCACCGCCTGCAGCACCGGCGCCAGCTGGGCCGGGCTCTCCAGCCCGCGCAGGCTGCGCGCGTCGAAGATCTGGCCGCCCTGGTCGCGTACATAGTCGCGCGCTTCGCGCAGGCCCGCCGAACGGATGCCGAACTGGACGAAGCCCTCCTTGATCACCAGGCCCTCCTGGATGGCCTCATAGACCCAGGTGCCATGGCCGCTGGGCTCGCCGAAATGGTCTTCCCAGGTGTCGCAGTGGGCGTCGAAATGGATCACCGCCAACGGTCGGCCGAGGTGCGCCTTGTAGGCACGCAGCAGGGGCAGGGTGATCGAATGGTCGCCGCCCAGCCAGGCCATGTGGTGGCCGGCCAGCAGGGTAGGCAGCAGCGGCATCATTGCCGCGCGCATGCCCTCGAGGCTGGTGTTGGGCAGGGCCAGGTCGCCGACATCGGTGAGCAGCCCCTCGGGGCTGCAATCGAAATGCGGGTGCGTGCCGTCGCAAAGCATGTGGCTGGCCTCGCGAATCGCGCGCGGGCCGAAGCGGGCGCCGGGGCGGTTGGTGACGCAGCCGTCCCAGGCGATGCCGGCGATGGCATAGGGCATGGTCTTGTCGCCAGCGGCGACCTTCATGAAACTGCTGTTGCTGTGGAAGGCGAAGGTGGACATGGACGGCCTGATGCGGTGGGTGGCCGGCCCACTGTACCAAGCCGCCTTGCCATTTGTCATGGTCGGGTCAGCTGTAGCGGCATAGACTGGCTTGAGCACCCGACCCTGACCACAGGGCGCGAACGGAGACAGCCATGCTTGCCGCCTACATCACCCATGCCGACTGCGCACGCCACGAGATGGGCGCCCACCACCCCGAGTGCCCGGAACGGCTGGGTGCCATCAACGACCACCTGCTGGTCAAGGGCCTGCTCGACTACATGCTGCCCTATGACGCCCCGCTGGCCACGCTGGATCAACTCTCGCATGCCCACTCCTCGCTCTATGTGCGCGAGCTGATGGAGGCCTCGCCCGCCGAAGGCCATCACCAGGTGGACCCGGACACCAGCATGAACCCCTTCACGCTGCGGGCCGCGCTGCGCGCCGCCGGCGCCGCCGTGCTGGCCACCGATCTGGTGCTCAAGGGCGAGGCACCCTCGGCCTTCTGCTGCGTGCGCCCGCCGGGCCACCATGCCGAGCGCGGGGCGGCGATGGGCTTCTGCTTCTTCAACAACGTCGCCGTCGGCATACGCCATGCGCTGGACGTGCACGGCATCGAACGTGTGGCCCTGATCGACTTCGACGTGCACCACGGCAATGGCAGCGAGGACATCCTGCGCGGCGACGAGCGGGTGCTGATGTGCTCGATCTTCGAGCGTGGTCTCTACCCCTTCTCGGGCGAGGAAGACCAGGCCCGGAACATGGTCAACGTGCCGCTGCCGACGCGCTCGGGCAGCGAGGCCTTTCGTGCCGCCGTGACCGAGCGTTGGCTACCGGCGCTGGAGGCCTTCCGGCCGCAGCTGATCTATGTCTCGGCCGGCTTCGATGGCCACCGCGAGGACGATATGGGCAATCTGGGCCTGGTCGAGGCCGACTATGAATGGGTCACCCGGCAGCTGATGGACGTGGCACGCCGCCACGCCCAGGGCCGCGTGATCTCCTGTCTCGAGGGCGGCTATGTGCTGAGCCCGCTGGCCCGCAGCGTGGCCGCCCATGTGAAAGTGCTGATCGGAGCCGACTAGAAGTCTATGGACAAGCATTACCTGACCCCGCTGTTCCAGCCCGAGGCCATCGTCGTGTTCGCCGGCCGGGCCGATGATCCGGCCTCGCTGACCCCCCATGCTCAGGCCCTGCACGCGGCCCTGCGCGCCCAGCGCTACACCGGCACCCTGCAGTTCTTGGACATACACACCACCGGCACCCTGGCCGATCTGGCTCAGGCGCGGGCCGACTTGGCCATCATCGCGCTGCCGCCCGAGGACGTGGCCGCCGCGCTCGAAATCGCGGGCCGGGTGAGTTGCCGAGCGGCGCTGGTCATCTCCAGCGGCATCGGCGCGGAGCAGGCGGCCGAGCTGAAAAAGATCGCCCGCCGCGAGGGCGTGTTCCTGCTGGGCCCCAACTGCCTGGGCCTGCAGCGCCCGCAGCTGCAGCTCAATGCCAGCGCGGCCGGGCCGCTGGCCCGGGCGGGCTCGCTGGCCCTGGTGTCGCAGTCGGGGGCGCTGACCGCCTCGATGCTGGACTGGGCCAGCAACAATGCGGTGGGCTTCTCGTCGGTGGTGTCGCTGGGGCCCAATACCTCGGTCGATATCGCCCAGGTGCTGGACTTCCTGGCCAATGACGCGCAGACGCACAGCATCATCGTCTACCTCGAAGGCATCTCCAACGCGCGCCGTTTCATGAGTGCGCTGCGCATGGCCGCCAATGCCAAGCCGGTGGTGGTGCTGAAGGCCGGCCGCCGGCCTGCCGGCAATGAGGCGGCGCAGACGCACAGCGGCACCATCGTGGGCAGCGACGACGTCTTCGATGCGGCGCTGCGCCGCGCCGGTGCGGTGCGGGTGCGCTCCTTCGTCGAGCTGTTCTCGGCCGCCAAATGCCTGGCCTCGCGCTACCGGCCGGTGGGCAAGCGCCTGGCCATCGTCACCAATGGCGGCGGGCCCGGTGTGCTGGCCGCCGACTGGATCAACGAGATCGCGCTGCAGCTGGGCAAGCTGTCGACCGACAGCGCCGCGGCGCTGAAACCGCTCTTGAATGGCCATGCCTCGCTGTCGGACCTGATAGACCTGTCCGAGGAGGCCACGCCCGAGCACTACAAGGCGGCCATCGAGGCGGCCTGCCGCGACCGCGCCATCGACGGCGTGCTGGCGATCTATTCGCCCAAGGTGGGCGGTGACGCTTCGGCTGTGGCGCGGGCGCTGGGCGAGATCAAGCGCAGCATAGGCAAGCCGCTGCTGTGCTGCTGGATGGGCGACGCCACCGTGCAGGCGGCGCGCGCCATCCTCAACGAGGCCGCCATACCGAGCTTTCGCACGCCCGAGGCGGCGGTGGGGGCCTTCGGCAATATCGCCTCCTTCTATCAGAACCAGCTGCTGCTGCAGCAGACGCCGCCGCCGTTGTCCACCCTGGCCAAGCCCGATATCGAGGCCGCGCGCCTGGTCATCGAGAGCGTGCTGGCCGAGCGCCGCAAGGTGCTGACCGAGATGGAGTCCAAGACCCTGCTGTCTGCCTTCCACATCCCGGTCACCAACACCATACTGGCGCGCAATGCCAACGAGGCGATGATGATCGCCACCCAGCTGGGCTATCCGGTGGCCTTGAAGATCGCCTCGCCCGACATCAGCCACAAGTCCGATGTGCAGGGCGTGGTGCTGAACCTGGCCAGCGGCACGGCGGTGCGCGATGCTTACAACGATATGATCGAGCGCGTCGGCCGCCTGCTGCCGCAGGCGCGCATCAACGGCATCACCGTGCAGAAGATGGCGCGGGCCCGGCGCGGCCGCGAGATCTATATCGGCCTGGTCAGCGACGAGCCCTTCGGCCCGGTGATCGTGTTCGGTGCCGGCGGCACGATGATAGAGCTGATCAATGACCGCGCGATGGAGCTGCCGCCGCTGAACCAGTTCCTGGCGCGGCGGCTGATCGAACGCTCGCGCGTGGCCGAGACGCTGGGCGAATGGCGGGGCGCCAGCGCCGTCGACATGGACGCGCTGGAGCAGCTGCTGCTGCGCGTGTCCGAGATGGTGTGCGAGCTGCCCCAGCTGCGCGAGATGGACATCAACCCCATCATCGTGGACGAGTCGGGTGCGGTGGCCGTCGATGCACGCATCGTCATCGACAACGCGCCGCAGGCGGTCAGCGGCCGCTCCAGCAACTACGGCCATCTGTCGATACTGCCCTATCCGGCGCGCTACGAGCAGATCTGGCCCCTGCCCGGCGGCGGCGAGTACGCCGTGCGGCCCATCCACCCGGACGACGCGCAGATGCTGCAGGACCTGGTGCAGCAGCTGTCGCCCGAGAGCCGCTATTTCCGCTTCGTCTCGTCCATGGTCGAGCTGCCGCCGTCGATGCTGGCCCGCTTCACCCTGATCGACTATGACCGCGAGATGGCCCTGGTGGCCGTGGCCAAGGAGCGTGTCGCCGGCGCGGACGGCGAGATCCGCGAGACCGAGCGCATCGTCGGCGTGTCCCGCTACATCACCAACCCGGACCAGTCGAGCTGCGAGTTCTCCCTCTTGGTTGCCGACGAGTTCAAGGGCCGCGGCCTGGGCTCAAGGCTGATGGAAAGCATCATGGATGTGGCCCGCGAGAAGGGCCTGGCCGAGATCGAGGGCCTGGTGCTGGCCAACAATCCGGGCATGCTCAAGCTGATGCGCAGCCTGGGCTTCAGCGTCAAACCGTTCGAGGAAGACCGCGACTTCAAGCTCGTCACGCATGCGTTGTAACCTCACCAGCGCGAGGTCCAGGCCTTGGCGCCCGGATCCGAGGGGCTGGGCTTGAGCATCAGCATGCCGCCCGGCGAGGTCGCCGCGTAGAGCAGGGCGGCCGTCTCGGCGTCGGGCTGGCCCGAGATATTCCCCGGCCGGTACTTCATCTGGAAGGTCGAGATCACATTGCGGGTCGAGACATCGAGCTCGCCATGCAGCGGCACGGCGAAGCCGTGGTCGGCCAGCCGGCGCTGGAACCATGCCACATCGGGCAGCTGCAGCTCGAACTCCGGCCGCTTGGCGTTGACGACGATGTTGTCGGGCCAGGGGATCAGGCCCTCTTCCGCCAGGCGCTTCCAGGGGAAATTCGGCCCGGGGTCCTGCTTGTACTGCGGCGACACATCGTTGTGGCCGAGGATGCGCTCGGGCCGCACCTCGTGGCGCATGGCCACTTCCTTGACCAGGGCGATCACCTCGTCGATCTGGCGGGGCGAGAACGGCGCATAGACGCGGCCCGCGGGGGTGTCGGTGTAGCCGGGATTGACGATCTCGATGCCGATCGAGCTGGCGTTCAGGTTGCCATGGCTTTTCCAGTGGCTGGGGCCGGCATGCCAGGCGCGGCGGCTCTCGTCCACCAGACCGTAGATGCGCACCGGCTCGTCGCTGACCAGGTAGTGGCTGGAGACCTGACCCTGGGTCAGGGTCTTCAGCGCGCTGGGGAAGTTGCCCACCGTGTAGTGCAGGACGATGAACAGCACCCGGCTGTCCTGGCCGATCGAGTTGTAGCTGCGGTCCACCAGCACGCCCCTGGGCGCGCTGGCGCAGGCGCTGAGCACCAGCGCGGTGGCGAGGCAGGCAAGGTGGGTGATCGAAAGTCTCATGGCTTGAAGGGTGTGCCGTCCTGCATCAACAGGCCGCCGGGCGTGGTGATCACGTCAAGCAGCGCGGCGGTTTCGGCGTCGGGCTGGCCATCGTAGCGGCTGTTGCGGTACTTCATCTGGAAGGCGGCGATGACGCGCAGCGTCGCGGCATCGAGCTCGCCGGTCTGCGGCACGGCGAAGCCATGGCTGGCGAGCCGCTGTTGGAACCATTTCACGGCCGGCAGTTGCTGCTCGTAGGCCGGGCGCTGGCGCGCCACGGCGGCGCCATCGGGCCAGGGTATCAACCCGGCATCTGCCAGCTGCTTCCAAGGGAATCGCGGGCCCGGGTCCACCTTGCGCTGCGGCGCGATATCGCTGTGCGCGACGATGCGGTCGACTCTCACCCCATGGCGCCTGGCGATGGACCTCACCAGCGCGATCACCGCATC
Organism: Burkholderiaceae bacterium; assembly: GCA_018780645.1. Lineage (GTDB taxonomy): Bacteria > Pseudomonadota > Gammaproteobacteria > Burkholderiales > Burkholderiaceae_C > Paucibacter. The sequence continues at coordinate 225,652 of JADMJJ010000036.1, forward strand.
GATCTGCGCCTGGGGGTAGGGCGTGCCCCAGACGAGGCCTGCGGCCGTCTTGCTGGGGGCCGGATTGACCACCTCGATGCCCACCGAGGCCGCGTTCAGACCGCCGTACTGGCCCCAGCTGCTGACCCCCGCATGCCAGGCGCGCTGATCCTCGTCCACCAGGCGGTAGACGGTGGGCGGCGTGGCGTCCACCAGGTAGTGGCTGCTGACCGGACCCTCGGTCAGTATGCGCAGCGAGTCCTCGAAGCCCTCCTCGGTGGCATGGATGACGATGAACTGCACCCGGCTGTCCTGGCTCGCGGCGCTGAAGCGGGTGTCCAGCGGCGGCATGTCGGCCGGCGGCGTGGCGCAGGCGCCCAGTGCGAGGCAGGCAATGGCCAGGGTTCGGTGCAGCCAGGGGCGTGGGTTCATGCCAGGATTATGGTCAGGCGGCCCATACGGGTCATAGCAATGAGCGGGTCAGGCATAACCTCGGCGCATGCTGCCCAGCGGCCCGGCCGAGCCGGCCGCCTTGGCGCTGCCATCGCAGGCCGGCGGCGGACAGGCCCGAGGCCGGAAGCCCCCGCCCTTGCTCAGCCACGACGCGGCAAGAAGACGCGGAAGGTGCTTCCCTCCCCGGGGCGGCTCTCCAGATCAATGCGGCCGCCATGCTTGTCAACGATGCCCTTGGCAATGCCCAGGCCCAGGCCGCTGCCCTCACCCATGGGTTTGGTGGTGAAGAAGGGCTCGAAGATACGCGATTGCAGCTCCGGCGCGATGCCCGGGCCAGTGTCGCCGATGCTGACTTCGGCGCCGCCGTCGACCGCGCGCAGGCCCAGTGTCAGTTGCCCTTCGTAGTTCATCGCCTGGATGGCGTTGTGGAGCAGGTTGGTCCAGACCTGGCCCAGCTCGTCAGGTTGGCAGAGCAGCGGCGGCAAATCCGCATAGTGACGCACCAGATTGATGCCGAGACGCAGCTGGTTCTGGTATAGCGTCAGCACCAACTCGAGGTTGTCGCGAAGATCGGTGGGCACGAATTCGCTGTCGGTGGAGGCGCGCGAGAAGCTCTTCAGCGCGAACACGATCTTGCTCACCCGTTCCACCGCCTGGTTGATGTTGCCGCTGTGCGTGACCAAGCCGGCCAGCTCCTCCATCAGGCGCAGGATCTCAGCCTGCTGCCGATGGCGCAGCAGCGGCAACCAGCGGGCGGTGTCATTCTCCTGCACGCCGCAGCGCACCAGCAGCGCGGCAGCGCCACGGGCTGGACTCAAACCGGCCGCGCGCAGGCGCGCATCGAGGGCCCGCACCTGGGCTCGCTCCTGGCGTGTGCTCAGCACCGCCCCAGCGTCGCCACATTGCTGCACCAGTTGGCCCAGCAGTTGGGCATGTGCGGGCGAGAGTTGCTGAGACAGCGCCGGCAGGCCGGCCAGAGCGGCATCCAGATGCTGGGCCAGCAGCTGGCCGCTGGACTTGATCGCACCCAGGGGCGTATTGATCTCATGCGCCACATTGGCCACCAACTGGCCCAGCGAGGCCAGCTTCTCTTGAAGAACCATCTGAGCCTGGGCTGCCCGCAGCGCCTCGACTGCGGCGACATTGGACAGCGCGATCGCACCATAGGCGCATAGCGAGCGGAAGATGAAGCGTTCGCGCTCGCCGTAGGCGTCCGCGCGGTCGGATTGCACCGCCAGCACGCCCAGCAGGCGCTCGGCGACGACCAGCGGCGCATAGAGCCCGCTGCCTGCATGGCTCGCGTCAGGGCCTTGCAGAATCTCGGTCCGCTCGCGGGCTGCACGCGCCACCGGGCCACCAGCCTTGCCCAGATCGTCAGCAGCCGACGGCAGTTGAGCCGCATCCCCTGCCGAGAAGACACGAAGCAGTTGCACCCCCTCGGCATCAAGCCGGTACAGCGCACATCTGGGAGCATCCAGCAGGCGGATCAAATGACGGTGCAGGGTTTCGTGCACCGCCGTGCCGTCAAGATTGGCCGTGATGTCTCGGCCGATCTGGCTCAGCTGCTCCAGCGTGCGTGAGTTTTCGGCCAGCGACAGCGCCAGCTGATGCTTGTGGCGGGCCTCGGCCCGGGTCTCTTCCAGGCTGTGGCTGAGGTCGTGCTCCAGGCGCTTGCGCTCGGTGATCTCCTGCGCAGCGAAGACGACGCCCTTGCTCAGGTCGTGCGGATCGATGGCCTTGGCCTGGTACTGGGTCCACAGCACCCGGCCCGATTTGTGGCGGAACTCGTGGTCGCCGTGGGCAATGCGGCCGCTGGACACGGTGTCGTAGATCAGCGGTGCGAAGGCCGCATGCTGGGCGTCATCGACGAAGTAGGCCCGCGTCGAGCGGCCCACCAGCTCGGCCTCGACAAAGCCCGTCATCGCCTCGAAGGCGCGATTGCACTTCACGACCCTGCGGTCGCGGATGATGACGACGCCGGCCATGATGTTGTCGAACACCGCCTGCTGCTCCTGCAGCGCGTCTTGCAGGGCCTGCTCGGCGCGCTTGCGCTCGCTGATGTCCTGCCAGACCCAGATAGAGCCCTGGCTGGCGTCGCCCGGGTCGACCGGTTTGCCGTGGATGTCAACCCAGACCGGGGTGCCGTCCTTGCGCTGCAGCTGCCACTCCTGGGCTACCGTGCGGCCGGCGCTGAGTTCAGGATAGACCAGGCTGCCGAAGGCCTCGAATGAAGCGTCGTCGGGGTAGAGGATGCGCGTCGAGCGGCCCACCAGCTCGGCCACGGCATAGCCCGAGATCAGCTCGATGCCGTGGTTGCAGCGCTGGATTACGCGGTCCTTGACAAAGCCTATGCCTGCCACCGAGTTGCGGAAGATCAGTTCCTGCTCGGCCAGCGCCGCCTGTAGCGCCGCCTGCGCCTCGACCTTCTGCGTCACATCGGTCACGAAGGCCAGTCGGGCCGGGGCGCCGGCCCACTCCAGCATCGTGCCCGAGACCTCGACCCAGATCGTGCGCCCATCGGTCGTGATCCACCGGTAGGTGATGCGCGGCGACACGGGCTCGCCGCGGCGACGGCGCTCGCTGCGCTCGGCCAGCTCGTCGGCATCGTCGGGATGGACCAGCTCCCGCGTTGCCATGCCCACCATCTGCGCATGGCTGCGCCCGGCCATGTTCAACGCGCTCGGGTTGGCATAAACGATGCGGGCGTCCTGCTCAACGCAGATCGGCTGCTCGCTGCCGTCGAAGGCCTGCAAAAAGCGCCACTCGGTGGCATCGACCTCGGGCTTCATGCCTTGCCGAACTCGACCCGGTTGCGGCCCCGGGCCTTGGCGCGATAGAGAGCCGCATCGGCGCGGGCGACCAGGCTCTCGAAGTTGTCGCCCGGCTGCCAGGCGCTGACGCCGAAGCTGGCGGTGCAACGGCCGACGCCGTCTAGCTCACGGCCCTGGATAGCCAGGCGCAGCTTCTCGGCCAGCGTGGCTGCGCCATCGGCATCGGTGTTGCGGCAGATCAGCATGAACTCCTCGCCGCCCCAGCGTCCGGCCAGGTCGGTTTCGCGGGCACCGTGGGCCAGCAGGCCGGCCACCGTGGTCAGCACCACGTCGCCGGCCTGGTGGCCAAAGCTGTCGTTGACCTGCTTGAACTTGTCGATGTCGACCAGTATCAGCGCCAGCGGGCCGCCGAAGCGCTGGCAACGCGCCAGTTCACCCTCCAGCGTCTTGTCCAGCATCAACCGGTTGTTCAGCCGGGTCAGCGGATCGGTGATAGCCAGACGCTCCAGCTCGGCGTTCTTCTGCTGAAGTTCCAGTGTGCGCGCCGCCACCTTTGCCTCCAGCTCGGCGTTCATCCGCTGCAGCTCGGTGTTGATGCGCAGCAGCTCGCGGCCCTGCTCGAAGGCGCGCAGCGCACCGCCCACGGTCAGCGACAGATCGGTATTGTCGAAAGGCTTTTCGATGAATCGGTACAGGCGGGCCTCGTTGATCGAGCGCTTCACCGCTTCCAGATCGCTCTGGCCGGTGAGCATGATCTTCTGGGCGTCGGGGTGGCTGCCGTGGATTCGCACCAGCAGCTCGTCGCCGCGCATGCCGGGCATGATGTAGTCCGACACCACCACCGCCAGTTCAGGCCCCTGCGGATCGAGCTGATCGAGCAGCTCAAGCGCCTCGTCAGCGCCTTCGGCAACCTCGATCTGGTGTTGCGGATCCAGGTGACGGGCCAGCAGCGCGCGCAGCGCGACCAGCATCGTGGTGTCGTCGTCGACACAGAGAATCAGGTGTTGCGCCATCCCTCGCCCTTCCCGCAGGCCCTTTTTATTGCGGAACAGTTTAGCGGCACTCGGAGTCGGCGTGACGCGAAAGCTTCTTGCGGCAGCGCCGGCTTCGCCTGCATCTGTTGAGCCACCTCGGGTGGCGCAGCAAACAGGAGACGAGCCATGAGTTCAAACGTCTTGTTCTTTGGCTGGAACCGCTCCATCTCCGGGCGCGAGAAGATGAGCGTCGAGCACTTTCAGGCCTTCGGCGACTACCTGAACACACAGCAGCGCAAGGGCCTTAGCCAGGGCTTCGAGCCGATCCTTCACGATCCGCATGGCGGCGATCTGAACGGCTTCTTCCTTGATACGCGGTGACAGCCCCCAGCTCGACACCCTGATGGCCAGCGATGACTGGCGCACCCATACCATTCGCGCCGTCGTCCATCTGGACACGGATGTTCGCGGCCGCATCGCCGCACTTACAGCATGCGGGAAAGCGAGCGATGGCGGCCAGATTCAGCAGTTTGTCATGGGCCGGCAGCTGTCCGGGCCACCGATGCAGAGGCCGCCGCCAGCGGTTCAGTCGCCGAGAACCTGCCTTCGGCAGGCGCTGGCCGAGTTCTTGAAGGCATTGGCGAAGTGCTGGCGCATCGACAGCGCGGAGGAGGTGCGCCGTGTCTTCTCGGTGGTGCTGCGGTCGCACTTCGCCAGCGCGCCCGAGCGCGACAACATCGCCGCGTCCAACCAGCGTGCGCGGGCCGCCCGGCGGGCAGACTTGAGCGAACAAGGCGGTGTCGGTGTGCGCTAAGTCACGGCTCGGCGGCTTGCCGCCCGCGGCTGGCCCAACGATCATGCGAAAACGATAAAATCGAAGCCATTCACAGGTCCGCCAGCGGGCCGTTTTCATGACAAGGCTCCGTCTGCTGCGCATGCGGCCGGGGCAAGGCAACAAGGAATCTCCACGTGCGCGTCGCCGACGTCCGGCCTGAATTCAGTCCCCTGCAGCAATACCGGCAGACCGTACAACAGCGCTTCGCCCAGGGCAGCGCGCCTCCGGTGCAACTCGACACCACCGCCCTGGCCGGCTCGCCGATACGCGAGCGCAACGCCGCCGCCGCTCAGGACTTGCTGAATGGCGTCAGGCCGGCCGGCGCGTCGGCCGCTTCGGTCAAGCAGATGCTGACGCCCACGTACTCGCGCGCCCAGATTCCGATCGTCGATGAGCCCGGCCTGCGTATCCGCGTCGAGCTGGGTCCGATGATGTGGAACCAGGTCAGCCGGGGCGACAGCCTGGGGCACTTCGTCGATACCTTTGCCTGATCAAGGCAGCAGCGTGTAGCCGACCCGCTGCCCCTCCTTGCCGATCCGGTCCACCGCCGACACGACGATGGCATCGAGCCCCACCGCTGGCAGCAGCCCATTCCCTTGAGCGATGGTCATGAATCGCCATTGGCCGCGCTGGCGCAGCCAGAGCGCATGGCTTTGTGTAGCCGTGCCCGACACCGCGATGTGCCACTGTCCACCGGGCGCCGAGGTCAGTGTCAGCGCCGGAGCCGCTGGCGCTGCTGCACCCAGCCACGGCGTCGCCGGCACCAGCGCCGGCTCGGCATAGGGTCCGGCCTTCAGCGCATCGGCCATGCCCCTGCGGTTCTGGCTCAGCGCCACCATGCTGAAATGGGCGTGGCCGGTGCCGGGCCGCTGCTCGCGCACCAGGGCGATCTGGTTCATCACCTCATCGGGCTGCCAGCTGTCCGGCTTGTCATTGATGCGGCTGGTGAACAGGCCCGGCCAGACATGCCGGCCCTTGGGGTTCAGGCCGTGCCAGGCCTCCAGCAGCGGCCCGAAGGCTTGGGGCCTCTGCGCGATCGGCCAGTAGAGTTGGGGCACCAGATAGTCCAGCCAGCCCTCGGCCAGCCAGCGCTCCACATCGGCGTAGAGCTTGTGGTATTGGCTGAAGCCGCTGATGCCCGGCGGGCGAAGATCGGGCCTCGGCAGGCCGAAGGGGCTGATGCCGAAGCGCACCCAGGGCTTGGTCTGGCGGATGCCGCGGTACAGCCGTTCGATCAGGTCATCGACATTCCTGCGCCGCCAGTCGGCGCGGGTGAGCATGCCTCCGCCGTCCAGATAGCGCTGCCAGGAGGGTTGGTCGGGGAAGTCGATCTCCGCCTTGTCGGGGCTGGAATCGTTGATCGGGTAGGGATAGAAGTAGTCGTCGATGTGGATGCCGTCCACGTCGTAGCGCTGCAGCACGTCCATGAACACGGCCAGCGTGTGGGCTGCGGCGCCGGGCTCGCCGGGGTCTATCCAGAGCTGGTCGCCGTAGCGCTTGACCCAGTCCGGCTGCGTCTGGCTCAGGTGCTTGCCGGCCAGCGCCGAGGTGGCGCTGCTCTGCCGCGCACGGAAGGGGTTGAACCAGGCGTGGAGTTCGATGCCGCGCCGGTGCGCCTGCGTTACCCACAGCGCCAGCGGATCGTAGCCGGGCGACAGCCCCTGCGTGCCGGTCAGATACTCGCTCCAGGGTTCCAGCGCGGACTCGTACAGTGCGTCGGCGCTGGTGCGTATCTGCAGGATGATGGCGTTGAGCCTCAGCGCGGCCGCCTGGTCCAGCAGGGCAAGCACTTCGGCCTGCTGCTCCGCGGCACTCAGGCCCTTGCGGCTGGGCCAGTCGATATTGGCCACCGTGGCCACCCAGGCGGCGCGGAACTCGCGCGGCGCGGGCGGGGGCAGGTTGGCCAGCTCGGGCGCTGCCACCCAGCGCGAGCCGGCAAGACCCGGCCCCGTGGCGCAGGCAACGAGGCCGGCCGATGCTGCGCCGGCCAGCAGCGCACGACGTGACATGGCGCTCATTCGGGCACCTTCTTGCCGAAGCCTTCGGGTATGCGTATCAGCGCCGCCATCGCGAACGAGGGCAGGGTGGCGATCAGCACCCAGACGAAGAAGGCCAGATAGCCCAGCTGCTGCTGCAGCCAGCCGCTCCACATGCCGGGCAGCATCATCCCGAGCGCCATGAAGCCGGTGCAGATCGCGTAATGCGCCGTCTTGTGGGTGCCATCGGCGACCAGAATCATGTACATCAGATAGGCGGTGAAGCCCAGGCCGTAGCCGAACTGCTCGACGGCCAGCGCCAGGCTGATCAGGGCCAGGCTGGTCGGGTGGGTGGCGGCCAGCAGCACGAACACCGCATTGGGCACATGCATGACCCCTATCAGCGGCCACAGCGCGCGTTTCAGGCCCACGCGCGAGATCACCCAGCCGCCCAGCAGGCCGCCCAGGGTCAGGGCGGTCAGGCCCACTGTGCCATAGGCAATGCCCACCTCGGCGGTGGACAGGCCCAGGCCGCCCCGCTCGACCGGGTCGAGCAGAAAGGGCGTGGCCAGTTTCAGCAGCTGCGCCTCGGGGAAACGGTAGAGCAGCAGAAAGCCCAAGACCACCACGATGCCCGGCTTGCGGAAGAAGGCCGCAAAGACCCGGAAGAACTCCCGCACCAGGCCGCGCGCCTCGCCCGCGCCCAGGCCGCGCCTGTCGGCCGCCGGCCGGGGCAGCAGGAAGTGGTGGTAAAGGGCCATCAGCGCGAACATACCGGCCAGTACCCAGAACACGATGCTCCAGGCCAGCTGCATATTGCCGGTGCGCTCTTGCAGCATGCCGGCCAGATAGACCAGGCCGCCCTGGCCGCCGATATTGGCCAGCCGGTAGAAGGTCGAGCGCACGCCGACGAAGGCCGCCTGGCTGTGCTGAGGCAGGGCCAGCATGTAGAAGCCGTCGGCGGCGATGTCGTGCGAGGCCGAGGCAAAGGCCATCAACCAGAACACCGCCAGGCTCATCTGGAAATAGGCCGGGCCGGGAATCGTCAACGCCACACAGGCCAGCGAGGCGCCGACAGCGAACTGCAGCGCCACGATCCAGGCCCGCTTGGTGCCGAACAGCTCGATCAGCGGCGACCACAGCGGCTTGATCACCCAGGGCAGATAGAGCCAGCTGGTGTATAGCGCGATGTCGGTGTTGGATACGCCGAGGTTCTTGTACAGGATCACCGACAGGGTCATCACCACCACATACGGAATGCCCTGGCCGAAGTACAGCGTCGGAATCCAGCGCCAGGGATTGGGGGTGTTCATGTACGGTGGCGGTCGGGCAAGGGCCGGGGCTTGCCTCAGAGGGGTTGGTCTCCCGATGTTAGCGCCTGCCTTACGTTGCCCGAGACGGCGTCCAGCCGCTCGCGGGCGGTGTCCACGTCGATGCCCAGCCGGATCGCCACGATGGCCACCTTGACGTGGAAGTCGCAGCCCTGCAGCGTTGCCATCGCGACGGCCTCATCGCACCCGGCGGCGCGCATCGTCAGCGCCACGGCGCGCTGCAGCAGCTTGGCGTTGCTGGCCTTCAGGTCCACCATCAGATTGCCGTAGACCTTGTTCAGCCTGACCATGAGCGCGCTGGAGAAGGTGTTCAGCGCGATCTTCTGCGCCGTGCCGGCCTTCAGCCGCGTGCTGCCCGAGATGACTTCGCTGCCGGTGTCCAGGGTGATGCCGATATGGGCCTGCCGGGCCACCGGAGCGCCGGTGTTGTTGGCAAAGCCCAGGGTCAGTGCGCCGGCCCCGCGCGCCGCCTGCAGCGCGCCCAGCACATAGGGGGTGGCGCCCGAGGCGGCGAGCAGCAGCACCACGTCCCGCGGGCCGACCTTGACGGCCTGCAGGTCGCGCCCGCCCTGCGCGGCGTCGTCCTCGGCGCCCTCGACGGCGACGAACATCGCGCCCGCACCGCCGGCAATCAGGCCCACGGCGCGCTCATGGGGCCAGGAGAAGGTCGGGTAGAGCTCCACGCTGTCCAGCACGCCCAGGCGCCCGGAGGTGCCGGCACCGGCATAGATCAGCCGCCCGCCGTCCAGCATGCGCGGCAGTGCCGCCTCGACCGCCCGGGCCAGATCGGCTGCGGCGGCGCGCACGGCGTTCACCGCCTCGAACTGGTCGTCCACCAGGGCGCTGACCAGGTCGGCCACCGGATAGAGGTCCAGGTCCGCATGTTGGCTGCTGGGAGTCTCGGTCTTGAGCATGGAATCCTTGGCTGGCTGGCGGGCGCCCGGAGCGGTATGGGGCCAGAATGCCTGCACTCTAGGGCCAGGCGTCCGGTCTTGCCAATGAATGCCGGGCTTGGGTCCATAACTCCAGGTGATCCACCGGGCTGTTGTAAGGAATGTCACTTCCGGCGCGACTGGCATCCAGCACACCATCCGGCACGTACCTGCACCATGAGCAATTCGATCAGCGGCTTCGGCCTGGGCCTGCGCACCGAGCACTACGCCGACTTTGTGGCCGGGCCGCAGCCGGTGGACTGGCTGGAAATCATCTCCGAGAACTATCTGGTGCCCGGCGGCAAGCCCTTGCACTTCCTCGATCGCATCCGCGCCAACTACCCGATGGTCATGCACGGCGTTTCGCTGTCGATCGGCAGCAGCGACGCGCTGGACATGGGCTATCTGCGCCAGCTCAAAGGCCTGATCGCCCGCGTGCAGCCGGCCTGGGTTTCCGACCACCTCTGCTGGACCGGCGTCGATCACCACAATCTGCATGATCTGCTGCCCATGCCCTACACCGAGGCCGCGCTGCGCCATCTGGTCGACCGGGTGCAGCGTGTGCAGGACTTTCTGGGCCGGCGCCTGGTGCTCGAAAACGTCTCCAGCTATGTGACATTTGCCGCGGACGAGATGAGCGAATGGCAGTTCATTGCCGAGCTGCTGCGGCGTGCCGACTGCCAGCTGCTGCTGGACGTCAACAATGTGTACGTCAGCAGCGTCAACCATTGCTTCGACGCCCAAGCCTACATCGCCGCCCTCCCGCCCGAGCGGGTGGTGCAGATCCACCTGGCCGGCCATGAGGACCATGGCGAGTACCTGATCGACACCCACGACCACCCGGTGTGCGAGGCGGTCTGGCGGCTTTACGACTACACGGTGGCGCGGATGGGCCTGAAGCCGACCATGATCGAGCGCGATGACCATATCCCGCCTCTGCCCGAGCTTTTGGCGGAGCTGGCCGAGGCACGGCGCCGGCAAGAACTGGCGGTGCCGGCATGAATCCGCACCTGCTTCAACAGCAGCAGGCCTTGAGCCTTTGGGTGCGCGAGCCAGGCACGGCAGCGCCGGCCCTGCTCAAACCCCAGGGCCGGCCCGAGATCTATCAGAACGCCTACCGGGCCCGGCTGATTGCCGCGCTGGGCGACAACTACACGGTGCTGCAGCGGGCCATGGGCGATGAGGGCTTCGAGGCCCTGGCCCTGGCCTATATCGCCGCCCAGCCATCGAGGCAGGCCTCGATACGCTGGTTCGGCGATGGCCTGGCCGGTTTCATGGCCGAGCACGAAGACCTGGTGCCGCATCCGGCCCTGGTGGACTTCGCCCGCATGGACTGGGCCCTGCGCGGCGCCTTCGACGCGGCCGACGCTGAGGTCCTTGGCCTGCAGGATCTGAGCCGGTTGGCCCCGGACGAATGGCCGACGCTGCGCTTCAAGCTGCATCCCAGCGTGCAGCGCATCGCCCTGGCCTGGGCAATCGCACCGGCCTGGCATGTGTTGCGCGACTTCGACCCTGAGGCCGGTGAAGACGCGCCCGAGATGCCCGAGCCCGAAACCTTGGTCCACACGATGCTGGTCTGGCGCCAGGGCCTGGAGACGCGTTGGCGCTCGCTCGACCCGATCGAGGCCGAGCAGCTGCAGGCGCTGGCCGAGGGGCAGGACTTCGCCGCATTGGGTGCGAGCCTGGCCGAACAGCTGGGTGATGAGGGGCGCGCCGCTCAGGCGGTGGCCACCCTGCTCGCTCAGTGGATGGGGGATGGGCTGTTGCGTCACTGACTCAGGCTACGATAGTGCGCCGCCCAGGGACTCCTGGCCCCAAGAATCCGCCGATTTCGAGCCCTATGCCGTCAATCCTGCCGACGGATCAGATGCACGCCGTGCTGAGCGCGATGCCTGATCTGGTTTTCATCCTGACCCGCTCCGGGCGCTACAGCGCCGTGTATGGTGGCACCGATGTTCGCTACTACCATGATGGCAGTTCGCTGGTCGGCACGCGCATCGGCGATATGGTGGTGGCCGAGAAGGCGCAGTGGTTTCTGGCTCAGATCGAAACCACCTTGCAGCAGAGGAATCTGCAGATCGTCGAGTACAGCCTGGCGGGCAGCGACGTCAAGGGGCTGACGACCGAGGGGCCCAGTCAGCCGATCTGGTTCGAGGGGCGGGTCCAGGCGCTGCCCTTCGAGGTCGACGGCGAAGACGCGGTTTTGTGGGTGTCCAGCAATATCACCGCACGCAAGGAGCTCGAAGACAAGTTGCGCCTGCTCAGCGAGACGGATCCCCTTACCGGGCTTTACAACCGCCGCAAGCTGATGGCGACACTGGAGGCGCAATTCCAGATCTGCGCCCGCTATGCCACGCCCACGGCCGTGCTGATCTTCGACATCGACCACTTCAAGCGTATCAATGACGAACACGGGCACCAGGCCGGCGACAGTGTCCTTACGGCCGTCGCCAATGTCTGCCGCGCCGAGTTGCGCGTGACCGATATCGCCGCTCGTCTGGGTGGGGATGAGTTCGTGATACTGATGCCGGAGACGACGCAGGCCAAGGCGGCGCCGTTCGCCGAGCGGCTCAGGCTGATGATCACCGAGCTGCTGAAGGTGCTGACCCGCGGCCTGGAAGCGGGCACCGTCAGCGCGGGGCTCAGCGAACTGCTGGCCAGCGACGTCGGCATCGATGACGTGATGGCCCGCGCCGACCGGGCGCTTTACCAGGCCAAGCGCAGCGGCCGCAACCGCATTGTTCTGCACGACGCCGCCTTGCCGAGCCCGCCGCCTGACTGATCAGCGCGGGCCTGGTGGTTGACGGCCTGGCGATGCTATCGTCGATTCAACGCTGCCACGGAGGCCCGCACCATGCCCAACACCCGCACCGCAAATGCCGTACGCCTGGAGTTCTCGTCCAGCGCGCTGGTTCACACCAATCTGTCCGGCGCGGCCGTGACGGGGGATTGGCTTTGGGTGGCGGGCGACGAGGCCTGCGGTGTGGATCGCTTGCGGCGGCTCGACCCGGTGGGGGGCGAGGCCCTGCGCTTCGGCGAGGCCCGCGACTTCCCGCTGGCCGAGTTGCTCGACCTCCCCGGTGAACCCGATGAGGAGGCCGATCTGGAGGGCATGGCCGTGGTTGACGGCTGGCTCTGGGTGGTCGGCTCGCATGGACTGAAGCGCAAGAACGCCAAGCCGGGCCGCGACCACGCCGAGAACGCCAAGCGGCTGGCGAAGGTCACGCTCGACGGCAACCGGCGCCTGCTGGCCCGCCTGCCCATAGCGCCCGGTGCCGATGGTGCGCCCTGCCTGGTGCGCGAGGCCGGCGATGGCCGTCGCGCACTGCGGCTGAAGGGCGACGCCGAGGCCAACCAGCTGACCCGCTTGCTGGCCGACGATCCGCATTTCGGGCCCTTCATGGCGATACCGGGCAAGGACAACGGCTTCGACATCGAGGGCCTGGCGGTGAACGGGAATCGCCTGCTGGTCGGGCTGCGCGGCCCGGTGCTGCGCGGCTGGTCGGCCCTGCTGGAACTGTCGGTCGAAGCCCACGGCGACTCGCTGCGCATGGTGCCGCTGGACGAGCGCGGCACGCTGCTGCGCAAGCACTTCCTGCCGCTCGACGGCCTGGGCATCCGGGACCTGCACTTCTGCGGCGACGACCTCTATCTGCTTGCCGGTCCGACGATGGTGCTCGATGGCGAGATCCGCGTCTACAAGTGGACCGACGCCAGGTCGGTGTTTGCCGCCAACCACGAGCCGGTTCGATTCGAGGCGGCCCTGACCGAGTCGGTGGCGCTGCCCAGCGGCCGCGGCAGCGATCGTGCCGAGGCCCTGTGTGATCTGCCCCTCGAACTCACGCGCGGCAGGCCAACCTGGCTGGTGCTGTACGACGCCCCGGGCGCCGATCGCAGGCAGGGCGAATTCACCGTCTTTGGCGACCTGCTGCGCCACGAGTGATGGGGCTGTTTCAGAACCCCAACACCGACACATCGGCGGTGCGCTCGATGAACCAGAGACTGCCGACCATGATGGCCGCCATCGAGCCCCCACCAATCACCCAGCGCGGATAGGCGGCGCGTCGGCGCAGCAGGTAGAGCAGCGACACCACCGCCAGCACGATCACCAACTGGCCCAGCTCCAGGCCGAGGTTGAACTGCAGCAGCGCCCAGGCGAAGGTGGCGGCGGGCAGATCCAGCTCGGCCAGCACGCCGGCAAAGCCGAAGCCGTGGATCAGCCCGAACAAAAAGGTCACGGCCGCGCGGGGCAGGCGCGGGAACAGCGGGCGCAGATTGTCGATCGCGGCCAACACGATGGTGGCGGCGATCGCCGGTTCAATGAGGGACGAGGGCAGGGCCACCAGCTTCAGCGCCGCCAGGGTCAGCGTGATCGAATGGGCCAGCGTGAAGGCGGTGACGATGCCAACCACCGGCCACACGGCCTGCCTCAGTTCATCGACCGGCCGCCAGCCTTGCGGCGTTCTGCGCATCACCGCCGGCAGCAGCAGGCACAGCAGGAAAAGCACATGGTCATAGCCGGTGATGATGTGGTGCACGCCCTCGCGCAGGAAGCTGGTGCCCAGGGTCTCAGCGGCAGGGGGGGCGGCCGATGCGCTTGCCGGCGCCTGGCTGACCTGGGCCGTTGTACTCGTCGGCGCTGTGGACGCCGGCCAGACGGCCGGGTGCAGGGGATCGAGCACCCGCAGCTCGGGGCGGCTGCCGCCCACCGTGATGCGCGCCAGGCCGCGATGGGTAGCATCCACCTCCTGCATCACCGTGTAGCGGATCATCGGCAACTCGCTCGGCTGGCAGGGCGATTGCAGGCTCAGGGCGGCATAGACGCCATCGGCGCGCTTCTCCAGGGCGTGGCCGCCGGGCGCCAGCTCGCAGCCCTGCACCTGCAGGCGCGCGCCGACGTAGGCGTCTATGGCGGGCCAGGCGGCTCGCACCTCGCCCCAGGTCAGCCGGCCGTCGCCGTCGGCGTCCAGGTCCAGCGCGGCATCGAGATCGCGCAGCGCGATGTCGATACGCAGGTTCAGGCCCTGCTCGGTGACGGCCAGCTGCAGATAGGCGTCGCTGGCCTTGTGTGCCCAGGCACCTGCCGGCAGCAGCAGGGCACTGCACAGCAGCAGGCGCTCAACGAAGGAGTTCATGACGGGCGTCCTTCAATCCAACTGTCTGGCTCAACAGAGTTGCTTCCTGCTGCGCTGCTTCCTGGCCGCTGGCCTTGGCGGCCTGGGCCAACAGCAACAGGTCGATGGCCTCGCGCTGCAGCTTCACATTGGCGCGGGCCAGCTCCAGCGCGCGTGCCGGCTTGGCATCTATCCACAGTGCGAACATCGCCTGCTCGCGGGCATGCGAGGCGGCCGCGCCAGGGCGCTGATTGGCCTGGGCGATGCGCTCGCGCAGCTCGCGCACATCGTTGCGGGCGGCCGGCGCTGCGGTGCGCTGACCGGCAATCGCCAGACGTAGCAACACCGCGTCGGAGCGCGGCTGGCCGCTGAGCAGGGCCAGCGCTTCGGCATCGCGTGAATGCAGCATCAGGAAGTCGGTGAAGGACAGCCGCGTGTAGTCATCGCGCAGGGTGCTCAAGGCCGCGCGGTAGGCCCGCTCGGCCTCGATCGGGCGGGCGGCGCGGGCTTCGAGCTCGGCCAGGCTGGTGAGCAGCCAGTTGCGGGTGGCGCCGTCCAGTCGGGTGGTCAGCAGCTGGTTGAAGCTGCTGCGGGCGCTGTCGAACTGGCCGCGCAGGCCGTCGTTCTCGGCCTGGCAGGCCTGGGCGTAGAGCGTCGCACCCGCGGCGGTGAGCCCGGCACAGGCGCGGTCGGACTCGACATAGCGGCCCTGCACGCGGCGTATCGTGGCCAGTGTCAGCCAGGCCTGGGCCATCGCCGGCTGGCGCTGCACCAGGCCGTCCAGCAGTTGGGCGGCCGGGTCGAACTGGTGCAGATACTGCAGCACCGTGGCCTGCATCAGCAGCACAGCGGGCGGTGCCTCCGACGTCTGCGCCCAATGTTGAAGTGCGGCCAGCGCTCGCCCGGCGAAGCGGGGATCGCCCTCGCGGTGGGCCTGCTCCAGATAGCGACGCGCCAAAGCCACCGCAACGGCGGCATCCCCGGGCTTGGCCTGGTGCTGCCGGCGCAGCGCGCGCTCTTCGGCGCGATCCCCGGCCGGGGCGGCCAGGGTTTCGATCACCTGCGCATCAGAGGTCGGCAGCAGGGGCGCGCCCTGGGCTCCGAAGGCCAGGGTCATGCACAGCAATAGCAGGGCGCGCTTCATCGATCAGCCTATCGCCATCGGCTCGGTGGTGTCGCTCAAGCTGGGGCTGAAGTTGGACAGGTCCACGGGTTCCAGCCCGTCGGCATTGGCCTTGAACAGCGCATCGAGGTAGGCGAACAGCCCGGCCTCGGTAGCGCTGGCGCTGGCCGGCACCTCGGCCGTGACCGGTGGCACGACCACCACCGGCGGTGTGCCCAGCACCTCGTCGTCACTGCCGCCGCAGGCCGTGATCGCCGCCGTGCTGACGACGATCAATGCAAGTTGGAGTTTGTTCATCTGATGCTCCTTACTTGGTGCCGCCGGTGGGCGTGTACAGATACGGGAAGGTCTGGAACAGCGGCACGGTGGCCTGATCGACCGCGTCGTGCAGTGCCGCCGAGGTGGCGCCCAGCGGCACCTTGCCAACCCGGCATTCGGAGGTCAGCGTCGTCGACGTCGTGCCCGGGATCACGAAGCTGTTCAGCCCCAGCACATTGGCGTTGTCGCCAGCCTGGATGGCGCCGATCGAGGCATTGCTGTTGATCACGCACAGGCCGCCGCCCACGGCAACAAGCGCAATGTCGACCACATCGTCTTTGGGCCGGCGGCCATTCGGGAAGCCGGCCAGATCGACCGCATTGGCCAGATTGCCGGCGCCACCGACGCGCAGCACCTCGCCGGCCACACCGAGGCGGTTCTGCTGGGCGAAGGGCACGGCGGCGATCTTCGTGTTCAGGCGCAGCATTTCGGCCGGCGTGACGGTGCCGGCTGGCTTGTTGACGCCAGCGATGCCGGTCAGGAACACGTTCAGCAGATCGGTGCGGGGCAGATTGGTCGGCGCCAGGAAGGCGGCGTCACCGGCCAGCGCGATGCCCAGCAGGGCGGGCAGGGTCGGATTCGTCACATAGTCGGCAAACTGCAGGTCATCCTTGGGCTTGGAGGCATTGAACCTGTCCTTGTCCGGCAGACCGATCACGACCTCGTTGACCAGCGGATTGCCCAGGCGCGAGACCTGCGTCCAGGCACCGCCGGGAATCGATGCGGTCTGGTGGCCCTGCTTGGGCTTGCCATTGAGCAGGCTGCCCTGGCGCAGGCTGGCCGTGGTCCAGCCACCTATCACCGGGTCATGGCTGGCGTCGGTCGCGGGCTTGGCGGTCAGGCAGTCCTTGGGAACTTCCAGCGCCAGGGTGGTGATGTTCTTGTCATCCAGATCGCCCTTGCCGGCGGCGCCGATATTGGCCGGGTTGGTGATCACCGCCGGCGAGGCATTGACCAGGTCGAAGATCGTGCCCAGATTGACGGCGAACGGGTCCTTGCGCTGGCCGACGAAGAGCTTGGCCGGCATCGCGCAGCCGGGGATTTCCACCGTGTAGATGTGCTTCGCCGCATAGCCCGCGTAGTCGGGAATGGTCTTCACGCCGATGTTGTCCACCGGCTTGTCGAACGTGGCCGAGCCGGCCGTGCCGTTGGGCGAACCGGCCGCCACCTTGATGGCGGCGCGGGTGCCGGTGCGGCGGTCACCGCGCACCACATCGACGCTGAAGCTCTCGTTGACGTTCAGCACCGCCGAGTTGGCCACCGCATTGCTGCCGGTCAGCTGGCCGGCCTGCATCAGCGGAATCGCGACCATCTTGTCGCCAATCGCCAGCGAGATGCCCTTGGTCCCGTTCTTCAGGGTGTTCTTGAAGCGGAACTGGAAGCTCAGGTCTTCGGTGGCATCGCCGTTGTTGTCGATATGGATCTCGTACAGCGCATTCGGGTCCATCGTGAAGTAGTTCGGGCCGCCGTAGGCATCCTGCAGCGGCAGGTAGTTGGCGATCAGCGTCACGTAGGCGCCGCGGCCGGTCTCGTAGCTGTTGAACATATAGAAGTCGCTGGCGTCGACCTTGGGCGTGGTCGTGATGCTTGGCGCTTCTCGATGGCTGGAGGCGTGGGCGTGGCCGTGCAGGCCGGCGGCGGTGAGGGCGAACAGGGCCGCTGCGAGTGGCAGCAGGCGATGGGGGGACAGGGGCAGAGTCTTCATGGCGAGGGGTCCTTGTGGTGGGGTGCCTGCTGTCCTTACGCGCCCAGATGCCGATTGGATGCAACGCTGCATGAGCCTTTTGCCGAACGAGCGGTGCGTTAAGGACTGAGACAGACCACGGAAGACCCGTGCGCTGCTCGCGCCCCAGTCACTTTCCGGAACCTGCCCACCATGAAGAACCCTGCGATCTGCCACCGTCTCGCCTGCGTGCTGCTGGCCTTGAGTGCCTTGTCGGCCCAGGCGCGCGAGGAGGCGCTGACCCTGGACGCCGGCTTCAAGCCGGCCGACCTGGCGGGCACGCTGATGAAGTCGTCCACCGATGCGAAGGAGGTCCGTGGCCTGAAGCGGGTGGCCATCACCGGCTTCGACGTGGAGTTCGTGACCAAGGGGGCGGCCAGCGCCAGCGCCACCGAGATCGGCCGCAGCGGCTCGGCCAGCACCTCGGTCTATGTGACCCTGGTCGGGGTCGCCGAGCCGGACTTCCAGGCCATCGTCGATCAGCTGTATGCCGAGTTTGTGCGCGATGTGCAGGCCAGCGGCATCGAGGTCGTGCCCGGGGCGCAGCTGATGGCCAGCAGCACCTACCAGAAGATGGCCGCCGGCGGCAGCCCGGCGCCGCACAAGAAGAGCGGTGGGGGCGAATGGTCCACCGTGTTCACGCCCGAGGGCCGTGCGGTGATGGGCCTGAGCCTGCAATCCAAGGGCGTGCTGGGTGCCTTCGGCGGCCTGGCCTCGATGTCCGGCGCCATCTTCGACAACATCGAACTGCAGAAGGAACTCGACGCCACTCTGCTGACGGTGCGCATGGTGGTCAAGTTCGTGGACCTGGCCAGCAGCAGCTCCAGCTTCTTCGGCCGCATCTCCGGCACCGCCTCGGTGACCGGCAAGGTCAGCCCGACGATCGCGGCCGGGGCCACGCAGATGTCGCTGCAAAGCGCGCTGGGCGGGGCCCAGTTCGGCCTTCAGCGCCCACTGCAGATCGACGCGGCTGCGATTCCGGAGATCAAGGACGTCAGCTCGGTGGCGGGCAATATCGGCCTGGCCGTGCTGTCGCTGGCCATCGGCAAGGGTGGCAGCGCCACCGCGGTGGAGAAGGAGGCGGTGGCCGACCCGGTGCGCTACCGCGAGCTGGTCAGCGCCGGCCTGGGCAATGTGCGCGAGCTGATGGTGGAGCGCATCAAGGGTGTTCGTTAGCCCGGCTCAATGCCGCCGCGCCCGCCGTGGGGTATAACCCGCGCGGTTGAAACAAGTCGCGGCAGCAAGGAGCAAGAGCATGGGCGCACAGTGGAAAGCAAAGCACAAGGACCTGGCGTCCAACGCCAAGGGGCGGATCTTCGGCAAGCTGGCCAAGGAAATCA